>JACRDG010000024.1 GCA_016218715.1 Desulfomonile tiedjei | reverse complement strand
GAGGACCGCGAAGGCCCCTTCGCAATATGCCGGGTGCTGATCGGCGAGCAAGAGGATGAGATCCTGCTGAGTGACTACGCCATAGACGCATTGGGCGTCATGATCGAGAAGCACGGAGAGGGGTTCGCAACAGCTCGCGATTTAGTTAACAAATATGGACGATAATACTATAGCGTTAATATGTAAATGGGCGAAGAAGTAAGGTGTCTATTATCTGACCGCCTATCGTTGGTTTCGGGATAGGCGGCTCCCGATTCCTGCTGAGCAGATCAGATGCCCGCCGGGAACAGAAATTGTCAGTGATGAGGATATAATCGGAGTACCAGAAGTCGTGGCGCTGTACGCCCGCGTATCAACCGCGGATCAGAAGAGTGAAAAAGGCGCTTGAGCCGATCAAGGATGAGTGAGCAAATCCGCACCTATCAGACGCGACTCGATCTCTCCTCGGACCAGTCGGCCCAGCTCGGCAGGTATGCCGCGCTGTATGGGCGTGTAGAACGGACGCTGTTTGCGTCCGTCATAGGAGGAGAGCCGCTTGCGGCGCTCAAGCGGAAGTTTCTCAAGCGATTTGGGATTACGGCGCGACAATTCAACGCGGTCGCTGCTTCGATCAAGGGCAAGATCGGCTCGGCGAGAGAAATCCGGGAACGTATGATCGAATCTTCCGAGCAGCGCATACGGCATGCCGAGAAGGTGTTAAGCAGGATTTCCGATCCATCGAAGCGGCATCAGAAAAACCGTCGGCTGGCGACGCTCAAGACGCGTCTTGCAAATCTGAAAGCCGATCAGGATGCAGGTCGTATCCGGATCTGCTTCGGCTCCCGGAAGCTCTTCAGAGAGCAGTTTGCTTTGAGAGAGAACGGCTTTGCATCTTTTGCCGATTGGCTTGCCGCATGGCGAGAAGCCCGATCGTCGCAGATTTTCGTGATCGGATCGAGGGACGAGACGGCCGGATGCCAGAGCTGCGTGGCTACGCTTGCCGAAGACGGAAGCCTCACTCTGAGGTTGCGTCTGCCTGATGCTCTTGGAGTTGGCCGGCATTTAACTATCTCGGGCGTGCGAGTGTCCCATGGGCATGATGCGGTTGCAGCTTCAGTGGGCCGCAATCTGTCGGAGAACGCGGCTGAATGGCAACCGATCACATACCGGTTTGTTCGGGATTGCAAGGGATGGCGAGTATTCACCGAAGTTTGGTGTCCAAGATTAAGGGTCGGATATAGCCGTGGACGCTGTCGCTGACGTTGACGTGAACGTGGACGTGGACGTAATCGGGTATTCTTTCGATGTTTCGACCACGACCACGACCACGTCTACGACTACGACTACGACTACGTTTGCGTTTTGTGGCTATTATGGCCTCTATCAAGTGATATCGGTCAAGGGTTTGGCATGCAGTGTCTGAATCGCAGGAGTATTCATATCGGTAGCAATACGTGAGCCTGCCCGGATCAGCCGGAAACACTGCGGTGTCATCGGCATTGATATCAACGCAGATCATTTGGCTCTGGCTGAAACCGACTATTTTGGTAATCCTGTAAATTCATGGTCTATCCCGTGTGTGACCTACGGACTGACTTCGAAGCAACGAGCTGCCGTTATCGGTGATGCAGTAAAGAATGTAATTGCGATCGCGGTTAGTCGCTGCAAGCCCATTGTGGTCGAAAAGCTCGACTTCTCCCGGAAGAAGGCAGCGATTGAAGCCGAGAGCAGGAAGTATTGCCGAATGCTGTCGGCTCTGGCATATTCGCACATCCAGGCGACGATTCGTGCAAGAGCGTTCGACGCTGGGATAGAGGTTCTGTCGGCGAACCCTGCATATTCAACGCTGATCGGAAAGCACAAGTTCTCTGTCCGCTACGGGCTGTCAGCGCATCAGGCTGCGGCCTGCGTGATAGCCCGACGGGTATACGGTCTGAGCGAGCGGTTGCCGGGTCAGCTCCGCGTCACCCTTCCCCTATCCGCGAGAAATCGGGGAAGGCATGTGTGGAGCATGTGGGCAGTCGTTTCGCATCGAGATCGAGCGGCACATGAAGTGCTGAGGAGGCCGGGCCGAAAGGCTCGATCCCTAACGGCACCAGCCGGCGGACAAACCGGCACGGCCCGTTTCGTGATTCAGCCTCCTTATGCCGGTGCGATCCCGGCACGCGAATCGTCCTCAGCACTGTTCGGAGGACGTTATAGATAAATGTCTATATTTCGAGGAACGGTGATATTTACTTGACAGTTCACAGCTATTCCCGACGCCACGGCCTTGTGGTCTGGGGCCAATCGGGGAAGACGATGCCCGATGTTGACTGAATCGATACAGTTCAAGAGGACGCTTCCATGATCCACGAGTTCAAAGACTACGTTGAGGACTTCGAGGTTGACTGCGACGTGTGCGTGGTCGGTTCAGGCGCAGGAGGCGCGGTGCTCGCGGCCGAGCTTGCAGAGGGAGGG
>JACRDG010000026.1 GCA_016218715.1 Desulfomonile tiedjei | reverse complement strand
GCGATGTAGCGGCGTTTCGGTAGGGACGCCGGTCACCCGGCGCCCCCCGAACAGACCCCGGCGTGCAGTTTTCCCGCACCGGGTTCTTCAGAGATATTCGCTTCCGTATGGTCACGAGAAAGCCAGGTTCTCCTGGCGAACGGGTTTTTCGGTGATGCGCGGGCGCTCCAGCGGGTGGAAGTCCATCGCCTGCGCGAAGGATTTCCAGTTGTAGCTGCGTCGCTGCGAACGACGGTTCATCCACTTGAAGAGCATTCGTTTCACCAGATAGTAGAACACTTCAAGACTTTCAAAGTTTCCGATGACTCCGTAATACTCATAGTATCCCCGGAGCTTCGCGTTGAGCATTTTAACGATGTCGTAAAGACGCATCGTTCGATTCTCTTTCAGCCATAGATGGACGGCCTTCAGAGATGCCCTGAATTTCTTGCGAGCTGTTCTGCGCTTGATGATTCTTCTGCCCTTCCGGCTGAGACCCCGACTGAACTCGAAACCAAGAAAGTCGAAACGCGTCTGTTTCGGCCAGTATCGACTGAACCGGAAAACACGGGTCTTGCCTGCGGCAAGCGAAAGGCCGAATCTGGCCAGCCGTTTGCCGAGAGCCCGATAGAAGCGTTCAGCGTCCTCTTTGTATTCGAATGCACAGACGAAGTCGTCGGCGTATCGATTTAGATAAACTGCCCCCTCGCAGTGTTTTTTCACCACCTTTTCAAACCACAGATCCAGAACGTAGTGGAGATAGATGTTGGCCAGAATCGGGCTGACAATACCGCCCTGCGGCGTGCCCGATACCGGATGCAGCACCTTTCCATCCGTATCCAGAACTCCTGCTTTCAGCCACTTCTTGATCAGCCTGATAAAGGCACGATCGTTGATTCTGTGTTCAAGCATCCGGATCAACCAGGCATGGTCGATGTTGTCGAAGAATCCTTTGATGTCCGCTTCCACGATATACTCGAAGGAACCGTAATGGAGTTTCGAGGTCAGTTCTCTGACCGAGTCCTTCATGCCGCGCTTCGGGCGATACCCGAAACTGCACGGCAGGAAGTCCTGTTCGTAGATCGCGTTCAGGATTCTCGCGACGGCTGTTTGAACCAGCTTGTCCTCCGTGGCCGGAAGACCGAGGGGACGCAGTTTGCCGTTCCCCTTCGGAATATAAACCCGTTTGACGAGCCGCGCTCGATACGCCTTCCGCTTCAGACGCTTCACCAGATCCGCGACGTTCGCCCCGAAGTTCTGCTCGTAGTCCCGAGCAGTTTCACGGTCCACGCCTGGAGCCGACTGGCGATTCATGTATTGCCATGAATCCTCCAGATTCAGCCGGTTGAGCATCGTATACAGGTTGGTGAACCGATACGACCCGTCTTTCCGTGCCCTGTTTGCTATTCCCCGCAGTGAGGTTTGCATTATTCTTTCCGACCCTTCCGTTCGGTTAATGTTCCCTTTGCGAGCTGCATATCCCTGTCAGCCCCTTCCCCAAACTCCGTGAGGAGTTTGAACCCGACGAGTCTCCAGTGGAGACTCGCTTGATTCCGTGGCCGGCTTTCCCGTCCTCCGAGTACTGTGAGCTGATACGACTGCCAGCCATTCAAATCTCCGCTTTACATTTCACGAAAATCCGCCGGCGTGGGCCGGAACTGGCTGGCTCTCCCAGGTTCCTTGATCCTTCTCTGCATACATGCCACGCCCATGCACCCCGACAGACCCTCGGGAATCTTGCCAGAAACGATTCCTCTGTATTGGTTTCCGCCAGTACGAAAGCGTCACCATCTGCTCGGTACGAGTTTAACGGGGCCGACGGCTTCAGGAGTTACGGTCCTCCCTGCGGCCTGCATGCTTCTCTGTGTACGCTTCGCGTAACGGTTACCCGCTTCCGCGCAACACTCGATACGGGTGGGCGGCTGACCCTTGCCCGACCGGGACTTTCACCCGGCAAGAAGTATCCGGCTTGCCCTGGCGCGCCGTACTTGCCGCGCTTCTTGGTCTCGATGACGAGGTATGCGCCTTTCTGTTTTTTTTGTAAGAAGGCTTTCGCGCGTTTGCCCGCGGCCGTGTCGATCTCGGGCGCGTTGATCTGTTCGAGGCGAATGGTCGCGTGAAGCGTGATTTCAAAACCAACGTCGAGTTCCAGCTTGAGCGTGTCGCCGTCGATGACTTCGGTTAGCTTTGCGTGGTAGACGTAGGGAGTGCGGGGATACTCGCGGAGGCCCGCGTCCTGCCCGAGATCGTTTTCGATGAGTGTGCGCAAGTATTCGGAGACATTGGCGGTGCGTTTGCGAACGGCGTCGAGTAAGTCGGTTGAGATTCGAAAGCCGTACTGAATGAAGTGGTCGCGAGACATGAATGGATGTGGGGATGCAAGG
>JACRDG010000021.1 GCA_016218715.1 Desulfomonile tiedjei | reverse complement strand
ATCGGTCAACATCGGTTTTCGCACCCTCATCGGATCACCTCCGATGAGTCACTTACGCGAAATATACAGAAAGTACAATGCCTTATTTCGCTCGCGATATCCCGCGGTTAGCCTTACATGTGGGTTTTGCAACCACTTCTATATTTGTTGCAATTGCCATCAGTGAAACCTTCCAAAAAAGGATGCTTCACTATTGACTCTCCACTGTGGAAGGTGTAGCTTGCCCCACGATTAGCAATGAACATGCGTTGAGCGCGGCATGGCTAGAAACGGGACAAGCAACTGAGAGAAAGGGTAGAGCATGAAAAAAGAGGCACGGGAACAGGCACTGAGCATCTTCCTCGCCGCTGACGGCAAAGTATCAAACACTGATATCGCCAAGAAGGTGGGAGTGAATCCCCTGACGGTTGGGAAATGGAAAAAAGCTGACGCTTGGGCGACGAAATTAACCGGGAAGACTGCGATCAAGCAAGAGAAAGCGGTGCCGCGGCCTCCCAGGAAGAAAGGAGCGCATGATAAGGCCCTTGAACTGTACCTGAAGTCCGAGGGTAAGCTTACGAATGCTGCGCTCGCTCGTGAAGTAGGAGTGAGCCCGGCCTCTATTGCCAGCTGGAAAACGAGTGAGCGCTGGGCGGAGAAACTCGCGAAACCCAAGACACAGGTGCCTCCCGCTCCCGCGCGGGTTGCGAAGCCGGTGAAGCCCGCAAAGCCGGCGAAACCGGCAAAGCCGGCGAAACCGGCAAAGCCTGCGAAACCGGCAAAGGCCGCTAAACCGGCCGTGGTTCCGGCGACTGAAACGAGCGACGAAATCGAGATCGACCTTGATGAGTTGACCTCACCCGATCAAATTAACCGACTGAACAAAAGAATCGAAGAACTGCTCGGCCGAGAGTACCTCTCTCCAGGGGACCTGAAGACTTTGGCAGAGGCAAAAGAAGCCGTACTCGGCGTTGTCAGCGCTTACATAGATATTATTGAGAGAGTATCGGAAGATTGAGCCTGGAGCGGGGGTGCTCGCGACTAGGACGTGCGTACAGCAGTTGCTTTAGTACGCCATTTCATAAATACAGTCGCGGATTCTCGCTGGACGTGGTTTGTGTCAACCACCGCTGCCTCTCTGGTTGTATTGGTGGGACAGGCGTCCCGCCTGTCATTTCCCCATGGACCGGCAAGATGCCGGACCCACGGAACAGCCAAGCGCAGGGACGCCACGTGAGACACCGTATTAGCGAAAAGGTGTACTTCGTCTCTGACGGCACCGACACCCACGTTCAGTAGGCCATTATAGCAGTCTCGAAGGTAATCACGGATTGACGTCCGGGTGCCGCTGCTGGCTTGTCCAGCAGTGTGAGCCCATTCCGAAAGAACTTTTGAGAATAACTATCGTCTTCGGAATGGTCAAATGTCGGGCGCTTCCCGCTAGGTGAACAGCAAGGTGGGGCTCACGCTATTAGTGTTGAGTCCGGGGAAGCTCAGCGGAATCGCTGCTGGAAGCCTTGTCGAGGACTTCCCGCACCCTCGTGCCCAGCGTTTCAAAGGTGAAGGGCTTCTGCAAAAAGTCATCATCCGCTTTCAGGAGGCGACGGCGCAGGAAGGAACTCTCAGGATAGCCCGAGATGTAAAGGACTTTCATTTCCGGGCGCGAGAGGTTCATTTCCCGGTACAGACTCGCTCCGTCCATACGCGGCAGGATGACGTCAGTAAGCAGAAGGTGAATAGGCCCTTGATGCTGTTGCCCGACTGCCATAGCGGTGTCGGGATTGGCCGCGTCGAGAACGCGGTACCCGAGGATCTCAAGCACTTCGCACGCCACTTTACGGACGATCTCTTCGTCTTCCACCACCAGCACGGTCTCGTCTCCCTGTAGTTGAAGTTCCGATACCGGTTTTTCTTCAACTGCTGCGATCGGTTCCTGGCAAGCGGGCAGGTATATCTTAAAGGTCGTACCGCCCCCCATACGGGTCTGCACGTCGATATAGCCCTGATGCTGCTTGACGATGCCATACACCGTGGAGAGGCCAAGTCCGGTTCCTTGGCCTTCCTCCTTGGTGGTGAAAAACGGGTCGAAAATCCTGGTAAGCGTGTCGTTGTCCATTCCCGATCCCGTGTCGGTCACGGAGAACTTCACGTAAGGCCCCGGAGTCACACCAGGATGGTCCTTGGCATACTCTTCGTCCAGGACGATATTCGCGGTTTCCATTGTGATCGCACCACCTCTGGGCATCGCGTCACGGGCGTTGACCGCGAGGTTCATCAGGATCTGCTCGATTTGGCTCCGGTCGGCCCTTACGGTGACCAGTTCCGAAGCGAGGAGAGTCACGAGTTCAATGTCTTCTCCGACGACACGGCGCAACATCTTCTCGAAATCTGCTATGACCGGATTGAGATCCATGACCCTCACGTCGAGGACCTGTTTCCGGCCGAACGCCAGAAGCTGTCGTGTCAGGACAGCTGCTCGTTCTGCCGCGTAGGTTATCTGGATCACCTTTTCGCGGAGCGGGTCGTCCTTGACCATTTGCTGTAGCAGCACATCAGCATAACCGATCATAGCGGTGAGCAGGTTGTTGAAATCGTGGGCCACTCCTCCAGCCAGCCGTCCGATGGCTTCCATCTGCGCTGCCTGCCGCAGTTGCTGCTCGAGGCGCTTGCGGTCGGTGACGTCGTCAACCACCTCGATGAACCCAGTCACCGTACCGTCGTCGCCAAAGGTAGGAAACGCTCTGATTCTCGCGATGAAGGTCGTCCCATCGCGTCTCGTAATCTTGGCATCCACTTCGGCCGACTGCCCCGTCGTCATGGATCGGACTGCCGGACAGTAAGCGCACATGCCGTTTTCCTGGCCAAAGCCAACATGGCATTTGTGGCCTATCGGATCGGCGTCGGCGCAGCCGAACATCTTTGCCCGTGCGGCGTTGGTCATCACGATGGTGAAATTGGAGTCTATCAGAGTGATCCCCATGTCAAGGTTTTCGACCAGGGAGCGATAGCGCTCCTCGCTCTCCTGCAAAGCCTTTTGCGTGCACGTGCGTTCCTGTCTGACGAGTGCGTCACGGACCTCACGTTCGATCGCGGGGATCAAGCGTTTGAGATTGTCTTTCATGATGTAGTCGTGCGCGCCGGCCTTCATGGCAGCGACCGCGATTTCTTCTCCGATGGTCCCTGAGACGATGATGAAGGGGATGTCCAGGCCGGTATCATTCACCATGCACATGGCAGCAGAAGCGCTGAACAGTGGCATCGAGTAATCGGAAACGATGACGTCCCAGGTTTCACATTCCAGCGCCGCCCTCATGTCTTGCGGGGTCTCGACCCTCCGGAACGTCGGGTCGTATCCGCCGCGGCGCAGATGCCGGACCAGGAGGAGAGCGTCGTCTTCTGAATCTTCGACGAGGAGGACTCGCAGCTTCTTATTCATGTTCGTTCCTGAACAGAGGCGGAGGCTGATTCAATACAAGCCAGTACAGCCCCACCTGCCGAACGGCATCGGCAAACTCGTGGAATTCCACTGGCTTGCGAACGTAGCTGTTCGCGCCGAGCTTGTAGCTTTCAATCAGGTCCGGCTCTTCATCGGACGAGGTGAGAACTACAACGGGCAACAACCGGGTCCGGTCGTCGGCTCGGATGAGTTTCAGGACTTCCAGCCCGTTCACTTTGGGCAGTTTCAAGTCCAGCAGGACCAGCTCCGGCATGGCCTGATTTTGGCCACCCGGCAAAGGCTCTTCGGGGAAGAGATACTTCAGTGCCTCAGCGCCATCCCTAGCGACCACCACTTCGTTGGCTATATTCCCTTTGCGGAGGGAACGGATCGTCAGCGCTTCGTCGTCGGGGTTATCCTCCACGAGAAGTATGATTTTGTGGTTCATGGTGCTACTCCTCGCATCCAGCGCGGTGTTTCAAGGAAGGCTTTGCACTGGATCGCCTGAGATTACCTTAGTACTCGATTTCCGGAATTCCGTCACGCACTCGGGCAGGGGCTGGTGACCAACGTAAACCGCTTCCCGAGAAACTCTATTGGCGAGACAGGCATCTTGCCCGTCCGTTCTTGATGACCAGTCGAGACTTTTGTCCCACCCGAGCTGCCCGGCCCCACGGGAGCGGAGCGTGGGATCAGGATCGTGTCGGTCATCACGCACGGTAGACCGTTCCCCGGACTACCACCCTAGAGAGTAAAGTAAAACGTCGCGCCAAGGTCCACCGCACCTTCCGCCCAGATGCTTCCGCAATGACGGTGCAGGATGCGCTGGACGGTTGCCAGCCCGATACCCGTACCAGGGAACTCATGGGCCGCGTGCAGCCGCTGGAATGCCCCAAAGAGCTTGTCTGAGTAGGTCATGTCGAACCCGGCGCCATTGTCGCGAATGAAGTAAACGAATTTCTTCTTTTGACCGTCAAGCGCGGCCACCGGCTGCGGGAGCTGGCCGAACTCTATGTGGGTCTGTTCACGCTTGGCGGTGAACTTCCATGAGTTGCCGAGCAGATTCTCCACCACAACCTGCAAGAGACGGCTGTCCCCCTGGACGGTCATGTCCGGCTGAATGACGAACGTTGCTTGTCGCCGTGGCTCCCCCTTTTGGAGGTCCCGGGCCACGTTCCCAGCCATGGCGCTCAAATCCACTACCTCGCTTCGCATTTCGCTACGGGTCACCCGTGAAAGCTTCAAGAGGTCGTCGATGAGCTGTGCCATGCGTTGCGAGGCTGCCCGCACCCGGTCAAGGTAGTCTTGACCTTCGGCGTCAAGCCGATCGCGGTAGTCTTCGAGGAGCACCTGGCTGAATCCGTCGATACTCCGGAGCGGAGCACGCAGGTCGTGGGAGACGGAGTACGCGAAAGCTTCAAGCTCCCTGTTGGCCGCGGCGAGTTGAGCGGTGCGCTCCAGGACCCGTTGTTCAAGCTCTTCGTTGAGGCGCAGGATCTCCGCTTCGGCCTGTTTGCGTTTGGTCACGTCTCGGGCAACTGTCAACAGGGCCGGGCTTCCTTCGAAAGCAAACGGGATCGTGGATATCTCCGCAAACATGGTCTGGCCGTCAAGCCGCATGATCTCCTGCTCCGTGAGCGGAATGACCCTCCCTTCCCGCACTACTCGATCGAGTTGCCGTCCGGTTCTTTCCTGGTCCTGCGGGAGTATGAAATCCATCACCGCAACACCGACAAGCTCTTCTGTCGATCGAGCCCCCAGCAGGCCCGCGGCCGCGGGGTTGGCGAAGACCACCCGCCCGTTCTGGTGAACGGTTGTCGCGTCGGGTAGCTGCTCGACAAGTCGCCGGTAGCGTTCTTCGCTTTCCAGGAGGGCCTTCTGGGCCAGCTTGCGCTCGGTGATGTCGCAAAGGATAACAAGCGTGCCTGCCGGTTTTCCCGCATGGTCGTTGAAGCGCGACGCGCTGATGCTTACATCAACTATTCTCCCGTCTTTGGTCCACCGCTTGGACTCGAATCCCCGACCGGGAATCCCATCCTGTACGACTCCTCGTACGAGGCCCATGGTGGCTTCCATCTCCGACTCCGGCACAAACGGAATGCGCTTCCCTTTGACCTCGTCCAGGGTCCAACCGAACATCTGGGTGAAGGAATCGCTGACGTACGTAGCTCGGCCCTCCATGTCATAGGTCACTATGGCGTCAGCGCTCGATTTCAAGAGGGACCGGTATATCTCCTGAGCCTTGACTGATTCATCGTACAAGTAGCGGTATTTTTCTTCACTCTGTCGCAGTGCTTCCTCTGCTCGGCTGCGCTCGGCGATTTCTTCTCTGAGCTTGGCGTTGGCTTCGGACAATTCGGCGGTCCGTTCCTCGACCCTCTTTTCCAGTTCGCTATGAGCCTGTCGCAAAGCGGCCTCAGCCCGCTTCCGTCCCGTGATATCGCGCAGGATCACGAGCAGCCCGGCCGGGGTGCCCTCATGATCGTGGAAGCGGGACGCGCTGAGATTGACGTCAATCGCACTGCCGCCTCTGGTGAACCGCTTGGTCTCGAAACCACGCACGGATTTGCCTTCAGAGAGGAGGCCTTCAATGACCTCCATCGTGGCTGCCCGTTCAGAGTCTGGAAGGTAGGGGAGGCTCTTGCCTTCCACTTCTTCGAGGGTCCATCCGAAGACCTCCGTGAAAGACGGACTCACGTACTTGGTCCCGCCTTGCATGTCGTAGACGACAATGGCGTCTGCCGATGAATTGAGGAGCGAGGCATGGATTTCTTCGGCCCTCTTCGCCTCTTCATAGAGGACCCGGTATCTCGTCGCCCACTGCCCATTGGCCTGTTCGAGCCCTGCGATTCGCAGCGTCATCTGCTCCAGGCTTTCCGGCAGGTCTTCTTTTTTCTGTTCCCGGTGGTCCATGCGAAATCTCCGGCAGAGAGCGCTTCCGGACAGAAATGGTATGGTAGATAAGAGGTGGTGTTGTCGTGAACGATATCGCGAGTCAAGGCGGGGAACCGTGAAGTTCCCCCGCGCACAGATCTTCGATCGGCCGGAGCGCGGCCCTGCGATTACTGGATAAGGACAGGTATCACACCGGCTCCAACCATGGGACGGGCTTCTGACGCTGCCCAAGAATGATCGAAACTGAGCGCCTGCCAGGGCCGGAAGGCCGCTCCCACTCCCATTGTAAACTTCCCTCACCGGGAAGAAAAGAAAAAACTGCTCACCGGGGGCAGGATTCGGTGACCAGGAATGAATCCGTCGGGTACGCTCAATCCTCTGAGGGTTTCTGCCCCTGCCGTTTGGGTTGTGGGGTGGCGCGGCCCAGAAACTCGGGGAGGTCGAGTCCCGCTGTTTTGGCCAGTTCGTGTATAGGCGGCAGCACGCCCATGAATCGGCGGCCGAGATCTGCAATGCCGCCATCACCGCCTCCATCCCAGACGACTATCTTTTCTATGGGCAGGTTCTTGACAGCGTCGGTCTGAATCCTGGCAATGTCCGTCAGTTTCTCGATGAGCAACAAGGCGGCTGTCGCGGACGCGTCGGAACCACACGCGCTGACGAGAGAGCGATACCCTTCGGCCCTTGCGTCCAGCATGGCTTGAAGGCCTTCAGCCTCGGCCTTCATCCGAGCCAGTGTCGCTTCCGCTTCGCCTCGAGCGATGAGCACCTTCTTCTGCCGTTCGGCTTCTGCTTCAACCACAGCCCGTTGTCGAGCTGCCTCAGCCGGCACGACTACTTCGGCGGTCAATCTCGCCTCCTCGCGCTTGGCCCGGGCTTCTTCTGCCGACTGTTGGGCCTGTTCCTGGGCCACGCGAACCGCTCCGTCCGCCTTTGCAGTAGCGGTTTGACTCTTGGCGCGGGCCTCTTCCTCGGCTACTTTCTGGCCCGCCAGATAACCGGCTTTTCTGGAATTGGCCTCGGTTTCCGTCTCCACCGCTTGGGCTTCGAGGAGCGACATCTGTTGACGCCGATTCTTGTCAGCATCGGCCTCTCCCACGGCTGCCAGTGAATTTGCGGCAGCCACGGCTTTGCGGCGGTCACGGTCTGCCTCTGCTTCACCTGATTGCGCGTCCGCTCCTGCGACTGCGACCGCACGCCGCTGGTCACGCTCCCGCTCAGCAACCCCGATCTTACCGATCTTTTCTTGTTCGGCCACGTCAACCATCGCCTGGTTGAGGGCCTCTGCCGCAGCCTTGCGGCCCAAGGCTTTGATGTATCCGCTTTCGTCCTCAACGTCTTTGATGTTGACGTTTATCACTTGGAGACCGATCTTTTCGATCTCGGCTGCCACCGCGTCGTTCACCCTTGCCATGAAAGCCTGGCGATCCCGGTTGATTTCCTCGATGCGCATGGTGGCCATCACGGCACGCATCTGCCCGAGGATTATGTCCTGGGCCAGCTTTTGAATCTCCTCTCTGCTTCGGCCGAGAAGCCGGACCGCCGCGTTCTGCATGATCCCCTGATCGGTACTGATGGCCGCGGTAACCGTAGTGGGGACGTTCACTCTGATGTTCTCGTGGGAGAGCGCACTGGTCAGTTCGAGAGGAATGTCGAACGGCTCGAGATCCAGCCAAGCGGAGGCCTGCAACACCGGCCACACGAAAGCGGCCCCACCGTGCACGCACTTGGCCACTCCCTGGCCGGTTTTGCCGTAAATTACCAGTATTTGGTTTGACGGACACCGCTTGAAGCGCCCGAGGAACATGGAGAAGATCCCAAGCACAACTACCGCCAGAATTGCCGCTAGTCCCAGCACGGTCCACATATTATTCCCCTTTCTCGCTCTGTAGCACCACGACCTCGATGACGTTGTTGTCATCCACCCCGATGACTCTCACTCTGGTCCCTTGAATCAAAGGTTCCTCGCTGTTAGAACGAGCTTTGACATAGCTCAGCACTCCGCTGACCATGACCCGCACCTGCCCCACACCTCCTGGCGGGAGCGTTATGTACACGGTGCCTTCCTCTCCCAGGGCGCTCGTCAGCGTAATGTTTCCTGTCTCCTGAAAGCGGAGCAGCTTGTAAATCACGTAGGAAACCAGAAACATGGCAACTACTCCCCAAATGAGGCTGTAGAGAATCGCCCAGACCTGACTGGTTCCCCCCATCAAGTAGATGCCTCCCGCCCAACTGAACAGGGTGCCGAACGCGATCAAAGAACGGATGGAAACGAAGGTCAATCCCACGCGATCGTCCGCGTCGGATGCCTCTTGATGAGCTTCGCTCCCGTGGCCAACATCCCCGCCATGGTCGAGGTGCTCGACATGCTCGTGGGAGTGGCCGTCCACACCGAACAGAGCGCTCAACGTCTGCCAGATTGACAGCACTGAAAAGAAAACCGCGGAGACAAAGAAACCCTGATTCAGGGTTGTCAGCCCTTCCCACCATGATTCCATTGCAGCCCCCTGCATCACGGAACGCATTGCCGAGCCACGTGCTCACGACCTTCAAGCGATGTCATACGCTTTCGCGTTAAACCGCTGAAGCCGGCCAGACCTCGCCGTGTCCAGTTCCCGGGGAGAGAGGTAACTATGCGGAATGGCGCAGCGAGCAACTCCCCAACCTGGCCCTCTCCGTCTGGGAGAAGGTTGGGGTGAGGGCATCAGGGTTCCTCCTTGGACAGCGCAATCGTATCGCCACACAGCTGCAACGCGGTACATGCTCCCCCCAACGATAGGTCTGGAGGTCGCCATGGATGTAATGACAGGAACCAATCGTGAGTTGCCTCGGGCGAGTGCCATAGTACGTCCGTACAGCGGGAATGTCAAACAACTCCTGGACATGTTCTCCCTGACGTGTTAGGGCCAAAGAGAAGTCCTGTCCCAAAGATCCCGGCTTTCCATGGCAGCTCGCCGGCGGGATTCGGCACTGCGCAGCGACCACCGGAACCGGCTCGGTCGAGCCTGAGTACGGTCGGATCGACCGATACACATGGACGGCAAATCCCGAGAGTTCCTCCCGCAAGGAGACCCTGATATGGCGATCCGGACAGATCGAAAGACCTGGATCATCTCAATCTGTGCCGTAACGCTGGTATTTCTCGTTCTGACCTTCGACCTGGTCAGCATGAGGTGCATATTCAAGTGGGATGCCTGGTACTTGTTTTGGCCGATGTTTCACAGCCTTGTCTCCGCGTTGGACTTGGGGCGCCTGCCGCTGTGGGAGCCTCGCGCGTGTTGCGGGTTCCCCTTTCACGCGGAACCTCAGACCGGAACTTTCTATCCGGTCTTCATTCTGGTGGGACTCTTGGCTGGGGGAGGGTTCAAGGTGTATCAGGCATTGTGGCTGATGCACTGGCTGTCGGCGATTGTCGGGTTCTTCTTCCTTGTCAAGAAGCTGGGCCTCTCCCCACTTGGCGCATTCGTCGGCTCCATACTGTTCGGATTCAACGGTTTTTTTATCGGGCAGGCGAGCCAAACGGTGTGCATCATCACCCTGGCTTACATTCCCTGGATTCTGCTGCTCCTCGACAGCGCATGGGATCGCGGGATCTACTATGCCTTTCCTGCCGGGGTATTGTTCGGGTTAACCGGTCTCGGAGGCCACCCGGGAATGACGGTCTATTCGGCCCTCATGATCGTTGTTTGGTGCCTGCTCAAATACAAACTGACCAGACGAGGCCTCGCGGTACTGGGTGCAACGTTTTGCGTCGGCCTGATCGTGTTGTCTCCCACGTACTTTTCGTTCTTCTCTCAAATGGCTGGGTACACAGATCGGGTGACGAGCCTGTCCGTTGGCGAGGCGTGCACTGTGAACCGGTTCCCCTGGAGCGGGCTCCTCTCCCTCCTGGCTCCGGGCCTGACCGTTGCTTATCCGGCCTTGTTCGACACCACCGCCGACCGTGTGGCAATGCTCAACGGTTACTGCGGCATCCTGGGCGTGACGTCGCTTGTCGTGGTGGCACTCAACGCTGAAATGCGTCAGCGCTGGCTCTGGTTGCTTTGGTTCACGCTCATCGCGTTTCTCTTTTCCCTCGGGAGTGCCGGGGGATTGCAGGTGATCGGCTACTACCTGCTGCCGCCGCTCCGATTCGTGCGCCATCCGAGTTTCATACGGATCTTTTGGATGCTGTCTTCCGCCATCCTGGCGGGTTGGGTCCTTGATAGGCTTGTGTTCTCGGATGCAGCGGAAAGGTCCCGTCTCGTCTCCGCGCTGCTCAAGTCACTGGGAGTAGGCCTCGCCGCGCTCGTGGGCGCTTGCCTCTGGGCCTGGCTGACCGCGGAATCCGCGGTCGTGACCGAACCGGCCTTTGCAAGCATTTCTTTCAAGGCCAACTCCTTTGCGGAGGTCTTTTCACATACTGCAGCGCAGTTGGGCATCATCCTCCTGTCCATCATCGCTCTGTGCTTTTACCGGACAGGCTTGCCGTCGAAGATCGCAGTCTCCTTCGTGATCCTTGTTGTCGTACTCGACGCGGCAGCGCACCTCCATACGAACAAGTATACCCTGTGCTGGAACAGCAAGGCGAGAACGGTCAGCACGGAATTCGAGCACGCGGGCGAAGTGAACGCACGGGTTCCGTTGAACCCTTACGAAGACAGGGTGAGCACACCGGTGACCTTTAACAAGTGGGCATTTGACGGGCGGAGCTATATCCGGGCTTACATTGCTCCCACTTCGGCGAGTTACGACTTCCTGGTGGGGAACGCATGGGTTCCGTGCCAGGACACGAAGTTTCTACGGGTGCTCGAGAAATCGCCCCGGTTTTGGCTTGTCCCTGCGGTTCAATTCTGCCGGATCGAAGACAAGCAGGCGCTCACGCTCGTGAAAGACTCAGACGGAACAGGACCGGTTCCGGTCTTCGTTCATGATGCAACCGAGCGGTTGTCCGCGAAACCCAGCGATGCCGTGACGCCGGGCGCGTACGGTCAGGTGACGGTGCTGCGTTACGCGGCGGAAGAGGCGGTTCTCCAGGTCAACGCGCCTGCAGATTGCTGGCTCTTTTCCACCGAGCGATACGCTGAAGGATGGAAAGCCGACATTGATGGGAGCCAGATCGAACTCTGCAAGGCTAACTTCTGCTTCCGGGGCGTGCCTGTCCCGAAGGGCCAGCACATCGTACGCATGCACTACGCTCCCTGGTTGTACAAACCTCTCCTGGGCCTGTCGTGGGGGCTGATCGTTCTGGCCTTGATCCTGTGCGGGGTGCTGAGGATTCGATCTCTCCGAGGGGGTTCACGGGAAGAGGACGCGCCTGCTCCACAACCTCCCGCAACTCCTTAACGCCGGTTCGCACTCAAGCAAGTACAGTGTCGAGACTCGCGAAACCGACCCGACTCAAACAGCCAATTCGTTTATGCGGACTATGCTGTAGGCCAGTACCGTTATCGACCAGTATACCCAGATACCCCAGTAGTATGTAAAAAAAGCCAACGGACCGCACTTTGGATACACGTATTCGCGATCCACGAACCAGAGGACAATGCTTATATAGAGGGAAACCGCAGCTACAGCCGCCCAAAGCAGGTAACCCCAGGGCCGCCCCAGGATCACCCCGATACTTCCTGCAATCAGCGGGGGAAACTGCATGATCATGTCCGCCCAGCCCGTTCCATAACAGAAGAGGAAATGCGTCCTGTCGGCATAGTCCTCTCCTTTTCCTATAACGAGATCCTTGACCTTCCGGCCGTGAGGGTCCTTTATGGCGAGAATCTGCATGTAGAGCGGGGGAGCGTAAATGACCAGGCCTATGATGACCAACGTCCACGTCACGGTTGTAGGATCAATCATTTCGGCCTGTTCCTCCGTGCATTGAACGCAGGTGAAAGGAGTTTCATCCGGACTACACGAAGCCATCCTTCTTGAGGATCGCCATTTGGAGGCCATCAAGGCTGATCTGCACCATCTTTCGCCCGTTGCGTTCGATAATCCGATGCCGAGTCCCGGGACGCAGGAGATCTGTCATCCACTCACCGTCATGGTGCAGGTCGAAATCTATAACGATGAAGTCATTCCGCGGCGTGAAATCCAGATTCATCGCTATGAGAATCTCCGTTTCGTCCATCACGCGGGAGTATGCCAACGTACAGTGCCGGCTCGTCGGGTGAGTAACGTCCGCCCCGTTGCGGCCGGTCTCGCGAAAATACTGCCGCCCGTAACGAAGGGCGGGCTCCCTGCGCCGAATACCAACGATGCGGGAGATGCTTCGGTAAATAGGGTGCCCCCTGTCGAAGTAGCTCTTCCCGTAGGAGTCGAAGGCGCCCCACGTACCTCCGAACATGCATTCTCGCACATAGTGCAGATCAGGCCCGCCACCGTCAAACCCCTGTTCGGTTCCGTAATAGATCGAAGGAACCCCAAGGCTCGTTAACAAGTAGCCGAGAGCCAGCTCCAACTGTTGCGGGTACGGATTCCGATACATAAAACGCTGGTTTCTATCGTGGTTGTCCAGAAAGGTCACCGAGTTCATTCCCGGGTCCCGACCGTTTGCATACAGCGGATTTGTCCCATTGTATACCCAACGTATTTCTTCCGGGCTTGAGAACCCTTTGACAACGCGTTCCACGATGTAACTCAACGGGAAATCCAGCGCCGCGTCAATCCCATGGAGACGGTGTCCGTTTCCCGAACAGAAGGCGCAGCCCTTGAGGTACTGTTGAATGGTCTGATACCCTGCCGCGATTTCACCAAAAATGAGGAAGTTATGTTTTCCCAGCATCCGAGCATACTCTCGAATCGCCGAACAAAAAAGGGCGGTTGAGTGCGGATCCATATGCCTGGCAGCATCGAGTCGAAAGCCGTCGATGTCGGTGCTCCGTATCCAGAACTTGTAAATCCGAATCAGGGTGTCCAGGACCTCGCGCCGTTGAATGTCAAGCTTCTTCAAAGAGCCGAAATCGCCTTCAGTCGCCTCTGCGCCTTCAACTTTGAGATCGCGGATCATGCCGCGCCTCATGTAGCATCGCTTGAACTGAAGTTCTTCCGGCCACACCGCATCGTTGCAGGAGCCATTGCCACCCGATGTTACCTTGCGCCAGAATCCGAAAGGATACGGCTGGTTGAATTCAGACGAATACTCGCAAAACCTGTCGGCTTCGTACGCCCAGTTGTCCCCCGTATGATTGGCAACGATATCGAGGATTACATACATCCCTCGGTCGTGGGCCCTGTCAACAAGCTCGCAAAGATCCTCCATCGTTCCGAACCGAGGATCCACGGCGAGGAAGTTGTGGATGCCATACCCGTGATAAGTGTCGTCCCGCTCGGGACGATTCTTGAAAACCGGACTCAGCCATATCCCATCGACCCCCATCCCGGCGATGTAATCCAGGCGGCTTATCACCCCCTTGAGGTTACCGCCCTGAAAGACCTGGCGGCTCTCAACAGACCTCTGCGTCGTTAGCGTTCGGGGATTCCTGGGGTTGGATCGACGCGATCCGTCATCGAAACGGTCCACCAGGAGACTGTAGAGCACCACGTCGCGCCAGTCTACGGGAGACGGAAAGTAGTT
>JACRDG010000004.1 GCA_016218715.1 Desulfomonile tiedjei | reverse complement strand
GGCCAACTCTCGGACCGGCTCCTTGACGTCGCCGTAGACGGTGACCCGGTGCCAGCCCCACTGGTCCCACTCGTTCATGAGCTTCTCGATGTCGCCTTTGACTTCGACGGAGACCTCCTCCTGGGTCACCCCGGGCAACTCCGCAATCAGGCGGATTGCGCCTTTCTCGTCAAACACGTCGACCAGCGGCTCCCGGACCTCTTCGACCACTGGGCCTTTCGGCGTCTTCTTGATATTGCCGAAGGTCTCAAACACGGACTTGCCGCTCTCAAGCGTCCTGACCGACACGCCAAAGACCCCGTGGCCTTGCTTGCCGGATGGGGTCTTAAAGGCGAACTCGCCTTCCTTCTTCAGCACCTCGCCTTCCTCAGCGAGTTTGCCGGCCAGCTCAATCAGGTTGCCCAGGCCCTTGAAGAGTCCGCCGAAGGAGAGTTTGCCCAATCCGAGATCAAGCTCCACCGGTGCTTCTTCCGGCGGCTTGTCAGGTTTTTTCCTCTTGTCCTCTTTGGCCATTAGAGGCGATCCTTCGCAACAGTTAAGGTCACGTCGCAGTGCTTGCGGATGAGGTTCTCGACGACCGCGTGCATCTCGTTCTTCTTGGTCTTTCGCTCGTGGAGGCCGTTCGTTTCGCTCGTGAGCACATCAAGACACACCTCGCGAAAGATCGGGTCTTGCGCCACCGCCTGGGCCTTGCGGATCTTCAGGACCTTGCCAATGATGATGCAGGCACGCACGGTTGGGGTATAGCGCCCAGCACCCAGTTCACGCAAGGCGCGCACGAGCTTCACGATCCGCTCAGTTTCTGGGCGTGAGATTCCAGAGCGGGCTTCGGTGATCGCGATCTCTGTCTCTTCGTCAAAGTGATCAAGGTCAATCGTCACCATGCGGTCTCGCAGCGCATCCTGAGTCTTATGAACGCCAGCGTACTCTTCAGGGTTTGAAGTGAAGACTGCACGAAAGTTCGGATGCACCTCAAGGTAGTCGTCCTCGCCACTGGCAACAGGGAGTGTGAGGAGCCGTTCTTCAAGGATCGAGAGCAACACGTTGTTCGCTTCGGGGCGGGAGCGGTTGAACTCATCGTAAATCAGGGTGAACCCCTCGCGGCAGGCCTGGGTGAGGCGATTGTCCACCCAACGCATGTCCACATCCTCTTCGGTCTTGAGAACTCGCGAGATGAACCGGTCGACCACCTTCCGAGCCCGGTAGCCACGCTCCCCGCCGATCAGATCAGACGAACCGAACTCATCGTCCCCGAAGATGAGCATCGTGGGTTGCGCGAGCTTGCGCGCCACGTGCATGGCGAGCGTCGTTTTACCAGTTCCGGCGGGACCTGAGAAATGGACTGGGTAACCTGCTTTGATATAGGAAAGGGCGCGTTCAGTGATGTTGCGAACAGACGGGGTCTCCACAAATCCTTCTTCTGGTTCTAGCGATAAGACTGTCGGTTCATGCGTGTAGAGCATGTTCTGCCTCACTCCCTTTGCCGTCGCTTCTTCGCAAGGGTCGCGGCAGCCTTCTGCCACGCCTCTCTCCCTGCGTGGAAGTCATCACGGAACGTTGTCAACTGCTTGCGAAAACCCTTCAGCATCCGAGCCGTCTCTTCCTTCAATTGCGAAGGACCGGCTTTAAGCTGCTTCAACAACTCCTGTCTCTGCTGATGAGACGCGAGGATATCGTGGCACAGTTTTTCCATGAGGTCAACCCCTCCTCACCTTGACTTCTTTGAAGCTTCGCTCACGCCTTCGTACAGGCTGAGTCGTAGCGTCTTCCATCCCTAGCCAACGACTCTTCTGCAATTGATGACGAAGAGTCATCAGTCGCTCGTTCTTCACCTTGGTGGCGCAGAGCCTGGCCCGAGTCGCACGCAGCTTCTGGCGACTGCGCGCGAGGGCCTGGTTCTGCCTCACGAACTTACGCCGCTCCTCCTCAAGTTCTACGGCGATCGCCTTTTCATCGACGTGGGGAAGCAGTTCTCTGGGATCTACACAGCGAAAGGCTTCGCCACTCGTCTTGAAGCGCCTGGGGAGCCGGGCAGCGTCCAAGCCTGTGACGATCTGACGCATAGTTTGGAATGGAAAACTCTCTCGTCGCATGGTCACCTCCGAGGCACAGCCCCTTTGCCACCACAGCGGCTGCACGGATACGGCCTGTGCAGTGCTTTCGACGCGCCTTTCCCACGGCAGGCCGGACACGCTATTGAATCTGCCTCAACAATCACTACGCCTTTACCAAGGCAGCAGCTACAGCCCATGCGACTTAAGGGATGGATGCCGCGGCCCTTGCAGAAAGCGCACGGGCGGATGAACTGCTCCAGCGCCGCAATCACAACCCTCCCGCGCCCTGTGCACACCTGGCAGCGCGCAAGACGGGAGAGAAGCCCGAAAGGGTCTTTGCCTTTTCCTCGGCAAAACGCGCATGTCAAAATCGTTTCATCCGGCATTGCATCCCTAGACCCTATACGCAGGCCGACCTGCCCTCTACCCTATCCGCGCTTACGATGCCAGCATGTAAAGCTGATCTTTCTTGCGAATCTCCTTGCGTGCCAGCATCTGCCGAAGCGTTTTCGCCACCGCAGCGCTTGGCATGTCCATCGAGTAGGCAAGCTCAGCTAGGGTCATCCCGCTTGAGTTTTCCTTCAGGAAGGCGAGCACCTTGTCTTCTCGTGCGGGTCTGCGTGGCCGTGGCGCAGC
>JACRDG010000022.1 GCA_016218715.1 Desulfomonile tiedjei | reverse complement strand
GATTGAACGACGCCTCGTTCACCGCGGAGCCGGAGACCTCGGTTGCGCTCGGGTTCGGCTTCCGGTGCGGATTCCTGGGGCTTCTGCACATGGAGATCATCCAGGAGCGGCTCGAGCGTGAGTATGGGGTCGATCTCATCACCACGGCCCCGACCGTCGGATACAGGGCGGTCAAGAAGGACGGCTCGGTTTCGCTGGTGGACAGCCCGGCCCGGCTCCCCGAGCCGCTTGAACTGGAGCACATCGAGGAGCCGGTGATCCTGGCCACGATCCACCTGCCGGCGGAGCACCTGGGGCCGGTCTTGAAGCTTTGCGAGGAGCGGCGGGGGATCCAGCGGCAGATGAGGTTCGCCTCGTCCAACAGGGTCATCCTGGAATACGAGCTGCCATTGAACGAGATCGTCCTCGATTTCTACGACCTGCTCAAGACCGCATCGCGCGGGTACGCTTCGATGGACTACGAGTTTCTCGAGTTCAGGCGGTCGAACCTGGTCAAGCTCGACATCCTCCTGAACGCGGAGAAGGTCGACGCCCTCTCCCTGATCGTGCACAGCGACAACGCGTATCCGAAGGGGAGGGAAGTGACCGAGCGTCTCCGGAAGCTCATCCCGCGCCAGATGTTCGAGGTGGTGATCCAGGCGGCGATCGGGTCGAAGGTGATCGCCCGCGAGTCGATCCGCCCCATAAGGAAGAACGTCATCGCCAAGTGCTACGGAGGCGACATCACCCGGAAGCGCAAGCTGCTCGAGAAACAGAAGGAAGGGAAAAAGAGGATGAAGCAGGTGGGGACGGTCGAGATCCCGCAGGAGGCGTTCCTGTCGATCCTCAAGGTGAGGGAATGACTTCGTTAAGAGGGGGAAGGGACGACGAGATGAAAACGACTCCCGAGCCGGCCGAAGGAGGCATCAGGAAAAGCAGGTTCAGGGAGTATGCCGAGGCGTTCGGCGTCGCCCTGGTGATAGCGCTCATCGTGCGCACCCTCGTGATCCAGGCGTTCAAGATCCCCTCCAGTTCGATGGAAAACACCCTGCTCATAGGCGACCACATCTTCGTCAACAAGTTCCTATACGGCTATCACATCCCGTTCACCAAGGGCCGCGTGCTCCAGTTCTCGACTCCGAAGCGGGGAGACATCATCGTTTTTGTATACCCCGAGGACAGGAGCAAGGATTTCATCAAGAGGGTGATCGGGCTTCCCGGGGAAACGGTCGAAATCAGGAATAAACGGGTGCTCATAGACGGAAAGCAGCTCGAGGAAGGGTACGTCCGCTATGTCGACGGCCTGTCGGAAGAAAGGATGATCCCGGCCAGGGACAGTCATCCTCCGGTCAAGGTCCCGCCGGACAAGCTTTTCGTGATGGGCGACAACAGAGACCGATCGTCCGACTCGCGGTTCTGGGGGTTCGTCGACATGGACGCGGTCATCGGGAAGGCGGTCATCATCTATTTTTCCATCGACTGGAGCCGCGGCGTCCAATGGGCCGAGGTCTGGCGGTATCCGGAGGTGGTGCGCTGGAACAGGATCGGGCACTTGCTTCACTGACGTTTGTTGCTTGATAGGTATAGTTCTTGCCTTCCGCCGGGCACTTTTTTGAGTATCCCTTATACACATATGTAAAAACTCCTTGATAATTCAAGCAAATGTAATCAATTGACAAAAACCTTCATGGTAATTAGTATGGATAGTCTCCATAGGGATACCAGGCGACTCGCACGGCTGGACACGCGGGGAAACGATAATGGTACGTTCCCAGGCAGCTCCCGGCTCTATTTCCGGAAAATCAGAACTATGTTTGGATTCCGGATCCAGCGTGGCGGTCGTGGGTGGGGGGCCCGCCGGATCGTTCTTCAGCTATTTCATGCTTGCGATGGCCGAGCGGGTCGGGATGGACCTGTCGGTCGACGTCTACGAACCCAGGGATTTCTCCAAGCCGGGTCCCGTCGGCTGCAACATGTGCGGCGGCATCGTATCCGAGTCGCTTGTCCAGCTACTTGCCACCGAAGGGATCATCCTCCCGCCGACGGTCGTTCAGCGCGGTATCGATTCCTATGTGCTCCATATGGACGTCGGAACCGTGCGGATCGATCCGCCGGGACACGAAAAAAGGATTGCTGCGGTGCATCGGGGGGCCGGACCCAGAGGCGTCCTTGAGAGGCGCTGGCGCAGCTTCGACGGCCACCTCCTTGACCTGGCAGCGAAGAAGGGCGCCCACTCCATTCGCGAAAGGGTGGAAGGGGTCTCCTGGACGAACGGCAAGCCAAGGGTCAAGACGAAAACAGGCGAATCGCGGGAGTACGACCTTCTCGTGTGGGCGGCCGGAGTAAACACGGCGGCGCTCAAATTATTCAACGGGCTCGGCATCGGCTACAAGCCCCCAAAAACCGCTAAAACCTACATCTGCGAGTTCCTGCTGGGGCAGGAAACGATCGAAATCTACTTCGGCAGCTCCATGCACGTATTCCTCCTCGACCTCCCCCGGCTGGAGTTCGCTGCGATCATCCCCAAGGGGGATTACGTGACCGTCTGCCTCCTGGGACAGGGGATCGACTCTGCGCTCGTGGACTCCTTCCTGAACGCTCCCGAGGTGAGGAAAATATTCCCGACCGGATGGAGCCCGCCGGAGGATTTCTGCCGGTGCTCTCCGGCCATAAACGTCAACGGATCGCCGCAGCCGTTCGCCGACCGGATCGTGTTCATCGGAGACAGCGGGGAAAGCAGGCTTTACAAGGACGGGATCGGCGGAGCGTACCGGACGGCGAAGGCCGCCGTCAAGACCGCCGTCTTTCACGGAGTATCCGCCGAGGATTTCCGCCAGCACTATCTCCCGACCTGCAAGGCACTTTCCAGGGACAACTCGATCGGGAAGCTGATCTTCATGGTCACGACCCTGATACGGAATGTCCGGGTGGCGCGGAACGGAGTGCTCAGGATGACCGCCGGAGAGCAGGAGCGCAGGGGATTGCAGCGGATGAGTTCGGTCCTGTGGGACACGTTCACTGGAAGCGCGCCCTACATGGATGTTTTTCATCGGACGCTTAACCCGTTCTTTCTGGGCCGGCTCGCCTACGAGACGGCGGCGGGGAACCTTCCTTCAAGAAACCGTATCCGCTTCAAGGAGGATAAAGTGACACTCGGCGACCTGGGGAAAATCTATTCGGAAGGGGAGATCATCGTCCGCCAGGGAGATGTGGGCGACTGCATGTTCGTCATCCAGTCGGGCAAGGTGGAAGTGATCAAGGAAGAGGGCGGGAAGGAGGTCAAGCTGGCCGAGTTGGCCGAGGGCGACTTCTTCGGCGAGATGGCCCTGTTCGAAAAAGACGTGCGGTCAGCGACCGTGCGGCCGCTGGGAGAGGTGCGAGTCCTGACGGTCGACAAGAAGATGTTCCTGAGAAAGATCCACGACGACCCGTCGCTCGCGTTCCGGATCATGAAGAAGATGTCAAGCCGCATAAGGGAGCTGAACAACGAGTTGATGCGGCTCGCAGGAAGCTGACATGCCGCATACAAATCCTTCTACTATTAAGGTGTTTTCCCATACGGTTGAGTGGTCAAATCCCCAACCCGGGGGCGATATTCATCCCAGACATATCTGAAGGCGATTCAAAGCATGCATTTAGATATATAAATATTACATATATTATGGGGATTTGTAAAATATAAAACAAAACGATGTTTCCCTGTATTGACCGTTGGACCGACGTTTGCAAGTTTATTACAGTTAATTAATTTTCGAAGGGGAAATTAAAGGCAGGGAGGTGGCGATTTCGGGTCAGTCTTAAGGTAAATGGGGGGGGACTGTAACCAATCATTCATAAAAGCATTGGAAGGAGGAGGGAAATGAGGTCCAGGATTATCAAGTCATCGTTTGCGGTATTGATTTCCATCGTGGCGTTGCTCGCCGGGGTTGCGGTCATGGCGGGGCCGGTACCTGTCACGGACTCCTGCAGACTGATCACACCAACTGGCGCGAACAGCGGATTCACAGTATCGGTCGTGCGGTCGTCAGGAGGGGACTTCCCCTTCCTCGACGGAGACAGCTATAAGTGGCAGTATTTCACCACTGCCAGCGGCACAATCTCCAGCAGCGGGATCCACATACTCGTCCCGTCCTGCAGCTCTCCCGAGATCGGTCTCGTACCGCAGGGAGGAATGACGATATCGACTGCCGGTAATCCGGGCGGGGATGTTGCGAGCAAGACCTTTTTCGCAATGTGGACCGATCATGACAACGTTGTCAAGTTATCGAACTACAACGACGGGACCGGATCGTTTTCCATAAGAACCTTCGAAAACAATCCCATTCGACAGACGTCGATGCAGTTCAAGCTCGGAAACAACTTCTATTTCTGCCCCGGCATAGCCGGGCCGGACTGCATTGAAACCCCTCCGCCGATCCTCGCACAGGCGGAATCCTATACGCTTGGCCAGACCGGCTGCGTCATGCAGATAACGCTGCTCCCGAACGGGAAAATAGCGGATGCGAAGGTATTCGATCCTGCCGATCCGACCAACTTCAATTGCCCCGCTTCGGGCTCGTCGTTGACCATAGAATCCATTGGAGCAACCTCCATCTGCACGGATGCGAACGTTCCAGAGACGTGTCAGCCGTTGAATTTCGTGCAGAAAAACATCATGGCGAAATCGGGCGATCACAGCACCTTCTGTTACTACACCACGACCGGTTACAGGGTGTGCAAGACGGTTACTCCTTGAATTAGTGGAAATTCGGTTCACGGACGATATGCCTTGTGAGGCAGGGCCGATTGCGGCCCTGCCTTGCCTGGCCGGAGAGATCACTTGAAGTCCCGACTTGGGAAAGCCATTTCCCTGGGTATTATCGTCGGGATCGCGGGATTGATCGTAAGTCCGCTTCATTTCACGCTGGGCATCGAGGAAGACACCGGGCTGGGATTGCTGTTCAAGTTGAGGGGGAAGCGATCCGCTCCCGCGGATGCGATCGTATTAAGCATCGACAGGGAATCCTCCGAGGCGCTCCGCCTGCCGGACAATCCCGACAAGTGGCCCCGCTCGATGCATGCGCGCCTGACCGATATCCTCGCGAGGGAAGGGGCCAGGGTCGTCGCCTTCGACGTCCATTTCATCGAGCCCCGGTCCGGTGAAGACGATGCGATGTTCGCAGGAGCGCTCAAGAAAGCCCGAAACGTAATTCTGTGCGAGCCGATCCGTACCGGCGATATTCCGCTGCCCGAGGGAGACGGCTCTTCCTATTCATCCAGCCACAACATCGTCAAGGTCGTGCCGCCGATCGACCTGTTCTGCAAATCCGCCTCCGCGACTGCGCCGTTCACCCTTCCCCGGATACCGTTCAAGGTCGCCCAGTGCTTTACGTTCGATCCGGGCGCGGGTGATTCCCCCTCCATGCCGATGGTGGCGCTCCAGATATTCGCGGCGGACGCCTATGGAGACATGGTGCGGCTGATGGAAAAGGTGGATCCGGGGCAGGCGGGAAAACTGCCCCGCGAATGCTCGACGTCCATCGAAACCCGGACGCTGAAGGAGTTGATG
>JACRDG010000023.1 GCA_016218715.1 Desulfomonile tiedjei | reverse complement strand
GAATAACACATACCTCATAATAATTAAGGTATCTGTGCTTGCAATATTGATTAATTTGCATAATACTCATAATTGTGCGCCAAGCAAGCTTGGCGAGACCAGTCTGCTTGTAGCAGACCAACGTAATCCGTCAGAGACGCGAGCGTTGTATCGAACCCGGCATGCAGGGAGGCGACGAACTGTGTGGAGCCCGGGCAAGAAAGTGTGCAGGCCGCAATGCCTTAAGTGGCGTGAAGGTATCGAGCCCCGTCAGATGGAGACCGGAGTGTGGTGGCCGAGGTGTTATGTGAAGCCGAAGGCAACACGGAAGTCCAGAGGCAATACTACCCATGACCGGGATTGAGCCTCGGAGACGGAAGCACCATCGGGGTCCAAGTCCGTGGCATGTACACGAGGTTTCGTCAGGAACTTGGGAGATCTCTGGAGGATGGTGGGCCCGGGGACGGGTCGAAAGACTGGACCCCGCGGAGTGACACGAGGCCTTGCGCGAACCCGGGTGGGAAGCGTGGGGCGGAGGCCTTCAGAGAAGTCAGATCGGTCCGTAGTAGTGAGGAAGTGGGTGTAATGTCCATGGAGCGAAGGGACCGAAGAAAGAGGAAGTCGAAGCAGCAGGCATCGAATGGCCGCCGCGCCGTAACAACGATGACACCCCAGCTGTTGAGACTGAAGTTGCTGGCACGGGAGGCGCCGGAGTTGTGTTTCAAGACGGTGCACCACCTGCTGAAGGTGGAACTTCTCGAACTGGCGTTCCACAGGCTGGACGAAAGAAAGGCCGTGGGGACGGATGGCATCAGCAAGGATCGCTACGCAAAAAACCTGCAAGCCAATCTGATGGATCTGGAGTGTCGGATCCAAAGGGGAGGTTACAGACCATTGCCAGCGAGACAGGTGCTGATTCCCAAGGCGAATGGGGGGACTCGACCGATCGCGATCAGCGCGCTCGAAGACAAGGTGGTCCAGACAGCAGTCGGTACGATTCTGGACGCCCTCTACGAACCGCTGTTCAAGGACATCTCGACGGGGTTTCGACCACGAAGGGGGAGTCACGATGCGATACGGAAGGTCTATCATCTGCTGAAGAGGAACTACAGACCCTATGTGGTGGACTGCGACATCAGGTCGTTCTTTGACTCGATGGATCACGGAAAGCTCATGGAGTTTGTGGGGAAGAGGATCTCGGACAAACGGTTCCTCAGACTGATCGGGAGACTGCTCAGGATGGGGGTGATGACACCGAAAGGAGAGACCCAGATCAACCGGATCGGATCGCCGCAGGGTTCCGCGGTAAGTCCGATTCTGGCCAATATCTACCTCCACTATGTCATCGACACGTGGTTCGGAGAGACACATGAGAAGTACGACCAACAGATGGTCCGGTACGCGGACGACGCGGTATTCTGCTTCAAGGACCCGCAGGCGGCGCAGACCATGCTTGAAGGCCTTAAATCGAGGCTCAAAGAGAATCATCTGGAGCTGAACGAAGACAAGACAAGGATTGTGGAGTTCCGGAGGGAAGGACCCAACCGGTTTGACTTTCTGGGCTTCACCTTCTACTGGGGCAAAACCAGGGAGGGAGCCAGGCTTCTTAAGGCCAAGACGTGTGCCAAAAAGGTACGACATGCCATTCTGGAGTTCAAGCTCTGGATCAAGGGATGTCGGAACCGGTACCCGATCAAGACATTGTGGAGAAAGGCTGCCGAAAAACTGAACGGACACTACGCCTATTATGGAATGACCGTGAACAACAAGCTGGGGTTCTACTACTTTACCTGTGTGAAGCTGCTGTGCAAATGGCTCAACCGGAGAAGTCAGAAGAAATCCTTCAGCCCGGCGGCCTTTCAGGACAGGTTGAGACGGATTCCGTTGCCAAAACCATGGGGATGCCGACTTGTCGACCTCAATCAGGGAGTACTCGAATATGCCATCTAAACTTTTAACCCTTTCCAGAGAGCCCGTTGCCTTAATAGGGCACGGCGGGTTCGAAAAGGAGCGGGGCCGGTAACGGCGACCGTTTACTTCATGACCCTCTTGATTTGTGCGGCATTCCCGCCGGAGATTCAGCTCCTGCAAGACCAGGCCGGTAAAGACTGGCTGACCGCCACACTGGGCGTGGGGCCGG
>JACRDG010000019.1 GCA_016218715.1 Desulfomonile tiedjei | reverse complement strand
CGCGGTGTTGGTCGAAGGGATCGTGAAGACGGGCGACGTGGTCGTTGCTGTTCACTGACCTTCGATACGTGAACCAGCCCAGGGCAGGCTGCTTTGGTTTGATCGCCATAAGGCAACGGCAGTCCGCCCTCGTTTCGCTGTCACACCGAAATCTTCAGGCCTTTCCGGGCGGTGAGTATTTTCCGGATGCAATCCGATTTGCGGCGCCTGCGGCTCCTTTGCGCTGCCCGCTAACCCGACTTTCGCAACTCGTTTTCAAGAACTGCGGAATTGTTGGGCTTTCGGGGCTTCGTCCGAAAAAGTCTACACTACAAGATCACTTCTCCAGCCGTCCGTCGGCTCCGATCCTCGGCGGTCCCTGCTCCGGCAGGTTCCATCCCAAACGCGCCAACAACAGCTTCTGATCCGTGTCCGGCTGGGTCCTTCGCGTCATGATCAGTGTGCCTCCGGCGTCCAGCGGCAGATGCACGTCTACCAGCTGAATCGCCCCGAACTTCGCCAACACCGCCCGCGGCGTCAGTCCACCGGCCACTCGTTTCAAATGCCCCTTCAGACACACGTGCAGGCAGTAGGCCATGAATGCCACGAAAATGTGCGCCTCCACCCGGCTCTCCTTCCAATGCCACACCGGCCGGATGCTCAGGTCTGTCTTCAGATCCCGAAACGCCTCCTCGATCTCCACCAGCCTCAGATACATCTCCCACAATTCCTCCGGATTTCTCCCCTCCATGTTGGTCCGCAACAAATACCGCCCCTCCCTTCGTCTCACCCTCCTCATCCGGTCTTTTCTCAACCGGTAACTCCATCCATCCTCTAACTTCTCCGGCACCTCCACCTCCACCAGCGGATACACCCGGCCCGCTCTTTCCCGCGCCTGCCCCAAGCGCAACATCAGCTCGTCCCGCTTGAGTTTCATCCCCGACAATTCCTTCAACCGCGCCCACAGCGCCTTCAACTTGCGTTTCCTCATCGAACGTTCCTTCAACACCCGGTTCTTGCTCTCCACAAACACGTACGTGTCTGCTTCCTCCCCCAGCAGCTTCACCGACACCGTGGGCCGGGCGGCCTTCCACGGCAGACCCGTCAGCCTGGACTCCAGCCGCGTCAACTGCCCCTTGGGTGTCCCCACCAGATAGCTGATGCGGTGGCGCTTCTTACGCATGATGGCCAGGGTTTCCTCCGTCGGGATCCCGCGGTCCATGATCCACGTCCGTTGTTCCTTGCCGTAGCGTCGGCGCAGTTTCTTGAGAAAGGCCTTCAAGGTGGACTTGTCGGAGGTGTTCCCCGGAAGCACCTCGTAAGCCAGTGGAAAACCCTCGGGCGTGATGACCAGGGCGATGACCACCTGAACGCAGTCGGGACGTTTGTCGCGGCTGTAACCAAAGCGGCGTTTGTCGTTTTCGTCCTCGGGCGGGTCGATCTGGAAGTAGGTGCTGGTGAGGTCGTAGAGGACGATGTCGAAGCGCGCGCCGAAGAGATCCTTCCAGCGGGCCTGCAGATGGTTGAAGAGCGCGTCCTTGTGGGCCAGGAGCTTGTCGAGGCAGCGGTAGAGGTTGTCTTTGGCGACGAGGGAGGAATCTGCACCGAGGATGTCGGCCATGGCACTTTGATCAAACCACTCGCGGTGAAGCCGCCATTCGCTGCCAGGATCAATCAGGCGATAGGTGACCAGTGTCTGAAGGATGTGAAGCCAACGTGTGCCTTCGCGGCCATCGGGCAGGAGCGGCCCCCAGAATTCGGAGCACCGGAGATCATGCCAAAGCCGGTCGGCGATCCAGCAAGCGCCCCATTGGCGGGGATGATGGAGGGAGAACTTTGAGAAATCGACCTGCGGGGCAGGAGCGGCTTTGGCTGGAGGCGGAGAAATGGAATCGCCCAGAGCGAGTTCTGGGGTCTGTGGCGGGGCGGGATCGACCTGGTTGATGACACCCTGCCAGGCGATGCGTTGGGCTTCGGAGAGTTCCCCGAGGTAGCAGACCTGTCGCTGGAAGACCTTCCCGAAAGAGGTGCGTTTGTTTTCGACAATGTTCCAATAGACGTGGTCTTTGCCATTCTTGAATCGCTCGTTCTTGCGCAGAAAAAGGCCCATAAAGGCCCATCGTACCACAGGCCGGAAAAGGGGCGAAAGGGAGTGGGTCTACACTACAAGCACTTTGGTGCGGGAAAGTGCACATTTACGGGGCTTTTTGCGGCTGGTGTACCGAAAAATCGCAATGTTTGAGTGCCAGTTGCGAAAGTCGGGTTAGCTGTAGAAATAACCCAGTTCGCGCATGGACACGAAATCCTTGGGGCGCGATTCGGTGGCGCGTCCGACGATGACATGATCGAGGACCTCGATTTTGAGGAGTTGGCCCGCGCGGATAAGGTCCCGGGTGACTTTGACGTCGGCCTCGCTGGGTGTGGGGTCACCGCTGGGGTGATTATGTGCGAGGATCAAGGCGTG
>JACRDG010000020.1 GCA_016218715.1 Desulfomonile tiedjei | reverse complement strand
GACACATCACTCAATCTCAAGCCGTAGCCGAAACTGGGTATGGTGTCCCCGGAATTACGGAATTATGGTGCGAATCCGCGACCGTATTTGTGAAAGGGAGCACTCACTCGGCCCCGAGGTGCTGGCGCATGCCCAGGGCGTCCATGTTCACCCATTCTTCAGCGATCTTACCGTCGGCCACCCTGCTGATGGTGATCCCGTTCACGTTGAAGCACTTCCCTTTTGACGGTATTCCCGGCAAGTCCTTCTTCTGGCAACCCGAGAATGTCCACCGCGTCACCACTCGATCGCCTTCCGCAACCTGGTCCTCTATGGTGCAGGAGACGTCTTTGACTGCTTCAAAGAAGCCTCCGCACATTTCTTTGAAGGCCTCGCGGCCACCGGGAAAGTTCGGTTCCGTGGGATCGTGCAACATGTAGTCTTCGCTGATAAATTCTAACGCCCCCTCCATATCCTGCTGGACGCACCCCTTTTCAAAGCATGAACGAACCAGTTCCTTGTTATCCATTGCGAAACTCCTTTCTCTGTACTAGTTGACGGAGCCGACTCTCGCGATGGGTTGTTCTGAAAGGCTTTTGTCGTGCAATTGTCGGTGAAGCCGGATGCTCTCACTACTGACATGCGACGCATACATTCTCGTCTTCGCACGCAGTGGGTCGGACTCCATTACCAAAAAATGGACATCAACGCAGCGTCAGTCAACTTCGCTTGCTTGCCGGCAGGGCCGAGGGGTTCTCCCCTCTTCTCCAGCAACGGGTGAGAGCGCCTTCAGGAGGAGGCTGGTGTCAGGGTTCCGGTAACTATGAGCGTGGCTTGGCGACTAGACCTTTCTCTCCCTATTAAAGATTTTGGATAGTGGCCCACGGTCGAGATATCGGTCACTGCGGTATCACGGCGCGAGATCCGGACGTGGGTGTCGAGACGTGAAAGGGGGTGGGAAAGCCTTGATCAGGGTGTTTTTTCCTTGCAAAGAGAACAAATGTTTCCTATATTATCTGTAGCGCATCAAGGATGTGCTCCATTCTCCGTGACGCTCGGGTGAAACCATGGGAATCACGAACCGACAAAAAGAGATCCTCGATTATATGTGGACCTTCCAGGACCGGGAAGGGTTCCCGCCTTCGCTGCGGGAGATCTGCAAGGGGCTTGGGCTCACCTCTGCAGGGAGCCTCATCAAGCACGTCCGAACCCTGGAAGACAAGGGGTTCCTCGGCCGTATGCCCGGTAAGAAACGCGCGTGGAGGCTGAGACGGCGCCCTGCGCCACTCTCCATCCCTTTGATAGGGGCGATCGCGGCAGGCACCCCCATCCTCGCGGAAGAGAACCGAGAGGACGAACTCCCCGTCGATCCGAAGCTCTTCGGCGCGGCCGACGCCTTTGCGCTCCGAGTCAAGGGAGATTCCATGATCGACGCGCAGATCCGTGATGGAGACCTCGCGGTCATCCGGCCGCAACAGGACGCGGAGAACGGGACCGTCGTCGCGGTCATCGTGGAAGGCTTGCAGCACGAGGCGACCCTCAAGATCTTTCGGCGACGCGACGAAAGTGTTGAGCTTCACCCGGCAAATCCGGCGTACGAACCGCTGATCTTCCACCAAGAGGACCGGGCAAAGGTAAAAATACTGGGGAGACTCATCGGAGTCATCCGCCCCAAATTATGAAGAAGGAAGCTGGAAGACCCCTATGGGCGCTAACTCTCAGGATGGCCCTTCGCGATTTCATCTAGTTGCCTCAAGAAGGACGACGTAACCCCGGCGGAGGCCTGGGTCCATGCGGCGTTGAAAGAACTGGATTCCGGCCTTCGCCGGAATGACGGATGGTGGAAACGCCCAGCCTTTAGTTCGTTGCTGCGGCAGCGTGTGCGTGTGGGTAATTCCGAGGACCACACGGGAGTGGAACAGAACGAGACGATGGATGCTTTTGTACATCTTGAGGTTCAGAGTGCCTACTCTTTTCTCTGGGGTACGTTCAATCCCGAGGAGTTGGTGCGCGAAGTTGCGGCCCTCGGACAACAGGCCGTGGCGCTCACGGATTCCGGTCTGTACGGTGCGGTCAGATTCTACAAAGCTGCCCTGGAAGCCGGTATCCAACCCATACTGGGCGCGGGGGTATCCATCTGGGACGAGTCGCCGGTAACGCTGCTCGCATCGGATTTTGAAGCGTACAAGAACCTTTGTCGTCTGGTGTCCATCGCTTTTGAAGGCGGAACCAGTCCCCGGAATCTCATCACCAGGCAGGACCTGTCCCACTGGTCCCGCGGGCTGATCTGTCTCGCAGGCGGACGAGGCTCCCTGATCCGATCGTCTCTCGAAAAGGGGAGGGTGGACGCAGCGAAATATCGCCTCCTGGAATTGCGGGATACCCTTCAGGACCCGGATCGGCTCTTCGTGGTGCTCCAAAACCACGGCCAATCGCCCGATACTTCAGGCGAAGCGCTGCGTGTCATGGGACTGGCCGCGGATCTCGCCGCCACACTCGGGATTGCCACGGTGGCGACCAATCTGGTCACTTTTCTCCGGCCGGAGGACTACATCCTCCACAAGACCCTGATCGACATTCAGCACCACCACCATCACAGAAAGGTGTCCCCTCTGTCCAACGATCGGTTCTCGCTGGTCTCGGGAGAGGAGATGCAGCGCCGGGTCCCTTATCCTCAGGCTCTCGAAAATACGGGGTATATCGCGGCGCTCTGCCGGTCCTTTTCTTTGCCGGTGGGCGGGCTCCATCCCCCTTCACTCCAGCCGCCCGCGGAAGCACCCGCGAAACTGAAAAGACTCGTTCTGGCAGAAGCGGCACGGCGGTACCACCCGGTCTCTCTGCGGTACCTGCGCCGGCTCGAACGGGAACTCACCGTTATCGAGCAGCTCAAACTGGGGGACTTCTTCCTCCTGGTCAGGAAAGTAATTGATTTTGCCAGGCAAAAGGGCATCCGCCACAGCGTCCGAGGCTCTGCTGCGGGGAGTCTCGTGGTGTACCTCCTGCTCGGCGGGGTGGATCCGGTTGCCCATAACCTCCTCTTTGAGCGCTTCGTCAACGAGGGGCGGAGCGATATGCCCGACATAGACCTGGACTTCGACTCCGACCGCCGCGACGAGGTCATTGAATACCTGATGGAGCTTTTCCCTCGGCAGACCGCGATGGTAAGCACCATTCACACGTTCAAGACTCGAAGCGCAGTGCGTCTCGTGGCTCGGGCACTTGGTTATCCTCTCGATGAGATCGACCGCCTGGCCACCTGTCTCCCGTGGTCTTTGCGCGGCAGAGACCTGAACCGGGCTTTAGAAACCCTCCCCGAGCTGAAAGAGTCCCCTATTCAGCAGGAGACCCGGCTGATCCGGTTAGCGGCACAGTTGACGGGACTCCCCTTCCAGAGTTCGGTGCACCTTGGCGGGGTTATCATAGCGCCCGAAGAGATCCGATCCTGGACGCCCGTGGGCACTTCACCAAAAGGGTTGCCGGTCGGACAACTGGACAAGGATGACGTGGACGCTTTGGGGCTCCTGAAGCTGGATGTTTTGGGTCTCAGGATGCACACTGCCATTCGGAAGACCCTGGAAATTCTCGACGAGAGGGGAATCCATCTCGACTTTGACCGGATTCCTCTCAACGATCGCAAGACCTACGCGCTTCTGCGGAGCACCGAGAGTGTGGGGGTATTTCAGCTTGAATCGCCCGGCCAGCGCAACCTGTTGGGCCATCTGCAGCCCCGGCGGTTCGAAGATCTGATTGCCGAGATATCCCTGTTCAGACCGGGCCCGGTGGAAGGGAACATCGTGGGTCCTTTTGTGCGGAGGCGCAACGACGAGGAACCGGTACGGATTCCCCACGAGGATCTGCTCCCGGTCCTGGCCGAGACGTACGGCGTGATCCTGTTTCAGGAACAGGTGCTTCGGATCGTTCATCGGTTCGCGGGATTATCTTATGCGGAGGCTGACGCGTTTCGTCGCGCTATGACCAAGGACCGGAAATCCCAAAAGATGGAGCTGCTCAAACAGCGATTCGTTCAGGCCGCGGTGGAGAAGGGTTACAGCAGAGTGGTGATCAACAACGTGTACCGAATGGTGGCCGCTTTTGCCTCCTTTGGTTTTTGCAAGGCCCACGCTGCGTCTTTCGCGCACATCACCTATCAGAGCGCCTTCCTGAAGGCCCATCATCCCCAGGCGTTTTATCTGGGGTTGCTGAATGCCGGCCAGGTGGGTTCTTATCCGCCGTCGCTCATCCTCAACGAAGCCCGCAGACGCGGCATCCCCGTCCATCCGCCTCACATCAACGCGAGCGGTTTGGAGTATCAACCGGATGGATCGGGTATTCGGGTGCCGCTGGTGGTTGTCAACGGCGTAGGGCCGGAGATGGCCCGGCGCATCGTGGCCGAACGGGAGCGGCGAGGAGCCTTCCGAAATCTGGAAGACTTGTCGGCTCGTATTTCGCTCCCCGATCGCATCAAGAAGGTCCTGATACAGGCAGGCGCTCTGGACGGGCTTCCGGAGTATGAGTGGGGATTGACTCAGGAGGTCTGCCATGTCTAAGCAGCGTTCTTCCGAGTTCTCGTCCAGCCCGGCTCAAAAAGCCTTGACAGAAGCTGGTTCCATGAGCGTCTTCTGTTCCGGGCACCCCCTGGAAGCCTTGCGGCCTCGCTTGGCCGCAGAAGGTATCGTCACCGCACGAGACCTGCGCCGCATTCCTTCCGGCAGTCAGGTGCGGGTGACGGGCATGCTGGTGATCGTCCATACCCCGCCGACCCGATCGAAGAAGCGAGTCATGTTTATCACGCTGGAAGATGAGACGGGCCTGATCGATCTGGTGATGTTCCCGAAGGCTCAGCTCCATTCCGCTCGGCCGGTTTTGACCGCGGAAGTCGTGACCGTGGAAGGAAAACTGCAACGTCAGGGGACACGCGGCCTGTCCATATCCGTCGTCGTGGATAAGGTGATCCCCCGCTGGACCGGATTGCTTGCGGATCTGTTGTGAATCACTGGCGGCCGTGCCGTTCGGCCTGACGATCAATTTGGAGGTCGTTAGGAGGAAAAGGATAACCTACAATGGACTTCACATGGTCGCTGACTTTTTCCCTGTCTTCGCTGGCCTTCCTCTCTTCCTTTTCGGCGGTCTGCTCTGCTCTGCACTCGTCATAACATTTCCGCTCGGCCTCAGGTGAGCCACCAGGACACTTCAGGTGACAGTCGATCCTCTCGGTAATGTTCTCTGCAATGCCTGTCAGGGTACTCGCACAACCGCCGAGACAGAGTACGAGCAAGGCCAAGGAAAGAGCGAACTTCGTCATCTTTCTCCTCATGAAAGCCTTCGGCAGCCTTATTACTCCTCTTCATAAGTACGATCACGGATTCTCGTTCTTCCTGTGACCACGAGGGCCTTCTTCCGTAGCGACCGGCCTCCGTGCCGGTCGTTCAACACGGCCCGGCAGGGACGCCGGGCCCTACCGAATGACAGGATGGAGTCAGTTACAGTGTGACACCGTATTCATAAAATCCAGTAATCAGGCTCCCGGTCAACTCTCATCCATCTCCGTCTTCGGTCTGGCGCAACGGGATCACAAAGGTGAACCTGCTGCCTCGGTGTTCTCCCGCGCTCTCCACTTCTATTCGTCCCCCGTGAAGTTCGACCATCTTTCGAGCCAATGCCAGCCCGAGCCCCGTTCCCTGCTGCCGACGGCCGAGCGAGGAGTCCACCTGCTCGAACATCCTGAAGATGCGATCCCGATCTTCGGGTTTGATCCCTACCCCTGTGTCGGAGACACTGACAGCAAGCTCGTGTCCCATTTTCCGCGCTTCGACTCCGATCGCTCCACCTTCAGGAGTAAACTTGACCGCGTTGGCCAGGAGGTTAAAGAGGATTTGCTTGAGCTTCATCTCATCCGCCTGGATCTCAACATCCTGGAGATCTTCAGCGATGCTCAGGTGAAGACTCAAACTGCGACCGAGAGCCGTAGGCCTGATCATGACGAGGATGCTTTCCAAGACCTTCTTGATGTCTATCGAGGAGACCTCAAGTTCCACCTTGCCCGATTCGACCTTCGTCAGGTCCAGGATATCGTTGATCAATTGAAGGAGATGGCGGCCGCTGGTGAGCACGTGCCTCACGTAGATCGATTGCTTCTCGTTCAGTCCCCCGTACAACTTATCCTCGAGAATCTCGGAGAACCCGATGATGGCGTTGAGCGGCGTTCGAAGCTCGTGGCTCATGTTGGCCAGGAAATCGCCTTTGGCTTGGCTGGCCTGTTCCGCGTGCTTTCTGGCCTCTTCCAGGTCTGTCACGTCCACGACGTAGAGAATGACCCCGCTGTACCGGGCTCCATCAAATATGGGGTGAACGCGAAACGATACGTGCATACCGAAGAATTCCCGGTTTGTGACCGCAGCTTCCTGCTGAAGTCCGGTCTTGAAGTCGAGGATCAGTTTGCGCACTCTGGCTTGCGTATCCTGCGTCGGATGAAAATCCCAGACTTTCTTTCCTACGACCTGGCTACGCTGCATTCCCACCTTTCTGAGAAACCAGGAGTTGATCTCGGTGATGGTATCGTCTGCATCTGCCAGGACGATCCCTTCGTCCATCCCTTCGATCAGGGATCGCAACTTGCGCGCTTCGGCAGCCGCGGCTTCGTGTATAAACCGTAACTGGGATTCCACCTTCTTCCGTTGGCTGATGTCCACAAAGGAGGCAACGCTCTGCGCGGTGCCAGGAATGGCCGAAATGGTTGAAATCACGTCGCGACGGAGGCCCTGCTTGTCGATTATTCCGATTTCGCAGCCTTGAATGACAAGGGGATCTCCGCTGGTCAACATGTCCTGGGCCTGTGTGATCAGTGCCGTGTTTTGTGGCGGCACGAACTCCGTTAGGTGTTTCCTGCCGTCGATCTCGTCTCGGGAATGGCCGGTGAGCTTCTGAAACTCACTATTCGAGAGCGATATCTTCGTGTCTTTCTCAACGATAACGGTGGCGGTTCCGGTGGTCTCGAAGATGGTCCGGTACTTGGCTTCGCTCTCCTGAAGCTCCCTAGTCCTCGATGCAACCTTCTGTTCCAGGGTTTGGCTGTACTCCTGCAATCTTTCGTACAGGCGAGCGTTCTCAAGGGAGACCGCCGCCTGGGAACAGAACAGCTCGAGCATTTCCAGACGGTCGGCGGTGAACGCTCCTGTAGCAAGCCGGTTTTCCAGATAGAGAATGCCCGTGAGCTTGGCCTGATGAATCAACGGAATGCAGAGGATGGACTTGGGTTGGCTTTCGAGAACGTAGGGGTCGGAGGTAAACGCTCCCTCCCGGGCGGCATCATCGAGAGCCACCCCCTCTCGGGTCCGGGCCACGTAGTTGACGATGGCCTGCGAGAGCTGATTGCAAGTATCGACTGGGGCGGATTGCAACGTGGTCACGCATTCCTGATCGATCGAACCATGGACTGCGATCGTGAGGCGGCCCTCGGATTCCAGAATCAGGAATCCCGATTGAGCGCCGGCGTTCTCCATTACGATGCGGATCAGTTGCTCGAGCAACCGACCGAGAATGATCTCGCCTGAAATAGCCCGCGCGGCCTTGATCACTGATGTCAGGTCGAATACGTCCTCGAGGGTGGTTCCGGTGACGGTCAAGGTGGTTCTTGCGTCTCTTGCCCGCGGCACGGCAACCGAGGGTGCGTCCCGCAGGAGTTGATAGTAACGTCGGTCCACATCGGCCACTTTCGCGATGGCCCCCCACCTGAGATAGCAATAGCGGGCCTCTTGAATGTAACTCCTCGCGACGCTTGCTCTTCCCAGCTCAAGGTAGTACTTGCCGGCGAGTTCATTTGCCAGCGCCTCTTCGCGGAGGTACTCGTGTTCTCGGGCCACCTGGATGGCGCGTTCGTAACAGTCCATTGCCTGAAGGTGGTTGCCGAGGACGCGGTGGCGTTCCGCCTCTACCATCAAGTAAGGGTGATGGAAGTTCATCGGCGCACTGTGCGCCCACTTCTTCATGTGTTTCTGGGTTGCTGCTACCCGAGCAAGCACCTGCCGCTGCGCTGAACGGGGAAGATCCGCATAGATGCCCAGCTTGGCCACTGCCTCGTACAAATAGAGGAGCGGAATACTAAGGGTCCCGATAACACCGCTCACGTACGCCTTGGCCGATTCCGCCAATTGGCACGCTTTGTCGAATTCCTGGAACAGGCAACAGAGGATGAGTTTGTTCAGATATACGATGAAGACAACACTCCAATCGTGTGCCTGGAGATGGACGGGGAGCATGGTTGTTTCGTCATATGCTTCGCCGTGCAGTTCGCAGAGGTGTTCGCTGCGCCCCATCAGGTTCAAGATTGCCTGACGGAATACGAGATTCAGATGGAGCGAGGACTGCTGAGCGAGCTTACGGATTACCTCGTTGTACGATGCAATTTCCCGTTCGAGCCGAGTGAGTTCCTTCCCCATGTGGTACGAAGCGGAGCAATAGATGAACGCACTTACCGCGGCATCCTCCAGGTTTCCGTGTTCCAGTCCGCTCTGGTACGCCTCCTGCATCGGTTTCAGAACCGCACGGAAATCGCTCTTCCAGTGCCTGATCAGCAGGTTGAATACCATCGAGGTCCTGGACTTCAGCTTGCCGTCATTGAACTGTTCGGCCATGCGTAGGCCGAGCCGACCGAAGCGATATCCCTCGTCTAGCTGCCCCAGGAACCCGATCAGCAGAAAACCGTACGCCGCATACGCGATGGAAGACTCAGGGGCATTTCCATGCTGCAGGGACAGTCTCAGCAGTTTGAGCAGCAGGAGCGGGAGCATTTCGGGAACAGCCATATAGGCGGCTTTGCTGGCGCTCGATAGGATCCGCATCGTAGCGAGATGGAACGGATCCGTCATGGCAGGGAGCGAGTCCAATGCTTCAAAGCGTTTCAACCACAAAAACCACTTGGTTTTCACGAGGGCCGAAATAACGTGCAGCTTGGTCGGCTTCTCCGGCAACCGGACCCCCAGGAGCCGCAAGACCTGGCGCGCCAGGTCCACCGCATCGACCATTTTGTTCTGTGCAGCGAGAGCCCGAATCGCCACCTCGTAGACCTTGACCCTATCCAGGAGCGTTCTGGCATTCTCGAGGACGATCCGAGTGAGTCGGTCGGTCTCGTGAAATTCGGTGCTCAGGTACGCAGCCTCGACCGCTTCCACATGGAGCGTGAGCGCTAGCTCATAATCGGTGTGCCAGGCATCATCTCCGAGAAGGCCCAGGCCGGCTTTGAGGTAGTGGAAAGCCGGGCCGTACGCGGCGGATGCCATCGCCTTGCGGCCCGCAAGCAGGTCCAGACGCGCGAGGTCCTGCCGTTGTGCGCCAGTTTCCAGCAGCTTGGCCCCGAGATTCAAGTGATTGACAATGTCGAACAGCCTCTGGTCTCGCCTGTCGGCCTGTGTGCGGGAGAGGAGCATTCTCCCCGCTTTGAGGTGCACGGTCTCAAGCTCGGAGACCGGAATAATGGAATACGCGGCTTGCTGAACGCGGTCATGAGCAAATTTGAACTCTACAGCCGCGGCTGAGCATGCTTCCCGCACCCCAAGCTCTATCGATTTCCAGGCATCAGTGAGGGGAAGCACCAAACCTTCAGCGACCGCTCCCCAGAGCGCGTGGAGGGTCTCCTCCGGGGTCTTCTCGCACATGATCGAAAGTGTTTCCAGATCGAATCGGTTGCCGGCACAAGCGGCCAAGGTGAGGGTCTCCAGGGCCTGAGACCCCAGCTTCAGGATCTTTCCGGCCATGAGTTCGACCACGTTGTCAGTGATATCTCGCGCCCTAATCCGGTCGAGGTTCCATTCCCACCGGCCGGACCCGGCCTCGAACTCCAATAGCCCTTCTACGTAAAGGGACTTGAGGAACTCATTGATGAAAAACGGGTTCCCCCCGGTCTTCTGGCGGATAAGTTCCGCAAGCGGAGTCGCGACTACTCCGTCTGTGTGGAGGGTATCAGCGGTCAGCTCCACCATGTGATCGAGGCTCAACGGGCCGAGGGAAATCTTGTTGAGAGGAGTGCCGATCTCCTCCAGGTCCTCCAGGCACGTGATGAGAGGATGTGCCTGACTGACCTCGGTGTCCCGGTAGGCCATGATGAAAAAAAGGTGGCGTGTCTGCCGGTCCTTGGCCAGAAACGACAGCAGGTGCAATGACGCGGAGTCGGCCCATTGCACATCATCGAGGAAGACGACCAACGGATGCTCGGGACGGGAAAAGACGCGGATGAACCGCTGAAACACCAGGTTGAAGCGATTCAAGGCGTCTGCTGGGCCGACTTCGTCCACCGGCGGCTGTTCTCCAAGGACCAGTTCCACCTCAGGGATGACCGTCGCAATCACCTGACCGTTCGGCCCCAGCGCTGACAGGAGTTCTTCTCTCCATGTGGAAAGCTGCTCTTCGCTTTGGGTCAAGATCTGCCGAACGAGATCCTGGAATGCGCTGATAATGGCGCTGTACGGGATTCCTCGCTGGAACTGGTCGAACTTTCCGCTTACGAAGTAGCCGCGGCGGCCGGTGATGGGTTTGTAGATTTCCCGCACGAGAGAAGTCTTGCCAATACCAGGCCGGCCGGTCACGAGCGTTATCTCTTTTCGGCCTCGACTGACCCGATCGAACGCCTCGAGCAAGGTCAGTGTCTCCCGCCGCCTTCCGTAGAGCTTCTGGGGGACGTGAAACCCCTGGGGAACGTCCCGGCTCGCAATGGGAAAGGGCTCGATCACTCCGTAGGCCCGAAGCCGTTCCTGGCATTCCACAAGATCTGCTCTGATGCCGGACGCGCTCTGGTAGCGATCTTCCGCGTTCTTTGCCAGCAGCTTCATCACCACATTTGCGAGCACCTCGGGAATCGTTGGATTCAGAAGGTGAGGGGGAGTGGGAAGCTGTGCGATGTGGCAATGAAGCAATTCCAGCGGGTCGGTTGTCTCGAATGGGAGCATGCCGACGAGGAGCTCGTACAGGGAGACGCCGAAGGAGTAATAGTCGCTCCGATAATCCAAGGAGCGGTTCATCCTCCCCGTTTGCTCCGGCGACAGGTAGGCGAGGGTCCCTTCGGTAACTTCCGGATTCCTGATCCCCGGGTTTTCACGAGACAACTCGGTGGAAATGCCGAAGTCGATGATTTTCAACTCGCCGGTTGAGGGATTGAGGACGATATTGGAAGGGTTGATATCCTTGTGGATGATGTGGGCTGCATGAATGTTGCCCAGAATTTCCACGATGCGGATTGCGATTGTAAGGGCATCCGACAGCACACAGGCTGTCGAACGCTTCAAGATGGAGAGAGATTCCGCGCCAAAATCTTCCACTACAATGACGAGCGTGTTCTGGTACTTGTGCAGGTCATAGGCTCGAATCACGCCGGAGACGTCACTCAGGTTTCGTGTGGTACAGTACTCCTGCTTGTACCGGATGATTTCCTGAGGGGACGGATAGTCCGGTTTGAGGATCTTGAGGATAACCGGGAAGTCATCCTGATGTCGCCGGGCTCTGAGCACGATCGAACTGGGGCTTTCGTAGATCGTGTCGAGAGTTCGGTAACCTGGGATGCTTATCATGACTCGGTTCCCCTCGAAGCTGGGTGCAAATATGTCTCCTGGGTTGATACCAGGCAAACACGGTCGGGAAACGGACGGAGGTGGCATACTGGGATCCGGGCGGCGAGCGACCGATCTTTGTGTCCGCGGATCGGTTCTTTCCCGCGAGGACCTCAAACCACAGCTATCGCCAACGAAGCTGTGCCGGCACGAATGACGGAGGTCCGAAGAGACCTTGCGCGACGCTCACGCACGTCCTTGCAGAGTTGCTGCGTTACTTCCCCAGGTATTCTATGATTATTCGGATTCCGATGATTATCAAAACGACGCCCCCCACTCGTTCGGCCCAGGGCCCGAGCGCGGCCCCGGCCTTGATACCGATTCTTGTGCCGATGAAGCTCATGAGGAGCGCGGCAACACCTATGATCAACGCCGGCGTGCCAATCGCCATCCCGATGAGACTGAGCGATATCCCCACGGCCAATGCGTCGAGGCTTGTGGCGACCGAGAGCCCCACGAGGCTCCAGCCTCGAGTAGGATCGAAATCCCGCGTTCGATCTTCCGGAGGGCTAGAGTCACGAAGCATATTGATCCCGAGCACAAAGAGGAGTCCGGACGCGATCCAGTAGTTGGCGCCGGACGTGACTGCGCAGAGACCCTCACCGCCCAGCCATCCACATGCCGTCATCATCGACTGAAAGAGCCCGAAATGCCAGCACAGCCTGAAGGTGTGCCTCGCAGTGCAGGTGGCCAACGTCGCGGCCACGGCAGTAGCCACTGCAAATGCGTCCATCCCGAGGGCCACAGCAGTAGCAAAGAGAGTGAGATTGTCCACAACCCGTCCTGGCCGGCGCCCCGCGGCCATTCTGTTCTTAATAGAATACGAGAGCTTGTCGCCCCTCTTTCCTTCGGACAGCGCGGCTTTTATTATGACGCGGCTGGCGGCATATTGCAACAGAGTTGCTGGCTCCCGACCAAGAACTGGCCAGGAGTCCTCAAGCCTGTTATAGGTATCCGGTTGCCCCGTGGGCATCCAACCACGGTCAGATCCCATGTGCCCCTTGAGGCGACCCTTACCGCGTCGGCCGGGATGGGGGATGAGGCACCGCATCGCATGGAATCGAACACATCAACAACCCCTGCCTCAGGGGAGCCCACCCCAGTGGGGCACCTGCCCGTCGGCTGGCTCCTCTTCGGGCTTGCGCTCATCTTCGCGTGGCGGGTCTTTTTCACGGTCTCCGCCAATCTCATCCCCGATGAATGCAGTTACTGGACATGGTCGAGAAGGCTGGATTGGTCGTACTTCGACAACTCCGGGATGGTCGCGTATCTGATACGACTCTCGACCACGCTCTTCGGAGACAATACCCCGTTATCGGTTCGTTTTCCCTTTCTGATCTTGTCGGTGGCCACTACGTACCTGGTCTACCGAGTAAGTCTCCTGTTGTTCGGAGACAGATCTCGGGCGCTGCTCCTTGCTGTGTTGTACAATGCTACCCCCATCGCCCTCCTGGGCGGCGCCGCTGCGGTTCACGACAATGCCCTTCTATTCTTCTGGGCCTTGACGCTCTGGTCCGTAGCCCGGTTCTTGAAATCCCAGGACCCACGGTGGTTCTACGTCATCGGGATCGCTACCGGCCTGGCTATCCTGAGCAAATACACCGGGGTGCTTCTCCTGCCGTCGCTGCTCCTCTTCTTCCTCTGGGTCAAGCGGGTCAGACCGTGGCTTCGGCGGAAGGAACCGTGGTTTGGGGTCCTCATCGCTCTGGTCTTTACCTTGCCCATTGTGTGGTGGAACGTGGTCCACGAGTGGACTTCGCTGAGCCACGTGCTCTTCATCGGTGGCGGAGCGACGTCCACGGGAAAACGCATTACCGACGGGCTCGGTTACCACCTCGCGCAGTTTATTCTCGTTTCGCCGCTGTTCTACCTGGCTCTTATCATCGCATGCGGAGCGACTCTGAAGAGCAAGCTCTTCAGACCCAGCGCCGAATACGCGCTCTTGCTCTCTTTCGGCCTCCCGGTCGTTCTGTTCGGAGTTCAGGCTTTCAGAGGGCACGTGGAGGCGAACTGGGCAGTCATGGGGTACCTGTCCGCGGCAGTCCTGGCAGTGGAAGTCATCTGGGCCGCGCGTTCCGAAAACGTACCCGGGATCTGGAAGAAGTTCGACGGCCGGTACCTGAAATGGGGTTTTGCCGTCTCGATCGTGCCGGTCATGTTGGCGGTCCTGCATGCGTGGATCGGCTTGCTCCCGGCAGCCATCGAACGCAAGATCGCCAAGGAAGACCGTATCATCTGGGAGACGCGAGGGTGGGACGGCCTGGGCAAGCACGTCGCGGAACTCCAAAAGCCTGGGGACGTCCTCGCCGCGGACAGCTATCAACTCTGCGCGCTCCTCGAGTTCAACGTGCCCGGCAATCCGGAAGTGCGATACCTTGCCCCGTGGAGACGCCCTGCCCAATTCGACGTATGGGAGCCTTCCTTCGACAATCTCAACGGTCGGACGATTCTCTATGTCTCGCCCATACCGTTGGTCCCCACATCGGACGTTCGGCTGTCCATCTATGAAAACTTCAAAAGCGTCGAACCGCTCGAACCGTACGAGGTGCTCTACCACGGCGAGTCGATCCGGCAGATCTTCGTGTACCGCGGCGCCTCATTCGATCCCTTCAGCCCGCGACGACTGGGACCAAGATCGCTCTTTTACCGCGATTACTGAACCCCGTCTTAGCTTCAGCCCGATTGCTCCACCATGGTGAGAAGGAAAGACCCATCAGGTTGTTCCTCCACCTGTAGCCCGTACAGCTCGACGGTCTTGCTCAGGGGAGGGCCGAAGAAGAAGTCCATGGCGTCGGGATCGAGGTCCAGTTTTTCGGTGATGAAATGGCGCACGTGGTGATCGAATCGGAGCAGTTCCATCACATCCTCCACAGTCTGGCCGCTCGTTGCCCCCAGCCTGGCCATGATCCGGCCCAGTTCTGCATGTGAGCAGCGCTCCTCGTGCCGGCAGATGACATCCCACAGCGGGCCGACGGACCGAAGCAGTGCCTCTCTGTCGAGCGGCTCCGCTTCCCCGATCGTGTCGATGGATTCGGGGTTCCAGCATTCCTGTTGCCGGCACTGATACGGTCGGGACTCGTAGATTGAGCAGTTCTTGGCCCAGGTGTCGTAGAAGATGCACGTCCGGGTCCCCGGTTTCTCACGGACTTTGATGAGCTCCCTTACAGCCGGTTCGGGCTTTTCTGTCCTGACGGAATAGGTCATTTCGCCCTTGCGGATCGTGGTCAACTGCTGGGGCTTGAACAGATCGCGGGCGATCAGATCGAGATCCTGGACCACGAGGGTAGGGCTCCCTGTAGTGCAGCAGGTCCCGCAACGGATGCAGTGCGGTCGCGTCGCGTACGCCGCTTTGAGCAGTCGTTCGCGCACCTGGGTCCATATCTCTTCCTCGCTTCTCCGATCCGATCCGTCATCGCGAGGAGCAAGGGCTTCAAGATCTTCCAGAACGCTCTTGACCAGGGCCTGCGGATCGGCATTGGAGCCGACCTTCCAGATCACGGTGCGAGCCTCTTCCTTGATGGCTGTTACGAAAAAGTCCAGTTCCGCTTTGTTGTAAGTTGTCATGGTCCTTCCCTGAAAATCATCTGCCCGGCGAACCGGGCTAGTGGGTGCTTTATCATAGCGCAAAAGGAACTTCGAGAAAAGCCGAGGGCTTTTCGGTCTGCCGGCACACGGCGGACCATGAGCGAGCCACGGCATCGGCGCACCGGTAGGGGCATTCGAGAGCACGACGCGCCTTGACCGCCAGGGGGTTCCGTGTCAGGATGCCCGTGCATCCTGAGGGTCTTCTCCCCGAGAATAGCGTTTGCAGCAGGGGTAACTCATGAAGGTCAACTACTTCGAGCTTGCGGGCATGGAGAGCCGCGAGCGCGAGAGGCTTTGCCGACGAGGAGGCGTGAACCTCCGGGACCTCATCGGCCAGGTCGAACCTATTATAGAGGAAGTGCGGCATCGCGGGGACGACGCAGTCCGAGAATTCACCAGGAAGTTCGACGGCGCGGACCTGGAACCCTCCGCGTTCCGCGTATCCCAGGAGGACATCGATCGCGCGGGATCGTCGCTCCCTGCTGACCTGCTGGAAGCCATGCAGGTATCCATTGCCAACATTCGCACCTTCCACGAGCGACAGCTTGAACCCCCCATCTGGGAAATCGAAGTGAGCCCCGGAATATTCGCCGGGGAAAAAGTTATTCCCCTTGAATCAGCGGGTCTGTACATACCGCGCGGAAAGGGATCGTTCCCGTCCATGATGATGATGGCCGGGGTCCCCGCGAAGGTGGCGGGTGTGCGGCGAATAGCAGTGGTCACGCCGCCCGATGTCAATGGTAGGGCCGATCCTGCCACGCTCGCGGCCGCGTCCATGATCGGTCTCGACGAGATCTATGCCATAGGTGGGGTTCAGGCGGTCGCAGCACTCGCCCTGGGGACGAATGCGATCCAGCGGGTAGACAAGATCGTCGGACCGGGTTCAGGCTATGTCCTCGCAGCCAAGCAGCTCCTCTCCACGGAACTCGACACCGGCCTTCCGGCGGGACCCAGCGAAGCAATCGTCCTGGCCGATTCGTCCGCGGACCCGCTTACCGCGGTGACGGATCTCCTCATTGAAGCCGAGCACGGCCCCGATTCCGCCGCGTACCTCGTCACGACCGACCGGTCGATGGCCTCGAAAGCGCTGGAGATCATCCCCCGGCTCGTGAGGACATTGCCTGCGGAGCGGAGGTCTTTTTGCGAAACTGTCCTGCAGAGCAATGGGGGGGTCGTCCTCGCCGATGGGATCGCGGACGCTCTCGCGTTCATCAACCAATTCGCGCCGGAACATCTGCAGATCCTGACCGAGAACCCGCTCGAACTCCTGGAGCAGGTCAAGTTCGCGGGTGAGGTGCTCCTGGGCCCGTACACCCCGGGCACCCTCGCAAACTATTCCATCGGTCCCAACGCGATTCTGCCGACTTCCGGGTTTGCCAGGACCGCGTCAGCCCTATCGGTCAGGGACTTCACCCGGAGAATGTCCTTCTCACGCGTGACCGAGAGCGGATTCCGGGACCTCGCGCCGAAAACTCTCGTGCTGGCACGCTACGAAGGATTCGCAGCCCACGCGGCCGCACTGGTACACCGGCTCGAAAAGTCGTGACCGCTGCGCGCCTTCACCGGAGCAACTTCTATGAGCGACTTCACGCATTTCGACGAAAAAGGGCAGGCGCTGATGGTGGATGTCGGCGAAAAGGACGTAACCATGCGCGAGGCCGTGGCCCGCGGTGAGATCCGGATGAAGCCCGAAACGCTCGACCTGATTATCGAGGGGAAAGCCAAGAAAGGGGACGTCCTCGGAGTCGCCCGTATTGCCGCAATCATGGCTGCGAAACGAACCCCGGAATTGATCCCGCTCGCCCATCCGCTCCCTCTGAGCTCAGTGCGAGTAGAATTCTTTCCGAACCGGGATCGGTCCCTGGTTGAGATCGAAGTAAGAGTAAAAGTGACTGCCAGAACGGGTGTCGAGATGGAAGCCCTCACCGCGGTCGCGGCGGCAGGCCTGACGATCTACGACATGTGCAAGGCGGTCGACCGGGAGATGGTCATCACCGATATCCGCCTCATGGAAAAGAGCGGCGGCCGTTCAGGACATTTCCGGAGGACGAATACGAGAGGGTAGTTTGCCTCGATGCGGAGGGTAGCTATGCCGAACGAGGGATCGAAGAAGGCGATGGACATCACCGAGCTTCCCAGGGACGAGCTTCTCCGGCTCGTGGGGGTCTTTCTCGGTGATGTGCTCGTGCATTACGGAATGTGGTTCACGGAAACCCTGCACACACTGGGCTCGGAAGAAGCGCTAAAACGGGATCGGGAAGTCCTGAACGTCTATGCTCCGTTGGCACTCAACCGGCTCGCGCCTCACTTCGGCATCGAGTTGGAAGACGGAATCCCGAGAGCGCTCCTGGAAAAATCGCGGGAAGACCTCCTGCTCCTCATCGCGGATATTGCGAAGACCTGGGTGACGAGCGACGGCCTCTGGTTTCAGGCGGTGGAATCTGTTTCAGGCATGGACACGGCCAAGGCGGTCAACGACAGCTGCTGGTCCCATTTCGCTCAGATGGAGGCGTTCAAGATCCGCATGCATCTCGGCATCGGCGTGAGAGAGGGCCTGCCGGCCCTGGAAAGGGCACTCAAGCTGAGGATCTATGCCACGATCAACGCTCATGAGTCCTCTTGGGACGAAGACGGGTCGCTCCTGTTCCGCATGACCGAATGCCGCGTGCAATCGGCCCGGCGGCGTAAACAGATGGACGACTACCCGTGCAAGTCCGCCGGGATCGTCGAGTACTCAAACTTTACCCGGGCCATCGATCCCCGGATCGAAACCGAATGCGTATGGTGCCCGCCGGATCGAGTCCCTGACGAGCAGTTCTGCATGTGGCGCTTCAAAATGAAAGAGAGTGCCTGACCGTCAGCTATTCATCACTGGAGTGTTCATGAACGCGAAGCGTTCGAGCTGAGCGAACGGACAAGGCGCAGGGTTGTACAGTTCGGTTCCCAGACCGTAGAGGAGGTGAAGAGCCATGGCATCCAGTGAGACGACGGCACCAGTATTGCCGGCGATCGTGCAAGAGGGGCAGGCACGTTTGTGCGCACAACTCGTCGAGGCCCTGGGCGACCGGCTCGTGTCGGTCATTCTCTACGGGGGACTGGCAAAGGGGGAGTACATCCCTGACACTTCTAACGTCAACCTGCTGATAGTGCTGGATGAGGCCACTGTCGCTGTATTGGACAAAGCTGCCCCGATTATTCGGGGAGCCGTCCGCGACTGGTCTTTGGCGCCGCTGCTGCTCTGCGAAAGAGACCTCCCCCTCTCTGCCGAGGTATTTCCAGTCAAATTCCTTGACATGCAGCGCCATCACTACGTGGTCTGGGGAAAGGATGTGCTGGCTGGTCTGACTATTGCCCGTGACCATGTCAAGCTTCGGTGCGCTCAGGAAATCACTAACTTGCTACTGCGTCTGCGGCAATTCTACCTGCAACGGGTTCACCGTCCTGAACTGATCGAGAGCACGCTAGCGCGAGCCATCTCGTCTTTTCTCACGAGCCTCAACACTCTGGCGGAACTCAAGACCGGACAAGCCGTAACTACCAAGCCCGAAATCATCGAGGCGGCCGAAAGAATAGGGCTCGACGCTCAGCCGCTTCGGGACGTGTACGCTCTAAAGAGCGGCCGGGTGAAACCGGACACCGAGGAATTGAAGCAACTCTACGGTCGCTTCATGATGACGGTGCAACAAGCTGCAGCGCTCGTGGACACGGTGTAGGGACAGCGTCATGTCCTGGTGGACGCACAACTTCATCGCAGATATGTACGGTCCGCAGTTCCTGCTCCTGTACGGATGCGTTATCGTGGCAACATTGGCAGGCTGCTGGTGGAGAATACGCTCCAGCGACCCAACCGCGGCCCTGCCACCGCCGCCTCTCGGCGCGGACCCTGACCCCTACGAAATCGCGTACTTACGTGGCGGGGAAAATGAAGTCACCCGCGTTGCGATCTTCAATTTGATCCAACGAGGCTATTTGGAATTCGATGAGAAGAAGTGGTGGTGGGGATTGACTGAGGAGCGACTGAAGCGGAAGTCGGACCATCCTGACCCGCGACATTTAGCGACCATGGAACGGAAGGTGTACGGGTTCTTCTCTTCCCCACGTTTCGCAGCCGAGATCTTTCAAGACGAATCGCTGTCTTCAAACATGAAAAAGCTCTGTGGGGATTATGAGAGCAAGCTTCAAGGGCAACAAATACTCTGTCCCACTGAAGTGAAGGAGGCTGCGTGGCGCGTCGGCTCGGTAGGCGCGCTCATCATCCTGTTCCTGGGAGCGTACAAACTGATAGTAGCCCTGGCAAAAGGGCGACATAATGTGATGTTTCTTGTCTTGATGGGCATCATCTCGCTTCTCTTTCTCGTGTTCGCATGTCGGCCGCCACGGCTGAGCCATCTGGGGCGAGATTACCTGAAAAGGATTCAGGGTGTCTTCGAAGAACTCAAGCCGAAGGCTGCCATGTCCGGTGTTACGGACACAACGCTCCTGCTTCTGGTATCGCTCTTCGGGGTGAGCGTGCTCACCGACACGTCTTACGCTTACTTGAGTAAGATGTTCAGACAGTCCGCGGCAAATCCTGGTGGTTGGGGTGGAGGTTGTGGTGGAGGTTGTGGCGGTGGCGGTGGTTGTGGTGGCGGCGGTGGTGGTTGTGGCGGCGGAGGCTGTGGCGGCTGTGGAGGCGGGTGAGAGTGATTCCATCCGGCAAGAGAATTGGCCATGCATGTCGTCGAAAGGAACATGTCCCACGTGGCCTGCTGCTTCAGTGGCATATCACGGAGCGTTGTAACCTCCGATGCGCCCACTGCTACCAGGACTCGTACGCCGGGTCAGAACTCGGATTCCGTGACCTACTCGGCATATTGGATCAGTTCGCGGACTTACTGAACCGATGGCAGGATGAGACTTCGCGGCCTGTGCGAGGTCACATCACGGTGACCGGCGGCGAGCCGTTTACCCGGGAGGACTTCCCGGATCTTCTGGAGGTTCTTGCCGCCCACAGAACTCGCTTTAGTTTCGCCATTCTTACCAACGGACACTCGGTTGACGACTCCGTGGCGCGTCATCTGAAAGGCCTGGCTCCGGCATTTGTGCAGGTCAGTATAGAGGGCTCACAGGAGTCTCACGACAAGATACGGGGAGCAGGGAGCTTCGCACGAACGATCAGGGCCATCGGACATCTCGTACGACGACACATCCGGACTTTCATCTCGTTTACTGCGCATCGAGGCAATTTCAGGGAATTTGCCGAGGTCGCCCGGCTGGGGCGGCATCTGCGAGTCGCCCGCGTCTGGGCCGATCGACTGATTCCCATGGGTTCAGGCTCAAGTCTCAGGGAGCAAAGCTTGACGCCCGAAGAAACGCTTGAGTTTCTCCAAATCGTTCATAAGGCTCGCAACGATTCATCGAGGCGCTGGTTCGGTCGGACCGAGATCGCCATGCATCGCGCTCTCCAGTTCCTGCTGGCAGGAGGCACGCCCTATCACTGCACTGCAGGTGATACCCTCATCACGGTCATGCCCAATGGAGACGTCTACCCATGCCGGCGTATGCCCGTCCGTGTTGGCAACCTTGGTGAGATTTCGCTAGAGGAGCTGTATCGCAAGAGCGAGTTCCTGCGTGCTCTGCGCGACCGAAGCACATGCAGCGAGGGATGCGAAGGTTGTAGCTATGTCGGGTTGTGCAGGGGCGGACTCAGGTGCCTTTCCTATGCCATGAGCAACGATCCCTTCAAGTCTGACCCGGGCTGCTGGCTTGCAGGACACTGACGGTTCTGCACACTTCTCGGCGGGTGTCTCACTGGTTGTTCGGTGGGACAAACGTCCCGCCCGTCATTTCTTGTGGGACAGGCAGGATGCCGGTCCCACCATGGCCCCGGAAGAGCGCGACGAACTTGTGAAAAGGAGTACTAAGGAGTGCTGAGCAGCCTCCGCCGAAACTCCGAGTCGCCTGACGCTCCTCCAACTCGAGTTAGCCAATCCCCATCCGGTTTGCGGCCAAATCCCGATCAGCGCGTCAGCCCCCGCCAACCAGCTTGCGCAGCTCTTCACCCCTGGCGGGCTTCCCCAGGACCTCATAGAATTCAGCGATCCCTTCCAGAGCCGAAGCAAGAGACGGATGCCCCAGGCCGGGATGTTTCTCCCAGATTCCCAGAGCCTTTTCCACGAGCGGTTCCGCTTCCAGGTACTTTTCCTGGGCGATCAGGACTCCTGCCAGGTTGATCAATGAGGTGGCTACATGAGGATGTTCCGCACCGAAAACCAGTTCGGCAACTTTCGCGGCCCGCTCGTAGTAATGGGCCGCCTCCTGAAAGCGGTGCTGTGATTCCATGATCCCAGCGAGGTTATTCAGCGACATCCCTACTTCCACGTGATACGGCCCGAGTTTTTCCTCCTGGATTGCCAGGACCTTGTCGTACATGGCCTTGGCACCGGGCATCTTGTCTTGAGCCCGGTACACGGCCGCGAGATTATTGAGCGCGGTCGCGACCTCCAGGTGGTCCCTCCCCACGGTTTCTTCCAGTATCCGGGAAGCCCCGAGAAAACACTTCTCCGCGTCTTCATATTTTCCTTGCTCGAAGTAGGCGCCCCCGAGATTGTTCAAGCCGTGGGCCACGGCAGGATGGCTGTTCCCGAAGGCCTTCTTGCGTATGTGGATAGCCCTTTGCCAGAGCGGCTCCGCTTCAGCGTAGTTTGCCTGGGCGCGATAAATCTCGGCCATGTTACTGAGACAGGTTGCCACTTTGGGATCTTCGGGGCCGTACGATTCCTCGGCTTCGCTCAGCAGTCGCTTTGCCAGGTCCAGCGCCTCGGAGAACGAGCCGAGTCGGCAAAGTTCCACGACCTTCTTTTCGAGATCTTCAGACATAGTCAACTCCTTTGGCCTACTCCGCTCTCGGCAGGGTTTGGGGCATGCCGGTTTCCGCCCGTTTCGTCACTCAGGCTGTGCACCGGATGGTTCCCTGTCAAGCCTCGAGGTTAGGGTGGATGCCTGTTTTTCGAACTCCATCCGTGTAGCGGTCCGGGTGTCCCTTTCCTTCGAGCAACAAAGGGCCGCCATCCCTTCGCTTAGGGGTTCCCCCAGCCGTCGGCGATCCAATCGGATAAGGTTCTTGCCAACTCCTATATGCAGAACCGGCGGCGGTGTCAAACCTGATTGTGCGAAGCAACGAACGCGTTGAAAAATCGGGGCACGCGGAAAATGACGGCGAAACGACAAGAACGCGATGGGGGGGCGGGAGAGCTACTTAGATAATAACAAGTGGTTACAGAAACGGCAGTGATTTCCTACTGATTACGTAAGGAAATTTTTTTCTTGAGACTTGCCTTCAGAGGGTGTTAAATGATGAGACTATCCGCGACCGATCCCTTTCACGAAAAAGCTCGATGAGCCGGGATGCTCCTGCGGTTGCCCAGTATGATTCTATCCGGACCGCCTCACAGGATGGGGGGCGCAAGGTCCTTGAAGCAACTTCGAAGGTGGAAGCGGAACAGCAACCAGATCATGGCTAGTAATGGTCAGGGTTTATCGGAAATGGGCGGGGCCTCGTCGGGTTATTTGACCGGCAACTACAAGACTACGCAGTTCTCGTCAAGACTGAGTGGTGTATTACGGCATGAGGCGGAGACATCCGCAACGCGCTGCGAGGATCGTGCGCACCCGGGATCGCATGTCCAAACACCATTCAGGACTTCGAGCGCTGCCGAGAAATGTATCCGCGAACAGAGAGGTTCCAGTCACGGGAAACACGGGGAGACCACTTCAGGGAGAGCAGGATTCTCTGAGCAACAACGCGGCAAGCCCGGAGATCCACATCAGGTGAGCGTGCAAGCGCAGTTCGCTGCAAGAGCCAAGGAGGAGAAAGAATAATGGCCAATCTTCTCGTTGATGAGCGGGATGTCAAGTTCGTCCTTTATGAACAACTCAACATTGAAGAACTCTGTCAAGCCGAAAAATACACGGAATTCTCCCGAGAGATGTTTGACATGGTTCTCGACGCGGCCCAAAAGCTGGCCGAGAAAGAACTGGCTCCGACCAATGTTCCCGGAGACGTGGAAGGAGTTGTTCTCGACAAGGGACAGGTGAAGGTTCCAGCCTGTTTCCATGACGCGTGGCGTCACGTCTGTGAGGGTGGATGGAACTTGCTGCCCATATCCCAGGAGATGGGGGGGCAAGGCTTTCCCAGTTCGCTGAACTGTGCTGCCATGGAGCTTTTCATCGCGGCCAACCAGGCCTTGGCGATGTATTCCGGCCTGACGGTTGGCGCAGCCCGCCTGATCGAGAAGTACGGATCCGAAGACCAGCAGCGGACCTACATGGACAGGATGTACTCCGGAGAGTGGGGCGGGACCATGTGTCTGACGGAGCCGCAGGCCGGCAGCGACGTGGGAGCGTTGCGGACCAAGGCGATCAAGAACCCTGACGGCACCTATTCCATCACCGGCGGGAAGATCTTCATCTCTTCGGGTGACCACGATCTCACCGAGAACATCATTCATATGGTCCTGGCACGCGTCGAGGGCGGTCCTGCCGGCACGAAGGGGATCAGCATATTCATCGTCCCCAAGAAGAGAATCGAAGGGGACGGTCTGGTGGACAACGACGTGATAACCGCGGCCATCGAAAAGAAGATGGGCATTCACGGTTCCTCCACATGCGCGCTGAACTTCGGCGAGAAGAACAACTGCATCGGTTACCTGCTGGGTGTAGAGAACCAAGGCATGAGGATCATGTTCAACATGATGAATGAGGCACGTTTGGCCGTGGGGATTCAGGGACTTGCTCAGGCCAGCACCGCGTACCTCCACGCGCTCAAATATGCCAAGGAGCGCTACCAGGGCCCCGAAATTTCTGCAATGAAAGACGCGAAGGCGCCCAAAGTTCCGATTATTCAGCATCCTGACGTGCGCCGCATGCTCATGTGGATGAAGACCGTGACTGAAGGTATCCGGTCTCTGATCTACTATGCAGGATACTGTCAGGATAGGGTGCTCACCGCGGCGACCGAAGCCGAAGCAGCCAAGTATGAGGGTTTTCTCGACATCCTCATCCCGGTGTGCAAGGCATGGAGCACCGACATGGGATTCAGGGTGACCGAGCTGGCCATCCAGGTGCATGGTGGATACGGGTACTGCCGAGAGTACCCGGTGGAACAGTTTATGCGCGATTCGAAGATCGCGTCCATTTACGAAGGGACCAATGGAATCCAGGCCCTGGACCTCGTGGGCCGCAAACTGGCGGTCCATCAGGGCGCGCTGTTCAAGAGCATTGTGGCCGAGACCGGCAATCTGTTGAAACTAGCAAAGAAGAACTATAGGTTGAAGGATATCGTTGAGCCTTTTGATTCAGCTAGAAGGCAACTAATTGAGGTGACGAGATATTTCGGACTCAAGAGCATTACCGAAGACTTCATGATTCCGGTCCTGTACGCATCGCCGTACCTGGAACTCTTCGGTGACGTGGCTGTCGGGTTCATGCTCCTGTGGCAGGCCGTCCTGGCCGACCGCCGCTTGCAGGAACTGTACAGTGACGCGAAGGCGGACACGGCCGAGAAGAAGGCCGAAATGCTCACAACCAACCGGAGCGCGGCGTTCTACCGAGGCAAGATCGCTTCGGCCGAGTTCTTCGCCAACACCTTCCTCTCTTTGGCCAAGGGAAAAGCACGTGCGATCATGAGTGGCGAGAGATCCGCGATTGACCTTCCCGAAGAGTCGTTCGCACTATTCTAATCTCGATCGGAGTCGTGAATATGAAAGCAAGAAAAGTTGTTTTGGTCGACGCGATAAGGACCGCCTTCGGAAGGGCCGGAGAAAAGGGAGTGTTCTGGAACACCAGGGCGGACGACATGGTCGTGAAGGTCATCCGGGAACTCATGAGGCGCAATCCGAAGGTGAAGCCGGAAATGATCGGAGAGAACGCCTGGGGCGTGTTCTGCCAGGAAAAGGACCAGGGACTGACCCTGGGTCGGACTTCGGTCATCCTGGCTGGATTGCCGGAAACGGTTGCGGGGTACTCCATCGACCGCATGTGCGCGGGCGGCATGAGCGCACTCACCTCAGCGGCCAGCGCCATCGCTCTGGGGTCGTGTGATGTGGCCATAGCCGGCGGGGTGGAGCATATGGGACATCACCCCATGGGCGCCACTGCCGATCCCAATCCCAGATTCCTCACCGACAAACTGGTGGATTCCAGCGCCATGTCCATGGGAGAGACGGCAGAGAATCTCCACGACATGTTCCCGGAAGTCACGAAGGACATGACCGACGAGTACTCCCTGCTGTGTCAGAAAAAGGCCGCGGCGGCCATCGACTCGGGCAAGATCGGGGAGATGATTGTCCCCATGACTGTGTACACCAAAGAGGGGTGGACGGTCGCGGACAAAGATGAGCAACCCCGACCGGAAACCACCTTGGAAGGCCTTGCCAAACTCAAGACCCCTTTCAGGGTCATGGGAAGGGTCACCGCTGGCAATTCCTCGGGGCTAAACGACGGGGCCGCTGGTTGCATCCTCATGGCAAAAGATGTGGCCGAGGAACTGGGAATTCAGCCCAAGATGCAGCTCGTATCCTTTGCCTACGCCGGGGTGAAGCCCGAAATAATGGGAATCGGCCCGATCCCCGCGACGCATAAAGCCCTGACCGTCGCGGGCCTCACCATGGACGACATCGGCCTGGTCGAGCTGAACGAAGCCTTTGCGGTACAGGCCATCGCGTTCATGCGCGAATTCGGTCTCGAATATCCCGCAGATCCTCGGATGAATATCTATGGTGGCGCCATTGCCTTCGGTCATCCCCTAGCTTCTTCGGGCATCCGGCTGTCATGCCACTTGATGCACGGGTTCGCGGAGCATCCGGACGCGAAGTACGGCCTGACGACCATGTGCGTGGGCCTCGGTCAGGGAGGAACCGTCATCTGGAAAAACCTTCAGCGGAACGGCAAGAAAGACGAGAAGGAAGTGAAAGAACAAGTAGAGGAAAAAGAAGGCAAGGAAAAGAAGAAGAAACACAAAGACTGAGCTGTTGCCGTCACCCCGAGGCCGGACGGTTCAGGCCGGGGAGTTCTTCCTGGGCGCCGTGTGCCGTACCAGGCCCACTCCCGGCTTGCAGAACCGATCGACCGGTAATTCTGAAAGGAATCCTGAACGGAAAGGAACCGCCATGGCTGATACATCGACTCTCTTCCATATAAAGAATTTTGATTCCCGCGTCGGCAAGATCGCCATAGTCACCATGGACAACGGAGCGGACTACCGAACGCCGAACACCTTCGACGAAAAGGCCCTCGCGTCTCTCCAAAAGGCCGTGGACCAGATTGAGGCGACCAAAGACGTGAAGGGGATGATGCTCTGCGGCAAGCACTACATCTTTGCTGCAGGAGCGGACCTCATGCAGGTCCCCTTCGTCAACACCTTCGAGCAGGGCCGCAGCATTGGCGCTGCAGGTCACGCGGCGATGAAGCGGATTATGGATCTGAAGATCCCCACCCTGGCAGCGATCAACGGAGCTGCACTGGGCGGAGGCCTGGAGATCTCCCTCTATTGCGACTACCGCACCGTTTCGAAGGCGGTTACCGCAATTGCGTTCCCCGAATGCTTCCTGGGCCTGATTCCGGGCTGGGGCGGGTCGTCGCTCGTGCCCCGGCTCATCGGCCCGGAAAAGGCGCTGGAACTCGTCGTGTACAACCCGCTCAACCAGAACCGGATGATAGACGGCTCCACCGCGTTTTCGCTCGGCATCGCGGATCGACTGTTTCCGTCCGTGGAGTTCTTCGACGAATCGCTCCAACTCCTCGAAGACATTATCGAAGGTAAAGAGAAGATCGAGCGAAAGCCGCCGGATACCTCGAAGCTCAAGCCCCTGCTCGACGGGGCACGCGCGTATGTGGACATGCGAGTCCACGGGGCCGCACCCGCGCCGTACCGGGCTATCGACTTGATCGAGTTCGCGTGCGATCCGAGCCATACCATCGACGAGTGTTTTGCCCAGGAGGATAAGGCTCTGGGCGATCTGATCAAGACCCGGCAGTGCAAGGCCGGTGTGTACAGCTTCGACCTCGTTCAACGCCGGGCCAAGAAGCCGGTGGGGGTACCTAAGGACGTCAAAGCGCGGCCGATAAAGAAAATCGGAATCATAGGCGCGGGTCTGATGGCATCGCAGTTGGCGCTGCTCTTCCTGAGGCGCTACGGAGTCCCCGTGGTGATGAAGGACATCAAGCAGGAGTTCCTTGACAAAGGGTTGGGATACGTCAAAGGGGAGCTTTCGGCGCTCGTAAGTAAAGGACGACTCACCCAAGCAAAGGCAGACCACCTGTACCACATCCTCATCGGCACGCTCGACTGGGAACAGTTCGCGGACTGCGACTTCGTCATCGAGGCGGTTTTCGAACAGATGCCGATCAAGCAGGACGTCTTCGCTCAGGCTGAGGCGGTGGTTTCTCCTACGTGCCTGCTCGCGACCAATACGTCGAGTCTCTCGGTCACGGAGATGGCGTCAAAGCTCAAGAATCCGGAGCGAGTGGTGGGATTTCACTTCTTCAATCCGGTGGCAGTGCTCCCGCTCCTCGAGATCATCAAGGGAGAGAAGACCGACGACGTGACCCTCGCAACCGCGTTCGAGTGTGCAAAGAAAATCTACAAGACCGCGATCCTGGTGAAGGATTCTCCGGCATTTCTCGTCAATAGGCTGCTGACCAAGCTGTTGAGCGACTGCTTCGAGATCGTGGACGAGGGCGCGGACTTCACCCAGGTCGACGACGCGGCTCTGATGCTGGGCCTCCCCATGGCGCCCATCGACCTGCTGACGCTCGTCGGTCCTGCCGTTGCGTTCCATGTGCTGGAAACCTGCAACAAGGCTTGGCCGGACCGATTCCCAGTTAACGAGCACCTCAAGCAACTGGTGGAGGAAAAGGTCCCCTCGATCTACCAGGGGATGGGACCCGGCAAGAAGCTGCATCCCAAAGTCGAGGAAATCTGGAAAGACAAAGGGGACAAAGAGTTCGTCAAAGAAGAAATCCTCGACCGCCTGCTGACCAACCTTACCGTGGAGATCGATCTGATCCTCAAGGAGAAGGTCGTTGCAGATCCCAAAGACATTGATACTGCAATGATAATGGGCGCAGGGTGGCCATTCTTCAATGGCGGCATCACGCTCTACTTGGATGTGGTCGGTTACACGCCCAAAGTGCTTCAGAAAGTCTTTTTCAGCATCTAGTCACGAGTCGCGACGCATGCGGGAGGCTGCTTGCCGGCAGGTAGGCTTCCGACCGCATGCGGTCTTCACGGGCCTGATCGAGCTGAGGCCGGAGAGGTACTACCCTGGATAACCCCATCCTTTCATGGCATCGATTCCGTGATGCCCTCTCGCACCTCCTTATTTCTGCGGACGAATCTCCACGAAGCCCTCGCGTCGTTTCCTGGTTTCTGCTGTCACTGGGGTTCGTGCTCTTTGTCGGGATACAGACCTTCCTCGCTGGGTGGCCGCTGTGGTCTCGTCCGATGCTGCCGGAGGTCGACGATTCGGTCACGTATGTGCTGAAGACCGTGCAGATGAATGAGTGTTTCTTTCAGAACTGCCCGGCCCTGGAGGATCTTCGCCAACAGCTCTCGTTCCGCACTTCCGATGCTGATGCGGCCCATGAGGCACTTCTCGCGAAGCGGGTGTTCCCGGTCTATCATCCGTTGTTTTCAGTCATACTTCTGGGGGTTCAAAGCCTTGGCTTCGATGCGCTGACCTCGTACAAGATAGTGTGGAGTTTCGGCCCGCTCTTTTTCGGTATTGCCTTTGCCTATGTGCTCTCCACGCTGTGGGGCGCTCCGGTAGCCGGGATCGCCCTAGTGCTCCTGAGCCTGAAGGTCTTTCCGGACACCGGGCTGCATCATGTGGTGCCGTCCAACACAGCCATGGGCATGGCCTTGATCGTATGGGCTCGCATCGTCTCACGCCGGGGGGACGCACCGTGGTGCCTGGTCATCGGCGGAATCTTGCTGATGGCGATGCATCCGGTGGGGCGGCTCTATGCCCTGATGTCGGTGCTGCTTTCGGTATCGCTTGCCGGTGTGGATCGACGCCCGAGAAGGTGGCTGCCGGTCGTGGCCACCGTCGCTGCAATAGCGATTGCCTTTGTTTTGCCTGCAGTGGTAGAACGCCCGACGCTCTTCAATCCGGAAATCGCTCCCCGAGACGTGAATATGCTCGTCTGGGTATTGGAAGGCGCAGCACAGCATCTCGCGGCCCTCTTGCTCCAGGTGGTGCGGCTCGAAGGAGGGCTGTTCGGGGCGATGACCTTCTTTTGCGGGCTTGTGGTATTTGGCTTCATCGTGGTCCCCAACGAGCGACGGCCCGCGATACTCAACGTCGTAGCCTTGTGCCTTCTGTTTCTCTTAGGGCTGATGTTGTACCGTGCGTACCATCCGGGCGACGTCATCCTCAGGGTATGGATACCGCTGGTGGTGATCCTGTACGGTGCAGTTGCACAGAGCCTGTGGTACGTGATCGAATCGGCCTGGCGCTGGCTCGTATCCTATGCCAGAAGTCCTGGAGCTGCGGAACATTTCACGCTTGCGAGGGCTTGGCCGCTCGTCGCCTTCGCCGTGCTGTGCGGCTATGTTTTCAATATGGGAGCCAATGGCGTGGAGCAGGTTGTGGCGACCACGGAGCATGTTCGGACACGCGAACCGCTGGCTTTCGATTCCGCGCAGGTCAAGTTGCTGCTGGCTGAGGCCAAGCCGGGAGACCGCGTCCTGTATTCCAGCATAATCGTCATGCCGTATTACTTCATCGAGGGGGCCATGCGGGTCGGGGCCGTATACTACCATCCGACGTTGAGCCGCACTCCGGCCGCTCAGTGGTGGGAGCGGCCCGATATCCGGTTCGCAGCTTTGTACAATCCGACCGTCTACCACCCCGATTTCGAGGGCGTTCCGGAACCGGACTGGTGGACCACGCAGCCTGACTTTCGGTTCTCGCCGCTGTCCACGCGGAAAACGCACCAGCCGCTCGCGTATGAGGGGTACATTCCTGCCTCGACCTTTGACTGGATAGAGATTGAGCCCCGGGCAGGAGACTTCCCGCGGGTGCTGAGACTTTTCGTGAAGAGCGAGGGCGGTCCCGCGGAGGTAGAGGTTGTTCCTATCGACCAGTGGGGCAGATTCCTTCGTGGTGATTCTCGTACCGCCACTGTTCCCGCCGGTTCGTCAGGGTGGCTTGATTTCGATATCAGCGCCGCTCGTGAAGCGACAAGATTCAGAATTGTCCGTGCCCGCGGTTCACGCAAGTTCGGTATCGGCGGAATAACCTTCGGCCGTGACAGACTGCTGTGGCCGTGGGCACAGAAAGCGGAACTGGCTGTCGCGCAGAAAAGCGGTGACGGCAAAGCGGTGACGGTCCGTTTCGATGCGTCCCGTATGCTCCCCTTTCCCTTGAACTCCAGACATGTAACCGTGCTGGACGATCACGGCTCTTCCGTCTTGATGAAGGTCGAGTGATGAGCAGGGCGATGACGCGTGGTCGCTGTTCCCTCGCACTGTATCACTTCTTGGACCCAACCACGAAGAGCATGTCCCCCCTCTGAGAGCTATTGAGGCGAAACAGCCAGTAGATCAGTTGGCAGGCCAGGATCTTGGCAGGACCGTAGGGGCCGAAGGTGTGCTCTTGGCCTCCACAGCGGGAGAGATAGTCTCGAAAGAGCGGGGAGAACAGAGGCCAACCCCACTGGATCGTTTGCTCGATTCCGAAACCGACCGAAGCCAGTTTTGCTTGAAGCTCCCCCGGGCGATAGTTGCGCACGTGTCCGATACCGACCTCAAAATCGCGCATGCGTCCCTGCAACGTTGAAATCACCACATATTTCTTGCTCCCTCGGTACAGGTTGCGCATGTGAGCCACGTCATCCTCAATGTGCTCGAGGACGTCCAAGGAGAGCACCACGTCATACTGTCCCGGGACCATGTCTTGCGTTGCGTCGAGCTGGTGGAGCGGGATGTCGGGCAGGAATCGACGTGCCTGATCGAGCGCGGTCCCGGAGATGTCCGTGCCGGTCAAGCGAACACCCGGGAAGGCTTGGCGGACGGTAAAGAGGTTTACCCCGTTCCCGCAGCCTACTTCGAGGAGCGTTTCAAACTGCAGTTGGCTCAGTATCTTGAGGAGAATGTCACGGTGGATCCTGTGGGATGGGCCGTATCGCTGCACATCGCCCCAGCACTGGGACCAAATCCGATCGTAACGTGTGGCTTCCTCGGACAAATCAGACCTCTCTACAAGAGACCAGAAGCAGCCCCCCGAATCCCGCGGGCGGTCACGGGCACGTCTTCTCGACAACCAGAATAAGTGGCGTGTAAGCCTCCAAGACGCTGAGGAGCTTGATCGCCACTTGCGATAGCCCCCAGCGCTGAAGCACTCCAACGGCACGCCGGACTCCGTCAAGTCCTCCCCATGACCCGAAAGACAGGTCCTTCAGACGTTTCGCGCAGATCTCCTCACCCATGGTGACGAGTCGGTGGTTGGCCGGCAGCGTCGAAAGCCATTTCCGAACCATCGACGGAGTGACGAAGTGGAGCGTGTCGAGAAACGCGGGATCACGACCCCAGAGCGTTACATACGCCTTGCCAAGCCACAGCCGGTTGAAAATGGGCAGCCAGGGCAGACGGTAGTGCCCTTCCCAGAAGGAGCGATAGTTAGGAACGACGAACACGACGCGGCCGCCGGGTTTCACGGCGCGAAACCCCTCATGAATCACCGCTTCCGGGTCTCGGACATGTTCCAGGACATTGCTCGAGTACACGAAGTCAAAACTCTCGTCTCGAAAAGGAAGGTTCTCGCCCTCCGCATAGACGATGACCGTGTCACGGATGTTCGCTGCGCGGAGCAAACGTCGTGCCACCGACCGCGAGACGTAGTCGTCCACACCCGGCTCGATACCGAACGATTCTGCTCCGGTGCAACGTCTTGCCGCAGCCAGGAACATGCCGTACCCCGAACCGATCTCGAGGAGAGAGGAACCCTTGAGGGGCCTCCCCACAAGGGTCTCAAGCATTTGGAGATGCTCTCGCGCCCGTTCCTCGCTGAGGAACTCTGCCGCCAGATCTTCTGCACCGCCTTTACGACATCTCGTGCAGAAGTCCTGCACCTGCTCGACGATGTCGTTGAGAAGTTCTTGCCTCTCGGTCTCGGGCAGGATGCTTTCTCGGTTCATCACCTAGTCCTGCGGCTGGCATTTCTGTCGCGGAGACTCCGCGGCGGGTAACCTCCCCCACGGTCATTGCGCGGGACTGCGTTTGTCCCGGCAAATAGTTACATGCCGGTCTAGCAGCTCGCCTCTACCGATGGAACAAGACTGTTGTACGCAATGAGGTATCCGTCGGCAATCCGCGACCAGCGATACCGATCGGCCTCAGAAGCTGCCCGTTCCTGCATCGTACGCAGTGTCGCCCGGTCCGACAGGAGGTCGCCAAGCAACCCCGCGAGCGCTGCCACGTCACGATTCGGAAAGAGGTAACCGGTCTTCCCGTGATCGATCAGATCCCTGATACCGGTCACGTCTGACCCGACGACCAGGAGTCCGGCGGCCATGGCTTGGAGCGCTGCCAACGGGAGACCTTCCGCGCTCGAAGGGAGCACAAAGATGTCAGCTCTCGCGAGAACATCCAGCAGCTGCTCTTGTTTCAGCCATCCGTGAAAGGTGACCCGCGAAGTAAGCCGCTGCGAGCGAGCGAGTTCCTCGAGTTGCGCAGCAAGGGGGCCGTCGCCGGCAACATGAGCCTCCCATTCGTTTCTGTCGATCAGCTTCGCCAGGGCCAAGAGGAGCACGTCCACCTGTTTCTGATCGGCAAGCCTTCCGACGAAGGCTATCCCCGTGTCACAACGCTCGTCTCGGAAACGGCCCAAGAAGAAGACGTCATCCACTCCGTTGGGTATCACGTCGACCGTGACCCCGGGATAGTCTCTTTCCGCCATGTGCGCCAAACCTGCGCTCACGGCGAAGATCCGCGAGGCATTGCGCCAGATGGGAACGGTCAGTGGTTTGATCACGGAGAAGGCTCCTCCGGTCTGAGCGGGCACGAAGGAGGGCACATCCCCACCTTGCAGAGTCATGATATACTTCACACCGAACAGTTTGTGGAGCACGAAACCGATTGGGCCGCACGGGACCGCGAAGTGGACGTGAACGAGGTCAAAGCTTCGGCTGGCCTGGAGATAGACGGCGACAGGGAGAGCAATAATCAGGTACAGGAACATCTCGAAGATCGTGCTCTGATAGTCGCGGCTTCGAAAGCAAAACAGGCGACGGACTTCAAGGTTCGCCTGCCGCTCGACCTTCGGAAGCCCGCGAAACCAGGAGGTCAGAACCACCGCAGAGACATCCCGCTGCGCCGTCTGCTCGGCAATCCGCCGGCACGCTTCGCCGCCTCCGCCGCCCACGGGGGGATACTCATAGCAGATGTGCAGAATCTTCAACGCGGCCACCCATACCAGGGATTCAGAAGAAACTACCTGTATCCCACCGTTGGGGACAGGTCAAGCCGGAGAACCAGAAGTGCAGGTCCGTCTTACGGATTGTCTCCAGAAAAGTGACACCACGAAACGTGGTATCACCGCAGGCTTCCCCGAGACGATTCCGGTCTATCGCCCCGTCTTCTCCCAGGGAGTGCCACGGTCGTGTGGGGAGATCCCTTACGCCGACTGTTCCGGTCGCTCTTCGACGCCTTGGCATTGCCTGCCGCTCGCTTTAGGGCCACCGCAAGGAGTCTGTCGGGCCGCATTCAAGGCAGGTCTTGCCGCCGTCCTCCGTGATCTTGACGGGGTACTTGCCGGTGAAGCAAGCCGTGCAAAAATGAGCCTCGGGGTAGGGCATCGCGCGAAACATACCGTCGAGGCTGAGGTAAGCCAACGAGTCAGCACCAATGAACTGGCAGACCTCCTCAACCGTCTTGGAGCAGGCGATCAGTTCTCCCTTACTCGAGAAATCTATTCCGTAGAAGCACGGGTAGCGAATCGGGGGACAGCTTATCCGCATGTGAATTTCTTTGGCCCCCGCTTCTCTCAAGGTCTTTGTCCTCAGCTTGCTCGTGGTGCCCCTGACGATGGAGTCGTCCACCACCACCACCTTCTTGCCTTCGAGCACTTCGCGCACCGGGTTGAGCTTGAGACGAACCCCCAGGTTCCTGATCGACGCTGAGGGCTGGATAAAGGTCCTCCCCACGTAATGGTTGCGGATTACTCCGTATTCAAGCGGGAGCCCGCTTCCCTGCGAAAAACCCAGGGCCGCATAGTTGCCCGAGGCAGGCATGGGGACCACCATGTCCGCACCCTCCACGGGACTCTCCAGCGCTGCCTGAAGACCGAGTTGCTTGCGGACCTTATACACTCCATGACCGAAGATCATCGAATCTGGCCGGGCGAAGTAGATATACTCGAAGATGCACATGGCACGATGCGGTTTCCGGGGTCCCTGGACCGATCGCAGGCCGTTGCGGTCGGCTATGACGATCTCACCGGGCTCGACATCACGCACGTAATCGGCTTCGATGATATCGAGTGCGCAGGTCTCCGACGCGAAGATGATCGCGTCCCCTTTGCGTCCTATGCACAAAGGCCTGAAGCCGTACGGGTCGCGCGTCGCTATGACACTGTCCAAGGTCAAAAACACGAGTGACCAAGCGCCCTTGAGTTCGTCCGCGATCTTAACGAGACGCTCCTCGAGAGCGCCCTTCTTGTGCAATATGAGATGTGCGATGAGTTCGGAATCCGTGGAAGTCTGGAAGATGGCTCCTTTTGATTCGAGCTTTCTCCGCAAGGATGCCACGTTGACGATATTCCCGTTGTGGCCGAGGGCGAACATCCGGTCGATCTGCTCCACAAGGAACGGTTGAGCGTTCCTAAGCATAGAACTGCCGGTTGTGGAATAGCGGACGTGACCGATCCCCATCGTCCCCTTGAGTTTATCCAGGGTTTCCTCTTTGAAAACGTCGGAAATGAGACCCATGCCCTTGTGTGAAGCGACGTTCTCCCCGTCGCTAATCACGATGCCGGCCGATTCTTGTCCGCGATGCTGTAATGCGTATAAGCCCAGGTGAATGAGGTGCGCCGGGTCATCTGTGCCGTAGATGCCGACAATCCCGCATTCCTCTTTCTTGCTCGGAGAATCAAACATTAACGCCCTCCTGGTGCTGCGGACCTTCTCAGCACCATACGACATCAAACTATTTCACGCGATCAATGTAGTCAAGGGGGCAGATGCGATGGGGAGTATGTCTGACGGTTGCGTACTGCAACCGGGCCGACCTTGAACCAACAAATCCGGTTACTCCAGTCTGTTCGACCGCGGAGAGCGGCGATCCGGCTCCGCGGCCGAGCTGTTCTGGAGATCTAGCTATGACCTTACGTTACCTATGATCCAATGTTACCTCGCACGTGGTCCGCTGCCCCCGCGGTTCACCGCTCCATCCCATCCGGCGCGCGGGTCCTGGGTCTTTGGGATCTCTACCGGCTTGGGCATTGCTATCGAAGAGACCGCAGCGCCCTCACTTCCGGTAGATTCCTGGGCTTGCGGCTGTTGCTGTTGCTGGGCTTGGGGCTTCCGGGTACGCTGAGTCCTGGTCCGTTGCGCACGGGCCGGCGCCCCTACGGCCTCGCTCTGATCCTGCGAACCGCCAGGCGCGTAAAAATGCACCGTCGTCCCCTCTGGCGTCGTGGTCGTCATGCGCACGGCCCCTGGAGGAAGGCCGTCAGCACTGTTCGGGTCCACCTGGGCAGGCTGCTGTACCGGTGGCGGAGGCGCCTGCTGGGAAGAATACTGTCCAGGTCTCAGCGGTGCCGTTGGAGCCGGTCCCCGTTGTGCAGCGGGGGTGCGACTCGCGGTGGGAGGCGGAGCGTACTGCTGCTGTGGTGGAGCCGGATATTGTTGTTGCTGAGGCGGAGCGCCATATTGTTGCTGTTGCGGTGGGGCGGCGTACTGCTGCTGCGGAGGCGCAGCGTACTGCTGGTCGCCCTGTTGCCCCAGGATTGCCGGCTGCTGCGTATGCCAGTCCGAGTACACGCCGGGCTGAGAATACGGGCTATTGTAACCCTGTGGTCCGTAAGGCTGCTGTCCGTAACCCGGAGGCGGGTAACTCATCTGGGCTCCTGCCTGGTTTTGGCCATAAAATTGAGTTTCCGGTGCGGTGCCTTGTTGAGTGCCACCGTAATACTGTTGCGAGTTGAACTGCTCCTGCCCTCCACCGCCCCAAATACCGATGCCGCCAGAGCCGAATATGGAGTCGAGCACTCCCTGCGCCCCTGCCTCTCCTGGAAGAGAAACACAAAGAAGTGCCATGATAATAATGAATAGCCGCAACATTTTCTTCTCCTTGCCGTTCGACGGGCTGAGGCATCTCAGTTATGTTCTAGTGGGTGCATGTACACACAATGCGTCTTGAACGAGTCTACAGGACGCGAGCAATTCTGTCAAGGAAATGGTTCAGATTCCTTCTCCAAGCTATCGGGTGCTCTGGACAATGCCGAGGGCCAGAGAGCTCCACACGCACAATGGGATATCTCTGGGCGATGCAGGGTCGGTCGGCCTTTAAATATGCACGAGTTCGTATTCCGTGGTTCCCAGTCCCAGTTCTTGGGCGTACGCCAATTGATGTTCCCAATCGATGTGAGGGAAAAGTGCTCTGAACTTATCTTTGCCAGGACCCACCGCCGCTCCCAGTTTAGACAAAGGATTACCGGGTGCTCCATTGACAAGATCCACGGCGGCCTGGTCGATCGCCACAGGATCCACCGAAGCCAATACCCCTACGTCGGGTATGATGGCCTGATCCGAGAAGGGATAGCAGTCACAAAGCGGGGAGACGTCCGTCACAAAAGTTACAAATAGCGTTTTTCCTTTTTTGTGATCGAGCACGGCTCCAGCGTATTCCACCAGCTTTTCCATGAAGACTGGAATCGATTCGTTCCATTGCACCTGAATGGCTCCCTGGGGACAGGCCAGGATGCACTCCGCACAGCCGACGCAGTTCTCCGGATTGATCTGGGCCTTTCGCGATTTGCCTTCGCCTTGGTAGGTGATTGCATTGCCACGACACCAGACCTGGCATTCTCCGCATCCCACACACTTCTTCTTGCCGACACGCGGTGAGATATTCGAGTGCTGATCCAACTTTCCTTGGCGGGACGCGCATCCCATTCCGACGTTCTTCAAGGCGCCGCCGAATCCCGCAAGTTCATGCCCTTTGAAATGAGTGAGCACCACCAAACCGTCGGCATTGTGAATGTCCGCGGCAATATGGGCGTCTTTCACGTTTCGTCCGCAGACGGGTACGTCCACGTTACTATTGCCCCTGAGGCCGTCCGCAATGATGACCGGCGCCCCGGTGACCTCTCGCGTAAATCCGTGGTCAAAGGCGGTGGCCAGGTGGGAGTGGGCTTCCGTTCGGGTGCCGACGTACAGCGTATTCGTGTCGGTGAGGAAGGGTCTAGCGCCGAGGTCCTTGAGATGATCGACAACCCTCCGCACGTACTGCGGTCTGACGTGTGACGTGTTTCCGGCCTCTCCGAAATGGAGCTTCACCGCTATCAGATCTTTCGGCTTGAAGATTTGGGCAGGTTGGAAGACTTGAATAAGTGCCGACAGCTTATGGAAAATATTTTTGTTCCGATCTTCCGACAGGTCCGCCAAATAGACAGTGGATCCCAAGGTCCTTTCTCCTTCAGTGTTTTCAGGCAATTATCGGGCAGCGCCTCCGAAATTACAAGAAGATTTTTTTTGAAAAAAAGCCCTGTCCGCGGTAATATATGATCGGGCATTCAAATAGATTTGCGATATACACGCGTGCCTGACGGGGGAAACAAAATCTACGGAATGAGTGGGCGACTATGAGAGACCGAATTGGAGAAATGCTCCTCAAAGCAGGAATGATTGATGAAAGCAAGCTCGAGCAGGCTTTAGATTACCAGCGCAACCAGGGTGGTAAAGTATACGGGGCTCTGGTCAAACTCGATCACCTGAATGAAGACGATCTGGTTGAGTTTCTGGCCAGGCAGCTTGGACTGCCCACGGTCTCGCTGGATGAGATCGACGTAGATCCTGACGCGGTCAGAGTGATGCCGCCGGAGATGGCGCAGAAGCACATGGCCATCCCGTACAGCCGTGTCGACTCCACCCTTCACGTGGCCATGGCGGACCCCACAGACCTCAATGCTATCGACGACATCAAGTTCAGGACCGGTCTCGCGGTCGAAGTGAGCATATCGTCAGAGTCTCAGATTCGCAAGGCGCTCGACACCTATTACGATACAGGCATGGCGGTGGACGACGTCCTCGACGACTTCCAGGATGACGACCTGGAGGCACTCGATTCAGACATTTCCGAACTGGAAGTCCAGGACGCTGCCAAAATGGCCGAGGAGGCTCCGGTCGTCAAGCTCGTCAACTATGTCCTCAAAGAGGCAATTCAAAAGAAGGCCAGCGATATCCATGTTGAACCGTACGAGAAGATTTTCCGTGTGAGGTTCCGCATTGACGGCGCGTTGTACGAGGTGCTGAAACCTCCTATGAAGCTGAGAAACCCGGTGATCAGCCGCTTGAAGATCATGTCGAAGCTCGACATCGCGGAACGACGCCTTCCCCAAGACGGCCGTATCAAGCTGAAATTAGGGAAGGGACGGGACATGGATTTTCGGGTCTCGGTCTTGCCGACCCTCTTCGGTGAAAAGGTCGTCATGCGCCTGTTGGACAAGTCCAACCTTCAGCTCGACATGACCAAACTGGGGTTCGAGGAAAAGCCGCTTTCGTGGTTCAAAGAAGCCATCCACAAACCGTTCGGCATGGTGCTGGTTACCGGTCCCACCGGATCCGGCAAGACCACGACGCTTTACAGCGCCCTTTCCGAGTTGAATACCACTGAAGTGAACATTTCCACGGCAGAAGACCCGGTCGAGTTCAACCTTCACGGGATCAACCAGGTGCAGATGCACGAGGAGATCGGATTGACCTTCGCATCTGCTCTGCGATCCTTCCTCAGACAAGACCCGGATATCATCATGGTCGGTGAGATTCGAGACTTCGAGACGGCCGAGATCGGGGTCAAGGCTGCCTTGACAGGTCACATGGTCCTGTCTACCCTGCATACCAACGACGCCCCACAAACCATTAACCGCCTCCTGAATATGGGTATCGAGCCGTTCCTCGTCGCGAGCTCCGTTAACATGGTGGTCGCGCAGAGGCTCGCCAGAAAGGTCTGTCCCCAGTGCAAGGTGGAGATCGACCCGCCAGTGGAGGCTTTGCGTGATCTGGGTGTCAAGATGGAGGATGTCGGGACGTTCCCAGTGTACGAGGGGACCGGGTGCAACTTCTGCAGCGGCACCGGCTTCAAGGGGAGGGTGGCGCTGTACGAATGTATGCCGATCTTCGACGAGATCAAGGAACTGGTCCTCGCAGGGGCGTCGGCCATGGAAATCAAGCGAGAAGCCATTCGGCTGGGCATGGACACCCTGCGCATGGCGGGCATCAACAAGCTCAAAGAGGGAATGAGCACCATAACGGAAGTGGCCAGAAGCACCATGGCCGATTAGGGGAATCCCGGGGATCGCACGTTTGTGCCCCTTGAGAGCGCCGGCTTCGAAGCTTCCGAGCTGCCGGAAGGTTTTTTTCTGTCCTTGAAAGGAAACAAGTGATTGCTCGCGCACATTTGTTTGAGCTAACCTAAGAATCATGCGCCGGATATCCGGTTCAGACTAGACTGCCCAGAACCGAAAGGAATCGACCTTGGCAAGCCTACACGACTTCTTGAGAGAGATGGTAGAGCGCGGGGCCTCCGACCTTCACGTGACGCCGGGCTCACCCCCCATGATACGGGTCCGGGGCGAACTGGCTCCGCTTGACTACCCGCCGTTGAAGCCGCAAGAGACCCGGCAGCTCTGCTACAGTATTCTGACCGACGCTCAGAAACATCGGTTTGAAGAAAACCTGGAACTGGACCTTTCATTCGGGGTCAAAGGGCTGAGCAGATTCAGGTCGAACATCTTTATGCAGCGGGGTGCCCTGGCCGGGGCGTTTCGACTCATACCCTATCAGATCAAGACCTTCCAGGAGCTGGGGCTCCCGGGAGTGGTCAATGAACTCTGCGCGAAACCGCGGGGTCTCGTGCTGGTCACCGGACCGACCGGGTCAGGCAAATCGACGACGTTGGCTGCGATGATCGATAAGATCAATACCGACCGCCGAGAGCACATCGTGACCATAGAAGATCCCATTGAGTTTACCCACCAGCACAAATCCTGCATCGTCAACCAACGAGAAGTCCACCAGGACACCAAGGGCTTCCACACCGCGTTGCGGAGCATTCTCCGCCAGGACCCGGACGTAGTCCTCATCGGCGAAATGCGCGATCTGGAAACCGTTGAAGCGGCATTGACCGTCGCCGAAACGGGACACCTGACCTTCGGCACCTTGCACACGAACTCTTGCGTCCAAACAATCAACCGAATCATTGACGTCTTTCCTGCGCACCAGCAGCCTCAGATAAGGGCGCAGCTCAGTTTCGTGCTCGAGGGTGTCTTATGCCAGGCCTTGATCCCCACGCTTGACGGAAAAGGCCGAGCGCTTTGTTTGGAGATCATGGTGCCCAATGCCGCAATCAGAAACCTGGTCCGTGAGGATAAGGTCCATCAGATCTATTCACAGATTCAGGTGGGGCAGTCCAAGTCAGGTATGCAGACCATGAACCAATCGTTGCTCATGTTGTGGCAGAGGCGCATAATATCCTTCGATGACGCGATGGCCCGGTCCGGCGACCCGGAAGAACTCAAACAGATGATGGCCGGATACCAGAAGGGGATCAAGAAACCGGTCACCAGGGTTTGAGGCCTCGTTTGCCACGGAGATGCACCGAGCGGACCGGACCATTTCACGTCCGATAGTTCGTGATCGGCGCCAGGCTGTGCGGGCTGCCGCCCGCGTTCGAGATGAACTCCCCGAGAGGACTGTGCCGTGCTAGGACGTGATCGTTTCTCACGGACATTCCTGACAGCAGCGCACCGAGCAGGGTACTCAGGATAATGTGAAGGAGAACAGCAATGCCCGAATTCATATGGAAAGCTACAACCCCAGCCGGAAACACTATAAAAGGGGAGATGAATGAGGTCAACGAGTCGGTTGTAGAGACCAAACTTCGCAAGATGAGCTACACCGGCATAAAGGTGAAGAAGAAACCCAAGGATCTGCTGGCAGGGATCGAATTCTTTCAGCCCAAAGTCACTACGAAAGACGTGGTCATTTTCACGCGGCAATTCGCAACCATGATCGACGCTGGTCTGCCGCTGGTGCAGTGCCTTGAGATCCTCGCGAGTCAGCAGGAAAACACGACGTTCAAGAAGGTGCTCAACTCGGTCAAGACAAGCGTGGAAGGCGGCAGCACCTTTGCCGAAGCGCTGAAGCAACACCCGAAGGTTTTCGACGACCTGTTCTGCAATCTCGTGCATGCCGGGGAGATGGGAGGAATCCTGGATACCATTCTTCGGCGTCTCTCGGTCTTCATGGAAAAGTCGGAAGCCCTGAAGCGAAAAGTCAAAGGCGCATTGGTTTACCCGCTTGTGGTTCTCATCATTGCTGTGGCTGTTGTCGGGATCCTGCTCGTTTTTGTTATCCCTGTATTCAAAGAAATGTTTGACGGCGCGGGCCAAAAACTTCCGGCTCCAACGCTCCTGGTTCTCGCCATGAGCGAGTTCTCGCAAAAATACTTCATTCACATTGCCGTGATGATTGTTCTTCTGGTCATGGCGCTCCGCCGGTTTTACAGGTGGCCGAAAGGGCGCTTCGTTGTGGACAATGTGGCGTTGAAGTCCCCGGTATTTGGCCCTCTGCTGAGGAAAGTCGCAGTCGCGCGCTTCTGTTCCACTCTCGGGACGATGATAGCCAGCGGTGTTCCGATCCTTGACGCCTTGGAGATCACTGCCAGGACGGCAGGGAACGTGGTTCTCGAACGCGCGATCATGAACACTCGGGCAGCCATTGCTGAAGGGCGCACCATCGCGGAACCCCTTATGGAAACAGGCGTCTTCCCCGGTATGGTCGTCCGCATGATTGCGGTCGGTGAAGCCACAGGTGCTCTCGATGCGATGCTGGCGAAAATTGCTGAATTCTACGACGAAGAGGTGGACGCTGCGGTGGAAGCCTTGACGCAATTGATGGAACCGATCATGATCGTGTTTCTGGGTGGCGTCTGTGGCGGAATGGTTATAGCGATGTACCTGCCGGTCTTCGGAATGGCCGGTGCTGTTACCACAGGGGATTAGGTTTCGGGAGACGAGAGTGTAACGTACGACCATCAACGCGGAACGCCCCCGCCGCAATCGCGAATCCAAGAGAGGCCTCTGTTGCCTCTCTTTTTGCGTTTGCCGGGGCACGGGCCCTGGGGTGCGGTCGACTGGATCTGGAGCCGGCGAAGCTTCGCTGAAGGTCTCAAGGGGTCCCAGCAGGGCCGTTCGAAGCCATAGCGGATCTGCCTTCGGTTCCTCGTACGGACAGGCACCCATCGCCCGGGATTCCGTTCGGCATCACCGGTTGCATCGAGGGTCTCGGGAGTTCATCCCGCGGGAGCTGCCGCGGGGAACTCACAACACGAGTCATCGCTGGATAGGCGCGGTACTCTGGGCTTACCGTACCCCCTGCGGACGGCGATTCGCTTGACTTTTTAGAGGCGAAAGGTTAGAACCCCGGTCTGATTCTGGGCAGGACCTCAGGAGTGTGTACACCTTGCAAGATCCTTCTCCAAAGACGAAAAAGGCTCAGGCGTCAAGCCTTACCGAGGTGCGTCTTACCAAGGCGCAAGAACTGGAACGAATGGGCATTCCGCCGTTTGCCACGGGATTCACTCCCGACCTGACGGCCGCCGCCCTTCATCACCGTTTTGCCGATGCTGTCTTTGACGGATCAGAGCCCCCGGTGAGCATGGCCGGTCGGATCATGGCCATGCGGATTCTGGGCAAGGCGTCGTTTCTCAAAGTGAGAGACGGGACCGGCGATTTTCAACTCTACCTGAGCAGGGATGGGTTGGGAGTTGACAAGTACAACTTAATAAAAAAACTGGATGTGGGTGATATCATAGGAGGTACTGGACGTCCGTTCCGGACCCGCACCGGCGAGCTCAGTATTTTGGTCGAAGAGTTCAGACTGTTGACCAAGGCGTTCAGACCGCTGCCTGAGAAGTGGCACGGTCTTTCCGACATCGAGACGCGTTACCGTCAGCGATATCTGGATCTTATGGTTAATCCGTCGGCGCGGGAAACTGCGCTGGCAAGAACCAAGATCGTTTCTTATCTCAGAGATTTCCTGGCCTGCCGCGAATTCCTCGAAGTCGAGACTCCCATGATGCAGGCCGTCCCCGGTGGCGCAACGGCCGCTCCGTTCGAGACGTTTCACCATGCATTGAACCGCAAGCTCTATTTGAGAATTGCACCGGAACTCTATCTCAAACGCCTGCTCGTCGGGGGCTTCCATCGGGTTTTCGAAATCAATCGCAACTTCCGGAACGAAGGGATCTCGACGCAGCATAACCCCGAGTTCACCATGTTGGAGTTTTATCAGGCCTTTGCCACATTCGAGGATCTCATGATCCTGACCGAAGAGATGCTCTCCGGCCTCGCCAAGCATGTAACCGGGAGCTACAAGTTCGTCTATGGGGATCATGAAGTGAACCTCACTCCGCCTTGGCCGCGGCTGACGGTCAGAGAAGCGCTGATTAAGCATTCCGGGCTCACCGAAGAGCAGCTCGACGACCGCAACGCACTGTTCATCAAGGCCGTGGAGAGCGGTCTGGATGTGCGGCCGGATGATTCGCCAGGCCGTCTGCGGATGGGGCTATTCGACGAATTCGTGGAGAAGAAGCTCTGGGGACCGACGTTTGTCATCAAGTATCCGGTCGAAGTCTCACCCTTGGCTCGGCGAAACGACGAGGATCCAACCGTGACCGACCGGTTTGAACTCTACATTTGCGGCAGAGAGACGGCCAACGCTTTCACGGAACTCACCGATCCGTTGGACCAGCGGATCCGCTTCGAGGAGCAGGCCGAGGCCCGGGCAGCGGGTGATGAGGAGGCGCATTTCCTCGACGAGGATTTCTTGAGGGCGCTCGAATACGGGATGCCTCCAGCCGCAGGTGAAGGGATTGGAATCGACAGGCTCGTCATGTTGCTGACGAACTCCCCCTCGATTCGAGACGTCATTCTCTTTCCGCACATGAGGCCCGAAAAAGGGATCGGATGAACGTACCCTTTGAGATCGTCGTCGGCCTTCGCTACCTGAAGGCCAAGCGCAAGCAGGCATTCATCTCAGTCATCAGCGCCTTCAGCGTCTTCGGAGTGATGCTCGGGGTGATGACCTTGATCATCGTGCTGGGCGTCATGAACGGATTTGAGAGAGATCTGAAGGAAAAGATCTTGGGCACGGTTTCCCATCTCGTGGTGTTGAGCCATTCCGGCAGGTCCGTCTCGGGATGGGAGAAGTTGATGGAGCAAATACGAGTGTTCGACGGAGTCCGGGCCACCACCCCCTACGTATACGGGCAAGCGATGCTTTCCACTCGCGGAAAGGTGCGCGGCGTTGTAGTGCGCGGGGTAGACCCTGGGTCAGCCGGTACCGTGATCTCCCTACCACGGTACTTGCTGGAAGGGACCCTGGCGGATCTGGCCATGACCTCGGATGGGCAGGACGCGATCATCATCGGCAAAGAACTGGCGGTCTCCAACTCACTGCGGGTCGGGGATGTGGTCCAACTCATCTCCCCCCAGGGCAAGAGGACTCCCATCGGGGCCATACCGAAAGTGCAGAATTTCCGGGTGGCGGGGATTTTCAAGTCGGGGATGTTCGAGTTCGATGCGAACCTTGTTTATATGGGGCTTCCTCAGGCCCAAGCTTTCTTCGAGATGAGTGACGGGGTCACGGGGATCGAAGTGGCCCTGAGCGACATATACATCGCACCCAAGCTGGGCAAGAGAATTGAAGCGTCCCTCGGCACCAACTTCTGGACCCGAACCTGGCAGGACATGTACAGGAATCTGTTCAGCGCCCTGAAATTGGAAAAGATCGCGATGTTCATCATCCTGACCTTCATCGTTCTGGTCGCTGCGTTCAACATCGTGATTTCGCTGATCATGTTGGTAATGGAAAAGAGTCGAGATATCGCCGTGTTAAAGGCTTTGGGTGCCACGTCGGACCGGATCATGCGGATTTTCGTCGTGCAAGGCATGGTCGTCGGCGTCGTCGGTACCTTTCTGGGAGCTATTGCCGGCCTTGTAGGTGGAACCTTGCTGGCACGGTATCCGATCGTTGAACTGCCGCCGGATATCTACACAATTTCCACCTTGCCCGTCGCGATATCGGCGTGGGATGTTGTGACCATTTGCGCGGTGGCCCTCACGATCTGCTTCCTCGCGACCATTTACCCTTCCTTGCGAGCAGCCCGCCTGGAACCTGTGGAGGCGCTCCGTTATGAGTGAGCCGGTGCTGTATCAAGTAACAGACCTCTGGAAAAGCTACTCGAACGGAATCCGGGACGTCCAGGTTTTGAAAGGGGTGAATCTCACCGTCCACAGCGGCGAAGGGGTCGCTGTGACCGGTCCCTCGGGAGTAGGCAAGAGCACCTTGTTGCACCTGATAGGTCTCCTCGATCGGCCGGGACGCGGCGAGCTCATGCTGGACGGGATGGACGTGATGACGCTGAGCGACACCGATAGGGCTCGGATCAGGAATCGTCGCATCGGCTTCGTCTTCCAGTTCTTTCAGCTCCTCCCGGAGTTTTCGGCTTTGGAAAACGTTATGATGCCTGGTCTTATCGCGGGTGAACCAGAACGCGCCCTGAGGAAGAAGGCCATGAAGCTTCTGGCCGAGGTCGGTCTGGCCGACCGAGCCACGCATCGGCCCGGAGAACTGTCTGGTGGCGAACAACAGAGAGTCGCCATCGCGCGAGCCCTCATTATGGATCCGGACATCCTCCTCGCGGATGAGCCGACGGGAAATCTCGATCCCAATACCGGCGCGGAGATCGAGCATCTCCTGAAGGATCTTAACGTCTCCCGACGCACAACCATGGTGGTCGTCACGCACAAAGAGGCGCTAGCGAAATCAATGGACAGGCGAGTCGGACTGATCGAAGGAAAACTCGAGGAACTGGAATGAAAAGGCTTCTCGGTTTGACAGCGATCTTTCTGGTGCTCCCGGTGCTGTTGTTCGGCCAGGAGTCCAAACTCAAGAAGGTGATGGTGTTCCCCTTCCAGGTGTCTGGCCTTCGCGTTCAGGACACGTATGGGAGAGAACTGGCAGGCCTGCTGGGTGGCGAGCTCGCCAAAGAGGGCGATCTGGAGATTATCCCCAGTACGGGAGGTCTTGCCGATATAACTGAAGGGAGCAGAATAGATGCTCTCAGAATGGCGCGTATTGCGGCTCGGAACAATTTTGACGCCGTGGTCTGGGGAACGGTCTCGAAACTGGAGGACGGGCTGTCCCTCTCGGTTTCCGTCTCAGGCAAGAACGAGCGCGAAAAGCCGCGTCAGTTCTCGGTAGAAGGCAAGGACAGGGCCGACCTTAACCTACGGTTGAAGGACTTGGCTCTGGAACTCGGCACGGTGGTGTTCAAGAGGCCCTTGATACGGGACATAAAGCTGGAGGGGAATCACAGGATTCAAAAGGACGCCATTCTCAACAAGCTAACGGTAAGGCCTGGGAAGCCTTTTTACAAATCCATCTTGGGCGACGAAATCAAACATCTCTACGCCATGGGTTATTTCGAGGACGTGCAGGTCAAAGCCGATCAGACGCCTAGCGGCGAAATCGATTTGCATATCATCTTGAAAGAGCGCCCCTCGATCAAATCGATAGAAATAACCGGCAACAAGGTTCTGACAAATAACCAGATTTTGGACGCCATCACGACCAAGTCCTATGCGGTGGCCAGTACGGAAAAGATCCATGAGGACATCAACATCCTCAAGAAGCTTTACGAAAAACAAGGGTATTACCAGCCCAAGATAGATTACGAGCTCAAGGAACTGTCTCGCAATGAGGCTACGCTCCAGTTCAAGATCGAAGAGGGCCCAAAGAATTACCTGACGGAAGTTGTCCTGGATGGCAGGGACAAGATTTCCGATAAGGAATTGCAGAGCGTTCTGCTTGTAAAACCAAAGGGTTGGTTGTGGTTTATCGACGAATCGGGGTCGTTCACCAGCGAGAAACTGGAGCAGTCGCGGATGCTTCTTCTCCGTAAGTACATGGCGGAGGGGTTCATTCAGGCTCAAGTCGCCCCACCAAAGATCGATCTCGAGAAAGATCACGTGAAGGTAACCTATCCCATCCGCGAAGGCCAACGGTTCCAGGTGCGCAAGGTCAGTGTGGAGGGGGACCTGGTCGTACCGCAGGACAAGCTCCAGGAAGTACTTAAGCTCAAGCCGCGAACCTGGTTCAATCGCGATCTTGCCATGGAAGATATCAAGGAATTGACCAAACTCTACAACAACCTTGGGTATGCCTACGCGGACGTTGAGTTTAAGCCGCTTATCAACGATCAGCATCACTTTGTCGATGTGGCGTACAAGATCAGTAAGGGAGAGCGCGTCCACGTCGACCGCGTGGAGATCGTCGGCAACCAGCGCACGCGCGATAAGGTGATCCGCAGGAATGTGGTCATGGGAGAAGGCGAGCTGTACAACGCAGACAAGCTTGACGCGACCAAGAAGTCGCTGGAAAGCATGGAGTTTTTCGAAGCGGTTCGGCTCAAGACCGCTCCCAGTTCTCGTCCGGATCTGATGAATCTTACCGTGGAGGTCATGGAGAAGAAGACGGGCTCGGTCGTTGCGGGACTGGGGTTTTCCTCGCAAGAAGGCGCCATGGGCAACGTGAACATCAAGGAGATGAATCTGTTCGGATTGGGCATCCTGGCCAATGTGAAGTCCAACATTTCGGGACGCACGACCAACTACGAGGGTTCGTTGACCTACCCGTGGCTATTTGACATCCCGTTAACGGCCAGCCTCCAGGGTACCAAGGCGATTCAAAAAGAAACGCACTACCTCAGAGAGGGAGAAGGTTTCAGCGCCTCCTTGGGGTACCCGCTCTACTGGGGATGGGGAGTCTCGGGATCGTTTTCACGCCAGTCCACCCGATATAGTGGATTCGCGCGGCCGTTCGGGAGGTCGGTTGCGGAGTATTACCAGAGTTACGGTGCAACTGCCCAGAAGTTCATGAGTTTTGCCGAGAACTCTCTTAGCGTCAACCTGGCGAAGGACACCCGGAACAGCAGCTTTCTGCCGAGCGGCGGCAGCCGCATAACGCTGTCCGGCCGCTTTGCCGGTTTGGGAGCAGACGTATCCTACAACCGATACTCTGCGGAAGGGATCTACTATCAGGCACTCCCAATCGTCCCCGGGCTAGTGGTGAAACTCAGAACCCAGGCAGCGATGCTTCAAGAGGTCGGGAGCGATCCCATACCGTTCGACCGCCGGATATTGTTGGGCGGGATGGGGACGATCAGAGGTTACCAGTACGGCGACATAGGGCCCAGAGATCGATACGGCAACATCATGGGAGGCGACAGATCCCTCATCGGGAGTGTCGAATGCATGTTCCATCTCCCCTTTGGCCTCAGCGAGAAATTGAAGATGAACGGTGTCGTATTCGGCGATGCAGGCAATGCGTGGAACGCATCCAAGAGCCCGTTCTTGACGGACATCAAGGGCGGCGTGGGAGCCGGCGTCCGCTGGATCTCCCCGATGGGGCCGCTCCGTCTCGAATACGGATGGAAGGTGCAGCCTCTACCAGGAGAGGAACGGGGTGCCTTCGGCATGTCGATGGGACAGCTCTTTTGAGAGTTTCCCGAGTTTTCTGATTATGAGAGACCTCGAGCGAAAGCCGAGTAAAATGACAAAGGAGTGGAATGATGAGGAAAAAGCTGGTTGTGGCGTGTATAGCCGTCGGAGTGCTCTTCGTCTTTGGGACGACCGGTTGGGCCCAGGATCTGAAGATCGGCTTCGTCGATCTCCAGAAGCTGGTGTCCAAATCTTCTAGGGCTCAGGCGCAACAGGCCAAACTGTCCAAGTGGGTCGAAGAGAAGCAGAGGGGCCTGGAAAACAAGAGAAAGGAGCTGCAGGACCTCCAGGAACAGCTCCAGAAACAGGGTCCTATGCTTAAGGAAGAGACCAGGAATGCCAAGATAAAAGAATTGGGCCTCAAAGAGATGGAATACAAGATGGCGGAGAAGGAAGCCCAGAGCCAACTGCAGACCGAGCAGCGCGATCTCGACGAGGTCTTCAAGAAAGACCTTGTCAACATTGTAAAAGAGATACGGGCTCAGAAGAAGTTGTCCCTGGTTCTCAACTCGATGGCCCTCTTTGCCGCAGATGACGCCATGGACGTTACCGATGACGTGATCAAGCTTTACGACGCTGGCGCGGCGTCCGCTGGTGCGGCGAAGCCGAAGCCTGCACCTCCCGCTAAGCCTGGTCCGGCGGGCCCGGCCAAGAGATAGTCCCAAAGGACCCGAGAGTCTATGATCCTTACGCTGGAAGAACTGGCGCGGCATCTTGGCGCAGAGCCCTCGGAAAGGCCTGGGCCTTCGATCGCGGGAGCGAGACCTGTCGAGTTCGCCGGTGCACAGGACATCACATACGTTGCCGCAGCGCCCTTTGTGGCCAAACTCCGGGAGGGTGCAGCGGCCGCGGTGATAATCCTGCCCGACCTCGATCCCGGTGGACTCCCCCACATACGGTCGAATAACCCTGAAGCAGCCTTTGCCAGGTTGACGGCGCTCTATTACCCCCACCCCGACGCCCCACCCGGGATTTCTCCCCGAGCCGAAGTCCACCCTGAAGCGGTCATAGGCCAAGGGGTCTCGGTGGGACCGTTCGCGGTAGTGGACAGAGGCGCGTCGATCGGCGACGGCTCGGTGATCGGGGCTCATTCGGTTATTGGAGAGGACGTCCGAATCGGGAAAAATACCCGCATCCTTCCGCACGTCACGATTTATCCTCGCGTGACGATAGGGGATCGCGTGATCGTCCATTCCGGTACCGTGATAGGCGCCGACGGCTTTGGATTCGCGAGAGATGTGGACGAGCGCGGTATGCCCGTGGCCGTTAAGAAATATCACAGCGGAACCGTGGAGATCGGCGATGACGTCGAGATCGGCGCTTTGTGCGCGGTGGACCGGGCTCTGGCTGGAGTCACGACCGTCGGCAAGGGGGCCAAGATCGACAATCTCGTCCAGATAGCTCATAACGTGACGATCGGTTCCGGGACGGTGATGGCGGCCCAATCGGGCATAGCGGGCAGTTCGACGCTCGGTGAATTTTGCATGGTTGGCGGACAAACTGGCATCAAAGACCACGTGACAGTGGGGCATGGTGCCATGCTCGCCACGAAGGCCGGGATTTACCGAAACGTGCCGGACCACTCCGCGGTTTCAGGCATCCCTGCGATGCCCCACCAGCACTTCCTGCGTGTCCAGAGTGCGTACAAGCGGCTGCCTGAGCTTCTGGACAGGATCCGAAAGCTTGAACGTATGCTGAAGTCCCAAGGCAAGGAAAAGGAATGATCCATCCAACCGCACTTGTCCATCCACGGGCCACCATTGGCAGTGACGTCTCCATCGGCCCGTACACGGTAGTAGAAGCCGGAGTCACCATCGGCGACGGGTGCATGATCGCCGGGCATGTTCACATCGAGGGGGAGACCACGATCGGCCCGGAAACTCGAATTGGTCAGTTTGCCTGTATCGGAGGGCCGCCGCAAGATTTGTCCTACCGGGGCGAACCCACTAGAGTGGAAATCGGCGCTCGCGTGGCGATTCGGGAGTACGTCACCGTCCATCGAGGAACGGTGCGCGGTAAGGGGATGACGGTAATCGGGGATGATTCCTACCTGATGGCTTACTGCCACGTCGCGCACGACTGCATCCTCGGACCGGGGGTGATCATGGCCAATTCAGCCCACTTGGGCGGCCATATCGAAATCGGTACCCGCGCGATCCTTGGCGGGATCGTAGCGGTACACCAGTTTGTGAGAGTCGGCGACTATGCTCTGGTGGGCGGGGTTTCCGGGGTAGCCAAGGACGTCCCTCCCTACACCCTTGCTTCGGGGGCTCGGATCTACGTGTACGGTCTCAATGAGGTGGGTTTGAGACGAAACGGGTTTTCGCGCGAGACGATCCTCCAACTCAAAAGAGCGTTTAAGCTCGCCTTCCGGTCGCACCTCAGGATGGAAGACGCGGCAGCGAGGATTCGCCAGGAGATGGCGGATACCCCCGAAGCCCTCAAGTTTGCAGAGTTCCTGGTGACGTCCCGGCGTGGGATGGCCAGAGTATCTTTGAGCAGGCACGCATTCAAGGTCTCATAGCTGTGGAACGATTGGGTCTCATAGCCGGGTCCGGCGAGCTGCCCCTTCTGGTGGCCGATGAGGCATCGAGCAAAGGTCATGAAGTGGTTGCCCTCGGATTCCCGGGTTTTACCGATCCGAACCTCGACTCACGCGTCAACGAGCTGGTTTGGCTGAGGCTCGGTCAGATCCAAAAGGCTATTTCGGCATTCCAATCACGTGGCATCACCCGCGTGGTGATGGCCGGCAAGATCGAGAAAGCCAACTTGATGCGCCTGTGGAGCATCAGGCCGGACCGCCGAGCGCTTAGACTGGTCCTGGCCCTCGAAGACTGGCGAGACGACACCATCCTGGCAGCCATAGCAGCCGAGCTTCTGAAGGTTGGCATTGTCGTTGACGAGATCACCATGTGGGCGGGAAAACTTATGGCCCCGGCGGGGGTGCTGACGCGCAAGACACCAAACAAGCGTCAGTGGAAGGACATCGCGTTCGGACGCACTATGGCTTTAGGGATCGGAGCCCTGGATATCGGGCAAACCGTCGTTGTCCGCAATGCCGCGGTCGTCGTCGTGGAAGCCATCGAAGGGACCGACAGAGCTATCCGACGTGCGGGAGAGATGGATATCCACGACACCGTGGTGGTCAAGATGGCCAAACCGGGCCAGGACATGCGGTTCGATGTTCCCGGTGTAGGCCCGTCCACCATCGACAGCATGATCGCAGCCCAGGCACGCGTCCTGGCCATTGAAGCAGGGAGGACCTTGATCACCAATTCCGAGGAAATGCTCCGCAAAGCCAACGGCGCGAAAATGTCTGTGGTCGGCATTCCTGCGACCGGCCCTGTCATTTGAACCGCGATTACCGCGAAACCATTTGGCGGCCCGCCGCGACCGCGACGCGAGATCCGGGAAGCGGAGAGACACCGTGCACGTCTACCGAAGGCTTCTGACATATCTGGGACCCTATAAGGGCAAACTGGTCGTTGCCGGCATTGCCATGATCGGGGTCGGTCTGCTGACCGCCGCTCTCGCGTACCTGGTGAAACCCGCACTGGATCAGATCTTCTTCGAGAGAAACGACCGCATGCTCGTCTTTATCCCGCTGGTGGTAGCGTTGGTGTACGTGCTGAAGGGGTTCTGTGATTTCGGTCAGTACTATCTGATGTCCTATGTGGGCCAGAGCATCGTACGAGATCTGCGGGCCCGGATGTTCGCGAAGCTCGAAGAGATGCCCGTGAGTTTCTTCGTGCGGCACTCGACCGGCGTCCTTCTGTCCCGCATGAACAACGACGTCTCGCTCGTCGAAGGAGCGCTCACCCGAGCGGTGACGGGGATCGTCCGAGATGTGGTCACGGTCTTAGGTCTGGTCTCCGTGGTCTTTTACCGCGACTTTAAGCTCGCGGCGATTGCTCTTATCGTCTTCCCCGTCGCGATCTATCCGCTGCTTCTGTTCGGGAGGAAACTCAAGAAGTACTCCCGGCGTATGCTCGTCTCTATGGAGGACATTACCGCGCGCCTCAACGAGACCATCACGGGGATCCGGATCGTGAAGGCCTTCGGCATGGAAGCCTACGAGCAGGCAAGATTCGACGAAGTGAACCAGGCGCTTTTCAGGGCATTCATGAGAAGGTTCAAAGTCAGAGCCTTCTCGAATCCGGTAATGGAAACGCTTGGTGGGCTGGGGGTAAGCGCCATTGTGTTCTATGGCGGGTACCAGGTCATCACCGGTGCTTCGACTCCTGGAACGTTCTTCTCGTTTATGGCCGCTCTGTTCATGCTCTACGAGCCCATCAAGCGCATCAACGAGGTCAACATCACCGTTCAGGAAGGAATGGCAGCAGCGGAACGGATCTTCGGACTTCTTGATACGGAGCCGGAGATCGAGGATCGGCCGGCCGCAGTTGAACTCGACCACGTCGGCGGCGAGATTCTCTTCGACCGAGTGGGATTCACCTACGGCGACAATCCTGTTTTCCGAGACGTGACGCTTCGGGTCAAGATCGGCGAAGCGGTGGCCATCGTCGGAGAGAGTGGGGTAGGGAAGAGTACCCTTCTCGATCTCCTCCCGCGATTCTACGACGTCACATCCGGAGCGGTCCGCATCGATGGAGTGGACATTCGGGATTTCACCCAGCAATCCCTTCGTGACAAGATCGGCATCGTGACGCAGCAGACGATCCTCTTCGACGACACCATCCGCAACAATATTGCGTATGGAAGGCCTGATATGCCCTTGGAGAAGGTGGTCGAAGCAGCCGGAGCCGCTGATGCGCATGATTTCATTTCCGCCTTGCCTCAGGGGTACGATACGGTCATCGGCGAGGACGGGATCAAGCTCTCCGGAGGCGAACGCCAGCGGATCGCCATCGCACGGGCGCTCCTCAAGAACCCGCCCATACTCGTTCTGGACGAGGCCACATCCAACCTGGACACGGATTCGGAACAGGCCGTGCAGCGGGCCCTCGAGAAACTCATGAAGGGACGAACCACCCTTGTGGTTGCCCACCGCCTTTCCACCATCAGGAACGTCGATCGCATCTACGTCCTGGTCGAAGGCACGGTGGCTGAAGAAGGGAGCCACGATGAACTCCTCGCGAAGAACGGGGTGTTCGCGAGGCTCTACAGCATGCAGTTCACATCGGAGGAGGCCTCTCCGGACACGGAGCAGACAGCCTCACCAGTCCCGATCTGACATGGGCCGCCGTTCATCTCCGATCAGAGGCTTACTCTTCTTTCCCGCAGCCTGTTACTATGCTGTCCAGAGAATCTGGGCCCAGTCCTTTGCGTGGGGGATCGCAACCGCTAAGCGAGCCTCGGTACCGGTCATATCAGTGGGGAACCTCCTCATGGGCGGGAGCGGCAAGACACCCATGGTCATATTTCTTGCCGAGATGCTCCGCTCCAGAGGTATGAGGCCTGCGGTCATCAGCCGAGGATATCGAGGTTCCAGCCGCGAGCCGTACCTCGTCGTTTCTGACGGCCGTGCCGGCCCACCCCTCGTGAGGTGTTCTGTCGCGGGCGACGAACCGTACCTCATGGCCCAACGGCTGGGCGACGTACCTGTCGTAATCGGGCGAAAGAGGATACACCCGGTCGAAGCGGCAGCCCGGCTGTTCGGATGCGACGTGGCCGTCCTTGACGACGGTTTTCAACATCTGGAACTGCAGCGGGATGTGGATATCGTGCTCTTGAGCGGCACGGAAGACAGCATGTTCCCGATGGGACGCCTCCGTGAACCATTTTCAGCCCTCGCTAGGGCTGACATCGCGGTACTCACCTCACCGGACGCCGCCGTTCATCCCGCGGCCGAGGCGTACCTAACCCGAATTCCGGTTTTTCGATCCAGCCCGGTGGCGCTCTCACTCCGAACCGGTACGAACGGTGAGACAACCCTTGCTCCGGACGTGTATGCAGGCAGAGAGGTGGTCTTGGCCTCAGCTATTGCCGACCCTGATCGGTTTCGCACGACCGTGGAGAAACTGGGCTGGATTGTCGCACAGCAGCAATGCTTCCCGGATCACCACCGCTTCACCGACCGAGATATGGAGAAGATCCTTGAGGCCTCTTCAGACCTGCCGGTAGTCGTCACCGAAAAGGATTGGGTGAAGATCCCCGACCGGTTCAAGAGGCACGAAAACCTTGCCGCACTCGCAATCGACATCCGTCTGGACGACGAAGCGGGCTTTATGCAGGCGCTGGCAAGTCGGCTGAATTTGCGAGGTGCTTGAGCGAAGCGCATCGATGGAACCATGGACCTGAACCGCAAAAGAATCCTCATTGTCAAGCCCAGTTCGCTCGGCGACGTGGTGCACACGCTCCCGGTCGTCCACGCCATGAAGCGCTGCTACCCGTCCTGCTTCATCGGCTGGGTCGTCCAGCAGACTTTCGTTCCCATCCTGGAGAACGATCCCGCGATAGACGAGATCATCCCCATCTTCATTCCTTCCACCAGCGACCCTCAAGCTTCTCGCGGCGCATTCGTCCGGGCCTCCCTCGAGACGATCCGGGTGCTTCGGGCGCTACGGAAGCGCTTCCGCAGCGCGCCATACGACCTGGTTCTCGATCTCCATGCCTCTTTTCGGAGCGGTCTCATGGGGCTGGCCAACCCCGGTGGCCTCAGGATCGGCTTTGCTGCTGCCAAGGAACTGAACACACGGTTCCAGCACCGGCACATTACCCCCGGGGAAGGGAAGATCCATGCTGTGGATGAGAATCTGGCATTCGGCGATGCACTCGGATGTCCGGCAGTAACGGAAGACTTCCGCATTCATCCGGGTCAAGTTGCGAGAGAGAGAGTCCTGACGTTCCTGAAGGACAGTGGGATTGCTGCTGCTTCACGCTTGGTCTACGCTAATCCGGCAGCGCGCTGGGAAACGAAATTTTGGAAGAGTGAGGCATGGGCCGAGCTGGCCGACCTGCTCATCGAAAAGGCGAAAGCCACGGTAATTCTCTGTGGAAGTACCGCGGATCTACCGCACATGCGTCAAATAGCCGGTCGCATGCGCCACGCCCCCGTCGTCGCAGCCGGACAACTAAATCTGGCAGAAGCGGTGGCTTTGGCCGCACTCTGTGACGTGTATGTGGGGGTCGACTCCGGGCCCATGCATATCGCCGCGCTTGCCGGAACCAAGGTGGTCGCCCTGTTCGGCCCGACAGACCCGGCGAGGGTCGGCCCGTACGGCGAAGGGCACAAGGTCATACGCCGTTCGGACCTCGAATGCCTCGGCTGCCGCAAACGATCGTGTCGCGACAGACGGTGTCTCGAAGGCCTGACCGCGAGGACCGTCTTCGACGAAATTACACGATTACTAGGATGGGAGCCTGTTCGGTAGTCCCGCGTTCCGCTGGATTGACCGGAAGATCAGCAACGAGGCCGCTCCATTTGACGAACATGGAGTGATGGAAACCAACGTAACTCGATCATATCTATTCACATTCGAAACTATTCCGGGGAGAACCTCTTTGCAAAGAAGTTCACCCCGGAGTCACTCACGGTATTGCGACTTGATATCAGTACAGAGCGGTACCGAAGTACTTGGGCCGCGCGGGAGCCATGTTGCTTGGCCTGCCGAACCCTGCCTGGGACGGTCGGCCCCAGGTCCAGGTGCGTTTGGTTCCGTTCGTGCCGGTTTCCGAGGTTTTCTCGCTCATTGTTTGATCCTGGGTTGGAGCTGGCCGTTTCGGTGCCTCGTATTCATAGGCTGCTTCGGCAGGTGGAGCAGAGCGGACTGCGGCGCGTTCCTGCAACGGGTAAGAAGGCTGCTCCCGGGTCATAGGCTTACTCTCTTCAGGCGCCGATCTTACCTGAGTGGGCGGGGTCTTCACCGGTTCGGGTTCGGAAGGCGATCGGTACTGCGGGGTCGGGTTTGCCGGCGCATTATGGGCGGCAGTGCTTCCCGGACGCGGGGCGTAAGACGAGCCGGGTGACTGTTCCGAGAGCCTAGGCTGTGACGAAGTCCTGTGGCCCGTATTGGCACGAGTGATCGGGCGCTCGCCAGCGGGGTAACGGCTCGCCGATCTTTCCGGAGGCTGGTAACGTTCCGCGGAACGCCCAGGCCGCGTTTCGTAGCTGGTCATCGGCTTGGCAGGCGCCTTGTGCGGACGCAGCACGGCGGGTTGCCGGACGGCAGCACGAGGCATGGAAAACGTTTCGCCCGGAACCGCGCGTGCCGCCACCTTGGCAGGTCGTGCAGGCGGCCCGGCTGTGCACGGGGGGACCGCGCTACTCGGCGGTTCTGGATTCGGAGACTCGTAGCGCGGAAGCAAATCGAGCGGAGTGAAGCAGTGTCCGATGCAGGCAAGGCCCGGCGGGAAGTAGTACGGCGCGTAATACGCCCAGGGGCCGAATCTTTGCTCTGCGCTCGATGCAGCGGGGAAGGCTGCGATTACCGCTATCAGGACGAGGACGAGAGCCGCTTTGTGGGTATTCATATGCCAGGCCTCCAGAATTCCGCGCGATGCGGGGGGCAGAATCGGTTTTTCTTATTCTATCAATTATGTCGGAATGTTGTCAATATTGATTAATATGTCTGGTGATTATTTATTGTATCAATGCGATTATACAGGCATTATTACTCAATCTATGCCCAAAGCAGGAAGTAAGGGTCTCCGCTGCAGTCGGACCGTCCTCCGGACCTGCGACCAGCAACGACCGTCAGAGGCAGGTTTCCGACCCTGAGATTCTACTTGCATCGCTGGGTCCATTGGTGCATCAAGAAACGATGCGGGGCCGTATCGGCTTCGTACGATCTTCTGTCCAGGGCAGTCCCTTCTCGTACAACGAGCATAGGAGAAGTTATGGTTTACCCCGCGGGTCCGAGCTACAGCATTACGGTGAGAGTACGCATCATGCGAAGGCCAGGCGCTTTGGCGCGAGTGGCCACTACAATAGGAGAACAGGAGGCACTCGTCGGGTCCATTCCGGTGGTAAAGGTCGGCAAGGATTACGTAGTCAGGGATCTCGACGTTTACGCGCGGGATGAAGCCCACGAGCAACAAATCGTGAACGCCTTGCAGAGCCTTCCGGACGCGGAGGTGCTCTTCGTGACGGATCGTACTTTCGCGTACCACGAGGGGGGAAAGATCGAGGTACGAGGTCGTCGCGAATTGGTTCGCCGTGAGGACCTCTCCATGGCGTACACCCCTGGAGTCGGCCGAATCAGTACCGCCATAGCCAAAGACAAGGAAGCCGGGTACGTCTACACGATGAAGGGCAACACCGTGGCGATCGTCACCGACGGCACGGCAGTGCTCGGTTTGGGTGACATCGGCCCGCTGGCCGCGTTGCCGGTCATGGAGGGGAAAGCCATGATCTTCAGGGAATTTGGCGACATCTATGCCTTTCCGCTTTGTCTCGACGTCACCGACGTAGACCGTATTGTCGACGTGGTGAAGGCAGTGAGTCCCGGTTTCGCGGGCATCAACCTGGAAGACATTTCTGCGCCACGTTGTTTTGAAGTGGAGCGACGATTGTACGACGAGCTGGATATTCCGGTCCTTCACGACGATCAGCACGGCACATCCATCGCCGTTCTCGCTGCGCTGAAGAACGCGTTGATCCATGTGGGAAAAGAGCTGAGCCAGATCAAAATCGTGGTTTCAGGCACCGGCGCGGCGGGTGTGGCCTGCGTCAGAATTCTGCTGGAAGCCGGGGCTCGCGACGTACTCTGCTGCGACCGGCAGGGAGCGCTCTTTGCCGACAGATCCGAGGGAATGAATCCGGTGAAGAGCGAACTGGCGATGCTCACCAACCCCCAGGGAAGGCGTGGGACGCTCAGAGAGAGCCTCGATGGCGCGGATGTCTTCATCGGCGTGTCTGCGGGGAACCTGTTGGACCCACCAGATCTCAAGCGAATGGCGGATGACCCGATCGTGTTCGCACTTGCCAACCCGATACCCGAGGTCGATCCGTGGGCGGCCCTGGATTACGCGGAGATCGTTGCTACCGGTAGGAGCGATTTCCCGAACCAGATCAACAACGCGCTCGTTTTTCCCGGCATATTCAGGGGCGCGCTGGATGTTCGGGCGAGAAAGATCAACTGGACGATGAAAATGGCCGCGGCGACGGCAATTGCAGAAATGATTCCGCCAGAGGAACTTGCAGCGCAGAACATCCTTCCCGGAATATTCAACCGGGCTGTCAGTCGGACGGTAGCCGAGGCTGTTGCGAAGGCGGCTCTGGCGAGCAGTGCGGCCTGAACTAGTAATGGTTGCCACAGTTTCTGACCGATTCGCCCCGCTGATCTGCGGAGGCATGGGTGGACCGGGAAGATGGAAAGCTTGGTGGTTCGGCAATTGCTTGCTTGACTCCAGGGGCGGCGATGTGATTTATTAACTAATTTACTGTGTCCGTAAAGGTATCCGTCGGGGCGGCCGGATACCGGCCACGAGGTCCGACCAGAATGGGATGCCCATGCGGTTGAATCCCCTCAGGCCTCGTAATCCCCCGTGCCGAGCGGTCACGCGATCAGTGCCAGTTCGGGCATCGGAAGTCCCCGGTGTCAAAGTTCCAAAGGGGTGCCAATGAAGCAGTACAAGACTGAGGACGTACGAAATGTGGCGGTCGTTTCCCACGCAGGGTCGGGAAAAACGACTTTGTGCGAGGCGATGCTCTTCGATTCCGGGGCCGTTGACCGTCTGGGCAAGGTCACGGACGGGACTTCAAATTTTGATTTTGAGCCCGAAGAAGTAAAACGAGGGATCACGATCGGTACCTCGCTCTTCACCATCGAGTGGAAGAAGAAGAAAATCAATATACTGGACACTCCGGGCGACCCCAACTTCGCCGCGGAAGTGTCCGCGGGTTTGCAGGCCGCGGACATAGCCGTCCTGGCCGTCGATGCGGTCGATTCACTGAAGCCGCTCACCCAAAAGGTCTGGGCGGGCATTGAAGCGAGAGGGTGCCCTCGGCTGTTGGTCGTCACCAAGATGGATCGGGAAAGGGCTGACTTCGAGAAGGTAGTGTCCGATGTGAAAGAGATACTGGAGGTCAAGCCGCTGGTCCTCCAAATCCCCATCGGCAAGGAAGCCGCGTTCAAGGGGGTCGTGGATCTCTTCTCCATGAAGGCGATTCTCTTCGATGGAGATGGCAGGAACACTTCCAGGGCCGACATCCCCGCTGAACTGACCGACGATGCTGAATCCCGACGAGAAGTCCTCATCGAGGATCTCGCTGAAGTCGATGACGCACTGATGGAACGCTACCTGGAAGGGGACGCACTGGGCCCGGACGAACTGGCGGGCGCGTTGAAGCGGGGGATACTGAACAAAGTGTTCGTGCCGGTCGTCCTCTGTTCGGCTACGCTTAACCGAGGCATACAGCCGTTGCTCGATCTCATCGCGGACGCATGTCCTTCGCCGGGCGATCTTCCCGCGGTCACCGGGCGCACTCCCTCCGGCGATGAAGTCTCGCGCGTTCCCGCGCCGGACCAGCCGTTCGCCGGGTACGTGTTCAAGACGCTCGCAGATCCGTACGCCGGCCGCTTGACGCTCTTCAGGATACTGTCCGGTAAGCTTGCCCCGGATTCCACGGTCTCCAATGCAAACCGAGGGATCAAAGAACGCTTCGGGCAACTCCTGGCCATTCAAGGCAAGCACCAGAAGGCGCTGGAGTCTGCGCAGGCCGGCGACATCGTGGCAGTGGCGAAACTCAAAGAAACGCTCACCGGAGACACGCTCTGTGACGAGAAGGCTTCCATAATGGTCTCGCCGGCTTCGATTCCCCAAGCGGTCATATCATTTGCTATCGAGCCCAAAGCCAAAGGGGACGAGGAGAAGATCACTCAGAGCCTCGCCAAACTTGCAGAGGAAGACCCGACCCTCAGTGTCAGCAGAGATCAGCAAACGAACGAATTCCTCATTTCCGGTATGGGGCAGGTTCACATCGAAGTCACCGTGGACAAGCTCAAGAGGAAATTCGGGGTGGACGTGAACCTCAAGACGCCGAAAGTCCCCTACATGGAAACCATAAAAGGCAAGGCCAGGGTGGAAGGAAAGCTCAAGAAGCAGACCGGCGGTCGCGGTCAGTTTGCCGTCGCGTGGCTGGAGCTTGAGCCGAGGGAACGCGGCGCGGGGTTCGAGTTCGTGGACAAGATCGTCGGAGGCGTTATCCCGAGGCAGTATATTCCTGCGGTGGAGAAAGGCGTCATGGAGTCGATGACGTCGGGATCGCTGGCTGGCCACCCGGTGATCGATGTGCGGGTGACAGTCGTTGACGGGAAATACCACGAGGTGGACTCCTCGGAGCAGGCCTTCAAGATAGCCGCATCCAAAGGGTTCAAGAAGGGGATGCTCCAGGCAAACCCCGTGCTCCTTGAACCGATCATGAACCTGGAGGTAACCGTACCCGAAGACTGCATGGGTGACGTCATGGGAGACTTGAACTCTCGACGAGGGCGGATCATGGGCATGGACGCCAAGGCAGGGAGTCAGGCGGTCAAGGCCCAGGTGCCCATGGCCGAGGTCCTCAAGTACGCTTCGGATTTGACCAGTATGACGTCCGGCCGCGGCATCTTTACCATGGAGTTCTCCCATTACGAAGAAGTGCCGGCCAACCTTGCCGAAAAGATCATCGAGGCCTCCGGCAAGAAGGTCGAAGAAGAAGACTAGTACAGATTTGCCGGTATGGGGTTGCGGAAGAGCCTTTCCACGACCAGGGCTTCAGCCGTAACCCGTCTGCGAACAACATTTCCCTGGAGAGCAAGGGTACTGGAGTCTTGATATGAGTGCTGGAACCGTCATTGCAGTGTGCGTAAGCAAGAGGAAGGGCACCCCAAAGACCGACGTGGGCTCGGGACTGCTGGAAGTCGGCTTTGGTCTGGCCGGAGACGCGCACGGTGGTGACTGGCATCGCCAGGTTTCGCTCCTCTCCAGCGAGGAGATCGGCACCATGGCTGCCAAAGGGCTGGAAGTAAAACCTGGCAGCTTCGCCGAGAACCTGACCACGCAGGGCTTTGACCTCGGATCGGTTAAGCCGGGAGATCGGCTCCGGGTCGGTGAATCCGCTGTCCTTGAAGTGACCCAGATCGGCAAGGAGTGCCACACCCGCTGCGCCATCTACCACAAGATAGGCGAGTGCATCATGCCGGAAAAGGGTGTCTTCGCAGTAGTGATTCAGGGCGGCTCGGTCAAGAACGGAGACCTCATCGATTTCGCCTGACCCCGCGAAGGATAGCGCCTCGCGGGCATACTCTGACTTCCTGTTATTCTCATCGGTTCATTCACGAACCGCAGCGCTTAAGGCGTTGCGTGCCGAATTGTGACCCCTGCCCGACAAAGATGGCGCGGTTGAGGAATTCTTTCCGACATTTCTGGCCGGGAGCCGCAATGGTTATTATCATCTTGAATGAGGTCGCCATGCCTGCTCCATCACAACGGCAAGCAGTTCTGAGGAGACATGTCGCTCGAAAGGAGAGCTCATGTCCTGGTACTACGATCCTGAGCAGGTCAAGATGATCGAGAGCGTGTTATTGAAGGAAATGGACACCAACGGCCGGAAAATGATCAGAAGCCTTGACAAGATCCATGCAAGGACGGGCCTGAGGTACGCCATGATATCCGACATAGCTCGGCGTTTACAGGAGCGCGGTTTCCTAACTCTACCAACTTCCTAGGCGGTTCAATTCCGGAGTTGTTTCATCGAGCCCCTTTCTTCGGAAAGGGGTTTTCGCGTTCTCTCTTCCGCCCGACGTTGCAGCCGCTCCACACAAGCTTTGTGGCCTGCAGGTACAAGGCATTTCGATGTCACAGGAGACTTCCGGCCATACCCTGAGGTCATCCGAGAATTGGGGGTTGACAGGATCCTGTCCCGTGCGGTATACAGATCTTCGACGCGGGAATAACTCAGTGGTAGAGTGCAACCTTGCCAAGGTTGAAGTCGCGGGTTCAAATCCCGTTTCCCGCTCCACCAACCCCATGAAATCATTCAGACCCACCCCTCAAAAACGCGTCAGTAAATCGTCAGTAGATCGTCAGTAAATTCCAGATCGCCTGTCCTTTCATGTAATTATCTGTTCGGTAAGCTAACGTATTGGGATCGCCTAGCAATCAGATAATTTTTGGCAGATCGGGGCTGAGGACACCTCGAAGTCCGAGCGCGATTCCATTTGGCACCCTTCTTGCCCAACCGCCATGCGCTCATACCTCCCGGCGGGACCCCCTCCGCTTCTCGGTGATTGCGCTCGTTTTCCCTCCTCTCGCTGGCCTTCTCCATGTTGTGCTTGACCGGCAAGCGTGCGTCGAGGTACTTTGGGAAGCATGAAGGTGCAGGTTCTTCCAGCAATGTGACGACGGTCTTGCATCTGTCTGGTCTTTTAGGAGGAGATAGGGGGGCCTTCTCGGGGTCACGGGAACCTTCCCCTGGCCGTTCACCGGTACCAAGACGAGCGAAATGGCAAGACGGCGTCATAATCTTGGTTCTTAACGCCCGGGAGAACCTCGGCAGAGCGCCTTGAAATCTAAGGCCCAAGGCATATAGCGCCGCTGCATAGTTGCGGAGCGCGTGCAGGTGGCAGCTTCCCTTTTGGCAAAGGAGGCCAGTGGGCATAAGAGAGGATCAGTGAGAGTCCTTCTGGTAAATCCCAAGTCGAAGTACACGTTTTGGTCATCGGACGAGGTGCTAAAGCTTGCCGGAAAAAAGAGTACGCTACCACCACTCGGATTGATAACAATGGCTGCTCTTCTGCCCGCGGCGTGGTCCCTGCGTCTCGTTGATCGCGTGTTCCAGGAAATCACCCAGGATCTCTGGAACTGGGCTGAAATGGTAATGATATCGGCTCTGATCGAACAAGCGGATGACGTGCGGCATCTCATTCGCGAAGGGAAGCGTCGCGGGAAGACAGTGGTTGTGGGAGGGCCGTATCCCACGTCGGTTCCGGAAGAAGTGTTTGGGATGGGCGCTGATTTTGTGGTCAAGGGTGAGGCAGAAAGCTCTTTGAGCCCATTCTTCGAAGCCTTGGCTTCCGGGCACGAACGCTGCATCATCGAGGAACCGTCCAAGCCGGATTTGACCAGCTCTCCATTACCTCGTTTCGATCTCCTCGACCTAGATGCCTACATGTTGATGAGCGTTCAAACGACGAGAGGTTGCCCGTTTGACTGTGAATTCTGCGACATCGTAACCCTGTACGGACGCAGACTCCGGCACAAAGCAACCAACCAGGTGATTGCCGAACTCGAATATCTCCACTCCTTAGGTTGGAGGCGTGAAATCTTTTTTGCGGATGACAATTTTATTGGGAGCAAGGCCTATGCACGGGAGCTTCTTGGAGAATTGAGCAGCTGGCTGCGGGTACACCGGCATCCGTTTGGCTTTTGGACCCAAGCATCTCTGAATCTGGGACAAGATAAGGAATTGATCGACTTGATGACCTTGGCAAACTTCAGCACCGTCTTCATTGGGATTGAGTCCCCGGACGAGAAAGTGCTTGAGTTCACAGGCAAAAAACAGAACCTCAGGAATCCGGTAGCCGAGTCAATCCAGACTATCAATACAAACGGCCTCTTCATCATGGGGAGTTTCATTATCGGATTCGACAATGAAGAGGCTGGAGCTGGGGAACGCATACGAAGGCTGGTCGAACGCACTAACCTGCCGATTGTCATGATAAATATTCTCGGCGCTCCCCCGAACACTGCTCTGTGGCACCGTCTGGAACGCGAAGGCCGCCTGCTGGAAGGCGTTTCTCATGACTTGCTGCTTACTGCATGGACCCTAAATTTCGTTCCTGCCCGCCCGGCAGGAGAGATCATCGAGGAATACTGCGATCTCATAAACCGCTTGTACGAGCCGTCGGCATTTCTGCAGCGAGTCTATCATTACTATCTGACCATGAGGCCCACTCGGAAGGAGCTCGGACTGGTCACCGAGAAAGACGGCAAGGGTGACGAGCGTGATGAACGACCGCTGAAGGACCATGTGTACGACTTTGTCGCTTTGTTAAGACTGATTTGGCGACAGGGGCTGTTGCGGTCAACGCGGATTCAGTTCTGGCGACAGCTTGTTGGCATCTATAGAAACAACCCCAGCCGCCTCCGTTTCTATCTCCTCGCTTTGTTGATGGGCGAAAACTTGTTCATGCTGAGAGCCTTGGAACTCCAGCGAACCGACTCAGCCAAAGAGAAGAATGTGAGCCGCTTGTGGACCGAGGGGCGAGGACTACCGGGTGACCACTCCGATGTTCCCGGGTGACTCGTACCGGATCGACAGGTAACCCCACGCTGCCTTTGCCGAACCTCCCTGTGGCCGCTGGTTGCCGGGGAGACATTCTCCCACGAGAAATCTCATGAGCCTTCACCACTCCTGCGGTCACCCTCTCGTCCGAATCCTCCCCCGCTCCATGCATCGAACCGAGCTGGTGATATGGGTCGACGCAAACAAAGACAGCCCCACCTACCGTCAAGAAATCACCATTGCCCCCGTTGCGGAGCGCTGCTGGAATCCAAGGATGTCAGGCCGGCAAAGTGGTCGCGATAGGGAAGACGCCTGACTTGCCAGCTAACGGCACTCCTGATCTTGCGATGCAGGTCAGCAGCCCACGAAGTACTACTCATTCAAGCCCCAACCGGGAAGACGATAGAACTCGGCTACCTTGCGTGCTGCTTCACGGGCGTCGACCGGTGGATCCCATCTTCCCCGAGTGATGTCGTTCTCGCGCCAAATTCTTCGGAGTTCTTTCTTCTCGGTATCGCTTGCAGCGTAATCGACTAGCCGCTGTAATTCAGCAGGATCAAAAAAAGCCTCGCTCTCCCACGGCTCAGTTGAACCGTAAACCTGATCCCACGTGCGTTCCTCTTCGTAACACCCGTACACCAAACCTCGGAGATAGACGCCCGCGCTCCAGTGGTGAAACATGAATGCCTCGACGGCGCTTTGGAAGCTGAGCCATATGACATCGGTTTTGAATCGCTCCGATATGCTCGCCAGCTCCTCAAGCGAGGGCTCCCACTCTTCGATTGGCTTCTCGACAGCGTAGAATGTGCAGCCATCCTCCGTGTAGGCGTGTGGGTAATCGGCCGGAAACGAGGAGGCAGTCATCGGGTCTGAGCAGTGAACGTAGATTGCGATTAAAGTGCCCATCGCGTCTGTTCCCTCCTTCAATCGTGAGGTTCGGGTGCGTTCCTCGGGCTGATTTATGCGTCTGCCGGACAGAGCTTGATTCTCTTCCAGGACCACCCAGATGTCAAACCCGAGGTGGATCTCGCGTTGTCACACGGGGCAGAAAGACGAAAAGCCCGGGCCGTGACCCGAGCTTCTCAGTGGAGGGTGATTTGAGGTGTCGTCGCACGGTCCTTGGCAGCACAGAAAAATTCGTGACACAAACGAAAGGTAACCTAGTGGGTTAACTTGCCTTGGCAACCGTCCTGTCGCTGTTCATGCGAACCCCATGAAAGCCGAAAGGGAACCGTAGCTTTAATGTTGTCATGTTGGTACATCATGGGAATTTAGAGATGCTATGCTAGAGGTTTTTTTTGTAACATCTTGGAACAAATTGATCTTATGGTGCGTCATATAGGGTGAAGGTTGAGGCGTCAGATATGCCCCAGCCGAAGATTCCCAACCGGCCGGCTCCAGGGAACATTCATAACGAAGATTTGCGGAGAATAGCAAAGGAGAGCCCCATGTCTCGGATGCAGGAAGCCCTTTCCCATAACGACTACGATTGCGCGACAGCCGCCGTGCCAGTTGCCGAACCGTGTGAAGCCGATACTCAAGAACGGTCCGATAAGAGGTATCATGTCAAGACTGTTGGTGAGTCCGATTGCCGTCAACTCTGGCGCAGCTCGATGCAGCGGATCGTTCGCAATCCCCCGTCCAGAGTTGACCGTCCCGCGGCAGAAAGGACCTCACGGCTCGGATCCCCCAGGGCGGCAGGAGCGAGCGCGCCGAGAACATGCAAACGATCTGAAAGCAGAAGCGTGTCCGTTCCTCGCCAAGAGTCCGTGTCCGGACAACTGCGACTAAACGACGGCGAGTCGGTCGCGGAACAGATCAGACGTTTTCAAGAGAGAGCGGATCTCCGAGAATGCCTCCTTCCCGGAATGCTCAGCAAAATTTCCCGAAAAGCCTGCGAAGGATGGCAACGTCAGGCATCGGTTCGCACGTCGCGTATGCTGGCCAAGATGAAGCTCGAATTCTGCAAAAGGTGCCAGTACGGCCGTGAACCCGATCCGGCTTCAGTCTGACAGAGTATTGGGAGAGTTCTTGATCGCGAAATCGGGAATAGACGCACCGAGAAAGGAGGCGCTGCTGCGGTTCAGAGATATCAACACTCCGGGAAGCGAAGAGCCCAGGCCGTCATCCAAGTTTACCAATGGAGGGGCTGAGGGGTGTCGTCATCCCATCTTTACCGTTAAGGTGCCGCAGTCTGTTGCCGTGCAGTGACTCGCGCACGGTCGTAATTGACCGGGTGGCGTGCCGTGTAGTACGCTGAAAGACAATACAAGTCAATCTCATTGGGTACCCTGACCACGGTCTTGCCTCTGTCGTGTTTTGTGGTGGCCCGTGCCGCCACCTCCGTGGAGGCTGCTGGCACAGTCCTCAGACCGATAAAAGACCCAAAGACCCGAGAAACAGCTTCACCGCTGCAGAGTTCCGGGATGAATTCCGCGGATGGATCCCATCGGAGAGAACACATCATGACACGAGTGGAAGAGGCAAACGCGAGCCAGAAGTACAACGCGAACTTTTTGAAGTACATCAAGGCTTTTGCTGACGTTGGGAAACATTCAAGACTGTTCCCCAAGAAATGCCGCACCTGCGGCCACGAATATGCCGATTTTCCTCAATACATTCAGGATACTTTGCCCGTTGGTCACGGACTGGAGCCCTACAAGGATTCCGGTGATGCGCTCCACACAATGCAATATCGGAATTGTCGATGTGGGAGCACTCTGAGCATTGACTTGACGGAGGACGAGTACCCTCTTCTTGAGAGCTTTTGGGAGATGCTCGGTAAGGAGTCCAAGGAGCGAGCGAGGCCGATTCGAGAGGTAGTCCTGGAATTCCGTGAGCAGTGCAACCGATACATGAGCGAGCAACACCGTTTCTCGGGAGAGTAATACCGACAGTCAACCCGTTGGTTAATTTCGGCACAATATTGCAAGGTAAGAAAAACGGGTTATGGTCTGGGCGCGTAGCAAACGCTCTGGGGAAGCGCGAAGTGATACGTTGCGAGGCCAATGCTATCTTCGGGCCTTTTTCCCCTTTCGAACCTTCTTGACTTCGAACGATACCGGCTCCCAATAAACCGGCGCTGGCTGAACGGAGTCAACTCCGCAACCATGGAGCCCCGCCGGGCCGTAAGAAGGCCCCCCACCGTACCATGATTGCCATCGCGCCATTTCGGAAAAACTGACTCCCTCGATTCGGGGTTCGTGGCGGCTCTGAGCCCAGGCCCCGGTTGCATCCCACGCGGCCAGCGGCCCCAGAAGCATGGCTAATAAAAGCGGCATGATAAAAGGTTTCATGAGCGGTCCACCTTGGTTCGGTTCGAGATTCCGATGAGTATAACCTCGTCCAACCATGCGTGGCAACAAGAATTCAGCTACGGTCACCACGCTACCCCATACGAAAGCGTATTGACTGAGAGGCATTCCATCGAAAGAATTCGCGCTTTGGCCGATATGATCCTCGCCCTTTTGGGGAGTTCCTTTCTTGCCGCTGGCAGAAACGCCCGCACTTCGGCGCATAGCACGATTTGCCCCCCGTTTCTGTCCACAGCAGGACCGCGTGGCCGATTATCCTTGACCGGGAGGCGAGCAGTAAGGTACGCTCAACACCAAGACAACGCAGCGTTTCTGGGACAACGTGCCAAGGATCTCGGCTCCGGGCCTGGTGAGAACCCCTGAAGTGTCTTTCAAGGTCAGGGGCATCCTTCCCATAGCCGGGGCCGGTTTTACCTGCTGAGTGGCAAGACGGTCGTATGATGTCGGCCGACCACGAATGAGCTTCTTCCAACAAGGAGTACAGGGGCTTGAGAACACTCAAAGCGCTGGTCAGAAGACTCATTGAGGCGGCGGGATACACCGTCTCCAGGAGATTGCCAGATGTTTACGACCAGGACGGTTTGCGATCCATTCACCATCATGATTTCATGCTAGATCCTGCGTTTTGCAGAGCCTACGAAAGAGGGGTAACGGCCGAGGGAGTCGACTACCGTATACACTGGCGGATTCACGTGGTCCTGTGGGTCGCTCGTTCGGCCAGCAAAGTCGATGGCGATTTTGTGGAGTGTGGCGTCAACCGCGGATTCCGTAGTTCCGCCATCATGGAATACCTGGACTGGGACGCGCTCGGCAAGACTTTTTACCTTCTGGACACCTTTAGTGGGGTAGACGCACGTTATGTGACGGAAGAAGACGTCAAGGCTGGTGTATTGGAAAGATCCGCCGCATGGCTGAAAAATGGTACATATATCAATGACGTGGAATCCGTACGGGCAAACTTCTCTCGGTGGAAGAACTTGCGCATCATGCAAGGACCTGTCCCCGAGAGCTTGGACTCCGTGGAGAGTGAGCGCATTGCTTACCTGCATCTCGATATGAACTGTTCGCTCCCTGAAGTGGAGGCCTTCAAGTTCTTCTGGGATCGCTTGGTTCCCGGTGCATTTGTCTTGCTCGATGACTACTGTTTCAAGGGGCATGAAACCCAGAAGTCAGCCCTTGACGCTGTGGTGAAGACCAAAGATGCAGACGTACTGTCCCTGCCCACAGGGCAGGGCCTCGTGATCAAATCGCCTGATTCCACCGGTTCGTAGCTTCCCAAGCCCATTCCAGAAAACTCCATAAGAAGGCCTGCAGAAAGGTGAACCGCCGGCCAGTTCCTTCCGTGAATTGTCGATGTTCGCAAGCCCCACCCACTTGTTAGGCACCGGCCGAATGAAAAACCTAGACTGTGAACCAAGTTTTTCCGAAGGAAGTCTCTTTCGATCTTCGGAGGCAAGAATAATCCGGCGTGAGACTAACCGGCTACGCAGAGGCTACAATCTTTCTTGCAGCAGAGTTGAGAAGTGGTTATCATGTCGGCCGAATCGGAAAGTATTTCTCTCGGCGGGTAGGGAGGAACTGCCGGAGAGTCGTCATGGTGAAATCGCCGCGCTTGAAGGAAAATGCCCTGGATGGCTAGCGCAACCGGCTATTCAAGTAGTTTTCACCCACCAATCACTTCAACCGTTTGGGCAGTGTGAATCAAAGGAGGTTCGATGATGTCTGTGGCGCATAGACATATGCCATCGCTCTCGGCCTGGCTGCACCTCTCTGGGTTTCCGTGCTGGTTGAAGCTTGTGTTAGCGGGCTGTCACTTTCACTGCGACGTAGTTTGCTACGTGCACAATCACATCTTCGACGACACATCCCTTATCCTCCGAAAAGGTATCCGCCACTATGCTCGACAGGGCGATCGGGTCCTGGATCTGGGCACCGGCCACGTCGGCTTGCTCGCCGTATACTGCGCACGCGCGCATGGAGCCCAAGTTGTGGCGGTAGACGTCAACCAGGAATTCCTGGAGAATGCCCGGCTCGTGGCACGAGCAAGCCAAGTGCCGGATATTGACTTCGTCCAGAGTGACTGGTTTTCAAGAGTTGAGGGCACCTTCGACCTTATTGTCGGCAATATTCCATACGTACCCTCTGACAGGCGCCAATTCCTCCGGCACGTGAACGACTACCCGGAGGTCTGGGATGGCGGCAGTGGTGGAACGACACAAGTGCGCAAGGTACTCACGGATGTACACCGATTCCTGCGACCTTCCGGATTGTTTCTCATGGGTCTCAACGTTGACTGCGTTCCGAGAGATACCATTCTCGGTCTCATAGATTCGTCGGAACACATTGAGCTTCAAACGACCTTGAAGTCCTTGATTTCTCGCAGTGAAGTCTACGTGATCGCTGCCAGCAACCAGGCATAGAAGGTCCCGGGGATTACCCATAGGAGATAACTCTTGGGACAGTGCTTTGTGAATTCGGCAAGTTGCCTCAAGGAGGGCGACGTCACCCCCGCGGAGGCCGGGGTCCAGAAGGCATTGAAAAGAACTGGATTCTGCCCTGCGCCGGAATGACGGACGGCGGAACGGCCCACCCTTGAGTTGGGGCCTATGCGGGGGCTAACCCCGGAATTTGTTACGTTAAGCAGGCTGATGGCTTCGAACTCTGATGGAGCGCAAGCTCCCGGAGAAGAATACTTTGCGTCAGCCGCAAGAGCAGACTCAACAGAGAGTAAAATCGAAGGGTTGTGATCGATCGACTCAACCCGAGCCGCTACGTGGAGGTCCATGAACGACGCTACCGATATTCCCAGCGTTGATCCAACAGCGATTCACGAGTTCCTGGGGAAAACCTTGCCCTTCAGCGAGTTGGACGCTGATAAGCGCCTGGAACTTTCGCGACAATTCACCATGAAGTTCTTTCCGAAAGAGACCGTCATATTCCGGCAGGATGTGGATGAGGTCAATCACTTCTATCTCATCTATTCCGGAGGCATAAAGACTTACCTGAGCAGCGAGGACGATTTCGCAACACTTCTCGATTTCCGCGGGGAAGGAAGCTACTTTGGTGCCCTGGCGCTCATTCGGGGTTCCAAGGCCAACTTCAATGTGGAGACTGTTGAGGATACCTGGTGCCTCGAGCTGGACAAAGAGCCCTTCTCGGATCTTGTTCACAACAATCCGAGATTCTCTCAATACTACCTCAGGAAGTTTTCAGACGACCTCGTAACCACGGCCTATTCGGAACTGCGCCTGAGGAAGGTTGAACCGCGACCCCAGGAGATGTTCCACCTATTCAACGTGCAAGTCGGTGACGTCATCAGCAGGAGCCCTGAGTGCATCCACGCGTCCCAGACCATTCAAGAAGCCGCGAAACGTATGTCCGACTTGGAAATCGGCTCTTTGCTTGTCCAAGACCAGAGTGGAGAAATTGTCGGCATCGTAACCGACAAAGATCTTCGGAGAAAAGTGGTCGCCAGAGGCCGTGACTGCTCTGGTCCGGTGGCAGAAGTCATGACTGCGCCTGTGAAAACCATACCCTCGAACGCATTGTGTTTTGACGCCCTCCTGCAGATGATGAACCAGCGCGTGCACCACCTTGCCGTGGCTCGCGGCGATCGGATTGCGGGAATGGTCAGCGTTCACGACATCATGGTCCAGCAAGGCGCTTCGCCGCTCTATCTGTACCGTGAGATCATTAATCAACGGACCATCGAAGGTCTTTACCCGCTGTACAGGAAAGTCCCCCGAGTCGTGCGGGCCCTCGTCGAAGAGGGAGCGAAAGCCAACAACATCACGAAGGTGATTTCGGAACTGAACGAGCAGATCGCGCAGCGGCTGCTCACCATGTTGGATCAGCAAATGGGACCTGCCGGCTTCCCCTTCTGCTGGATAACGTTTGGGAGCGAAGGCCGCAGAGAGCAGACTTTTAAGACGGATCAAGACAACGCCATCATCTACGATGCACCAGTGGACGATGAAGCCCAGATGAAGCTTGCCCGCGCGCATTTTCGGACTTTCGGGAGAGAGGCTACCCAGCACCTGGCGGCTTGTGGTTATGAGCTGTGCAAAGGGAACATGATGGCCTCGAATCCGCGATGGCGCAAACCGTATTCAGTCTGGGAAGGGTACTTCGGCAGATGGCTGAACAACCCCGAGCCCAAGGAAGTCCTCAACGGCACAATATTTTTCGATTTCAGACCTGTCTATGGACAGACCCAACTCGGCGAGGACTTGCGGAATTTCCTTACCTCCCTCGCGCCGAGAAAATCCTTTTTCCTCATGCACCTGGCAAGAGACTGCACGGAGACCAAGCCTCCGCTTACCTTTTTCAAGAACTTTGTCGTGGAGAAGGACGGGAAGTACAAGGATCGCGTGGATCTGAAGAAGCAGGGCCTCACGCCGCTGGTAAACTTTGCCCGCTTGATGGCCCTAGCCAACGGGGTCAAAGAAACCAATACCATGGCAAGGCTCGATCTGCTGATTCAGAACGAGTTCATCCCTCGTGAACTGTATCTCGACGCCAAAGAAGCCTACGAATTCCAGATGCAGCTCAGACTCGTCCACCAATTGCGTGCAATCGAAAACAACCAGGCACCCGACAACTACATCGACCCGGCAGAGTTGTCCGATCTGGAACGCGAAACCCTCAAGGAGGCCTTCGGTGTGATCGGAGGAATTCAGGCGTATGTGAAGAATCAATTTAGAGTACTGGAGTAGCTGCCAGGGACGTGGCGCACAGGTCCTGCTATACCCCATGGCGAAAATACGGTGACGCATTGCGGGCTGCAAGGTGGGACAGGCTTCTTGCCTGTCCATTAGGGAATGACAGGCGGGACGCCTGTCCCACCAATACAGCCACAGACGCCGCGGTGATGCACCGAGAACGCGTGCCACGGGAATACGCGATCATATTTGTGCAATGGTGCACTAAGTAAGGGGTTGTCACCAAACAGGTGGCGTTTGACACCGGGTCCCCTGCTGGCTGGGCCAGCAGTGCACTTGCTCATCCAGCCGTCCCCTGACGATCGAAGCACCGGTTATGGTGGGGCGATTTCTAAGGATTGGACCCCGCGTTCGCGCATGAGGCTTCCCATCTGTCGTGGTCACACTGGCTTGAAGGGGATGGTGAAGTGGAACGTGCTCCCCATCCCTGGCCCTGCGCTTTCAGCCCAGATCCGTCCCCCGTGCGACTCGACGAGCTTTCTCGTGAGCGCGAGCCCGAGGCCGGTACCGCCATAAGGTCGTGAATAGGACGACTGCACCTGTTCAAAGGCCTCGAAAATGCGATGTTGGTCCTCGGGAAGAAGACCGATCCCGGAGTCTCTGAGGCTTATCACCAAGTCATCTCCGTCTCTGCGGGCCTCGAGTTCGATCTTTCCCCCGTCCGGAGTGAATTTCGTCGCATTGGAGAGTAGATTGATCAGGATCTGCTTAAGTCTTACCTCGTCCGCGCTTACTCGAGCATCGGCGAGATCTTGGCCGATCTGGACTTCGACGCACAAGCGGTGCCTCAGCGCCCGTTCCTTTATCATTGATACACACGCATAGAGCACTGCCGGGACGTGGACGTCCGATGTCTGCAAACTGAGCCTTCCGGCATCTATGCTTGACAGGTCGAGGATGTCATCCAGCAGCCGAAGAAGGTGACGCCCGCCTTCAACCACATAGCCCACGAATTCCATCTGCTGATCGTTCAGCGGTCCTGTGAGCCCATCCTGCATCATTTCCGAAAATCCTATGACCGCGTTGAGGGGGGTCCGGATTTCGTGACTCATCATGGCCAGGAATTGGCCTTTGGCCATATTCGCTGCCTCTGCCTCGCTTCGGAGACGCACCGCGGTGACCAGGGATTTCTCGAGCTTGTCCTCCGTCTGTTCTCGCTCCAAGATCTCCCGCCGTAGCTGTTCGTTCACCTCCAGGAGTTGGGCGGTACGTTCCTTGATTCTGAGTTCAAGGGTCTGCCCCGCCTGCTGCAGTTCCTGGACGAGGTCATCCTTTTCGAGCCTCAATCTTATTGAATCGAACATCATCTTATGCGCAGCCCGCCCGGTAGCCAGGAGCGCACCGGTATACACGACCCCGACCATCCCGAGTGCGGCGTCAGTCTCTCCGCCTTCGTAAAAAAGTCGGCCAAGGATGGGGAGCACCGTGACGAGCAGTGAGGAGACGTAACATAGGGTTACTGCCGCGTGGGCCACGGTGACCGTGGCTGCTACGATGGTGATAAACGCAGCGAGCAGAACCTGCAGCAGAAGGCTTGACTGAGGAAAGAGAAGAATGCCCGCGAGTCCGCACCAGAGCTGAGTCAAAGCGGTTCCGAGGATGAACCATGCACCCCACCGAATTGCCTCAGGGCCTTGGGGCGCAGCTCTGACAAACGCGGAGGCGACTGCGAAGCGAGCACCCTGTGCGAGCAGCAAGACAAGCAGCCAAGACAGGAGGAGTTCATGCCCGACGCCATGCCACAAAGATGCGGTCAGGACGATCCCAGCCACGGTGACGCCATAGATGGTTACCGTTGACAGCGAATAGAGTTGATGAACGAGTGCCGCGCGTATGGCCGTCTCTCCCGATTCGGACTTCAGGGAACGGTCCGATGGGCTCGGCGTAGGCGGGTTGTCCATGGATCTCCTCTGCCTGTGAGCCAGACTCATCAGGGGGATTCCCCCCGATGGCTCATGCGATTGGCCTTCAATACCGTTTAGTTCCATGAAATCCCAGAGGTGCGACATGAGTGCAACACGCGTCCGGGGCGATCAGAGATTACCAAATGAATACGCCGGTCAAATCCACGATCCTTGACCCGTGCATGGGAAATGTCAATTGTCGGACGATACCCCGCCACGGAGTGATACCCTGCTAGACCATACGTGGAACGGGGGCCGCGGGTCAACTTCTTTTGCAGGACCACCGGAATCGTTCGCTGGCTCTGCAACTCCCTCAGGCGTATCCTTGCGAAGGCGGAGACGATTACGCGTTCCGCGGAGCGAACCTCCTGCGCGGTTTTCGCGCGATTGCTTCGCCGCGTCTGCAGTGGTATTGTCAGGCAGGGCGCCAATCAACCCTGGCGGCTTCGGAGGCATACGGTCAGAGGAGGAATTCCTTGACAACCGATGCCGATGACGTTTTATGATTGCACAGACTCGGCTCTACTGACAGAACAGGTTGGCGTAGTCCCCCGCGAGGGGCGTTGAGGTCCATAGAAACCGCTTCTCTCGCCGTAAAGGCGGCCTGCCCGTCCGAGGGGCGGGGTCCCCGAAAACGTCTCAAGAATAAGGAGCCATACTCATGAAGAAGTTGTCCTGGGTAGTCCTTTGTGCGGTGCTGATCGCAGGTCTTGCGATGACCGGAACTTATGTGCAGGCAGCCGATCCGATAAAGATCGGTATCGTCGACTCGTACTCCGGCCCTCCGAGCACCTATACCAACGACGTGCGGGATGGGTTCAAACTGGCTGTGGATAAGATCAATGCCAAAGGAGGCGTGCTCGGCAGACAAATCACCTTCATAACGCGCGACGACAAATTCAAGGTCGATCTCGGACTCAGCGCGGCCAAGGAGCTGATCATGCGCGAGAAGGTCGACCTTCTCGTGGGGACCATAAACAGCGCCGTCGCACTTGCTGTTTCCGATCTGGCGAAGAAAGAGAAGATACCGTTCCTCGTCACCTATTCCAAGAGCGCGAACATCACAGGGGCCAAGGGCCACCCATATGTCTTTTCCATGAATGAAAACACTGAGATGGTGGGCAAAGGGGCCGCAGCGGCGCTTGCGAAACTCCCCTACGTCAATTATTGGATTGCCGGCGATGACTACGAGTACGGACACGCCATTGCCGAGGGAGTTTGGAGCAATCTGAAAAAGCTGAAACCCGACGTCAAACTGCTGGGCGAATCCTGGTGGAAGGTCGGTGAGCCGGACTTCACTCCGTACATCACCTCGATTCTCGCTGCAAAACCCGACGCGGTGATCGTCGCCACGGGCGGCGCCGGCTGTGTTCCTTTCCTGAAGGCGGCAAAAGCCACCGGGTTCAACGAACGCGTGCCGTTTTTCATGCATACTGCCACGGAATTGTCCACGCTGCGGCCGCTGGGTCAGGAAGCTCCGGAAGGTGTCATGGGGACCGCCAACTACTACTTCTATTACCCGGATACCCCCGAAAATAAGGCCTTTGCCGAAGAATTTAAGAAGGCTTACGGCCGGCAGCCCTCCTTCGGAAGCGTGATCGGATGGTTTACCGCCGATTTCATCGCAAAGGCCTATGAGAAGGCCGGTAAGGTTGACCCGGAGAAATTTGCCCAGGCCCTGTCGGGGCTAACCATCGACAGTCCCATTGGAAAACTGACGGTGAGAGCAGTGGACAACCAGGTCGTGCTCCCCCTGTTCATGGGGAAGACCAAGAAAGCCCCCGACTCCGACTTCCTCATCGCTACGGACATTGTGACCATTCCCGGCGAGCAGACCATGCCGTCCGCTGAAGATATCAAGAAAGCGAGGGAAAAGTAGGTCTGGCGGTACCGCGCGCTCTTTCTTGAAGATGAGCGACCTGGAATGACAGCGGCAGAGGAGGTCCGGAGGGCAATTCCGGGCCCACTTCCTGCCGATGCCCGCGACAGGGACTGGTGCCCTCAGGCTATCGGAGCGTCCACCAAGGGCAACACCGTGACCGAAAGTTTTCGAGCATGGAATTCGCGACCAACCTCACATTCTCCGCGTTCTGCCAGCAATTTCTCGTAGGTCTGAGCAGGACCACGATTCTGTTCATTGTTTCCTCCGGGCTGAGCCTCGTACTCGGGGTGCTGAGAATTCCCAATGTGGCCCACGGGTCGTTGTACATGCTCGGCGCGTTTCTAGCGTACTCCATTGCGACGGCTTTCGGCGGGGGATCTACGGGCTTCTGGCTTGCACTTGTCCTGGCCCCTCTTTGCGTTGCGCTCATAAGCCTCGTGGTCGAGCGGGGTCTGTTCTGTCGCCTGTACGACCGGGAGCATCTGATGCTGCTCCTGTTCACCTTCGCGTTTATGCTGCTCGCACGGGACTTGGTCAAGCTCGCCTGGGGTTCGGACTACCGGTCGCTGTCGGCTCCAAGCATGCTGCAGGGGTCATTTTCAGTTCTCGGCATGCCGTTTCCTCGTTACAACCTCTTCTTGTTGATCATCGGACCGCTGGTCGCCCTGGGTCTCTGGTTCCTGACCAACAAGACCAAGATAGGTAAGATCTCCCGAGCAGCGGCCGTCGACCGGGAAATGGTGGCTGCGGTTGGGATCAACGTGAGCTGGGTCTTTGCTTTCGTCTTCGTCATCGGATGTTTTCTGGCGGGCCTCGGTGGCGCTTTGGTGGCCCCGACCCAAAACATCACCCAGGGCATGGATCATAGCCTCATCATGGAAGCTTTCCTGATTGTTATCATTGGAGGCCTCGGCAACATGTGGGGAGCGCTTCTGGGAGCGCTGATTTTCGGATTGACCGACTCGCTCGGAATCCTCGTCTGGCCCCAGTTTGCCATCGTTTTTCCGTACGTCGCAGTGGTAATCGTCTTGATCTTTCGCCCCAAAGGGCTTCTCAAGGCGACCTGGTGAGGAGGCCGGCGCTTGTCTGACAATTCCACCCATTGGAAATGGATTGCAGCCGCGCTGGGGTCGATAGTCCTCTTTTTCTGCCTCCCGTTTGTGTTGTCGCGGTTCTACATCTACTTTGCCGCGCTGATCCTGGTTACAGGCCTGTTGGCCACGAGCCTGAACATGGTGCTCGGATTCGGCGGCATGTATCAGTTTCACCACGCGGTGTTCTACGGAATAGGCGCGTACACCTTGGCGCTGACGATCACGAAGACGAACCTACCCCCCATTGTCGGTTACCTGCTGGGCCCTGTGGTTGCATCGGTTTTGGCAGTCCTCATGGGATTGGTCTGTGTAAGGCTATCAAAGCTTTATTTCGGAATGCTTCAGCTCTCTTTGGGCTCGTTGGTCTGGGCCCTGGTTTTCAGATGGTATTCCTTTACCGGAGGGGACGACGGAATCCACGGCATCCCGCTCCCCTCGATCGTGTCGTCGATCACGGGTTCATACTATGTCACGGCGATCGTCACGGGGCTGGCGCTTCTCGTCATGTTCATGATCATCAACTCCCCCTTTGGGCGGATCTTCCAGGCGATCCGTGACAATCCGGAGCGCAGTGAAGGCATCGGCGTGAACGTCACGCGCCATCAACTGGTGGGGCAGGCGATAGCCGGCTTCTTCGCGGGGGTGGCAGGGGTCCTTTTCGTGACGGTCGAGGGATCCGTTTTCCCGGATCTCTTGTTCTGGACCCTTTCGCTCGAGATCCTCATCATGTGCCTTCTGGGGGGCTGGTTTACCTTCCTGGGCCCGATGCTGGGGGCCGCCATTATGGTCACGCTCAGGACGGTCGTGGGAGTGTACACGGAGTATTGGACCCTGGTGCTTGCGATCGTGCTCATGTTCCTCATCTTTTTCCTACCCCAGGGGGTCCTCGGGTACATCATCGAGACCGTGCGACCGCATCCCGCACGCGGCCAGCGGGAGGAGCGATAGATGCTGAGCGTCCAAGGTGTCGAGAAGACCTTCGACCGGTTCATCGCGGTCAATGAAGCCAATCTCGAAGTCGGAAAGGGCCAGGTCGTCGCGGTCATCGGCCCGAACGGGGCAGGGAAGAGCACTCTTTTCAAACTCATCAGCGGCCATTTGAAGCCCGACAAGGGAAAGATCCTCTTCAAGGGAGAGGACATCGCCGGAGTGGCGCCCCACAGGATTTGCCGGAAAGGGATCAGCCTGTCGTTCCAGATTGTGAATGTCTTTCCCCGGCTGACGGTCTTCGAAAACGTCCAGGCAGCCGTGCT
>JACRDG010000018.1 GCA_016218715.1 Desulfomonile tiedjei | reverse complement strand
CCTTGGTCCACCGGAAGGTCGTTTCAACGCTGCCGCTGTCGTCCCGATCCACCCAATCTCCGACGAGCCATTCCAGCTCTCCCACTCTCGCGATGGTGGCCAGAGGAACAGAAGATTCCCCTTCTTCCACTTTGAGGAGCCTCCATGATTCGTCTTCCTTTGCATACGTGGCCGTGAAAAGGACTTCTTCGTTCTCTTCGCCAGGTCGCTGGAAAACGGCAAAACCCTTGGCGATTGCTCGATCGGCCGATTGAGGTTGAACGTCGAAGATTGCCACTTTCACCTGAATACCCTTGTTTTCGGCAAAGAACTTGTCCAAGGCAGCTCGAATCTTGTCCGGCCCCTTAGCGTGTTCTCCGGCCTGGGTCTGGTACGAGCCGTCTCTGCTCCAATAGGAAGCCGTAGCCGAGGCATCTCCTCGGTTATAAGCTTCCGCGTAGGATTCAATGGCTTTGCGGATTGCGTTTTCATCCTGACGGATGCCGGTATTTTCGGCACTCACTCCGGAAATAGCCAAAAATAAGGCGATGATCAAACCTCGTGCGACTCTCCCCACCACGGCGATCCTCCTTGCTCGGCAGTCCAGCTTGCGAACCGGAATTATGCGGCGGTCTTGTCATTTTGAGCGTTTTGGCACCCTTGAGGGGTAGAGAGGCCGCCCCACTAACCCCGAAAAGGCCTCCGTTTGGACTCCCACACGACCAGACGCTGGCAGAACCGTCGCCACATTGGTGAAAAGATCCCGTTCATCCTCTTTCTGATCGTACTCACCGTCTGCTCAGCTGTCAACCCGGATTCAGTCGGCTCTCCCCCGAACAGCGCGCGGTAGTATTAGGGTCCTCATACTCAGCCGCAATCTGATAAATCCTCTGCCGAGCAATTTGACGTTGTAAGTGGTTGCTGTGAACCTGGGACCTGGCATCCGCCGGTTCACCCCCCGTTGGGCCCAAGATGCCGAAACGACCGTCTATTTTTCTCAGCAACAGGAAACCCGGGTCCGAGGCAATCTTGGCACTCCGAAAGCTAATTATTGTTGCAGGATAGCATTGGGACGAATTGTCTCTCCTCGCTCTCCACCACTCCCGTGCATCCCATTACTCTCGATAGCGGTCTATTTCCATCACCATATCAGATGGTTGACGCGAATAATAGAGATTTCTGCGTTTGCCTGCGGAAGAATCCGGGTTTAGAAAAAGTGGCTAAGAAAGCAATGTGAAATCCTCCCCTAATAAAGAAGGTTAGGGAGGATTTTCAATGTGCGAGAGAACACTATTGACGAGATGCGTCGCTCTCCAACCCCCACGCGAGTGCATGGTGGCTCGCAATGAGCTTCCGACGTCGCCATGCAGCAATCGTCAGTTCCGGCCGGTAAGGAAGAGGAGCAGGAGAACCATCGCCAGCCCGATGGCCAGGACCGCTATGGGTGGATAACCCCGGGGAGCGAAGTCATCGAGTGTCGCAGCGAGCCCCGGTGAATCGGATCTGCGTATTGGGTCCTCCTCCGTGACAGGCGCGGTCCGGGCCAGAACTCTCTCCCGTGGGGACAGCGGCGGCTGATGCGGCGACACTGCTGTTGGAGCGCTCGATGACGCGGGAACTTTGCTCATCGGCACGGGGGAAGCTTCTGGCTTGCGCTGCTTGCCGGGATCGGCGTCCAGGATCACCTCTCCCCACGGTATGTCGTCGCCAGACTGCGGGTTGTTGGGATCTGAGGAGCTCATAGGCGGGCGATCCTCCTTATCGGTGGGGGGCGCCATGCTGAGGGGCGCGGGGCTCTTCATGAATTGCGTGTAGTCGGGCTTCTTCCTGGTCATGATTGGGTGGTTCCTCGCACCTCTTCGCGAGCTGTCAGCAACCCGACAAGCTCGCCGGAAAGACTGTTGACGTCCTTGCTTCCCCGGGACGAGGGAGCTGTCTGAAATATGGTTTGACGCAAGGCGTTTGCCTTGTCGAAGTTCACGTCCTGTCTGATGACGGTTCGCGCCAGGTACGGTTCATAGTGGGCACGCAGACCTTTAAGGACCTGGCGGCTCACCGCGAAATTCCCGTTGTAATAGTTCGGCACGATCACTACCGCGGGAATACGGTAACGGTACACGCGCCCCACCTTGCGTATTGTATCGAAAAGATACTCCAACCCATAGAAAGAATTTCCGTCCAGCTTCACGGGAGCGATGACCAGATCGCACGCCAGCAGGATGTTCAGGCTCGTCAAGTCGTACGACGGTGGCGAATCGATGAGGACGACGTCGTACGAACCCGCGTTGCGGATCTGTTCCATCGTTCGCCTGAGCCGGTACTCCCGTTCCGGCTGCTGAAACAGCAAGAGGTTCAGATCGCACAGCGAAAGGTTGGCAGGAATCAGGTGAAGATTGGGAGTCAGCTCCTGACGGACATCGTCGAGTGCCGCGGCTTCGCCGGTCCGGTCCGGGACCAGCAGTTGCAGGAGGGTAGCGCCGAAGCTGGAAGGCTCCTGCCCGAGGGATGCGGTCAGATGCCCCTGGGGGTCCGCGTCCATCCCGAGGATGCGGAAGCCGCGCTCAGCCAGGTTGACAGCCAGGTTCGCGGTCAAGGTGCTCTTGCCGACACCCCCTTTCATGTTGAACACGGCAACGACTCTCGGTGGATTCTCCACAGTTGGCCTGAGTCCGACCCGATCTCTGATTTCTTCGATCTGATCTACCGTGTAAACCCTTATGCCATTCTCATCTCTCAGCGAGGGGGCAATGGTTCCTTGCCGCTCGGAGTCGAGCAGCCGCTCTTTGGATATGCCAAGCATTCTGGCGACTTCAAACGGTTTGTAGTACTTCAGATCCATCGCGGCCTTACCCTCCGCGTCCTGGATTGGTGCCTGTTCCTGACTTCTTCACGGGGTGACAGCGCTTCGAAACCGTTTCAACGCGACACTGCTCCGCGTTCCTGCTGCAGCGCCAACCCCGTTCACCATACAGGGGCAGCAGGTAGGGGGCTGGAGGCCGTTCCGGCGGGCGGAACTCACGAGCCGTTGGGCACCTCTCATGCACCTAAGAGGTGAGCTTCCCGGAAAGGTTGCTGGGAGCCTTCCCCTATGCATTGGTACCTGTCGCGCCTGACATGGATTGCCAGCCAGGACACGGAAAAGCGTGACGATGCCGATTGGCGAGAACCTTCCGCGACGCTCTAGTACTCCAATCTAGGGCTTGTATGCGCGGAGGGCCGACAAGTCAAGTTCTTCCCTGCATCGAGACATCCGATTTCCGTTGCCAGGCAGCCGAACTGCATGGTAGCGTGAACGAGGAGCCTGAGCGAACCAAGGGGAGGAGAACATGAACGAGAAAGGCGATGTGAAGAAAGCTGTTGCAGAACTCATTGACAACCTTGGAACCATTGGCCTCTTTATGCTCTCTGAATCCAGGTCTTTCCTGCGCAAGAGCTGGGGCTCGTCGCGGGAGGAGTTCATGAAAGCCGTGGACCAGACTGCCCGCACCATGAAACAATCCGGACAAATGGCCGCCGAGGATGTCGAGCGGGCAGCGGAGCAGGTGAAGAAATCGTGGGAGCTGCTCAACAAGGAAAGGAACCTGGAGTGGGATACGTTCTTTGAGGAACTCAAGTCCCGCCTGAAAACCATGGGAACGGTGACGCAGGAGACCTTCGACCTGTGCGTCAACCAGGCGAAAGAGGTGCTCGACAAACAATGGGAGGCAACAGGGCGCCTGGGTGAGGAGCAGTTGAAAGTCCTTCAGAAACAGAGCGAACAGATGGCCGACGCGATGAAGGCTCAGTGGAAGGTGTTCTGGGATCAGATGCAGAAGACCGGCTCAAAAGTCGACCGTGCAATGGAGGCCGCATGGGAGGAGCTGAAGAAGAAGGATTGAGAAAATCCTTCTATCAGTCGCAACTATTGATTTATTCGGTAAACCGTGACTCCCACGATCGCCTAAGTGCATCCTTTCGCAAATACGGTCACGGATCTCTGGGAGCATGGTGGGACAGGCATCTTGCCTGTCACTTCTTAATGGACCGGCAAGATGCCGGCCCCACTGAACAGCCAAGAGCAGAGCCTCCAACGGAGACCGTATTTGAAAAACCTGTACTAAGCACGCGGCGAGTGCGTCCGTGGCACGGGAATCCGGGGAGACAGTGAATCGTATGCTTGTGGTCGGATTGACGGGAGGGATTGCCGCGGGTAAAACTACGGTGAGCAGGTTATTTGAGGATCTCGGAGTTCCGGTAATTTGTGCGGACGAATTGGCCAGAGAGGCCGTGGAGCCGGGCGCGCCGGCCCTGGCGGACATACGCCGTGTCTTCGGCCCAACGGTAATCGACGACGCGGGAGGTCTCGATCGTGTGGGCATGGCCAAAGTGGTTTTCCAGGATCCCGCGAAGCGAAAGATTCTGGAAGAGATCGTGCATCCCAGGGTCGCTGAAGCCAAGGAAAAGAGACTGGGAGAGCTGCAACGGGCCGGTCATCGGATTGTGATGGTCGATGTTCCCCTGCTGTATGAAAGCGGATGGGATCACCTGTTCGATCTGGTGATCGTGGTTTACGCTCCCGCGCAGGTCCAGTTGGAAAGGCTAATGCAACGGGACCATATGCCGCTGGAGGAGGCCCGATCCAGACTTGACGCTCAGATGCCGATTGAGGATAAGAGAAAACTGGCTGACCGCGTCGTGGACAATTCAGGGACCCCGGAGCAGACTAGAGCGCAGGTTCAGCGGACATGGGAAGAGCTTGAAAGGCTGGCCCGGTCCAAGGAGGCGGGCATCGATCCGCATGACTGACGGGGATTCAACGTGTGACGCAGCCCGCGGTACAGAGAGCGTTGCCGGACTGCGTGGCGGAGCACTGGGTCGCTCCGGTAGTATGCAAAGATGCAACCGCTTGGGTGGACTGGGGATGGAACGGGCATGAAGCTTGAGACACTGATCGGAATTGGCATATGGGTCGGGATATTCCTGGTCTGGTACGTCAAGAATTACCCCGACAAGTTTAGGAAATGGATGCCGGTTCATGGTACCCTGCTAGGGTGGCTTCGCCGGAAGCGGGCGAGCGCGGCCCGCCCAACTCCGTCCGTAAGCTTCGGAAAGGATTACAGAACGCTGGTGGAGACGGTGGAGTCCATTGCCGCACGTGACCGCATGGGATCGTCTGATGCAGCGAGTATGGTTCACGCGGTGAAGGACCTGCTGGAGATCGAACCCTCAACCGGTCAGATCTGGGAGGCGTATGCGCTGGACTCGTTGGAGTCCGCGGTCATTACATGCGACGACTGCCGAGTCCCGGTAGAAAAGACCGTCAAGAAAACCGGAATCCGCATCCGTTGCCCGAAGTGCGAGAAATGGCTGGTTTTGAAGAACTCAAAGGTGACGGTCATCGATCCCAACCGCCCAGACCTTGAAGACTGGGAGCATTGACAAACCGGCCATTGCATTCCAGTAACGCCGTGAAGGCGGTTTCGCGGGAGGAGAAGTCAGATGAGAATCGCCATGGTAATCGTGGTACTAGTACTAGCGATAATCTTTTTCGGCGGAGCGGTAAAGCTTGGAAGTGCCCCGTTGTTCGGCCACATTGACAGGGTGCTGGGGACTACGGTCCTCATGGAACTTCACTACGGCGTGTTTTCCATGATTTATCGGGGGGAGCGCGCAGTTGGCCAAGAGTACCAGAAGACTCGAGGCACCGTTGATGAATTGGAGAAGAAAGCCGAATTCGGCAAAACCCAGAAGGCAAGACAACTGGAGCGTGCGGGGCAACACTAGCCTGGGTGGTAGCGATTCCCTTTTGGCGAACTGCTCCTGACACGAGCACCTGAACCCCCATACGCAGGAGATCAGAGCATGCAAGTTACCTCGTGGAACGACATACGTGAGGAACGGGTCCACGAAAGCGCCACGCGCAAGATGATCTGGGGCGAGAACGTAATGGTCACGCGATGGGAACTCGCCCCGCTCACTGTTTTCCCGACCCACCAACACATGTCGGAACAGGTAACCATCGTGATATCCGGGTCCGTGACGCTGACGTTCCAGGACCGGGAAGACGCGGTGCTCAATGCGGGGGACATGCTGGTTATCCCGCCGTCCAAGCCGCACGGGGTGGTCATAGGTCCTGACGGAGCCGTGGCGATGGATATTTTTTCCCCGATCCGCACCGATTTCATTGAGGGGACCACGTCCTATCTAACCCGCGGCGAAGCCGCTGAGACCTCAGCCGCTGAACCCCCGACCGACGAACAGAAATACGCCAAGCTCAACGGCTTCCTCCGCGCAGCAGGGATAACCATCGAGCTGAAAGATCTGATGGAGGTGCCGCTGGTGGTCGTGGCTCGGTACGTGTACGACAAGGAGTGCATAACCTTGGGCGAGTTGCGAGCCATCCTCGGGCTAGACAAGAAGCAGGCCAAGGCCCTGCTTCGGGAATGGAAGCACGGCGACGACCACAGTGAATCGAGCCTCAAGCGAAAGCTCGAACGACTGGTCATCGTTCCCGGGGATTTAGTGCACCCCCCCAAGCGAGGGTGACCGGCCGTCATGGACCAGCAGAAGATAACCAAAATCAAAGACGCCGTCAGGGGAAACTTCGACGCAAGCTCGGATCGCTACGTTGCGTTCGAAGAGAAACGAGGTTTCTTCCGCGCGTTGAATGCAGCTCTCCTGTCGCGGATGCAACTTCCGGAGAGGGCTGAGATTCTCGATGTCGGGTGCGGCACCGGCGCGAGTTCCCTTCAGTTGCTTGAAGCTGTTCCCCAGAGCCGTGTTTGGGGTCTGGACTGCTCGGCGGGAATGTTGGAAGCGGCGCGTTCCCGAGTCGGAGGGTCGGACCGACTCTCCTTTGTCGAAGGAGATGCAGCGCGGCTGTCGGAATACTTCACGTTCCCGTTCGATGCGATCATCTACAGCGCGTCTGTTTTTCTCATTCCGGACTACCGCGAGAGCTTGAGCCAGGCTGCCGATCTTCTGAAAGAAGGGGGGCAGGTCGGCCTGACCTTTATGGACGGCCTGTACGATTGGGATGGGAACAACCTGTTCCAGCGCGCGGACGAGGTCGCCAGGGAAGGGGTCAGCCTGAGGAAGCCGGTGAAAATGGCTGAGCTGCAGTTGTTCTTCAGAGAAACCTTTCCCGATCACGAATCATGGAATGAGGATTTCATGCTGCCGGAGGATGTTCTGAAGGAATTCTTCTCCATCCCTGCCATGTCGGCCGGACTCTTCCCGGGAATCGAATATTCCGATCGCGTGAAGAAAGTGACCTCTCTGTTTCGCCACATGCCTACGGGAGAGATCCTGTTCCGCTGGATGATGATGAGGGGACAAAAAGGCAGGTAATACCGAGCCTCTTTCAAAGAAGTTCTCCCCAGATTCCTTCTATGAACGCGGACTGGTACTACTTGTTCCCACTTGGCTGATTCCGGGCCTTGGCCTCGGCTTCCTTCTTGGCCTGCAGATAGAGCTGGACGATCTCATCCACACGTTCCTGAGAGATCGCGTACTTGGGGTTGTCAGCAGGTGGGGGCTGGTTCATCTGGTGGCTGAGCCACTGGCTGTCCGTTGGTGGAGGATTGGTTGCCGGAGCGCTCTGTGCCCGCGCTCGATCCGGCGCGAATGCGAGACAGAGCAGGGCTGTCACGAATACCGCGAAAAGGACTGACCTCATCGGCTTCTCCGTTGCGGAACCTCGACGATAGCGAAGTCCGTACGGCCCTCGCTGTCGCATTCTCCCTATCACAGAATCGCCGCCGGTTCAACGGAATGCCGCTCTGGTGACCTGTGCCGTTTCGCGTTCAAAGGTAGAAATTGGGGAGAAACCTTTTTTCAAAAAGGTTTTCCCCAGATTATTCCTTCGAATGCGCTTCGGTACTAGCGGTTGTCACTCCATTTGCCGTAGCGTTCTCTGAGGATGCGGTGGAGGATCTTTCCGGTTCCGGTTCGGGGCATCTCGTCATCATCTATGAAATTCAACGTCTTGGGAACCTTGTACCCTGCGATCTTCGTCTTGGCCATCCTCTTGATCTCATTTTTGAGCTCTTCCGTCGCCTCCGCTCCCTCTTGGAGTATCACTACCGCATGGACAGCTTCGCCCCATTTGTCATGAGGAATGCCGATGACCGCGACGTCCTTGACTGCGGGGTGGGCCCCCACCGCGTTCTCCACCTCGGACGGAAAGACGTTTTCGCCCCCTGTGATAATCATATTGGCCTTGCGATCCACGAGCACATAGAATCCGTCGGGGTCGCGGAAGCACATGTCTCCCGCAGTGAACCACTCCCCGCAGAACACCTCTTTGGTCTTCCCCGGAAGGTTCCAGTACTCTTTGAACAACATGGGCGTACGGGCGTACAGTTCGCCGACCTGGCCGTCAGGTACTTCATTCCCTTCCTCGTCGAGGACCTTGATCCGGTCGACGCCGAAGATCTCTTGGCCGATGGTCCCCAGCTTTCGCAACTGATCGGGCGGCCTGCAGAGCGTTACGAGACCCGCCTCGGTCGAGCCGTATGCTTCCCAGAGTTCCGCATTCTTGAAGAATTCCAGTATGGCGACCTTCGTATCCTTGCGAGCCGGCGCTGATGAGATGAGCAGTTGGCGCATGCTCGAGACGTCGTACCGTTTCTTGATGTCGTCAGGGAGGGACAGAATCATGATGTAATGAGTCGGAACCAGAGAGACAAACGTGATTCTGAACTTGTCCACGGTTTCCAGGAAGTCCTCCGCATTGAAGCTGGACTCGTTGTACACGCAGACCGACGCGGTAACCAGGGTGTATGGAAACGAGTAGAATATTGAGTTCACATGACACATGGGCATCACCATAAGGGCTTTGTCGGTTGCCCTGAGCCCCTGGTTCGCAATGACGAGATAGTACATCGCCAGGTAGCTTTCGTGGGTCCGCACGACCCCTTTCGGTTTGCCGGTGGTGCCGGAAGTGTACATGAACGTCCAAGGATCTGCCGCATCCACCAACAGGTCCGGCTCCGCTGGTGACGAGTCGGCCAGCCACTGCTCGTACCCGACGTACCCTTCGGGTGCCGCGTCCCCCGGATCTCCCAGAAAAATAAAGTTGCCCGCGGGAATGGAGAGCTTGCCTCTGATGCTTTCGATGAGACTCACGAAGGGTTTTTCGACGATTATGGCCTTGCATTCGGAATCATTGACGATATATTCGATTTCAGGTCCGGCCAGCCGGAACATGAGCGGAACCGATATTTGCCCTCCCTTCGCGGAGCCGGCGTAAATCTCCATCCATTCCAACCGGTTGAACGCGATCACCGCGAATCGATCGCCGTGTCCGCATCCCAAATTGGTGAGCCCATTTCCAAGGCGGCAGCTCCGGTCATTCCACTCTTTGAACGTGAAAGATCTGTTCTTGTCCTGACAGCCGAGTTTGTCCGGGTAATGGACCGCATGCTGGCTCAGGACGGCCCCCATATGGATCCATTTACTGATGGTCATAAATTCCTCCTCCAACACGGTTGCTTCAAAAAAGACACAGTTGCCCGAAGAGCCGGCGTCCCGAACGGGTACGCCGCACCGGACACCTATTCCGACTTGATGATTCGTGCCGGCTCCAATTCCCACGCGGTCTGTATTCCCGGCTTCTTATGCTCGATCGCATCCAGGATTCGTTCCGGAGTCAGGGGGTAGTGGTTGAAATAGATGCCAAGAGCGTTCCCCACTGCGTTGCAATAGGCTTGTGCCGCGGACATGGCCACCGACATCCCGGCCTCCTTGGCCCCGTACGGACCGCCCGGATCGATGGTTTCCACGATAATGGGTGTGATTGCGGGCATGTCTTTGATGATGGGGATCTTGTACTCCAACAGGGAAGGGTTCAATACATGTCCCTGATGCCAACGATGCTCTTCTCCCAGCATGCCGCCCTGACCTCCCATGGCGACCCCGCCCTCGAATTGACCCTCAACCAGCATCGGATTGACCGCGAACCCGCAATCTTGAGCGCACGCTACCTCCAGAGCCTGGACGCGGCCCGTCTCCGGGTCGACGTCAACCTCCGCGACGGTGGCCCCGAAGGAAAAAGCCTGCGAGAGTTGCCCTTTTGGGTTGGAAATCCATTCCCTGCGCTGATCCACATCAGGAGCGAACGAGCCGCGTCCCATGATCGGCCGGCCGAGGATGAGTGCCTTTCGCACGATCTTGGCGATGGGAATTCCCACGTCCGGCGCGCCTCGGACAAAGATTTTCCGATTGCGCGCGACCAGGTCCGACGGGTCGGCTTCGAGCATCTCGGACGCGACTTCGAAGAGCTGGGCCCGCGCGTCTTCCGCTGCCGCTTTCACCGCGGCCCCTCCTCCGAAGGTGGAGATCATTGAATAGGAACCCGCGTCGGTCGGGGTCACTTCCGTATCGGCCGATATGAGCCTCACGTCATCAAGAGCAACTCCCAGCTCTTCTGCCGCGATCTGGACAAGCATCTGGTCGTTCCCCTGACCGTTGTCCACCACCCCGGAAACCACAGTCGCACCGCCGTCTTCATGGAACTTGATAAACGCCTGCGATCCGCCCCGAATGCCGAGCGGGAATCCTGTCTGGACCGAGTTGATTCCCATGCCGATCCCCCGGTTGGGGGGCCGTTTCTCGCGTTTTTCCAGGAAGTTACTCGCTTCGGCGGTCTTTTCGATGCATTCGACCATGCCGCAACTGGCTACGTACGATCCGGTCGGGGTGGTTTCCCCGGGCCTTCGAGCGTTCCGAAGACGGATAGCGACCGGGTCGATCCCCAGCTCATCAGCTATCATGTCGAGTTGAGTGTCGATGCCGCAGGCAAAGGATCTACCGTGAATGCGGATCATCCCCCGTACCGGTTTGTTCGTGTAGATCCGGTACCCGTGAAACCGAACGTTCTCAAGCCGGTAGGCCTGTTCGTGGCACAGATACGGGACCGACGTGGCTATGGGTCCGGTGCTGGAATACGCCCCACCATCGAGATAGGAGACGATGTCCCGCGCGAGCACTGCGCCATCCGGGTCCACTCCGGTCTTGATCGTGGTGATCATCGCGTGGCCCATGCGGGTGGCTATGGAATTCTCCTCACGGTCGTACACGAGTTTGACCGGCCTGTCGCTCTTAAGGCTCAGCAGGCACGCTATGAACTCGGCCGGAAACACATCGGATCGACCGCCAAACGCTCCTCCGATGGTGATTTTGCGCACGTTCACCTGCGACAACGGCAGCTTCAGGGCGTTGGAGAGGGCTTTGGCCTTGGTATGGGGCGAAGCGTTGGGCATCCAGACTTCAATGGACCCGTCCGCGTGGGGATTGGCCACCACCGCGTAGTTTTCGGTCATGAAGTATGAATCTTCTTCCGCGGCGAACGTGTCTTCGCGAATGAGGACGCTTCTCTTGAACCCTGCCTCGACATCGCCGACGTCGATTTTTACCGCGACGTTGATGTTCCTCGGGCGATCCTCGTGCACGAGGGGAGCGCCGGGCTCGATGGCCGAACGGCAGTCGAACACGCCGGGCAACTCCTCGTAGTCGACACGAATCAGGCTAAGTGCCTCCAGAGCGGTATCTTCATCCACCGCCGCGACCGCGGCGACCTCGTCTCCTACGTATCGGACCTTATCCACACAGAGCAGTTGCTGGTCACGCGTGTACCTGAACACACCCCACTTCTCGCCCGCGGTATCCTTCCCGGTGACAACGGCGTGGACCCCCTTCAGGGATAGCGCCTTCGAGACGTCGACGTCGAGAATCTTCGCGTGGGCGTACGGGCTGCGAAGGATCTTGCCGACCAGCATGCGCGGGAGCTTGAGGTCCGCGGTGAAAAGGGCTTCGCCGGTCACCTTGGACCGCGAGTCGATCCGGGGGATGCTCTTTCCAACGTACGAATACTCGTCTCGGGACAAGATAACCACCTCCAGAACGCTTCATACCCAGCCACTTCGGAAGAGTTAACCTGGGGAGAACTGCTTTTTACAAAGAAGTTCCCCCCAAGGGTCACTCCTTCCGACGCGGCTCGGTGTGACCGGTAGACGCCGCGGAAACGGCTTCGAGGATCTTCCGGTAACCGGTGCACCTACAGAAGTTGCCTGCCAGAGCCGTTTTGATCTCGTCCTCCGAGGGGTCCGAGTTCCTATCCAGGAGCGCCTTGGAAGCGAGAATCATTCCCGGCGTACAAAAGCCGCACTGCACGGCGCCGTGCTCGATGAAGGCCTGTTGGATCGGATGTAGGTTTCCTCCGGTCGCCATGCCCTCGACGGTCACGATATCAGCTCCTCCGGCTTCCAGCGCCAAGGTGAGGCACGATCGAACGGGATTGCCGTCCATCAGCACGGTGCAGGCTCCGCATACACCCTCCGCGCATCCTTCCTTCACGCCGGTCAATCCGAGGTCTTCCCGGAGGACCTCGAGGAGCGTGGTGTTGGGTGTAACGGCCAGATTGACCTCTTCACCATTGACAGTCATGCTCAAGAGTTGCTTCTTCATCGTGAATCCTCTGTTATGGGGTCCGTCCGCGGGGACGGTAAGCTGATTACCCTGTTTCGCAAACCCAGCGTCTCCCGTGGGGTCCCTGCTCTTGGCTGTCCCGTGGGGCCGGCATCTTGCCGGTCCATTAAGAGATGACTGGCAGGATGCCTGTCCCGCCAATACCCTTCGCCGGAATGCGAATCCCCTGGTTCACCGGATTCAATAAACCCAGTAATGAGACGGTCGTTTCCCGAGGCGCAGCCTCTTCCCATACGTTGACTCCGGCGCGACCTCAGATCCTTCTCAACTCGGCTGATTTTCTAGGCCCAGCGCCTCGCTAGCTGCCCGCACCGCTGCCACCGCGGCCAGTTTCACTCGATACTCTTTGGAAGCGGAGGCGTTCTCGATGATCGCCCCCTCGACAGCCTTTATGGCAGCCTCTCGCACCGGTTGCAGCATGGCTGGATCGGGCTTCTGTCCTTTGATCGCGGACTCGAGTTCCTTGAGTATCACCGGAGCCGGTCCCGCGGATGAAATCACGAGCCGGAAACTCTCGACTTTTCCTTTGTCCAAGATGGCAGCCACAGCGGCATTGATGAGCGGAAAGTCCACTGCAGACCGGAAGCTGAGCCTCTGGTATGAGGACGAAAGCGGCCCCCACGGCAGCGGGATGCGAATCTCGGTGAGAATTTCCTCCGGGGTCATGTTGAACGGACTCTCCCCTTTTCCGGTGAAGAACTCCGCAACGGGAGCGGTGCGCATCCCACCGGCACTCGCAATCGTCACCTGAGCGGAAAGTGCGGCGAGTACGGGCACCGTATCACCTGAACAGATAGCCTGGCACGATTCCGATCCCTTCAGAGCGAGGCAATCTTTTCCACCCGTGCGATGGCACTGCCCTTTGCCGGTGCGCCAGAAGAGCGACTGATTGTAGAACAGGCAACGGGGAGTGAGGCAAAGGTTCCCGCCGATGGTACCCCGGAAATGCTGGATACCCACCGCACCGATAGAGTGGACGGCCTTGACCAAAAGTGGGAAGTTCCGGATCACCCCTTCATGCGCTGCAACCTCTCTGAGCGGCGTCCCTGCCCGCAGGACCAGCGAGTCCGCACCGACCTCGATCCCCTTCAGCGTTCTGATATTCTTGAGACTGATGACCGCAGCGGGGGAGGCGAGACGGTGCTTGAGATGCACCAGCAGGTCCGTTCCCCCGGCCAGGATCGGGGCGGACGCGCCGAGTTCTGCCTTGATCTTGAGTGCTTTGTCCAAGGTATCGGGGGCATGGTAGGCAAAAGGGGGTAAGCGCATGTTCGCTCCTGTGAATTCCGGTGCCGATCCCCATGGGGTGGTTCGATGGTGCCGCGAACACCGATCTGCTGAGATGACGCTGGAACTTTCCAATCATCTTGACACGGTGGTCTTTATCGGATTAACTGGGCACGGAGGCTTCATACCCTTTCCAGGCCCCAATCATAGGCCGTCGCCAAATTACTGTCAACATCATTGTCCTCACGGAAGGAGAGCCGGGCAGATGCATCTCTTCAAGCATATCAAGATCCTGTCGCTCGAGCAGGCTACAGTGTTGCCTTATCTCACGTACCGGTTGGCCATGGATGGATGCAGGGTGATCCGTTTGGAACACCCGGTGTTCGGAGACCCGAACAGAATGGTAGGCGAATCGTTCCTCGAAGGAGAGGAGCGGATGAACAGCTACTTCATGGCCATAAACGCGGGTAAAGAAGCACTCACGCTCAATTTGGCCGATCCGCGAGGGCAAGAGATATTGGGCAGGCTGATTCGTGAGCTGGACATCGATATCTTCGCGACGAATCAGCTTCCCAAGAACTACCCCAAGCTCGGGATAGACTACCAGACCATGAAGGGTTACAAGAAAGACATCATCTGGCTCGGGATTACGGGCTTTGGCCCCGACAGCAACGAGGCCGCGTACGACCCCATCCTCCAGGCTCGGGGCGGACTCATGGAATTGACCGGGGAACCGGACGGCTTCCCTGAAGTGGTGGGGATTCCTTTGCCGGACATGGGTACGAGCGAACATTCCTACGGCCTGCTGATGAAGGCGCTTTTCACCCGAGCTATGACCGGCGAGGGGAGTCGGCTGGACGTCTCCATGTTTGAGAGCACGACCTCGTGGTTGACCGTCCCCATTACCATGACTTCCACTTTCGGCAAGAAAATCAGACGCCGGGGCAATACGCACGAGTTCTTCGCGCCGGTTTCCGTATACCCGACCTCGGACGGGTTCGTATACATCGCAATGGGTAATGACAAGCAGTTCCAGGCTTTTGCTTCTCTCCCAGCCTTCGCCGCTCTTGCTAAAGAGGAATACAAGAAGAACGCCGGCCGCATCCGTGACGTGAAGAACCTAAACAAGGCGATCTCCGATGCGACCGGCACCATGACAACGGAAACCTTGCTTGGCCTCATGAACCAGATCCAGGTCCCCGCGTCCAAGATCAACACGATCCAGGAGGTCGCTCAGGACAGCCGCGTCGCTTCGCGGCTGCTCAAGACCACGGACGAAAGAACAGGGTTCGAGGTGACCCTCGCCCCGCCGCCGGTGTATACGACGTTCCTCGCAGAAACGGGCGGACGGCTCTCCTTCCCACCGCGATTCGGCGAGCACAACGCTGCAATCCTGGGCGGGAGTTTGGGCTTTTCGGACGACGATCTCGCCAAGCTCAAGGCCGACGGAATAATCTAAAACTGATTCAAGCCGGCAATAGTTCGGGGAGAACCTCAGTTCAACGTGGTCCTCCCCGAGCTGTCTCGAAAGGTGCTCTCATGGGTGTAGCCAAGTATGTGAAGAACGAGAAGGACGCGATCCTGGAGGTAACCCTTCAGTCGGGGATCAAGGTCAAGGGTAGTTACGGGCCGGACGATCTCGACGCGGTCGGCTTCGACTACGAACGGGATCTCGCGGAACCGGGTAAATACCCGTTCACCAGAGGCATCCACCCCGAGGGGTACCGGTCCCGCGCGTGGACGACCCGCCAGTACTCCGGATTCGGGACTCCGCACGAGACCAATGAAAGGTTTAAGCTCCTGATTTCACATGGCCAGACCGGCCTCAACGTCGCGTTCGACCTCCCCACGCAGATGGGGTACGACTCCGATGACCCGAAGGTCGAGGGAGAAGTCGGGCGGGTCGGGATGGCTGTCGACACCCTGCGGGATTTTGAGGTGGCGTTCGCGGACATTAAGCTCGATCGGATCGGGTCCGGACTAACCATTAACGCCGTCGCCTCGGTGATGCTGGCCATGTATCAGGCGATGGCGGAAAAGCGCGCTTTCGATCTGACGCGCATCAGCGCGACCCCCCAGAACGACATCCTCAAAGAGATGATCGGCCGTGGCGCATGGATCTATCCGGTTGAGGATGCGGTCCGCCTGATCGGCGACACGATTGAGTATTCCATCACCACGCTTCCGCGATGCAACCCGGTGTCGGTCTGCGGGTATTACATGCGAGAATCCGGGGCAAATCCAGCCCAGGAGATCGGGTTCGCTCTTGAGATCGCCAACGCGTACATCGACGAGGCGATCCACCGCGGGCTTTCGGTCGATGACGTGGCGCGGCGGATCACGTTCAATTTCAATATATTCGGCAACCTGTGGGAGCAGGTAGCGAAGTTCAGGGCTGCACGGAAGCTCTGGGCCAAGAACCTCAAAGAGAAGTACGGCGCGAGCGACCCGCGAGCCATGCACCTGAGAGGCCTCTTCGGCGGTGGAGGATTCGGCTTGACCAAGGCTCAACCGGAGAACAACATCATTCGGAGCGCGTATTACGCACTGGCCGCGGCTCTGGCAGGCGCGCAGACGACCGCGCTCTGCTCGTTCGACGAGGCATTTACCATTCCAACTCCGCGTGCAGCACTCCTTTCTTTGCGGACCTGCGAACTCCTCATGGACGAGATCGGCCTGCGGGACACGGTGGACCCTCTGGCGGGCTCGTACTTCATCGAGACGCTCACAAAACAGATGGAGGAGAAGATCCAGGAAGAACGGCAGAGAATTCAAGACGTCGGTGGCATGGTAGCCGCGGTCTCTACGGGCTTCGCGCAGAAGCTCGTGGCGCAGCAGGCGTACGAGTGGGAACGCGGGCTCAAAAACGGTGAGTTCGTGAAGATCGGGGTCAACAAATACGTAGACGAAACAGACAACCCCGAGGTGGAGTTGCACGAGTACGACCCGGCCACTCAGGAGAGGCAGATCGAAGGGCTCAAGCAGGTCAAGGCGGAGCGGAGCGACGCGGAGGTAAAGCGCACCCTCAACGAACTGAATAGAGCCGCTCGCGCCAAAGAGAACGTCATGCCTCCTCTGGTCGATTGCTGCAAGGCATACTGCACTGTAGGCGAAATGGCCGGCGTGTTCAGAGAGGTCTTCGGCGAATTCCAGGAGCCGAATATTTTCTAGAGAAGTTGAGACCCCGTTTACAGACAGAGAGGTGCTACGACCTCTGCCCCTTGGGCGTGAAACTTGTGGTGGGAAAACTCGGAGCTTTCGTGTAACTTCGCTTTGCACGGAAACGTGTATCCGCTGGTATCGTGACCAAGACATATGGGGGCGACCTCGATGAAGAAGCTGCGAAATCTACTCCTTATCCTCCTCACGATCTGCCTGCTTGCCGTCCCTGCGGCCTTCGGGTGAGACAAAAGGGACGATGACGACTGCGACAAGGTCGTCCATCCTCCGGTCGGAGGAAAATACGCAACGGCCAGGATTTCTGCACGAATCAACTGATTTCTGAGGATTCGTGCCCCACGTGGCCCACGGCAAGGTCTCCACAAAGCCCGGGTTGGCCGAGCGATCTGTTCCGCTGCCAAGTACTCCGTTTTCGCGACAAGGCACCTTCCCTGGGGTACCTGGTTTCAGCTATCCGACCAATCCCCGGTCCGGCTGGCGCGGTCGCCCGGTCACGGGAATCCGACGAGAATTCTCGCAGTTGCCACAACGTACGGCCCATCTGATGTCAGCGCGCCAAGAGCTTGTTCGCACCGCGTTGCCCAGATTTCACGATAGAGAACATTTCCGGAAAGCGTCGCGCTGAACGCCGCACCCGCGTGCAGACACCACGCGTTTCAGCGCGTTTCCGATAGCCAGCACTCTGATCATCTGATACACTTTGCCTCGACCCGTCTCCGTGGTTCGCTGTTGTTTCGGTCACCGTAGGCACGCGGGGAAAGAGTTCGCGTAACCGAGAATCTTTCTCGCTGCTGACGTGCAACGCCGCGTTCCAGGGACCTTTCGTGGAGCAGCGGGAACCTTCCACTCCCCAACGGGTCTTCCGCTTCAGTCCAGAGCTTGCAAACAATGGAGGAGGTTATGCATCACGTGGATAGAAACTCCGGGATCTTGAACCCTGAAGAGAAATTATCCCCCGCCGAGAGGCGCGCATACCAGGAGAAGTTCCTCGGCGAGGTGGTGGAACTGGCATACACCTCCGGAACTCCGCTCAAGCAGACCTTTGACGATACTGGGCTTAAACCCCAGGATATCCGCACCCTCGAAGATCTGCAGAAATTTCCGATCCTCCACAAGAAAGACCTTTCCGCGGCCCAGAAAGTCCGACCGCCCTTCGGTGGGTTCCTCACCGTTCCCATTTCTACTTTGGCGCGCATACACCAGTCTCCAGGCCCGATCTATGACCCGGTGGGCAGAATTCCCGACTACTGGCGCTGGAAGACAGCGACCTACGCTGCTGGCTTTCGTCCCGGGGATCTCGTAGTCAACACCTTCGCATACCACCTGACCCCCGCAGGCCATATGATAGAAGAAGGACTCCTGGAATTGGGCGCTACCGTCATCCCGACCGGCGTGGGCAACACCGAGACCCAGGTAGAAATCATCAAGAACCTCGGGGTGACTGGATATGTAGGCACCCCCAGCTTTCTGATGGCAATCTTCAAGAGAGCCGAAGACATGGGTATCAACGTGGCCAAGGAATTCAAGCTGGAGATTGGATTCCTTCTGGCCGAAATGCTGCCGCCGTCACTGAGAAACCGATTCGTGGACGAATACCACCTCATTGGGAGGCAGGCTTACGGAACCGCGGACGTCGGGTGCGTCTCTTACGAATGCTCCGCGATCAGCGGAATGCATGTCCACTACGACGTGATCGTGGAAATCTGCGATCCTGCCACAGGAGAGGTGCTTCCCACAGGCGAACCGGGCGAGGTGGTGGTGACCACCAACAATCGGATCTACCCGCTCGTGCGATTCGGCACCGGGGACCTCTCCAGCATAGTGGACGAACCGTGTGCCTGCGGTCGCAACGCCCCGCGGTTGAGTCGCATCATGGGCCGCGTCGATCAGCTCACCAAGGTCAAGGGGATGTTCGTGCACCCGTCCCAGGTAGACAAGGTTCTGGCAAGCCATTCTGAAATCGCCAGAGCGCGACTATTGGTGGAGAGATCCCATGATCAGGACGTCATGACCTTGCAAGTCGAACTCAAGGGCCCCGCGGCCGAAGGGCTGGTTAAGGCGGTCGAACAAACAGTGAAAGAAGTGCTGAAGCTGAAAGGTGCAGTGCGGATTCTCGAACCCGGGACCATCCCCGCGGACTCCAAGACCATCGAAGACGTGCGCAAGTGGGATTAAGCCGCCTTCAAACGAAGCAATCCGGTGGGAACTTCTTTACACAGAGAAGTTCCCCCCGGTTCTGATTCTTTGAATGGGGTTTGTATCAGGGAGAGCCGCGCCCGGCGGCTCACTTGTGCGATCAACCGCCTCCCGTATGAGACGAAGAGCACGAGGCGGAGATTTTCTTATCTATTCCCCCGCAGGAGAACACCGAGAAGACCTTCTTCGCTTCTGACGAACCGCAACTCGGGCATACCGGCGCTCTTGTCTCGGACGAGAAGACGAGACTTTCAAACTCGTGTCCGCAGCGTTCACATTTGAATTCGAAAATCGGCATGAACTTCCCTCGCAATCAGCACGAACAGGCGCTCCCGGAAGCCCCGTTGAGTTCCGCCATGGGCCCGAAGGCGCTCGACTTTATGGTGATGCCGCCTGATTCTCGGATCAGCTTCAGTGCGAAGGGATCAACGGTTACTTTGAGGTCTTCGACGGAGTAGGTTTCATCGCCTTCCCGTGGCTCATCCAGAGCCAGTCCCATGCTGGGGCCGCCTCAGCCGTATCCACCGAAGAAGACCCTTAGGGCCTGATTCCCGCCGATCTTGTCCTTGAAATAGCTGCGCGATTCCTCGTCAATGTCGAACATTGTTCGCTCCTCATTATAAGATGTGACAGCTCCGTAGTGTCGTCAACATATAAGTATACAGATATTACCATATAGTCAAGGGTTTTCTCTCCCGAGACCTCACTTATAACCGGTCCAGTACCATTTTCCTGCCGGGACCGTCGGACGACACCAGGCAACGATACCACGAAATCAACCAGACGGACCAGAATTTCGTCGGCCTTATCGACTCCCTCAGGCTCTCTCTTTTAGGAGCGCATCGGCATAACCCCAGGACCCCGGTCACTTCACCGAGCCACCTGAAAATGGGCAGAAAAGGGCTCCTGGAGGGCAGCCGCGTCCCGAGGAAGCAGGCGACTGCGCGTCTTGACCGGGCACGCCGGCCGATCGCGATTGGAGTCACGTGCATGAGGCCAAGGAGAACATCGCGGCCGCCAGAAGGATCGCCTTCCAGATCAGCCCGAGCTTCGGAGGCCCGTTCCTGAGTCGCGGACTCCTACAGTCAATCTGACGTGTGCCCGAGAAATGGGTCACGGCAACCACTTGTTCAAGAACGTGCGGATTTTCTTCCATTCTTCTCCTACGGTTGGGGGGCGCACCCGATTCTCGCGTGGGGAATCGTTCTGCTGAGATTTGTCTGCAACGGCGCGCTTCGTGGACGCGCTCCCCAGGTAAGGCAATCCCGCGCCTCCGGATCGAGCGAGCCGTCGGACAGTTGCCTCCAGTTTCTCCGCGATCTCCGCCTCTCCCTCGAGGATCGACTCACCCACCATGATGAGTGGGACCGCGAACTTGCCCGAGGAATGAATCCGCTCGAGCCGCCGGAACAGACGGTAGTCCTCGGACCGGTCCACGTCGAAGACCTTGGTGCGTATGGGGTACTTGGCTTTCATGGCTGCGATCAGGTCCTTCGCACTTCCACAGTGAGGGCACCCTTGCGAGGAGAAGAAGACTACCCAGACGGTCTTGTTCCCCTTCGGCGCGTCAGCCGGCTCGGAAGCGACACTCCATGGGTGGGGGGCGATCAGCAGGAGAAGCACCCCTGCAACGCAGGCACCCCGGCTCACGAGCGACAGGAGACGAATCATTCTTTCACGAGCTTGATCTTCGCAGGAATGGGATAATGAACGTGCACGTTGCGGTGTGTGCGAAAGCCGCATGCCTCGCGCTGTATGAGCAGCCACCGGAGCGTATCTTCTGCCTGGTCCACCAGCGCGTTGTGTGCGCGGATCGATTCGTTCACCGCAGCAGGGGCAGGCCGGTCGGCCTGCGATCCTCGGTTGTGGTACCGGTCGAGCAGGTCGAGGGCCTCTTCTCGCGCACCAGAGGCCTTTGCCAGAATATCCTCCAGTTTCAGACCGGTACTACCGAGAGCTTCGGCCATTTCTTTAATGAAGTCTATTTCGACCGACTGAGGATCTCGCGCGATTCCCATTTACATGCTCCCTATGGGCTTGATAACATACTGGTTGTGAGTTGGCAAGGGGAGGGGAATGAGGTGATTCTGAGGCCGGAAGCAGTCCGGATTTGGGGAGTAGTCACCCTTTGTTTAGAAACTACTTGACATTTTTCATTTAACAGACTATGTTTCAAGCACTTTTTAGTAAAGGCCCGCGTATAGTTCGCGGAGCTGTAGTGCAACCAAGCTAATCCCCACTCCCCCCGGTGAGGAGGTCCCCTATGTCTGGGAAGTATTCCATCTCAGTCGCAGCTCTGCTGATCGTTGCGGCCTTTTCCGTTTCGTACCTTACGGTGGAGCCTGCTGACGCTTACCGCATCTGCACCTTCAAAGGAACCGTGATAGATCACGGGTGGCGAACCATGACCGTCAAATCAGGCAATCAGTGCGCTGCGGTCAATGTCGGCTGGAGGACCAAGTACCTTCCAAACCGACGACCCTGTATCGGTGAGCGCGTTGCCGTGGATTTCCAGTTGGAGGACGGGTACATGAAGGCCACCAAGGTGGTGAGTCTTACCCCGCTGCCCCCTTCGGTCCAGTGCTATCCGCCGCCCCCTCCGCCCGGAACCCGGTGCAGAAGTGTCGGCGAGGAGGCGCTCCCCACCGAAACCTGCACGCCGCCCAAGCCGATTTGTTCGACCAAGCCGCCGACTCATGTTTCGGAAAAAGCATGGACGCCGACCGGGGAGGAGCCGGGTAAGAAGCTCCAGAAACAGGTTACGGAAAAGACGCAGCCGGAATCAAAGAAACCTGGAGCCAAGAAGGTCACCAAGGTACCCGAAGGCGAGAAGGGCCCCAAGGAGAAACTTGCGGGCGCGGAGGACAAGAAGTACGAGACCATTACCGGCGAGGTGGTTGCGTCTTCACCCAAGAGCATTGCCATACGGGTTGCCGAAGAAGGCGAGGCCGCGGAAGTTGTCACGATAAAAGTGGGACTGAAGACCAAGTTTGTGCCGTTCCGCAGGCCTGCGGTAGGCGAACGGGTCAAGGTCGACTATCAGAAGGAAAACGGCGAGAAGTTCGGGTATACCGTCCAGGTTGTGCAATAGTTTCCTGGGCCGCCCCCTCCTTCCTCCTCACTACTCCCAACCAGCTCCCTCCCCGTGTCCGGGAGGGTCGGGGGAAGCTTCGAAACGAGCTTCCCCCGACGATTTGTACCTTTCCGCTTGGTGCAAGCTCAGGAACTCATCGTCAATACTCCAAGCCTTCCACCGCAACGCTCACCGGTCCAGTTCCCTTTCCAAAACCTGGAGGATTTCGCGAGCCGGTCTGCCGGTCCTGCGGGCTATCTCACGTACCTCGTCGAATTCACACCGCTTTTCGATCCGGCCGTCGGGCTTTGTGACAAGCTTCACCCGGACCGTGCCCAGGGAAGTCTCCATCACTTCGGATCGCCTTTCCAGCACGATTCGCTCAGAGTAGCCGGTTCGAACTCCCAGGGTTGTGGTGTTGTCCAGGAGGATCCGAGAGATGGCGACCACTCTTTCCGAAGGGGTCAAGACGGAGATCTGCGTACCCGGTCGGTTTTTCTTCATCTGTACCGCGGAGAAGGTCACTTCCAAGGCTCCTTCGGCATAGAGCACGTCCATCAGGTCACCAAGTACTCGGGGGTCCAAGTCATCCACCTGACATTCCGCGACGCCGATCCTGTCTCGACCAAGGGCGGCCTGGGTCGCCTCTCCCACCACTATGCGCAGTGCATTGGGGAATTCCTTCGGGTCGGACTTGCCGAGTCCGTAGCCGGTCTTCATGGGCACGAAGCTCGGGTAGGGCCCGAAGTCGGAGGCGAGGGAGCGAACGATGGCCGCTCCGGTGGGGGTGACCAGCTCTATTGGGCATTCCACTCCTAAGACGGGGACTCCCCGAAGGATTTCCATCGTGGCCGGTGCAGGGGTGGGAATGGTTCCGTGCGCGGTGCCGACGAATCCGCGGCTCATCGGAAGGGGTGAGCAGACGATTCTTTCAAAACCGAGCGCGTGCACGCCCACAGCGACTGCGACTACATCAACGATGGAGTCGACCGCGCCGACTTCGTGGAAATGGACGGCATCTTTGTCAACGCCATGGACGCGTGCTTCTGCGGTCGCGATGATCTCGAACACCTCCAGGGCGCGACTCTTGGGCGCATCGTCGATGGCCGACCTTTCGATTAAGATCCTGATGTCACGGTAGCTTCGGTGGGGTTGGTTGGAGGAGACCCGGACTTCGAAACGGACCCCGTCAAGTCCATGTCGGGATGACCGGCGGACGACGGGCGCGCACCCCCGGATCTCGAGCAAGGAGAGCTGATCTTCAAGAAACACCGGATCGAGACCGAGATCGATGAGCGCCGCGACGGTCATGTCACCGGAAATGCCTGAAAAGCAATCAAAGTATGCCAGCATGGATAAACCGCGCTACGGACGTTTCCGTGAATGATGGGGCAGCCATTGCCGTGGAAAACGTTTCCCTCCAGGCCCGCTCTCCACGAGTCGCTATTTCCCGGGCTCCAGATCCCCCGAGGAGCGCAGGTCGCGGCGCACTCTGTCGAGAAAGGACAGGTATAACGATTCCAGCTCGCCGACGCTTTCGGTCATCGCCTGCTCGTACCCGACCAGAAAATAGTAGATCGCTCGGTCGAAGAACAGCGCGGTTCGATTGTTCAGCGCCACGATGGACCTCACGTCGAACGGCTGGCCAGCGAAGTTGCTGTCCTGGAAGAAGAGCCATATGTGCCGCTTCAAGAGGATGAAAGCATGAACCATTTCTGAAGAACTCAATCGGTCCTTGTACGCGCGGATTCCCACCTGGACGTACGGCTCGGCAATGGCCTCCAGGGGAGTCTTTCGATCGATCTTGATCGTAAACTCCTTCAGGATCCGATCCGCCAGCTCCTCACACATCTTCTTGCCTTGCGGTGACTGGGCGCAGAGCCCACGCTTGCTCAGCGCGTCTTCGAGAAAGGCTTCCTCGATCTGCTCGTGAAACCTTTGAATGAACTTGGCGAAGGACAGCTCGAAGGTCTTCGATTCCATAGGATCCTCCTGCAATGAACCACGGGAGAAGGACCTCCCCCTTCAATCCCAGTTAAACGGCCGACTTGAGCCGAAGTCCGGGATTCCTGCGGTTTGAGACTCGACATCTTGAACGAAGACGTTCTCGAAGCCCAGGTCCCACGCGAGGTCCACTGCCTCCTCGTATTCTGCAGCAGTGACAGCCCGATCCAGGGGCGGGAACTCTCGGCTCCTGTGCAGAGGGGAATACTGGGCCATGAGTGAAATGGTGACGGTTGCGGGTAGGTTGTCTTTGATCCATAGGAGAGTGTCTCGGGTGCCAGCGTTCCCTTCGGGGAGGACGAGATGCCTGACTATAAGCCCTCTTACCGCTCCTCCATGGATGTCCACCACCAGGTTACCAACCTGAGCGTGCATCTTCAGGACGGCCTCCCGGGCGACCGAGACGTAGTCGCGTGCGTCGGAGTACCGGCTCGCTGCGTCCGGGGACGAGTATTTCAGGTCCGGAACGTAGACGTCCACAATCCCTTCCAGTAGGTCGAGGGTTTCCGGATTCTCGTATCCGTTGGTGTTGTAGACTACCGGAAGGCGCAGGCCTTTTTCAACGGCATTTGCAAGGGATTCCAGAAGACCGGGGAGGTGGTGGCTCGGTGACACCGGTTCTATATTGGCGCATTCCAATTCTTGAAGCTCGAGCATTTTGTCCGCCAAATCCTCGGGAACGATCTCGTTGCCGAGGTCGCCCTGGCTGATCTGGTGATTCTGGCAGTACACGCAACGGAGATTGCAGCGTGAGAAGAAGATCGTCCCCGCGCCGCCGGCGGTGACCAGAGGCGGTTCTTCGCCGAAATGGGGGATCGCGGTCGCAATGGCTGGGTGAGGGCCGGCCCTGCAGTAGCCGCGTTCACCCGAAGCGCGGTCCACTCCGCAACGGCGGGGGCATAAGCTGCACGGCGAATCCAGTCTTCGGGCTTCTCGGGCTCTATCGAAAATTTCATGATGGCGAAGTTGGGGCACGATACCACCCAACGCTAGTGTTCATTTGTGTCAACCATACCACAGAACTGCCACGATTGACGACCACGCTAGGTAGCTTCTGGCGCGTTGTCACGCGGTTCGATTCGTGTGTTGCTGAGAGACTCGGCGCGAATATCATCTAATCAGGTCCCAGATCTATCGAGTGCGTGGCGATTTCGTTGCCCGCCCACGGAACGGGGGTGACGTCACCCATTCGCCCAGGCTCTAGCCGGTTGGAGTACTCTCCCGTATGCCTGCAAAGTCTCAGCAAAAGCAGTTCGACGTACCACTGCCCCAGAGACCATGTTTCGTAAAGGATTGTCATCCATTCCTTTGCGCGGAGCGTACTAGCGTGAACAATTTTGTTCCGCATGTACGTGAAGGCCTGCGGCCCGCATTTGCGAGAGCGTTCCTCTGCCGTCCTCCGCATACTCCTCAGTTGTTCGGGTATCTCAACTGGAATTTCGAGGCGTGAGAAGACTTCGAAGATTTTTCTCGAAGCGGGGAGGTCCTCGAACTTAGTCTGTTTGCGGTGCTTCTTCTCCCTTGCCTTCTTCTGCTCCGGACATGGGAAGAACTTGGGAAGGCCTTGGTTCGGCACAGCATAAGCATAGGTCAACCGTTCAAGCGCAGCCTGACTAAGGATTATTCCCATATCGCCGCCGTTAGTGTTGCTTCTCAAATACCAGTCGATGGATTCTCTTAGAGGATCATGCCAAGCCTCGGAACTCCAGAGGTTCCAGAACCCTGGAAATACCTTGGCCAACAATTGGCCGTGCTTCGCATCAAACCAAGACGGCACGTATTCCCAGGCATGGGTCTTTCCGATCACCCATTGCTCCCAAGCGAGCTGACCGTCGCTCGTCAGCCCAACAGGCAGGATAGGAGGCGTCCAAAACCCCCGCGCAAATGACAGAAAGTAATGGAGCGCGTCAAGCAGGTCTTCAGCTCGCCGCCCAGTAAATAGAGCTCCGTCTTCGCGCTCTATTCTTCCCAGGTGAGTGATCGCATAGCCAGTCGTTCCCTCAAATGCTCGCATTAGATTTCTCGTTGAGGGAAGTGCGGTAAGTGTGATGCGCCAGCCATCAGCCATCAATACGGCACATCCAAGGCTCTCAAAATTTTGGCGGTCACCCTCGACCTCTTCAACGATCCGATCCGTTGACATCCCCCCGACCAAGCAATGAAAGTCCAGAAAATTCAAGAGGTGAAAATCCACGCGCTGGAGGAGTGGTTTGTCCGCATTCCGTATGTTAATCTGACCGACGCGTGGATAGAAAGTGATCCTCGACATTGGCCGGGGCTCAAACTCGGTTCCGATTGACCGTAGGAGCACGTTGCATTCCGCATTAAGAGAAGGAAAACGGAGCAGACGGCTCTGCTGAGCCAGTCGCTGAAGAGCCAATGAGTCATCAGGAAAGAGCGCGTTGATAACCAGCCCTGGCTTCGGCAGGAACTCCAACCAGATGTCCGCTTTACCCTGGTATGTGGTGCCTTCGAAGACAATCTCAACCTTTTCGTCTGTGCTGAGCGGAATCGTCTGGTTGGGTTCCGGGGTGCTGTAATGTGGCACGAAATCTTGCATTGATTGCTCCATCATTCCCCTCCAAATTTCTGCATCTCGCTCGGAACTTCTAACAAACTCGGTCTCTTCTGTAAACCGAGTCTGTGATCCTTTCCGCCCTGAGCGAAACCATGGCCAGCGTATCGACAGCGCATGACGGCCCCGGTGGTGGGTAACTCCTCCGATGCCAACGTGATCGAACCCAGGCTGGGAACCACTATATATCCGCTACCGTTTTTTCGTAGCACTGTCTCTCCCGCAGCCCTTATAATACCCCCTTCGTGGGCCTGCGAGACGCGGGAGAGATCCGCAGCGGACGCGAGATTTCCACTGGCCGGAGCAGAGACATGAGCAGCGAAAAAGAAAGCCCTTCGTCCGAAGAAACATCGGACCTCACCTGCAGCCCGCCCTCCATGGTGTGGCCCATGCAGGACAATCTTGCGACCCTTCAGGACCTGAGGGAAGAAGCCCGATCCGGCGGCGGCGATCGGCGTATCGACGACCAGCACCGCCGCGGCAAACTCACTGCCAGGGAGCGCCTGGACCTGCTTCTCGACGAAGGCTCCTTCGAGGAGTTCGACATGCTCAAAGCCGGGAGGGGGGGCCATCTTGGCAGCGAAAAAGAATTCCTCAGCGACGGGGTCATCACGGGCCACGGCACCATTGACGGCCGAGAAGTATTTGTTTTCAGCCAAGATTTTACCGTCATAGGCGGCTCCCTGGGTGAGGCCCATTCCGAAAAGATCGGTAAGGTCATGGATCACGCGGTGAGAGTCGGCGCGCCGGTTATCGGGCTGAACGACTCCGGCGGCGCGCGAATTCAGGAAGGGGTAGACGCGCTGGCCGCGTACGGACAGATCTTCAACCGGAACGTCATGGCCAGCGGGGTCATTCCGCAGATTTCATGCATCATGGGACCGTGCGCGGGCGGTGCGGTCTACAGTCCCGCCATGACTGATTTCACCTTCATGGTAGAGAATTCCTCATACATGTTCGTGACGGGACCGAACGTAGTGAAGACCGTCATCCACCAGGAGATCGGTTTCGATGAGCTTGGCGGTGCCTCGGTCCATGCTGAAAAGAGCGGCGTCGCTCACTTCATACTCCCGAATGACATCCTG
>JACRDG010000015.1 GCA_016218715.1 Desulfomonile tiedjei | reverse complement strand
AGGTCGTAGTCATTCACGCGCCAGACGGTGAGGGCGAGCTGTGCGGGGACTGGCTCCGCGTCCTCGCGGTGCCTGTCCCCCTCTCCGAGAGGGAGGGTGAGGGGGCGTTGCTCCTGCGCCTCAATCTGCTCCCGGATAATCGTCTGCAAACGCTTGGCTGTAGTCTGGATCGCGCCCTTGTTGATGTCGCAGCCGATCCAGCGCCGGCCCAGCTTCTGGGCGACGGCAGCGGTTGTGCCGGAGCCGATGAAACAGTCGAGAACGATGCTAAACGGATTGGAGGATACGTCGATTATTCTTTCCAAGAGACTCGCGGATTTTTCTGTTGGATAGTCACTCTCTTTTTCAGTGTCCGCGACGTCATACCAAATGCTCTGAAGCTTGTCGCCTTCGGGATTCGGGCGAACCTTACGACGAGGGATATTTCCTGGAGCGATCTGGACAACTTCGCCCTCTTCGTACTTCCGAAGCATTTCTTCTTTAGTCCACTTCCAGGTTCTATTGAAACCCAGAAACTCATAGGTCAGGTTAGGCCTCGAAACCTTGAAGTTGGTGCAATCCGCGAGAGCGTATCTGCCAATCTCATCCTCAAGTGGATACCGTTCCAAAAGAATTCGTTCGGGTATTTCCCTTCGAACTTCGTTCCATGTAAATGTCTCGCCCTTTGAGAAGTGCAGTAGTGTGTCATGAATAGAGCCGACTGACAGGTTGGCGTGATGCTTGCCACCCCTCTGTTTTTCCCGAACCACCTCGTTTCGGAAGTTGTCCGCGCCAAACACTTCTTCCAGTAAGCAGCGAAGAAAATGAGACCGGTGAGCATCACTATGCAGCCAGATGCTCCCATCCTCGGTCAACAACTCTTTCAGCAACATCAGCCGCTCGTACATAAACTGCAAGTAGTTATCGTTCGCCCAGATGTCGGTGTACTGAATCTGCTCGCCGAGTGTGTAGCTCTCGCCGTCCAGCTTGGCTGTGCCTTTCGCGCCGCGCAGAGAGACCTTGCGCACGTAGTCCGCGCCGGAATCGAACGGCGGGTCGATGTAGATCAGGTTCACCTTGCCCCGGAACCCGTTGGCCAGCAGATGTGCCAGTATCTCCTTATTGTCGCCGTGAAAGAGCAACCCGCCCTTGGGATAGGCGGCTGGCCAGTCTTTCCAGATGTCAGGAATCGCCGGTTTTCCACCAAACGAGCCGGTCGGATCGAAGGTCTCGATGTGCTGGGCCGGAAAGGCGGTGACGTGCGAGAGCGGCCGCTTGCCGACCCAGGTCAGCATCGGCCGCCCCTTCGCGGCGGTGATCTTGACCTCGGTCTTCTTCACCGGCACGACGGGGCTGGGCGTCACGGCTGCCTTCTTCGTGCGCATGCCTTTCCCTGTCGGCTTATCCGCCCGTACTTTTCTTGCGCTCACTTTTGCCATCGCAGGAGCAGCCTCAATGCAGCGGTTTTTAGCCTTGCCCCAAAGTTTCGTCTAAGTATCGACTGATGCGGTCTTTGTTGGCCGCAAGACTGGAAAACTGTTTTTCGCACACATCGCTGAACCTGGCCAGGACCTTCCGGTTGACCTCTTCCTGATCTTCGAACACCCCGACGGAGCGGAACGGCAGTCCCCACCGCTCAAACTGGAGCAGGCCAATGGTGGCATCCCTGACTTTGTCGTCGTTCGGCAAAGCATAGACAAAGAGCGGGCGCGCCGTCCCATTGACCTGACAGTCCACCACATATTTCCCCTCGGGATCGTGCGCTGGATCGTACCAGTCGAAGCGCCGGCGCGATTCAGGCGCCCGCTCCTCCATGAACGTGCGGAAATCTTCCATAAACGTGGAGCGGACACGATCCCGCGAGAGGTAGGTCACGTCCGAGATTTTGAGCAACGCCTGGACAAAACTGTAGAGTGCATCTCCATAGCGATTATCTTGAATGCCCAGGATCAGCTCGCCGTTACGGTCGTCCACCGCGAAGGCGGAGAGGGTGCTCGTAATGATCTTTTGTCGTGTGCCGCGCTGGAGGTCTTTTTCGTCCAGGTCGTAGGTGAGGTGCATAAAGGTATGTCCCTCGTTCGAAAGAATCCAACGACCCTGTTCGCGCTTGAGAACAATGGCTAAATGGTCGCCGTCTTCAAACAGAAAGGGCGTGAACACCCGGTAACGATCCATACCTTCTGAGGCGAGACGGAGACTTTCGCAGACCTTTTGCTTGAAATCTCGCTCGATCGTTTCAATGGCCATGGCTAGAGATCCTCCTCAAAGAGAGCCCCTTGCGTATTGGGAGGCACGTCGAATCCGCAGTCCTCCAGCATCGCGCGGATGGCGCCGCGAAAATCAGCAAAACGGTTGGTCGGCTCTGCATAGGAGTCTTCGCGCAATCCCGATTCATCCTGATAACGTTCGGTTGCCCCGTGTATATGGAAATCATAAAAGGTTCGGCTCTCGAGGGTGTTCGTGTGTTCATGGCTTTTGCCATTATACCGGCGGAGCCGGAAAAGCTGGTTCTTCTTGGGCGGCCGATAGGTAAGGATAACCGAAAAGTCGAGCGGGTTGAACTCGCTCTGTCGAACAATCAATCGGAACTCGGACCCGTCGGCTCCTTTCACATCCGGCTCACGTTCCTTATGACCGTGCTTGGGCTTTGTCTGGATGCGTTCTCGGTAATCTGGCGGCAAAGATTTCCGTTCGGCCAGAAGGCGGGAGATCTCTGCCTCGCTCAGGCCCTTCTCGTTCGGTTGGTCCGACGCTTTTCATCTCTGGTCTTTTGAGGCCGCAATTT
>JACRDG010000016.1 GCA_016218715.1 Desulfomonile tiedjei | reverse complement strand
GGGAACGCTTATTGCGCCATCGCATGACGGAACTGGCCGGACAACCTATTTGGCGAGCGACTTCGTTGAGGCTTAAGCCCTCATCCAGTAATCTGAGACCCCGACGGCGGCGGTCTGACAGAACCTCGACGGAACCTTTGGGTCGCATGCCGGTATCCTCCTCGGACACCAGTATATTGCATTATTTATGCAGAAGTCAATAACGTTAGTAATAATCACGGGTAAACCCCCGGCTCTGGTGCGCCGTGCAAAGGCGCAATCTTTCAGTGGGTGCGAATCCCACCCGGCAACTTTTCGCTCCAGCCGGTAGCAATCGGAGCAGTCGCGGAGGAAACGAAACGGCTGAAGCCTTCGATGTAAAGGGTCACTTAGGGTGACTCGGCGAGTATGCAGGCCGTAACATGAGTAAACGTTGAGCAGGCCTCGAAAAGGTTAATGCGGAAGCCGACCCGTACAGAGCCCGGGGAAGGCTGTCACCACTGGGGTAGCGAGCGAAGAATTCACCCAACGGTTCCGCCGGGGTAGTGACGACGGCATGCATACAAGAGGGAGATGGACGCAACACGGGAAGCCCCGCAGTGTGGTTATGCGTGAAGACCAACCGGAGGCCGGTGACGGCCAGATCGGGCACTGTGGGGTGGCGGAGAGGTTCGTAGTACCGTTGAAGCCGGGTAATGCCGGTGGAGGGAAGGGACCTCAGTTCAGGACAGACGTCGGAAGTGGCGAGGGATCGGGAGATTGGGAAACCTACAAACTCCAATTAGCGTTCAGAAGCTGCAGATGGCGTTACATGCGAAAGCGAAGGCAGAACCCGGTTTCCGCTTCTACGCCTTGTATGACAAGATATACCGCGAGGACATGCTGGCGCACGCCTACGCCTGCTGCCGGGCCAACAAGGGGGCGGCGGGAGTAGATGGGCAGACCTTCGAGGACATCGAGGCATACGGGGTAGAGCGCTGGCTGGGGGAATTGGCGCAAGCACTCAGAGAGGAGAGCTATCGACCGGAAGCGGTCAGAAGGGTCTATATCCCGAAACCAAACGGCAAGTTGAGGCCGTTAGGCATTCCTATTCTGCGCGACCGAGTGTGCGAAATGGCGGCGAGGCTGGTCTTGGAGCCTATCTTTGAGGCCGACCTTCCCTCTGAGCAACACGCTTATCGTCCAGGTCGGAATGCGCTGAGCGCCGTCCGGGAAGTGCACGGTTTGTTGAATGCCGGATACCGGGACATCGTGGACGCCGATTTATCGGGCTACTTCGATAGCATCCCGCATGAAGAACTCCTCAAGTCGGTAGCGCGCCGGGTAGTCGATCGGCGGATGTTGCATCTGGTCAAGATGTGGCTGGAAAGCCCGGTAGAGGAGAGCGACGAGCGGGGGCGTAAGAAGCGAACGACCCAGAACCGGGACAACAGGCAGGGCATTCCCCAAGGTTCACCGATTTCACCCTTGCTGGCTAATTTGTATATGCGCCGGTTTGTACTGGGGTGGAAGAAAGTGGGGCTGGAAAGACGGCTCGGAGCAAAGATCGTCAACTATGCAGATGATCTGGTGATCTGTTGCAGGCGCGGGGCCGATGAGGCCCTGACGGCCATGCGGGGAATCATTGGACGGCTCAAGCTGACGGTCAACGAGGAGAAGACCCGCGTCTGTCGCGTACCGGAAAGTAGTTTCGACTTCCTGGGGTACACCTTCGGACGGTACTACTCAGTCCAGACGGGGCGGGCCTATTTGGGCACGCGTCCGTCGCAGAAGAGTATCAAGCGCCTGATCGAATCGATCCGGGTGCAGACCGACCGAAATATGTTGTTGCTGGAGGCCACGCAGGTGGTGGAACGTCTGAACCGGATGCTGATGGGCTGGGCCAATTACTTTTGTTTAGGCCCGGTCAGCAAGGCATACCGGACAATCGACGCCTACACCACTGCGCGGCTGCGCCGCTGGCTCTGCAGGAAGCACAAGGGTGGTACCAGGGGACACGCACGTTACCCCGACGAGTATCTGTATGAGCGATTAGCGCTCGTGTGCCTCCCGAAGCTGACGCGGAACCTGCCGTGGGCGAAGGCATGAGGTCTTGTCCGAGAGCCGAGTGCGGGAAATCCGCATGCTCGGTTCGACGAGCGGGATGTGGAGACGGAACTATGGCTACGCTATTGAGGCACCGCCAGACGAAAGGGGCGGCAACAGATAGGCTTGGACCTACCGTCACCGCGCCACATCTCGACTCTACCCGGGGGACTCCCCGAGTTTGACAATTCCGGGAAAATAAGAAAGCCTCCAATACCGTGAACCGCTCAAAGTTTACGGCAGAGGAGGCTTTCGATGGACGACAGGCAAAGTTTAAGTCACACCGTATGGGATTGCAAGTATCATGTGGTCTGGATTCCGAAATGTCGGCGGAAGGTGTTGTACGGACAACTTCGGAAATATCTGGGGGAGGTGCTCCGAGAGTTGGCGAGGCAGAAGGAGAGCCGGGTGGTGGAAGGTCACCTGATGGGGGACCATGTCCACGTATTGCTTTCGATTCCACCTAAGTACGCCGTGTCGCAGGTGGTTGGTTTTACCAAAGGGAAGAGCGCCATACATATTGCGAGGGTCTACGGTGGGCAGAAGAAGAATTTTACGGGCCAGAATTTTTGGGCAAGAGGATACTTTGTGTCGACTGCGGGTAGAGACGAGGAGAGTGTACGAGAATACATCCGTAGACACGAAGAGGAAGATCGGAAGCTGGACCAGCTAAGGATCTTCGAATAGCGTAGCCACCTTCAGGTGGCGCAAGGTTTCCAACCGCTTTGAGCGGTTCACATTATTCAAGCCTCCGGCTTTGCCGGAGGTATATGACATTCCACTCAGCGCCTACCGCAATGGTAGTTTCTATTCAATGCGAACCGATGCCTTAGATCGTTTCGGTACGAGGTTGGAGCAACGATTCACCAAAAGTCAAATTAAAAAGATGATGGAAAGTGCTGGCCTTAAAAATATTGT
>JACRDG010000124.1 GCA_016218715.1 Desulfomonile tiedjei | reverse complement strand
CTTCGCCTCCTTCGGCCAGTCCTTGTCCGCCTCGCGCGGGATCTCCCACTCCTTCCACGATGCCTTCCGGAATCGGTTCAACTTTTCCCGCACCGGATCTATATTCTTCTGCCAGCGGTCATGGATCTCGTCGATCTCGGCATTGTTGGCAATGGATTTGAGCGTGACGTGGGGAACGCGTTTATAGACGAAACCTTGCCGGACGTCTCCTCCATATTTCCGGTCCGGCGGCAACTTCCCGGTGATTTCGGCCTCCTTCTTCGCGCCCTCCATAGAGTCGTCAAGGAGATAGTACGGGAACCTCGCCGCCATTAGGCGCGTACGAGCCAGTGCGATTGACACACGGGATGTGTCCATGGTGATCCACCGACGACCCCACTGCTCAGCGACGTAGGCCGTGGACCCGCTGCCGCACGTTGGGTCGAACACCAAATCGCCGGGAGCGGTGGTCATGAGAATGCAGCGTTCAATTACCTTGCGATGTGTTTGAACCACATAAATCTTGTCGCTGGAAAATCCAGCAAACTGGGTATCATCCCACCGATTGCCGAGTCTTCCCCTCGCACGCTCGTCCTTATATTTTTTCCACCGGATTTGTCTGTCGCTGACTTTCACCACTCTGTCTGCATTGACCAGTCTGTGAAACACATCTGGGTCATATGACCAATGCCGTCCTTCAGACGGGGAAAATTCCTTACCACGAAACGTAACAGGTTTACTTCGTGTATCGCTTGGATCCTGTGAAGTCATGGACGCGAGCTCAAATTCGCCTTGTTCGTCAGAACCAGTAGGAGAGAATTCTTCTTCTTGATTTCCAAACAACTTGTGAAATTTGAGGACGTTCGCGTCTTTTGCATACCAAAGTATATAATCTGTAGTCCTCGGCAGAGCATCTGTTGCGCTCCCCGTAGACGTAGCGAACGACACCAAGCATGCAAAATTCTCGCTTCCGAACACCTCATCCAGCAGGCACCGAACAAGATGGACGTTTTCGTCACCGATTTGAACGAAAATGCTTCCCGTGTCGGTCAGTAGATCACGGGATACCACCAGCCTGTCCCTCAGGTAAGCAAGATAGGAGTGGATACCCTTTTCCCATGTATCCCGGAATGCCTTTACCACCTCCGGTTCCCGGCTGGCGTCTTCGGCCTTGCCATCCTTCACGTCCCGCTTCCGAGTGGAAACCTGCCAGTTCGATCCGAACTTGATCCCGTACGGCGGGTCGATGTAGATCATCTGTACCTTGCCCTTGAGCCCCTCCTTCTCTGCCAGCGAGGTCATCACGAGGAGCGAGTCGCCGAGGATCATCCGGTTCGACCAGTTCTGCTCGTGCCGGTAGAACTCGATCATCTCCTCGAACTTGATCCCGTTGAAATCGGCGAATAGGCTGGGTGTGAAGGACTCCTTCCCCTTGGTCTTGCGCAGATCCTCGATAATGGCCTGCGGGTGGATCTTCTCCTGGATGTAGACGGGTACTGCCGGGACTTCGAGCGCCTTCCTATCCTGCTCGTCCTTCCCCTTCCATACGAGTTGCGGGTCGAGGGACAGGTCCCGTGGATAGAGGATCGTCTTCGGGCTCTTCTCGTCCTCCTCGACGAAACCCCGCAGTTCCTTCGTCGGGATGTTCATCCGCTTCTCCTTCTTGTGCTTCAAAGAGTCGATCGGAGTCGCGGCGTCGTTCTTCTTTTTTGTGGGCATCAGACGGTCTCCTTGCATCCGTTGGCGATGAAGGCCCGGATCGGCCTCTCGGCGTCCCAGGGATCGGAGATCTCCAGAAACGCCCAGCGGCCGTATCCGCCGTGGTTGTTGACGGCGGGCACCCACAGGTTCCGCGCCGTCGCCACCTTCGCGGCCTTGTCCTTCTTCTTCTCCCCAGAGACTTCCACGATCAGGTTCAGGAGGTCGGCCCGGACGTCCCGAACCTTTGCGATGAAATCGGGGATGTAGTTCTTCTCCTCGCCATTGAGGACGTAGGGGATCGTGAAGCCCAGGTTCTGGTTCTTCACGTACGCTGCGACTTCCCCCATGTCCTCCAAGACCTGTGCCATCTTCTGCTCCCAGGAGTCCGTGTCGGCGACGACGTGGGAGATGTGGCATTGGTCGGCCTTCGTTTTATAGGTAGGCCGGGTCGTGTCGAAATCCACGTACCGGGTGGAGCCCACGGTGTCGTAGGGCCGGAGGATCGGCTTCAGGACCTTCTCCTCCGGCGTGGAGGCAACGATGGACTGAAAGATCTTGCTGGCGGCGTCGTTCGCATTCTCGACCAGGTAAAGAAGCTGCTTGAACGTGTTCCCCTTGGTGGTCACGCACTCGTCGTACCAGCGGCGGGAAATCTCGACGACCTGGGGGTAGAACCAAAATTTGAGGTTCTGGTCGTCGTCCCGAAAGTAGGTCTCCAGCGTCCGTTTTGCAAGGAGGAAGACCACTTCCTGGTCCCGAAGGCGCCTGAGGTCATCTAGCGTATGGATCGCCGTCTCCCCGATGATCGGGGCGTTCTCCACCTTCATCGGGATGCTCTCGCTGGAGAGCGCCAGTTTTGAGTCGGCCGTGAATCTGGGGACCAGTTTTTGCGCAGGAATCTCGTACCGGTATCCCATCAGGCGCGGGAAGGTGATCTCGCAATCAATTCTATCTTCCAGGGCCCGGACGCGGGTCGGAGGAGGCGTCGGCTTGGGCGTCGTGCTGGTCCCAGCCGTCGGGATGAACGAGAAGGGCACCCCGTACACCTCGGCATATTCCACGGGAAACGCCTCGATCTTCACGGACTTGCCTTCGCACTCAATCGTCCGGGATTCGGTCCCATACCCCATCCGGCGCAGTCCCCGACCGACCACCTGCTCGCAGAGAAGTTGGGTGCCGAAGGCCCGCACGCCGAGGATGTGAGTCACCGTGTTGGCATCCCACCCCTCTGTGAGCATCGAGACGGAGACGACGCACTTGATCTGCTCGCCGAGCTTTCCTGGCTTGCCTACCGTGTTCATGACCTCCCGGAGCAAGTCCTCATCGGTCAGGGCTTCGGCGTCCCGGCCGGGGAACCGTTCCCGGTACTCGGCCTTGAATTCCTCGATCTCCCGGGTGGCGATCTCCTTGAAATCCTTGCTCATCGCCTCGCCGGATTCGAGCTGCTCGCTGTCCACCAGGATCGTGTTCGGCCGGGTGCTCCACTTTCCGTTCTTATCGTTGCTGAACAGAGCAAGTTTCCCGGGGACGACGATGGCTGAGCCGTCCTTGAGTTCCTTCTCCCACCCAGCGATGTAATCGAAGACGAGCTTGGAGACGTTCGTGTTGTTGCACACGACGATAAATACGGGCGGGGTCATTCTTTCGCGAACCTGGGAGTCGTTGCACTTCTCGTATGACTTATCCCACTCCCGGTAATGTTTCTCGTAGTTCCCATAGAGACTCTGAAGCGCTCCCTCCAACTCGACGGGCAGTTTCGGCTCGCCGGAAACGGCGTCCTTGCCGCGACCCTTCTTCGGGAGACTCTCCCGGATCAGGTGCCAGATGTCTCGGTAGGTGGGAAGGTCCCCCTTCATCGTGTCGTCTGCAATAGGGACCCGGGGAACCTTGACGATCCCGGACTCGATCGCGTCAATCAGGGAAAAGTCAGAGACGACCCAGGGGAAGAGGGTTCCTTCCTCATATCCGGAGCCGCGCAGGAAGAAAGGGGTGGCGGAGAGATCATAGATCGCCCGGATTCCGAGCTTCTCCTGAACGGCTCCCAAGCCGGTGAGCCAGACCCGGGCGGCTTCCTCCCTCCGTTCGGCTTCCTTGCGCTCATCCCCAACGAGCCGCTCTTCCTCTTCGGCCGGCTTTCCTCGATAGCAGTGATGGGCCTCGTCGTTGATGACGATGATGTTCTTCTTGTTTCCCAACTCCCGGCAGACCCTGCGAACCATCGCCCCCGGGGCTTCCTGGAAGGGATTTCCTCCGAGGATCTCCTTATGGATCTTCCCTACGCTGCCGCTCCCGCCTCGTTCCCGGGGTTTCAGGGCATGGAAATTTGTGACGACGACCTTTGCTTTCCGGATCTCCTCCTTCAACCCGAAGGGGAGGATGTCCCACCGGTCGTAGTAGTTCTGCGGATCGGTCGGCAGCAGGACGCGCAGGCGGTCGCGGATGGTGATCCCGGGGGATACGATCAGGAAGGCGTCTCCGAACCGGGCATCCTGGGGAGCTTCCAGCTTGTTCAGCGTGTGCCAGGCCAACAGCATCGCCATGACGACGGTCTTGCCGCTTCCCGTCGCCATCTTTAAGGCGATGCGGTAGAGGCCGGGGTTGTGTGCGTCGTTCCATTCCCGGAGGCGGTTTTCCATCCACCTGTCGCCAGTTCTCCCCGCGACTTCTGCCAGGTAGATGGCGGTCTGTACCGCTTCGACCTGGCAATAGAAGAACCGCCGGGAGGGGTCCCGGTCGGGATGGGTCCAATGCTCCAGGAGTCGTGCGGTAGTTTTCGTTACGTCTCTGGTGTACCGGCCCTCCCGCCACTCCTTGACCTTCCCGCGGACCTGGTTGATGAACTTGTTCTCCTCGATCCGGTCCTGGGTCCACTGGGTCTCGAAGGAGAGTTGGCCGGTCTTTTTCTTGCGAGGGCTTGCGATGGGGATGAAGTAGGAACTGAGGCGGCGGCCGGAGGCGATCTCGTTGGTTATGCCTTCTTCGGAAAAACGGAAGTGGCGGGCGGGTTCGGAGAAGGGGGAATTGATGACGGGGTTCTCGATAACAACCTGCTTCAATCTCCACCGCCCCAGACCATGAATAGTCCGTATTGTTATATCAAAAAACAGACCGACATTATTAGCTTTTTGTGTGCGGCGCTTTCCTCAACGTTGAAGCTATCGCTCCCTCTCGATACCTCGTGTTGCCGGGCTAAGCCTTCGTACATCCCGATTATTCAAGAGCGAAAGGCCCGACGCGGTGAGGCATCGGGCCCTTCGGAAGAGAATCTGGGTATCCGGATTCAGGCTATGACTGCCCGCAGACGATTGGAGAGGCTCCCGCCCTTGTTGCCGATCTCCTCCTTCGGGCCGAGGTGCTTTTCCGTGTAGGCGTAGGCCGCCTTGTTGATGGACTCCTTGATGGCGGAGAAGGGGATCACCTCCTCGGTCTTGGGCTGGCCCTTGACCATCACGCGCAGGCCCTTGTCGGCCTTCTCCACGAGGAAGGAAACCTTCTCGGAAACGTTGGCGCTCCGCCGACCTCCCTCGTACTCGCACTCGACCCCGGCCTTCCGGCAGGCCTCCCGGTAGGGAGCGAGCGCGGCCCGGTAGGCGTCCTTCGCCTCGGCCACGAAGGCCCGGGCCTTGTCGGCCAGCACGTTCGCCTCGGCTTGGGCCTTGTCCAAGCGGGCCTTGGCGTCCTCAACGGGCCTGCGGAGGGTCTCCACGTCGACCGAGGGCCGCTCGGCCTTCGGCGCCTTCGCCTTTTTCACTTCGACTGCCTCCTGTTTTTTCAACTCAGCGGGTTTGGCCCTTCCCGCGGCGGCCAGCTTTCCGGCCTTTCCCTTCTTCTTGCTCATGGCTCCTGCCTCCTTTCTTGGGTGAACTGGGGCGCACCTCCGGTACCGTGCCAAAGGTCACGCATTCCGAAACATCCAGTATTCGACAGCCCTCGCACAGCCGGCCTTGGACGGCTTCCAGCAGCGAGGCTGTCCGCTCCAGCGAGTTCCAGACTTCGGTGAGATCCTCGTAGTGCTGCTGCCCCGGGGAGGACTCCAGGCTGGCCCGGCCAACGAGGGCCAGCCCGTCGTTGCGGAGCCGGCACGCCAGACGGCTTAGCCACATGTCCAGGTCTGTGCGGTTCAGTTCCACGCTGTCCGGCTGCTTCATGCGCATCACCTCCTTTCCGGACACATGAGGGCTCGCTGTCGGGAAGAATTCAAGGCTTTTCAGGCGCTTATGTGGAAAATCCTATGAGGCGGAAGGCAGCATGTGACCTTGGGCTGTAAGATATCTGAAGGGGAGAATGGATCATGTGCGGAAGATTCACGCTTTTCGATGCCGAGGCTGCTCTTCCAAAAGAGTTCGATGCTGACATCTCGTTTGACCTGACCCCTCGGTACAACGTCGCTCCGTCCCAGCCGATCGTCGCGTTGCGTGTTTCTCCGGAAACTGGGCAGAGAGAGTTCGTCTGGCTACGCTGGGGGCTCGTTCCGCACTGGGCGCAGGACTCTTCGATCGGTAACCAGATGATCAACGCCCGCGCGGAAACGGTGGCCGACAAACCGGCATTCCGGGACGCCTTCCGGCACCGCCGTTGTCTCGTTCCAGCGAGCGGCTTTTTCGAGTGGAGGAAGGGGGAGCGCAGGAAGCAGCCGTACTACATCCGCATGAAAGATGGCCACCTCTTCGCGTTTGCCGGGCTGTGGGAGTTGTGGAAAGGACCAGACGGTTCACCCGTGGAAAGTTGCACCCTGATTACAACGGGCGCAAATGACTTGGTCGCCCGACTCCATGATCGGATGCCAGTGATCGTGCCGCCCGCTGCCTACGAACTCTGGCTCGATACGGAATCCCAGGAACGAGGTCGCCTATTATCGCTCCTCCAGCCTTACCCAGCAGGGGAAATGGATGCTTATCCGGTGGGGTTCGCTGTGAACGACCCGAAGACCGACGACCTGCGATGCATCGCCCGCCTCCAGGAGTAGATTGCAGCCGTCTCAAGACGACTCCCCCCCATGATGCACTTGGTGCTCTCGAGTAAGGAGGTTGTGTTCTCGCTCGAGTCCCTCGTGTTTCCGCTCGACTGTGTTCAAGCGGGCATCCTGCTCCCCTTCCTTTTTCCATAGGTCGCGGAACGCGCTTGCCGTCTCCGCCTTGAACTCCGTGAACGACTGACGCAGGAAGGTCACCGTGGCGACCGCTCCGCCCACGGAGACAAGCGAACAGACCAATCGATCTTCGATTACGCCTTAAAAATGCTGGAGCAGATGTCGACCGCGGTGTATCGTTATTTGCAGCAGCTTTGTGAGGAGAGCCACACGTTGGCCCAAATTTCAGGAATGCCCTTAAACTTGACGAGGATACGAACCCCGAGGCTGAACGCCCTGCGTGGAAAATATTTCAAGCGGAACAACAAAGCGCCAAGGAATTATCTGTTATGAAGAAGAACTATAAGGAAATTAACGATGAGCAATAGCTATATTAATAGCCTTGATAATTTTATGGTAATGCTTGCTAAATGGTTGACCAGCTATGACTGGTATGTTTGCTCCTTTATATCCCTAAAGGCCACTGATGGAATCCATTTGCTATTTGGCCGCGTAATTTTTGAGCCCAGTTGGTTTGTAAATGATAGAAAACCATTCGTGTTTGAAACCGAACATGTTAAGGCTGGCTACATAACAGCACGATTTTCACAAGGCGATTTGGATAATGTTATTGAAAACGCACGAGCTGGTAAATTTATGAGTCCCTATGGCATGTTGCAGTTACATCCGGGGCAACAACAATTTCATCCTATGTACTACTATCCGATATATCACCCATCAATTTCCGATGGGCCACGGCTGCCCTGCTTAATTATTGGAGGCGACTCAAGACATAACTTGTTAACTAAGACCATAGATCAAAGGCATATCGACTGGGAACTAAAAGCCGCGGATGCCCCATTTGACGGTTTTGACGATCTCCTAGCATATTGCAACTTGCCCACGCTGAGGCAACTGGGGGATACGACAACCTTGGAATTTGTAGCCAGATCACCCGCTTTTATTTCAAATATGTCAACAATTAAGGAAGGAGAAGGAATAATAGAGTGTCAGACGGCAAACAACATTGATTTAAACAAAATAAAAATTGGTTATAAGATCTTCAATAAAGGGGTTATCAGTCGCGGAAATGTCCATGGAGACAAATTCGATTGGACCAAGACGCCCGGCATGGCAAAAGGCTGGTGTAGGATTGAAGTGAAGAATGCATCGGTTATGCAAGTTTTCCTCAGCTACGATGATGTTGCAATGCATCAGTGGTGGGTTATAGACCCAGAGAAGCAGGTAAATCCGAGATATGCTATTCACCAGATTTTTGATCAGGACTTAGACCAATTGAGGAAAATGCTCCTAAAACCAGATACGGATAAACCCTATGTTTTTGAGGGCGCTGTCTCGACCCTTTTCAGCTTGTTAGGTTTTTCTGTTTCAAATTACGGGCGAATTCCAAAACTACAAAAAGGCCCTGATATAATTGCAGTAACCCCGATGGGACATATCGGCGTTGTTGAGTGTACTACAGGCTTGCTTGACGAGAACGATAAACTGGCAAAACTGGTTCAACGCACCAAATTGATTAAAGAGAATCTCTCGTCTTCGGGTCATGGTTATTTACAAATACAACCGACTATTGTTACCCCGCTTTCAAGAGATGAAGTAGCTGCAAATCTTGAGAGTGCCGGAAAACATAAGATTGCAGTGATATGCAAGGAAGATATTGAAAATATGCTAAATCTGATCAGCCTTCCGCTGAATCCAGATAAATTATTCGAGGATGCTACTAAATTAATTCCCGGCAATAATCAAGGCGCACTATTTCCTGAGTTGTAACTGCGGCAAGCATAGCGTACTACAAAACGTACTACATAAAAACGAGACGGATACGGGCGGGACTGAGCTACCTGTTTCATCCCGTGTCGACTGATCCATGGTGCACCCGATGCTCCCGGGTCAGCAGGTTATGCTCCCTCTCCAGCCCCTCATGCTTCCTTTCGACTGTGTTAAGCCGCGCGTCCTGCTCACCCTCCTTCTTCCACAGCTCGCGGAACGCTGACGCCGTCTCCGCCTTGAATTCCGTGAACGACTGGCGCAGGAAGGAGACCGTGGCGATCGCCCCGCCAACGGACACGAGCCCCGCCACGCCTCCCGCGATGATCGCGCCTGTCACCATCCCCAAAATCGACTGCTCCATCGCACCCTCCGACTATTTCTTCACGAACTTGATGTACATCCGATCCCCGAACATGAACGAGAACACCGAACCCGCGAGATTCCAGATCGCCTCGAACAGCGCTGCGTCCACTTTCGGCGCGTAAAGCGTCGAGATCGCACCAAAAATGATGACGCCTGCTGCGATGTAGCGAAACGACGCTCGCAGATCCGCCACCCATGGGGAGATGTTCTCCGCAGGCTTATCGAGCTCGGCCAAGGCTTTGAGCCGTTCGTTCTCAGCGGCCATCAGCTTGATCTGCTCCTCCACGGTCTGAGGCTTTGCCCCCGCCCCGCCCGTGAGCCTGCTGAACACGCCCCGCAGCCCGTCCGCCAGCGCCGGAATGAGCGCCGGCACCACCAGAGAAAGAATGCTTCCCATCTTCGCACCTCCCATTACGTTCTATGCAAATCGCACAGACCTCGTCTTCCGTATACGGCGGAAACCATGCCTCGAATCCCGGCCAGCACAGGCCTCGCCTCACGCCGCCTTGCCCGTTCCCGCCACCATTTCCCGCAGGATGTCCATGTTGAAATGCTTCCCTGGGCAGCTCTTGTACTGGCCCTTCCGCCAGTCGAACCCCGCCATCGCCCCCACCTCCCAGTGGCCAAGGATGGCGTTGACCGGGATGCCGTATTCCGCGATCTTCCGCTTGACGATTTCGCCCAAGAACCGCAGGACCTCCAGGCCCGGTGGGGCCAGGTCGAAGTTCCCGACCACGCAGATCCCGAGGGACTTGCTGTTCATGTGCATTTCCTTGCAATGCGCCCCTTCCTGTGACTCGGGGCGCCCGACCTGGAGGACGAGGCTGTTTCCGACACGCTCGATCCCGTAGTGGTAGCCGATGTCGTTCCAGCCGTTGACTTCCTTGTGGTACTTCCGGATCGCGTCCCAGTCAGCAACCGTTCCGTCCTTCGTCAAGCTGTGGTGAACACAGATGTATTGCGGGTTCATGGACGCACCTCCAAATAAAAAACCCCGCCAGGGCGGGGATGGATGAATCAACCTGTACGGCCGCGTGCCGCGGGTATGTCGGTTACAGGTTCTCCAGTGCGTTTCTGAACTGCGCCCGGGTGAGCGCCTGCTTCCCCTCGAGGGCCCG
>JACRDG010000123.1 GCA_016218715.1 Desulfomonile tiedjei | reverse complement strand
TGGAACGCCTCAGAACGCTCAAACGCGAAACGCTCATGCGGCGCAAGCAAATCAACCAAATTATCCCCAGGCCTCCTGGGGCCGAAACTCTCCTCTAATTTATCGCCTCAAAATTCCCATTTCGTCTGACGACATACATCCAGGGGCTTCTGGAACTTCGGGACGAGGCAGTCAAAGATGAGGGCGGGACCGGCAAGAATTCTGTGCTCGCGGTATCGCTGCCGCAGGAAGTCTCTCGTCCTCTCGAAATAACGCCAGTGCTTCAGGGCCGGAGGATCGAGGGTTCCCTTTTCATCCTGCGCCTCCAAAGGACGATCCCAGTCATGAGGGTCGGGTTGCTCTGCGGGCACGAACACGTTGAAGGCCCGGCCATATTCATGCCAGAGTTTCAGCAGTTCGGCACGCTTGTCCTTTTCCTGGTCCTCGTCCATGGATTCCTCCGGTAGAGTGGAAGTCTACCACACTGAGGGGTGAGGATTCACGGCTAAAGGAAATCGGCCGGTACCGGTGAGAAATCGATTATAAGGGACCTGAGAGCGATTCTCCGCGATCTTCTCGTCATGGGTATGCTGAGGGTAGGTCGTTTTTCGAACATTTGGGGCATGCGAGGGAAAGACTGGATCTGGCAGCATGATTTCAATAGGTTACGACGTTTCCGGAGGTTCGGGGATTTCGGATGGGCCATTCGGGGATTGATGGTCTGGAGAAAGGCACCCCCTATCAAGAAATTCATTGACTCCAAAAGTTGCGTCGGCAAAAATAGATCCAGTTGTTATTCGACGTGGTTCGATGGTGTTTTTTCCGACCAACGAAAGGAGCTTTATGGCAGAAGAAACCAGCGGCTTCAAAACATAGTGATGGAAGAAAACATACGACGGGAACCCCTGTCGTAGCCACGATGAGTTTCTTAACTCATTATGCGGAGCTGATTAGATTCGGCTCCGTTTTTCGTTCGTAGCTGACCGTTTACTTCGGCCACGCACAGGCCCGCAGATTACTGTTGCGTGTGCCGGCCTCGAAGCAGTATCCTATAGACACAGGGATAACCCGTCCTCAGTAACGGATTTCTCTTTCTGTCCCACTGGTAGCAGCCTAACGCACTGCTACGCTGGTCTTGGCGTAACGCAGACTAGTCCAAGATTGATGCACGACCTGGGAAGGCAGCGAGAGATTGACTCCGCTGGATAACTTTGGATTGGAAAAGGAGGAAAGGATCAATGAGCAATTTAGTGGTCATAGGCTACGAGGATCAATTCAAGGCGGAAGAGGTCCGTCTCATGCTGTGGAAAATGCAGAAGGAATACCTCATCGACCTTGAAGACGCAGTAGTAGCGGTAAAGGATGACAAGGGAAAAGTCAAGCTGCATCAAGCGTTGAATCTTACTGCTGCGGGAGCGGCTGGTGGAGGCTTTTGGGGAGCCCTTATTGGACTCATTTTTCTTAATCCGCTTCTGGGTTTGGCCGTGGGAGCCTCGGCCGGGGCAGTATCCGGAGCCCTGACCGACGTGGGCATCAACGACAACTTCATGAAGGAGTTGGCTGGGACCATGCAGCCGGGGAATTCGGCACTGTTCATCCTGGTCAGGCGCGCAACGCCGGACAAAGTGCTCGAAGAACTCAAGGGAACGGGAGGAAAGGTTCTCAAGACTTCTCTCTCGCACGACGATGAAGCCAAACTCCAGGACGCTCTGAGTGCGGCAAAACAATAAAGGAAACGGGGCAACGACCACAACCAAATCGGTAGCGCCCGCCGTGATGGTCTTGGCCTGAGCACAAGTGATATTCAAACCTCGCACACGCAACCGAGCCTTGGTCTCATCGTGCGGATTGCGACCGGAGCGAAACAGGTCAAATTTTGTCTTGAGAGAGGGGTTGCCATCCTTTTTGAGTGAAGGCCCACGCTCGATATTGCCGTTGACTGGGGAGAAAAGGGCGTGGTACGGTGAAATTCTCCGAAAAGAGCCGATGATCCGGCATAAATGTGGAAATCAGGGTGGTCGGACCATTTTCAGAAGCGCGGCGGATCCGAACCGGTGGTCGAAATCCATCGGACAGCTAGTTCTTGGTCCAAAAAGACCGGCATTCGGGAGATCGCTGAATAATTTCGCATTAGTACAGCCTGGATTGAGGAGGTAGACCTCATGGATTCGCATCAGACTCAGTGGAACGAAAAGGTAGCCTCAGGAACCGCAAACAGGAGATGATCTGAGCCACAGCGGTACCCGGCCTGGACACATGGCCCGGTTCTGCTCCGCAAACTCGACCGGCTCGTCCACGAGATTCGTTCGAAAAGGCACCTGAGAACGATTCTGAGAGACGTTCCTTGTCGGGCTAAGCTAAGACATGGTCGTTTTTCGAACATTTGGGGCGCTATAGCCTAATGGTGGCCTATATAGCCAACAATACTGGCTTTGTAGCTCGCTTCAGAAGATCATGTCCGTGCTATTCTTCCTCCGGGAATGCCTCGTAGAAGTCGTGGAGGAGTTCGTCGTGGTAGCCCCACCCAATGTTGCTGGAGGAGGTCATGATTTCTTCCAGACGATTCCTGAAGTCAGAGCGCTGCTCAACTGGAAGGCTCAACATTTTCTCAATGGTCCGCTTGTACATGAAATTCAGAGCGCTGTAGAATCCCTCATCTATGTCACCAAATTCTACGGTAAAGCTGTTCCCACATTCCACGAAGAGTGTCATCAACTCGGCCTCACCGAGCGGGTCCCCCACCGCCTTAGAATAACGCCTGATAGCGTCTTTGGCTTTTGAAATCTGAATGGGCTTGTTTTTGTAAACGTCTGGATACATGGACTCCCGTATGGTTTTCTTGTACGGGGCAAGTGGGTCGTCCCCAGCCTCGAATCGAGTATGGAGAAACTCTCGATTTTCCTTGGATAGCCGATAAAGGTCTCCAACCAACTGGACGAGTTGCTTCTGGTCCAGGCTGACAATCTTACGCTTCACGTCTGACCAAACCGGGCTATGCTGCTTCCGTGTAGCCATCTTTGTTGTCCTATCTTCTTTTCGCACCGATAGTGAGACTGCCTCAACCTGATCGTGCCCAGCATCCGTTCTCTAGGGCAAGAAATGAGGCTCGTCTCGGATGGCGGTCAGGCATTCGTCCACGGAGAGGCCGTAGTCGATCACATTCCATTAACCGGTGTGACGCATGTACGCCAGGTTGAATTTACCATCTCCCTCGTACCCCATGCGGGCGAAACGACTCTCGAACGTTGGGGAGATGGCATCTCGATGAGGACACGCGTAAACGGCGCAGAAGTAGAAATAGCTCTGATACCAACGGGTGAAGAGTTCGGTAGCGTAGTTGAAGTCAGGATTCTTGGGTGGCGGCTTTAGGTGTGTGGGTTTGAGATGTTCGTCGATCAGTTTCTGGGACTTGGCGGACACTTCGGCCTTCAACCCATCGGGGACCCGTGGCTTCTTAGGTTTGGGCGGTCAGTACATCCAGACCTTGCGACGTTTTGCCATGCTCTATTTCCTTGCTGAGTGGATTCGGAGCGGACTGTATCTCGGTGTGACAAGGTCAGCAATACGGTTGTTGGGCCTTGACCATCGGGGGATCAATCATGGAGGTGCTTTGTCCACTGCCCTGTCACCGGCGACGGTCAGCACGCCGAAGAAGTCCCCGATCTCCTGACCAGCCTCAAATAGCTTGAGAGCCGCTCAGTCGTCTGCTAACTTGGGCGCTTCGGCACATGAGGACCGGCTGGCGCATTGCGACAAGATAAGCCACGGCCTCCCCTTAAGTCGATGTCCCGAAGGTAGCCGGTGACTGCCGGGGTTCGGAAGGGGGAGCGGCTCCTGGGATCGGAGAGGACCTGCTCCCAATCACCGGCAACGGAGCAGGACAACACGGTTCCGATCCTTGAGGAGACACAGGGAGAGCAAGGATGACCCGCAAGCTTTCGGAAATCCTCATAGAGATCGCAACGCAGGGCCTCCGGCATGGGAAGTATTTCCATTCGGACGTGATGCACGCGCTGGTATATCTAGCCCACGTTGCGTGGAATAGGGACACCCAATCGCCGGACTACCTGGAAGATCGGTATCGGCAGCAACTGACCCAATTCCCTCTCTCGCGGCCACAATCAAGAAGGAAATCATCAGGGAGGATTGGGACGTGATCCTCCAGAGAATGCTCGACTACAAGCGGAAATTCTTCTCCGAGGACAAGCGCATCATAACGGTGTGCGGATACACTGCCCGTGAGACCTTCCGAGTAGAATGGCAAGACCCAGAATAGGAGATGCGATGAAGAAGGACGTTGTGCTTGCGAGGCTGAGAAGGGTTTTACGCTCCGTCTTTAGCCAGCCTGTTCCCATGACCATCCTCACCAACCCGGAGATCAAGACCTACACACCCGAAGAGGTCTCCAAGGTCGTGCTGGACACGTATCTGATGGCTCTGTCGGACGTTCAGGACTACATAGAGGGTGAGACGTTGACCCTGGAAGAGCTGCTGACTACGGACGGGAAGGCCGTTGTCGTGGATACAAGTCAGAAGATTTTCGTCTTCCCAGTTCCAAAGGAAGATATCATATCTCGGGACGGTGAGTGAAAAGGTTCTGAGTCACGGGGTTCAGGGCTGCCGTCATCGAATTCTGCAGAGCCACTCGCTGGAAGGGTCCTGCAAACAAGATTGGCCTCTGTGTGTCGGGAATGAGTACGTTCACGGTCTATTTGGCATCTCCTCTCGGCTTCTCCCGGGAATGGAAGTCCTACAGGGACCGAATCAAACAGCGACTGCATGATATGCGGTGCAAGGTCTTGGACCCTTGGGAAGGGCCGTTCGGTCCCGATATCGCGGAAGCGAGCGCTATTCAGGATTGGCCTGACCGTGTTACCGCGTTCAAGACGATTGCCGCGCAAATCGGAAAGGCGAACGAGGAGATGATCCGCTCCTGTGACATCGTCCTGGGCGTCCTCGACGGGGCAGAGTTGGACTCAGGTACCGTCAGTGAAATTGGATTCGCAGCCGCCCTGGGCAAGAAGTGCTACGGCCTACGAACCGATTTCAGGGACTGCGGAGTATTCGACGGAAAGCATTTCAATCTGCAGGTCCTGTAATGGATCGGGTCTAGCGGAGGCAGGCTGATCTGAAAGATCGGAGAGATCGATTTCCAGGTGAACGCGGGAGACTTGCAGCATCTCGGAGCAGGACTGCTGCTCAGTATTGCTTCGCCTTTTCCGTCGGCTCGATACTGCCGAGCTGTCTTTGGGTAGGCGGCCACGAGATGGAGTTGCTGCTTCAACGGAGGTGGACGAATCGCCTCTCACAGGCTATGATTAGATTTAGGGATTGTTTCACCAGCGGTGTTCCTAATTGGAGCGCGTCCGGGCACGGGGATGATCTTGCCCCCTGCAGGGCAGCTCCGGAATCCAAAGCCGTGCGGCGGCGGCTCTGTGGTCGTCATGAAAATCGAATGCTCGACCCGTGCTTCTTTCCGTAACGGTGTTGATTCTCTTGTCACCGTCGGCTTCGTACCACGGGTCACCTGGCTTGCACGGCGAAGACTTCGATCAGGAGGCCTTCCACCTGACGATAGTAGAGAGCCTCGTTCCTCGCAATCTCCTGGCCGCGGGGTTGTCCTCGGTGGGCTGGACCTTCGCCTCCGGCCACAAGACTCGGAACACGGAGTACCCTAAGTTGCTCGTATCGGAAACAACGTACCGTGCCATCTTCGAAGGCTCTCCGGTCGCCATCGTTCATTTTGACGCGGCCGGCACTGCGACAGCGGTGAACGAACACCTGTTGCGACTGCTTTGTCTCCGAGAGGACCAAGTCGTTGGTAAGAGGCTGGCTGATACCATTCAGGTCCCTCACGTTGCGCAGGCCATTCAGGCCGTATTATCCGGAAAGAAAGACCGGCGAGAATGGCCTTGTGCTGCCCCGCACCAAACGGATGTTCGCACGCTGGCGGTCGATTTTGCGCCCCTCTTCGAGTGTGACGGGTCCGTCTCCGGTGGAATCGGCGTTCTGCACGATGTCACGGAACGCAGCAAGGCCGAAAAGAAGCTGCAGGAATCCGTGAACGAGAAGGAGATCCTGCTGAAGAGAATTCACCATCGTGTGAAGAACAATCTCCAAGTCATCACGAGCTTACTCGATCTCCAATCGGCATATGTGGAGGACGAAAGCTTTTTGGAAATCCTCAAGGAGATGCAGGACCGAATATGGTCCATCGCCATCGTTCATGAAATGCTGTACCGTTCGGAGAGCCTTGCCCGGATCGACGTGCATGACTATGTCGAGGAGCTCGTCGAGGGCCTCTTTCATTCTTACGGCCCCAAGGCGGCTCCGATTGAAAAGAGGCTCTCGATTGAGAGGGTTTCTTTCGCCATCGAGACGGCAGTTCCGTTTGGCTTGATGATACACGAATTGGTTTCCAGCCTCCTGAATGAGGCCTTCCCCGAAGGAACAGCAGGAGCGGTCGACATGTCGCTGCGTTCCCTTGGAGACGATTGTTTCGAATTGCTGGTGATGAGCCGGAGTTCGGGCAAGCAGCCTGCGATGACACGCGCGGGTGGTCGCTCATTCGGCCTGCGGTTGGTCGAAGCGCTTACCAAGCAGCTCCGGGGTGAGATGGAAATGGACGGTGAGTCGGGAATGTATGCAAGGATCAGATTTCGAGACATCACGGCGGGAAAGAGGCAGGAAGGACTATGAACAGGGCCAGAATCGTCGTTGTCGAAGACGAAAGCATTATCGCGGCACACTTGCAGGAAGTCCTTACGCAACTCGGTTACGAGGTCCCTGCGACCGCATCGTCAGCGGATGAAGCTGTCGAAGTGGTCGGACAGGTGAGTCCGGACCTCGTGCTCATGGACATCGTCCTGTCGGGAGAAACGGACGGGATTGACGCTGCAAACCGTATACGTTCCCGTTTCAACGTGCCCGTCCTCTATCTGACAGCCCACGCTGAGGAACAGTTTCTCGAGCGAGCCAAGGCGTCAGAGCCGCTAAGCTACATTCTCAAGCCCTACAGGAAGGAAGGCCTGAGGACTGCCATCGAGGTGGCACTGTACCGGAGCCGCATGGAAAGACGCCTTCAGGAGAGCGAGACCCGATACCGCGAACTGGTGGAACTCTTGCCTGAAAACATCTTCGAGACCGACGCGGAGGGGTATATCACCTACGTCAACCGGAACGGCCTTCGAACCTTCCGCTGCGCGCTTGAACAGCCTGCTGCTGGATTCCGTCTCACCGACGTGGTGGTTCCCGAGGATCGTCCACGCGTCGCCGATTGCATTGGGCAGGTCCTGTCCGGTGAGAAGCTCGCGGGTCTGGAATTCACCGCTCAACGGCAAGATGGTACCACGTTTCCCGTGATCGCGTATGCAGGCCCCATAACCAGAAGCAATGGGGTCGTGGTGGGGACGAGGACGGTTGCAGTGGATATCACTGAAAGGAAACGAGCGGAAGACCTGCTCAAGGCTGCCCACGACCAACTGGAAGTTCGTGTCGAGCAACGAACGGAGGAACTGGCGCAATCCAACCGATTACTCCTTGAGGAGATAGCTGAACGAAAACGTGCACAGGACGACGCTCACGCGAGCCACCAACTCTTCCAGGCAATCTTCGAGTCGGCCCGCGACAGTATTTTTGTCAAGGATCGATCACTGCGCTACACCCTGGTGAACTCTGATATGGCGCACCTTCTCGGGCGCCCGGTTACCGAGCTTGTCGGGCTCACTGACGAGGAGATATTTGGGCAGGAGGCCGCAGAGCACCTGGAAAAAGTTGATTCCCGCGTCCTAACTGGAGAGTCAGTCGAGGAAGAGTACAGCCGGCTCGTCCACGGCGAGACCCTGACCTTTCACGACGTGCGAGTACCTCTCAGGAATAGTGCTGGGAATACTGTCGGCCTGTGCGGAATTTCTCGCAACATCACCGAGCGTAAGAGGGCCCGGCAGCGCTTGAAGATGGTTGACGAGGATTGGCGTTCCCCGGCAATGAGCAAGACACTGAGCGACGCGCTCTCCGTAGCACGCACGGACAGCCTCGTGCTGCTCCTGGGGGAAAGCGGCAGTGGGAAAGATTACATCGCCCGATGGATACACGACCGATCGAGGCGTTCCAATGGGCCCTTTTTTGTCCTGAACTGCGCAGCCGTAGCGCCCGAACTCGCGGAATCGGAACTCTTCGGGCACGAAGCGGGCGCATTCACCGGTGCACGGGGACGTGTCCGAGGTTTCCTTGAGCTGGCAGAAGGCGGCACGCTCCTGCTCAACGAAGTCGGCGACCTCCCTCTGGCGCTTCAGGTAAAGCTGCTCACATTCCTGGACACCCGATCCTTTTGCCGGGTGGGGGGCCGGGAACTCATTAAGGCGGACGCTCGCCTGATGGCCGCGACAAACCGCGATTTGGCGCGAGAGGTTGCGGAAAGGCGTTTCCGCAAGGACCTCTTCTTCCGGCTTAGCGTGTTTACCCTGCGTGTACCATCCCTGCGACAAAGACCGGATGACATTCCTATCCTGGTGGAGAGGCTCGTCTCGCAGATCGCTGGTGAGCTGAGGCTCGCGTCTTTACCTGAGATCGACACTGAGACCATAGGACGGTTGTGTTCCTACTCGTGGCCTGGGAACGTAAGAGAGCTGAGGAACGTTCTGGAACGCGGGTTGATTCTCTCCAAGGACGGGGAACTCAACCCTGACGTGCTGCTTCTGGGAGATCCCGCAGAAGGCGATCGATTTTGGACTGTGAGCTTTCCTCCGAAAGAGCCATTGCCGGAAACCATCAAGGAGATCAGGCGCAACTTTGTGGTGGAGGCGCTCCGTCGGAGCGGGGGCAACAAGGATAAGGCTGCTCGTATACTCAATATTTCCCGGTACACTCTCAGGCGTCAGATGAAGGTGCTCGACCTGTTGGCGTGCAAATGAAGCACCTCTCCCTCGTTGTGGGCTACTTCCGCACATCAAAAAATCCTCAGTAAAGACCGACAAAATCCCCGTGTTCAAATTTCCCGTGCTACTTCCGCACACTATCGGGCCTTGAAGCGAGATGCCGGATCGCCCATCGGATCGGTTCGCAGTCGATAACCTCCCTGAATAACCTCATAATTGTTACACTGTGACCTTGTCGATGGAATGGCACGATATTTGCTAATCTCTATATACAGGATCGTGCCGAATGAGACCGCGAAGCCGCGGTCGAGCCATGGGTTCTCGGGGCAGAGAGCGGCGCTCCCACACTGTGGCCCTGGAGCGAGTGAGAATGTCCTCATCCATGGAGGAGCACCATGATACGGATGGAAGAAGGCAATTCATTATGCCACGCACTGGTGGGCATGTTGATTTCTTCCTTCCTGGTCGGAGCGTTCGTTGGCGCAACGGTTTGCGATGCGGCTGATAAGGTCGCACCGGGAATACCCACCATCGGATTTCAGCCCCCAGTGCTCGCCGACGCACCGATAGAAATGCGGTATCTGTCCTCGGGCTATGCGGTGTGCGGTCCCGTGCAGGTGGCCACGTTCGCACCTCCTGATTTTCAGATCTGGGTACCTCGCGGCGCGTTGAGAATCTCCGTCGAAAACAACGACCTAGCCGTGATGGATGTTAAGGGTCGCGAATTACCCCGGAGTGTCGTGAGGAATGGGACCGAGGTGTACGTTTGCCGCAAGGGACAAAAATTGTTTGTGATCGTTCTCGGTCAGCAGGAAGGAGTGGAGTGATGAGCACCAGAAGAATGCACGGCGTGACAGTTATTCTAGCCGCGTGGCTCGCGGTCTTTCTTTGCGCGGGGGAAGCGCTGACCTATAAGCCGTGCAGCACCCCTCCGGTCGTCTCTCTCGGGGCCGGAAGACCGAATCTCCTGCTCACGGTCGACTTTTCCGGCTACCAGGCTCTCCCTGCCTTCCTCAAGACGGACGCTACCATTAACGACACATGGATCGGGAACTCTGACCACTACTATGTGCCCGACACCAACGCAACATACGACTCATACGTGTTGGACGCGAGAGATGCCGTGAACGTTGCGGCCAATTACGAAACCACCGCGAATCGGCCGCACAGTCACACGTTCTACAACCCTAGAGAAACGTATTACGGGATCTTCAAGACCGACCAGTACTACATGTACGATACCACCGGGCATTACTTCAAGCTCGCGACCACTCCGCCAGTTACCTCTTTTAAGATAACGAACAGCAGTGACGGCGGGACCAATACTGGGACTACCGCAGACGGAAGGATAATAACGAATTATTATATCAACTTCACGACCGCGAGCGCACATGGTTTCGCCATTGGCGATTTGGTCGTGTTCTCCAATATGCCGAGTCACACATCCCTCAACGGCAATGCGTACGAAGTGACGGCCGTGTCCGGGGACACGTTCACGGTGCGCACCATGGTCACAACGAAGAAGACCGCGACAGGCCACCCGATCGTGCAGTCTCCTGCTTCAATTCCTTCGGATCCTGTCGGTACGTCTCCCTGTGTGTGGAACAAGACCTCCGACGCTCCCAAGGGAACGCCCCCCTTCCCCGACTCCGCCTACGGGACCGTGGCCAAGCGAGTGAACACCGGTATGAAATTCACCACGGCCATCAGCGGGAACATACTCAACTTCATGACCATGTCTCGCAACGACGTGACCATGAAAGTCCTCATCGGCGGGAGGGAGGAGTCTCCGCAATCGGGCGACAACTACTATATCAAGGGACTGGGTTCACGCTACTTTGCGGATTTCGCGGGGACGCCTGTAGCCGGCCGCCCCGATCTCACGGATCTCAAGGCCGGCTTTTACGTTCGGCCCGCGACACTGGATGGTGGTGCGACAGGGGCGTATTATCCTGATAATTACAGTACTGGGTCTGTTCTCGGCAAAACCTCTTTTCTCACGGTGTTCGGGCAGTACACGGGAGCGCTCGACAGCGGGTCGCTCATTTCCATGGGTGAGGCGTGCGAGGGCTGGAAGTTCACGGCCCCCTTTAACGCGACGGTGAAGATGACGTTGAACTACGGCCCTACTTGGCCCGTTGAGAACGGTGCTCGTATCGTTGTCTACTCCGATGCAGCCTGGACCACACAAGCCGTACCGCCGGCTCAGAGTGTTACCGGATCAGTGTCCCTCTCTCTGAACGTTAGCGCCGGAACTACGTACTACGTCAGGGTTACGACCAAGGATGGAACGGTCTGGGTACCCCCTGCTGGGACGTCATATCCCTATACGCTCTACTCCACCGTAGATCTGGAGCCTGATACGTCGGCTCCCGGGGGCGGCACGGCGAGAAACCGCAATGGAGTGGTGGCCACTGCAATCGGAGCGATCCCCTTTGCCGACGTCAGGATCGCGATTCCCAAAGCCACGTGGCCAAGTGTCCGGTACGGTTCGACCCAGTGCGGCCAGGTGACCGGCGCCTTGGCCACCTGCCCGCGAGGAATCGTTCAGGACACCTTCAGCATGGTTCGCTGGGGTTTCATGTTCTTCAATTCATGGGTGACCGGAGACAAGAAAGAATTTAAGGGAAAGTTGGTCGTGGGGTGCGAGAATCGCGATCTCCAACTGCTCCTCCGGGGCATGCAGGGGATAAGCAAGAAGGCTGACGGCACCACGACATGGACGGGAGCCACATTCCCGTATACCGATGCCACGTTCATTGACGGGTGGAAGTACAACTTCTGTTACGGCACCCAGCCCATGGGCTACGCTATCAGACAGTCTCAAGCTTATTTCAAGATGCAGACCACCTCACTAGGAGCGGACAATTCGCTCTTTACCAGCAATCCATGCCCCTCGGGAACGGTGCTCGACCCTTACAAAGACACAGGCTGCAAGTTTGTGGGATGTCGGAAGAGCTTCCTCATCATGGTCGCGTCAGGGACCGAGCGCAGTCCCGATCCCTCCACTGAAGTATCTCAGTTGCACAACGTAGACCTCAGGGGTGAGGACAGTGCCGTGCAGGACGCGAAGATTTACACCATCTACACCTATGGCACGGATTGCCAGGGCGCGAACGCGATGAAGACGATCGCGGCCTTTGGGGGGTTCACTACCCAGGTGAGCGCGGACAAACCGTACACGTGGAATAGCACCCCCAACGACAGCAAGGAGGAGTGCTGGCCGCGGAACACATCGTCCATTGCGGGACAGTGTTCGTGCTCGAAGACTGGGAACGCAAACTGCAACCCCGACGGGACCTATGACGACGGCTGCAAATCGTGGAGCACTTCGCCTTACTATGACCGCTTCAATCTGGGCATAGAGCAATTTAAGGGATTGCCGGACAACTACTATGAGGCGAGCCAGGGGAGCTTGCTGGCCGATTCTCTCACAAAGGTGCTGCACGACATCGTCACGGTCAACGCGTCGGCCAGTGCTGTGGCCACGGTCTCGCAGGAAATCAAGGCAGAGGACATCATCGTCCGCGGCGCGTTCCGGGCCAAGGACCCGGATGTCGACAGGAACCTCTGGTTCGGCCATCTCGAGGCATTCTGGCCCGACACGACCAATAACAACACGTACGACTTTGAGTATTCCTGCAACAAGGGGCTGCTCTGCTATGAGATGCCCGGACCGCCGGTTGTGGGAGCGACGGGCGCGCCTTGCCCGTCTGCCAGATCGGCCTATTGCTGGGACGCTGCCAGCTTTCTGAACGATCCTTCCGCAGCGACAGGCTTGAACCGCAGGATTTTCACGGGCTGGGATGCTGACAACGACGGGCGGATCGGTTCCGTGTATCCGACCGCTGCCGAGTCACTAGATTTCGAGATCGGAGCAACTTCGGGAAGCACATGGTCGGATTGGAGGGATCGGCTCAAGCTCACCACCACCGACAACGACTTCTATGGCACGACCGGGGTGGTCGATCAGCCGGACGTTCAGGCATTCATAGACCATCTAAAGGGCAAAGAGGACACACACTACCGGTCTCGTGCAGATGTGGACGGCACCATCTGGCGGATGGGGGACATCGTGTACTCGACGCCGGTGGTTCAAGGGATTCCGAGCCTGGGCGCGGTGTCCCCAAGGGAATGCACGGACTGCGCAACGTCGGAATACTATGATTACCGCAACAAACTTATCGCTCGACGAGATGCCGTAATGGGCTCCGACCCCAGCACAAACCGGATCAGCCCGGTGCCTACAGGCATTGAAGACTGCGTAAAGCAGATGGTGTACGTGGGGGGCAACGACGGAATGGTCCATGCCGTTGTCCTCGGGGTGTGGGATTGGGGGACTCAGGCCTGGCACTTCAAAAAAGATCCTCTTCATCCTTATGCTAAATACGTTGGCGAAGAACTCTGGTCGTATATCCCGAGCAACCTGCTGTCGGAACTGAAAGCCCTCGCGAGTAGGACCTACGGCGGGACGAGCTGCTCACACCGGGCCATGGTGGATCTGTCGGAAAGTGTATGGCATGTACGTATCAAGGCCGACTGCCAGTTGCCCGGTATTAATGCCGCTCAGACGGTCAGCTATGGTTCCGGTGGCAAATGCTGGAGAACCGTATTGCTCGGCGGACAGCGTGGCGGCGGAGACCTCTACTTCGCGATCGACGTCACCAATCCGGACGAGCCGAGACTGCTCTGGGAGTACTCGGCCATCAAGAACCACATAACCTACAGTTCCGGTAAGTACTACAGGTATCTCTGGGACGGCAATTCGGACAACTATAAGGCGATGTACGATTCCCTCAAGGTCCTGCCATTGAGCTGGTCCAGGCCTCAGGCGGGACGAGTGGCACTCCCCTCCGGATCCAGACTGTACACGGACAACCCCCTCAGCACCGGTAACCTCCCTCTCAGCTATTTCAGCGAGCCGAACCCGCGGCACGTCGCGTTCATCGGAGGCGGGTTCAGAGTCTTCGAGTCTTCCTGGCAGCCAGTCTCCACTGGGCCAACGTATGACCTCAGGCCTCTGCAAAAACCCAATCTCCTGGCCATAGACATGGAGACTGGACAGAACCTGTTCCGGTACGTCTGGCCGTACCTCCTAGCCCAAACCGAGGCAGTAACTGACTGGCCGACTATTTACGGAGGGCCCGATTCAAAATTCGGGTCCCCCGGCGGGCCCCTTCCCTATGCCATGAGCGACCCGCTCCTCCTGGATCTCTGGGATGCGGCCGGTGAGAAGATAGGCGACGACGGGTTCGCGGATCACCTGTATATGGGCGATCTCACAGGTTATTTTTATGGGATCAAGTTCTTTTTCGATCAGAGTCACGGTCAGTCGACGAACGGACTGCTCGTGAACCTCAGGAAGACCATGCCGGGACAATTGCGGGAAGAGCGTTGCCCCACTGCCGGGACCAGTAACGACTGCGCGGACGAATGGAGCCATTTCTTTGGGAAGCGACAGCCGATTACGAGCCAACCGGTTGCCAGTATAGATCAGGTGTACAGAGACCAGGTGCACGTGATCTTCGGTACGGGAAAATACGACAACACGGACTCCGGCTCTTTTGAGACGCCCAACAGTCAGCCGGATACCACCGATCCCGTGAGGATGTCCATCTACAACCTCCAGGAAACGGTCGATGTGAAGGGTGACCTGGGCAGCAAAACGAAAACCTACATGTACGAAAGCGTACCTGGATCCAGCTTCAATATCGCGGTGAACAGGATCTCCAACTGTGAAACCTTCAATAATCAATTCTGTAGGTGGCGGAATTCGGACAACTCGGCCGACCCCTGCCAGAGCGCCAGTCCGCCCTGTTGGTCCTGTATCTTCGACCTGAAGAATCCCTTGCAGATGTCGGATCCTTTGGCCCCACCGTCGGGAGAACGGGTGGTGAACAAAGCGCTCATTGCGGGTGGGCTGCTGTTCATTACCACGTATGCGCCGCCTTCGGATCTATGCTCCACCAACAGCAACGGGTACCTGTACATCTTTGATTACATGTGTACTAATCCCAATTCCATCGATTTCGCCAAACTGCTGCCGAACAATACCCCAACCGCCACCTTCACGTACACGCCATCGGGAGGCACCGAGCCCACTCCCTACGGTGTGCAGGTGAGCCTGGGCAGCGGTCTGCCGAGCCAACCGGTCCTGGATTCTTCAGGGAGCAACGTCATCACACAGATGAGCGATGCTTCGCTCCTGAAAATACCGGTGGATATAGGAAACTTTGTTAAGGGCAAGGCATGGCTGGAAAGGTAAAAAGAGTTCGGCCCCGCGAACGGGTGGCCCTCTCGGAACGGAGGCCCGGGTCATGAAGCGATCCAGACAAAACGCCTTCACACTGGTAGAACTCCTGGTGGCCATGTTTGTAATGGCCGTGGTGGCCGCGACGATGCTGGGGATCTACCGCAGAGGATTGCTCATAGACACCGAGCAGTCCAAACTGGAAAGAACCCTGATCACTGCCCTCAATGCCGCCAGAATGAGAGCCCTGAACAACCAGAATGCCGTTACTATCACCAGCGGCCAGGCGGTTGATTACAATGTCGGGATCGGCATGTACGAACACGTGCAATTCACCACGGCCAACCACGGCTTTGCGACCGGCGACACGGTCACGTTCAGCCGTCTGGATAAACACTCCGGGATGAATGGCGGCGTCTTCTACATGACCGTCCTCGATGCCAATACGTTTAAATGTCCCTATTACACCAAGCTCGTAGTTAACGATACCACGGGCGTTGCGCGGAGTTTAAACAAGTCCTCGATGCTCACGATCAAGAAGAAACCCAGTCCGCCTTTGGCCGACTCGGCTCTCATTTCACAGTATGGAAAGGAAGCGGAAAATCAGGCCTTCTTCTACTACGAAGGGAGAGCCTTAACTGTCTGGGATGCGACCAACCTGGTCCCGGGATCTGCAGCTTTTACCACTGCGCAGGCTGCTGCACAGGCAATTGAGCCCGGCGCACCGTCGCCGACCCAGTGGCCCAACACCACGACCGCGACGGTGGCGTTCAATTCCAGGGGAGCTGCTTCCAATCCCAACGGTTACTTATTGGTGGTGGATCGGAGGCCGACAAAACAAGATTCGCAGAAGTACATAAGGATCGGCCCGTCCGGAAAGATCAGGCCGGGCTATTAGAGCAGTCAGCGGTGTGGAAGAGAGGAAAGAGCCATGAGAAAACGTGGCGGGCAGGCCGGCTTTAATCTAGTGGAGCTGATGATAGCCTTGGCAATACTAGCCATCGGCATGGCCGCCGTCGGCTCCATGCTCTTCGCTTCCTACAACTCGGACAGATACAACGCAACCCTGAGGCGTGCCGAAACCGCCGGTACCAAGGTCATTGAGAGATTCCGGGCAGGGAACGTTGGGTCAGGCTTGGCCAGCGACGCATGCCAGAGGCCGCTACAACTTGTTCCCGGTCCTGGAGGAACGAAAATAGGGAAGGCGGCTTATACTATGGAACCCTGCATCGACGAAACAAAACCCACCGGAAGGTTCTTCCTCACGTGGACGTCAACGGATGACCCTTCGGGGGTAAAGATACTCGAAGTGGTGGTGGCCTGGGACGGCCCGCAATGCACGTACGCCGATCCCACGAAGTGCCTGCGCCACCTTAGAATGTCCACCATTTATCAATGAGGAAGCGGGCATTGTCTGGATGAGGCGGCCGATGAAAAGATTACAAGGCTTCACGCTGATTGAATGTATGGTGAGCTTGGCTATTCTCGCTTTTGCCATAGTCGGGGCGTTATCGTTCTTCATCTTTCAGAGCCGGTCGGGGTTCGTCACTTTCAAGCACAAAGCAGCCGAGGACACCGTGTTCTTTACTCAGACCATTATTGCGAGGGACATAGCCATGGCGGGAAACGGAGTCTCGACCCATCCTGAGTTGGCTGTCTTCGTGAAGGAAACCGCCGGCGCACCCGATGAGTTGTACCTCAACTACAGTGGCCATCTGACGTTGAACAACCCCGATGTGATAGCAAACCCCGTGATCAAGTCGGCGATACAACGCAATAGCGTTTTCGCTGAAACGCGCACGGACCCAGGCTACCAGGGATGGCTTGCGCTAGCCACCTCTGGAGAGTTCATGCTGGAGGCTTTTCCTCAAATCTCGAATTCCGGAACTCCGGTCGCCAGTATGAATTCTGCGATTGGAGCGATTATCACGGCATCGGGAGCGGTCATGGACGTCAATGTCAAAGGTACTTCCGCTGTCCCGGGCCCTCTCGAGGGAACCCAGAATTGGAGATTCCCCCTGGTTGGAGCGGTCGCCACCGGCACGTTGGTGTCTCCCGCGGTTTCGTACAAGTGGAGGCAGGTCGACGTGGGAGGAGGAGAAATGCTCGGTTCGCTGTGGCGCAACCGGGGAGACGATAACAGCCCATACGATGTGCCTATTCTTGGTGGAGACCCCTATTTGGACGTCACCAATTTTCAGGTCAGGTGCCAGTTCGCAGACGGTACATGGCAAACTACCAACACCAGCCCGACGAACCTCCGGCAGGTGGAGGTGACGATATCGTACCGAACACGTGGCCGTACAGCCTACTGGGGGCCGGTGCTGACACGCACCTTCGCGGCCAGCCCCCGGATCATCCGAAGCTACTGAACGTCTGGGCAAGATAGGCAGAGAGGAGAACTGAACCATGAATAAGGAACGAGGTATGGCAGTAGCCCTGGTGTTGCTGATCCTGGCGGTCGTGAGTCTGCTGGGGGCAGGGTTGATGGTTCAGAGCATCATGAACACAAGATTCAGTTCCGCGCAAAAGAACTATGACAAGATGTTCAATCTTGCCGACGGAGGGGCCACGTATGGGTACAACAAGATTCAGCTCATGACAGTGGCAAGTTACGACACGGAGGTTATTCAGTACCCCGTCGGGAACAATACTCTACTTACCGTGGGGCAGTGGAGCTCCAGCGTGACTATTAGAGGGTACAGCGTCAACGCCCAGGATTTCCCGGGTTGGGAACTGGGCCCAGAAAGCGGTTTTCACGTGGAGTTCTGGACTGTCGAGGGGCTCGGAGCCAGATCTGCTGCCGGTGCTGTCGCACAATCAGTCGTGGAAATGGCAGCCACCAAGATTGCAAGGAACTGATGGGCTGCTGGGCTCGAGATGCTCGGAGTCTGGTGGTCGATCCATGGCACATCTCTGGAAGTGGGTAACCGCACGGCCATGGTGGATGAGGTCCCTTAGGGGACCAGGGGACCCCGCTTCAGGGCGTCTTCGGGTAATGGACCCGCGTATAGGCAGGAGCGAAACATGATCCGAAACGCTCGGCGGTCGAATGATGGTTTCTCGTCTTCGGTTTCGGCGAATCCTTGGGAAGAAAGCTCATATCGAGAGGTTGCATTGGCAGTGCCAGAGGCAACGTATAGAATCAAGCTGTACGGCTACATAGGCAGAGATAGGCGGGCCTTTTCCGAGAAGCTTGCTGCTGTGCTGGCTATAGACAAATCTGCTGCACTGGCGCTGTTGGATGACGTTCCGACCACTGTAATCGAAGGCATGCGGGAGTCCCGTGCCCGAAATCTGCACGAACTTCTCACTGATATCGGGGCGCTCTGTCTCGTTGAGCCGATAGACGCAGGAGCTTCCTTAGATCCGGCCGGGTCTGCCACCGGTCGCGCGGTGTCTGACCGAACCCTCGAAACACCCGACAGGTTTTCGGCTCTCGGCCCCAAACTGTGGGTCGTTATAGTGGTTGGAGTTCTCGGTGCTGTACTGAGTTTCGCTGCTGCCTCTATTCTGTCGTCGTACCTTGAATTGCGATCGAGGAACCGTTCTGCAGTGCCGTCGGTCGAACAACAGACTCCTATCATCCAGCCTGACCCCCCATCACGCTCACAGACTGCGACTGCTGATGCTTTGCGCGGCGAAATCGAAGCTGCGGAGCGGCAGACAGCCCATTTGAAATTCCTAAAAGACATTCGTGAAGAGGAAATGCGAGCAGCCTACGGCAAGTACGGCATAAAGCCCTCGATCGGCCGCGAGAAGATGCTTCAGTGGGAAGAGGCGCGCAGGGACTGGGAAGAGGAAATGGAGAAACTACGGAGGCTCCGGGCACAACTGGACGCCCTGGAGAAGTTTGCAAAGACCGAGTGAGCCACTGCCTCCATGCCCGGAATGCGATCATGAAGTTCCTCGACCTCGCACGCGAGACCCAGCCCGTTCCGCTATCGTCCTTCTGCAGCACCGAGCGGAGTGACGTGCTGAACAATTGTGGCTTTCCGGTGCTACGGTGCAGACGATAGAGCGAGTGCGGAGAAAAGATCGTGAACTCGGGGTACCGGTGGGCATCAGGCCGGATGGAAGGCACGGGAATTGACAAAACGACTCAAATACACCAAGCCCCAGCTGGCCGACCTGGCAGCTCCATGGAACGAATTTGCACGAGGAATCTGCCAGCAAGGGAGCAACGCTGGCGGTGGGTGCTCCCCTAACGGAGCAACTGCCACGGAGGGTGCGTGGGGCTCGGGAATCTGCCTACGGGGGCTTATTGCACGTTTGGTGGCACCCCTAAACAACTCTAAGGGCGCATCACCGATTTCTTCCGCAGATCTCGGGGATCGATCGGAACCACCTATGGCAGTAGTTGGCAGCCGAGCGAGTGATATCGGTAGGGTAAGCATTCTTCTGGAAAGGTGCTTCCCCGATTTCTTCTCCGAAAGCGATTGAGCATGGGAGGGCCCTAGGATGAGAATCGTGAGCGTCGAGCCGCTAATTGATACGGGGGGATTCTCCGGCACGAAGGAATGGCAAATTATTTACGATCACATAACCAAAGCGATCAAGACTGTCGACTGGCCTCCCGGCTCCGGCTCTTTCACTCTGTATTCACAGTGCGGTAAGAAACCGGGCGAGGGTAACGGGGTTGCACCGATAAAAAGCGCCTTTATGCGACAGTTGAAGTCCTTCGGCTGGATTTTGGAGAGACCATGCGGCGTTGATACAGTGAAGAAGTCATGGAAAATGGACGCGTGTTTTCCGGTCTCAGACCGTGTTTTTGCCCTGGAGTGGCCGACAGGCAACAGCCTATCCAGCCACGGGATCATGAACAAGATGGCGCTCGGGATGATCGAGAAGGTGATGATCGGCGGAGTTCTGATCGTGCCTTCCTATGAGATGCACCGGTTCCTGGCGAATCGCGTCGGTCACCTGGCCGAGATAAGGCCGTATTTTCGCGTATGGCGATCCATTCGGGTCGATGAGGGTCTTCTTGCAGTAATAGCAGTCCAGCATGACGCAGTAAGCAAACATGTGCCACTAATCCCGAAGGTGACCGACGCGAGGGCCTCGCGGCATACGCGCCGACAAAGTCTGAGCCTGGCATAGAGTCCGTGAACGGCCACTAAAAACGCAGCCACGCTTGATTCCAACGCTCGGCCAGCCGATTGCTCAGAATAGTCCAAAGGTTTGCAGTCCCCAGGTCTATACTCCCAATCCCTTTCATTCCCACTTTTATCGGCTCCGGGGTATCCACAAAGGCGGCTCTTACCTTGTACACATTGCCGAGGCGAGGTTCCACCTCCGACTTTGGAGCTATCTCCTGCACCGTCAGGAGATAGCCTTGACGAGGGGCGCTGTTCAGGTAAAGGTACGCCTTCTGACCCTTTCGTACCCCCATGATTCTGTCTTCGGGGACATGGATCTCCGCACACAATCGGCCGAGCTCGGCGATCTCGCAAAAGGGTTCCCCCGCCTCGAGTTTCTTCCCGGAAAAGGTCTCCACATCCTTGGATATAATGACGCCGGCCACTGGGGCCGTAATGACCAAAAACTGCCTCTGTAAGCGAAGAAAATCCAGATCGGCCTGGACGCTTTCTCGCTTAAGCTCCAGAAGCCTGGTCTTTCCCAACATCGATGGATCGTCCAGGGCCCTACTTCTCAGGAGTGCCATTTCCTTGGCTAGCATCTCCAGTTGTCTGTCTTCGCGTCTGATTTTCAGATCAAGCTCTCTATGATCGAGCACGGCCAGTTCTTGGTCTTTCTCCACCTGCGAGCCGTGTCTGACGTACACCCTGTCGATCAGGCCCCCTATTTTGCAGAAGGCATATTGCCTTTCCTCGGGGGCAACTATTGCTTCCCCTCCTACCCACAGCTTCATTGGGACCAGGAACATCAGAACCAACACCAGTATCGCGCCCACGGTTAGGACAGGCAAATACCGATTGACAAGTCTTCTCCTCCGGATGCCCTGTTGGAGCCCTTCGTGGAGAAGTTTGGCGGCTACAGGCCTGCTCTCAAACAGCCACCTTATCGCCAGCGCGGCACCAAAGACCGGGCTGGCTTTTACGAGAGCCATGAGGCCATCTTTTTCGGGCGCGTTGTCGCCAAGGAACTCCATGAGCAAGTGCCCCACCACGGATCCGTTGTAGGTCAGCGGTAGACAACAAAGGTATTTCCAGCCGGCCAGCTCCGCATAGGACTGAAAAGCCGGAACATCCTCCTCTGGAACTCCCTGATCCGCGAACGAACCGGTCTCTTGGGTCATAGAGAGGACCAGGGGCCGGTCCGAGAGCAACAAATGTCGAGACAGATCTTCCAGCACGTCCTGGAGTCTCGATTTTCCGTCCAGGACCGGCTGATGGGTGGCGGAAACAAAACGGGACTCCCCGCCCAGATGCATGATCAGGAAGCAACGGTCAAATTCCACAAGAATCCTGAGATCGTTGGTAAGTATGAAATAAACTTCGTCTACGGATTCCGCAGCCACGGCCCGCGAGCATAGCTCTACGGCCAGAGCGAGGAACCTCTCCTGTGGAAGTACAGGTTCGGTCACCGGGACCTCCTGTCAAAGGCTGGTTGCGCCCTGATCATATCAACCGCCCCGGTTACGCATTGCAGCCTGTGCCTATCCGCGGCACCCCGGTTACCAGAGAGAGAGGCCGCCGGCAGGTCCCCAGAGGCCAGGTTCGTCTTTCGATGCCTGGCGTGAGGGGGTCTGCGGACTGGCGAGGACGGAATGTGTCTGGTGCTTACGCACATAGGTACTACCAAAAGGACTCTCTGTTGAACGTTCGAGACAGCGTGTCCAGCACCCGTCCTCCAATGCTCTGAGCATGGACGGGTACCGCCATTCTTCCAGTCATACCCAGCGGTATTTCGGTCTCGCTGTTGCCGAATGGCATCAGACAGTCAAACTGGGCTTCTAGGGGGGAATCCTTCTGGTCCTGCCCTCTTACTTCGGTCGCCAGTTCGCCGCCCACGCGGCTGGAAAACGGGGATTCTCTCAGATCTTTCTCGGAAAATGGCTTGATATCAAGCACTTTCCCCGTGAACTCCTGTCTGGAACAATTGAACACCACGCGAACTTCCTGACCCACACTTACTTTGTGGAGGTCTCGTTCAGGTATAAGTCCGTGCACCTCGCGTTGTGCCGTGGACTCCAATTCGCCGACAACGACACCTTCACCAGGTTGAAAACCTCGTTTCATCCTGGAATCGAGTTTTGTTACCACCCCATCGAAGGGGGCGGTGATGCCGCCTTGAGATTCCGCCAGCTGCTGCCTTATTCGCCGGATCTCGTCCTCCACCTGGTATAGCTCTATTTCCTTCCCAGCAATCTCGGCCCTGCGCTGGTCTTCCAGGAGCATCAACTCCAGGTCTGTTTTGATGGTCTCGCGGTCGGCTTCCTTTCTCAGAAGGCTCAGATTCAATACCGACGTATCCAAGGTAAACAAGAGCTCGCCCGTTGCCACTTCTGTTCCTTCGCGGATGTGGACGTCATCGACCCACGTCTGCAAAGGAACCGTAAGCTTCTGTTTCTTGGCGGAATCGAGAAAGCAAGGATACACTGAGTTTCCCGGAATGGGTATCGAAAAGAGGAGTGCCACAGCGAACAGCGAGGCAAGCAGAGTCAGAACTCCTCCAGTCCCCGGCCGAAGGTAGGATCGCTGCCGGTAAAGGCTGACTGTGCCCTTCATAGCGGGCCGCACCATGAACAACCCTATAGCCAGGGCTGCGAGCAAAATCCCAAGCGTCTTGTCGAAGCGATAGTACACGCCAACCGCTATTCCGATGTACACAAGCATGCGATAGATAAAGGACGACAATCCGTATACGGTGAAGATCGCCCGCTCTTCGCTGTTTCGGGCGGGGGAGGGCGTCGAGGCTACACCGAGAACTCCGTTCATGAACAGGTACCTGAGATGTGCGAAAGATTTCTGGTACAAGTTGGGTATCCGTAGCAGATCCACGAGGAGGAAATAACCATCGAATTTGAGCAGAGGATTCCCGTTCACAAGGATCGTCGACACCAGTGAGACGCCCATCATGTACAGGGCTACAGAGTTGAGAATACCGGGCTTGGAAAAATACCACACGTACGTAGCGAATATGGCCAAGACCATCTCTGCAACAACGCCCGCGGCGCTAATGGCCATACGCTGCCTGCGATCTGCCAGTTGCCACGCGTCCGTCGTGTTGCAGAACAGACACGGAAAGAATATTAGAAAGACGATACCCATCTGAGGCACATGCAATCCCATTGCCTTTGCCGTATAGGCGTGGGCCAGTTCGTGAGCAAGCTTCGTCAGGGCTATGGTCACCCAGAGGTACAGCAGGTTAGTGAGGTTGAAAAAGAACAGGAATTCCGTGTGAATCCTCGGCAATCCCGAAATGAGAAGATAAACGGCTCCTGGCAGGGCCAGGACGGCCAGCAGAGCGGTCCAGCGGTTGCACAGCAGGCGGAAGACGTGAACCGTTCGCTGGAGGAAGCGGTCTGGGTTAACCAGGGGGATGAAAAGGAAGTAGAGGCTGGCCAGACGCTGCCCTCGCTTCCAGTCGGTTATCCGCTTCTTCATTGCCTTCTGGTAGCGCGAGGTCCCGAACTGGGTCCCCAACAGAAGGCCGGCCTGAGCAGCTTTCCCCACTATCTGGCTGCAGTCTTCGGCCGAATAGAAATATCCCTTGGCCTTCAACAGCTCCTGAGCGTCTTCGACAGCGACCTTGCCGTCCAAGGCTTTCAGGAAACGATGTTCGTACTGTGAGACGCGGAAGTACTTTCCGGACACAGGGTCCTTCAAAAGGATTATCGTGTGCCCGCTTCCGTCCCTCTGAGCGAACGCGTCCAAATCAGGGCGGAATCTTGGGTGTGCAAACATGAACAAGCCGGTGCTACGGGAAGATCGAATCGTTCACTGCGAGGTGGACCTACGCTCATTATAGTTTGTTCCCATAGTTGCGTAAAGTTCTGCGAGCGCAGCGTTTGCTTCGCCGAGGGCTCGTACTCCGTCGATCTCCTCCTCGAGCGTATCGGCCTGAACCTCCAGGAATGCGAGCCTGGTCAGGTCGTTGCTCGCTTGCTTGACTCTCGCCGAACGGAGCACTCTTTCCGCACTTTTTAATGCCGAAGCAGCGTATTCCAGTTCCTTGAGTGACCTGAAGTAGGACAACGCGGCCATTCGGGCTTGAACGGCTATGCCCAGCGTTACGGCACCGCCGTCAAGATCCGTCTTGGTAACGTTGTATCTCGCCGCTTTCTTTTCATCCCAGTTGGACAGCCACTCCGCGAGATCGAAGTAGACCCGGAACCCTATGTCTTTCCAATCTTTCTGCAGCAGGTAGTGGTCCTTGTCCCTGGTGTACCGCCAGAAGCCGGTCAGTTTCGGAAAACACCTCACCAGCGATCGGGTGAGATCGTTGATCGAGTTTGCCGTGCTCAGGCCCGCTACTTGGGCTTCGGGTCGGTTCCTGACTGCAGTCATTTCTATAACCGCAAGGGTCTCGCAGTAAGCCGGCCTTACCAGGGTACCGATGACATTAACGCCGCAGTCCACCAATCGGTCCGGGGACAGCGACATCGCGGAAAACATGATGTTCCGTTGTCTTTCCAACTCGTCTTCTATGTTGAGGAGTACCCGCGAGGCTTTGAGGTATTTCTGCCTCGCCCGGTGGCATTCTTCCACGGGCGCTAGTTTCTCCTGATGTAAACGTTCGGATTCTTGCAGAATCCGGGACCTGATGTTGGTCAGCCGTTTTGCCATGGGGCAGCGTTTCTGCAGGCTTAGGAGCCGGTAGAAGGATATGTCCACGGTTCCGACGAGCTTTTGTGACACGCGCACCTTCTGGAAGTGTGCCCTGAGCGTGTCGTTATGCCCGCTCCTGGTGAGGTAGTAGGCCAGTAGCGCATCCGTGGGGCTCCAGTTCAACTCCATGGAATAGCGCCAGGTGCCTCGCTCGTGGCCGACTGAATAGTTGGTGACCCCTGACCCGGCTCCGGGGGCTCCAGGGTTGGGACTCAACCCTTCTTGGCCCAGAACGTCGCTGAAACTGTACCCGTAGTTGTCCCGCTGACCCAACTCACTTGCCCACACTAGGTGAGGAAGGATCTTCTTGCCACTACTGTCTCGAATCATCTCTCTGGTCAACTCATCGACCTTCGCCGCCCGTAGATCGAGGTTTCTGGCCAGAGCCAGATCTCTGCAATCGCCAAGGGTAAGGTACTGTTTTCCCGCGAAAGCGGCGACCGGAACGATCCTGTTGTCAGCCAATGCCACGGCCGCGCTCATGCGTGAGCTGTACAGAGGGCCACCGGAACCGAGCGGATTCATGAGGGAGGTTCGGCAAGATCCCGTAAGAAGCAACACGAGACAAACGGCGATCAGCCACTGGGCGCGAGGGGATCGGTCGTCGGACGATCGTTCGGCAGAATGGTTCTCACCGGACTTCTTCCTCGCGGACAGTCCCGTTTGGCATGAAACTTCGGTTGCCACCTCGGTCACCGGTCCTGACGATCGGCCAGAGCAAAGGTGATTTGTCCCAGCATACCCATTTGCAGACTTGCCTTGGAGTTATCGATCAGGATGTAGACCTTCCTCGTCTGGGAAGCAGGATCGATGACAGCCTCGACCTTGTCCACCGTGCCATGGAACACGGCGCCGGAAGAACTGTAAAACGAGGCATTGGCACCTTTGGTGGCTTGCCGCGCCAAGGCTTGAGGGACGTTGGCGACCGCGTAGACCTTGGACGTGTCCGAAATGAGAAACAGTTGTTCGAATCGCTGGACCGATTCGAACGCATCACGGTGGAGACTCACCAGCCAGCCGGTGAACGGCGCTCTCACCTTGCACTTATTCATGTCCCTTATGGCGAGTTGAAGATCCAGGCTCGCCTCTTTTTCTCTATGGGTCGCGACCTTGACCTCGCTCCTGGCTTTCACAATCTCTTGCAATGTCCCCGCGTCGTGCGATAAGAGCCGTTCCTTCAGCTTCAACTCTTCTTCGTACCGCTCCCGGATGGCTCTGCGCTCTTCCAAACGCTCTCTAGACCGATCAGCGATGGTCTGGAAGAGATCGGGTGAAATCTCGAAAACCACGGATCCGGCCCGGGCCAGGTCTCCTTCTTTCCCGTACCGTTTCTCGACTACGCCCTGAACCTCGGCTGCCACGGTAGCCTGACGATAGGCCCTGATTACGGCACCCTCGATTTTTGGGCTGGCACGCTGGACGCTGTCAGGCGAGGTTTCCGACCTATCCGCCGCCGGCGATGCTGTCTGCTCCAAAGAGGGTTCGGTTCGTGACAGCTGAAGGTCGGTTGCCAGCAGGGGTACAGCGGGAGTCAACACAAATGCCAGGACCAAACCCGTCACAAGAAAGTCCAACCCAATAGAATGGGACATTCCAGGGTACCCCAATCCCACAGTCAAATAAAAGTTGATAGGCTACTGCTAAACGTTTATCTTATTAGCATATTTTTGGCCCAATTGTCAACTGAGCGTTCAGGCGGGGTCGTCTGTCGCCAGACCCTACCAAATGACCCTAGATGAATTGACTCGGGCTAAACCTGAGGGAACGTTGCTTTCCGGGGGGAATCAGAACAGGTAAAGGGCCGCAAGAATGCCGGAAGCGAATGCGGCTGAAGGTGATCGGGACTTGCCTCGTGCGGCCAGGAACGTGGCCAAGCGGCTCTCAGTGATAATCACCGGGTCATCGTTTCCTGGTCCGAACGCGTGGTTACCTCGTCAGGGAGCTGCACGGGAATAATGGTCAGGTTACGAACATTGTGGTGCAATGCGTTTACAGCATTGGAGTAATCGACTTTGCCCCCGTGAGACTCACCGTAAAAGACGGTCATGGCATCGCAAAGTCCTCGGAAATAGGTCCACGGAAGCCCTTCGGCGTTTCCTCGGTCCTTGACGACCTGCCTTCTCCAGTCAGCCCACTGCCATGCGAGTCGCGTCTCCAAGTCCTTCACGACAGACTGATCTTCCCCCTGACGACTGCTCCAATATTGGAGGTAATCCCAGATCATCCGCTCGTACCCGCGAGGAAGCGACCCTGGCCGGTAACGTCCCTCGCTGACTGCAGCAAGGTACCACTTCACCATGGGAGGAATCCAGAGTTCATGACTCACGACGAGGTTCAGCGAGTCGGTCCTCACGGAAAAGTCGCCGTTATCCATTGCCATTACCTTTACCATTACCGGCACCGGACTGCCTGACGTGGACTCAGCCACTTCATGGCCCTCCGAGACTCCCTGCTGGGAGGCCCCATCGGGTTGGTCCTCTGCATGGCCGGAAGTTGACGTGCCGCCGCGGCCAAAGTTACTCAAGGAATATCCTGCTTCATCTCCAGGAGCAGAGCTCTTTGTGTCACCAGCATAGGCTCCCGTGCCTGACAGCGTGGGACCGCCTTCAGCGCTCGACGGCGGCTTGAAACCACCCTGACCGGCCGACGCTGCGGCCTGGCCCGAATCACCCAACTGACTCAAGATACCGGCCAAAGCGGCCTGGTTCCCGTCTGGAGCCTTTCCTCCACCCGCGTCCACAGGTTTAACCGTGTCAACTCTCACGGTACCCTCGGCCGTTCCGTCGGTCTTCCACAGCTTGAAGCCCGATCCATCGTTCGCCAGGAAGAACAATGGATTCAATATCGCGAAATTGAGCGGGAAACTGGAATCGCGGAGATTAATCTGCTTGAGAAGTTTCGTGCCGGGCTCGCTGCCGTCGCTCCGCCAGAGCTGGTACCCGTGCGACCCATCGTCGGCCGAGAAGAGAAGCGCTCCCTCGTAGGCGTTCAGGTACTGCGGATCACTCCCCACGTGACCGGGGTCGATATCCAACACAAGTTTGGTGCCGGCATCCGTTCCGTCACTCTTCCAGAGTTCGTTGCTGTGAATGCCGTCATTGGCCGCGAAATAGACCACATCATTCACATTCACGAGGTAAGAGGGGTTGCTGGACTGAATCCCTTCATTCACGTCCGCCACCATCTTGGTGCCTGTATCCGTCCCGTCACTTTTCCAGAGCTCGTTGCCGTAGCTACCGTCGCTCGCAGCGAAGAAAAGCGTCCCATTGACATCGATCAGGAAACCGGGGCTGCTGGAGCGAACTTCGGGATTGATGTCCTTCACCATCTCGGCGACCCATGTGGTGTCTACCAGCGTACTCTTCCAGAGTTCTTCGCCGTGATCTCCGTCGGTCGCAGCAAAGAAGAGGGTCCCGTTGACGTTGGTCAGGTAGCTGGGATCGCTGCCCAGACTACCGGGTCTAATGTTCACGACCATCCTGGTCCCGGTGGCCGTACCGTCGCTGTTCCACAGTTCGTTGCCGTTAATGCCGTCGGTCGCGGCAAAGAAGAGCGTCCCATTGACCTCGGTCAGGAAGGTGGGGTTGCTGGATTGATTGTCAGGGTTAATGTCCGTGACTCTCTCAGTGACACTTCCGTCGGTGCGCCACAACTCGGTCCCGTGACTGTCTACGCTAACACCATCCGTTGCACTGAAATACAGGAATCCGTCGACAACCGTAAACCCGCTCGGGTCACTGTCCGCACGTCCGGGGTTGATATCAGCCACCATGTGCGTCCCCGGCGCGGTGCCGTCAGTGACCCAGAGCTCCGTGCCGTTCGCTCCATCATCGGCCCTGAAATAGAGTTTGCCGTCGAAGAGCGTCATTTCAGAGGGATTGCTCCCGGACTTTCCCACGCTGATGTCCTTCAGCATGAAGGTTCCGGCCGCGGTGCCGTCGCTGCGCCAGAGTTCAGTGCCGTTCTCTACGTCTTCGCTCGCGAAGAACATGGCCACTCCCGGGATGGACTTGGCCCAGTTGTTGGGAACTTCGGGATATGGGGCGGACAGCGTGATTCCGGCATCCGCCAGTTTCACGGTGTCCACGAGCGGACTCATGGTCGCGTTCGGATTGGAGGAGTATTCCAGGGTCCAGTTCTGTGCTGCGCCGCCGGTGAGATCCTTGCTGACAAACACATCGGCTCCCGTGAACGTCGCGATGGTATTGACCAGGATCCGCCCGTCAGCATTGCCGGCAAGGGAACAACCGTAAAGCTGAATCTGCGCGTTGGCTGCCAGGTCGCCCTGGAGGTAGGCCAAGCCGGAGGCGAAAGCATTCAGGTTCGAGAAGGTGAAATTGTCGGTCCCGAGGGTGAACAGACCCTCACCGGCATGTGCGAAAATGGCGAGCGTGGATATCTTTTCGCCTGTCGCCTGGACAACGTTATCGAGCATGGAGTTGATCGTCGCGAGATTGTCTTGAATCGGGTCGAAAGATAGTATCGTGGTGCCGTCCTTCGCCGCGTCGGTGATCCCTTTGATTTGGTCCAGTGCATTCGACACGAGAATGACGTTCAGATCCTTGGCAAAGATCTGCGAAAGCGGGTCTGTCACGTGAGACGCGCCGCCGGTCTGCCCCGCGAGCTGCTGCGAAACCGATCCGTCTGGAACCGCGACAAGTTCTGAGCCGACCGGGTTGGAATTCTGGGTCTGCGTGTCATGCGCGGGCGCGGCGGCCGCGTCCAGCACAATGCGATCCTCCATCTGTTCGCACAGAATTCCGGGGTGCACCACGCGTAACCAGTTGCGCCACAGCAATCTATTTCGTTGTCGAGCCATTGCGCGTCTCCGGCGGTGGGGATAAGAACCTGTTTACAGGCTATTGCTATTAGCTTATGATGTCAATAACAAACCAGCGGGTACGGCAATGTCTGATAGCATCTCTGAACCCGAACTCGTGATGCCCGGTGGAACCATAACGCGACGTAATCACAGAGAACATTCGGCCCGTTGTGGCCCGGGCAATCAAGCACTTGCTTCATACTGTGAGGGTGAGGGGCCCGTCCATCGTGAAAAAAGGTCTGAAAACCTCTGAAGCTGTATTGGCGGGCATTTTGATCCTTTTGGCCCTGACCGCTGCCGCGGTACTCTTCCGGCTCTATACGACATCCCAGCTATTGGCCGAGTCCGACAAGCGGACATTTATCCTCGAGACCAAGAACAAGGCTGTCATCCTTGAAGATTATTTCCGCCGAAGGATGAAGGAAGCGCACACGTTTTGTGGTCTCAACGTTTTTCAAACTTATTTCGACGGCAGGACTCTTGGCTTGGGCGCGGGGCAAGGCTTGGATGTTCTGTCAAGCCAGATCGAGCAGGAGTTGCTGGTCAAGCGCCTGGATATTGAAGAACAGGGGCGTCCCGTGTACGTCTCTGCCGCATTTTTCGATCTGGATGTTGGCAAAGTGCTCGCGAGGACCGATTTTTCCCCAAAAGGTAAGTGGATCAACGAAACTCTTTTCACATCGCTTCGAAAAACAATACGAAAGAGCGTAGAGTTGAGGACGGTGTGCGAAGGTTCCTTTTGCAGAGCTTTCGTCGCCGGTGTCGTTCGACACAGGGACAAGGCCAAAGGACTTCTCCTTCTGGAACTGGCCACGGAGACCTTTGCCGGAGAAGTACAGCTTCTCAGTCTCCAGAGGATAGACGACTTCACCGGGCTTGCCGATTCTGAAGGAACACTATTTATGGGCCCGGCTTCGCTGACAGGGAGAACAATACGAGACATCTTCGGAATCCCGCCCCAGGCATTGCAGGCTGTTGGGGGAGGGTCCATCGAAGCCCATCTGACGACAGGCCCGCGAGAGCCCCTCACCATTGCCCAGCGGGGCATCCTGGACACCGGGTTCCATATCATTCACGTCACGCCTGCATCGAAGTTTGCCGGAGGGCACTCGCCGGTTCTCTGGACCATGGTCCTCGTATCGTTGATGGGTGCACTCGTGCTCATGTTGATCCACCTGTCGAGGACTGGTGCGGAGCGTAACAGGATGTACCAAGAGCTTCGTGATGCACATGATGGCCTGGAGGCTCGAGTCAAGGAACGTACATCGGAACTGAAATTGCTCAATGAAACCCTCCTGGTGGAAGTTCAAGAGCGTTCTCGGGCAGAAGAGGCCCTTCGCAAGGCCAGAGAAGGGCTGGAATTACGAGTCGACGAACGCACCCGAGAACTCCTGGTAGCCAACCAACAGCTTCAGCAGGAAGTCGAGCAGAGGAAGAAAGCCGAAGAAGCCCTGAGAGAGAGCGAAGAGCGGTTCCGGGGCCTGACGGAAACTACCAGCGAGTGGATCTGGGAAATGGATCTAAACTGCCGTTTCACCTACGCAAGTCCGCGCCTTATGGAGCTGCTGGGGTACACCCCGGAAGAAATAGTCGGCAGACCCCTTTTTGACCTGATGCCTCCGGACGAGGCTGATCGCGTAAGAGGGGAACTCGAAACCATCGTCTCATCCGCACGCCCGTTCAAGGCCCTGGAGAACCTGAACCTTCATAAAGACGGCCGCGTAATCATGCTTGAAACAAGCGGTTTGCCGTTCTTCGACGCAGCCGGCCACATCTGCGGCTATCGAGGTATCGGACGGGATATCACCGACCGGAAGAGGGCGGAGGACCTGCTGATTCAGTCGGAAAGACTCAAAGCAGTGGCGGAGCTTTCCGCTGGGGTGGCGCACAACTTCAATAACCTCCTGCAAGTTGTTCTCTCCAACGCCGAAATTGCATCCAAGGCCGCGGATTCCCAGGACATGCAGCTTCTCCGGTCCAACCTCGGTCAAATCATGGACGGTTGCCGCTTTGGAGCGGAAACGGTCAAGCGCTTGGAAAACTTTGCCAGCGGCCGCTCGCAGGTAACCGTGGCGGAGGGTAAGGTCTTCTCGCTTTCCAACACTGTTCAAAAGGCCATCGAAATGACCGAGACCTGGTGGAAGACTGCCCCGGAGAGGGAAGGCCTGACGATTCACCTGACCAGGCAACTGGACGACGACTGTTTTGTCCAGGGTGAAGAACATGAAATGTTCGAAGTGGTCGTCAACCTGATAAAGAATTCAGCGGAAGCCCTGCCACACGGCGGGCAGATCGCAGTGGCTGTTTTACGCCGGAGGGATGCCACAGTTCTGCATGTCGAGGACAATGGGGTAGGCATTTCGGAAAAGAATCTGGGCAGACTCTTCCAACCCTTCTTCACCACAAAGGGATTTCACGGCACGGGCATGGGGCTGGCCAGTTCGTACGGCATCGTGGCCAGACATGGAGGGAGCATCTCCGTTGACAGCAAAGAAGGAAAAGGGACGAAGTTCACAATATACCTCCCCTCGGCGCGTGTCGTTGAAAAGCCGTCGCCTCTGGTCATTGCTGGGCCGCCCCGGGCTCTCCGCATTCTCGTGGTTGACGATCAGGCCCTCGTTGCTGCGGGGTTAGAGGCGTTGTTCCAACACCAGGGTCACACGGTTTTCAAAGCCCTTTCCGGCCAAGAAGGGCTCGACATCTTTCTAACGGAACAGATGGATGTGGTGATCTCGGATTTGAGCATGCCGTCCATGACGGGATGGCAATTCGCGCAAGCGGTCAAGGACACTTGCAAGGCCAAACACTTGCCGAAACCCCTGTTTGTGATACTGACCGGTTGGGGAAGTGAGGTGCTGGCCGAACACTCTCTGGAAGAACTCGGGGTCGACTATGTACTCCAGAAACCTGTAAGTTTTCGCAAGCTAGTAGCGACTGTTCATGAATGGGTGCAGACACGTCGCAGCTCGGACTCCGCATTGAACGCGGAGAGGACTTTCACCGCGGGCTAGGGCAACCTGTGAAAGCCAATTGGCCGGAAGATGCTGCAGCCAGTTGACAATCATCTAAGCACACGCATGGGGTGATGGCTGGTTTCGGCAGGCAGGTCGGTAAGACGGTCAAGAACCACCCTCATGGGATTGTCCGACAACTTCGTTATAGGGTCGCTCAAGGCATTCGGTTGCCGGACCGGCACGCATTCTCAGCTTCATTGCGAGAAGTTTTCCTTCTCTAATATCGCCATTCTCGGACCTTGTCAGGTGGATTAGGTCTTCCATCTCTCCGGCGCCGTACGGTGGCGTGAGCTTGGAAGTGAACGATCCGCACCAGCTCGCAAGCTTGTCCACTGCTGATACCATTTCGCAATTCAATTTGTAACCTGGAGATAGGTGTACTGTTTCAGACAGATCAAGAGAAAAAAGGTGTTGGTTGTTGATTTCCTCTTGAGACCTTTCTCTGAAGCCTCTCCTCTTTTGCCTGCTTGACTCTTTGCCGGTACTCCTCCACGAGCCTGGTCTTGTTCCCGGTGGTGTGAACCGACGCCGGGGTATATCCAAACAGAGCCTGATGAGGTCTGGCATCGTTGTAGTAGTCGATGTATCGAGCGATGGCGCTCCTGGCGCTCTCCAATGAGAGATAGTCAAAGTTGCAGTAAATCTCTTCCTGTTTGAGGGTCCGGTAGAATCTCTCCTGGCGTGCGTTGTCCGTGGGTCTGGCTGTCCTCCCCGGAGAGAAGCCCACTCCGATCTCTTGGAGAAAGAGTCGGACGTCGGCTGCCATGTTGGGAGAGCCTGGATCGGTGCGGAGAATCGGTTTGACGGCCTGATCCTCGATCCCCTGACTCATGAACGCAAGGGCCACGATATTCTTCACCTCCCGCTGTGTCACCGTCTTGACGATCCCCCAGGCAACCACGTATCGTGAGAAGACATCCAGGATCGTGATGACGTAGCGACGCAAGCCTCCGATCACCAGGCCGGTCCAGTCTTCCGCCCAGATCTGATTCGGGCGAAACGGTTCATAACGAGGCTTCTTCCACGGAGCTTCCCGCAGGCTCCACTCCCACACGAGCCCCACACTTTTCAGCGTACGATAGCAGCTCGATGGACTCACCCACACATCGTCAGCCCGGAGCAACCCGCTGATCTGTCGGTAGGTCAAATGGGGCTCTCGGATCTTCAGAGCCACGATTTTCTCTTCCTCGCAGGGCCGTAGGCTGTTGGGAGGAGTCTTTCGCCTCGACGCCTCTCGTTGGCTCTTCACCCGATACTCAGGCCCTGCAGGAAAGGTCTTTTTCCCAGGGGCCTTGATGAGACCGTTTCGTTTCAGGATACGATAGACGCTCGACTCTGATACGGTGAAATCGTCGTTGTCCGAGATATGAAGGCTGATCTCCC
>JACRDG010000017.1 GCA_016218715.1 Desulfomonile tiedjei | reverse complement strand
TCCCCGATTTGACGTCATGGGAAAAAAAGGTCTTGACCACGTCCAGTTCCGCGGAATAGCATCAAGTTCTGACTCATGCAAGCCGTATGCTACGAAGCGGAGTCGCCCGATGAGCCCCAAAATCAAGCGTTTTCTTGCGAGCTGCTTTTTTGCCTTGATTTCAGGGATGGGTTACTGGTTTTTGCCTTTTAGCTGCCAAAAAGGCCAAGACCAAAAACCATCCATGCAACAAGTAACGAATCTTAATCTATCTCAGACTCAGAATCAACCTGCTCCGAAAGATGACCACACAGCCCCTATAGATCAGATAGGTAAACCGTCGCACGACCTTGAGGAGTTGCGCAAAAGAATTTCTCAGGACCAGACGAGGATCAGAGATCTTGAGAAGCAGCTATGGGAAAAGAATACTGAGGCAGCATCTCAGAAAGAAAGGTGTGAGGCGGACGCGAGCGGATATCGGAAGAAAATAGCAGCTTTACAGAACAAAAACGATGCACAAGAAACGAAGATCGACCTGCAGCAACAGGAAATGGCAGCACTAAAACGGAAACTCAGCTCCCTACAGGATTCCCGCCGCCATCCCCAGCCGAATGCATCGACTCAGATAATGCCAGGACCTGTTTTTGTTGATAATTTTGCTTTCGCACCCGTCAGTTGTAAGAGGGAAGGAACACGAATAATCGTGGGACTCCTAATCACAAACAATGGCCCGGACGACCGACAGCTATTCATATGCGGCAGAGGAAATCCTTCGCAATTCTATTATGCAGACCCGTCCTATTTGGTTGACACTCAAGGAAACTGGCACGCGGCCTCTCAAGTGAAATTTGCCAACAAATCGGCAATGGATCGCGTAGGACGGAAAATGCCTTCCCGATTTTCGATGCCTGCTGAGCTAATTTTTGACAACGTGCCTCCGACCGGGGATCGAGTTATGCTCAAACTCGGAACAAGCGACTCTGATTTGGGAGGAAAGATGTACCCTGAACCTATTCGCGATATTCCGGTATCGAAATAGGGTCGCGCACACGATGCATTCGCTAGCGAACAGCCGGGGGCATGACGCGTCCAGAGATCCTGTCTTACGAGCATTCCCCCCTGTTGTCTCAGTGCGGATGAATGAGATTAGAAGAGAGGTCCGAGGGCTGTGAATTTTAGTGATTACGCGGAGAAGTACATATCAGTCTACGAAGCCTTTGCTGAGACGGTCCGCTTCATATTAGAGAAGGCGCTGCTGGCTGCCGATAACCTCCCTCGGCCTCAGTCAGTTCAATGCCGCGCTAAGGGAATCGAAAGCTTGCGGTGCCGTTTAGTCGAGGAAGGCAAGCTGGACACACAGACTCTGGAGCTTGACCGCCACGATCTCGCCGGGGCCCGGCTCATCTTCTACACCAATAATGACGTTGACCGTTTTCTCGAATCGGCGCTGATTCGGCAAAATTTCGAGATCGGGGAGGACTCGACCAAGATCCACCATCCCACCCCAGAAAACGAAGGGAAGCCATACCGCGCAATTCACTATACGGTCCGGCTTCGTGAGGATCGCATACGCCTTCCGGAATATGCGAGATTCGCTGGCCTTCGGTGCGAAATTCAGGTCCAGACGATTCTCGACCACGCTTGGTCCGAGACCTCACACGACATTATCTACAAACGCAGGCTGGGTGGTGGTTACGGCGGGAAAGCTATGAAAGGTATCGTCCGTCGATTTAAGAGGATCATGGACAAGTACCTGAAACCGGCTGGTTATGAAATTCAGAAGGCCCAGGAGGATTATGAACGGATACTCATGGGCAAGGAACTCTTCGACGGGAACATTGCCTACCAGCTGGGCAATGCGCAAGACAACAACGAGCGCTATGAGATTCTGTCGCGATTGAGAGATTACGCTATCCCGAATCACGACAATCCTCTGATGGTCTACCAGGAATTGAAAGGTCCTTTGCTGAGAGCAGTCGGAGCCGCTCGCAGCACGGAGCCCGTTCCAATAGAAACTACGTACGGGAATTTAGAGGGTTTGAAAGCCGATTCTATAACGGAGCTTGTCGTGGAGATCATTGACAATCTGCGCTACGTCGACGTAGTCGGATCACTACAACTCCTGATTGACATTTATCGGGACGAGCCAAACCATAAGATTCGCCAGCAGATCGTCAACGCTGTCAAGAATCTCTCCGAGTACAACGTAGACGCATACAAAGTGGTAGGCCCGGGGCTCCAGTTGGCGTTGGTCGATCACCTTGCCGGCATGAGCGATACGGAGTTGGACAGGATTCGGCCCATTGCCGTTACCGTTTGGTCCGAAGCACTTCAATCAGACATCACCAGTATGAGGCCGAAGGCAGATTCCGTAGTTTTGAGCAAAGCGGCCCTGCCCGCATCTGATCCGCTTAAGGTAGTTCGCGACAAGGCGCTTAAAGGCCTTCTCGCAGCCTATGATCGATCGTGCGACGATGCGCAGAAGCGAGACGTTCTTGCTGCCCTGGACTCCGCCACTAGTACTCCGAGGCAGGTGGAGTATTCCAATGAGTTCCTGGCCATCACGCTCAAGGATGCCACACGAATTGTCGACTTCGTAACGGAACGAGCTGGGGCTCAGAGCTACGAGCTGCTGCAGGATCTGGAGCGCCGATTCTTGTACAAATATTTCCGGGCGAAGGAACTTGCAGATGACCCGGAAAATCGATGCGATTGTCAGAAGGAAGCTGCGGTCCTCGTAGGCGCAATCCTTAGGTTTCGCGACACAGTCAACAAAGATGAGCGGTATGTCCGATACAAGGTCCTGATAGGCGGGGAATCCGTTTACCCCGGCCACTGGGGCGAGAGGGAGTTCGATAAGAGAGCCGAGGAATATAGGCGCGGAGAAGCTGACCGCTACATTGACGACATTGTTGCGGAGAATGAGACCGCTTGGTTCGACCTTATGGAGCGCTGCGCTGAGACTCAATCGAGGGATCTAGGCATTTTCATCAGCAAGCTTGGTGAGCGCAAGCCCGAAGTAGGCGACAGGTGCCTGGCAAAGGCCTCGGACAATCTGAACAACTTCCTTCCCGGCTTCCTTCATGGCCTAGCCATGAGCAACCGCCCCGATATCTACGAGCGGATCCTGGAGAGCGAGCTTGAATCCGCCCGGAATCTCGAAGGGATAGCGAGTCACCTTCACTTTTCAGGTGTTGACCTCGCCGCCCGCCTACTGAAGCGCGCTGTCGACATAGGCAACGCACAAGCTGTTATCGAATGTCTGCTGTTTGCTTTGAAGCATTACGGAACAGCGAAGATCACAGATGCCGACGCACTCTTGCGCGACGCCCTCACCTTCCTGAATGACCGTCAAGATTCGCGTTGGGTCTCGAGGGCGTGGTTTCTACGGAAGGCCCCGAAATTCTATAAAGAAGTGACTCCGGAGACGACGGCGCAGGTCCTACAGAATCTGGCCTATGTTCACCAAGTGAACTTCGACGTTGAGGGCGTTTTGGTTGGCTTTGCCGAGCGTGAGCTGGAGGCGCTCTGGGACTACTTCGGACGTCGGCTCGACAGAGAAGCCGCGTACGGAGACGACGAAGAAGATTTCGAGGCAGTGCCGTTCCAGTTTCACGGCTTGGAAAAGGAACTCTCTAAAGACCCGCAACTCGCAATCGGCAAAGGACTGTCGTGGTTCGTTCAAGACCGGAGGCTGTTCCGGTTTCGAGGCGGACACCTGCTCAGCATCGCGTTTCCCAACTGCTCTCCGGAGTTCGCTGCAGCGCTCGCCGATTTGGTAAAGGCCGGCGGCGACATGGAGGCAGATTTCGCACTGGCGATTCTCCAGAACTATCGCGGTGAGACTTCTACCTACGTTGTGTTGAAAGAGATTGTGTCGCTGTTTCCACAGGACCCTCGAAAAATGACTGAGGTCCGGATCAGCATCGATAGCACCGGCATTGTCTCTGGTGATTTCGGCCTTGCGGAAGCATGGCGGGCCAAGAAGGAATCTCTGACAGAATGGCTGGCAGACGAACGGCCAGTGGTTAAAGCGTTCGCCGAAAAGCATATCGCAGAACTCGACCGCATGATCGCATCAGAATATCGCAGCGCTGAGGCCGAAAGGGAAATGCGAAACAGGATCTATGACGAGGACGGCGGGGAGTCAGACGACAATGCTGGTAACGAAAGCGAACCGTAGCCCTATCGGTGCCGCCGTCAGCGTTCTACCGGATACGTTCAATTCCCGTGCCTGCCTTGAACGACTTTAATTGCTCCTCGGCTCCGCCACCCGCAGACACGTCCGCTTTTGGTCGAACTGCGGTGATCAGGCTCTCATACCAGCCCGCGTAGGATGTGGTGAACGAAGTGAACCGAATCGCTCGCGGAAAGAACACCTGCAAGACGGGTTCATTGCTGACCGAATTCCCTCGTGGCCGGTCATTAGGCGGTACCCGTTTCTCGACGGAGGGACTCGATCGATGCGGTTCCCGTTGGTCACCGCATCCTACATGAGCTCTGAACATCGGTTCTGCAACCGGCGCTACGCTCTTGTCTTGATTGTACGTCCGGTGGCTCGCCGGTACGCCCACTCAGCGGCCAGGCACACGGGAATCAGCGCGAACATGGTGACGAACGCCTCCCGGGAATGCTGGTAGATGTACACCGACAGGATCGCGGCCATGATGAGGCAGCCGGCCAAGGAGAGGCCGACGATCCATCGATTTCCGCCGGTTTCCTCGGCCACGTTCAGATGCGCCGCGTGCACTGCCGCGTAAATGAGCAGAAACGCGCCGCTCCCCATCATTGCCACGCCGGACAGATCGAAGAACAGGATGAAGAGGATGACCGCTCCGGCAGTGATGAAAAGACCGCCCGGCGCGTTCTCGCGAATCCGCAGCGAAAAGATCGCGGGGAGTTCGCCATCACGCGCGATGGTGTAGCTCACGTTCGCCGCGCCGAACAGGGTTGCGTTGATCGCGGAGGCCGTGGAAAACAGAGCGGCAATAGCAATCAGCCTGAACCCGAATTCTCCCAGAAACGGTTTTGCCGCTTCAGCCAGCGCATAGTCCTTCGCTTTCACGATCGAGGGAATGTCGAGGTTCCCGACAACGGCCAGCGAAACGGCCACATAGATCACGATGACCGAGATGACGCTTAAGTACAGGGCCTTGGGCAACAACGTCTTCGGGTCTGCCATGTCTTCGGCCGTGTTGGCCACCAACCCGAATCCCTCGTACCCTATGAAGAGAATCCCCGCGCCAAAGAAAATTCCGGAAGCCGACGGCCACTGACTCGGCGTCAGGTACGTGGGATGGATGAAGTACAGGCCCGCGACCGCGAACAGCACGAGTATGGCGAGTTTCACCGCGACGATGACCGTCTCCGAGCGGCCCACGAAATTCGCTCCGACCACGTTCGCGGCCGTGAAGACCAGCACGATCCCCACGCCGAATGCCTTGGGCAACCACGCCGCGTGATGGGGCGGCAGGAAGGTCATGGCATACCCGGCAAATGCCTGCGCGTACAGCGCCAGCGCGATCACGTACCCGACCCACATGTAGATGTTGATGCCACCGCTCAGCACCCCGTCTCCGAAGCCCTTGACCAGGAACTCCACAGCGCCCCCCGCGGATGGATATCTCACTCCCAGCTTGGCGTACGAATACGTGGAGAGGAGCGCGACCACGCCGCCGATCACGAACGATACCCACAGGGCCGTCCCCGACGCCTCCGCAACAACCCCCAGGATCGAGAAGATCCCCGCGCCCACCATGCCCCCAATGCCGATGGACATCGCCGCAAGAAGCCCGATCCTGCCTGCGGAACCCTGGGAAGGCCTTTCAATGCGCCCCGACCGTTGATCTGTCACTGAAGCACCTCCCGAAACAGAGGGTAACTACAAAACCGGTTTCAATTCTGGGCGGTTATGACGAAAGACGGTCAAAGCCTAAACTACGCGCAATGCGATTGCAAGGACCATGTAGTCTTCATCGCAAGCGTTCAGTTATCTCGGGCAAGGATTCAACGCTGGTGAGGCAACCACAAGCCGATGGCTCCATGTCGTCACCGGCGAAGGCCGGGGTGTCCAGGAGAGGCCGAATCCGGCAAAGCGCCAGACTGGATTCCGGCCTCCGCCGGAATGACGGATAAGGAGGTCCTCTTTCTTGTCGTCCAGGTTGACCACTGACGTGGCTACAGGCGAATGGCCACTTGCCGGAGTGATTTAACTTGACTTGAGTCAATGCACAATCTTGAGGCTGCGACCATCTTTGTGGTAGAGCGATTCGTCATGCCCTCGACATGGCCTCGGGCCGCGGCGTGTCGCATACTATGATGGTGGGTTTTGAGGCCGCGATGGAGCCCCCGAGAGGAGATCCGATCGATGAAATGGTCGCAGGAGGCTGAACAGGCAGTAGCGAAGGTGCCTTTCTTCGTAAGGAGGCGGGTGAGAAAGAGGGTGGAGGAGGAAGCCTCGGGACAGGGTGCACGCGTCGTGGAACTTGCCCACGTGACCGCCTGCCGGAACCGGTTCCTCGCGAACATGGAGGACGAGGTCAAAGGGTACCAGCTCGAAACCTGCTTCGCATCGAGCGGCTGTCCTAACCGTGCCGTGGTGAGCGACGATCTGGTCCGCGACCTGGAAAAGCTCCTCGCTGCCGCGGGCTTCAGGGAGTTCTTGAAGGAGCGTGTCAACGGGCCGCTCAAGATGCATCACGAGTTTCGCGTCACGCTCGCGGAATGCCCCAACGCGTGCTCTCGCCCTCAGATCGTGGACATCGGCATCATCGGGGCCGCGTTTCCGGCGGCTTCCGAAGAGCCATGCAACCGCTGCGGCGCGTGCGTGGAGATCTGTCGGGAAGGAGCAATTTCGCTCCTGCCCGAAGACCTTGACCGGCCTGCGATCTGCGGCGAGAAGTGCGTTGCGTGTGGGCAGTGCGTCACAGCCTGTCCGTCCGGGACGCTCGTCGAGAGCAAATCCGGTTATCGCATGCTGTTGGGCGGCAAGCTGGGCCGACACCCGCAACTTGCAACCGAACTTCCCGGGATCCATTCGGCTTCGGAAATACTGAAGTTGACAGATCGCTGTATCGCCCACTACAAGAGACACAACCGCGCGGGAGAGCGGTTTGGTGAAATCCTGATCCGCACGGGGTATGACTTCCTCGACGGTGACGGCCGCAAATGAAACAAAGGAGCGAAACCATGGGTGATGATGTACTCATCAAGAACATCCCATTCTCGGAAGCGCAGGTGTTGGTCGATCTCATCGACTACGCAGAGGGCACGGTGGTCAGCAAGACCTTCGCGCAGAACGAGACACTCAGCCTCACGCTCTTCGCGTTCGACCGAGGGGAGGGCTTGAGCACCCACTCCTCGCCCGGTGCGGCACTGATTCAGGTGCTGGACGGTGAAGCGCTGGTAAGGATCGGGGAGAAACCGGTGGTCGTAAAGGCTGGGGAAGTGGTCGTAATGCCCGCGAACGTTCCGCACGCGGTCCAGGCCGGAGAACGGTTCAAGATGCTTCTGACCGTGGTGAAGCCGCTCAAGAAGTAGGGTATACCGCGTCCAAGGAACAGGTCTGCCTTGAACGACTCGTTCAGGCGGCGGGGCTTCTCCGATCCAAGGGATTCGGTGGGTACCCAGAGGGAGATTTCAGTGAACGACCGCGACATGAACACGGAAGAACTGATCCGTGAGTTGCAAGCAGCTCGCCAGCGTATCGCCGAGCTTGAAGCAAAAGAAACCCAGCTTCGGGAAACCAGGGAAGAGTTGCGCGCTTCGGAAATGAAGTTCCGCTCGGTTGCCCAGTCGGCCACCGACGCGATCATTTCCATCGACGTCGCGGACAAGATCGTGTTCTGGAATCGAGCAGCGGAGAAGGTGTTCGGGTACACGGAAGAAGAGGTCCTGGGACGACCGGTGGGTATCGTGATCCCCGAATCTCACCGTGCGGCCCACCGTAGCGGAGTCGAGCGGTACCTCGCGACCGGTGAACCGATGCTCATCGGCAAGACCGCTGAATTACCAGGCCTGAGAAAGGGGGGCGTTGAATTTCCGATCGAACTATCGCTCTCCACTTGGACCACCAGAGAAGGGACCTTCTTCACCGGCTTCATACGGGATATCAGTCGCAGAAAAGCAGCACAACAGGCTCTGGAAGCCAGCACCAAAGAGGCAAGAGAACGGACCGAGGAGCTGGAGTCACTGATCCAGATGGTTGCGCACGATCTTAAATCACCGGTCATCACCATCGCGGGGCTTGTCAGGGTGTTGAAGCGTACGCTGAGCGCCGGGTCGGTAGACGAGAAAATCGCCTCGATCCTGAATCAACTCGGCTCGTCCAGCGAAACGATGGAGCACTTTCTCAAGGATCTTCTCGACGGCCTCGCGGTCGAAGGGACCGGACCCGAGCTATCCAGGGTCCTGGTCAACGAGGAGATTCAAGAGGTCGCTCGCGTGCATGAAACGCTGGTGAGCAAGAAGGGGATAGCGCTTGAACTCGATCTGCAATGCCGGTCACCTGTGCTTGCCGACCGGAACCGTCTCAGGCAGATCGTGGACAATCTCTTGATTAACGCGGTCAAACATATGGGGAGGGACTCGAACCCGATTATTCGCATCAAGACTCGGGAGGACGATCGTTTCGTGACGACGGTCGTTTCCGATAACGGTCAAGGCATCCCGTCCCAGTATCAGGCCCGCATATTCGACCGCTTCTTCCGCGTCCCGAAGAGCCGCAGCGAACCGGGAAGCGGGCTTGGGCTCGCCATTGTGAAAAGAATCGTGGAGAGCTTCGGGGGAAGGATCCGGGTGGAATCTGAAGAGGGTAGGGGAGCGACCTTCACCTTCACGTTCCCTAAGGCGGATAACGGTGCCGAAACCGATTTGGTTTCCAAGAAGTAGCCTGGGGGAACTTCTTTGCTCAAAGTAGTATCCCCCAGAGGCATCTCGCTTATCGGGCGTGCAGTTTGGCAATCACTGCAAGTTCGTCCCTCCCAAGAGGTGCTCCACCGCTTCGGCAACTCCAGGGAAGCGACTGTAGTCCAGTTGGGCTTCCGCAAAGGCTCGAGCCTTCTCGCACATGCTTGCCCCCACGGCTGGATCGGTCATGAAAGACTGGATGAGCTTCCAAAACTCCTCACGGGTTCGGACCACGGTGGTTCCATCCTTGAATAGGCCGAATGGGCTTCTGACCTTATGCACGAGCGGATCGCTCTCCGTCAGAAGATATGCGACCGGCTTCCCGGCCATCAAGACATGGATCAGAGCCGAGCCATAGTAATTGACCGCCACCACCAGATCGCATCCAGCAACCGCGGCATGGAGATCCGAATTCGTGGGCAACACCCTCTTCGAGAGGTCAGAGGAGGCGGCCGCGATTATGTCCAGGTCCGAGTAATGCGGGTGCGCCTTTACAACCACCTCTATCCTATCCGCCAGCTCGCGGGGAGGTGAGGCCAGGCATTGCAATGCGACAAGCTGACTGCGGAGGCTGAGCCACTTCATGAGATTCGTGCCCACGTCCGTCGTGTCTGTGAGCGCGAGCACCCTCAATTTCCTGCTGTCTGAAAATGCTTCCTGCCTGGCAGTGCGGTATTCGCGGGGAGCTACCAGGTCCCGGCTCGCGATGAGACGTGAGGCGGGGAGGCCTATGCTCTCGTATATCCACCGTTGAGGGCTGTTCCCGCAGAAGGCGTAATCGACGCTGGGCCGGCTATAACAGAGATGTATCCCACCGTGAGGGAGGGAGTAGGTGCGGATCCCCAGGCTCTTGGCCGCGGCCACCGGCGTCAGGACCAAGGCATCTTCCAGCGACGAGCACAAAACCGCGGCCGGGCGCAGGCGATCCCACAACGACCGCCAAAATGCACAGGTCCTTTCGGAGAGCCACGGCCAGCGAAAACGGGTGTAGTAAGAAAAATGAAAGCGCATCGATGCCAGAGCTTGCTCCCAGGGCGTGCCTCTCGCGGAATCCACCGCTTTCTCGTACCCCTGGGCAAACCGTTCACCGATCCGGAACCTGATGCGAGGCGTCAGCTTCCAGAGGGTCCACGCCTCCCAGGATTCAGTTGGCGCGAGCGGGCCGTACACGATGGGGACGAGGCCTTTCCAGGGGATCTCGTCCGGAATCTTGGGATACGGTTTGACCACTGCGACAGCCACCTTCTCGGGAAACCGCTCATGGAGGCTGACCACAATGTCGGAGTACCGAAGCGCCTCCAGTCCTGCCATGAGGACAAATATGCTGCCCGTACGAACGGGTTCACCTGTCTCCACCGAGGTCGACGACTCTCTCCGGCTGAGAATCCTTCGCACCGCTCGTCCGGCGCCGGAGGCAAGGCTCGCTGGTCGGAAAGCCTCGAAGCTTAGCCTGGGCCGAGCGATCCCCGGCAGCGCCTGTTCCCACACCACTGCCGCAATGTCAGATCGCTCCCATTGGACCTGAAAACGAGGAGAGACGTGTCTGAAAAAACTGAGTTCCTGCACACCGGCTCTCTTGATCTTCTCGGCCCATCTCAGGGCGAGCAGGGCGTTTTCCCACGCAGCATGGACGGTCCTCTGATCCAGTTCCGGCCAGCACACGCCTTCAACGGTAAAGAGATCGCGAGCAGGCTCAAACCATTTCCTCCTGGCTTCGTCGGCGTCCCTGACGACTGAGGCCATGCTCGCAGGATCAAGGTAGTCCTCTATCAATGAGTAAGGCACATCAGCGGAGCGGGCGAGCGCCATGGCTGCAGAGTCCAGGGCCACCAGTTCGTACCCCTTCCTGCGCGCCTTCCGCAGGAACCGGCCAGCGTCGGCCCGTACGAGGTCGGAGCCATAGAATGCTAGAAGTTTCGATGGGTTGCTATCGTGACGGCCAGAGGTCATGCTTCGTTTCCTCTATTCGCTAGTCCTTGCGACTCGCGCCCCTCAGACTCGGATCGGATGGCTCCGCAACCGGCTGCGGATAGCCATGGCCAGCCACTTCCCGAGGTTGCGTCGCTTCTTGAAACTTCCAAGGTACAGTCTACTGACGAGGCACTACAGCAGAAGCTCCGGAGACGACATATCAGATCTAAGGAATGAAAAACCCCGAAGACCTCCGGGACGATCAGAACGAAGGGGCTCGCCTGGAAGAAGCCCTGATGCGGATTCGCTCGTGAAGAAGCTGATACTTGATGGTCCTGCCAAGGGCTCTTCCTGGGAGGTCTCCTCCCCTACGGCCGGCGCCAGCCCGATGTGGGTTCGGAGCCTCCCATGGGCACGCACCGGCGGTACTATTGGTTCGATCGCGAACCGGTATGAGGCGCAACAAGACGTTCTCCACGGCATACCACGTGAAGAAGGATCTCACACTCCTCTGGTCGGCCCCGGAGAAAGCTGCTACTGCCCACCGGCGGGACTGGATAGCACGCGCCGAGGCCTTCGGTATCAGGTTCCTTTTCGACGGTGCCCCAAAATGGGGCACCGTCGAAAAGGAGTTAGATCAACGGCCAGCACAAACGGCATTCGTCCATTGACATGCTCCTGCAGTGCTGCTTTTGGGAAGATCATTTGTATCCAGCCGCGGGAGCAGCAATGGGTCATGCCTGCTCAGGTCGGCGACGGCTACCTCGGTCGTGAAAGCTAACGCACAATCGTTCTTACGCAAGAGCCGGAGCAATGTGTCACTATGCGCTCCATATGGATAGCAAAACGCAAATCTTTGGATACGAGCACCTACTAGAAGGAGAAACCTCAATGAACGATCCAGCTCTTCTGCCAGCTGCCGTTCAGGCACTGTGTTCAACCAAATGTGGTCGTAGCCGTGGCTCCCTATGTACATCCCTTGATCAACCATAGTACGGAGCTGATCGGTACTCATGTATAATTCCTTGGCAAAGGCATGCTCATCGTTTGTTACGAACGATCGAAACAAACTATTGGTCACCGTCTCTCTCAAGGCACGAGGCAATTCGCGCTGCAACATTCGTTTGACAAAAACCACCTCCGCTGAGTCAAAGCGACTAGGCAGGGCAAGTCTGTCATAGTACAGTTTGTTTTCCGGCAGGGCCTCAAATTTCCTGTGAACTTCCAGTAACTCGAATAGTCCATCAATGATCACCTCCAATGTGGCCCCGGATGCGAGAATGAAGTGGATCTTGTTGACATCCAGGACTCGTTTCTCCATGACCGCTTTCCCAGGTGGGAAAAACCAGCCCTGTATTCCTTTTTCTCGAAGAATAGGGAAGACATTCTCATAATGATCCGCATAGCCATCGTCGAATGTCAGAATCACACTGTTTGGAGGCAGTTCCGCCAATCCGTCGAGCGCCGCTAGGACGTGATCTAGTGTCACAAATCGATAAAAGGATTCCAGATAACCGAGTTGTTCTCGAAAAGCCACCAGCGGAAGACCCTTTATTGCCGGATAACGCGATTTCTCCAAGTCTCGAACGTAGTGGTACATTACCACCGTCAGGGGTTGGCGGGGGCTTGCTCCACGAAGATGGTTCGGGCTATCCATGAGAGATCTCTCTCCCTTGCTGCGCCAAATAGATCAGAGTGGGTCTGTCCAGATCGTTATTGGCTTTTGTCAGATAGAAATCGGAAAGCAAGAGCAACCTGCAGAGGTGGGCGCCTGCCCATACCACCATGGAGGTAGTTGGGGGCGTGCGAATCTCCAACGGAAAATACAGATGGGGGACCTCAATGAAATGGTCGTGCAAAACCGAAAACCAGCCTCGATACCAGAGAACATGGTTGATTCTCTCTGAAAGGCAAAACCAATCCACAAAATCCGCTCTCTCGCCGCGTCCGAAATCTTCCAGGAAATTCGCTATCCCTGCAATTGCTCTTGGATGGGCCATGATGTCCATCACGTGGATGATTTTGATTTCTTGTGTATTTTCGATTCGTAAGATGACCGCACCATGTCCGCCGTGACATCGCACGTTGAAAATCCGATAATCGTATACCGGGTGATTTGCATAGCGCCACTGCAAGTAAAGGGTATCCATGGCAAAGCAGTTAAATCCTCGGTGAAACACATCGACTGTTTCTTGTACGTCTCCAAACGAACTCTCGGTCGCAGTATAAGAAACCCCTTGCTGGCAGTTATAACGGGCTATGAGGTCCGCCCCAAGAGGACTCGTCTTGCCGATTCTACGAATAGAATCTTCGGAAAAAACTTTTACATAACGAGGAATATGTCGAATCCACCTGAATCCGCACTTGAGATAAACCTTGAGAGCTGCCTCCGAGATGCCCATCCCCGTGAGCACCTGATAGTTACTCTGCAAATATTCAAGAATCTTCCTGCCGAACCCCAAGCCCCTGACCGGATCTGAAATCATCCATGTGGTAAGCTCGGCTCCAAGAAGTTTCTCTCCACGAAGATTGAACTCTCTTTCGTTCAGGCCCATGAACCCCAATATTTCCTTTCCATGTCCAACCAAAAGCACGGACTTGTCCCGTCCGGGATTCAATGGTGTTTCTACAAACTGCCACCGGTAAAACGACGGGATCGACAGAGCGATTCCACGCCCCCATTGCTTCTTGATAAAACGAGTGATTTGCTCGACGGATATGTCGAAGTCATGTGCCGGGCCTACGGCTATATGATCATTCCTCATGCGTATATCCCTTGACTAACGCTGGCCAGTGGGGTCGCAACGACTAAGAGCGGCAAGAAATCAAAACGGTAGCTCTACGATAGGTTTGTCATGCGCGCGCCTTTGTCTCTCGAACGATTCACTGGCGGGCAGCCCTGAGAGCGAGAAAACCAAGCGTATTATAGTGCTGACCGTACCACGTCTAGGGCCGCTCCGTCAAGAATTTTTCTAAAATCTCCTAATCCACAAAACGCCTTCTGGTACTACCGAACCAACGGAAAGCTTATCAACATTGAATCGGTGAATGCCCGAGAGATTCTTTGGTTCCGATGGTTGGCACATCACATCAAGTTCACTGGCCGGTCGGGGAGTGGTACTGAAGGCTACTTTGTCACCGTATCTGTTCGGCGCTTTGGCTCTCTTGTAGAAGGGGAGGGCAATACCAAGTTCTATTTGGGATTTCTCAGCCTACGGTTCCCTTAGTACAGGACTTCATAAGTACGGTCGCAGATTCTCCCATGTCACCCCGGTGAAGGCCGGGGTCCAGAAATCCTGGGTTGCTGCCTTGGCGGGAATGACAAGAATGATTCTGACGAACAATGCTTACGTGACTAAACTTACGAAAAGGATTACTTGGCCACAGCCGTTCTCGAAACTAAAGACGGATTGACATTCGTCTGACTCTACTCGCCTGTGCAAGAGTGCGATCCTATACCCGAAGAACTGAGAATAACCATGCAAACCGGTTGAGTGTTCACCGAAATTGTGGTAAGAATTCCTTGGCCTTGAGCGGAGGGCTACAGATCCCATCCATTCCAGAGATGCCGGCGCCAGCCGGCGGGGCGGTCCCGTGTGTGAATGATTGCTGGCAAGCCTTCCGGACAGACTCCGTGTGAGCAAACGCAGTTCTCCGGATATGAGCCGGTCTATCCTGAGGCTGCTGCCCTTGCTTACCGAGACGGCCCGTGGCCTGGGAGGTGGTGAGATGAGGACGATCGGGGTTGTTACGGGAGCACGCGCGGATTACGGAATGTGCGCGTCCCTGCTGGAGAGGGTCGATGCCGATCCTACCCTGGACCTCCACGTGCTGGTTACCGGGATGCACCTGTCACCGGAATTCGGCATGACCGCGCGTTGGATCGAGCAAGATGGCTACCGCATCGGCGACAAGATAGAAATGCTCCTTTCCTCGGACAGTCCTGTTGGGACTGCAAAGTCGGTGGGGTTGGGCATCATCGGTTTTGCACAATCTTTTTCGCGGTTTCGCCCGGACATACTCGTAGTGCTCGGCGATCGGTTCGAGATGTACGCGGCCGTTGTGGCTGCCCTTCCTTTCGGGATACCAGTTGCTCACCTTCATGGCGGGGAAGTCACCGTGGGTGCAATCGACGATGCCCTGCGACACTCGCTGACGAAACTCAGCCATCTCCATTTTGTCTCCACCGAGGCTCATGCCCGGCGTGTGATCCAAATGGGTGAAGAGCCGTGGCGAGTCACAGTCTGCGGCGCTCCTGCTTTGGACAATCTGAAGCGGATCGCACTCCTGTCTCAAGAAGAGTTGGAACAGCGCTTCGGTCTTTCCCTGGAAAAGGCTCCGCTCCTGGTGACGTATCATCCGGTCACCCTCGAGTACGAGCACACCGAAGAGCAGGTCACCGAATTGTTGGCTGCGCTCCATGAATGGGGGATGCCGGTGGTCTTCACCATGCCCAACGCGGACACTTCAGGTCGTCTGATCGGAAGCTTGATCAGGGATTTTGTCGAGCAGCACCCGTCCGCACGTGTCGTTGACAACCTCGGGAATGAGGGGTACTTTAGTATGATGGCAATGGCCGCTGCCATGGTGGGAAATTCGTCAAGCGGGATCGTGGAAGCAGCTTCTTTCAAGCTGCCTGTAATCAACATAGGCACCAGGCAGACAGGCCGGGAAAGGCCGGCCAATGTAGTCGACGTCGGTTACGATCGGATGGCGATCTTGACAGGTCTGCGCACCGTTTGCGCTCCTGGCTTCAGGAGCGGATTGGAACATCTCAAGAACCCCTATCACGTGAGCAATGCATCCGAGATTATCGCGGAACGTTTGAAGACAGTCGCGCTGGACCAAAAACTCCTCATGAAGCGTTTTTTCGATCTTGAAGGGGTCCTGCCCATGGCAGGTGAAGAGGTTCCGTGAGAAGAGTACGGAGACAGGCGAAGGATGTGTAGCCCAGACGTCTCGGCTTGAGTCCACCGGATGATATTCGCAAGGTGTTGAGGGCCGGTGCAGACGAAATTTCGATCGACACCGAGGCCACGGAGCGCCGGTCAGTGGAGCATGATCCCTGGTGCTCAGTGGAGCAGATGAGGAGTAGTTCTCCATTGGGAGAGATCCTGTTACCTTTGGTCCAGAACGGGCCTCTGCCGCCGGGGCGGCCGGGCCCCGTAAAGTTGGAGTTCGTACGGCTGCGAGATGTCGATTTCCGCACACCGGCAGAGCATCACGTTCACACCACGTACACGGATGCGGAAGCCACGGTGCAAGAGGTGGTGCAGGCCGCGCGTTCCAGGGGCATAGCGGAAATCCTATTGAGCGATCATGTCCGGCATGACAGCAAATATTTTCCTTCTCTCGTCGCAGAGGTAAGGTCGCTGCAGGTACCGGGAACGAGGCCCTACGTGGGGGTGGAAACCAAAGTGCTCGACTCGAATGGTACCCTTGATTGTTCCAGGAGCATTGCGGCCGCATGCGACGCGATCATTGGCAGTGTGCACGGTCCTCCGCCGAACGAGAGCGGCGGGATTGTGTTGTGGAAGAGCCTGGATGCGCAAATTGCGTTGAAACTGGAGTTCGCGCTGGCCATGGCGATTGTGTCCAACAGCAGGGCACACATTCTTGGCCATCCCATGGGAATGGTTATCAAACATTTCGGTCTCGCACCGATCGGTCACCTGTACGAACTGGCCTGCGCGTGCCGAAAACATGAGAAAGCGTTTGAACTCAACGCCAGGTACTGCTTGAGCCCGGTGGACTGGCTCGATGTGGTGGATCGTGCTCGGTGCAAGGTCACTTTCGGCTCCGATGCACACACGTCATCGGAGGTGGGGAGAGCGTGGAGCATCTTTGTACAAAGTCCGGACGGTTGAGGGTGGCGGTCTCCGGGGTGGGCGGCGGAGTCGGACAGAGCGTGATGAAGGCCCTGACGATATCGTCGCTGCCCGTGGACGTGTACCCTGTGGACATCCATCCCTATTCCGCAGGATTGTATCGGGGTGTGGAAGCCGCGGTTCTTCCGCCTCCTGAGACGCCGCAGGGACTGGTGGCCTGGGCCGAGTGGCTCCGAGAGAAAGCCATAGATGCTATCATCCCCGGCGCAGACCACGAACTCGCTTGTTTAGCCTCTGTGCGGGACGAATGGGCCCGCAACGGCGTCTGTCAGATCTTGGTCTCGGACGGGGAACTCGTGAGAGCGTGCAGAGACAAGACCGCTACCGTGGACCTCTTGACGCGTCACGGGTTCCCAGCCCCCGCGTCTGCGTGGGACTTGTCGGTGAGAGATGCCGTCTCTTGGGGCGAATCCGTCGGCTATCCGGTTGTGCTCAAGCCTCGGGATGGATCCGCATCCCGTAATGTCCACGTGGTAAAGGATGAAGAGGAACTAGCCTTTTTCTTTCATCGGACGCCTCGTCCCATGCTTCAGGAGTATCTCAGTCTGTCCGGAAAGGTCGAGGAATTTACCTGCGCGGTATTCGTCGACAGCGACGGCTCTCCGGTTGGAACGTTCATGGCACGCCGGGAATTGTCCGGCGGCTCCACCTATCGGGCTGAGGTCAGCCATTGGCCCAACCTGCATGAGCTCCTCGTCGAGCTGGGGAGCGTTTTGCGCCCGCGAGGCCCCATGAACGTGCAGATACGGCTGACGGATCGCGGTCCGGTTCCCTTCGAGATCAACATCCGCTGTTCCGGCACAACGGCCATAAGAGCATATTTTGGATACAATGAGCCGGAGATGATGGTGAGGCACTACGTCTTAGGCGAGAAACTGAGCCCGCCGGAAGTCGGCAGAGGCTATGCGCTTCGCTACTGGAACGAGGTCTTCCTCGACGGGACCACCGGTGAAGAGTTGCAGGCCTGCCCGAGTACGCTGAAAGGCAAGATTATCGGATGGCCATAGAGGTACTTGTCACCGGAGCATCAGGAGTGCTTGGGAGGGAAGTCGTGAGGCAGTTGCGGGATGCCGCCTGCAAGGTGTGGTCCTGTACTCGGACCCCGTGTGAAGAGTCCGATTCCGTCTGGAACATCCTCGGTCAAGACGCTCCCGAGCCCGATTGCACGCCAACCGTGGTGGTTCATTGCGCTGCCCGAATAGGCCGCCTGAAGGAGCCGTATTCGGAAGCATGGGCCCATTTCGCGGTCAACGTGATGGGGACCTTGAAGGTGACTAACTGGTGTCTGGCACGAGGGGTAAGGAGACTGATACTCACGTCAAGTGCCATCGTATACGGTGAATGGCAGGACCGGCCCAAGTCCGAACGGGACGCCATCAGACCCTGGGCCGCGGGACCGTATGCAGCGTCGAAGGCGTGTGCCGAGCACGCGGCCGAAGTGATGGCCTACGCGGGCGGAGAGCTTACTATCCTTCGCCTGAGTTCACTCTACGGGGGCGGGTACCGGACCGGATTGATCCCGCGGCTGCTCTCGGAGGGGATGGAGACGCACCGGATAAAGGTGTATACTCCGATCAGTTCGTTTGCCCTGCTGCATGTGGACGATGCCGCACGAACCGTTGCAAGTGCTGTGTTCGCAGGAAAAGCAGGGTTGTGGACCGTTGGCAGCGAGAAATTAACCACGATCCTCGAGTTGGCAGAAGTATGCGCCAGACAGGTCGATGCGCGAGTTGTAGTTTCCGAAGGGTCGCCCGACCAGCCCGGCCGCATCGTCAATTGGGTCGACGACAGCAGGGCCCGAACCGACCTGGGGCATCGTAACAGCATAACCTTGGAAGCAGGCGTTTCTCAAATCCATCGGGCACTCTTTCAGTAGGGTCTTACATCGTTGGGTAAGAAGTTGGCTGCCTGATGAGTCCGAGCCAGTCGTCCCGGTCAGAAGTGGTTTATGTACTGAAGGTTATGCGAGAGAAAACGCAGTCGATCGTAGTGGCGGAGCCACCGTCTGGACAGAGAGGGAACGTCCATTGAAGGAGCCTGATTCGCAGGTCGGGATGTACCCGGGGTATACTCGCCCAAGTAGATTGTTTCACCATTGGAATCTGGGAACCGAGCCATCCACGAGATGTCAGGATCGTCGAGAAGTCGCAAGCCGAACGAGCGCGAAGGCTGATGCAGGACGTCAGTAGACATGATGATCCATGGTCGGGTAAACTCCTTACGACCGTACTCTTCCAAGGCGAACCTAAACGGGTGAGGGGCTGAGTCACCGTCTCGCGCGCCGTAGGGGATATCGAGGTGGGTAGGAATTCGGATAGACCTTGTCGCAGGTCTCGCATACTGAACTGCAGCCTCTCCCTCAAAGGCGGTCACGAACGGTGTTCTTGACCCAGTAAGCAAGTCGGGTCGCTGTTCCACCAGGTAACATGCAGCGGCAAGTATCCTCGCTCTGGTGTCAGACTTGAACCCCCACAAGTGATCCTCTTTCATATTGTACGTGATTTGAAATCCAGCCATGAGAACCAGTACAGGGATGAGGAGCAACAAAGATCGAATATGCGACAGGGCGATTCCAGCCAATACCGCGGAAGGAACGGCTACTACGTAGAGGTAGCTCGGTGAACGAGATCCAATTGCAACAGTTATCCCTGTCATAAAGAGCCAGACGCACATAGTGTCGAGAAAGCTTCTGGTGAGGTCAGGATAATTTGCCGATTTTCGATCCCTCCACAGGTAAATGCAGGCTCCGGTGAGGGCGAGGAGCAACTGCGGACCCCAAGCAAAAAGAGTAAGATCCACAAAATCCGAGAGATTATTACTCATTGATCCCTGATATGCCCGCCAGAAAGGATAGAGAAACCTCGACTGGATCAGGCCCCACAGGCCGTGTTTGGCCGTTACCGCAGTGCTCCAGACACCCATGACCAGAACAGTACCGATGGGGATCAAGTTGAACGGGTTCCAGAGTAACGCAGTTATTTTCCTTCGCAAGTACAATGAGCAAAAGAACAGAAGACAGATAAGAAATGGAGGCCAGTCCAGACAATTCAATAAGTAAGTGGCGACAAGGGTGGGAGCCAAGATTCTGAAGGACTGCCGATCGAGATCGGTTACGTGTCGGATATAGCAATAGAAAGTCGCAATCTGTAGCATGCATGAGAATAAGTTGAAGTACCATGGCTGCCTCATGGTAAACCCGAGCCACGGAAATAGGGCAAAAGCCAGTACGGTGCAGTAAGCGACACGCACCGAAATAAGCTTCCTGCATAAAATGAAAACCATTATACAGGTAGCCAGTGCAAAAACCGCATTGGGGAACGCCATAGTCGCCGGGTCTAGCGGAAGGAGATCACCGATGAGATAACAGTACAGATTAATAAAGACATACTGCAGAGGGCCCTCAATATGCGCCATAATGCCGACGACAACAGAGCGGAAAGGATTATCCGTGGAAAGGAGATACGGAAGGAAGGTGCCGGTATCGCGCATTCCAAGGCCATCCCGTTCGAAAAAGGCTATAGGTGAGAAGGCGAGCGTCAGCCAAACCATGTACCCGAACAAAACGAGGAATAAGGCGAAGGAAGCCCTGGCATTGAATCGGACCACTAGAGAAACCCTCACCGACGCGTGCGCTCACGCGAAGTCTGGAATCATGATCGAAAGGGAGGCAGCACTGAATCTAAACCTGCTGAGGGAACGAGCAACCGGCCCCGGTAAATCATAATCACTGTACGCTATGCTGATAAGACTGTCAATGAGGATAATTGCGCCGTATTGCGCTCGTGAGCAAGTCTCCACGGCCGTGGTTCTCACCTCATCATCTCCCAACCCAGCACATCCCCTTCTGCTATCTCCCAGCGAGTGGTGCGGCCGAGCACACACGGTTTCAGGGCCGGAGCAAGGCCAGTTCCCGGTCTCTTGACCGCTACCATCTCGTCTGTCAAGACCGTGCCTGCAGGAATGTCCCGTGCAGCCACAAGGCTCTTCCGAGCCACGCGGGCGATTTCAGCTTCACTGGCAGCAGGCTCTTTCCGTCCGTGCCCTAAAGCTTGCTCAACTTTTCTGATACCTTGCACCAGGTCGATCAATTCATCGGGCTCGAGGGAAACTCCGTGGTCCGGCCCCGGCATGGAGCGATCCAGGGTGAAATGCTTTTCTATGACGCACGCTCCGAGCGCCACCGCAGCGAGCGCCACCTCGATCCCCAGCGTGTGATCGGAGTAGCCGATGGGAACTTTGAACGCCTCAGCCATGCACGACATGGCCCTCAGATTGGAGTCACGCGGGTCGGCCGGATAGTTCGAGACACAATGCAACAGAACCAGATGTTCGTTGCCCGCGCGTTTGGCCGCGTTCACCGCTGCCTCGACCTCGCCGAGATTTGCCATGCCCGTGGAGACGAGCAGAGGTTTCCTCTTTCGGGCTATGTGCTCGACAAATTCGAGGTACGTGATTTCACCCGACGGGATCTTGAACGCGGGCACCCCCAGCTCTTCCAGCGCATCGGCGCTCTCCTTGTCGAAAGGGGTGGACAGGAAAAGGATGTCTCTTTCCCTGCAGTAAGCCATCAATTGCCGATGGTCGTCCAGCGACAGTTCCAGTCGTTTGACCATGTCGAACTGGGATTCGTCCTCGCCGGTGGTCCTGACTTGGTACTGGGCTTTGGGAGCAAAACGGGACATGACTCGCTCGGTCTTGAACGTCTGGAATTTGACCGCGTCGACTCCCGCGTCGACTGCAGCGTCAATTAGCCGCAAGGCGGTTTCCAGATTGCCGTTGTGATTCACCCCTGCCTCGGCAATGATGAAACAGGGCATTCCCGGACCTATGGCAAATCGCCCCAGATGAACGGGCTCCATGCTTGTCTCCTTCCCGTGCCCTTCAAGGGATTCCCTAGTACTTATCTCAAAACTCCCACGGTGAATCAAGGCTTGCTTGAAGCCGTCATGCCACTGAGCCATCGAAGAACTCGTACTGCTGACAGATTTATCCTGGGAGGCTCCTCGACTATCACCACCTTGAAAGGTCCCGTAGGATGTGGTGAGCGAAGCGAATCGCATCTGTCGAGAGAAAACCTCGAACGATGCGGTTCCCGTTGGTCACCTTATCCTACGCCTGTTCCTTGAAAGCGTATGGGCATCAGACGGTCTGCCACAGCGTTGCTCAGCGGGCGATTCCGACGATGCCCTTGTCGTGAGAGATGAAAACACTATATTAGAATGCAGAAGAACGTGGAGGTCGCGGCACAGTGCGTCCCGGTGAGACAACGCGACCTCCGAGCAAAGGGGGTACCTGACAACATGCGTAATTCTCTCTTGGCGTTGGTGATGGTTATCGCTTTCTGCCTGGGCTTCCAGGGGAACGCCGCGGCCGCGGATCAGGATAAGGCTGCTCCGGCTCAAGGCACGGTATCTTCGGAACAGGGCGAGGTGCCGTCCGGTGAGGTCATGAAACGGACCGAACAGGCCGTGAATGCGGCAAAGGACTACACCATGGAGCAAAAACAGGAATACGAGAAGAAAATAGAGTCTCAGTTTGCCGACCTCACCAAGCGAATTGACGACCTGAAACAAAAGGCGCAGTCCGCCCAGCAAAGCGTTAGCGACAAACTGCAAGGGACGCTGGATGAATTAATAAAGAGCCAGAAGGCCGTGGAGAAGAAACTGCCCGGGCTCCGCGACTCCACGTCTCAGGCTTGGGGAGAAGTCAAAGACGGGGTGGACAAGGCCATGACTGATCTCAGCCAGGCATATGAGAAGGCTCGCTCGCATTTCAAGTGATTCAGGGAAGATTCGGACTGTTGCGGGCGATAAGTGGGACTGTGAGTCATATCAGGTGAACGGGGGGGACCAGACTGTGGATTTGAACGGTCTCCCTTATATTCTTGAATCTCATGGACCCCTTTGAAAAGAGCGTCATCTTGTCCGAAATTCGGTGCGCGGTTTCCGGGCCGACGAGGATCTCTCCGTCTTGGGCGGAAGCCGCGAGGCGGGATGCCAGATTCGTCACCGAGCCGGACGCGGTGAAGGTCATTCGCGTGCCTGAAGTACCGGTGAATCTACTCATCCCCACGGAAGCCGTGCCCGAGTTGATCCCCATGTTTACCGCGATGGGGTAAAAGAGGCCGGCCAGTTCCTCATTGATCTCTCCCGTCCGCCGTCGGATGTCCAGGGCTGCGTTTGCGGCCCGCAGCGGATGGTCATCCACAGTGCCCTGGAAAATGGCCATCAACCCATCACCGGCCGTTTCGTTCACATCGCCGCCGTGGGAATAGATCACATCGAGGAAGCTCGAAAAGTACTTCTCGATGATGAAATTCACCTGGTCCCGAGTAACCGACTCGGTGATCCGCGTGTAATCCGCCACGTCGAGAAAGAGAATGGAAATGTCACTCTCTCTCTTGTCGAATGCAGGGGCTTCCGGGTTCTTTTCCACGATGCGTTTCACGGTTTCGGGGAGGAACGGGCTGATGTGACCCATGATCCGCTCCAGCGTGAGCTTTTCCCGCGAGATCTTGGCATACTTTTTCGCGTTCACGATGGTGTTCGTGGCCAGGTTGGTCAAGTCCTGCAACAGGACCATGTCGCGTTCGGTAATCGTCTGGCCCTGGTCCGTGACGACGTTCAGCACCCCGAGCGGCTCTCCTCCATCGTAGATGGGGAGGACGATCTCGTAAATCTCTTGCTCCCGCTCTGTTCCTCCGCTGGGGTCACCTCCGTCCGCTTGCAGGATACACTGAAATGCAGCGGGTCCGACCAGCGCCTTGCTCACGATGTCTTTGGCACGTTTGCAGTTGTGGCAGTTGACCTGCTCCTTCTTTACGCAGCAGTGTAAGGGACGCGTGTAGGTCGGTGCTTCGGTATCCGTCAAGATCAGGCACGCTTCCTTCGCGTGCGGAATGGTGTTCTTCACCTCATCGCGAATCGCTTCCAGGACGTCCCCGATATTCAGGGAAGCGGTTATCTTCTCAGCCACTCGCATCAGGTTTTCAAAACGATCCTGGTACAAGGAACCCGTTTCCGTATTAATTGCCATGCAGTCCCTCCCGCCGCTCACCTCGCCCCATCACGGCGTACGCCTGTGGCGTATGGTTATACGTCTTCAAAGTCCGCCACCCTGAGTTCTGCACCAAGGGATCTCAATCCTTCACTGAAGCGGTCGAGCAATCGATTCAGCGCAAGCTGGCGATCGTCTTCGTAAAACATGAACAGAGTCATCATGCGGCGACGTTTTCTCAATTCTACGGGCGGGCCGACCCCGATCGAGCAGTTGAGAGCGGTGAGATCTTCGAGTACTTCCAACATGTTCTGGTGCCGCGCTTCAGGATCTTTCGCAGTGGCACGACCGATGAAATCCACAAACTCTTGAGGTATTTCCGGATGCAGCAACCGCGGGTCCGGTGTCGGCGCGGTTATATGGTAGCGCAATACTTCGCAGATGTCATCAGGGTACGGCCGGCGCCCGGTGACCATCTCATAGGCAGTTATGCCCAGCGAGTATACATCGGTGCGCGGATCGACCGGATCGCCTTCGATCTGCTCGGGAGCCATGTAATGAGGGGTTCCCGGGAGTTCGTCCGAGCACCCGCCTATGGGAGAAGCCAAGCCGAAGTCAACGAGCTTTACGCGGTCGTCCTTCTGGACGAATATATTCCCCGGTTTCACGTCCTGATGAACGATCCCGTGCTGATGGGCGTAATGCAGCCCCGAACACACTTGCAGGAGGATCTGCACGGTCCTCGCGAGCGGCAGCCTGAGGCGTTCCTTGAGGATGTGCCTCAACGTGACCCCGTCAAGGTGCTCCATGACGATGAAGACGGTCCGATACACATGTTCGATATCGTAGACCTTCACGATATGTTCGTGATTGAGACCTGCGATGATCTTCGCCTCGTTTTGGAACCGCTGAAAAAAGTCCTCGTCCATGGCCATGTTGTGTTTGAGCATCTTCACCGCGACGGGAAGATGGAGGAAGGAGTGCACACCCTCGTAAACGATGCTCCAACCTCCCTCTGCGACCACTTCAGTGAGCGTGTACCGCCCGACCGTGCGCTGGGCGGTGATCTTCTGCTTGCAGAGGCGCTCCGTAGCTATTTCGGTGAGGAACCCAAGGAGTGGCGGGTAGGAGCTGCACAGTGCATTGAAATCGTCGATGGGCAGCGCCCACATGGTCATTTCGGTTTCGGCCACGACGTCCGCGCTCCGGTGCTCACCAGTAATGACCGCGATTTCGCCTACGACATCTCCCGCCTTGAGGCGAGCGATCGGATGGGGGTGGCCGTCCTTCTCCAGGCTTACCACGCACGTGCCGTGTTGAATTACGCAAAATCGATCCCCGACCTGGCCTTGGGTTATCAATCGTTCACCCGCCGCGACCTGAGTGGGAAGCAGCAACCCCATCAAGCGCCTTTTGGCTTCGTCGGGCGTGGCACGCAGCAGTTCCGTTCGCATAAGAAACTCAATGTCCTCTCTGGAGAGGGCTTCTCTTGCCTGCATGTCCGCTTCGCCGATCACCGCGGCCGCCTCCTTTGCTTCACTGAGATTAGTGACAAAGAAAACGTAATTGGTACTCATAGAAATTCGCTTTATAACCTGTAATATTCGAGGAGCCTACCAAGGGCTTCTCCTGGCTGGTCTCCTCTGCTACGGACGGCACAGCCTGACTGCGCTCCGGAGACCTCCCGGGAACGCCCACCCGCAGTACCACTTGTTTAATCGCGAACTGGTATCACTGCCACACCATGAGGACTTTCCCGGCAGGCCATGCGGCCCGGCCCGATCGATCCACGCCTCGTTTGTCTTTCAGATTAACCGGGAGGGAAGGGGAGAGCCTTGACTTAAGTCAACATAGGACATCTTTTGGCAGAAGGCCGAATGGGAAGGAGGGTTGACGTCTCCTGGAGCCGCAAGTTGTTCGATTCCAAGGCGTACGGATTCTGGCGGGGAATCGGAGAAATCTCTGCCGCTCTTCCGACGTGACCGTCACCCGCCGCGAGCGGTGGCGGGGCGATGAGGCAGACCGCCCCGGATTCCGGTCTACCCCTGAATGACGGGATCAGTCCACACCAGTCGGGAAAACGTCTTGACGAATGATATGTCCGAACTCTGATTCAGAAGTGCGGTACGAGGCTTGTAGGAAGTCTCGGCTGCGGGCGGCTCCTTCCACTATCACTTCAAGGCCATATACTTGCCCGGATCGAAACTCGGGAGCCGAGCGGCTGTTTTGATGACATGAGCCGTCCTGAGGAAGTGCGGCAGATTCTTCAGTGCCCCCACCGCCCATCTCCTGACAAAAGGATTGTTTCGTATCAGACCGACGAACTCACCCAAACGGTTCCACCGGAACCATGTTCTCAAGAATACCCGAATGAGATCGTTGACCCGGTATCGTATCGTGTTTTCATCGGGCTCCTTACTGAGTTCATAGATCGGGCGAGGGGACAATTCGCTCAGGGGCCTTGTCGCGGCACCACCCACAAACTGGTTCCACAGTTGACTTCCGGGGAATACGGTCAGCCACTGGAAATCGCCGGAGTGGGGGGCAACTTCGGAAAGGAACCGCTTGCTTGCCTCGTGATCCGAGGCTGTTTCGCCGGGGCCGCCGGCGATAAAGAAGGAGTGAACCCAGAAATGAGCCTTCTTCGCTCGCTTTATTCCCGCAGCAAGCGCCTTGGAATTTGCGGGCTTGTTGAAGCGCTTGAGCTGCTCGTCGCTGCCGCTTTCAACCCCCACGGTGATCACGTCGAAACCCGCTCTCCGCATCAACTTCAACGTGGACTCGGACAGGTGATGCAAACTTCCGTCACACGCGAATCGCATGTCCAAGTTGCGCTCTATCAGCAGCTCGCAGAGTTTCTCAAGCCTGCTGACACTGGCGGTGGTATTCTCGTCCACCAGGAAGGCATCGGTAAAGCCGTTCTCGGAGAGCTGCACGAGTTCCTGGAACACATTTTCTGCGCTGCGAGCCCGCCATTTGCCCAAGTCAGCCGTTATCCTCGAACAGAAACTGCACCGGTAAGGGCATCCGCGGGAGGTCAAGACCGCGGCGCTCTTGTGCACCCCCCACAGTGGGAGCGCACTGAACCGCTGGAAGTACTTGCTCAGATCGAGGGCGTTCCAATCCGGAAACGGAAGCGCATCCAGGTCTTCAACAATCTGAGGTTCTCCGCGGACTATCTCGGCTCCGCGACGGTATGAGAGGCCTTGAACGCCAGCGATGTCCGTCCCGTCCATCAGGCGCGTGCACAGATCCACAAAAGTCTGCTCGGCTTCCCCCCTCATTACCAGGTCAAGCTCAGGGGTTTCCTCAAGCAACTGCTTGTCGAACAGGGTCGCGTGCACTCCGCCGAGAACGGTGGTAACCGAACGAGAACGTTGTTTCACACCTTTCAAAAGCTTCAGCCCTCGGCAGATGTTCGTGCTCAGCACGGACACCCCGAAAACGTCGGGCTCAAGGGCAAGAACTCTTTCGACAGCTTCAGGTGTGTTCAGGTTTTCGACAGTCGCGTCCACAATGTGAACTTCGGTATCCGGCAAGGTTGCCGCGGATGAATACAGATACAGCAACCCCAGGGGAGGCAGTCCGCCCACGCTGCCGTCACTTTCCCCGTCTGCTGGGGGAGTAGCCAATACAATTCGCACCGTTACCTCTTTTCAACGCACTCGTGAGGCAGCCGGAGCCCTCGGGTAGCCGAAGCCTCTGACCGCCCTTTCCGCGATGACACGGCTGCTGCAATCCTCAGTGGGTCCTCGAACCGTCGGAGAATAAGTCGAAGGTTTGTCGGGTCACGAGAAAGCGTGGATTGCCTTGGCCAATGCTACAAAGTCGCCGGAACGCCCGGCCTTTCAGCGACAGGAAAGGTCTCATATCGCGAGTTAAGTTTAATTCATTACCGTTCGAGCAGTCAACAATTATCTTTGGAGGAGTTGCACGTGGGCTGGAGCGTCGCCCTCGGGGTTCGGGATCGGCAAAGGGTCGCTCGCTGCGGTAGGCTGTTGACCGAGATTCGAGGCTAGTGCAGGCATTGACGAGTCATTGAATCGCGGCCGGGAAGGCTTGCGCGTTCCTCTAGCTCTGGGCAACACATAGAAGTCCGATTGAAGGGCACTCGGCCATACAATCGGATTCTTCTTGGCGCTCCCGGCCTCGGGTCATGAGCCTTTTTCCCGCTAGTCTTCCGGGAGGTCGCCATTAAAACGGTAGTAGTTCAATCGGTGATAACGGTGGAGGCGATTCTTCTGGAAAAGACCCTGTTCGGGGCCGCAGTCTTGGTGCGAGCGTCTTCCTGGAGAGCCTTGTGGTATACGAGCCGAGTGTCACGAAAATGATCCGGGCTACCGAGCACCACGATCACGTAAACATCTCGCCCGCAGGCAAACTCCGAGGCCAGGCAGTGGCCGGCGCGAGCCGTATAGCCGGTCTTGCCCGCGATCAGCGGAAGGTTGTCTCGAAGCAATTTGTTCGTGTTTCTGACCGCGTAACCCTCTTCTGCCTTTGCGCTCTTCAGTATGTGGCCGGTCTTCCTGCATATCCTGCGGATTTCCGGATGAGAAAAGGCAGCCCGTGTGACGAGCGCGATTTCGCGGGCAGTAGACACGTTGGAGTCCACGTCGACGGTCTGTTTCCCTTCTCGATTCTGGACGACTTTGCGGTCCAGACCGCTGGGAGTGTAGAACACGGTGTGGGCCGTTCCCATGCTCTTGACCTTGCGATTCATGGCTTTGATAAAATCGTCTCTCCCCCCGGGAAACGAGCAAGCGATCGTCTCTGCACAGTCATTCCCCGATGCCATGAGCAGCCCGTGCAGAACATCTTCGACCGACAACTCATCACCAGGTTTCAGGCCTATGACCGACTTCGGGACCTTCTTGATGTGATCCGGCACGGTCAACTTCCGGTCGAACGGCATGGAATCGATCGCGACGAGGGCTGTGATCAATTTGGTGAGGCTGGCGACCGGCAATTGCTTGTCCGGGTTCCGTTCCAGCACCGCCCGGTTGTTGGCCAGGTTCACGCAATAGTACGCCTTGGCCAGGACTCCCTTGGGGACCCGCTTGATGGTCTTCGTGGCGGGCTTTTTCCTGCTGTGGCCGCTCCTGGCATTCGTTGTGGCTGCCTTGGTCTTGGCTCTTTTCTTGAGCACGACCTTGTTCTCGGGCTTCTTGACGGCCTTCTTTACTGCTGCGGGATGCTTGTTCGAGCGAACTTCAGCCCAGGAAGGGGACACGGACCACGTGAAGAGAACCAAGCCTGCGATTGCCAGAAGGAGTGGCACGCGCAAGAGTGCGGCTATCGATGTCGGTGAGACGAGCTTGTTCTGATTCATGAGGTGTCTTATTAGAGGTTTACCTTGGTAAATTGATCCCTTAACTTGACAATCTATAGCACACTTGAAGCCGTTAGTGAAGTTCTTTTTGCCCGCCGGCGATTTGAGCCTGGAAATCTGCCGCGTTCGTGTGCAAAGATACGGTCCGGGAAACAGACGTCTCATGCACCGAGGCGAGGGAGAAGAGCAGACATGATTCGAGCAAGAGTTTGGTTTCGCTGTGCTGCCATGCACGATCCCGTCATGCCGGTCCTCGTTCGGCCGGCGGTGATAGGCTGGAAGGGAAAGAACAGGGATATCGGGCTGACGATTGAACGGGAGTTCACCGGGGCCGAGCTCCTTCGGCGGATGAAGGGCTGGATCACGGTGGACCCCAGGCGCGCCATCGAGGTCTTCGAGTCCCACGGGAGGCTCAAATGCTTTGACGACGGAGAGCTTGTCGTGGAAGTGGAAGACGAGGTCGCCTTGGACAAGCTTCAAGCGGATGTGGCGAGCAATTTTCGTGACCAGTGCGATGTCGAACCGATTTCGCGACCGTGAGGGGTAGGAGCGACCTGACGATGAAAGCCTTGCAGCGTTCGTCGCCGGCAAAGCGGAAAACACGGAGACACCAGGGATACACCGAACTACGACGAGAGAGCGAGGTCGTCCAGTTCGCCCGTGCGGATGCGAACAGCAGACTGGACTTTCTTCACGATGATACTTCCGTCCTCAGTCTTGCCGCTGGACCCGTGAAGGCAAAGGGCTTCAATGATCCTCTCGGCCAGTTCCTTCCGTGCCACGACTTGAATCTTCAGCTTGGGGACCAGATCCGGTGTGGGCCTTCCTGCGCGGACGGAATGACCTCCCTGCCTCTGGGAGGCGCTTTGCATCACTTCCGTGACCGTGAGGCCTCCAACACCCAGTTCTTCCAAGGCTTCCTTGACGTCGTCGAGCTTGAACGATTTCACGATAGCTTCGATGAGCACCATCTCAGGCGTCCCTCTCTGCATGCGCTCCACGCCCCGGGAGGACACAAAAGGGTTGACTTCGACCCCGCGGCTTTTCCAGAGTATACTCCGATTGGCGCGTGAGACAACCTCATGCTTTCGTTGCCCCCGTAGCTCAGTGGATAGAGCGACGGATTCCTAACCCTACCGCTAAAGCGTGTATTTAAGAATATCAATTGGTTACGTCGGACGTCCGGTGCACCAATTCACGACAGATCACAACTCCTCAGGATCGTATCCCGCGAAAGTCCCGCACGCGGGTAATCGTCCACAAGAATAGCCGCAGTGGAACGCTGCAGGTACTGGGCTGTACACCATCAGCAATTTCGATGGGTTGTGGGCGGAACAGGAGATTTCAGGCAGGGTTGATCGCCCCGGATCCTGTTAAGTTCGGCGCTGCCCTGGAACTTACAGGTGAGGCTTATGGGGAAGCAGCCGACCCGCAGTTGGCAAAGCACTCCTGGTTGCCTGGTAAGGGAGATCCTTCCCCGATTCTCCGGGACCTATGGTAGAATAACAAATGACGACACCTCAGAAGACAGGAGGCACCCCCATGGAAATCGCTTTCAACGTTATTGTCGAACGGGACGAGGAAGGCTTTTACGTTGCTACGGTTCCGGAACTTCGGGGCTGCCACACCCAGGCTCGCTCGCTGGACGACCTGATGGAGCGAGTCAGGGAAGCGATAGACCTGTGCCTTGAAGAGCAAGGGCGTCCGATTTCGTCCAGCGAATTTGTGGGAGTCCAGCGCATCACGGTGAAGTTATGACCCGACTTCCGCGCATCGACGGAAAACCGGTCGTGGCAGCTTTGGTCAAGGCTGGATTCGAGGCCACGCGGATCAAGGGCAGCCATCATTTCCTGAGACATCCTGACGGCCGCGTAACCGTGGTGCCGGTCCACGCGGGTGAATCAATCGGTCCCGGCCTACTGATCAAGATAATCAATGACTGTGACTTGACGAGAGAAGAATTCGAGAGACTTTTGTAGAACCTCTGCCCCTCCATCGCAAGGACTCTACTGGCACACATTACTCTCCAAGAATCATGCAGCGACCACCGGTTCACCCCCACGTGCGTGGGGACAATGCTACCAAAAGCCGCATGCTTACGGGACTCGGATCAAAGATAACCCCTCGAAGTCAACAACCTGCCGACTCGGCTCGCCAGCGATCCTTATGGAGAATCCCTGCTCGGTGTTGTCGCTATGGATCGTCACGCAGGCCCCGTACCGGGATTCGTCGCACAGCTTCTGCCACAAACGCTCACGGACCATCCCCGTGACGCTTCCCAGAAATATACCGTTTTCGGTTCGAGCATCCATCGCGTCAGCTCGCCTCTGAGCCCTCGTGGGACCTTATCAAGGATCACCAGAACCATCTTCCTCTCCTGTAGCGGGTTCGTCGAAGAAGTTCCTACCGCCCACCACATTCTCCCCCGTCGGGTCCCACAGGTTGCCGGGGAGAGCCGGGTCGGCATCGAAGTCGATCTCCGCCGGCTGGGTCCGGCCTCTGCTTTGCAGATCCAGCGTGAACTGAATGTGCGCAACGATGGTCTTGAGCAGCTTCGTCTCTCGCAGCCTGTCTCGGATGGCCTTCCGCACCCGAGTTTCGAGGTGCTGCTCACTCTTGGCACCGCGTGAATGGCAATCGGGATCGAAGCCTGGGTCTTGTACAGGTCTGCGATGTCATAGACGAACGACAGCGTCTTCCCCGTGTGGATGAAGCCGAGCGCGGGAGACAGTCCGAGCGCGAGAATCCTTGCCTGGCAGATACCGTACAGACAACTGTTCGCTGCCGACAGAGCGCGGTTGACCGGAGCCGCGCTGTTCCAATTGCCTCGATCGTACGAGCGTCCGTGCCACGGCACACCCCTTTCGCGGCTGGCCTGCGCGTATGCCTCCCGTACCCGTATCCCTTCCTTGCCCCGGATCTGAGGCAGCGTCACCACTCACTATTCTCGCCCGGAATTGGAGCAGCTCATCACGAGTGCTAATAAGGTTTGTGGTGACGAGTCCCGCAAGAATCCCGCACTGGTCATCTTGAAAAAACAGGCCCCGTGTGTTAGGGTAGGGCAACTAGTCAAAACTACGCAGGTTTCGAGTTGATGCCCCCGTAGCTCAGTGGATAGAGCGACGGATTCCTAATCCGCAGGTCGCAAGTTCGATCCTTGCCGGGGGTACCAGAAAAACCTTATCATTACATCGTGCTGGCCACGGCGCTCGTGGCTTTTTTCTTTCGAAGGATCACCATTGTGTCCTTCTTGCGTGCACACCTCATTGGAAGCGGCGATCGGATTCTCCAGCTCCGGCATGGAGTAGTGAGTCGTGATCCTTGCCGACTTGTGCCCCAGGAGGTCTTGACGATCCTCGAATGAGACCCCCGCTGCGCGTAGTCTCCTGCTGGGGATGCGACCATCTCGGGAGCGTTCTCAGACCTGGCGAGTACCACGTACAGCCGCGGCCGTGTTCCCCGCCACTGGCACCCATTACCTCAGCCCGGAAAACGCTCGGCATAGCTGCCACGAAGCCGGTTTGACGGTCCGGGGTGGTCGATCGGGGCGGGCCAGACGCTGTTTGCGGGCGCACTCCACTTGACTGCCCAAGCACGGGTGATTACTCTTGACACCAGATGGAATAGGCTTTCAAGGCAACATGACCGCGGACCGCGGCATAATTCAGGAGTACGGTGGAGGTGCCCTATGAGCGGAAAAATTGGGTGGGAAACTGATTTTGGCAAGGCTCTATCAAAAGCCCAAAGCGAGGGTAAGCCTGTGTTGCTGGATTTCTTCAATCCGGGCTGAATCGGGTGCCAACAGATGGATGCGGTTACGTATCCTGACGACAAGGTTGCGTCTTTCCTGCACGAGAAGGTCATTCCTCTGCGGGTGGAGTACAATCACCCCACTCTGGCACCCCAATTCAACGTCAAATGGACGCCGACCCTGGTGACCATTGATTCGCAGGGAAAAGAACATTCTCGGACCGTTGGCTTTCTCGCGCCGGAAGATCTGATCGCGTCGCTCCTGTTGGGGATCGGGAAGACTCACTTCGATCTGGAGGATTTCGGCAAGGCCATTGCCGTTTTTGAGTCGCTTCTGAAATCCTATTCCAAAACCTCCTTCGCACCGGAGGCAATATATCTGCTCGGGGTATCCCAATATAAGAGCACACAAGATCCGAAACCGCTAAGGGCAGCGTACGAGAGGCTTTCCAAAGAGTATCCGAACGATGAGTGGACCAAACGGGCCTATCCCTACAGATTGATCGACTGAGACCCTACACGGAGGATTTTCTTGGTCGTGGAAAAACAAGAGGCGTTCACACGCGGTCCATCGCTCCCCACGAACGCCTCTCCCCGATCCCTGGCTTGACTCGACTCTGAGTCACGGGCATCGCCCTAAATTGCGACTGGCAGCCGCGTGCTGATAGAGTTAAGACTTCCGAATCGATCAAAAGTACGGTGATAGCTGGGACAATCTTGACCTTCCTGGAAGTCACCAATGGTGACGAATCGACACCTCCGGGTCTCCCACTTCGTCGCGCAGCACCACGCTCATCGCTCTAGTCCTAGCCTCCGGAAGCAAGAACAACCCATTTCATCGCTCCCAATTACGAAACGTTCTTAGCATTCCTGAGAACGTCGTACGGGCACGCCACGGTCTCCGGCTACACCCTTACCTCGCCCCAGGAAGCGCACAGCGTGGCTGCCACGAAGCCAGGGTGACGATTGATCGAGGTGGGGGGCGGGCAGGAGGGTAGCGCAATACCTTTGTGCGTCGATCCGCGTCGACGCGAAGATTGGGGTTGACTGCTGGACAATTGGTGATATACGACTGGGAAGTGGAATTTCAGGTTATTCGGGGAACGCTGTAGTGACTGTAGGTCCTTGGCAATGGTTCGGTCGCGAGGCGGGTTTATCCGGGAACCACCATACGGACGTCAAACGGAGAAGCTGTATGCTCACAGTCGTAAGAGTCGTGGCCCTTGGCGCGGTGCTCGTATGTGCAGGGTGGTTGGTGCAGAAACCGGGATGGGATTCGGCAGCAGCGACCTTTGCCGCGCTAGTTGTTTTTCTAGCATCATTTCTGCGAAAAAAAGGCCCTCCCGGAATTGACCAGTCGCAAAAGGTCTCGCGGGGGTCCACGGGAATTCAGGCCGGTAGGGACGTTCGTATCGGCAAAGAGGAGAAATAAGAGGAGAAACGTCATGGTGGGTGATAAGCAAGAGCAAACGGCTGAAGGCGAATCAATTGCACTTCAGGCCGGTCGTGATATAATCAATATCAACTGCAATTTTTCGCCCGATGAAGTGACGAGATTCCCGAACGACTTCTTTCAGAAACGAGACGAGGCGGATCAGCAATTCCAGCACAATGCCAGAAATTTCTTATTATCGGTCGCCGATTCCCTGAAAGCGGCGTCAATTGACTCCGAAAAACTCCGAGACCCGGATTTCCAAATGGCAATCACTGATGCAGTTAAGGCAATCGGCCGCAAGGGCAACAAGGGAAATCCAGACCTTTTGACAAGACTGATCGCAGAGCGTGGATCAAAACAGCCATCTGACTTTGTAGGCATAGTAATCAGCGAAGCCATGCAGGTTGTCCCCAGATTGACCCCGCCGCATATTTCGTTTCTGTCCTTTGTTCACTTCGTTACCTCAGTCACGATCACGGGGTTGATAGATGTCTCAGGGCTAGAGCCATATGGACGAAAGGCATTAGTCTTTTCATCTCCGGCCTTCAACCTGCCAGAGGCTCAGAAGCGGCACATCGTATACACCGGCTGCTGTTCGATAATCAAGAACCTCGGTGGCAACATTTACGATCACCTGAGAAAAGTTTACAGTCAATTTGGCTGTGCCAACGAAATCGAGTTCGCCAATGTTATTAAATCACAAGCCCCATCATTCAGGGAGGTTGTACGTCAATTTCAGAAGGAAGGCCTTCTTTCATGCACCCTCACAAGTGTAGGGCAGGCAATCGCAATCGCAAACATCTCGAATCATGGACTAAAGCTGGACTATTCCGAGTGGCTGAAGTAACCGGCGCCGTGCGGATCGGAACGCGTGAACCCAGCGGGGCTTATGTGGAAGGTGGGGCGGGTACTGCAGCACTACTGATGGACTTTCAAAGTAGTCAGTGATATGCTCCTTTTGGTTCAGTCGTAACGGGAATTCCATAGGAGGATGTGGTATGGTCAAAAAGTCTACGATAATTTTTGCGATCTTTGCGATGCTGGTATTTGGCGCCTGCACGTGTTGGGGATACACGGTCAGCAAGTGGCCGGCCCCTGGCATACCGAACACCGTGTACGGTCCTGCTTCCGCCGGGCCCGGGTACGGCGGGTACGACGCATTTGGCGGGTATGGCGGGTATGGCGCATATGGCGGATACGGGTATCCGGGGTACTACGGCGGATATGACGGCGGTTATGGCACGGGTCACGATGGACGGGGCCAGAGCCAGGGCCAGAGCCGGTAGCCTCCTATCCAGTGGGGCCGGCAATCGCCATCGCTAATATCTCGAACCATAGGATGAAACTGAACTATTCCGATTGGCTGAAGTGACGGAGTAGCGATAAACCTGAGTGGTGTTCAGGTGGGTGGCGTGGGTGCGGCACTTGGCGCGGCGGCGAATCGTTCAGAGCTGACTTAGTACACCTTTTCGCAAGTTCGGTCGCGGATTTTAGGTTTCTTGGTGGGACAGGCATCTTGCCTGTCACTTCTTAATGGACCGGCAAGATGCCGGCCCCACTGAACAGCCAAGAGCAGAGCCTCCAAGCGAGACCGTGTTTATGAAGACAAGAACTTAGGCCCAGAACCTCAAGTAGTCCGTCTGTGGCCAAATTGTGTCCATCGGTTATGCAACGTCCTGATTTGTCGTGATAGGGTGGAATGGTCGTCCTTTCGTAACATGTTGATATGGTTGATTATTGAACCATTTTTCCGTGATTCCTAATCCGCAGGTCGCAAGTTCGATCCTTGCCGGGGGTACCAAACAAAATTAACAAGTTACCTTGAGTCTCCTCATTAGAGCTTTCATCCCGCACAGTCCGCGTCACGCTCAATAATATCAATTACATAGAGAGTGTCGCTCGATGTCAGGGGTTCGAATGTGCCCTATGTGCCCATGGGTCGTCCGGCCACAAATTCACCTGAACCAAAGCGCCAGGAGTATGTGCCAGGTATGGCGCGAAGCACTGGCAACGGGATCGAGACCGGGGAGGCTCCACTGACATCGCCTACAATATGCCCCTAGAACCGGATACCCAGGTGCGTGGCGATGGACCGCAGTCTTGCACGTGTGCCCGTGCTCAGAAGGGCGCGGGCGCGGGCCTTGAGCGCTCTTCGCACCCCTGGAAACGGCACTACGGCAGCCAGAAGGTCGGTGGGGGGAGCGCCAACGGGGAGCGATGGAAGTGAGATCCCCACGCTCGTCGCCTCACTCGGAACTGCTTTCACAACCACCTGGTACACCATACCGAACCTGTTGAACGACAGTGCCCTTCGCAGTTTCGCCGGCGTCTGTTCCCAACATTCGGCAAACTCCGTTTGCCCCGGATGGACAACAACAAATTGCGCCGCCACAATTTTCAAACCGGCCCCGTCGAACAAAGCCTGTATATTCTTCATGCCAAAGAAGCGGATATGGTCGCGATCCAGCAGACCGCAATCACGATATTCGAAGTCCTGCGCCAAGAGACAGGCGAGTACGGCGTTGTGCCCGGCGTGAGGGAGTGAGATCACCGCGTAACAGTCGTCGGCGATCAAGTCTCCGATGTGCCTCAGCGTGGACCAGGGATCGTAAAGATGTTCCAGCACGTCAGCCACTACGATTACCTCGAAAGGTTCCTCGTCGCGCAGGACCATCGGCCAAGCGCTATCATTGAGATCCGCCTGATAGAGGCGTTCGCAGAAGGGGGTCAGCACCTCGATCGCTTTCGGGTCTATTTCAATTGCCGTGACACGACAATGAGCCGCATCCCGCAATATCCGTGTTATCGAGCCAGGTCCCGCTCCGATCTCGAGTACACGTTTTCCTTCACCGACCATGCGTACGATTTTTGCGGCAGCGCTATCGGAATTCAAATCGACTGCGTATTCGTACTTGTGAGGCGTGTCTTTATCCATGGGATTCACTCTTTATTACCAGAATCCGGTTCTCACCGTGGTTTTCTCCTCGTGCCTCACCATCTTTTGGTCCATCACATGGGAGTTCTCTGTAGTTGCCGGGAGATCGTGGGTTCTGAGCACTCCGACAGGCTGTTGAGTCTTCGTCGAGTTGCTGGTGCCCGGGGTCGTATTTCGGCCTCACCAGACCAAGGATCGATTTTAGGACGGCCTTCAGTTTGGGGTGTCGGTTCAAGCGGCTTCGCGACCAGTGGTTCAGCATGCCGAGACGGGAAAAAAGAACCTTGTCGATCGCCGCGAGGAAGGGAAACGTAGGCAGCCGTGGAACTGCCGTGTCAGCGAAGGTCTGCCGAGTAGCTGCGTTATTCTTGGCGGTCAGAGTAGCTTCGAGAAATTGTCTTCCGAATGCCCGATCGGGCTCCAGGTGACACCCCTCCGCCCACTCATTCCAGGCGTTAATGAAAACCAAGCGCTCTTGCCCGGGAAAATCGTTCACGGTCTTCCGAATTGCCTCGGCGAGCCAACATTCATAGTTCCTCGGCGTCCCATTTATCATCAGCAGAGAACGCCAACTCGCAAGTGCCGGTTCCTGGGGGGCCTCAGGCAGACCAGCTATTTCGGCGGAGTTTTCCTGAACCATTGCCAGGTACCCCCTTCAAGACTGAGTCTTTGTAACCAAAAAGCATACATCGACGCCGACTTCCAAGTCAATCCAATTTGTTCGCCAGAATCCACGGTCACCTGAGCCTCAGTCTTGGTATGGATCTTCGAGGGTCTTCATGTGCGGGTTGGTGATGGGCACGTTCCACCCAAACTTGAGTCGGATCCCTCGTCTGCGGAAGACCAATACGCTTCCTCGATTCGGCCGTACAGTTGAACGCCGTTTCGGATCGCACTCGGCAGACCCGCGTGTTTCGTACCGGTGGTAAACATTGGAAGTGGGCTTGGTCACCGCAGGATCGACGCCAAAAGCGGGCAACGTTGATCCGGCACGAATTCTCTCAGAAATCTACCCTGAGCAGGCTATCAGGAGAGGTCATGCAGCGCGTTCCCTTCACCGTGATCTTCAGGGAACCTACCGTCCGGGTCCTTGCTCCGTCAGGTCACTACCTGGAGAGACTATTCTCGCCAGCAGATCCGTGCTGTGTTCGGGTAAGGACGGCGAGGACATTTTGGTTGACGGAAGCGCATGCGGTGAGGTACGTTCAAGAACAGGAATAATCGTGCTTTTTCACCAACATGACGACGGTTTTGCCGCTGCCGAGTCTTCTGGGACGATATACGGAGCCTTTTCCGGGTCAGGGGAACCAGCCGGCGATTGGATCCTGGGGCAAACACCCCAGGATTGGCAAGACCACCTTATAATTCCGGTTGATATGACACAGACCTTGGAACCCAGAGGAGAAGATGTCGCCAACTCCCTCGAACAAGGAACGATTCTCCTGGCCGCAAGCTGAGTTGTCCTCTGCCTGGTCTCCTGATCTCGCTGACTGGTGGGGGAGGCGTGTTGACCGAAGCGGCAAGAGGGTCGTGCGCTTCAATGGCAAACACTGGTTTGTGAAATTCAAGCCCGACCCGGAAGAGCAGAAACGTGATTATCTCGCCTACCTTCTAGGTCGGAGCTGGGTGAACGTTGCTGAAGTGCGCGCCTTGAGCGAAAGCGAATTTGAAGATCTCCGTCACGTCGGCATTGTGGCACCCAAGTGGGCTTCGAAGGCCAACACCCTTCTTGTGCGTCTAGGTCAGGATTACACCGTCGACCAACTCCCGAACGCTGGTATTGACGCCGCCGTGGCCAGCGAACTGGTGTTTTCCTTGTGGATCCGAAGGCGCGATACGCACGCCGCCAATCGGGTATACATCAACAGCGTTCCCGTATTCTTCGATCATCATACTGGCTTCCTCGGAGAGCCTCAATTGATGAATCTCGACGTGTTCTTCAAACCTGGGCCAGATGCCGGCCATGCCAGCCGATGGCGAGTCGAAATAGCGGGGCCCGAAGCAACGGTCTCCACCGAGGAGGTGCGCCGGATAGGAAGGGCCCGAGATATGGCGCTTCACTTTGCTCGGGATCTTGAACTCTTCAACAAATCTATTCAAGATGCTGCGGAACGAGTGCAGAGCCAGGGTCGCGATGAATGGCTTCGGGCCGCGCGAGCCGCGGGGCTCAGCGAAACCCGAGCCCAAGAAATCACGACGTTTCTTGAGAAAAACTGTGCTGAATTGGGCGTTGCGATAGAAAAGATGCGGGCCGTGATCTTTCAGCCTTGGCGTGACACGTATTCTGCTCCACTTTTTCTGCCGGAAAGTCCTTTTGTGTGGGCCGGACTCCCAAGAACCGGTCCAGATTGTGAGTGAGACTCGTGGGAGAGTCGGAGGCCGAACGGAGGTCAGGATGAAGCGGAAAGGTTTTACCATGGATCAGATCGTCAGGATGCTGCGGGAGGCGGAACTGCATATTTCGGAGGAGAAGAATGTCCGGCACGTGAGCCGGGAGCTGGGGATTACGGAGCAGACTAAAGGCTTCCCATGGACTTCAACGACGTCGATCTTGCCTTGAGGGCAGCCGAAAAGGGCTATCAGATTGTTTGCACTCCTCATGCCGTGCTCTACTTTTGGGAGTCCGCGTCGAAGTGAACCGGAACAACCCGCGGTCAGAAGCTGTTTCGTGATAAGTGGCGATCCCTGTTGCGACCTCCCAACCGAGGCAAAGGGGTAATGCCAGCCGTACGGTCAAGTCTCATTATGTTGAGCGTGGGATATCCGGCATGATCCGGATGATGGGATGCAGATTCCCCCTTACCTGCCTGCAACAGCACACGGGATTCTTTCGATTGGCTCCGTCTTTTTATCGAGGCTCATCTGGTTGACCGCTCGGCTCTCTCCGGGCCAATACTTCAGTCAGTTTATCTCTCTTCTCTCGTGCACGCGCTGAGAGCGCTTCACCATCGTCGGAACGGTCAAGCCCCTCATCTGCCTTTGAATTGCGGCTTTCGCCTTTCTGAGAAGGCTTTCAATGCCTCCGCCGCATCTTCGCTCCGCATGGCATCGATTATCAGTTGCTCGACTTCCGCTTCTCGTTCCCGGCTCAGTCCCTGGTGCTCGAGACAGTAACGGAACACCTTTTTCATGCCTCGCAACGACAGGGGAGCGTTTTCAGCCAAAGTGCGCGCAATGCCCATGGTGTGTTCTGCCAGCTTCTCCATTGGGTGCACGCCATTGAGAAACCCCATTGCGAGGGCCGCCTCGGCAGAGACGCTCTCCCCCAGGAAAAACAGCTCCTTTGCCCTGGCCAGGCCAAGAATGTTTATTGCGCGTCGGATGCCGTCGGGATTGTAGATTATGCCCAGCCGGGCAGGAGGCACCTGAAACCTCACCCCAGCCGCGGCGTATCTGAAATCGCAGGCCAGGGAAATGTCTACCCCGGCGCCGATGCAATGTCCGTTGATCATGGCTATTACCGGCATGCCAATATTTTGAATACGCCTCAACGTCAGCCGGAGGTAGTCGGTCTTCTCTCCTCCTGCCGCGGCCTCTTCGAGGTCTGACAGCGCGCCCGAAAAGGTCGTGACATCGTACCCCGAACAGAAAATCCTGTCGCCGGCCCCTGTCAGCACAACCGCACGGATTCCACTCTCTTCCATTTGTTGGAGGACGTGGTCGATCTCCTTCAGCATCTGGTTGGTGACTGCATTCTTCTTTTCCGGATTGTTGAGAGAGATGATCCCAATGGGACCGTCGGTGGTTATCAGGATCGAGTCTTTGTCCATGCACTCCTCCACATTAATGGTGATCGGGCAGCTCCGAGGTTGTCCCGTGAGCTTGTCGCAACTCCAGCTTCATCTCTGCAGGGGAGAAGAGGTGAGGGCCTCATGCGAGAAGCCGCTGGCGAATAACGCGTTCGAGGTTTTCCGGCAACAGGTAGATGCTGTCCATCAAGCACAGGCTGCCACGATACTGCTCGCGCAGCAGGTCACTGGTTTGAGCCGTGTACCCGCACCCGATCGTGATGAGATCGATATCGTTTTCTCGGCAATACCGTGTTGCGTAGGCAACGTCAAGCCCGCAGTTGCACCCACCGTCGGTTATGTGGAGGATCAGCGTTTTGTTAGGCCTGCCTCGGCCGAGCAGGGCCACTGTCAGCAACGCCTGACCTGAGGGCGTCTGACCGGCCGGACACAGAGTGAACACCTTTTCACCGTCGGCAAGCGATACCACTTGACAGCGGCGATCCTGTTCGTTGTAGGCATAGACTTCCAGTTTGTTCCTGGATGCCTTCCCCGCTTCCACGAGAGAGGTCAGAGTCTTTTCGGCTACAGTCCACGGCACTTCACCCCGCTTCTTGCGTACCATGGACGCAGAAGCATCGACTAACAACGTGATCTGCCACGCATGGTCGGGATTCAGCTTATCGGTTATCTTGAATATCTTCTCGTCCAGGGACCAGCGGTACAGTCTTCGTGCGTCCAGTCTTCCGCCGCACATACCTCTTCTGACACGCTTCTTCCTGAATCTCCTTTCAAACGCTTCTTGTGCTTCAAACACTCGTCTGAGTCTCTTTACCAGGTGTGGATCAGGAGTTACGGTGCTCGGAGCCGACCCTGCGGAAAGCACGGTCGGTATCGCGTCTGCCCCGGCATCCTGGGCGACAGAAGCTATCCAATCGCTCAGGTCTGTTGCGGTTCCGTCCAGGAGAGTGGAAACCTGTTCGGCCACTTCCTTCTCCAGGCCGGGACGCCGCCGCCGCTCCTCCTCCGGGAGCCCAATGTTTTCATGGACGGGCCGCTCACTATCCTGCGAGGCCTTCCTGGGAGCGCCGGGCTGCCGAATCTCGACGCCAGACAGAGGAATCGACGACCCTATCATTTCCAGGACACGAGGAGCCAAGCGATTCCAGATCTTCTCGTAGAGCATTACTCGAGCAGAGCTCCTCTGCAAGACGGTATCCATGCACCCCACCTCTCGCAGCGCATCCTGATGTTCCCCGAGAGCGGTCAAAAGGTCGCCATATGCCTCGTGAAGCCCCTCTGGCAGGCTTGCGGTCACAGCGACCGCCCTCCAAACGTCGGCCAGGGAAGATGGGGTGGGAGGCAACGACGGGTCACGGTCGCGTTTTGCCAGGGAGTGCTCCCAATATCTTGTCAGGTAAAGTGACCAAACACTGCGTGATGCCAGCAATCTGTTTATGAAGATGTCCTCACCGGCAGCCAGAACGCTGATGAGGTAGTCGGCGGCTTCCGGATGGCTGGTCTTGAATCGGCCTTGCACTCTGTTTTTTACCCACTGACTCCATTCGAGGTCATGGTAGGCTTCTCTCACCACGTGGCCCACCATGACGTCGAATGTCCGCAACGGCATTGGATAACTGCCGGCGTAATCTTGGGGGTCAACGATGATGGCCGAGCCCGGCGACGAGGTCATGCCAAGCCAGAATACCGGCCGCACGTTAAGTCCTATGTGGCCGGTGACCTTGCGCAGAGCCCTCAACACCAGAGCAAGCTCGGTGGCCTCGTGGCTTGCCCGCATGGTGCGCCAGTACCGGGAGAGGGCTTGCCGAGAGGGGGCAGGGCGTACGTACGGCCTCGAAAGCGATCGCCCGTCCAGCAGGTTGTGGCTCATGGCCGGAATCTCCTACGGGACATACGGCCTATACCTGTCTGGATCGACTTCTTGCTCACCGGTTTCGACGTGGGCCGCGAGGAGCAATGATTCCAGCGTATCTTTAGATACTTGGAGGCTATAAATCAATGCCTCCCTCAAGGAGGCTCGACGAGCCAGGAGTTCCGCGATCATCAGGCTGTGACGTATGGAAACGTTGAGGGCCATCTGTTTGTTGCTTCTCAGGAGGTTCACAACCCTCATGAGCTGTGACGCGGTCTCGCTGTCAATGCCGGCTTTGCTTATCAAGACCCGCTTCTCTATCTCGGCAGGAAGATGATCGAGGTGGACACGGTAGAATCTGTCTTTGAGGGCCGCATCCAGCAGGTCCGTGCCCGAGAACTCGTGGCCTTCATTCATGGTGGCGAAGAACATCACCTTCGGCGCCACTTGTGTGAAGCCCAACTCGTCGATCCAGATGCTCCTGTCCTCCGAAAGAATCGAAAACAGTTCGTTGAGAGCATACGGTGTCTCCGACCTGTTGATCTCCTCCAGGTGCACGACGCAGCCTGGGGTCTGGATTGCCCTGGGAAACAGGAAGCTGTGATAGTACGTTTCCCCGTTCCTCAGCCTTTGCTGTCCAAAAAGCTGGCCCGATTCCACGAGCAGCCCCACCTGAAAGGTCGCCATGGGCCTTCCGTAATAGGCCGCAAACTGCCTCACCAGAGACGACTTACCGCAACCCTGGCTGCCGGTCACGAGGACGTTCACCGGGTGATTGCTCGACATCATCTCCAGCCGGTCGAGATTCGTCATGACCTCTTCCCGGGAATAGAAACTCGAATCCAGCCGGGGGACATTCAGTAGTTTTTCTGCATCGATCATGGCTACTATCGAGAACAGCTCACATTGCGTACAAGCTGCAACCAATCATGAAAGCGCTTGCCTGCAGGAGGTGCTCCGCTCCTTCGCCCCAGTGAGATCACGAATAGCGCACATTGCCCCATCCTTTCGAGGGAGACGCATCTCCCCTCCACATCGCACTATACGTTGACTCAACCAAGGGGTGTTCCCTGGACGGTCCGTCACGTGAATGCGCGATCGAACGGTTGACATACGCTCGTCCGCACGGATCACTGGGTCCAGGGTGAAAATATCTCCTCCGGCCTCTCAAACACGCTTCCGAGCCTCACTCGGGCATCTTCCCGCACTGCAAGCGCCTGGTTTTCATCGAGGTTTTTTGACTCGATCCATCGTTCGAGAAGGAAGCCTCCCGGCGACCACATCTCCATGGTCTCCTTTTCAGAGACCCACGCCTTGAGCTTGACCCCGTGACTCTCCAGAATAGCCCACACCGTCTCGCGGCAACGCTTGTCGCAGTACACCATCATAACGCACTCATCGATGCCGAGATTCCGAGGAGGCTCCCGATCGTATTTGATGACCGGAATGCTCTCCCGCTCAACATAGGAGTTCAGCTCTGCAGCAAGCTTCTCCAGCGAAGCCAGTTCACCCAGGATTATCCACTTGCCCCAGTTCTCGAGCACTTCTCCGTTCGTCATCGGCCGGCCGTCGTACACGGTGTACCTCTTGCCGTAATAAATCTCGGGGTGATACACGAACACGAAGTGAGAATTAGGATCGTCAACGATCAAGATCCTATCCTCCCACTGCAAGCGGAATGATGGCCAACTGATCCCCGTCTTTGACCGATGTGGCCAATCCGTCCAGGTGGCGAACGTTCTCTCCGTTGAGAAAGATCATCAGAAGAGAACTCACCTCCCCCTGCTCATCGAACAACCGTGCTCTCGAGTCGGGGTGGGTCTCACTGAGGTAGTCGATGCATTCACGTACGGTTCCACACTCGCAGTTGACCTCTTCTGAGCCTCCGATCCAGAACTTCAACGATCCTGGGAGTCGTATGGTGGCGCCCATGCCCGCCAGCTCCTCAAATTCCCTGGCCCATGTCCACAAGAGGCCGGGTTTCCTCGACCTCGAACACCACCAGGTGCTTGAGCATGTCGGCAGCGTTTCCGACTTTTGCCTTGATTTTGGCCTTCATGGCATCGAGCGCGGGGCCACTGTCTTCAATGGTCTTGACTTTCAGGTAGAGACGACAGCCTTCCGTCTGCATTCCCGTCGTGCCGGGCATGATGACGAGGAGGGCCGCCCGGGGGTTTTCCCGCAAGTTGGCATAGGTCCGGTTCTCCGACAACATCATCATCACCGTGGATTCATCGATAAGAACCGGCGAGCCGAACAGTGCCACGTTGGCCTCGCCTCGATTACTTGACGTGCTCAGGACATTAATCCTGGGCGATTGAGCCAAATAGCCTTTTACGGCCTCACTGACGAGCATTGCCAGATCTCCTTTTTCCCGAAGCGGTACCGCTTCTCGACAGTTCTCGCGCATTGGCAAACGGGGAGGCCTGCCCAGCGGGATGAAGTTTCCCCGCCTTCGGGAATTGTTTTCAAAAACCGCACCAAGAAGACGGTCGGACGAGTCTGCCGGTGATTCAGGTAGAAATGATTCCTGCTACCTCGATGAAGCGGCTGACGGCGCCCAGATTTCCGGTGAGCTTCGTAACCTGGCCTTTCTTGAGCTTGATCGCTCCCATTGTCAGAGCGATGACCACGTTCTTCTTTCCCTTGAAGACTGCCTCATACACCCCGGCTTTGCCTTCCAGAAAGATATCCACTTCGTCTGCCTTCTTGGGTCCGTACCAGAAGCTGTCAATCGAGGGAACCCACATCCCGAAGCTCACATCTTCCTGGAGGCCCGCCTTGGGATCTTTGAGCACGTGGAAATGGAGATTACTGTCGAAGTTTTGGGCCTTCCTCTGAAATGCCTCGTCGACTTTCAGCTTGTCGGCCAACGTTTGCGCCCATTCCGCCGAGAACATTTTCATCACGTAGCTCCTCCCTGGCTGTCGAACTGGTCCAAAGCCCAGTTCCGCTGCGATGGCGTGTGATTGTCGGTGCCGCCGTATATGAGTGTCCATTTGAGCAGCTTCTCCAGTGCAGAAGGCAATTGACCGAAGCTATTAAGGAACTGTATACCCCTCCCGTACTGTTTCAGCATTGCCTGACGATTGTTGTACCCGCATCCCAGGGTCACCAGATGGATGCCTTTGTCGCTGCAGAAATCGATCCCGTGCTGTACGTGGCACCCAAGATTTGACTCACCATCAGTTATGTGTATGAGGAGTCTTCTGCGGCTATCCTGAGGCATGAAGTAAGCTGCTGCGATGATGGACTGCCCCGACGTGGTTTGCCCGCTCGGCGGGATAGAGACAAGATTCCTCGCTCTTACCAGATTGGCCACCATCGAGATACCATTGGCCTCGAAGTAGGCGTATGCACGGAAAGAATTTTCGAAGCCGAGAAAGGCCTTGTGGATGGTAGCGACGGTGTTCTCGACCAGTCGCCACTTGGGTCCCCTCATGGATCCGCTGGCGTCGACAAGGAGACAAATGTTCCAGTTCATGTTTGGTATGTGGTGTGCTTCCATGAAGCAACGGCCTGAGATAGGGGCCCGATAGAGTCGCTTTCTGTCAATCTTACCGCTTGTGAGGCCTCGACTGACGAGCTTCGATCTGTCCGCGTACGTGCGGAATATGGCTCGAAGCCTATTCACCTGCTTGGTATCCACCACCGGTCGAGCCGAGATATCGAAGTCCCACCGTGACATGGGCACCACGTCTTCGTTCTCGTACCCCACGACGGAGCGTATGATGGGAGTCAGGTCAGTCGAGCTTTTCGCCAGCTCGGCCTCCACCTTCCTGGCCACGAAAGTCGGCAGCTCCGTTCTCGTGCCGCGTGCGCTCTCGCGCGGGCGCTGGCTGCATCCCGCGGAGCCTGATTCGGGATGCCACACGAGCACCTTGTTCAGGACTGCCAGCGGGACTACTGCTTCTTTGACCTGCTCCCAGGCTTCGACGTAGAGCGAACTCCGTTGCTCACACCTTTGATCCAGCCTCGCGGACGATGTGCTCGTCTCTCTGAGCCGGCTGCTTAGACCGTGCAGAGGCACCAGCGCGTCCTCATAGGCCTCGAGGCCCGCCGGTAGGCTTTCGCCCCAGGTGATCTCCCACCAGAGCTGTACCAGCTCGTCCACGGTCACTTTGTCCCCACGGAGCCTGAGCCGGGCCTGTCCCATGGCTACGCGCCTCGCTCGAGCCGCGTACAGTCCCAACAGGCATCGATCCAGGATCATGTCGCAGTAGATTTGTTCGCCCGTCTCGACAATCTTCTGAAACATGATCTTGTGCAGAATTCTCATTCCCGCGAGATACTGCTCCAGCTTCTTCCAGACAAGGTCGCTCCACTCGATCCTCGAGATCGCCTCATGGACCAGAACACCGAGGACGTAATCCACTTTTTCGCTCGGGACCGGGTAGCGGCCGAAAACGAGGGATGGATCCAGTATAATGGCTCCCGTATTCCCCCGGGACATACCAGCCCACTCGATTTGACCGACATTTGGGCCGAGGTATCCGGCTGCTTTGCGAAGCGCCCGCAGCAGATTCGCCAGCTCTGTGGCAGCCACCGGCGAGGTATTCATGCGCCAAAACGCAGAAAGACCTTGGCCGTCGACCGTGGCCTCTTCAGAGGGCTCCGATCCATCTCCCATCCGCTGGCTTGCACTCCCTCTGGATTGATCCGACGTCTTTTCCGATGAAGACGAAGAAATCCTAATAGGACCGATACCGCAATCCATTGCCTTTTCCTGTCTGACCGAGCTGGATATGGAGGGAGAGGAGAATCGACTCCAGCACGTCTTTGCTCACGGAAAGACTGTTGATGAACGCTTCTTTGACCGATGCTCCCACCGATATCAGTTCTGCGATCATCAGCGTGTGCCGTGTGGAGACGGTAATCGGTTCCTGTGCGTTTCCGCGGAGCTGGTTGGCCACATTGACCACCGTCAACGCGTCGGCGCTGTCGATGCCGGTTTTGAGCTCGAGGACCCTGGCCTCTATTTCTGCCGGCAGGTAGCCGAGCAGGGTCACATAGAATCTGTCCCGGAGCGCGGCATCGAGCATCTCCGTGCCTATGAACTCATCCCCTTCGTTGAGGGTCGCGACGAAGACTACGCCTTCAGCGACCTGCAAAAGACCCAGTTCGTCCGTCCACACGCGCCGATCCTCGGCAAGGACAGAGAACAGCATGTTAAGAGCTTTGGGATGCTCCGGCCGATTGATCTCTTCGAGGTGAATCACGCAGCCGGGTGTCTGAATCGCTTGGGGAAAAAGGAATTTCTGGTAATAGGTTTCCCCTTCCTTAAGTCTGTGCTCCCCGAACAGCTGGCCCGGCTCGGAAAGGATGCCGATCTGAAAAGTGGCCATGGGTCGGCTGTTGCGGGCAGCAAACTGCCGCACGAGCGTCGATTTTCCACAGCCTTGCTTTCCGGCCACCAGGAGGTTTACGGGATGGCGCTTGGAGAGTTCATGGATTCGTTCCAGGTAGACGATTTCTCTCTCCTCGAGGAAGAAGTGCTCTTCCGGCGTCGGGACTGCGGCTGACAGGTCGAATCCGGCCATCTGTGATCTTTCTCCGAAGTCGTGGTCAAGAAATGTTTGTCGTGCTGCTCGTGGGAATCAAGTTCTGAAGAACAGCTCCCGCTGCCGGGCTTTGATGAAATTCGACAGCTCGGGAACGTTCCATCTCAGGTTCATGTTCCTCAGTTTCGCTATGAGCCCTCGGGCCTCGGCCAGCTCTTCCTCGCTTCCGGTTGCGGAAATGCCGGCAAGTTTCTCGGAGAGCTCTCTCATTTCGATCTCTTCTCTTTCGAGGCTTTCGGCCCGTGAAAACAGGTTTTGGGTCCCACACCTGGGACATTGGCGGAGATCAGCTTCTCCGCACGCGGGTCAACCGGATTTGCACAGGTAGGTGAATTCCGAATACGGTGCGGTGAATCCGCACTGCCTGCATGTCATTTCCACTTTTCGCTCCTCTGCGCAAGGTCCACCGAAAGGCTGGCGATCGCCCTCGTGCAATCGTTAGGGCGACAGCCCCTTTCGCTGCGACGTGCGCTGGAAGGTAACGGAAGCCATGCTTCATTCGTTGAATTTCTTCATCTGCCTGAGCGCCCTTCGAAAATGGGGATCCGAGCACTCCGTTCCGTCGGTGTCGATGAGTTCCATTTTCGTGAAATAGGTGCAACGGGAAGCATCCATGTTGAAATACGATATGAGGCCTGCTTCGCCCTCCAGCACGTAGGTAGGTTGATTGGAATTGAGATCGGACCCCATTTTCAGCACGCGGCAAGTGCCTCTGCCTTCGGACGAGTATGCGTTTTCAGACCACATCTGACACTTGCCGCAGCATGTTTCGGGTACGCTTTCCCGGTTCTTGACCCCTTTAGCTCGTGCCAACGGGCCCATCATGGCATCCCTCGCACTCTTCCACTTATCGCGCCTGGACATGACGTACCTCCTGTACCGATCTCATCCCTGGGAGTCTCCGGCCAACCCCTCGATTCCTGCTGATTTACCCCACGGGGCCTCACCGGGATGCACCGCGTCTTGGGCTTCTCCCAGCAATTCGTCCACAGCAAGCCATTGCTCGCACTGGGGGCACTGTCTCATGCTGATGGAAGAGTCGATTCGAGCGTTGTATAGGTAACGGAACTTGCCTATTGGCGCCTCGAACGCGCATTCAGTGCACTTCATAGTATTTCCTCCTCAATGCTCTGAAAAAACGGTATGTTGCAGGTGATAGTGTGCGGCCGGCTCCCACGCGAGCAGACCGGCCGCATGTGCTCATCCCAGTCCTTGGACGGTTCTTTGGATGATGTTGTCCTGGGTCTTTCGGCTAATGTCCACAAAGTGGGCACTGTAACCAGCCACCCTGACGATGACCTCCTGGTACTTCTCCGGATCCTTTTGAGCAGCCCGCAAGGTGGCGTCATCCACCATGTTGAACTGCACGTGATCGAGGCCCAGATCGGCCCATGTTTTCATGTAGGCCTTCCATAACTGGTACCCCTTCTCTCCAGAGAGCTGCGTTGGCGAAAGACGCTGGTTGAGGAGGAAAGCCCGGCCGTCCGTGACATGATCGAACTTGCCGCATGATTTGAGCACCGCAGTGGGCCCCTTTTTATCGAGTCCCGGCCCCGGCGAGATGCCTCCGTCGTACAGGGCGTCGCCTAGCCGGCGACCGTTGGGGAGAGCACCGACCAGGTTTGCGTAATGAATGTTTCCGCTCACATTTTCCGGCAACAGCGGCCAGTTGTTATTGCTCGGGCATTTATTCTCTTTGGCGTGTCGCGACACCTCCCTCAGGCAGCGAACCATTAGGTCGTCCACGTAGTCGTCGTCATTGCCCCACTTGGGCGCATTCTTGACAAAGTCCAGGCGCATCTCCTCGTAGCCCACCCAGTTCGCGTTGAGCGCCTCCATGAGCTGATCCATGGTGTATTTTTTCTCGTCGTAGACGAATTTCTTGATTGCGGCGAGGCTGTCTGCGTTCTCCACCCAGGTAAATCCGGTCACCCAAGCGTTTCCACGCTCACCGTTGGATGGGTCGCACGCGTCAGTCCCGGTCTCGACCGCCCGTTCGTAGATGGCCGAAAGAAATGGCCTCCCGAAAAACTCGGGATCTTTGACTCGGCCTAAATTGACTGTGCGGACCAGGATATTCCGCAGCCACTCCATCTGCTTGACCCACGCCCCAAAAAACTCCTCGAAGTCCTTGAACTGGCGAGGATCTCCGGTCTTGGGTCCCATTTGCATGTTCACGACTGGATCGTATCCGTCGTGGAGGGCGTACTCAATCATCTTTGCGCAATTGGCCGTGGCCGAAGCCATTCGCATCGGCTGGCAGCCGTACTTGGTAGTGGGGCAGGGGGACATGCAGGCCTGGTGCACCCATGTTCGGGCTTCCTCCACCGGGTGCCCGTACCAGTGGACCGTGTTCGCCACAAGCACCGGATCGTTGCGCATCGAAGGATACCCGAGCCCGTGCCTGATGCACTCAAAGCATTCCCGCAACACTTCGTCTTTCACCTTGGGATGCCACCTGAACCCAAAAGTGGGGTTGGATACCCGAACCAGGCGCGCCGCCTGCATGTACGCGATGGTCATGTCGTTGCACGCGTCAGATCCGTCGGGCTTGACACCGCCCATGGTCCAGACCCAGGTTCCGGTGATCCCCTGGAGCCCCTCTCGAGCCCATTTGGGAGCGAATATCCCCACTTCGTACGTGCGAATCAGATGCTCCCCGACGAGGTCAAGGGCTTCCTCTTTGGTAAGCCGCTTCTCCTGGTTCACGTCCTTATCGTAGTACGGGCCGTGAACGTAATCCGGACGGTGCGGCCATGCTCCCTCGAAAGTCTCGTACCGAGCGAGGACCTGGACGAAATGATCGAACTGCAACGATTCCTGAAGGTTACGCGGGGGTTTAGCAGGGACACGTTCGCAGGTCTCTGCTATGCGCAGCAGTTCTTCTTTTCGCGTGGGATCGCTTTCGAAATGCTCGGCCAGGGTTCGCGCCAATCTCGCATAGCGTTTGGCATACCGAATGCTCGCCTCGAGAACGATCTGCATGGCTTCCCATCGGGGGAGTTTGTCGTACAGCGGGAGGAGCTGTGGTGAAGGATTCCCTTGAAGCTTTTGCTCTGTTTCTTCCATGCGCTCTTCGATCTCGGCGAGCAGGGCCTCAAATCCCTTGAAAATGTAGGTGAAGTCCTTTGTGGAATAGGTAGCCGCAGACGTAGGAGTGCCCCAGCCGATGGCTCCGCTCATGAACTTCACGGCATCTTCGGGATCGAGTATTCGAGCAAGTTTGTCTACGGCGGTTCGACCGCCCCAGTAGTCGTTGAGGGTGGCGAGAATCTCGAGAGATTCTTCTTCCGGCTCCGGTATGATCCCTTCCTCGTTGTAGATCTCCTCGTTGACCATGCTGATGCCCTGCCAATGCCAAACGATCTGGTGGGGGGCGCTCCCGATATAGCCCATGATCTGCGACCTGTCGGTGATGAATATCGGGATGTTGTCCAGGACGTGGGCTATGGCGTGGGCCTTCTGAAGCATGATGGGCTCGCCCTCTTGCTCCTGCCATTTCTCTGTAAAGAGCTGGGGAAGGGTCAGGTCGATCTTGATTCCGGGAGCGTAGTTACCGCCGATGGCTCCCTTCTTCCAGACACCCTTGCGAAGGTAGTCCAACCGTTTGGACCTGGTTTTCTGGGCAACAGACCACCATTCCCTTCTATTTGCCAGTTCATCGACACTCAGTGCTTTTTCAGTCTGTGCTGTTCTTTGCCCCATGTTTCTACTCCTTGGTGCTGGAGACAAGGCTCATTGAGCCTCTGCCCCGGATGGCACGTACGCAGGGTGGAATTTCATTTTTTCTGGAACGATGAGCATTTTGAGGCATCCTTCTCTGTCTCCACCGGCGTGGCCTGGTAGTAGGCCTGCCGCGGGTCCACAACCCTCATCACGCAGTCACCCTGTGACCGGTCATCCTCCCTTGCGAAAAAGCTCTTGCAGTCTTTGCAAGTAGCCATCTTGTCACCTCCTTCATTGTTTAGACTTGTGATGGTGGCTAACCGCCTACCGTAACTTCGGGTACGTGCTTCAGGAACAGATCTATCACCGGTGCGACGTCATCATCGGCCAAACCTTCCCCGCCCGGGTACGGGTAGTCCATGCCGAAGGCCCTGTACTTGCCCCCGGCAAACGGATGGTATGGCAGAAGGTCTACGCCCAAGACCGCGTCCCCAAGGCATTCGATGAACCTGGCTGCGCTTTCCCAATTCCTTGTCGAGTCATTGCTTCCGGGAATTATCGGAATCCTGAACCTTATCGGGACGCCCAGACTGGCTATCCGTTTCGCGTTTTCGAGAATGAGTTCGTTGCCGACGCCGGAATATTCCCGGTGCTTATGGCCATCCATCTGTTTGATGTCAAACATCACCAGATCCGTGTACTCGAGAACTCGCTTCAAATCTTCCCAGGGGGCGTGCCCGCACGTGTCCAGAGCGGTGCTGATGCCTCGTGCTTTGCATGCAGCCATGATTGCCAGGACAAAGTCGGGCTGCGCCATGGGCTCGCCGCCGGAAATGGTGACGCCCCCTCCCGAATTCACATGGATCATTTTGTCCAGCTCCACTTCCGCCACCACCTGTTCAGCGAGCATGATGCGTCCCCACAGGACAAGTGCGTCATATTTGCAGGCTTTGACACATTGGAGGCAGGTGGAGCAAAGACCACGGTCGATCCGAGGCCCAAGTCCGTCGTCAACAGTGACCGCGCCGGTTGGGCACACGGTGAGGCACTCACCGCACCCCTCGCAGTTTCCAACATAAGGGATTACTTCCGGAAAGCGTCTCTTCCCCTCAGGATTGTGACACCACCGACAATCGAGATAGCAACCCTTCAGGAAAACCACGGTCCTAAACCCGGGGCCGTCGCAAGTGCACATCCTCTGGATGTCGTTTACCACTCCGAAGACCGGGTGTTGTTCCATATCAGTGGCCTCCCCGCACCACGAACTCCTCGAATCCCGATCCACCCGTGGTGGCGGCGAATCCTCGAGCCTGATACGCCTCCACGAGAAGCTCCACGATAGAAGGATCCATGGACTCAGTTGTTTTCAGCGGCCAGTCCCGGCCGAGCCAGGAGTATTTGTCCTGACACCAGTTGTGGAATGGGAGCAGATCGATTCGCTGAATCCGCCCGGGAAGCCGATCGAGGAATTCGGCGACACTCAGATGATACCCCCAGGAGTCGCTGTAATCGGGGACGATCGGGTGTCTGATCCAGATCTCCGGTCCGGTGCCGAGGATCTTAACGAGATTATCCAGAACGAGCTCGTTGCCCACACCGACCATCTCGGCATGCTTGACGGAATCGAGGTGCTTCAGGTCGTATAGGACTATATCGACGCTCTGCACGATCGGCCCCAGGATGTCCCACTGGCAATACCCGTTGGTGTCCAGACAAATGTGGAGGCCCCTGCTCCGCGCCCCCTCGATCAGTTGCACGACAAACTCGGGATGAGCAGTAGGCTCCCCGCCACTGATGGTCATCCCGCCGCCCGAGTTGTCGTAGAACGGTCTATCCCGTTCCACCTCGTCCAGTATTTCATTGACGCTCAACCTGGTTCCAACTATCTCCAGCGCACCGTACTGGCAGGCATCCACACACTTCAGGCAGAGGTCGCAACGGTCCCTGATGATCTTGTGGTACGTGGATTCTTCCCGCCGCGCCTCAAATGGGTGTATGGGAGCATTTACGGCGTCGTTGGGACACGCGTCCAGACACGCTCCACACTGAGCGCAAGACCGTCTTTTCCAGTAAATTTCTCGATGGGGCGCTATGGTTTCCGGGTTGTGACACCACTGACACCTGAGCGGGCACCCTTTGAGAAACACATTGGTCCTGAAGCCAGGCCCGTCATTCACGGCAAATCGCTGAATCTCGGTTACCAGAGTCCCTGATTCCATGGCACACCAATCTCCTCGACGCCTCAGTCAGACTTGTCGGAACGACGGAACACCCGTCCGCGGAGGTGTCCCGCTCCCCAGGGGACTCCCCCTGAGTCGATCACTTCCAGTTCCTCGCAATAGACGGCCGCCTTGCATTTCGGACACAGCCGATACGTATCTGGGCCAGCGCTGTCCACGCGCTGCAGGAGCCTAAAGTCAGCCCTGGTTCCCTCGAAGCTGCAATGTCGGCATTTGAGTCCCATCTGTCACGCCCTCTTTTCCAGAATGCGTCGGTAACTGAAGAGCGGCCGCACGACATACCTGCGGCCGTCCAATACCAACTCGCGATTAAACAAGTGGTACTGCCGGTGGGCGTTCCTGGGAAATCTCCGGAGCGCAGTCAGGCTGTGCCGTCCCTAGCGGAGGAGACCTCCCAGGAGTTGCCCTTGGTAGGCGCTTCGAATATCACCGGTTATAAAGCGAATTGGCATAAACTCATGCCCAGAACCGGTTCATGCACATCGACTCTCTTTGCCAGGCCAGCCAGGCAAGCCGCGACCGTTGTGTCGGTGCCACTGCGGCAGCGGACACACCATCCAGCTAAAGCTTGGCGGCGCCCTCGTGTCCCAGTGAATGCCAATGCGCCAGCAAATAGATGGCATACCGAGACATCGAATGGTGCGGCATGCGTCTTACCTTCGCGAAAAAGACGGACAAGATGCTCGTCCCATCGGGAAAGACGTATCACTTGCTTGAGAGCGAATCGGTGTGAAACTTGTGATGCGCCGATATCCGGAGGAGATCGGCGCAGTGGGTGGAGACAGTCTATTTGCGGTCAGACTCCGAAAACAGACTGTCTCTAGTTGAACGCAAAGCACGTATCCCGTTGTCTTTCCATGTAGCCCGCTTGATGCTGAAAAAGCAAGAAGTGTGCCACCACGCAAACAAAACGCATTGTGCTGTGGACAAAAAAGCACTCGCCATTACGAACACTTATGTGGAAATGGGTTGCTTTCGGGAGTACGAGTGAAATGATGTCGAAGACGATTATTCACATTTCGGCCAACTTGGCCGGTTCGGTCATGTAACATGTTAAGGTCATTAAGGAAAAGCCTTTCGGACAATGTGACCGAAAGCTGCAATTCAGCCCGCTTTATTTGAAGTCTTCCTTATGTAGACCATACAGCCTCATCTTCCTGCGTACGGTCCGCTCATCAAGCCCCGATCTCTGTGAAACTTCCTTGATGCGGCCGCGGCAGGCCTCGAGGGCAGAGGTGAGGTAGTCCATCTCAAGAGCGGTAATTTGATCCTTCAGTGGAGGATCGAGACTTGCGACACCAGGGTTCTGGAGTGGCGGCGGTTCAGCAGGCTCTAGGAAGAGTATTCTCCGAATCACATTTTCAGAAGAGGTTATGACCAGCCGTTCCATTACGTGTGCCAGTTCGCGTACATTCCCGGGCCACGCGTATTGCATGATTTGCTCGATTGCTTCGGGGGAAAGGTTGGGAGGCTCGCGCCCTATTTCGCGCGCGTACAGGTCCAAAAAGTGCCTTGCGAGCAAGGGCAAATCTGCTGTCCGATCGCGTAGCGGGGGCATATGAATGGGAACGACATTAAGGCGATAGAACAGATCCTCCCTGAAGCTTCCTTCCCTAACCATGGCAGCCAGATCCCGATTGCTCGCAGCGATTATCCGCACATCCGTGTGAACGGACGATTCGCCTCCAAGTCGCTCAAACGTCTTCTCCTGAACGATTCGCAGGAGTCTCTTCTGAACCCGGGGAGAAGCGTTGGCCACTTCATCGAGGAAAATGGTTCCGCGGTGGGCCAACTCGAATCTGCCTCGTCTCGTCCTCACCGCACCGGTGAAGGCTCCTTTTTCGTACCCGAACAATTCCGATTCGAGCAGAGTTTCGGTAAGCGTGCCGCAATCGACGGTGACCATGTTCTCGGACGATCGAGGGCTCAACTGATGTATTGCCCTGGCCACCATCTCTTTTCCTGTGCCCGTTTCACCATAGATCGTGACCGTGCAATCAAGAGGAGCAACCGAGACGATAAGATCCATGACTTCCTGCATCGGCTTGCTCTTGCCCACCAGATTCTGGAGGCTGTTCTGCTCGGCCAACTTTAGCTTCAGCTCGTTGACGCGGTCGCGTAGTTGCTGGTTTTCGTCTCTGAGGCTCCTTTGCTTTTCTATCTTGTCCAGCACCAGACGGACCTGGTCGAAATTCAGCGGCTTTACCAGGAAGTCGGTGGCTCCTGATTTCATGACCTCCACGGCAGATTCTACCGTAGCGAAACCGGTGATGACGACAACTTCCGTGCCCGAGCTTTCGCTGCTGATTCTGCGTACCACTTCTTCGCCGGGCACACCCCCCATTTTCAAGTCAGTAATCACGACATCACATGGCTCTTTGTGGACAATCTCCAGTCCTGAATCACCATCGGATGCCAGGAGCACCCGGTGGCCCCACTGGGTCAATCGGAGCTTGAATGTCCTGAGGATAGACTGTTCGTCGTCAATAACTAGAATTCTCATCTCCCCGGACCTGTCCAGGAATGGGTGCGAATGCCTTCGCGAGAGCCCATCAGCGAGAGCACGCGGAAGATGTCTTTTCGGCCGAAAGGCTTAGCCAATATCAGGTTCCCGGTCTTCTCCCGGAACTGTTCGACATCCTTCCCCTGGGCTCCTGTCATCAGGACGAACCGCTCGGCCAATTCAGGACGTTCTTTCAGCAGTGCCTGGTAGAACTTCATGCCGTCCATTTTGGGCATCTTGAAATCGGCCAGCACCAGGTCGTAGGACTCGTTGCGTGCCTTCTCCAGCCCGGAGATGCCGTCTGCTGCGGTGTGCACATGGCTGCCGAGCTCCCTCAGGCAGTTCGACAGGGTCAATCGGATGTTTGTTTCGTCATCAACCACGAGCGTCTTGCCGGGAATCCACCGCACGATTATTGGTTCTGTTGTCGGTAACTCTTCCGATTTGGGTGCAGGCAGACCTACCACCATGCGGCACCCGTGAGGCTCGACCGCCTCGAGTTGAATTTCGCCACCGTGCTCCTTGACGATCCCGTAGGAGATGGACAGTCCCAGGCCTGTGCCTTTGCCGGGATCTTTGGTGGTGAAGAACGGATCGAAAACCTTTGCCTTTATGTCATCCGGGATTCCCGGCCCGTTGTCTTCCACCTCCAGGAACAGCCAGTTGCTCTCGGCATACGTCCTGACTATCACGCGATCGCCAATACCTGATTCCTCGATGGCATCGGCAGAGTTGTTGATCAAGTTGACGATGACTTGCTGGATCTGATTAGCGTCCATTTCGCCCAGAGGCAGATTCTCGCTCAATTGAAAAATGACCCCGATGTTCCGGATCTGAAGACCGTAGACACTGATGTTCATCACGGTCTCCACTATCTTGTTCAAGTCCGCGCGCGTCTTTTCCGGAGCAGATTGACGAGCGAAAGCGAGAAGGCTCTTCACGATCCGTCCCGATCGTCTTGCCTCTTCAGCGATGATCTGGGCTGCCTCCCGATCGTCTTCGCCAAGATTACAGTCTTCGACCAGGAACTCCGCGCAGCCGATAACCGCGGTTAACGGATTGTTGATTTCGTGCGCCACTCCAGAAATGAGTTGGCCCAGGGAGGCGAGCTTTTCCGACTGCATCCGGGTCTGGAACAGCTCCGCCTCCAGCCTGGTCCGCTCGGTGACATCACTCATTATAACGATGGTCCCCTTGATCCGGTTTTCATAATCCCTGAGGGGCGCCGTGTCCGCGGCGAACAAAAATAGATCCTGCCCGTTTGAGCGAAGTATCATCTTCTCATGCCTGAATTCATAACCTTGCCGGTGAAGCTCCCGCATTCTCTCCCAGGATTTGTTGGCCGGGAATATGTTGAGATCGTGCAGTCGCTTGCCTTCGATCTGGTCGAGATTGAATCCGGCGGCGGCCAGCTTCTCTTTGATAGCAGGGTTGGCAAACACCAGTTCTCCGCGCTGGTTTAAATGGATGATACCCATCGGAGCCGAATCTACCAGATTCTTGTTGAGCAGCTCTGTCTCCCTAAGGGCTCTGGTGGCCTCATCTACCTCCTTTTTCAGTCGGGTGGAGTACTCTTTTTCCTTCTGCAGTATCAGCTCCTGCAGCCGGATCTGCTCTGAAATGTCTTTGGCTTCGACCGCCAGATACGTTATTTCGCCGTGGGTGTCGTATATCGGACTTGCACTGATGATGAACGCGAGTTGTTTCTCGCTATCCGCCGCCAAGCGAATTTCAATGGTTTCTTTTTCCCCTTTGACCGCTTTCTCGATGGAATGTTTAATCCTGTCCTTGGCCTCGGGGGTCGATTTCAGCATGGGAAAATCACATATCTTGCTTCCCACTGCATCCCCCACTGCCTGTTCCAGGGGGCGGTTGCAGATGAGAATCTTTCCTTCGAGGTCGCACAGGGCCACGTACGTGCCCATGGAATCGAGCCACTGTTGCGTCTTCAGGCGCTCTTTCTCAAGCCTTGCTTGGAGGCGCTTGAGGTCGGTGATCACCTTTCCTTCCGGCACGAGTCCAACCACGGTGCCGGCAGTGTCGAACAGTGGCGAAACAGAAAAAATTGCGGGCAGAATTTGCCCTTCTTTGTCGCGAAATCCGTCCTCCACGATGGCCCTCTTGCCGTTGAGCGCCTCCGCGGTCATTCCACGAGTAATCTCCCTGGCCTCGGGCGAATGATTTCGCCAGGGAGTTTCGGGAAAGAGCATACCTTGGACCTCTTCGAGTTTTGCTCCAACGTGCCTCAGTCCTGATTGATTGGCGAAAATCAACCGCTGATCCGTACCCACAATTCCAGCCATCGTGTCCATCTGGTCAAACGCACGGGCTATCATCTTGAGTATTTCAGGTGGGCACGTATCCGGATCGAAACCTTTGTTGCCGGTCTGCATGGCTGTTCCTCCCGGCTGTATCAGTCCCATCGCCAGGTGAAGGTCTGGCCGCGACGCCGCGGCAGAATTATTGGGTGGGCTGCGGACTTTTGCTCGATGCGCGTATGACTGTTTCCGCATCCGCTGCATGCAAGGGTCACATCGTTTCGCTGCCTGGGTCGCGGCAAGTCCGATGCGCCTCAATAAATCAGTATATCGTAGCCCGTGACTCTTGAAAAGAATCTACTGCGTCTCTTCCCGGTCCCTAGCCGGCCAGACCGGCCAGGCTCCAGTTACACCGAGCTTGCAGAGACTGGTGCCTGCCCGTAGGCACTTGAACGGCTTCCTCATCGAGCCGAAAATCCTCCCATCCGCCTTCAAGAAAAGGGGGGAGGGATGTGACAACTCATTGAAAATCCGAGCGACTTCAGAATCAAGTCAACGCCTATGGGCACCCGGGATCTCTTTGCTGCGCAACGGTTTATCAGGGCTCCTCTGATTGTCCTCCCTTCTTCGGTCCGCAGACTCACCTCCTTCACGTGTACGTTATCGGCCATCTCTTTGCGGTCTCTCGTCGAGATCAGCAGCTTATCTGCTCGGTGAACTCTCTGACATTGGCCAGATCTTCCATCGACAGTATCGTCTCGGCCAGGTCTTTCGTCTTCGCATCTCCGAGGACCGGACCGCACAAATCGGTATACTTGTCCGTGATCTTGGCCTTTTTAGTTTCCAGGTCCGGGATCTGCTCAAGGATATCAGAAAAACCGGAGTAGACATTACCGTTGTCGGTGTGCAGGGTAACCTTGGCTTCCAGGGCTTCCATACTCTCGTCAACGGAAACGGTAATTCTGTTCATGAACTCCCTGATGGCAGGATCGTTGACCTTCTCCTCTGTAAAGGCCTGCATGCCGGTGGTTCCCCTCAGAATCGCGTTGGACACACAGTACGGTATGCTGAACTTGGCCTCCAGGCCTGTGGTGGGAGACAGCTTCCCCGCGGCGTCAAGTGATACCTGGGAGCAGCGGATCTTCAGACACTCTATCTGGCCCGGCTCAATCCTTTCTTTCTGCACGATCTCCAGGGCGGCCTCGATGGCTGAGTGGGTCGCATGACAGGAGGCGTGGTATTTCTGAGCCAGATTCTCGGCTTCCCAGGACTTGCCGAGACTCGCGAGAGCCTTTTCATTCCCTGAACCCTTCAGCACGTGAAAGAATCCGTTAGCCCCTTCCAGAATATCCTCAGCGCTCGTGAACCCCTCTCGCGCGAGAAGAGCGGCCATGACCCCTCCCTGTGAGCACCTTCCCGCGTGAAACGGCTTGCACATGCTTCCGAAAACCCGCTTGAGCCCGGAAGCCTGTGTCCCGGCAATCCCCAGGCAGTGAACCGTTTGCTGCTCGTCCAATCCCAGTAGGCGTGCACATCCGCCGGCAGAAGCCAGATACCCGATGGTAGATGTGGCATGCCAACCGGCTTTGTAGTGCTCCAGACCCGCAGCCGCGCCCACGGTGGCGCCGACCTTAAGGCCTATGAGATAGGCTGAGAGGAGGTCCGAGCCCGACTTTTCCTGCCATTCGGCCAGAGCCACCAGCCCGGGGAACAGCGTGACAGAAGGGTGACCCAGGAAATTCCTCAACGTATCGTCGTAATCCAGGGCGTGAGATGCGGAGCCGTTTATCAGGGCCGCCTGGCTCACCGTCTTCTTGATTCCGTATCCTAGTATGGTGGCCTGGTCATTTCCACCCATGAGCTCCGCATATCGCATCAACTTCTTCACCAGTGGGTCATCCTTGCCGGCCATGGTAACGGCGAACCAATCCATGAAAGCCACTTTGGCATGCTCGTAGGCTGCTTGGGGTATGTCTGCCGAGTCTGTAGCGGCCACAAATCCTGCAATCGTTCGCGTGAATTGCGAAGGCTTCTCTTGCATTGCACGGTACCTCCCGATAATCCCGGTAATGTTCTCGAGCGGACGATGGAAAGCCGGGGCTTACTGTCGGAAGCACACTTCGGGGCACAGCCGAGCTAACTGCTGTGCCAGGGAAGTCTAGCCTTGGGATTCGTCCAAAAGATTGCCAGGCCCAGGGACGTTACAAACCCGCCCAGACCGGCGGCTACCCAGACAGACAGGGTCGGCGTAACTGTCACGAAGAACTTCCAGATCAAGACGCCTGCCACAAGGTTGATCCATGCCCAGACGACGTTCGTCGCAGGATTGGAACTCACCCCGAATGGGGTCATGTGACTCTTACCGCATATTCCCTGAACCAGATGCGGAATCGCATTGAACAGAAGAGCAGCAGAGAAGAATGCGGCCACCAGTTGTTCCATACATCACCTCACTTTCTCCATCGCAGAGGCTTTCCTCGGTCGCCTTCACCTCGCTTCCGTTCGAAGTGAAGGCCAAAAAGCCAGCTGGACTCACTTGAGATGAGAAGCAACCGGCGCGAGCACCTCTTGGACAATCGAATACGGATCCTTTCTTGACCTGAGGACATCCTCGACGGCCAAGGCCAGCGAGCCGTCCCGATTCCATTTTTCATGAACGAGACGGGCGACTTCTGTTGCCAGGAGGCTCACCAGCAGCTCTTTGACGCGGACTTCCCGCCGCGAGCGCTCGTCGGAGCGCCGTGCAAGCATGCTGTGGACCATGGCAACCAGATCTCGGGTGCCGGTGCTTTGGGTGGCCACGGTCTTGAACACAGGGGGCCTCCCACAATCCGAACTCGAGCTGAGGTCCAGCATGGCCTCTATGTCTGCGACTACCCGGTCAGCGCCGTTCAGGTCCGCCTTATTCACCACGAACAGATCGGCAATCTCCATAACACCGGCCTTGATCGCCTGAATTGCGTCCCCTTGTCCCGGCACACAGACGAGCATAACGAGGTCCGCTGTTCGCACGATCTCTATCTCGTCCTGACCTACTCCCACGGTCTCAATCAGGATCACGTCTTTGCCAGACGCGCTCAGGATCTTGACGACATCGTGAGCCGCCCACGTCAGTCCCCCCAGTGCCCCTCTCGTCGCCATGGACCGCACGAACACACCGGGAAGGATGCTCACGTCTCTCATGCGAAGGCGATCGCCCAGGAGCGCGCCGCCTGAGTACGGACTGGAAGGATCCACAGCGATTATGCCAATCGACAGTCCTTCCTGCACCAGTTCCGACGTGATCTTATCCGTCAGGGTGCTCTTGCCCGAGCCGGGAGGCCCGGTGATTCCGATCACCTTGGCCGTCTTCCGATCCAGGTGTATGAGCTTCATGGCCTCCATCCAGCCCGCGACACGGTTCTCGACAGCCGAGATCATCCTGGCCAGTGAGCGCACCGAGCCCTGTTTCACGCCTGCAATAAGGTCGTCCCACGCTTCGATCATGAAGGCGGTCTCCTTCTGCGGGTTAACCGGTTGCCGGTTTGGCTTCGCCGAAGACTTCTCTCAGCACGTCGCAGATCTCCTGAAGGGTGGCGTAGCACTTGACGCAGTCCAGAATGCAGGGAAGCAGGTTGGCGCCACCGTCACGAGCCTGGCGCCGCAGCTCGAGCAACGTCCGCGCCACCTCTTTTTCAGGCCGCTCCCGTTTCACCCTTTCAAGTGCCGCTTTCTGCCTCTCTTCGGCCGTGTTGAGGAGTTCGGAGTCGTACACGTCGGGCACGGTCCTGCTGGTTGAAAGCTCCAGCTCGTGGGGGCCGTCAAAGCAGTTCACCCCCACCTGGAACTCTTGCTTGCTCTCAAGTCTCTTTTGCCTCTCGTACGCGCTCTTCGCTATGGCCTGGTGCATATATCCATTGCCAATGGCCGCTACAGCGCCACCCATTTTATCGATCTTCTCGAGCTCCTGACGGGCAGCCTCCTCGATCTCGTTGGTCAAGGATTCCATGAAGTAGGAACCGGACCAAGGATCGACCACTTCGCAGACCTTGGCTTCATAGATGAGGATGCGGGTGGCGTCGTGGGCCAGTTGCTGTGCTTCTAGGCTGTGCCCCAATCCCAGGGGCTCATCGTACGGAGGGAAAGCCAGCGGCACACCGCCGGACATGGCTCCTGCCAGTCCACCTACCACTGCCCTGATGAGGTTGTTGAGCGGCCTCTGCAGCGTGGTGCTGGTGCACCCGACGTGGGCGGTCGCGATCTGTCTGATCATCATGCTCCTGGGATTCTTTGCTCCGAACCGGTCTTTGAGCATGGTAGCCCACATCCTCCTGGCAGCCCGCTGAAACGCCACCTCTTTGTAGATCTCCATGCTTCCGCCGAAGGCATTGAAGGTGAAGCGATGAGCAAACGAATCCACGGGGAGCTGTGCGTCCACTCCCGACTGTAAGTACGCTGCTCCGTTAGCCATGCTGAAAGCCAGGTCCTGTTCCCTCGTGGCCCCGGCCTCCCTCATGTGGTATCCCCCGATGCTGGTGATGTTGAAGTTCGGAAGATGCTCCGTGCAGAAAACCAAAGTGTCCCGGAAGAGCCTCATGGATGGCTCGGGCGGCAGGATGTACGCTCCTCGACTAACAAATTCCTTGAGTATGTCATTCTGGGGAGTGCCTCTCAGCTTCTCGAGAGGAATTCCGCGTTTTTCCGCCAGCGCGACGTACATCGCGATAATTATGGCTGCTGGAGCATTAATCGTGAAATTGGACGGAACCTTATCTATATCCAGGAGGCCGGTATAGGCCTCGTAGATCACTTCGAAGTCCCGGAGCGTATCCAGAGCCACTCCAACGCGGCCCACTTCCCCTTCGGCCCACGGACTGTCGGAGTCGTAGCCGCACTGGGTCGGCAAATCGAAGGCAATGTTCGGGCCGCCTTTCCTGCCAATATCGTGCATGCGGAGCAGGTAGTCTCGATAGTCCTCAGGAGTGGCAAATCCGCCATACTTCCCGGAGCCGCTCGCACCCCACTCGTACCTGTAACCGGCGACGGCCATTTGCCTTGCTCTGGCCTGCCATGTGGGAACCGGATCGTTGCCAGCGGTGAACGGGTATTGGCCGGGAAATCCAACACTCTCCATGAAGTCGAAATCGGGGAGGTCCAGCGGTGAATAGAATCGAGTGGGACTTTCGGCGATCTCCAGTTTGCTCAACTTAGGGCTGAGGACCTTGTCGCTCCACTCGTCTTTAGCCCCGGCTATGGCTTCAAGCTTATTCGTCATCGGCCTCGCTCCCTTTCAGCATCCTTTGAAATGTGGCTCCCGCTTCTCGAGAAACGCCTTGAAGCCTTCCATCATGTCTTCGCTGTTCCTGATCACCTCCAGGACATAGGCCTCATAATCCAGCGCCGCCTCCAGGTCCCACCGGAAGAAGTTTTGGAGCCCTCTCTTGGAGAAGGCGATGGGAAGAGGAGCATTTTTGGCTATTCGTCCGGCAAGCGCATACGTGGCGTCCATGAGTTCTTCATGAGGCACGACCCTGCTTACCATGCCCAACCGTAGAGCTTCCTGAGCATCGATGATCTCGGCTGACCAGATGAGCTCGGCGGCTTTCGCGTACCCCACGAGACGAGGCAGAAAGTAGATTCCTCCCCAGTCGGGGTGTGCCCCGATGCGGGTGAAAACCTGCCCGAATCTAGCTCGATCGCTGGCGATACGTATGTCGCACGACAGAGCCAGATTGCAGCCTCCGCCGGCTGCGACACCGTTCACTGCAGCGATCACCGGCTTCTCCACAGCATTGATCGCCAGAACGGTACGACACATGGTGTGGCGGACATTGGATACGACGTCAGACAGCGCTTGCGTCTCGCCCGAAACGAATTCATCCACGTCACCTCCGGAGCAGAATGCCTTGCCGGCTCCGGTTATGACGAGCACGCGGGCATCCCCGTCAGAGCAGAACTCCTCCACCGCCTCGCGAATTTCCTCCCGCATGCGGCCCGCGAAGGCGTTGTATTTCTCGGGCCTGTTCAGCGTCAGCGTGGCTACGTTGTCCTTTTTCTCAAGCAGAACATGGTTCCAGCTCATTAGGATTCCTCGTTGAAAAGTAAGGAGAGCTTCCTTGAAAGGGATCTGCATCCCGCGGACAGCTCAGACAGCAGCTCCTCGATCCCTTTGAGATCTTTCACGAGGCCTGCAATCTGGCCGCAAGGCATGATCGTGGTGTCCGCATCCCCTCCGGACTGGACGTAGCTTGCCTCTCCCGAGGCTTCCAGCTTGGCGTCCTCTTTGGATCTGTCGGTATCCTTAATCCGTGCCGATGCCTTGTTCTTCAGCACTCGGATCGGCATGGCTTCTTTCCCGAGAAGCATCGTAGCGTCACTGTCCGCACCGATTACGAGTTCTTTGAAGTACTCAGGAACCGGACATTGTTTCGTAGCGATGAACCGGGTGCCCAGCTCGACTCCCTCCGCGCCCAGAGCGAACGCCGCAAGCACCCCCCTGGCATCGGCGATACCGCCCGCCGCGACCACCGGGATGTCAAGCACGTCCACCAGTTGGGGAACCAGACAGAGCGTGGTGGTCTGCTGTCGGCCGATGTGCCCGCCTGCTTCAAATCCGGTGGCAATGACTCCGTCTACCCCAGCGCTGGCAGCCTTGCGAGCCATTTCCACTGAGGAGACTTTGTGCAGGACCTTCAGCCCGGCGTCTTTGATCTTGTCGATAAACGTTGCGGGATCACCTGCGGAAGTGGTTACGGCTTTTATTCCGCATTCGATGGCTATTGCGAGGGCCTCTCGGGCATTGGGACGGTAAAGGGGAATATTCACACCGATGGGCCGGTCGGTCAGTCGACCGGCCCTGTGCAGCTCCGAGCGTAACCGTTCCCCCGAAAGCCCCGACGCTCCAATCTGCCCGAAAGCTCCGCTTCGGGAGACCTCCGCGGCCATTTCACCGAGCGTAATCATCCGCATAGGGCCAAGAATCAGGGGAAAAGAGACCCCGAGCATTTCAGTGATGCGGTTTCTCATGGCTCACTCCGCAAAAAGTCGCCAAACCGCTTTTTCAGGTCCACTTTCTTGACTTTGCCACTGGCAGTCATGGGAAGTGCGTCTATGAACTCCACGTGACGCGGATATTTGTACCGGGCAACCTTGCCGTCCAGATACTGCAGAAGCTCGTCCTTCGATACAGTGGCTCCTTTCGCGGGAACCACGAAGGCCATGCCGGTCTCGCCCCACTTGTCGTCCGGAACACCAATTACGGCCACATCCGATATGCCAGGATGGCCAGCCAGCACCTTCTCGATCTCAGCCGGATATACATTTTCACCGCCACTCCTATACATGTCCTTCGCCCGGTCGACGATGTAGAAGTACCCGTCGTCGTCCCGATAACCCAAGTCACCCGTGTGGAGCACTCCGCTGACGATGGCTTCGGCAGTCTTTTCCGGCATGTTCCAATAGCCGCTCATGACCGTAGGCCCTTTCGCCACGATCTCCCCGATTTCACCCGGCGGTGCCTCGTTGCCGTCCGCGCCCTTGATCCACGCGTGAGTGAAAAAGCCTGGCAGACCGACCGAGCCATGCTTCCTGTGCAAGTCAGTGCGGGGCAGGAGAATCATGGCGGAGTTCTCGGTAAGTCCGAGCCCCTGCTGCATGTGCAGTCCTTTGGCAGCCAGATCGTCCAACATCGAGGGCGGAGTCCGCTCGCCACCGCCGAGAACCACTCTCACGCTGCGGAGATCCACGTGGTCCAGCTTCCCGGTCGCAAGAACGAGCCTCCACATGGTCGTGAGCGCGAGGATGATCGTGGCCCGATGTCGTTCGATGTCCGAGGCGAACTTGTCCGGATCGAATCCCTGCCGCATGATGAGAGCGGCTCCCCGGCACAGGGTAGGAGTCGCGGAAATGAAAAGGCCTCCCGAATGGAAGAGCGGGAGCTGGGAAAGATAGACGTCTGTCTCCCGCATGTCGGTGTACATCATCATCTGCGCATTCTTGTAGTAAGTCTGCTGATGGGAGAGGACAGCTCCTTTCGGTGCACCGGTAACCCCAGAGGTGTACATGATAGCCAGGGGATCCTCGATGGCGGGCGGAGCGTCTAGTACCGGCTCGCCAGCGGACAAGGACCGAACTGCCTCGTGATAGCTCACGGCCCAGTCCGGACACGGCGGTGCATCCGGAACTCCCGACTTTACGTAGAGGTATTTGTCTTCTTCCACGCTCACCTCCGAGCGAATTGACTCGAAGCTCTTGATGAGCGCGTCATGAAAGACCAGGATGCGTGCGCCACAATCGTTCAGTTGGTATTTCAGCTCGGGCGCGACAAGCCGGAAGTTGAGCGGAACGAAGATCAGCCCGAGCTTGGCTGCTGCGAAGAACACCTCCAGGAATTCCGGGCAATTGAGAAGCAGGACCGAGATACGATCGCCTTTCTTGAGACCCTTCTCCTGGAGAAGGTGAGCAAATCGATTTGTCCCGTCATTCAGCTCCTTGTAAGAAATGGTTTTGTCTTCATAAATGAGAGCGGTTCGGTCCGGGGTAATCATGGCCCTCTTGGTCGCGATCCAGCCAATGTCCCAATGCATCTATCGATCCCCTTTCTTCCACGAATCCTTGCAAGAAATGAGAGCTAGTAGTCCTCTCAGGGTTACTCGCCCAGGACCTATGATGGCTGACGGTCTCCACCAGAGGGGCCTGGCCCGGTGAACGTCGCGGGCCGGGAAAGCGAGATACGAGTCTCCCTGCGCTCAACTCATTACTTGGAGAAATCCCGGAAGAGCCACTCAGATTCGGAACTCCTTCCGCTCCTTCGTGAAAGCCAACCCACTCGGCTCAGCTCGATCCGCGCATCAGGTAAGGTGCGACCGAACGAACTCCGCAATCTTTTTCACGGGCGTACCAGCGTTGAACACCTCCGTAACTCCCATTTTTTTGAGCTTGGGGACGTCTTCTTCAGGTATGACGCCCCCGACGAGGACCATTACATCGGCAGCTCCTTTTTCGCGGAGCTTCTCGATGACCTTTCTGGTCAACGTAAGGTGAGCGCCGGACAAGATCGAGAGGCCCACCACGTCTACGTCTTCCTGGACCGCGGCTGTCGCTATGTGATCGGGCATTTGCCGAAGCCCCGTGTAGATGACCTCGAACCCTTCATCCCTCAGCCCGTATGCGACCACATGGGCTCCCCGCTCATGTCCGTCCAGCCCCGGTTTGGCTACCAACACCCGTATGCGCTTCTGCTGATCCATGAGGCATGCCTTTCTTCTTGAAGCTTCCTTTCCGCAGCGACCCTGGCGAGCCTGGTTGGTGCTTCATCAGAGCGGAATATTGCCGTGCTTCTTGGCAATCCGCTGCCCATGCTTGCCTTCCAGCGACCTGAGGGCTCGAATGAGATACCGCCTTGTTTCTGACGGCGCGACCACATCCTCCACATTCAGGTTGGAAGAGACGTCATAGACGGGATTCGCGTAAGTTTCTCGGTATTCCTCGATTTTCTGAGCCAGAACCTCTCGGGAAAGGTCGGGCGCATTACCGAAAAGCAATGCTACGGCCTGTTCCGGCCCCAGGATACCGGTCTCCATGATCGGCCAGTACAAGACCATGTCGGTTCCCAGACCCGGAAGCACTCCCATACCCAGATTGCCTCCACCATAGGCCTTGCGAAGCACGAGAGAAATTCTCGGCACACGCGCATCGCACAGGGCATACAGAACCTTGGCGCCGTGTCTGATAATTCCTGCATGCTCTTGAGCCGATCCCGGCATGTACGCCGGAGTGTCGACCAGGAGGACGATGGGGATGTTGAAACAGTCGCAGAATCTGATGAAGCGTGCCTGCTTGTCGGAGCTGTCCACAGTCATGGCACCGGCACGCACCCTCGGCTGATTGGCCACAATGCCGACGGTTCGCCCATCCATCCTGCCGAATCCGACGACGATCTCCCCTGCAAATTCCCTCTTCACCTGCAAGAAATCTCCATTGTCCACTATCTGCTCGATGACCTTGACAATGTTGAACGGCTGGTGTGGGTTGGTGGGAACGATCTCACTCAGCTCGGGACATGCCCTGTCCGGATCGTCTCCTGTGGGAACGACCGGAGGCTGCTCGTCACAGTTCGACGGAAGAAAGCTCAGCAGTCGCCGTATTTCTCGCAGGCATTCCGCATCGTCCTTGCACCGGAAATCACACACCCCTGACTTTTGGGCGTGGACCTTTGCTCCTCCGAGATCCTCTTTGCTGATGTCTTCGCCCACGGCAGATTTGACGATACGGGGCCCGGTGATGAACATGTGACTGGTTTTGTCCACCATGAAGACGAAATCCGTGAGAGCAGGAGAATACACGGAGATTCCGCCGCAACTTCCCAGTATGCCCGATATCTGAGGAATGACGCCCGACGCTTGGGTGTTGGGAAAAAAGACAGATCCTCCGTGCTTTTCCGCGATTTGCGAAAAAAACGAGCGGCGCTGTTTCCTCAGTATTTCCAGATCCGTCGAGTCCGGAAGCCTGGCCCCCGGCGAATCGTGCAGTCCTATGAGCGGAGACCTCATTTCCAATGCCCGTTCAATGGTGCGGTACATCTTGTACCCGTGATCCACGCCTATGGAGCCTCCCATCACTGAAGAGTCCTGGGCGTAGACGAACACCCGGCGGGCTTCGATGCTGCCAAACCCCGTTATGATACCGTCACCGGGACGATCCACCAGGTGGCCAGCGAGCATATTTGACTCGACAAACGATTCCTTGTCCAATAGCGCCCCGATTCTGCCACGCGCAGTCATCTTTTCCCGGAGGGGCTCGCCTGACGGATTCTCACCCCTGTTCTTCATAAGCACGCGTTCCCTTGCCTGCTGCAACTGCGCCAGGCGTCTTTCCATGAACGGTTCCACAACCTCATCCCTTTCTGTTCGTTGGGGTGATGATGGTTTCCGCGCTGCGGACGCGCGTCGCCAAATCGGTCCACTGCAGACAGCGTACCTGTCCCCTCGACATCGCGGACATCCGATGTACTCTTTCGATGCCCTTGGCTACTCTGGTTTACGAGCTTTGCAGACTTTGCTTCGTCTGACGTTCAGCTTCCGGAATCACCTGCCCGGCGGTGATGCGTCACCGCTTGTGGGAGAACTCCATCACATAGTGATAGCGGTCAGGATGAAAATAGCTGGTTCCTGCTTCCACTACCCTATCGTTAGCTGCATAGTAGACTCTCTCGAATTGGAGCACAGGATCACCCTCCTCCAACCCCACATCTCTCGCCACGTTCTTGCGGGCTCTAGCTGCGGTGATAGTCTGCCGAACCCGTTGCACGAGCAAACCGGATTTTTTCTCTACGATCGGCAGGATCGCTCCGGTTTCCAGGTTCTCGTCTTCGAGGAATCCGGCGAACTCAGCAGGCAGATTGATCGCGAAGTAGCAGACCGGATTATTATTGATAATCCGGATCCCCCTCAGAGAATAAAGCTTTTCACCGTGTCCCAGTGTGAACAAGGAGGCCGTCTGCTTACTGGGAGTGACCAGTCCCTTGTACCGAATGACGTTTGTGGCTTGGGTCGAAAGCTCGACCAACTCCTCGATGGAGTTGAAACAGTGCAGGATTCGATGACCCCGCGTCTGCTGAGCCAGGAAGGTACCTTTCCCGGGGATTCTGGAGATTAGGCCGTCCTGAAGCAAAGCCGCAAAGGCTTGTCTGACCACGGCGCGGCTTACTCCATACTGGTTGCAGAGCTCTTGCTCGGTGGGGAAGGATTCCTCGGGAGCTATCTCACGTGAGGCGATCTTGTCCCGGAGAATTTTTTCGAGCTGGTAGTACAGCGGGATGTGTCCTCTTTCCAGCTTCGCTGCGGTTGGTTGTGTTATTTGTCCAGACATTATAACATTACTATATTGGTCGCCGGAAACCATGTCAAGCCTTTTCTCCACCGTGTCCTCGAGTGACTATCTCTCCACAACCGAGCCGCACCTGCAGGCAGCTGTCAGGCGCCCCGTACCGCGATCGAGCACCTCAGAGCCCCATGAACTGGGCCGCAATGCTCTTCATGATCTCGTTCGTGCCGGCGAAGATCGACATCACCCGCACGTCCCTCCATGCCCGGGCTACCGGGTACTCTTCGCAATAGCCGTACCCACCGTGAAGCTGCAGACAGCCGTCCGCTACCCGCATTGCCATTTCCGAAGTCCAGTACTTGGCCATGCTGACTTCCGCCACGATGTTGCCGCCCGACATATGCTCCACGATCAGCTTGTCCATGAACGTACGGCCGAGCTTCACCTGCGTCGCCATCTCCACGATCTTGAACTGGGTGTTTTGGAATTTCGAGAGAGGCTTGCCGAACGCGGTCCGCTCTTTGCAATAGTCTATGGTCCGTGCCAGGACATTTTCAGCGACAGAGACTGCTGCTAAACAGCACATGATCCGCTCCTGCTGGAGCTTTTCCATCATCATGGCAAATCCGCCGCCCTTTGACCCGAGCCGGTTGGTCTTGGGCACTCGACAATCCGTGAAGAACAGCTCGGCGGTATCCTGACTATGCCACCCGATCTTCTTAATTCTCTTACCTTTCTCAAAGCCGGGCGTGTCGGCTTCAACCAGGTACAACTCGATAGCCCGGTGAGCATTCTGAACCGACGGGTCTCTGGCGGCAAGAACGACGAGGTCACAGTTTATGCCGTTACTGATAAATGTTTTCTGCCCGTTGATCACCACATGGTCTCCGTCGTCGACCGCGGTGGTCCGCATGGACGCCAGATCGCTGCCGGCATTCGGCTCGGTCATGGCGATGGCCGTGATGGCGTCTCCGGAGACGCAGGCCGGGAGATACTGGCGCTTCGCTTCTTCGGAGGCAAAGGATACGATGTACGGCACCACAATGTCGCTGTGGATCGGGGCACCGAGTCCGAAATGGTTCGTGCGCGCGAGTTCCTCGGTGAGGATAACAGAATAGAGAAAATCGCCCCCCAGTCCTCCGTATTCTTCCGGCACCTGAATGCACAGGAACCCCTGTTCACCCATCTTCTTCCACAGGCTCCTGGGAACAATGCCTGCCTCTTCCCATTCCTCGACATAGGGAACTACTTCTCGATCGAAGAATTTCCTCACGGAGTCTCGAAAGATCCTGTGCTCCTCGGTATACGGCAAGATTTCCATAGACTTCTCCCCTTCGGAGCTAGATCAGTTGACAATCCAGCCCGCAGGTCGTCAAGAGGTCAAACTCGGGTGCGGGAGCAAGACCGGCCACGAGGAACTTGTCCGCGAGCTCTGCCAGCCTCGCCTTGACGGCTCGAACCCCCTTCTGACTCACGTAACGAGCGGGCCCATGCCAGCAGTCGGGGAATCCTATGCCGAGCACGGCCCCCAGGTCCATGCTGTAGTAGTCTCTCAGCACCCCGTCGCTCATGCACCAGAAAGCCTCGTTCACCATGCCAAGGAGCAGAATGTCCTCAACCTCCTGGTCGGTCGGCCGGGGAACGCCTCGATCGAGGACTATCTTGTCCAGTGCCGACTCATTGGGTGCCATTTTCTTTTCGTCCGCATAGAAGCTGGCTTGTCCCGCTCCCACGTAACCGGCTTCGTACATGCTGACGATGCTCCGTGGCATCTCGAAGCGCTCCGGGAGGCGTTCAGCCATGAACTTGCCCGCGTGATACACTACGTTCCCGCCCGCAGTGCCGTAAACATGCAGCGGTCCCTGGGGGAAACCGACCTTCAGCGCCAGCCTGTCCACGTCCCACGGGCTAACCCCGAGTTCGGCGAGCCTGAACCCGTTCATGACGTACCTGCCGAACGTCCGGCTGGTGTAAAATCCCGGGCCGTCACCGACCACAATCACGGTCTTTCCTATGGCTCGGCCCACGCTCACAGCGGTCGCAAGTGCGGCCGGCGTTGAAGCGGGTCCCTCTATTACTTCCAACAGAGGCATGAGCGGTACGGGCGAGAAAAAGTGCATCCCCACAGCTTGCCCCGGGAACGCCGCTGACTGGGTAATGTCACCTATGGGAATCGTGGACGTGTTGGATGCGAAGATCGCGTCCGGGCACACTGCCTGAACCTGAGAGAGAATTTTCTTTTTGAGGGAGAGATCTTCGAACACGCACTCTATGAACAGAGGAACGTCGCGCAACCGGCTATAGTCGGTGGTGCAATCGATGTTGGCCATCACCCGCTCCTTGCGGGACTCACTCCACCGTCCCCGAGCGACGAGATCGCCAAGGGTTCGGTCAATCCTCTCGACCGCTCGCCGGGTCGTTACATCGTCTACGTCCACGAGAGTCGTTCTCAAACCTTTCTCCGCCATGACCTGAGCTATTCCCACCCCCATGAGGCCCGAGCCCACGACGGCAGCCCTTTGGATTTTGCCTGCTTGGTGGCTCGTCTTCGCCAGTCGGGGACCCACGCTGGTCACGAGGAAGAACAAATCGATCTTGTTCCGGGAATTGGGATGCTCAAGCAAGGATACGAACCTCCCGATATCCTCACCCGCAGCGGTCTCGGCAGGCTTGTTTCGCCCTGCTTCCAGAGAGTCGATGGCCGCGAGGAGATAGGGCCGGTTAGGGCATAAGGCGTACCTGGTCCTGGCTTTTGCCACGATTGCCTCAGCCTCGGCGTCGGTGACGGTGACGCCGTCCGCTCCTTTACGCTCAGGATCGTAGTTCCGGTTGACCATGCCCTGGTTATCCGCCAGCCAGTTCACAGCACGGGATCGGAGCTCATCTGTTGGGCACACCGTTACCAGGTCGGTACTTTCGTACGCTTCAGCGGGACTGATGCGACCGCTCAGTATGGTATCCACTGCTGAGGCGAAGCCCACGACCCGAGGCAACGTATGAGTTCCGCCGGCTGCCGGGAAGAGGCCGACGTTGACCTCCGGCAGACCAAACTTGGAACCGGTAGTGGCAAAGACGTGATCGCACGCCCACAACAGAAGCTCGAATCCGCCGCCGAGTGCTGTCTGACCGTCGAGAAGGGCTACGACAGGGAACGGGCTCTTGGCAAGAGTGGCTAACGCGTCCTGACATCTCCGGACGGTGAGGCGAACGCTCTGGGGAGTAGAATCGGTGAGGATCTCCTTGAGGTTGGCTCCATCGAGAAAACTGGCTTTCTTGGCCGAAGCTATTGCAACACCCTTGACGCCGTCCCTGTTGGCCTGAGCCGTGGCTCGTTCGAGATCGGCCAGGAATTGTTGGCCGATCGTGTTGACCGGGCCTGCGGTATCGATAACAAAGGTTGCCATACCACTCGATCGATCGAGAGAATACGTTACTTCCGGCATGATATTGTCTCCCTAAGCCGCGATAATTACTGCCTCACCCTGGGTGAGACCTCCGCAAATTGCCGCTACTCCCCGGCCTCCACCGCGACGGCGAAGCTCGTACATCATCGTCATCATGATCCTGAGTCCCGAAGCTCCCACGGGATGGCCGATGGCGATAGCTCCACCGTTGACGTTCGTCTTTTTCAGGAGCTGGTACCATCCGGCCGTGTCGTTTTTCGCGAGGATCTTGGTGCTGACAAGGGGCATTGCTGCAAAAGCCTCGTTGATCTCGATCAAGTCCATGTCGTCCAGACCGAGGCCCGCTCTGGCAAGGACCTTCTGAATGGTCAATGCAGGTATCCATGAGATCCCATGCGGCATGTCCGTTGCTCCGGCCATGTCCACCACGGCTGCCAGCGGTTGCAATCCCAAATCCATCGCCCGCTTTTCGGTCATTATCACCACGGCGGACGCGCCGTCGTTGAGCCCAGGCGCATTGCCTGCTGTGGTGGTTTTCGCGCCAAAGACCGTAGGAAGCTGCTCCAGGGATGCAAGATTTCCGTTGGGCCTCGGGGGCTCGTCCGTGTCGAACAGAAGCTTCTCTCTGCCCTTCTTCACCATCAAGGGGGCAATCTCATCCGCAAAGGCGCCCGATTTATTGGCGCTGGCCCACTTGACATGCGAGGCCATGGCCCACGTGTCGAGCATCCGCTTCGGGATGCCGTACTTCTCGGCTCCGTCTGATGCATCGACGGAGACAGGATTGTACCCTGGATATTCTATTGGATAGATCATGTCCCTGAACTTGAGTTCCCCTATTCGCACGCCCTTGCGCAGATCACGGCTCACGTGGGGCACTTTGCTCATGGCTTCTACGCCCATGACCAGGGCCGAGGAGATCTCACCCAGCCGCAGGCCCCATAGAGCCATCCTCAAGGCGGTCAGCGGTGAACAGCAGGCAGTGTCGAGGGTCGTGGTGAACACGTCGAGACCCAACGTGAGGCCGACCTGCCTGCCCGTGACCGAGCCAGTTTCAAACGCTACCGGGACGCAGTTCCCGGCGAAGATCTGATCGATGTCCGAAGTGAGATCCCTGTGCTGGGACGTGAGCGCAGCTCTGGCCGCGTGAACGGCAACTTCGAGGGGCTCCATCTCCGATAGAGAACCGAGGTATTTTCCGAAGGGAGTGCGCTTCGCTCCCACAATGACAAATCTGTCAGCCATGTTCTCTTCACTCCTCGGGGCCGGGTTCCTCCGAGTTCGGTCCCTGTGGGCCCATCCCGTGCTCATAGACGCGAGAAGAGGTGGCGGTTCCCGCGAGTGAGGGGAGGGTTTCGAGGGGAGGAAACAACCGAGCGGCTCCCATTTATACGGACATTATAACGTTATAATATTCGGATGTTCCTGCCCTGTCAAGCTCTTTTTTCTTTCACGATCGTGGAGAGTTATGGCTCGACCAGTCACCGCAGACAAGTGGTACCCCCCGAGAGGGAGGGGCGTCGGAAGGGATTCATAAAGGAACGCAGAAAGACCGACGTGCAGCATTGCCCAGGAGAGTAATCCTCTCAAAGTATGCCTGGCTGCAGGATTGGTCGCCTCAGCCTGACCCTCAGGCTTCCGAGCCTCCATTCGAGCTTGAAGGGTGCGCGGCGCGCCTTTTTCGATGCTCTCTGATCCGGGTGGAGAGATAGGCAAGGTCTACGGAGTGTATGATGAAGGAGCGGGAGTTGACATCCGAGGGAGGTTTCTGATCGATCCGGATGGTATTATTCAGGCAATGGAGATCATGACCCCGCCGGTAGGAAGAAACGTTGAAGAGTTGATCCGGCAAATCATGGCGTTTCAGCATGTGCGAAAGAGCGACGGAACGGAGGCTACTCCGGCAGGATGGCGACCGGGCGAACCAACTTTGAAACCCAGGCCTGAACTTGTGGGAAAGGTCTGGAAAGAATGGAAGCCGAGCAAGTAGTTACGCTGGGGGCATCAGCGGAACAGCACATGAAGATCTTTTGAGTGTTATGCGGAAATGCAAGGGGAGAACCTTCGGAAGCCCTCGCGGATTGAGAAACACAACCCATGAAGAGGAGTTGTAGTCTCAGAAGAGGATTCGGACGGTTCGACCTGGCTAATAGATGTCCTCCTATGGAAAACTCGGGATAGTCCTGGACCGTGCAGGGACTATCCCGACCTTGGATTCAGTATTCTCGCCTCTGTCGTCTCAACGGTTCAGTCACCTCAGCAACCCTCGGCAGGAACCTTGGGCTTGAGGGTACGTTTCGCTTTGGGAGATTCTGCGGCTTGGCTTTCTTGCTTGTCGGATGGTGATCCCCGGGGTACCGCCTTGCTGGGCACGAGCCCGGCCTCGGGGGGTTTCTCCCCTTCGTACACCGGAAGACCTGCGTCCATCCAAGCCTGGCTGCCTCCTTCCAGGTTCCGAGCCTTCTTGATACCCTTACGTTCAAGGATGCCCGTGGCCATACTGGAACGATACGCCGAGTTGCACACGAGCACCACGGGCTGCTCCGGGTCGAGTTTGGCAGACAGTTCTGCCAGATGGCTGAGAGGCAGGTTCAGGACCGTACCTATCCGGAGGGCCATCCATTCCGCCGGGAGACGCACATCGACAACGAGTGGTGCTTGGCCCTTCTGCATAAGGGCATGCAGGTCCCGAGGAGAGACAGGACTTCCTTGCTTGAGGGGAAGCTTCGCCTGGGTCCATGAATCCAATGTCATGAGGTCGCCACGGTAACCTACTCGATGGAGCCGATGCCGGGCTTCTTGCAGGAGTCCCGCATCGCCCACCAGGACCATCTGGGCCCCCCACGGCACCATGGTGCCTACCCAGTTCTCCAGTCGCCCTCTCACAGCGATATTCACGGAATTGGGAATGTGTCCTTCTGCATAGTCCTTGGCATCTCTGACGTCTACCAGGTAATACTTGTCCGGTTCGGTAAGGTCAGCGGAGGCTTTGATCTCAGCAGGCATCGGAGCGGCCCAATCTACCGGCGGCGGTCCTTCGCGGTTCATTCTTGCATTGTGCTGGAAGTATTGAGGCGCCTCGGGCAGGCCTTGCAAAACGAGTGCAACGAACTCACCTCTCCCTTTTGCCTTCAGATAAGGATTAGAAGCCTTTTCTTGACCGATGGTCGATTTGGGTTCGTCGCTGAGGTGGGCTCCACAAAGCGAGCCTGCTCCGTGGGCGGGGAAAATCATCACGCTATCCGGGAGCTTGGACAGTTTGTCGGTCCAGGAATCGTACATGGCCGAAGCGAGCCAGGCCGCGGGAACTGTCCCCTCCATGAGGTCCGGTCGCCCCACGCTTCCCACGAAGAGCACATCGCCCGTGAAAAGAAGTTTAGGCTTGTCCGGGTCGTCATCGGAGTAGACAGCGCAGCACTGCCCATCGGGTGTGTGGCCGGGCGTGTCCATGAATTTCAGTGTGGCCTGTCCGATTTTGACTTTGGACTTCTCATCCATTGCCACGATTGGATATTTGGCGCCGGACTTGTGGCTCTGGTAGATCGGCAGATTCAGGGCCTTCGTGATTTCCGTGTGCCCCGCGACAAAATCCGCGTGGGAATGGGTCAGATAAGCGCCCTTGATTCTTGCACCTTCTTTCTTTGCGGTCTCCAGATAGAAGGAAACGTCCCTAACCGGGTCCACCAGCAAAGCTTCCCCGTCACTCATCAGAAGGTATGAGTACACTGAGAGAACGGGCAGCGTGAACTGGATCACCTTGAAGCCCGGGAACACGTAAGTGTCCACGATTCGGTACGTAGATGAATCCGATCCGTGGGTAGCGGATTCTGAGTCTTTGATATCGGCTCCCAAAGCAGTCTGAGCAATTGCAAGAGCCAGACAGAACGCCAGAAAAAATACTCTTTTCATGGAATCCCTCATAGTCGACGATCTTGGGGCCGCCTCTCCGGTTTGGAGCGGGCCGCGAAGAGACACAATTCACCCACAGGGCACTGTACTTTGAAGGAAGCTTCAGGTCAAGCTTTCGAGAAAGTCTTGCGCCTGACGTCATCCGGCGGGGACAACGCGTTGCCGACGGTTGTGGACCGTCGCGGATATTTTTAAGGCGAGGTTCCGGCATAACTTACTGATATAATGAAGGTCTAACCAAAGTGACCTGATTCCCAATCCACAAGTCGCCCGTTCGGTCCTTTCCGGGGTAGCAAGAATAAAGAAAAGGAATTCAGGTCACTTCCTGAATTCCTTTCTGCTTCCTCCAGCCACGTTCCGGTGAGTTTGCCGGTGTGCCCGGTGAATGCACTGGGTTCCAAAGGGAGCGGCCTATTGCCTGCGGTTCACAAATGGATATAGAGTGCGATCGCACACGCAGCGGCGATCACGGAAATGGTGAGGCCGTACGTAACGATGGCGTCGGTCATCATTCTTTGTCGCAAAATGAGTTCTTGCATCGATAATCCCTGCCTGGCTATCACTGGTTCGACATGGTGATTCGTTGTCATCATTTCGGCTCCTTCCTCAACAAAATAGCATTATTACAGCCAGCACCCCTTGCTCGACCCTTTCAATCGTAGTGTTATTGTTATGCGCGTGTGGGTTTTCCTTTGCACGTTCCGTGCCACGTTCCGTCACGAAACGATGTGGACAAAAGGTCGTAAAACAAAGAGGTTAGCGTTCAGCAGCGCGTGGGCGGAATTATCCGGCGTGGCAAGAATCGCGGGTTTCTGCGCGACCGTCGGACACGACCCTCGTATGCCCTGCTATTTTGGGCAGTTATCCGGAGCGTCACTGTGGCGTCTCTCTGACACTCAATAGGTCCCTGTGACTGAAAGCAGGCAGTTCGTTCGTGTCGTTGGCAGGCGCGCCCACCTGTTCTTTGAATCTCTCAGCCATCCAACGGCATCCAACTTTATAGGAGAACGCCTCGAGAACCACGGGAGACTTAATCCCAGGCGTAGATCGCTCGGAGGCGTACATGTAGGCTCTCGGCGCTCCACTATCCGAGCGGCCATGAGCCCAAGATGAGTACCACGCGTCTCAAGTCTGCAAGGCAGATTGGACGATGCGATCGTCGAAGGCTCACTGGCTTTCATTTTGAAGCGTGCCGCGTATGCCAATGAGCGGCACTGGAGAAAAGGGATGAGGAGGGATCAGATGGACATCCTGGTAACTCAAATCATCGCAGTGGCAGCGTGGGCGGCGGTCGTGGCCCTCATGATACGCACCCTGATCGTCACGGGAGAGCGGTATGACAGCAAGGAGTCTGCGAGAGATGAGCTTCCTTTCAAGGCCCCTGCCAGCGAAGCGCCGGGGTATGCGGCCTGTTTTGAGCGTTGCCTGAACGACTACTTGTGGAATCCACGGAGGGAGTTCATTTGCAAAGATACTTGCGCCGTCTGCGCCACTGGCACATGTTAGCGGCTGGAAATACTCTTGATGTTCGGCAAATTTAACCTGGAGCCCATTGGGAACGAACCCCACTCTCAATGCGTACCGGTTCAGAGGGGAGGCTCAACCTTCCGGTCGATTGTGCCGAGGGAACGCGGCCGAGTAGCGCCTCGATCGGGGATTTCTCGAATGCAATTCGACCAAATTCCTTGCAACGGGTCTCACTGGAGCCGGCCCGGCCTCGCGCGACGCCTGATTCCTGGGCAACCAGTGCCGGACAAGCGAGCGACGCCAAACGCTTGGCACCCAAACCATGATCCCCGGATTCCGAAGGCCAGATGGAGCAGGACTCGACTTGTGTCAACCGCCCTAACCGACCGTGCTCGGCGATCCCGGCCGAGTTTCACCCATTAGCGGAACCCATTACCTTCACAATGAATTCCGAATGTGTCATAATCAAGCCCTGTACTGTCGGTCCGTGAATCCGGAGAGATGAAATGGCCAGGAAGATTAGCGCGCGCGAGCTTGTTGCCGACATCAAGTCGGGGATGAGCTACGACGCATTGGCTGAACACTATGCCTTGTCGGATCAGGATGCGGAAAAGGTCTACTCGAAATTAGTCGCCTCGGGCTTGGTTCGCATCGATGAGTTGCCGGCGAAATCCTCAACAGAGAGCATCCATCAGGACTCGGAGCCCATTAGCAGAACGCTTGTCTCTTTCCGATGCCCCGTATGCGGTACGGTGGCGGTGGAGGGTGACGAAGTATGCCTGCAGTGCGGGATGAGACTGGAAGGATCGGGCAGCCAGTACGATGCATTGGGGGCTCCTGAAAAGGGAACCGCCGACCGCGGTCCGGGATACACCGTGTATCAACCGACGTCCGGGTCCTCTCGAAGAATGTTTTGGATTATTTTGTCAGGGGCAGCCGTTTGCCTTGTCCTGTTCTTCGCGACGGGGGTCTGGTGGGTCATGACGAAGGCTGAAGAACAGCGCCGTCTCGAGGCCGCTCGTCAGGTGCGGATCGAGGAGCAAAAGCGACTCGCTGCGGAAGCGAAAGCGAGACGACGCGAAGCGCAAAAACCGAGCGATGGTGCCAGCGGCGCTCTCCAGAGCCGAGAGGAAGAGATAGCGAGACAGGACCAGCTGGAACAACGTGTGAAGGAATTGGAGGGAAGGATTCGATTCCAGAAGAGCGGGCAGCAAGAGCATCAGTGATGGAAGAAGCGGCGGAGCAATAGGCTCGCCGGTCGTATGGCCGTATCGTGGGTGAGTTGGCCATGGTTTCGTGCCGGAGCAACGCAGCAACAGGCCAGGGTACCGGTCCTGGGAGATCCCCATGGAGAATTCGGGAAAAACCAAAGAGGAGCTTCTGTTAGAGTTGCAGGACTGCAAGGAGTGCATCTCCCGCCTCGAACAGTTGGACGAAATCCATAAGTCGCTTTTGAACTCCACCCCCGATGCGATAGTGATCTACGACTTGCAGGGCCATGCGTTGTACATCAATGAGTCCTTCGTAAGGACCTTCGGATGGACCAGGGACGAGGTCCTGGAAAAGAGCATCCCTTATCTCCCGGATTCCGAACGAAACGTTTCCATGAGGAACATAAGGAGAATCATTGATGAAGGGGGTGTCGCGAACGCATTCGAGACAAAACGGCTCACCAAGGATGGCAGCCTTCTGGACGTCAGTATAAGCGCCTCGCGCTTCAACGATCATGCAGGAAAGCCTGCCGGTATGGTTGTCTTCCTTCGGGACATCACTCAGAGGAAATTGACCGAAAAGGCACTCCGGGAATCCGAGGGGAGTTATCGCGGGGTTTTCGACTCCATGAACGACGCCATTTTGGTGCACGACATGGAGACCGGCAACATAGTCGATGTGAACCGGAAGATGTGTGAAATGTACGGTTACACAGCCCAAGAAACGCGAAACCTATCAGTGGGAGATATCAGTTTCGGTCAGCCTCCGTACTCGCAGGAGGATGCCGTTCGCTGGGTGAGAAAAGCGGCTGATGGAGAGTCGCAGCTTTTCGATTGGCTGTCCAGAAACAGGGATGGAGGTTTATTTTGGACCGAAGTGAATCTGAAAAGAGCCGTCATCGGTGGCAAAGAACGCATACTGGCGGTCGTCCGCGACATATCCGAACGGAAGAGAACCGAGGAGGCGCTGCGCAGCAGTGAAGAGCTGCAAAGGACGATTCTCGCCACCTCTCCAGTCGGTATTGGTCTGGCGAGGGACAGGAGGATGGTCTGGGTTAACCATGCCTGGGGCCAGATGTTCGGATTCGAACAGGATGACGCAAGCTATTTGGACTTCAGTGTGAGGCAACTCTACCCTACGTCAGAGGAATTCGAGCGGGTTGGCAAGATCCTCTATGACGGCCTGAGCACCGGGCAGGTGAACGACACGGACGCGAGCATGTGCCGAAAGGATGGTGCCGTCTTCGATGCCCACATAACCCTGAAAGCGATAGACCCCTCGGACCTTCACAAGGGAACCATCGCCATCATCATGGATATTACCGCCCGCAAGCACGCCGAGCAGGAACGGGCGAGCCTCAGAAATCAGCTTCTCCAGGCCCAGAAGATGCAGGCAATTGGAACATTGACCGGTGGGATAGCTCACGACTTCAACAATATGCTTACGATCATCCTCGGGTATTCCGAGTTACTGTTGGATGAGACGCAAGAAAGCGACCCCAGGCATTCCGACCTCGAAAAGATAGGCCAGACCGCCCGCAGTGGAGCCGATTTGGTCCAAAGGTTGCTCACATTTAGCAGGCAGACGGAGGCCCAGCCCCGCAGATTGAACCTCAACGACCGGATCAGGCAGATCGACCGGTTGTTGTCCAAGACGATACCCAAGATGGTAGAGATCAGGCTCATATTGGCTGATGACCTGGCACCCATCAAGGCAGACCCGGCTCAAATGGAGCAGGTCGTCATGAACCTGGCGGTCAATGCCAGCGAAGCCATGCCCGACGGCGGAATCCTCACGGTGGAGACTCGGAACGTGATTCTGGACGAAGGATTCTGCAGAACGCATCATGGTACCAAACCGGGCGATTACGTGCTGCTCCGCATCTCGGACACCGGTCGCGGAATGGACGCAGAAACCAAGGATCGTATGTTCGACCCCTTCTTCACGACCAAAGGTTGGGACTCTCGAAAAGGGACCGGTCTTGGGCTTCCCGTCGTTCAAGGGGTGATCCAGCAACATGGCGGCTGTATCGAGTGTTTCAGCCAAGCCGGGAAGGGGACCACCTTCGACGTCTACCTGCCCGTCACGAAGGATGACGCGGCCTCGAACCAAGAGGCCGGAAAGCTCGTGCCGCGGGGTGGATCCGAGACCATCCTCGTGGTCGAGGATGAGGACCACATAAGAGATCTGGGCAAACGCTATTTAGACCGAGCGGGTTACACGGTGCTTGAGGCCCGGAACGGAAGGGAGGCCCTTGAGCTTTACAGGAGGGAAACGAAGCGCATTTCCTTGATAATACTCGATCTCATCATGCCGGAGATGGGAGGCAAGCAATGCATGGAACAGCTTGTCAAGATCAACCCCGAAGCGAAAGTGCTCATAGCCAGCGGATATTCTTCCGGTGGTTCTGAAAAAGAGGTAGTACAGCTCGGCGCTAAAGGGTATGTCGGAAAGCCTTTTGACATGAGGCAACTTCTCCAGGCGGTTCGGGATGTCCTGGACGAAAAGTAGGGCGTGCGCCGGACCGTCGGGGTCAAGAAGGGGGTCGCCCGTCGACTCCGAGTCCCTCAGCGGTTCACGGGTGATTTGCACGCATAGTCGAGCGTGCCGCTGATTCCCAAGAGCGTCACTATGGTAGACACGAGAGGCTCCACGAGGACGAAAGTGCCATGGGAAAGGACCTTGTATTCGCCGGTGCCGGACATGCCCATCTGACGGCACTGGTCAACCTGGCCGATTACGTGCAGCGAGGCCACAGGGTTACCGTGATCGGCCCCATCGAAAGACACTACTACTCCGGAATGGGCCCTGGAATGCTTTCGGGGATCTACGCTCCCCGGGAAATACGTTTCGACATACGAAGGCTCGCAGAGGACCGGGGTGCGAGGTTTGTGCAGGGCAGGGTGACCCGCGTCGACCCCGCGAACCGCGTTCTGACTCTGGATGACGGTGCGGAAATCCCCTATGACGTGGTTTCCTTCAACATAGGCAGCTTTGTTCCCGCGGATCTTGTGGACGGCCCGATGCGGAACGTCTTTCCGGTCAAACCCATCGTGAATCTGCTCAAGGCCCGGCAAGCCATCATCGACGCAATTGAAGGGACAACGCCTCGCCTCGTCGTATTGGGCGGCGGACCGGCCGGAGTGGAACTAGCGGGCAATATCCGGCGCCTGGTGAACGAGGCCAAAAGACAGGCACGGATAACGCTCGTTACGGGACGCCGACTCCTGCCGAGCTTCGTCGAAAAGGCACGCTCTTTGGCCATCGCGTCATTAAGGAGGAGAGACGTCGAGGTGATCGAAGGCGTCCGCATCGAACGGATCGGGGACGGCCATGTCGTCCTATCAGACGGTAAGGCAATACCCTACGATCTCGTGTTTCCGGCCGTAGGGGTGCGACCGTACCAGATTTTTCGGGAGTCGGGGCTCCCTACCGCTGAGGATGGTTCGCTCCTCGTCACGCAGTACCTGCACAGCGTGGAGCATCCAACGATGTTTGGCGGTGGTGACTGCATAAGCCTCGAAGGACAAAAACTCGATCGTGTCGGCGTATACGCAGTGCGTCAGAATCCCATCCTGCAGCAAAATCTCATGGCTGCCCTTGAAGGCGGCGAAATGGCCGCTTTCATTCCTCAGAAGACCTATATGCTCATCCTCAACCTGGGAGACGGCACGGGTATCTTTGTGCGCAATTCATGGGTATGGGCTGGTAGGCTGGCGTTCAAACTCAAAGACTACATCGACCGAAGCTTCATGAAGCGGTTCCAGGTCTCAGGCGAACAGGAAGACACGACGGACTACCCGGAAGGGTAGGAGTCTGTCGCGTAACGCAATTTTGTCCCGACAACGTGCTACGATGCCGGTCGATTTGCAGTATTTCGGTAAAGGGCGACCAGGCCGATCCCGTATTCGGTCAGACCTTTTCGGAGCCTCTGTTTGTCCTGACAACACCGCCGATGTCACCTGGGTAGCACGATGGATCATGTTGCTGGGGTTACGCGATAGGCTCCCAGGACTCCTGCTCGGTCGCATATTCGCCTCTGGCATGAATGGAATATCGTGCCTGCGGGAACAGATATACCTCTCTGATATGATGCAGGAATAGAAAGAAATCTTAGGTTACTGATAGAATCACTTGACAAGCCGAGCTTGGTGGCTTAGTCTGCTAATTGAAGCTTAACTTGTGTTTCTCCAGTCGGCCTCGCGTCAAGGACTACGGGCGTCATGCAAGGATTAAGACCCTGGGACATAGGCCCCCGTGTCGAGGACGTCACACCGTAATTCTTTCCGGTTTATCCCCGTTCACCAAGAGCCCTTGTTCGTATCTGTAAACGCACTCACGCACAACGCGTGGTGTGCTCTGTCAAAAGGAGCTAGAGAATGAGTATTAACATCTACGTCGGAAATTTGTCCTTCGATTCCAATGAAGGAGATCTCAAGGGCTTGTTTGAAGCGTACGGGGAAGTGGAATCCGCCAAGATCATCCTTGACCAGTTCACGAGCCGGTCTCGGGGATTCGGATTCATCGAAATGGCCAATCGCGAAGAAGGTCTCAAGGCGATCCAGGAGCTGGATTCCAAGGATCTCAATGGCCGCACCTTGAAGGTGAACGAGGCCAAACCGAATACCGACTC
>JACRDG010000121.1 GCA_016218715.1 Desulfomonile tiedjei | reverse complement strand
GGGTGACAACGTGTCGCTGGAGGCGCACCTGATCACGCCGATCGCCATGGAGAAAGAGCTCCGTTTCGCCATCCGGGAAGGCGGCCGTACCGTCGGCGCGGGTGTCGTCGCTGAGGTCATTGAATAAGAGGGGCTCGTTCGCGGGCAGCCGGAGGGAAGTCGGAGGCGCTTCATGAGAGATATCGTAACCTTGGCTTGTAGCGATTGCAAGCGGAGGAATTATTCTACGACTAAGAATAAGAAGAAGACACCTGACAAGCTTCAGTTCAAGAAGTACTGCAGCTACTGCCGCACGCACACACTTCATCGAGAAACCAAGTGAGGATGGCTGTCAGGAAAGTTACGAGCGCTAGGCCAGTAGCTCAACGGCTAGAGCACCGGTCTCCAAAACCGGGGGTTGGGGGTTCGAAACCCTCCTGGCCTGCCACCCCATTTACCGCCGTAGCGTCGGCGAAAGGCGCCAAGAATAAGCCGGGCGTACTAGTGAAGCTGTGATGGAGAAGATAAAAGAATACTACAGGTTGTTCGTCGAGTTCTTCCGGGAAGTCAAGGCGGAACTGCAGAAAGTCACCTTTCCCACCCGCCAGGAGACCGTGGGGTCTACCATGGTGGTGTTAGTGCTGACGAGCATCATAGCCATTTACCTCGGTTTCAGCGACTGGGCCCTTGCTCGGATCGTTCAGATGCTCTTGCAAGCGGGTTAGTCGTCCGCAACACGGTTTCTCAGAGGAGGCTGTCCGGTGGACCGGCGATGGTACGTGGTTCATACGTATTCGGGATACGAAAATAAGGTCAAGACGGCACTGGAAGAAAAAGTGCGCGCCATGGGCCTGCAGGATAGAATCACCGATGTGCTCATCCCGTCAGAGTCGGTTGTCGAGCTGGTGAAAGGTGAGCGAAGGACGTCCAATCGCAAGTTCTTCCCCGGCTACATCCTGGTGCAGATGGAGCTGGACGACCAGACCTGGCATGTGGTGAAGAGCACGCCGAAGGTAACGGGGTTCATAGGGTCCCGCACTGAGCCCGCGGTCATTCCCGACAGCGATGTCGACAAGATCAAGGCTCAGATGGCCGAAGGAAAAGAAAAACCCCGGCCGAAGTACTCATTCGAAAAGGGAGATTCGGTCCGGGTGGTGGATGGACCGTTCATCAATTTCAACGGCACTGTAGAAGAGGTGAGGCCCGACAAAGGCAAGCTGCGGGTTCTGGTGAGCATCTTCGGCAGGCCGACTCCGGTGGAGCTGGATTTTATCCAGGTCACGAAGAACTAAGGTTCCGGTAATTCAGCGGATGGCAGGGAACGCGTCCGGGTGAGTTTCATTGTGTTTTCCGAGACGGTTCCTTACCACGTGGGAGAGTCCATATGGCCAAGAAGGTAGTGGCTGGCGTGAAACTTCAGATCCCCGGAGGAGAGGCCAAGCCCTCGCCGCCGGTCGGTCCGGCGCTGGGCCAGCACGGCGTCAACATCATGGAGTTCTGTAAGGCATTCAATGCACAGACTCAGAATCAGGCGGGTGTGATCATCCCGGTCCAGATAACGATCTATGCGGATCGATCCTTCAGTTTCGTGCTCAAGACGCCCCCTGCGTCCTATCTGCTCAAGAAGGCGGCAGGAATAGAAAAGGGTTCTCCCGAGCCGAATCGGAAGAAGGTCGCCAAGCTGACCCGGGCTCAGGTCGAGGAAATAGCCAAACTGAAGATGGCCGATCTCAATGCCAAAGATGTTGAAGGGGCCATCAGCATCATCATGGGTTCCGCACGGAGCCTCGGAATTGAAGTGGTTTAGGGGAGCGAGATGGCCGGGTTAGCAAAGAAAAAGGTCGAGGCGAGAGATAAAGTAGACCGATCCAAGAAATATGGTGTGGACGAAGGCATCCAAGTGGCGCTCTCCACAGCGTACAGAAAATTCGACGAATCGGTCGATGTGGCGGTCAAGCTGGGCGTGGATCCTCGTCACGCGGATCAAATGGTTCGCGGGACTTGTGTCCTGCCTCACGGCACAGGGAAAACAGTCCGGGTTCTGGTCTTTGCCAAAGGCGAGAAGGAAAAAGAGGCCCTGGATGCAGGTGCCGACCACGTCGGTGGCGAAGATCTTGCCAAAAAGATCCAGGAAGGCTGGCTCGACTTTGACAAGGCCGTCGCGACCCCTGACATGATGGGGGTGGTGGGCAAGCTGGGCAAGATTCTCGGCCCCCGGGGCATGATGCCCAATCCCAAGGTCGGCACCGTAACCTTCGATGTGGCGAAGGCGGTGGAGGAACTCAAAGGCGGCAAAGTCGAATTCAGGGTGGAGAAGGCAGGAATCGTTCATGCACCGGTCGGCCGGGTCTCCTTCGGACCGGAAAAACTGGCGGAAAACTTCCATGCGCTCATGGAGAGTATTATTCGATTGAAACCATCGGCCGCCAAAGGGGTCTATTTAAAAGGGGTCTCCGTGTCCACCACCATGGGACCGGGGATCAAACTGGATACGCAGGAAATCAGAAACCTCGTGAAGTAGCCGTCCACGGCTGCTTCCTCACTGGTTGTGTCGATTATGGCAGAGAGGTAACGAAAGATAGGGTAACGATTTAGCATTTCCAATTCCAAGGCCGGGTCGAAGACAGCAGGTGTGCATCACGCACTTAATCGAGACCAGCTCAGACGGGGCCGAAAGGGGGTTGCAAGGTAGAGTTCCGTCAGTGTCCCCTCGATTCGCTGTTTTCCCTCGGACTGAAAGGGGGAAACTAAGGCTTGAAGAGAGAAGAGAAAGAAAAGCAGGTAGCCTGGCTGCGAGAACAGTTTCTGAAGACAAGAGCCCTGTTCCTAACGGACTTCGCAGGGTTGACCGTCTCAGAGATGACGGCTCTCAGATCAGAGCTTCGGAGCAAAGGGATCGCACTCAAGGTTTTGAAGAACACGCTCACACGCTTGGCCTATCAGGGCTCGCAGGTAGCGGTGCTTGAGTCGGACGTGGCTGGTCCACGCGCGGCTGCATGGACCGAGACTGATGAGAATGTCACTGTCATGGCCAAAGTGCTGACAGCGTTTGCAAAAGCGCATCCCAAGCTGAAGCTGGTGCGTGGCGTCCTGAACGGCAAACTTGTCCAGCCGTCCGAAATGGACACGCTCGCATCACTTCCGAGTAGGGAAGTGCTCTTGGGAAGGTTGCTCGGCACAATGATCGCTCCTGTGGGCGGATTTGTCAATACCTTAGCTGCTGTTCCCAGATCTTTTCTCACCGCGCTCAAGGCTATTGAGGACCAAAAGAGCGCCGCGGCCGAATCCAACGCCGGGTAAACCCAGCGGAAGGATCTATCGGACGCGCTTGAAGATAGCGAATCGAGGAGGAAAACATGGCGGAAGTCACCAAGGAAGATGTCAAACAGTTTATACGCTCAATGTCGGTATTGGAACTGAGCCAGCTCATCAAGGAGCTGGAAGAAGAGTTCGGGGTGTCTGCAGCGGCGCCCATGGCTGTTGCCGCGGTGGGTGCGGCGGCGGCCGGTGGAGAAGCGGCCCCGGCTGAGGAAAAAACCGAATTTGATGTGATCTTGAAAGACTTTGGCGACAAGAAGATTCAGGTGATCAAGGTTGTACGCTCGTTGACCGACCTGGGTTTGAAGGAAGCCAAGGACCTAGTGGAAGGTGTTCCCAAGCCGGTGAAAGAAGCAGTCTCCAAAGAGGACGCTGAAAAAGCCAAGGCCGCTCTCGAAGAGGTCGGTGCCGCTGTGGAGATCGTCTGATTAGCTTCTGAAAAGTAAGTCGATGGTTGGGCCCGCGTTCGGTTTCGCGTAAAGCCGTACGCTGGCCCTGGCTTACGGAACACCTCACCATTAACCCACCTTGTCAAGATTGCCGGATATCAAAGGAAGAATAATGAGTCATTTTTCCGTGCACTCCCAGAGGCTCAGGAAGAATTTTGCACGCATCCCGCAAATCGCAGGTATCCCAAATCTCATAGAAATCCAAAAACAGTCCTACGATCGGTTCCTGCAGGCGGACGTGCCCCCTGAATCGCGTGAAGATGCCGGGTTGCAGGGCGTGTTCCGTTCCGTCTTCCCCATACGAGATTTTTCAGACACCGCGTCCCTGGAGTTTATTAAGTACACACTGGGAGAAGAGAAGTACAACGTCGAAGAGTGTCTGCAAAAAGGTGTCACCTACGCTGTCCCGCTGAAGATCACGGTGCAGCTCATTGTTTGGGACGTAGATCCCGACACCAGCTCCCGCACTATTCGCGACGTCAAGGAACAAGAGGTCTACTTCGGTGAAATACCGGTGATGACGGAGAATGGGACGTTCATCATCAACGGCACCGAACGGGTGATCGTGTCTCAGTTGCACCGCTCACCAGGTATCTTCTTCGACCACGACAAAGGAAAGACGCATGCCAGCGGCAAGTTGCTCTACTCCGCTCGCATCATCCCTCTCCGGGGATCGTGGATAGACTTCGAGTTCGATCCCAAGGACCGCCTGTACGTCCGAATCGACCGAAGAAGAAAGCTACCCGTTACCGTCTTTCTCAAGGCGTTGGGTCACTCCAGTGAGGAGATACTGAATTACTTCTACAACAGACAGACCATCATGATAACCCCCGAGGGGCTCCGAAGAAAGGTCGATCTGGAGCTTATCGTCGGGACGGTCGCCGCGTCGGATATTTTCGTCGAGGGGACCGAGGATGTTCTCGTCAGAAAGAACAAGAAGATCACCCGCGCGGCCCTGCGACGACTCGCCGGCAGAAAGATCGCCCCCCTCACCATGAAGAAGGAAGAGCTGGCGGAGAAGGTCATCGCGCGAGATATCGTGGACGAGGCGACCGGTGAAGTGGTCGCTCCGTGCAACAAGCAGATCTCCGCGGATGAAGTCGATGATTTCTTGAACGACCTCGCCGGGCGAAACATCACCAGCTTCGAGTGCCTCTTCATCGAGGAGAGGATCGTCTCCTCTTCTCTGCGAGACACCCTTCTGGAAGACAAGGTGGACGACCGGCCCAACCGGATTATCGACGACTATCGGAAGCAACATCCCGACGCGACCATGAGCAACGAGACGCTCAACGCGCAGATCGAAATATACCGAAGGCTGCGGCCGTCCAACCCGGCCACGGTCGAGATCAGCAACACGTTCTTCAACAACCTCTTCTTCAAGACCGAGTACTACGATCTCTCGCGAGTCGGTCGCCTGAAGCTGAACCGCAAGCTGGCCATCTCGATGTCTGAGGTGCCTTTGGGCATGAGGACGTTGCGTTCCGACGACATCATGCTCGCGGTCAAGTACCTCTTGGAACTCAAAGAAGCTCGACCCGGTCGCGTCATAGACGACATCGACCACATGGGAAACCGCCGAGTGCGGTCCGTCGGCGAGCTTTTGGAAAACCAGTACAGAATCGGCCTGGTGCGCATGGAACGGGCCATCAAGGAGCGTATGAGCCTCCAGGATGTGGAAACGCTCATGCCTCACGACCTGATCAATGCGAAACCAGTAACCGCGGTGGTGAAGGAGTTCTTCGGATCTTCTCAGCTTTCGCAGTTCATGGATCAGACCAACCCCTTGAGCGAGATCACGCACAAGAGGCGGCTCTCCGCTCTCGGTCCGGGAGGCCTCACCCGGGAACGAGCCGGGTTTGAGGTGCGTGACGTGCACCCAACCCACTACGGACGAATCTGCCCCATCGAGACGCCGGAAGGTCCCAACATCGGGCTGATCGTATCGCTTTCCACGTACGCACGGGTCAATGAGTTCGGGTTCATCGAGACGCCGTACCGACCTGTGGTGGACAGAAAGGTGGGCAAAGACATCCAGTTTCTCACGGCTCTGGACGAGGAGCACCACATCATCGTTCAGGCCAATGCGCAGCTGGATGAAACCGGTCACCTCCAGTCGGACCTCGTTTCGGTCCGTCACAAAGAGGGTGAGTTCACCATGGTGGGTGCATCCGAGGCAGACCTGATGGACGTCTCCCCTAACCAGCTCGTGTCGGTGGCAGCCTCGTTGATCCCGTTCCTCGAGAACGACGACGCGAACCGTGCGCTCATGGGGTCCAACATGCAACGTCAGGCGGTCCCCTTGCTCACCACGGAAGCGCCGCTGGTCGGAACGGGCATGGAGCACGTCGTGGCTACGGATTCCGGTGTCACCGTGGTTGCCAAACGAGACGGAGTCGTCGATTCGGTGGATGCCACGAGACTGGTCGTCAAGGCAACGGAATTCACCGAAGGGGACCTCGATCCGGGTGTCGATATCTACAACCTTATCAAGTACCAGCGTTCCAACCAGAACACGTGTATCAACCAGCGTCCGATCGTGAGAAAAGGTGATCACGTCGTTCGGGGACAGGTCATTGCCGACGGTCCGGCTACGGACAAAGGCGAGCTGGCCCTCGGGAGGAACGTGCTCGTGGCATTCATGGCCTGGGGCGGGTACAACTACGAAGACTCGATCCTGGTCAGCGAGAAGATCGTCAAAGAGGACATCTTCACCTCGATTCACATCGAAGAATTCGAGGTCATGGCACGGGACACCAAACTGGGCAAGGAAGAGATCACGCGAGACATCCCCAACGTAGGCGAGGAAGCGCTCCGGAATCTGGACGAATCCGGCGTCATTCGCATTGGTGCGGAGGTCAAACCGGGTGACATCCTCGTGGGCAAGATCACACCGAAAGGGGAAAATCAGCTCAGCCCCGAGGAAAAACTCCTTCGAGCCATCTTCGGCGAGAAGGCCGGCGACGTGAGAGACTCTTCGCTCCGGGTTCCTCCGGGTGTGGAAGGGACCGTCATCGGCGCGAGGATCTTTTCCCGCAAAGGAACCGACAAAGATAGCAGGACGATCTCTATCGAAAATGAAGAGATCGCCAAGTTGACCAAGGACCGCGATGACGAGATGCGCATCGTGGAAGAAGGAGCGCGGGAGCGGATCCGCAGCATGCTCGTGGGCAGAGTGGCGGTGACCGCGATTGCCGACTCGAGCAGCGGGCACGAGTACATCAAGAAGGGCGAAACCATTACCAACAAGATCATAGATGCCGTCCAGCTCGACCTGCTACGAGAACTGTCCCTGAAAGGGGACACGACGACGGAAGACGAGGTCTTTCGTATCCTCGAGCGGCTCAGCGACCAGAAACACTTCTGGAAGATGCACTACGACGAGCGGATCAGCCGACTCAAGAAAGGAGACGAACTCCCCCCCGGTGTCATCAAGCTGGTGAAGACGTACATCGCCATCAAGCGGAAGCTCTCAGTTGGTGACAAGATGGCCGGCCGGCACGGCAACAAGGGTGTTTTGTCCAGAATCCTTCCGGAAGAGGACATGCCGTACTTCGACGACGGCACCCCGGTGGAGATCGTGCTCAATCCGTTGGGGGTTCCTTCCCGAATGAACGTCGGCCAGATTCTCGAGACCCATCTGGGATGGGCCGCCCGAGGTCTTGGCGAGTCCTTGAACAAGATGCTGGAAGAACATTTCTCTCCGGACAAACTGAGAGAACAATTGCTACAGATCTTCGATAGTTACGAACCGGAACGCCGAAAGAAGGTTGCGGCTATTATCAATGACATGGACGAAGATCAGGTCAAGAAGTTCGTCGCGTCACTCTCCAGTGGCATTCCCATTGCCACACCGGTTTTCGACGGAGCGCGCGAGCATGAGATCAAGTCGCTCCTCACCACGTCCGGCGTGCCGAGTACGGGCCAGACAAGGCTTTTCGACGGCCGTACCGGTGAGCCTTTCGATACCAGGATCACGGTGGGAATCATCTACATGATGAAGCTCCACCACCTCGTTGACGACAAAATCCACGCCAGGGCGATCGGGCCATACTCGCTGGTGACCCAGCAACCACTCGGAGGTAAAGCTCAATTCGGCGGTCAGCGTCTGGGCGAGATGGAAGTCTGGGCGATGGAGTCGTACGGCGCGGCCTTCTCCTTGCAAGAATTCCTTACCGTGAAGTCCGATGACGTCACGGGCCGCACCCGGATGTACGAAAGCATCGTCAAAGGAACAAACGTGCTCGAACCCGGATTGCCGGAATCGTTCAACGTGCTTGTGAAAGAAATCAAATCCCTCGGCCTCGAAGTGGAACTCCTCGAAAGCGAGGTCGTGGCGGCGGGTTGACAACCACAGACTTACCGTCGGCAGGAATGCGATCGTGACTCTTTCCGCAGGAACCCGGTACACGGTCCGCGAGAGATCGGAGCCGGCCTCGGAAGCGCGAAGCGCTGCTCCTGCTGACCATAGGTAAGGAGGGACACCTTGGAAGACGTTTATTACAGTTTTTTTGAGAAGCCCAAAGATCCCGTGAACTTTAGTGCCGTACAAATCTCCCTGGCCTCGCCGGAGAAAATCCGGTCGTGGTCCCATGGAGAGGTGAAGAAGCCGGAAACGATCAATTATCGAACCTTCAAGCCCGAACGGGACGGGCTTTTTTGCGCAAAGACCTTCGGACCCGTCAAGGATTATGAGTGTAATTGCGGCAAATATAAGCGGATGAAGCACCGGGGAACCATCTGCGAGAAATGCGGCGTGGAAGTGATCCAGTCGAAAGTGCGCCGCGAGCGGATGGGCCACATCGAATTGGCGACCCCCGTCGCCCACATTTGGTTCCTAAAAAGCCTCCCGAGCCGGATTGGCACGCTCCTGGACCTGACGCTCAAAGAAGTGGAGCGAGTCCTCTATTTCGAGTCGTACCTGGTGATCAACGCGGGAACCACCGACCTGGAGGCCGGCACCCTCATCAACGAGGAGAAATACCGCCAGGCCCTCGACCAGTACGGTCCACAGGCCTTTGAAGCCCGCATGGGAGGCGAAGCGGTCCGAGACAGGCTGGAGAAGCTGGACCTCGTGTCGGAGAGCACAAGACTTCGCGAGGACATGAAAGACTCCACGTCCGAAGCAAAACGCAAGAAGCTCGCCAAGCGATTGCGAGTCTTGGAAGCACTGAAAGGGATCGAGCCCGAGGTTCTCGTGACCGAGCTAAACGCCCTGTACGCCGAGGCCGATCCAGAGAGCGAGGCCGGGCGGTTCTTCGAAGAACAGCTCCAGACGGCCCGGGAAATCCAGGTCAAATGGGAAGAAACCCACGAATGGGAAGGTCGCAAGCAACTCGCGTTTGTCGAGATCAACACGATCATCGAGCGCATGTCCCGTTCGCGGATGATCGCGCCGGAGGGATTGGGGAAGTTCCGGCGGTGGCAGAACCCTGCCTGGATGATTCTCACCACCGTGCCGGTCATACCGCCCGATTTGCGGCCTCTGGTTCCGCTCGACGGCGGCCGATTCGCGACCTCCGATCTGAACGACCTCTATCGAAGGGTCATCAACCGGAACAATCGGCTCAAGAGGCTTAAAGAGCTGAACGCGCCGGAGATCATCCTCCGCAATGAAAAGCGGATGCTCCAGGAAGCGGTTGACGTCCTCTTCGACAACGGCAGAAGGGGTCGCGTCATAACCGGTCCGAACAAGAGGCCGCTGAAGTCCCTTTCGGACATGCTCAAGGGGAAGCAGGGGCGGTTCCGGCAAAACCTCCTGGGCAAACGGGTTGATTACTCGGGACGGTCCGTGATCGTGGTCGGCCCGGATCTGCGGCTCCACCAGTGCGGCCTCCCCAAACGGATGGCCCTGGAGCTTTTTAAACCGTTCATCTACAACAAGCTGGAAGAGCGAGGATACGTCACCACCATCAAGAGCGCGAAGAAACTCGTAGAGAAAGAGACTCCCGAGGTTTGGGACATCCTGGAAGACGTGGTGAGGGAATATCCGGTGCTCCTGAACCGGGCGCCCACCCTGCACAGACTGGGCATCCAGGCCTTCGAGCCGGTATTGATCGAAGGCAAGGCGATTCAGCTCCATCCGCTCGTCTGCACCGCGTTCAACGCTGACTTTGACGGTGACCAGATGGCGGTGCATATCCCGCTCTCCGTCGAGGCCCAGGTCGAGGCTCGGGTCTTGATGATGAGCACGAACAACATCCTGTCACCGGCGCACGGCAAGCCGATCATCGTCCCCACTCAGGACATCGTGCTCGGGTTGTACTATTTGACGCGGGAATCCGCGAATCCCGACCATCTCGAAAAACCACCCCGGTTATTCGGCGATGAATCGGAGGTGCGTGTTGCCTACGACTCCGGGGTCGTGGACCTCCATGAGAAGATTCTTCTCCGAGAATACGGCGAACAGATCCAGACCACGGTGGGACGCGTGCTGCTCCGCGAAATCGTGCCGGAGGAGATACCCTTCGCCAACATCAACAAGGTCATGAAAAAGAAAGAGTTGGCCAACCTGATCGACGAGGCGTACCGCAGGTGCGGTGACAAGAAGACCGTCATCCTGGCCGACCGCCTCAAAGACCTTGGCTACTTCTACGCGACGAAGGCGGGGATATCGATCTGCGTGGATGACATGCGCGTCCCCGAGTCGAAACCGGAGATCATCGAGAAGGCCAGGGAAGAGGTTCTGGAAATCCAGAACCAGTACAAAGAGGGTCTGATCACCGACGGCGAACGATACAACAAGGTTATCGATATCTGGGCACGGGCCAACGAAGACATCTCCGAAAGGATGATGAGCGGCTTGCGTACCACAACCGTCAGGCTCAAAGACGGTTCGGAGAAGAAGGTCGAAAGCTTCAACCCCATCTACATGATGGCCGACTCCGGCGCTCGGGGAAGCACGCAGCAGATCAGGCAGCTCGCAGGAATGCGCGGTCTCATGGCCAAGCCCACCGGTGAAATCATCGAGACCCCCATCGAAGCGAACTTCCGAGAAGGGCTGACCGTGTTGCAGTACTTCATCTCGACCCACGGCGCGCGTAAGGGTCTCGCGGACACCGCGCTGAAGACCGCGAACTCCGGGTACTTGACCCGGCGTCTCGTCGACGTGGCCCAGGACGCGATCATCCACGAGATCGACTGCCAAACCCTCGACGGCATCGAGATGGCGTCTCTGGAAGAAGGCGGCGAGATCATCGAACACGTGGCGGATCGAATCCTCGGTCGTGTCGCGCTGGAAGATATCGAACATCCGTTCAGCGGCGAGATCATCGTGAAGGCCAACGAGGAGATCACGGAAGAGCACCGGGAGAAGATCCAGGATGCGGGTATCGACCGTGTGAAGATCCGCTCCGTGCTCACCTGCCAGGCACGCCGCGGTGTGTGCAGCCTCTGCTACGGCCGAGACCTTGCCCACGGGCGAATGGTGAACATCGGCGAGGCAGTGGGCATTATCGCGGCCCAGTCGATCGGCGAGCCGGGAACCCAGCTTACCATGCGTACCTTCCACATCGGCGGCACCGCATCCTTGCGGCGAAACATCACGTCAGCCCGTAAGAGAGGCCGCGTCGCATTCGAGAAGGAGAAAGACAAGTCCAAAGCCATCGTCGTATGGGAAGAGTTCACCGTCCCCGAATCCGAAGTCGGGAAGTGGCTGGTTCAGGACGGCCAAACCTTGCGGGAAAACTCGTTCCTCTTCGACGGCCCGAATCGGCCCATCTTCCCCATTGAACGCATCGGGGGGAAGGTCGAAATCTCCCCGGACAGAAAGACGATCACCATTGTGGATGACGACGGCGTGAAGCATCCGTTCGAGATGCCTGCAGGCCATCGGCTCATCGTGAAGCACGGAGACAGAGTCTCGGCCAACAGCTTCATCTTTGAGACCATGACCGGCACGTCCCGCCTAACCGAAGGCGAGAAACGCGGCGGCATCTTCCACAAACGCACGACCAAGGGTGGCGTGATCCGGTATCGCCTGTACGAACGGTACCCGATCATGGACTACATGAACGTAAAGGTGCTGGAAGGGGACCGGATCGAGTCTGAAGGCCAGGTGCTCCTCGAGTGGTTGGGCTCGGGTTCTTCGGAATTGTTCTCCCGGAATGAAGGGCGCGTCAAGTTCGTCGACATCAAGACCGTGGTGAACCGGGAAGGCGATCTGGTCGTCATGAACCGGAACGGCTCCATCGCCATCACGGACCAGAAAGGACGAGAACGAGAGCGTAACAAGGTCATCTACGGCGCGAAGCTGCGCGTCGGCGACGGTGACCCGGTCAACCAGCAGACGCTCCTCGCGGAATGGGATCCGTACACTATCCCGATCATTACCGAGGTGTCCGGACGGGTTAAGTTCGGGGACATCATCGAAGGCCTCACTATGAGTGAGCAGGTCGATGAAGTTACCGGTCTCTCCCGAAAGGTCATCGTCGAATACAAGGACAAGGACACGGAAATCCGGCCCCGGGTTTCCATCAAGGACGAACACGGCCGAACCACGAAGATCGGTGACTCCGAAGCGCGCTACCTCCTGCCGGTGGGAGCGAACATCATGGTCAAGGAAGGAGAAGACATCCACGCTGGTGACGTCATCGCAAAGATCCCCCGTGAAACGACCAAGACCAAGGACATCACCGGGGGGCTCCCGCGGGTGGCGGAACTCTTCGAGGCGCGCAAGCCGAAAGAGTTCGCGATCATCTCCGAGATCGACGGGTTGGTAAGCTTCGGCAAAGATACCAAAGGGAAGAGAAAGGTCCTCGTTACCCCGGAAGTGGGGGACCAGAAAGAGTACCTGATCCCCAAAGGAAAGCACATCTCAGTGCACTCCGGGGACTGGGTCCAGGCCGGTGAGCCGCTCATGGAGGGTTCCACCAATCCGCACGACCTGCTGGGTATCAAAGGCGAAAAGGACCTTGCCAAGTACCTGGTGGACGAGGTCCAGGAGGTCTACCGACTCCAGGGCGTGAAGATCAACGACAAACACATCGAGGTCATCGTTCGACAGATGCTCCGCAGGGTGCGCGTCAAAGAGGTCGGGGACACCGATTTCCTCGTGGGTGAACATATCGAGCGGTCCCTGTTCGACGCGGAGAACCGGCGCGTCATCGAGGCCGGCGGCAACGCAGGAGTGGGCGAACCGCTCCTCCTGGGGATCACCAAAGCCTCGCTGTCTACCGATTCATTCATCAGCGCGGCGAGCTTCCAGGAGACGACAAAGGTCCTGACGGAGGCGGCGATCTGTGGTAAGATCGACTTCCTGCGCGGTCTGAAAGAGAACGTGATCATGGGAAGATTGATCCCCGCGGGTACTGGCTTCCCGCGGTACAAGATCATCCGCCTAGAGCACGTGCCAACCGACGCGGAAGGTCCCTCCGCCGCGGAAGGCAGGACAGCAGCGTACCAGGAGTCCGCGTGACCGGCTGGTCGCGGGAGTTTGCAGGGACCGGGGTGAAGCGGAAAAAAGTCGCGGGCCGAGACCCGTTTGAGGCCTGATCCATGGCCGGAGATGAGATCTCCGGCCATGCTTTTCGGGCAAAAAAGGCTTGACAAGATCGCTCATCTTTGAGCATAATTTTTGGATACACATTTGGAGGTTACGGCGTATGCCGACTATCAACCAACTGGTCAGAAAAGGACGTGAGGCTCCGAGACACAAAACCTCGGCGCCGGCACTGACCAATTGCCCCCAGAGAAGGGGAGTCTGCGTGAGGGTCTATACCACCACGCCGAAGAAACCGAATTCAGCGTTGAGGAAGGTTGCGAGGGTGCGCCTTACCAACGGGTACGAAGTCACCTCCTACATCCCCGGTATCGGGCACAACCTCCAGGAACACTCGGTTGTGCTCATTCGTGGCGGCCGTGTCAAGGACCTCCCTGGTGTGCGTTACCACATCATCCGAGGAACCCAGGACGCGTTCGGGGTGACGGATCGAAAACAGGGGAGATCGAAGTACGGGACAAAACGGCCGAAGTAATCCTCCCTGGTCCGCCGGTCTGCTTGCTCCGAGCAAGCTCTCCGCCGCGTGCCACGCGTTCCGGGGATGAAACGACCGGCTCTGTTACGCAGCTAATGCGGGGACTAACCACTATCGGGTCCTGGTAAACCGTCGGAAACGACGGGGCGGGTTTGGAAGGAAATACGACCTCGCGGTCGGAGAGCGGATTTTAGATTCTGCGTTGCCTTCTCGACCTTGCCATCCTGGAAGCTACCCGGTGCAGCTTGTTCTGTTGTCGGCCAAAAGGCGCAACGCGCCAAAAGAGATTCTGGAGCGAATCGAGATGCCAAGAAAAGGGAAGGTTCCCAAGAGAGACGTGCTACCCGATCCCAAGTACCACAGCAAGCTCGTCGCCAAGTTCGTGAACTGTGTGATGTGGGAAGGAAAGAAATCCACCGCTGAAGGCGCATTCTATGATGCGCTGGAACTTATGGCCAAGAGAACCGGCGAGGACCCGCTCAAACTCTTCGAAAGGGCTGTGGATAACGTCAAACCGGTCCTCGAGGTGCGGTCACGCCGCGTTGGCGGCAGCACCTATCAGGTGCCCGTCGAGATTCGCCCGGAGCGCAGACAGGCATTGGCCATACGGTGGCTCATTCAATACGCCCGCTCGCGCGGGGAGAAGAGCATGAAGGAAAAACTCGCCGCGGAGCTTATGGACGCGGCCTCCAACAAGGGCAGCTCGGTCAAGAAGAAGGAAGACACGCACAGAATGGCCGAGGCTAATAAGGCTTTCGCCCACTATAGGTGGTAGGCAAAGATGGGTGTTCGATCCTGATGAAGGGAGAAACACTGTCAAGGACGCGCAATATCGGCATCATGGCCCATATTGACGCTGGAAAGACCACGACGACGGAGCGCATCCTCTTCTATACCGGTGTGTCTCATAAACTCGGCGAAGTGCATGACGGCACCGCGGTGATGGACTGGATGGAACAGGAGCAAGAGCGAGGGATCACCATCACGTCGGCTGCCACCGCGTGCCAGTGGAGAAAGCATCGGATCAACCTAATCGATACTCCGGGACACGTCGATTTCACCATTGAGGTGGAACGTTGCCTGCGAGTGCTGGACGGGGCGGTCGCGGTCTTCTGCGCCGTCGGGGGTGTGGAACCCCAGTCAGAGACCGTCTGGAAACAGGCGGATCGGTACCAAATACCGAGAGTGGCCTTTATCAACAAGATGGATCGGCAGGGCGCCGACTATCAGAGAGTCCTCGAAATGATGAAAACCAGACTCCGCACACAACCGATAATCCTGCAGATTCCGATCGGCAGCGAGGACGGCTTTCGCGGCATGGTGGATCTGCTCACCATGAAGGCTGTGCTTTTCGAGGACGAGTCGATGGGTATCAAGTACCACGAGAGCGATGTCCCTCCGGAGTTGCTTGACGAGGCGGTCGCTGCACGGGAACAGTGCCTTGAAACGATCTGCGAGTTGGACGACGAGCTTCTCGAACGCTATCTCGACGGTGACACGGACATCCCGGTGGCGACGCTGGTGGAGACCCTTCGGAAGGGGACGTTGAGCCTGAAGATCACCCCGGTGCTCCTGGGCTCTGCCTTCAAGAACAAGGGTATTCAACAGCTCCTTGACGCAGTGGTCGATTTCCTCCCGTCACCTCTCGAGATTCCCCCGGTGGAAGGGAAAGACGAACACGGACGCACGGTGGTCCGAAGCGTGGACGGTCCCTTTTCAGCCCTCGCCTTCAAGGTCATGAACGACCCCTATTGCGGCGGATTGACATTCCTCAGAGTGTATTCAGGAAAACTCAGTGCGTCGTCGTCGGTCTACAACCAGAGTGCGGGCAAGCGGGAGCGGGTCGGACGCCTCGTCCAGATGCACGCCAATCAGCGGGAAGACGTGAAGGAGGCCTACGCGGGTGAGATCCTCGCGGCCGTGGGACTCAAGTACACGAAGACCGGTGATACGCTGACCGACGAAGACCATCCGCTGCTGCTCGAATCCATGGAATTCCCCGAGCCCGTCATCTCGGTCGCCCTCGAACCGGAGACGCGGGATGATGGAGAGAAGCTCTCCCGGGCCATGTCGCGATTGCTTCGAGAAGATCCCTCCCTCAGGGTGAAGGTTGACAGCGATACCGGCCAGAACATTCTTTCCGGTATGGGTGAACTGCATCTGGAGATTATTGTCGATCGGCTGCTCCGAGAATTCCAGGTGCGGGCAAAGGTCGGGGAGCCAGAGGTGGCTTACCGGGAAACGATCACGAAACCGGTCAAGCTCCACTATCGCCACGTCAAGCAAACCGGCGGCAAGGGGCAGTTCGCGGAAGTGGTCATCGATGTGGAACCTCGCACGCAAGGGACGGGTCTGGAATTTATCGACAAGATCACCGGCGGGGTCATACCGAAGGAATACATCAAACCGGTAGAGGAAGGAATCCGCGCAGCCATGGCATCCGGCGTGCTTGCCGGATATCCCGTCGGGGACGTCATGGTTACCCTGGTGGACGGCAAGTACCATGAGGTGGACTCCTCGGAAATGGCGTTCAAGACCGCCGGTTTCATGGCTTTTAAGGAGGCCTGCAGGAAGGGCGCCAGTATCCTGCTCGAGCCGATCATGGATGTCGAGGTCGTCGCACCGGGGGAATTCCTCGGAGACGTCCTGGGCGATCTCACGGCCCGTCGCGGCAAGATATTGGGCATGGAAAGTCGTGCAACCATCCAAACGGTGGGCGTGAGAGTGCCGATCGCTCGGATGTTCGGGTATGCCACTGATTTGCGGAGCCTTACGCAAGGCCGAGCTACGTTTACGATGCAGTTTTCTCACTATGAGCCGGCGCCGCAGTCCGTGGCGGAGAAGGTGGTCGCTCGGTTCAAACAATCTGGAGGAGCCCATGGGCAAGGCGAAGTTTGAGCGTACGAAGCCACATGTGAACGTTGGGACGATCGGGCACATCGATCACGGCAAGACGACGCTGACCGCGGCGATAACCAAGGTATTGGCGAAGACGGGTATGGCCGAGTACGTGCCTTTTGAGGAGATAGACAAGGCTCCGGAGGAGAAGGAGCGGGGGATCACGATAGCGACGGCGCATGTGGAGTATCAGACGAAGAATCGTCACTATGCGCACGTGGACTGTCCGGGTCATGCGGACTACATCAAGAATATGATCACGGGTGCGGCGCAGATGGACGGAGCGATCCTGGTGGTGGGGGCCAATGACGGTCCGATGCCTCAGACGCGGGAGCACATATTGCTTGCTCGTCAGGTGGGAGTTCCGCACATCGTGGTATTTTTGAACAAGGTGGACATGGTGGACGATCCGGAGCTGATCGAGTTGGTGGAGCTGGAGCTTCGGGAGCTTTTGAGTTCGTATGATTTTCCCGGGGACGACATACCGATCGTACGCGGGAGTGCGTTGAAGGCGCTGGAGGCGGGCGATCCGAAGCATGAGGACTGCAAGTGCATCACGGAGTTGATGGATGCGGTGGACTCGTATGTGCCGTTGCCGATCCGGGATATCGACAAGCCGTTTTTGATGCCGATCGAGGACGTGTTCAGCATATCGGGTCGGGGGACGGTGGTGACGGGCCGGGTGGACCGCGGCCAGGTGAAGGTGAACGAAGAGGTGGAGATCGTCGGGATCCGGGAGACGCGCAAGACCGTGGTAACCGGGGTGGAGATGTTCCGGAAGGTGCTGGATTCGGGTCAGGCGGGCGACAACGTGGGCCTGCTCCTCCGGGGAGTGAAGCGGGACGATGTGGAGCGGGGCCAGGTGGTGGCAGCACCGGGGAGCATCACGCCGCACACGAAGTTCAAGGCAGAGACGTATATTTTGAACAAGGAGGAGGGTGGTCGGCACACGCCGTTTTTCAACGGTTACCGGCCGCAGTTCTACTTCCGCACCACGGACGTGACCGGGGTGATCACGCTTCCCGAAGGGGTGGAGATGGTGATGCCGGGTGACAACGTGTCGCTGGAGGCGCACCTGATCACGCCGATCGCCATGGAGAAAGAGCTCCGTTTCGCCATCCGGGAAGGCGGCCGTACCGTCGGCGCGGGTGTCGTCGCTGAGGTCATTGAATAGTCGAACGTGAGTGCGCCTTCTGGCATGAGAGGACCAACCGATGGATATGCATGCGCTTAAAATTAGGATTAGACTCAAAGCCTACGATCACAAGCTTCTCGATCAGTCGGCCGCCGAGATAGTTGACACCGCGTGGAGAACCGGTGCGAAGGTCGCCGGCCCCATCCCGTTGCCGACGAAGATACATAAGTACACGGTCCTGCGGTCCCCTCACATCGACAAGAAGTCGCGCGAACAGTTTGAAATCAGGGTGCATAAGCGGCTGCTGGACATACTCGAGCCGACTCAGCAGACCCTCGACGCATTGATGAAACTGGACCTGTCCCCTGGAGTAGACGTCGAAATCAAGGCTTAGGGCGTTGCCCGCGGTTGAGGAGCCAGCTATGGTCCGTGGAATGATAGGAAGAAAAATCGGCATGATCCAGATGTTTGACGAGCTGGGGCGTGCTGTGGGAGTTACGGTGGTTCAGGCCGGGCCCTGCACCGTGATCGAGAAAAAGAAGGACGCGAAGGTCCAGCTCGGTTTCGAGGAAGCCAAAGAGAGCCGCTTGACCCGTCCGGTGCTCGGTCAGTACAAGAAGGCTGGAGTCGCTCCGTGCCGTGTCCTGCGCGAGTTCCACATGGACGACCCCGAAGCCGTGGAAGTCGGGCAGGAGATCCGTGTCGACATTTTCGCTCCCGGGGAGCAGGTCAAGGTGGTCGGTACGAGCAAAGGAAAAGGGTTCGCCGGTGTCATCAAGAGACACAAGTTCGGCGGCGGCAAAGCCACCCACGGTTCCCGTTCGCATCGGATCCCGGGTTCGGTCGGTCAATGCGCGTATCCGTCCCGGGTATTCAAGGGGAAAAAGCTCCCCGGCCGACTGGGAGGGGTCAGGGTTACAGCTCCCAGCGTCACGGTCTTCGAAGTTCGTCCGGATGAGAACCTCGTCCTTCTCAAAGGCCCCGTTCCCGGGTCCAGAGGGGGCATCGTCCTGATAAGGAAAAAGTGATGGCATTGGTAGATGTGATCAACCAGAGCGGCACCACAGTCGCATCCGTGGAACTGGACGATACGATTTTCAACGCCGCGGTGCGCGAAGACCTCGTCCAGTCCGTGGTAGTGTGGCAGTTGGCCAAACGCCGGGCCGGAACCGCCTGTACCAAGACGAGGAAAGATGTTCGCGGCGGTGGAAAGAAGCCTTGGCGGCAAAAAGGGACGGGACGAGCCCGTGCCGGTACCAGCCGGTCGCCTTTGTGGACCGGAGGTGGAACCATATTCGGCCCGAGCCCTCGGTCCTACGCCTTCTCTCTGCCGAAGAAGGTGCGCAAGGCGGCGCTTCGATCGGTCCTGTCGGCCAAACTGAGGGACAATCTCCTGACCGTCGTGGACAAGATCGAGCTGGAAGCTCCCAAGACCAAGCTCTTCTTTGAGACAATGAAAACCTTGGGACTGGATGCGGCCAAGACGCTGTTCATCACCGCGGAAAAAGACGAAGCACTCCTCCGATCGTCGCGCAATCTCTTCAAGGTGCTGGTTCTGCCTACAGAAGGGATGAACGTCTACGATCTCCTCCGGTTCGAGCGGCTGGTCCTGCTTCAGGATGCCGTTCCGAAAATCCATGAGAGGTTGGGCTGATGCTGGAAGAGTATAAGATAATCCGACGGCCCATTGTGACGGAGAAGAGTTCCGACCTGAAGGAGCAGCACAATCAGATCTGCTTCGAGGTAGCTCCGAGCGCGAACAAATCGGAAATCAAGAAGGCGGTGGAAAAGCTGTTCAAGGTCACCGTGCTGTCAGTGCAGACACAAAACCGCTTGGGAAAACGAAAAAGACTCGGTCGCTTCCAGGGACGGCGGAAGAACTGGAAAAAAGCCATCGTGACACTCAAGGAAGGCAACCGGGTGGACTTTTTCGAGGGAGTATAAATTAGCGCCGGTCCGATTCCGTGTGGCTTGGTTCCCCGCGGATGCCTTCACGGACCGACACAGAACCGTATCAAGCGTCGAGGACAGGATTTATGGGCATCAAGAAGCACAAACCCACATCACCCGGAATCAGGTTCCAGACGGGGTTCGCCTTCGAAGAGGTGACCGCGGACAAGCCCTTGAAGTCTCTGGTAAAAGGAGTCACCAAGGACGGGGGCCGCAACAACTACGGAAGGGTCACCGTCAGGTTCCGCGGCGGCGGCCACAAGAGACGGTTCCGCACGGTAGACTTTAAGAGAAACAAGACCGATGTGCCCGGAACGGTGGTGAGCGTGGAGTACGATCCGAACCGGAGCGCCCGTCTGGCACTGGTCAGCTATCTCGACGGTGAAAAGAGTTACATCCTGTGGCCCAACGGCCTGAAGGTGGGAGACTCGATCGTCGCGGGGGACCGGGTCGACATCAAGCCGGGTAACTGCCTTCCGTTGAAGAACATCCCGCTGGGAACCATGGTCCATAACGTTGAGATGAAGATCGGCAAAGGCGGCCAGATGATCCGCTCTGCTGGGGCGTACGGCCAGTTGATGGCCAAGGAGAAGGGCTATGCTCAGATCAAGCTCCCCTCGGGAGAGGTCCGCATGGTCCTGGATCGGTGCCGTGCCACGGTCGGCCAGGTCGGCAATCTGGATCACGAGAAGATCTCTCTTGGCAAGGCAGGCCGGACGCGGCATCTCGGACGGCGGCCCCATGTCCGTGGAGTGGTCATGAACCCTGTAGATCATCCGCATGGCGGCGGAGAGGGGAAAACCTCCGGCGGCCGGCATCCGGTGACGCCCTGGGGCGTCCCCACCAAGGGTTACAAGACCCGCAAGAGAAACAAGTCGTCGGACAAATTCATCGCCAAGCGTAGGAAGTGAGAGCCATGCCACGTTCAGTTCATAAAGGTCCTTTCGTGGATGATCATCTGCTGAGGAAAGTGATTACGGCGCGGGATACCGGTTCCCGTAAGGTAGTTCAGACGTGGTCTCGTCGGTCGACCATCATTCCGGACATGGTAGGGCTCACCTTTGCTGTGCACAACGGCAAGAAGTTCATACCCGTGTTCGTCACGGAGAATATGGTCGGTCACAAACTCGGGGAGTTTTCTCCGACCCGTACCTTTCACGGTCATGCGGGAGATAGGAAAGCGAAGAAAGGGAGAAAGTGATGCAGTGGGAATGTACCCTCAGGTATGCGCGTATCTCCGCACGCAAGGCCAGAATGGTAGCGGATCTCGTCCGGGGGATGCAGGTGGAGCAGGCCATTCATATGCTCAAGTTCACCCCCAAGAAGGCCGCGGGCATGATCAAGAAGGTGGTGGAATCTGCTCTGAGCAATGCTACTCAGTCGAGCGGCGTGAACGAGGACAAACTTTACATCGCCTCGATCACGGTAGATGAAGGGCCCACCGCCAAACGTTGGATGCCGCGAGCAATGGGACGGGCCACGAAGATAAGGAAACGAAGCAGCCACATCCATGTGGCCGTCGAAGAATTGGAGCCCTAGAACTATTCCGGAAATGAGGACGGCGCCTTGTGAGACGCCGACGCTCATTTACCAGACAACCCTGAGGAGGGGCATCTTGGGACAGAAGGTACATCCTCACGGATTCCGACTTGGAGTCACTCGCACTTGGGATTCTCGGTGGTATTCCAAGAAAGACTTTGGAAACTTCTTGATTGAAGACATCAATCTGAGGGATTACGTCAAGAAACGGCTTTCACAGGCTAGTATCTCAAGGATGGAGATTGAGCGCGCTGCCGGCAAGATCCGCCTGATCATACATACTGCAAGGCCGGGGATTGTCATCGGCCCCAAGGGGAGCGAGATCGAGAAGCTGCGTCGAGACATTCTGCGGATGACCCAGAAGGATGTCCTGGTGGATATCAAAGAGATTCGCAAGCCCGAAATCGACGCCCAACTCGTGGCCGAGAACGTGGCACAGCAGCTTGAACGGCGTATCGCCTTTCGACGAGCGATGAAGAAATCGGTCTCGAGCGCACTGAAATCCGGCGCCAAGGGGATCCGGATCGCTACCGCAGGCCGCCTTGGCGGGGCCGAGATGGCGCGGCGGGAGTGGTATCGTGAAGGTCGCGTGCCGCTGCACACGCTGCGGGCCGACATCGACTACGGTTTCGCCCAAGCCACTACTACCTACGGGGTCATAGGAATCAAGGTCTGGATATTCAAGGGCGAAATCATCAAAGCCGGAGCCGGGGAGAGTTGAAATGCTTGCGCCCAAGAAAGTCAAATACAGAAAACGGCAAAAGGGTCGTACCAAGGGAAGCCCGCAGAGCGGCACGCACATTGCCTTCGGTGAGTTCGGCCTCATGGCCATGGTGCCGGGGTGGATAACCGCGAGACAGATCGAGGCAGGCCGTGTGGCGATGACGCGTCACGTGAAGAGAGGCGGCAAGATCTGGATCCGCGTGTTTCCCGACAAGCCCATCACCAAGAAACCGGCCGAGACCAGAATGGGCAAGGGCAAAGGCGCGCCGGAGGAGTGGGTTGCCGTGGTGAAGCCTGGCAAGATCATGTACGAAATGGAAGGCGTGCCTCTGGAAGTGGCACAGCAAGCTTTCCGTCTTGCCGCTATGAAGATGCCGATTCAGACTCGCTTCGTTACCCGTGAGGAGCTGTCATGAAGTCCAAAGAACTCAGGGACCTTGGCCCGGAGGGACTCCAAGCGAAAGAGAAAGAATTTCGCGAAGAGGAGTTCAAGCTGCGGTTCAAGCACGCCACCGGCCAGCTCGATAAGACTGATCGCCTGAAGAAACTTCGCCGGGAAATAGCCCGGGTGCTAACTATCATCAGAGAAAAGGAGGCGTCTACATGACGAGCTCCTCCGACGTCCGAAAGCAACGTAAGGTAAGAACCGGCGTAGTCGTCAGCAACAAGATGGACAAGACCGTAGTGGTGGAAGTAAGCCGGACGGTGATCCACCCCGTGTACAAGAAGTTCATCCGCCGGAGAAAACGCTTCATGGCACACGATGAAGAGAACCGCTGCCGCATAGGCGACGAGGTGATGATCGTGGAAACCCGGCCGATGAGTCGCCATAAGCATTGGCGGGTCCGCAGGGTCATCAGAGAGGCCGCGCTGCCCGGAGGTACCCCATGATTCAACAGCAAACACGCATGGACGTGGCCGATAACTCCGGCGCCAAGGAGCTCTTTTGCATCAAGGTGCTCGGGGGCACCCGTCGCAAGTATGCCAGCGTCGGCGACATTGTGGTCGTGTCCGTGAAAGAGGCCATCCCGAATTCCAAAGTGAAGAAGGGTGAAGTCCACAAGGCCGTGATCGTCAGGACCCGCCGGCAGGTGCGACGGCCCGACGGATCGTACATCCGCTTTGACGACAACTCCGCGGTGCTCATCAACAACCAGCTCGAACCCATCGGGACCCGTATTTTCGGCCCGGTGGCCCGGGAGTTGAGAGCGAAGAAATTCATGAAGATCGTCTCCCTCGCCCCGGAGGTGCTGTGAGATGTCTCTGATCAAGAAGAATGACAAGGTCAAGGTCCTCGCCGGCAAGGAGAAGGGGAGACAGGGCAAGGTGCTGAAGGTCTTCACCGAGAAGGATACCGCGCTGGTCGAACGGCTCAATATGGTCAAGCGCCACAAGAAGGGTGGAACCTCAGCCAGCCAACAAGGCGGTATCATCGAAAAGGAAGCCCCCATCAAGCTGGCCAAACTGATGCTTGTCTGTCCGAAGTGCTCCAAGCCGAGCCGGATCGGCCGGCGGACACTCGATTCGGGGGACCGGGTCCGTTATTGCAAGAAATGCAACGAAACGATAGACGCCTAGAAGGAACAGCGACATGGATTCGCGGCTGAAGGAATACTATAGTAAATCCGTCGTGCCTGCGCTTATGGAGAAATTCAAGTACAAGAATCCCATGCAGGTACCGACCCTCGAGAAGATGGTCGTCAATATGGGACTGGGCGAGGCGATACAGAATCCGAAGGTGCTGGAAAACGCCCAGAACGAGATGGCGCTGATCACGGGTCAATTGCCGGTGCTTCGGAAGGCGAGAAAATCCATAGCGACCTTCAAGCTTCGGGAAGGGATGACCATCGGATGTAAGGTCACACTCAGACGGACCAACATGTATCACTTCCTCGACAAGCTCATCAATGTCGCATTGCCTCGCGTGCGGGACTTCCGCGGGGTCAGCCCAAAAGGATTCGATGGGAGAGGCAATTTCTCGATGGGGATCAAAGAACAGATCATCTTCCCCGAGATTAATTACGATCAGATCGAGAAGATCCGGGGAATGAACATCACCCTGGTGACATCCGCCAAGACCGATGAGGAAGCCCGCGAGCTTTTGGGGCTTTTGGGAATGCCGTTCAGGAAGTAGACGCGCAACCTGCAGGGAGGTACCGTGGCCAAAACGAGTATGATAGTCAAAGCGGCAAGGACTCAGAAATTCGCGGTCAGACAGTACAACCGGTGTCAGATCTGCGGCCGTCCGAGAGCGTACTATCGGAAATTCCATTTGTGTCGGATATGCCTGAGGAACCATGCCCTGAAGGGCAACATCCCGGGTATGGTCAAATCGAGCTGGTAGGAGACTCACACCATGAGTATGACTGACCCGATCGCGGATATGCTCACGCGCATTCGCAACGCCAGGCAAGCACGGAAAGAACAGGTGACGATTCCCGCATCCAATCTCAAGATCAGCATCGCGCAGATCATGAAGGAGGAAGGGTTTGTCAAGAAATACAAGGTCATACGTTCGCCAAAGAACAAGCAGGGGGTGCTCAAGCTCACTCTGCGCTTCGACGACGAGACCCAGTGTGTCATCGAAGGGCTCGATAGGGTCTCAAGACCGGGTCGAAGGGTGTATGTGGGTCACGACCACCACATCCAGAGCCACGGCGGGATTGGAATGTTGATCCTGTCCACCTCTCAGGGGGTCATGACCGACCGGGAGGCAAAGAAGCGGCATATCGGTGGCGAGGTTCTCTGCAGCATCTGGTAACCGAATTACTTGAGGAGCTCTCATAATGTCCAGGATTGGCAAGGCCCCTGTTACTATACCTGAAAAGGTCAAAGTCTCGTATGCAATTCCCGTCATGACCGTTGAGGGCCCGAAAGGGTCCCTGCAAATGACGGTTTCCGACCTGGTTTCCGTAGACGTGGATGAGGGGCACATTCGCGTGTCTGCGACCTCGGATCACCGCAAGTCCCGGGCAATGCACGGGCTGATGAGGACGCTGATCCAGAACATGGTGACGGGAGTCACCGCCGGCTTCACCAAGACCCTCGAAATACAGGGGGTCGGGTACCGGGCTGAGGCTCATGAGCAGGCCCTTACCCTGAACGTGGGGTATTCCAATCCGGTGGTGATGCCGATTCCCGAGGGAATCACGGTCGAAGTAGAGAAGAATACCATCATCCACGTGCGAGGGATCGACAAACAACAAGTCGGAGAAATTGCCGCACGCATACGAAGAGTCCGCAAGCCCGAACCGTACCGCGGCAAAGGCATACGGTACCAGGGTGAAGAGATCCGGCGCAAGGTTGGTAAGGCCGGTGGGAAGTAGCTTCGCGGCATGGGTCGCGTGAGCGCCCGATGCTTTTTCCCCGAGGGGTTGAGAGGAAATCCAGATGTCCAAAGGAACGAGTAGACTGGCCGCCAGTACGAAGAGGGCCAGACGGGTACGATTCAAGGTCAAGGAGAGCGGTGGTAGGCCTCGCCTTACGGTTTTTCGGTCGAGCCGCCACATCTACGCTCAGATCATAGACGATCAAAAGGGGGCTACGCTCGTTCAGGCGTCCACTCTTGACAAAGAGTTCCGCAGAAAGCCAGGAGACCCTTTCAACAAGGATGTAGCCGCAGAGGTGGGCAAACGTCTTGCCGCGCGGGCCAAGGAACTGAACATCATCAAGGTAGTGTTTGACAGAGGTTCGTATCTGTACCACGGCAAAGTCAGGGCCCTGGCTGACGGCGCCCGCGACGGCGGTCTGGATTTCTAGCGGCAAAAGGAGGATGCCCACTTGGTAAATTATCCCGATGTGGCAGTGGAAGGCGAATTTAGGGACCGGGTCGTCCACTTGAGTCGAGTGGCCAAGGTGGTCAAAGGCGGTAGAAGGTTCTCGTTCAGCGCGATCGTGGTGGTCGGCGACGGCCGCGGTCGTGTCGGCTACGGCTTGGGCAAGGCCAACGAGGTCCCGGAAGCCATACGAAAAGGTGTCGAGCAAGCGAAATCGTCCATGGTGGACGTACCGATCCAGAAAGGCACCATTCCGCACGGGATCGTCGGGGAGTATGGAGCTGCCAAGGTAGTCCTCAAGCCCGCGGGATCCGGAACCGGCGTCATTGCCGGCGGAGCGGTCCGAGCGGTCATGGAAACGGTTGGCATTACTGACATCCTCACCAAGTGTATCGGGACCAACAACCCTCACAATGTCGTCAAAGCGACTTTCGAGGGGCTCAAAGCACTGCGGACTCGGGAACAGATCGCGAGGAAACTGGGTAAGATCGGCCCTTCGTCGGACGAAGAGGGCGAAAAGACAGAGGAGGACCGTTCCAATGCTTAAGGTCACTCTGAAAAGGAGCCTGATCAAAGCCACCAAGTCGCAGGTCGAGACGGTCCGCGGTTTAGGCCTCCGGAAGCGCATGCAAAGTCGGACCCTCCAGGACACCCCGGCAATTCGCGGGATGATCCTGAAGGTGAATCATCTAGTAGAATGGGAACAGGTCGCGGAATAGTTCCGTGAGGGGTAGGTCATCATGGATTTGTCAAATCTGAAAGCACCCCAGAGCCGCAAGAAGCACCGGCGACTCGGCCGCGGCGAATCGTCCGGCGTGGGAAAGACCAGCGGCAAAGGACACAAAGGCCAGAAGGCGCGCAGCGGGGGTCGTGTGTCTCCAGGGTTCGAAGGCGGGCAGATGCCCCTCCAGAGGCGATTGCCCAAGAAGGGGTTTACGAACATCTTCAAGATCCATTATAACGTCCTCAACGTAAAAGACCTGGCCCGCTTGGACCCTCAAGACGTGATAACCCCTGAATTGCTGAGAGATAAGGGCATTCTGAAGCGGAGCGGACCAGTGAAGCTCCTCGCTGATGGAGACGTCCCCGCGGCGTACACCGTGCGCGTGGACCGAGTAAGCTCCGCAGCCAGGTCAAAGATTGAAGCGGCAGGGGGCAAGGTGGAGTGACGGAACGCGTCTGTTCCTGTCATCCCCTGTTTCCTGTTAAGGGAGTGTGGCCGTGATCGGTTCCTTCGGCAATATAGCTAAGATCCCGGAACTCAAGCGCAGAGTGATCTTCACGCTTCTGATGCTCCTCGTGTATCGTGTCGGAGTGCATATCCCTACTCCCGGTATCAATACCGCCGCGCTGAAAGACTTTTTCGACAAATCGCAGCAGACGCTGTTCGGCGTCATCGACATGTTTACGGGCGGCGCGATGGAGCATTTCTCCGTCTTCTCCCTCGGGATCATGCCGTACATCAGCGCTTCGATCATTTTGCAGTTGCTTACCGTGGTCATTCCGCATCTGGAGCGGCTCTCCAAAGAGGGCGAGGCGGGCCGGAAAAAGATCACCCAGTACACGAGGTACGGAACGGTCGGGCTGTCCCTGATTCAGGGGATGGGGATCAGCATCGGCTTGGCTCAATCGGGCAATATGGTTTACATGAACAAGACCGCGTTCGTCATCCTGGCCATGATCACCCTGACTGCAGGGACCGCGTTCATCATGTGGCTGGGTGAGCAAATCACCGAACGCGGGATCGGCAACGGCATTTCGTTGATCATCTTTGCCGGTATCGTGGCCAGAATGCCCTCCGCGCTCGGGAATACCGTACAGCTCGTGAAAACGGGCGATATGGGATTCCTGATCCTGTTACTGCTCCTGGTCATCATGGTGGGGGTCATTGCGACCATTGTGTTCGTAGAGAGGGGCCAACGCCGCATTCCGGTGCAGTATGCGAAGAGAGTGGTCGGCAGGCGGGTGTACGGAGGTCAGAGCACGCACCTGCCGCTGAAGGTAAACACCGCAGGGGTTATCCCGCCGATCTTTGCGTCGTCGCTGATCATCTTTCCAGCTACCATCGCCCAGTTTCTGAACGTCCCCATTGTGACGCAGATGGCGGCGTGGCTGCGGCCGGCAACCCTGGTGTATGAACTCCTCTACGTAGCGCTCATCATCTTTTTCTGCTACTTCTACACCGCGGTGACCTTCAACCCGGTGGACGTGGCCGAGAACATGAAGAAATACGGGGGGTACATCCCTGGCATACGGCCCGGGAAGAAGACCTCGCAGTACATCGACAAGGTTCTGACAAGGTTGACGTTCGGGGGAGCCATATATGTTTCGGTCATATGTGTTCTCCCGTCCATTTTGGCTTCACGGTTCAACGCGCCCTTCTATTTCGGAGGAACCTCGCTGCTCATTGTGGTGGGTGTGGCACTCGACACCTTGACGCAAATCGAATCCCACATGATACAGCGGCATTACGAAGGATTCATCCGATCGGGCCGGATCAAGGGGAGGCGGTAGGCCTCGAACTCTCGAAGAAAAGGATGGAACTATGAGGATCGTACTTTTGGGAGGACCTGGATCGGGTAAAGGCACGCAGGCGAAGAAACTGACGGAGACATACAGCGTTCCGCAGATTTCGACGGGCGACATTTTCAGGGCAGCGCTCAAAGAAGGAACCCCGATGGGCCTGAAGGCCAAGACCTATATGGACAAAGGGGAACTGGTTCCCGATGACGTGGTTATCGGCGTTGTCGAAGAGCGACTGAGCAAACCCGACCTCGGCAAAGGCTACATGCTCGACGGGTTTCCCAGAACGCTCCCGCAGGCCCAAGCCTTGGACGGAATGCTGCAACGCCTCGGACAGAACCTGGATCATGCGGTACTGGTCGACGTTCCGGACGAGGAACTGGTCGCGCGGCTTGCCGGTCGGCGCACGTGCAGGAACTCAGATTGCGGAGCGATGTTTCACGTGATGTTCAATGCGCCGAAGAAAGAGGGAATCTGCGACAAGTGTGGCAGTGAGCTTTACCAGAGGGATGACGACTCGGAAGCGACAATCAGAGAGCGGCTGAAAGTGTACAACAAACAGACCGCGCCGCTGATCGACTTCTATGACAAGAAGACCTTGCTTCGTCGTGTTGCAGGGGTCGGTCCCATTGACGAGATCTTCAACCAGATCAAGAAGGTCCTTGGTTGATCGCGAGGATCGCGGTCTGGTGGTGAGGAGGAGGCGCCCATGAAAGTACGGGCATCGGTTAAGAAAATCTGTGACAAATGTAAGATCATCCGGCGCAAGGGTATTGTGCGGGTGATTTGTGAAAACCCGAAGCATAAGCAGCGTCAGGGCTAAGTCCTGACAACCCCGGGTCGTGTGTCGCCAGGAGGAACATTGTGGCGCGTATAGCGGGTATTGACCTTCCCAAGAACAAACGAATGGAGATAGCGCTGACGTACATCTACGGGATAGGACGTACCAGCGCCCGGAAGATTATGGAACAAACCGGTCTCGATCCGAACATGAAGTCGGATCAGCTGACCGAAGTAGACGTCGCCAAGATTCGTGAGGTGCTTGACAGTTCATACAAGGTGGAGGGAGACCTACGCCGGGAAATCGGTATGAACATCAAGAGACTCATGGACCTGGGGTGCTATCGTGGTCTGCGGCATCGTCGCGGTCTTCCGGTCCGGGGCCAACGCACGCACACGAACGCGCGGACGCGCAAGGGTCCCCGCAAGATGCAAATCGGCAGACGCAAGTAGCGCGAGGCCCAGGCGGCCAGAGTGGAACACCGCTCCGCCGGGGAGTCTCTTCCTCAGGCAAGCGACCGGCAACGATGCTCTGTTCGCTCTAACACGAAACAACGGACCGTTCGCGGCCCCGTTGTAGGGAGAACTTGATGCCAAGACGGCGAGTTGTTAAAAAGAAAAGGGAAAAGAAAAGCATTCCCCGGGGAGTCGCGCATATACAGTCGACCTTCAACAACACCATCGTGACGATAACCGACCCTGAGGGAAATGTGGTCGCGTGGTCTTCGGCAGGGACTCAGGGTTTCAAGGGGTCCAGGAAGTCCACTCCGTTCGCCGCGCAACTGGCAGCGGAGGACGCGGCCCGAAAGGCGATGGATCAAGGGATGCGGAGCGTCGAGGTCCTGATCAAAGGCCCTGGTGCCGGCCGAGAGGCTGCGCTCAGGGCTCTCCAGGCCACGGGGTTCAACATAACCCTGATCAAGGACGTCACTCCGATACCCCACAATGGGTGCCGGCCGCCAAAGAGAAGAAGGGTGTAACAGCCCTTGACCGCCAATAGGTATTTACCAGACTAAAGGAGATCGGGTTGGCTCGTTATCGAGAATCAGTCTGCAGATTCTGCCGGCGAGAAACGACGAAGTTGTATCTCAAAGGGGATCGGTGCTACTCGGACAAGTGCTCCGTGGAGAGGCGGAACTACCCTCCCGGACAGCATGGCCAGGGGCGTCCCAAGACCACCGATTACGGCGTTCAGCTCCGTGAGAAGCAGAAAGTGCGAAGGATTTACGGAGTGTTGGAGAAACAGTTTCGAAACTGCATCCATCTGGCCGAGCGGAAAAAAGGCGTTACCGGCGAGAACCTGCTGCTGTTACTGGAATCGCGGTTGGACAACATCGTCTACCGCATGGGATTCGCGGCATCCAGGTCCGAGGCCCGGCAACTCATCAATCACGGTCACTTCCTGGTAAACGGCCGGAAAGTGGACATCGCGTCCTTCCGCACCAAGCCCGGGATGGTCGTGGAACTCAAGGAAAAGAGCCGGTCCAACCCGTTTATCGAGGAGTCCCTGAAAACGGCGATACGCCGAGGGCTTCCCGCATGGCTGGAAGTGGACGCGGACAACTTTAAGGGGGTAGTTAAGGCTATGCCGACACGTGAAGAACTGCCTTCGAATATAAGAGAACAGTTGATCGTGGAGTTTTACTCCAGGTAAGTTCCCGCACCAACTCTGTCGGGCCCCTTTGGTCCCTGCATCAAACGAGTCGCGACCCACTCTAGAGTGGATCCCGGCCGGGACCGACGGCTACCGACAGAGATCGAGTACTTCACACACTCACAGGGAACCCAGCCCAGCAGATCTGGCTGGTAGACAACGAGGGAGGCCATGACCGACATCGGGCAAACCCTTATGAGCCGAAATTGGACGGAACTCATACGGCCACGCCGTATGGAGGTGGACGAAGATACGCACACGCCGTTCTACGGGAAATTCGTTTGCGAGCCCCTGGAAAGAGGGTTCGGAATTACCCTTGGAAACGCGCTCCGACGCATCCTCCTGTCCTCACTCCAGGGCGCGGCGATCACCTCCGTCAAGATCGAGAACGTCCTACACGAGTTCTCCACCATCGAGGGCGTCAAAGAGGACGTAACCGACCTCATCCTGAATCTGAAGAAGGTGCGCCTGAAACTCCAGGTTCCTTATCCCAAGAGCATACGGCTCGAAGCAGTGGGAGAGGGTGAAGTGCGCGCGGGAGATCTTGTCACGGACGAGAACGTCGATATCGTCAACCCGGAACAGATCATCGCGACTCTGTCCAATGAAGGGCGTCTCTTCATGACGATGAACGTCGCGTGGGGCAAAGGCTATGTCCCCGCGGAGTTCAACAAGACGGAAGAGGACCCCATCGGCACGCTCGCGCTGGATGCAGTGTTTTCTCCCGTTCGCAAGGTGAGTTACAACATAACCAACGCGCGGGTCGGGCGCCGAACCGATTACGACAAACTCACCATGGAAATCTGGACCAACGGGACGGTATACCCGGAAGACGCGCTCGCCCATGCTGCCAAGATTCTGAGAGAGCAGTTCCTGGTCTTCCTCAATTTTGATGAGGAGGAAAAGACCCGCATTGAGGAAAAGGTTCAAATGCCGACTGAGATCAATGAGAACCTCTTCCGAAGCGTGAGTGAACTCGAACTGAGCGTGCGGTCAGCGAACTGCCTGAAGAACGCGGATATCAAGTACATCGGTGAATTGGTGCAGCGCTCGGAATCCGAAATGCTCAAGACCAAGAACTTCGGTCGGAAATCGCTCAACGAAATCAAAGAGATCCTCGCTGACATGGACCTGCAACTCGGTATGGTCATCCCCAACTTCCCGAGCAGGGAAGAGCTTGATCGGATGCGGCAAGAGCGAGAGAGCTACATTGGTGAATGAACCTGGGAGGTTATGATGCGACACAGAAAAGCAAGATCTAAACTGGGGATGTGCTCCTCCCACCGGCAGGCTATGCTTCGGAACATGGTTACCTCTCTGTTGGAACACGAAAGCATCGTCACCACGGACGCTCGGGCCAAGGCGCTCAGAAGCCTGGGGGACAAGATGATCACCCTCGGCAAGAGAGGGGACCTCCATGCGCGGCGGCAGGCCCTCGCGGTCATCAGGTCGAAGGACGTGGCTCATCGCCTTTTTGAGGAGATCGCTCCGCGGTACCTCAACCGCGAGGGTGGCTATGTCCGCGTAATCAAGAAGGGGCAGCGGCCTGGCGACAATGCCTCCATGTCTGTAGTGGAATTGGTCGAAAAGAACCCCGAAAAAGCTGCTGCCAAGACCGCGAAAAAGGAGAAGGGCTTCACCGAGAAGATCGTCGACAAACTGCGATCCAAGAAGGGCTGATACCAAGCCGCATTCAATGAAGTAACCTGGGGAGACCCTTTTGAAAAAAGGTTTCTCCACAATTACTCTTTGGATAGGGACTTGGCAGGGCAGTACCAGTGTCTGCAGGGGGCTGCCTGTCAGCTCCTTACCCTCCTGCAAGCGCGAGCCGGTCCGGCGAAAGACCGCTCCGATCGAAACGATCGTCCTCCCGTCGGGAGATTGCCTCGCCAATAGCATTTCGGCAGGCAACGTTCCGTTCACCACCATCCGATAAGCCCTGCCGTGGAGCGGGATCTCACGTTCGGCTGTTTCCATGATCGTGCTGGAGAGCCTTTCCTTTTCCTATCCCCAGAGAACGAAGCCGGTTTTCACTTATTTGAGCCTGACGGTGGAACCGCTCTCATGGGTTGCTCTCCTCGGGCCCGACGGTTCTGGCAAGAGCACCTTGGGCAAGCTCATCGCGGGGGTACTGCACGGCTACACGGGATTGCTACGACTCGACACCAGTGTAGAGACCGGCTGCATGCCAGCTGGATATCTGGGGGGAGATCCGGCCGAATACCTGGTGGGGCTGTCGGTGGAAGAGGAAATCGTGTTCGGCCTCGAGAACCTCGCTCTTGCACCTTCGGATATGGAGGATCGCGTACGCCGGGCGCTCCGCTGGACGGGTTTGGCCGGCATGGAACACAGGCTGACTCATACGCTTTCGGGGGGCGAACAACAGAAACTGGCCCTCGCAGCTCTCTTGGCTTTGGGAGCCCGCGTCGTGGTCCTCGACGAAGCGCTCTCCATGCTCGACCGCCCCACTCGGCTGGCACTGCGTGCGCTTTTGCATTCTCTGCGGCGCGATCCTGGGCTCACCGTGGTCGAAATCACCCACGACATGGAGGAAGCTCTGACCGCTGACCGAGCGATCTTCCTCGATGATGGAACCATAGGTTTTGACGGGACGCCTCAGCAGTTCTTTGCCAGCGAGAGGGGGATGCAATGGGCCGAGCTGCGAGGAGGAGCGGCCGCGCTCAGGGCTGCACTCCTGAGACGCGGGATGAAAAATGGCATCAACGAGGAAGGAGGGCTTGCGGAGCTTTTAACTCGCGTAATGGGGGGCTAAGGGCTTATATCTAATAAATCACTTGATAATACTGCGATTCTGGGGTATATAGAAGGTGGAATTCAATGCCACCGACCTGGGGAATAGCGAGCAGAGCGTGTCCTCCCTGAACTCCAAAGCTGAGTATCTGAAACATCTCCTGGGTCGAATTGTCAAATATATTCAAGTGGTCGTTCTCTTCGCAGCGGTCGCGTACGGCGGGGTTCTCATGGGCGAAAAAGGTGTGACCCAGAAGCAGAAGCTCGAAGAGAAGATGTGCATGCTCGAAAAGGAAAACGAACGCCTCACTGATGAGATCAAATCCCTCGAACGGAAAGTAACGCTGCTTCGTTCCGACGCGAAGACTATCGAAACTGCGGCCAAGCGGAAACTTGGGATGGCCAGGCCTGACGAGACGGTCTACCTCTTCCCGACGGAAACGGCCTTGGCGGAGCGCCCATCCTCAGAAACCAGTTTAGCTAAAGATGATAACATGCCGTGATAGGCGGTTTTTTGTTGACAATAGACTGACTCCTCGCTATCATATTACCGCGGGCCGAAGACACCCCGCGTGTACCGTTTTCAAGGACGTGAGATGCCGTATCCAAAGATCATAGGACTGGATGTTGGTTCACACTCGGTAAAGATGGTGGAGATCGATCGCTCCAAGAAAGGTGGTGTCAGGCTGGACTTCGTGGGTCTGGCCCAGCTACCCGAGGGGGCTGTCGTCGATAAGGCCATCAAAAAGCCCGATCTGGTGCGGACTGCCATAAGTGCTTTGCACCGAAGCTCGAAGACTGCGACGAAGCAAGTGGCAACCTCGCTGGCTGGGAAATCGGTAATCATTAAACAGGTGACCATGACGTCCATGGGGGACGGCCAATTGGAGAAGCAGATCCAGATGGAGGCCGAGCCGTACATCCCGTTTGACATCAAGGACGTCCACTTGGACTGGTACATCATGGGGGATCGGCCGGAAAAAGAAGGGACCATGGAAGTGGTCCTGGTCGCGGCCAAGAAGGACTATATGGCCGAATACCTGGAACTCATTACCGGTCTGAAACTCATGCCGGTGGTCGTAGACGTGGATGCGTTCACCCTGGAAGTGATGTACGAGTTCTGCTATCCCAACGTGCAGGAAGAGATCGTAGCCCTGATTAATGTCGGCGCCAGCACTATCAACATCAATATCCTGAAATCGGGCGCCTCTCAGTACACGAGGGACCTCCCCTTGGGGGGCGAGAGCATAACCCGAGAAATCATGAGGATGTTTGACGTCAATTTCGAACGTGCCGAGAACATCAAACAAGGGGCGCAGCTCGAAGGAATTAATCCGAGGAACCTGCGTAAGATATTTCAGCGATCCGTGGATTCCTTTGTTTCCGAGATACAGAAGATTCTTGACTTTTTCGCGACCAACGTCTCCTACGACCCGATCCAGAAGATATTTCTGTCTGGAGGGGCTGCTGTGACCTATGGTCTCGCCTCGGCAATGGAAACGGAATTCAACGTTCCCGTTGAGCTTGTAGACCCGTTCAGGAGCCTTGGCATGATCGATGACAAGGTTTTTGACGCCGAATACCTGAGAAGCATTGGACCAAGTATGGCGGTGGCTTTCGGGTTGGCACTACGTACCGAAAAGGACAAACAGGTCTAATGGTCAGGATCAACTTACTTCCGATCAGAGGAATCCTCCGCCGACGTGAGCTGAAGCAGTTCATCATCATTGCGGCCAGTGCTCTAGGGTTGGCGGTTTTGGTCATGGTTGGCTGCTATCTGTATTTGGACTGGTGGACCACAGACTTACAGACCAAACAAACTCAGTTGCAGGGCAAGTTGAATGCCCTGAAAGAGAAGAACAAGAAGATCGGGGAACTGCTGAACGAAATTACCAGGTTACAGAAGCAGGTCGATACCATACAGAAGCTGACGAAAACCCGGGACACTCCTGCTCCGTTCCTCGGTGCTGTTTCAGTGGCTACTCCCGATGAGGTCTGGATCTCCGGCTTGATCAAGCAGGGGCAGAGCTTTTCTCTGGATGGAACCGGCGCGGACAACACGGTGGTGGTAAACTTCGTCCATCAGCTCCAGCGCGTCAAAAAGGGCTTTTCAAAGGCCAAGCCGTTCATAGACAAAGCGAACAAGGAAGACCAGACTTTCTTTTCCGATGTGAAGCTCATTCAGATCGTCTCGCAGAGTAAACCCGGCGGGCTGGCCTCCGTGCAGTTCAAGATCACCGGCACAATAAGGTGAGGTGTGGCGGCAATGTCTCCTGAAGAACTATTCTTCAAGTTAAATAGACTTCATAGATTCCTCATCGTGGCTGCTCTCTGTATCCTGCTCCTCGTGGGTTTCTACTTCTTGGTGGTCGCCGACCAGCTCGTGGTGATCAATGGACTTGAGAACCAGATAGCCACCATCGAGAAAGAGATCCTGAATGAGGAACGGAAACTCGCGGAAGGCCCCAAGCTGGAAGCTAAAATAAAGGGGTTGCGCTCGGAGCTCCAGGCGATGGTCTCCTCCCTACCGGAGAAGCAGGACATCGAGGAATTGCTGCAGAAGATCACCGAGCTGCTCAGCGAAAACCACCTTAGCGCCAGCCGTTTTGCTCCCGGCAGGGAAGTGGTCAACGAGGAGCTCTACTACGCCAGGATACCGATCGCGCTCAATGTGACAGGTGACTACCGGAAGCAGGGGATGTTTCTGGCGAGTCTCAACAGCCTGCCTCGCGTGGTGAACGTTCCCTCCATAACGCTGCGCGCCGGCGGAATGACCGAAATAGCCAAGAAATTGGACGTGGTCCCTCTGGAGGCGAAAATCGACGGCGAAACGTTCCGTCGTCTCTCGCAGGAGGAGATCGCTGCGATCAGCGCTAAGAAGCAAGCGGCGACCAAACCAGGGCCTGCGGCAGGAGCCCGCCCCGCTCCGCCACCACCGCCGGCAAAATCCGGTGGCAGCGGCCCTCCCAGGTCGGCGCCCTGATTGCTCTCTATCATAATGGAATCACAGAGGTTTCGTGATGAAACACCTGATGCATGGAGTTGGATTGAAATACGTCTGTTTTCCCGGTTTAGTCCTCGCTACGCTGGCTATGTTGACGGGCTGCGAAGAAGTCAACGTCGCAGTGGACAGTGTGTTGGGAATCGAGTCGCCGGTCTTGTCCGCGACCGTTCCAAGATCGCCGCTGTCCGCAGTCCCTGCGACGAATCGTAATCCAGAAGCACAACCATTCTCGGTGGCTCAGGCCCCAGCTCCGTCCCCGCAGCAAAGGCCGACCACCGCTGCACCCCCTCAACCGCGCCAGGAGACCGCACAGGTAGAAATGCCCGGGAAGAAGAGGGAACCGGGTGAAGTTTCCCCCGAAACATCTCAGAAAGTCGCTGAACAAAGGCCCAAGGAAGCGGTCTTCATCATGGGGCGTGACCCATTCGAGCAGCCCACGGAGATTCTGCCCAGCGAATGCCCCCCGTCTATGCCTCTGTGCAGATTTGACCGCTCGCAGTTGAAACTCGTGGGGATCATTCAGGTCAAAGAGGGCGATTACAAGGGCATGGTCGAAGACCCTGACGGCCGCGGGTACTTCATTACAGCCGGCATGCAGATCGGCGGAGGCACGGTCACGCAGATAACCAGCAAGAGCGTGGTTATTCACCTGCACAGGACCCGGCAGGACGTCCAACTACCGCTCTTCACGGAAGCGAGAGCAGAAACCGAGTTCTGAAACGATTCGTGTGGGTTACTTGAAACAACCCAATTGACACGAATGTATCTTGATCTTCATGTCATCGAGAAGCCGGCCGATCTTCAGTCTGGAGACGCCGGCTTCTTCAGCCATCTGGATGGCTTCTCTGCAAGAAATCCGACCGTTGGCTTGCCTGCCTTGAATGAGTTCTCTGATCTCCGCGTCATCCATTCGCAAAACTCCGTCTATTGTTCTCCGCACTTGCGGGACGCCACAGCCTGATACCATTGCGCGGGCAAAAGAAGTAGACTGGGTGAGGGGACCGGCAGACGTCTGGAGCGGGCACGTCACCTGTCCGAAAGCGCATTGGTATGAAGTGCTCGCTTCTGGGAGAAGGGTTCAGGATTCCCCCTTTTCGCCTATGAAAAGCGAGGCGGCCGGGACCGGGATTTGCGGTCCTTGCCGAACTAACATACAGGGTAACGGATGCTCCTGCAAGCGCCCGCATGGAGCTGCCGGAAGGGAAGCATGGAAATGGACGATTTCAAGCCTGTGGAAATTCAGCACAAGCGCATCTTCGACGAATTCTTCTCGCAGGATCCACCGCAGATTTCCGAGCTGACCTTTACCAATCTCTTCATGTGGCGCATTCGGTACCGCCCGATCTGGAAGGTTTGGCGAGATTGCCTCCTGATCGTCATGCAGGAAAAGGATCAGGAACCCTTCGCGCTCCCGCCAGTGGGAGCGGGGGACAAGGGCGCAGCGCTGGCCGAGCTGGCTGTAGCACTGGGAAGCATCTCGCCGTCTCCCCATATCTGCCGGGTTCCAGAAAACTTCCTGGAGCCGTTCGTCGACACCGATCGCTATCGCGTGCGGGAGGACCGCGCGAACAGTGACTACGTGTATCTGGCTGAAGAACTGATTCAGCTTCCGGGAAACCGCTTCCACAAGAAGAAGAACCACATCAATCGGTTCGTCAAGAGCTACGAGTTTGAATACCTTCCCTTCGACGCGGACCTGGTGAAGTCAGTTCTGGAAATGCAGGAGGACTGGTGCGAACTGAGAGACTGCGGCGACTTTCCCGATCTGATCGCCGAGGATCGGGCGATATACGAGGCCCTGATCCACTTTGGCGACCTCCGTTTCTCGGGGGGCGTCATCCTTATCGGTTCGAAGGTCGAGGCCTTCACGCTGGGCGAGCTCCTCAATCCGGATATGGCGGTGATTCATATTGAAAAGGCAAACCCGGAGATCCCCGGGCTGTATGCGGCCATCAACCAGAGATTCTGTATGGCGCAATGGTCGAAAGTGAAGTACATCAACCGAGAGCAGGATCTGGGCGTCCCGGGACTCAGGCAGGCAAAGCTCTCCTATCACCCCGATCACCTGGTGAAGAAATTCACCCTCACCCCGAAGAAGTGAGTCATCGTGAGGCCCAGCGCAGCCTGAGCGAGTTGGTTACCACCGATACCGAACTTAAGGCCATTGCCGCAGCCGCGAACACCGGGTTGAGGAGAATGCCGAAAAAGGGGTACAGCACTCCGGCTGCAACGGGGATTCCGAGCGAATTGTAGAAGAACGCCCAGAAGAGGTTTTGCTTGATCACGCGCATGGTGCGAAGGGAAAGTTCGATTGCCTGCGGTACGGCTCGGAGGTCGTTCTTAATCAGCGTGATGTCGCCTGCTTCAATCGCGATGTCCGTGCCCGAGGCGAGGGCGATGCCGATATCTGCCGCAGTGAGCGCTGGTGCGTCGTTGATCCCGTCTCCCACCATGGCCACCACATGACCGGTCTGCTGGAGCCTTCTTATTTCATCCGCTTTGTCGCCGGGTAGCACTTCGGCCAGGACCTCATCGACCCCCACAGCGTCCCCCACGGCCCGAGCCGTCTTCCGATTGTCTCCCGTGATGATGCCGACCTTCAAGCCCATGCGTTTCAGTGCGAGGACTGTTTCGCGTGCGGTAGCCCTTGGTGCGTCAAGCACTCCGATAACACCGACCACGGTGTTGTCCTCCGCCACCAGGACTGAGGTCTTTCCTTCATTGGAAAGTCTCTCAACCTGGGGAGCCATGCCGTTCAGTGACGCCCCTTCCTGCTCCATGAGCCTCAAATTTCCCAGGATCACCGGGCGCCCGGCCATGTTTCCTTTGACGCCAAAACCTGCCAGGGCCACAAACTGTTCTACCGGAAGCGGAGTCAGCCCCTCTTCCCGCGCGCGGTCGAGAATAGCTTGAGCCAGCGGGTGTTCGGAGACCGCTTCGACGGAGAGCGCAATCTGCAGAACGTCCCGTTGCGCCAGCCCATCCGCCGCGACGACGTCCGTTACCTGGGGCTGGCCTCTGGTGAGGGTTCCGGTCTTGTCGAATACCACCATCGTCAGGGACCCTGCTTTCTCGAGGATCTCCCCGCCTTTGATGAGAATCCCCTTCTCAGCGGCCACACCGGTTCCCACCATGACAGCGGTGGGTGTGGCCAATCCCATCGCGCACGGGCAGGCAATAATGAGAACGGAGACGAAGTTCAGCAGGGCCCGACTGAATGCCGCGTCCGGGACGAGCACATACCAGACCGCGAAGGTCGCAACAGCCACGGCAAAGACAATGGGCACAAAGATGGATGCGACCTTGTCGGCAATTCGCTGTATGGGGGCCTTCGAGCCCTGAGCCTCCTCCACCATTCGGATGATCTGCGCCAGCGCTGTTTCCGCTCCCACCTTGGTTGCCCGGAAGGTAAAACTGCCGGTTCGGTTGATGGTCGCTCCGAAGACCTGACTGTCGACATGCTTCTCCACCGGGATGCTCTCGCCGGTGAGCATGGATTCATCAACGGATGAGCCGCCGGACAGGACCACTCCATCCGTGGGAACCTGTTCGCCGGGTCGGACCAGGATGAGGTCACCGGGTTTCACCATGTCAATGGGGAGGTCAGTCTCAGTGCCATCTCTGATCACGCGGGCAGTTTTCGGCTTCAGGCCGATCAGTTTCCTGATTGCGTCCGAGGTTCGTCCTTTGGCTCTCGCCTCCAGGAACCGGCCCAGGAGAATCAGGGTAACGATCATCGCCGCGCCGTCGAAGTACACGGGAGGGGCGTTTCCGCCTGCAGCGAAAAAGCCCGGAAAAAACGTCACCACCGAAGAGTAAAGATATGCAGAAAGCGCGCCCACGGCCACAAGGGTGTTCATGTCGCTCGTCTTCTGCCGTGCGGCTTTGATCGCGCCGATGAGAAAACGGCTCCCCACCCAGAAGACCACCACCGAGGTCATCAGGAAAAGCGCCACCATGACCTGATAATGGGGTATGTCCCGCACGAGCGGCACCATGTGACCCATCGATCCGACATGGACGAGGACACTTAGGATGAAGCCCACGATGAGTTTGACCTTGAAGTCTTTGATTTCTTTGCGCCGCGCCTCGTCGACCAGGTCCCTGCCCGTTTGTTCGGCAACACCGAGGAACTCGTACCCGCTGTCTGCGAGTACTGCCGTTACGTCGGGCAGGATCTCGAATGTTGCATCATAGACGAGGAACGCCTTTGACGAAGCGAGGTTCACCTGCGCGTCCTGCACGCCCGGAACCCCCTTGAGAAGGCGTTCGACGCGACGCACACATGCTGCGCAACTCATTCCACCGACAGAAACTGTGACCTTGTGAAGATCCTCGCCTGGACCGGGACCGGTATCCACGACGCTGTACCCGAGTTCCGCAATCATCGCGACAAGGTCGGCCGGCTTGACAGTCGCGGGGTCAAACTCCACCTTCGCCGTTTCCGCGGCGAAGTTCACGGACGCGGCCGACACTCCTTCCAATGTGCTCAACCCTCGTTCCACACGGCGGACGCATGCCGCGCACGACATGCCCTGAATGTGGAAAGTTTGTTCAGTCAAGCTCAAACCCTGCTTTCTCTACATGTTGCTTAATCTGTGCCATATCCAGCGGGTTGTCGTGTTCGACGGAAGCCTGACCCTGCGCAAGGTCCACGGTGGCCTCACGGACGCCGTCAACCGCTTTGAGCGCTTTCGTAACGGCCATGACGCAATGATTGCACGACATTCCTTTGATTTTCACTGTGGTGTTCAATCTCGTTCCTCCCTGATAAGGACGTGTCTCGATGGGTCCGCCGCGCTGCGTCTCTCCACGAGGACCTACACTCCATCCGTATAAATCAATCTGCGTTTCCAGCAGGCCAGAACGCCCTCTTGGCGGAATACCATTTGGACCAATTCCCACCCGTTCAAGCCCCGTTCGTTGAGGATATCCGCCAGGATCGCCGGTTCCTGCGAGGGGATTTCTTCGAGTTTGCAATCCCCGGCATCAGAGCAGAAATATACCACCCGGGCAAAAGACTCGGCACTATGCGTCGTAATCTCGTACTCAAACTGTTCCATAGCGACTCCTTATTGCGGGGTTCACGGGCGAGAAGCATCTAATAAGCCTGAATTTACCGTCGAGACGCGTCTCTCTCCACACAGAATAATCATGGACGAGAGAAATTCAACAATCCGGATCACGCTCGCTCGTCCCGGAGTTTCCCCAAGGCAGCCAGGTGGGTCTTCTCTTCATCGGCAATGCGGAAGAGAATCTTTCTGGCCGCTTCGTCTTGGCTCTTTCCTGCGAAACGCATGTACAGATCCAGGGCCTGGGTCTCCAGCATCATGGAGAGATCCAGCATGGCGTCAACGCTCTCCAGGAGCCGTTCGTTGTTCTTAGTCAGCTCATCTCCCCTGAAGCCCCCTTCCATAGCCGAAGCGAGGGCTTCCGCGTCCGCAGCTTCCCTATCGAACCCGCCAGGATCGAGTTCCTTGCCGATCTCCAGGAGATATTCCATATGCTTATCCTCGACCGAGGCGAGGGTCTTTACAAGCGCGGCCAGTTCCCGATCCGGAGTCCTCGTCGCCACGGTGCGGTAGAAGTCGCCGAGGCTCTTCTCCATGCCGTACGCCATCTTGAGGATCTCCGCCGGTGTCTCGTCCCCGCGTATCAGCTCCAAATGCAGCTCTTGCGGCCCTTCCGCGACCAGGCCGTTCCACGCCATGATTCCACCTTTGAGGTTGTAGATCTTCTCGAAGCCGTATCCCGAAAGCATTTGAGCCGCCACGCGGCTCCGCCCGCCGATCGCTCAATAGACGATCACAGGCTTTGTCGGGTCCAATCGGTCGAGGGAATCGGTCAACCGCGGGAGCGGAACGAGCGTGGAGCCGGGAATGTGCTCTTTCTCGTATTCCTTGGGCTGCCGGACGTCCAGGAGCGTGTACGTTCCTTCCGCGTGGGTCGCGATGTACTCCCGGAGTTGGTCCGGATCGATCCCCTCCGCGAGTGTCAGAACCTTCTTCAGTTTCTCGAACATGGCCCTGTTACTCCTTGGCTAGAACGAACTCATGAGACTTCGCGTTCCCAGAATTAGCATATACCGTCAGGAATCTCCACTTGGGAACGGCCTCAACTTCGGTGGCATTATTCCGGTACGGAAGTCCCGCGAAAGGGAACTTCTTTGGAGGCCAATTCGTCGAACGTGACGGCCCCCGTGCGGGGTGTTCGGCTCAGAACCACTGAATACAGCTTGCGGACTCTTAGCGGGTGCTTCATCAGGCGAACGTCACCAACCTCCGCATAGACTACCGAGAGTTTGAAGAGGTCCAGTCCTCCCAATCGACCGCCGTAACGGAGGAACTCCGGGGGGAAGTGCTGCGCGATGTACTCGACCGGATGAACCTCGGTGATGAACCGCCCCGTCTGATTCTTGTCCAAGTAATGTTTCTTGTACTCCCAGGAAGAGATGAGCCCGTCCAGGTTGATGAAACGTCGATGCGAGAAAAAGGCGGTGATGCCGCAATCCCAACCAGCGGCCAAAGCGTCTTCCGCAGTGTTGTGCCGCAGCCAGTCCCCGCGGCGTTTCGCTTGCATGTACGCTTCGTATGACAGGGGGTCGAGCCGGTACAGCCACGTGACGCCGGCAAAAGCGAGGACCGCGGCCAAGGAGATCCACGCGGCCGCAACCGCCGCTCGCCGCTGCGGCGCCTGTGCCCACGCGATACTCACTATGAGAGCGACCAGCAACAGGTGCGGAGGAAAATACCAGATTGCCGGGGCGATCTTCCCGAGAAACGTGGCCTCCAGCAAGGTCACGAGCATCACGTGGCAACCCAGGGGCAGGAGAAACCGCACGCGGTCAAATACCCTGCGAGGAATCGAGACCCACGCGGCTTCCATCCGCCGGCAGGCGACAACGCAGAGCGGGGTGGCAACCGCGGCCAGGAGCAGGATCGCTCCGAGCATCCTGGTTGAAGGTTCGCGGTACTTGACCGCCGCACTCACCGGGATAAGGTGGCCGTGGAAGTGTAAGTTCCATACCACATAGGGGATGAGCACCGCGGAGAGCGTGCCCGCTGCCACGAAGAAATCCGGGAGCCGTCGGCGTAGACTCTCCTCTTCGCTCCCTCTCCGAGGCCACAGCAGCGGCACACTCAGCAGAGCCCACGCAAAGAAAATAGCTTCCAGCCGCGCCAGGACCGTGAGTCCTGCCAACAGCCCGAGGATCGCCGCTGACGCGAAGCGGTGGTCTTCGGGAGAAACGCTGCGCTTCCACCAGTACACGAGTGACCAGCACAAGAGTGCATACTCGAGAGCGGATTCCTGGCCGTTGATGAAGACCTTTGCGAAGTAGAAATTGAGGAGCAGAATCGCAAAAACGGAGGTGAGGTATCTCCCGCCTGAGACCTCGACGCGGCTCAGACAGCGAGTCCCGCTGTAGACCAGCGCCACCTGGAGCGTGAGAACCACCTTGACCAGGAGCGCCGACGCGTCACCAAAGATCCAGGCCACTGGCACCAGTGCCAGCAACCACAGCGGATGGAACCCAGTCGTCGGATTGATCTGGTCGAAGGTGGTTCCGTGACCCGCGGCCACATTCAGCGCGGTCTTCAAGTAGTAGAAGGAATCGTCCACGGTGAGTGTAAGGATAGCCGGTTTCCAAAGCCAGATTATGGCGATCCATACCGCGCAGGCCAGATCGAGGGAGTAACGGCCGAAGAATCCCCGGAACGTTTCTTCCAAGGTGCCGTTGGGCCGGGGATCACTCGACATGGATCGTTACCCGCGCGGCCTGCCCGTTGGGGGTGACCGCGTGGACCTCATGGGTTCCGCGAACCGCCTCCCAGAACAACTCGTAAGGTGGCGGGGTCTTTCCTATCTCGATTCCGTCCACGAGCCAGACCAGGTAGTCCACGACCGTGCCCGGAACTGCTCTGAACAGAATCCGGTTGGGGTGATGCGGGGAGAGCACAAACCGGTCGGATTCATGTGGGCTCACTATTTCGACGGGGACAGATTGGCGTACAGGCAGCGGGTTGCTCAATATGTCAGGTAAGTTACGCTTCTCGTCGGAAATCCTGGCCCGCGGATTCATGAGCCGAAATCGGCTTGGGCCCTGAAGCGCTTCGCGGCGGTCGATCCATTGCGCGTATGCCGGGCCGAGGTAATGGTGCGCGCTGCCATCATGGGGCAAATCGCACTCCCCGACCCGTTCGCCGTGAGTCCTGTTCAGGAACGCCAGCGTGGAATACGGGCACAGCGCGGTGGCACGCTTACCCGACATGGAGCAGACGAGTGCTTCACGCAACCCGACCGGCTTCCTGACGTTCGGGGGCGGCCCACTCTGGTAAAGGCGCTGTATGATGTCATGGACGATCGGACCGCACGCGACCGACCCCGCGACCCCGTTGCTGGGGCGTCCGCTGAAATTCCCGGCCCACACTCCGATGACATGGGAAGGGGTGTACCCGATGAGCCAACAGTCACGGAAGTTGCTGCTGGTGCCCGTCTTGACAGCCACGGGAAATCCGAAATCGAGGTATGAAGGGTTTCCGAACGTGAGCAGTCTTGCCGATGGGTCTGAGAGGATGTGGGTTATCACATAGGCAGTCTCTTCGGTAAAGATCCTGCTCTCTGTGGCTCTGTCGCCCACGAGGCTCCGAAGCGGCGCATACAGGCCTTTCCTCGCCAAAGCGCCATACGCCTGCACGAGCCGGTACAGACTCACCTCAACGTTGCCGATGGCGAGCCCCAGCCCGTAGTGATCGGCCGGCATCGCGCCCTTGGACAGGACTTCGAGCTTTGTCAGCAATTGGTAGAAATCGGTCAAGCCGATCTGCTGCATCACCTTCACCGCGGAGATGTTCAGGGAGTTCCCTAGAGCGATCTGCACGTTCACCGGCCCGTACGACCGTCTGTCCGCATTGAGTGGCAAATAGTCACCCTGAGGCGTCCAGTAGCCACGGAAGGTGTCCGCGATCTCGGTGGTGCTCTCAGCCCCCTCATCCAGTGCCAGTGCGTACAGGAACGGTTTCAGGGTTGACCCCGCGCCCCGCTCGGCCAGAACCGCGTTGTTGAACCCCTGATCCCGACGGCCGTATCGGACCGAACCCACCATCCCGAGGATGTCGCCGTCAACCGCAGCCACGAGAACTCCGGCCTGTTCGATTCCTAGCCGAGCCAGCCGCGGACCGTGGGAACGGACGATTTCTTCGAGAGATTTCTGCAGGCGCGAATCGAGAGTCGTTTTGAGCCACGGTCCGGGAAGCGGTTCTCGGGCCATGAGGAAATCGACAAAATGGGGTGCGCCTACCGGGAGCTTCGTGATTCTGAATTGGACCGACCTGCCGAGGAGGATCTTCAGCGAGTCCCGATCGATCCAGCCTTCCTCAACAGCGCGGTGAAGGATGCTGTCCTTTTCATTCAGCACCTGGGCCCTGCCGCCGGGTCTCCGCGGATCGAACCTCGACGGGGAGCGAGGGATCGCTGCCAGCACCCCCGCTTCAGCGAGATTCACGTGCCTGACGTCCTTGTCGAAATAGATCTTCGCTGCCAGCGCCGCACCACGGATGTTCCCACCCATGGGGGAGAGGTTGAGGTACAGCTCCAGGATCTGATCCTTGGAGAGCTGCCATTCCATCTTCAGGCCTGAGACGAGTTCGACAATCTTGGAACGATAAGTTCGCGGCCGGGGCTGAATCAATCTCACCACCTGCTGGGTGATGGTCGATGCTCCGGAAACGGTTTTCCAGGCCCGCAGGTTGACGTAGATCGCCCTCAGCGTTGCAATGGGGTCAAAACCGGGGTGGTAGGGGAACCGCTTGTCTTCGGCCGCGAGGACCGCGAGCTTCAGCGGTTCGGGGAATTCGTCTATCCCACGCCACAGGGTGTACCGTTCCTGTGCGTCGGGGAAGATGCGAAGGACGCGGCCCCAACGGTCGAGCACAACAGTCCCGGCCGCGCGGCGCTGCTCGGCCGCGGCCTCCCGGTAATCGGGGAGTGCGTGGTAAGTTACCGTAACGACCGCGATGCCGATGAGGAGTAGTGCAGCTCGCATCCCAGATCGTGAACGACGCAACGGTATTCCCCTTTCCTCTGCGTGCATGCTGAACTAAGGGATTGTCCGGTAATAACTGATGCATCCATTGGCAGCACATAGCTTGGCGAACGGGAGCACTGCTGGACAAGCCAGTGGCACCGTTTGTCGAGCAACACTTATTTGTGGACAGCTCCTAAGTAAACCTTTTCGCTGATACGGCGTCTCCCTGGGGTCTCTGCCTTTAGCTGTTCTGTGGGGCCGGTATCTTGCCGGTCCATGAGGAAATGACAGGCGGGACGCCTGTCCCACCGTGCTCCCCGAACTGCATGACCGAACTTGTGACAGGGAGTACTCATGTCCCGGGAGCCCCACGTGGAAACAAGCGTCTTCCGACACCTGGGGTGAGTTATTGGCTCGCCAGCGCGGTCACCGCATTGGCCACGATCTCCGTCGCACGGGCGATCTCATCGACCGTCGTCATCCTCCCGGTGGAAAGGCGAATCGTGCCTTTGGCCCATTCGAGGGGCACCTTCATGGCCTGGAGCACGTGCGATACTTCGACATGATCCGAATGGCACGCAGCCCCCGCGGATGCCGCGACATCCAGCCCGATCTCTTCGAGTATCCGGTTCGCCTCGATTCCTCGGAAGGAGACGCTCAAGGTATTGGGCAACCGTTGCTCACGATGCCCGTTGAGCCTCATTATATCCCCGAGCCGTGCGCCGAGCCCCTGGTGCAGGAGGTCCCTCGTCTGACGCAGGTGCGCCATATTGGCCTGTAGGTTTTCCCGAGCGATCTCGCAGGCCTTTCCGAGGCCGACAATCCAGGCCACGTTCTCGGTGCCGGCCCGCCGTCCGACCTCCTGACTTGCCCCGAGCATGAACGGCTCGAGTTGGATGCCTTTCCGCAGGTACAGCGCTCCGATGCCCTTGGGCGCGTACAGCTTGTGGCCCGCGACGGAGAGCAGATCCATTCCCAGGTCGTTCACATCCGTGGGGATCTTGCCGATGGATTGCGCCGCGTCCGTGTGAAACACGATGCCTCTATCCCCGGCGATGCTTGCGATCTCTCGAATCGGCTGAATCGTACCGACCTCGTTGTTCGCGTGCATGATGGTAATCAGGACAGTGTGCGGTCGTATCGCGGCCTCCACGTCGCCGGGGTCGACCATGCCCGACCCGTCCACCGGGACGTACGTGACCTGATGGCCCAAGCGTTCCAGCCGCCGGCAGACCTCCAGCACCGCGGGGTGTTCCACCTGGCTGGTGACGACGTGCCCCGGTGTCTTTCCGGAAGCGAAGACCGCTCCGAGGATCGCGTGGTTGTTGGACTCGGTCCCGCCGCTGGTGAATACAATCTCGTCAGGGGTGCAGTTGAGCAGGTCCGCGACTTGCCGACGGGCCTTGATGACCGCCCGCTTCGGCTCGATGCCGTACCAGTGGCTGCTGGAGGGATTCCCGAATTCCTCCTCGATGTACGGCCGCATCGCTGAGATGACATGCGGGTCAAGCGGCGTGGTCCCATTGTAGTCGAGATAGATCGGTCTGGTCTTCATCGTTTCCCATTCTTTCGCGGTAACTTGGCTCCTTTTTACGGGAACGTCCCTTTCATGGAATCATGCTTGAACGCCTATCCTTTCCACATGTTATACGGGAACTTACCGCCTCGCAATAGGTTTGGCTGCCCACACGCTATTGCCTGACCGATTGACCCTCAGTATCACGCAGACTCGCAAGTTGACAGTGGCTTTCCCCTCTGGTACCTTCTAGGCTTTCTACTCTGAACGGGAAAGGGTCAAGAGCCATGGCGGATGTAGAAGGACTGGTTCAAGCCGGTGATGTCAAGGCAACCGGCGCGGGGAGTTCAGCAGGGTTCCATCTGAAAGGATGCGCCCATCTGGACTGGGGAATGAAGAACCGGCTGTCGAGGATCATCAAGCCCGATACCGGGCGCACGGTTATGCTCGCCGTCGATCACGGATACTTTCAGGGGCCGACTTCCGGCCTGGAAATCATGGAACAAACCCTGGAGCCGCTGGCCCCGTACGCGGACTGTCTCATGTTGACCCGCGGCATCTTACGCACTTCGGTCCCGGCAGGATGCCAGTGCGCGATCGTTCTCCGGGCTTCCGGAGGGCAGAGCGTTCTCTCGGAACTCTCCAACGAGACCTGGAACGTCGCGGTGGAAGACTGCATTCGATTGAATGTTTCAGGCATGGCCTTCTCCATCTATGTGGGTGCGCCACACGAGCACCAGACGCTCGTCGCGTTTTCCGATCTGGTAGATGCGGGTCAGCAGGCGGGGATCCCGGTGCTGGCCGTCACCGCGGTTGGGCGTGATATGGCCCGAGACGCCCGATATCTGAGCCTCTCCTCGCGGATCGCGGCCGAAATGGGCGCGAATTTCGTGAAGACCTACTACTGCGAGAACTTCGAGCGAGTGACCGGCACCTGCCCGGTCCCCGTCGTTATGGCCGGCGGAAAGAAGCTCCCGGAAATGGAAGCGCTGACCATGGCGTACAACGCAATCCAGGAAGGGGCTGTCGGCGTGGACATGGGGCGGAACATCTTCCAGTCGGACTGCCCTGTGGGCATGATCAAGGCGGTTCGTGCGGTGGTGCATTACAACGAAAAGCCCGAAGAAGCGCTGAAAATTTACGAAGACGAAAAGAACGCCCGCTAAGGGCTCGTCCCAGCACAGCCGTTGCAGCCGTTGGCAGAAAGCGCCTCAATGAGCAAGAGCACTGCTGGACCAGCCAGCAGTGGCACCCTGTATCAAGCACCGATTACTTGGGGACAACCCCTAACGATGTGAAGGAACGGAGGCCTTCCATGCGGGTGGCCATGTACTACAACAACCGCGATGTTCGTATCCAGGAGATGGAGGTTCCTCGCATCGCTCCGGACGAGCTGCTCGTCAAGGTCTGGGCAAGCGGCATCTGCGGCAGTGACGTGCTGGAATGGTATCGGGTGCCCAAGGCCCCACTGGTGCTCGGGCACGAAATCGCGGGGGAGATCGTCGAAGTCGGCGCAGCCGTGACCGGCTGGAAGACAGGCGACCGGGTGTTCGTCTCGCATCACGTGCCGTGCAACATGTGCCGGTACTGCACGGCCGGACACCATTCGGTTTGCGATACCTTGGCGACCACGAATTTCGATCCGGGCGGATTCAGCGAGTACCTGCGCGTTCCCGCGATCAACGTGAGGAACGGGGTCTACGCTCTGCCGGACACCATGACGTACGACGAAGCGGTGTTCATTGAACCGCTTGCCTGCGTCTATCGAGGCCAGCACCACGCGGGATGGATCCCCGGAAGACGGGTCCTGATCGTGGGGAGTGGCATGGCTGGACTCCTCCACACGCAGCTCGCCCGAATCTCCGGTGCGAGCCGCATCGCCGCGGTCGATATCAATGCGTACCGGCTGGAAATGGCCCTGAAATTCGGCGCGGACGTCGCACTCACCGGCGGCGACAATCTCCCGGACCGTTTCAAAGATGTCAACGACGGGCGCCTTGCGGACCTCGTCATCGTCTGCACGGGAGCCGGCCCTGCCTTGCAGCAGGCCTTCAGATCGGTGGATCGCGGCGGAACGATCCTGTTCTTCGCGCCTTCCGATCCAGGCGCAGCCGTTCCGATGCCGTTCAACGACCTGTGGCGTAAAGAGGTCACCATGACCACGTCCTACGCGGGGAGTCCTCGAGATATTCGGGCGGCCATGGAACTCATCGCGTCGCATCGAATATGCGTGAACGAGATGATCACTCAGCGCCTCCCGCTCGCGGGAACGCCTGAAGGATTCGCCCTCGTGGCCGAGGCCAATCAGTCGATCAAGGTCGTCATCCAACCCCAAACATGACACCAAGCCGCTTTCAGAGAAAGGAATTCTGGGGGAGACTTCTTTACACAAAGAAGTTTCCTCCAAATTTCCTCTCTGGAAACGGCTTCGGGTGAGAGGTTCGTGTATGTGGTCAACTCCGCGGGAGGAAATCGAACGGCGCATCCAGGCATTGCAGTCGGGAATGCGGGAACAGGGAATGGAGGCCGCGCTGATCGTACAGCGTGCGGACCTCTTCTATTTTTCGGGAACAGGCCAGGAGGCTTACCTTCTGATCCCGGCAGAAGGGCGGGCTGCCCTCTTGGTGCGAAAGAGCCTGGAACGGGCCGAAGCGGAGTCTCCTCTCGATGAGGTGCACCCCTCACCGGGTCTATCAGCCCTGAAACAACATGTGGAATCCGTATGCGGCGGAAAGCCGCGAACGCTCGGTATGGAACTCGACGTCCTGCCCGTGAACCTCTTTCGGATGTACCAGGACCTCTTTCCCGATACCGAAATCAGGGATGTGTCGTACCTGGTCCGGGAGGTGCGTATGATAAAATCCGCGTACGAACTGGACCTCATCCGGGAAGCTGGTCGACTGAACGACTCGATGTTCGGCATGGTGCGGGAGATCCTCACGGAAGGAATGTCCGAAGTGGAATTCTCGGGCCTTCTGGAAGCCTACTACCGGAAGCACGGTCATCAAGGGTATGTGAGGGTGCGCAGTTTCAACCAGGAGGTCTTCTACGGCCACGTCATGTCAGGACCGAATCTCGCGATCCCGAGCGCGACGGTAGGCCCGACAGGAGGACCGGGGGTTCATCCGTCCATGCCGCACGGAGCGGGGCTCAAAACCATCCGGAGACACGAGCCGGTTTCAATTGATTACGTCGGGGTGGCCCGCGGGTACATGGTCGACCAGGCGAGAACGTTCTTCCTGGGCGAACCGCCGGAGAAATTTCTCCAGGTTCACGAAGTCGCTCTGGAAATCCAGAACACGCTTGCCGCTCACGGGTGCGCTGGGACCAGGGCTGAGACTCTCTACGACACCGCAGTGGACATGGCCGCACAAGCCGGCTTTACCGAGGGCTTCCTTGGATACCCCCAGTCGGTACCGTTCGTTGGGCATGGAGTCGGGCTGGAACTCGACGAACTGCCGGTCGTCGGCAGAAAATCCCCTCACGTCCTCCAGGAAGGGATGGTCGTTGCGCTCGAGCCGAAATTCATCCTCCCCGGAGAAGGTTTGGCCGGCATCGAGAATACCTTTGTGGTCACCAGGACTGGCCTGGAAAGGATCACTACCTTCGACGATGCCATCCAGGTGCTGTAATAGCAAGCCTCAATCCAAAGAGTAACTTTGGGGGGAACCTCTCTGTGCAAAGAAGTTCCTCCGAGCTTACCTCTTTGAAAGCGAGACTTGTTGGCATCACCTGCTTCTACTTCATCTTGCGGATGCGCAGCTCTATCCCTTGTTCCCCTTTCATAAGTTTCTTGATCTTGGAGATGTCCGTGTCACCGGTGTGGTACGGATAGAGGATCTTCGGCTTGAATGCCTTTGCCGCGTCCGCGACCATCTCGGGGGTCATGGTATACGGGAGGTTCATGGGGAGAAAGGCAATATCTACGTCCTTGAGGCCCTTCGTTTCGGGAATGTTTTCCGTGTCGCCAGCCACGTAGACCCTCTTGTCACCAAAGGTGAGCACGTATCCGTTTCCGACTCCCTTAGGATGGTAGGGCTGCCCCGGGGCTCGCATGTGGATCAGGTTGTATGCAGGAACCGCCTCGATCTTGATCCCAGCAACTGTCTGGACGTCGCCGTTGCGCATGACGGGACCGCCTTTGATTTTCTGGGCGCAGGTTTCGGTCATCACCACCGGGATGTTTTCCTTTCCAACCTTCTTCAAGGCATCCAGGTCCAGGTGATCGGCGTGCTCGTGAGTGATGAGAACCAGGTCTGCCTTGGGAAACGACCCATAATCGGCCAGCTTGCCATACGGATCCACATGAATGACTTTCCCCTGGTAGGTAAACATCAGGGAACCGTGGCCGATAAAGGTGATTTTGAGATCACCGCCCGAGGTCTTGATGACATCGCTTGCGGATTCAGCCTGTGCCGCCCCCGCCGTGATTGCCACTACGAGGATGGCAAACATCAGCCATTTTGCCATGGGACACCTCCTAAGATTGCACTAATCCGACGATCGGGTGATAGGTGAGAAGCCTTCTGAGGGCCGATCCTGCCGGGTCTTCCCGGAAACAGATATCTCCCTATTGTTTTTTCGACGGCGAATCCTTTTGCGAAGGTTCTCCGGGTTTCTGAAGCTCCCCGCTCAGTTGTTCGATCTGGCGCTTCAGGTCTTCGCTGCGCTGCTGGTGCTGCATTGCCTGCCTCTTGCGATTCAGTTCAGACACCTTTCGTTCCATTGCGAACGTATCCATCTGTCGTTTCAGGTCGTCCCGGCGGTGGCGCCGTTGAAGGGCTTGCTGCTGATCTCTCAACTCCTGGATTTTCTCTTCCAGGTCAACGGTTTCGAGCTGCTGTTTGAGCTGCTGTTGCCGCTGTTCACTGTGCAAAGCCTGCTTTTGTTCGTTCTCCTGAAAGATCTTCTGCTCCAGGTCGAGCAGTTCCAGTTGGTCTTTGAGGTTCTTCAGGTGGCGTTCCCGGTCCCACGCGGGTGCGGAAGCGGCGCGTTCCATGCGCGCTCGATCCATCGAGATCGGTCGGTCCTGGCCGAAACAGACCGATGGGGGGGCGAGAACCAGCATGATGCAGAAGACTCCAGCCGCGGACAAAACGCTCGCAGTGCGCATGATACCTCCCTTGTACCTGACGTTCTTTCGTCCTTTGTACGCCACGAACTATCCGCCGTCAATGGGATGACTTTTGACGTGTCTCTTGTTAGGATGGCAGTACCGAAACGAATTTGTTGACTTCAGCCCCCGCTCATTCGAGAGTAGATATGTCTGGTTTGCGGGTCGGAGGGGCCGGATCTGGTGATACTCCGAAATGTGGAGGTTGCGCGATGGAAGATCGCACGGCAAAAGTTCTCGTTGTTTGTCAAGAACCGGAAGCGCTTGAGGAACTGTCAGGTTGGTTTGCGTCCGAGGGATACTCCTGTGTGACGACCACCCGGAGCGATGATGCGGACAAACTCTTGCGATCGGACCGGTTTGACCTTGTGCTCGGGGATCTCGACATGCCTGGGCTGCCTGCGGCGGATCTCCTGGCTCTTGTGCAAACGCTCCCCTCGATCCCGGCCGTGCTGACCGCAACCACTCTGGAGAACCGTGAAACTGCCGCCATGTCCGTGGAGGCCGGGGCGGACTCCTACATTCTCAAGCCATTCATGCGGAAGGATGTGTTGATCCATGCAGCGGCTGCTCTGAAACGGCCGCGCCAGGTAAGCGCGGCAGAAGATCAGGCAGCGCGCGAGCGTGAAGAAGAGATCGTCTTTCGACTGCTGGCGGCCATTGGCCGTCGGAGCGACGAGACTGAAGAACATGTGAGACGCGTGGGGCTCTACGCCTCCGTCCTCGCGGATGGGCTGGGATGGGCCGCTGAGCCGACCCGGGAGATTCGTCTGGCAGCAGCGCTGCACGATATCGGCGAGGTCGCGATTCCCGACAGCATCCTGGTCAAGGCGGGGCGGCTCTCACCCGAGGAATACGCCCTGATGAAGAAACACACGGAAATCGGGGCCAACGCCCTGGATGGGTCCGAACTATCGGTCCTTCGCATGGCGCGAGACATCGCGCTGGCACACCATGAGAAGTGGGACGGTACCGGGTATCCCAAGGGGATTGTGGGAGAGGACATACCGGAATGCGCACGCATAGTCGCCATTGCAGACGTGTACGACGCACTCCTGAGCGAACGCGTGTACCGATTGCCGCTGTCGGAGGATGAGGCCTTTGCCATCATGGTGGCGAACAAAGGCAAGTACTTCGATCCCAGGATATTCGACTGCTTCCTCCGATTGCTCCCGGAGTTCCGCATGATCAGGGGGTTGATGCAGGACGACGATGACCTGAGCATCGATTTCAGCGAGTTGCTCTGACGGGATCCTCCCGCGCTGAAGATCACAGTGCAGACGCCAAGGAGGAGCATTCCAGCCGCCAAGAGGTGCCCCTGCGTGGTGGTGCCGGCGCGGCGCTTCGGAGGAGTTTGGATGAGATGCCTCCCCGTACAGGCTGTGGTCCTGTTATTCCTCGCTCTGTGCGGGAGTTGTTCCGGCCAGACATGGACGGGTCGATGCGTCGGCGTGGCCGACGGGGACACCATCCGGGTGATGCACGCCGGAAAGGCGGAAAAAATAAGACTCTACGGCATTGATTGCCCCGAGCGGAACCAGGACTTTGGTACCCGTGCCAAACAGTTCACCTCGCGAATGGTCTATGGAAAGAGCGTGACCGTGAAGCCGGTGGACCGCGACCGGTACGGCCGCACCGTCGCATGGGTATCCCTGGACGGAAAGAGCGTGAATCGGGAACTACTGCAAGCCGGGCTGGCCTGGTGGTACCGGGAACACGCGGGCAAAGACCGAGACCTGGGAAAACTGGAACAGGCTGCCAGGAAACAACGCATAGGGTTATGGTCTCAACCGAAACCGATACCGCCCTGGCAGTTCAGGCGGGACGAACGAGAAAACCATTGATGGCCGCGACCGGGCTCTCGGAACGTGCCACGTGTTCCCCATGCGGCTGAAGGCCATTTCCTGTCGTCCTAAAGTTGAGGCCTTCATGCAGCCAAGGGAAGGAATCATCCGATGCTTGAAGATTATCCCAAGAAGATGGTCACGAAAGGCGGGCTATCGGTGGTGCTCCGGCCCGTCGTCCGTGAAGACGAAGAAGCTCTCCGAACCATGTTATCCCAGATCCCCGAGGAAGAACGCTGGTTCTTGAGGGAGAACCTCACCGACCCGGAGCGGCTCCACCAATGGATCGAGAACTTGAACTACGAGCACGTGCTCCCGATGGTCGCGGTGAAGGAAGAAGACGGAGAGATCATCGCGAACCTCAGGCTGTACAGATCGTCTTCCGGCTGCACTGCTCATGTCGCCCATGTGCGTATCATGGTTGTGCCAGCGTACCGGTCTCAAAAGGTCGGTAGCCTCATCTTGACCGATGCGGCGAAACTGGCCACGGAACTTGGTGTGGAAAAACTCATCGCGGAATTCGTCTCCGGCGTGGAGAACATGGCCATGAAAGCCGCGGACCGTCTCGATTTCCACCATGAGGCTGTCCTAAAAGACTACGTGTTGGATCCTCAGGGCGGGTGCCGGGACCTCATCATTATGGTGAAGAACCTCTCCAGAGAGTGGCACGACTTCTGATAGCGGAGCCCGGGCAGTCTGAATCCGTACGATCACGATTTTGCCCACGAGATGTTCGGGTTGTACACGAAGTAGACAGTCAATTTAGTCAATTTAGCCAATTAGTTACGTGTAAGCTCTCGCGATAGTGACAATTCATGCCGTTTTGCCTGCATGGGGTTGCGAAGCGCCGCAACAATAGTGAGTATTTTCAACGGATAATTGCGATGGTAAGTTGGCACGCTCCTTGCAACTCTATCTCCGCGGGAGGATACGGATCGCCGCCGTGTGCGCACCCGGAGGATGCGCAGGGAAGCTTCCAGTAAACCGGATATGCGTTATGCTCCGCCGTGTTGAGACTTGGCACGGTCGTTGCTTGCGCGAAGCCGGGGTTTCGTGAGGGTAACGGTGACGCCCCATAGGGGGCCATGAGGTCGGGGTCGAGCTACCTTTGGGGGGAGTGTCTCGGCCCCGTGTTACCGTGGGAGTCCGAATCTCCGGTGAAGGCGCCGCGCCGCGGTCCTCTGGAGCAAGACAAGTGTCGGCAATGGTATGAGGTTAGCGCATGACTGACGATAGTATGGTCGATTTTCTCGCATCGCCGGTTCCTCAACACATCCACCTTGAAGAACTGTTGAACGAGAACGAAACCGCTTCGGGGAGTTACGACCTGAGGGGGGTTCGTGCCACCACGTTCGGTAAGCTGCTCCAAGCGCTGCCGATTCCAGCGCTCCTGATAAACCGGTCTTATAACATTGTCTTTGCCAACAAGGCGTGGGGCAAGATCGGCGCTGAGTATGGAAACATCCTGGGTGCGCATTTCTCCGCGCTCTTCCCCGATCCTGCTACGGTCGAGCGCGCGATGAACGTTGTCAAAGACGTGTTCTCCAGCAGAAAACCGCAGACCACCGAAGCGGTGCTCGGCATGGACCAGGCGAGAACCTGGGGTCGGGTGAACCTGCGCTGTCTGCGCGTCGGACGGGACAGGCACCTGCTGGTTCTCGTCGAGGACCTCACGTACGAAAAGCGACAACTCCTTCAGAACGAGCTGTATCAACAGCAACTGCGGCACAGTAGGGATCAGCTCGAGCGAGGCAATCGGGAACTGAGGCGCGCGATCGGTCAACTCGAAGAGGCTGAGGAGAAACTGCGGCTGGAAAAGCAGAAGTTTCAAACGCTGACGGAGGACTCCCCCATCGGTATGCTGATGATCCACGAAGATGGGACTTTCCAGCACATCAACGCCAAGTTCAAGCACCTGTTCGGGTACGATCTGAGCGAAATCCCCAACGGACGAACCTGGTTCAGAAAAGCGTACCCGGACGCGGCTTACAGACGGGAAGTCATCGCGGCTTGGCTCAAGGACCTGGCCGATTCGCCGGTAGGCGGGCTCCGCTCCCGCACCTTTACGGTTACGTGCAAGGATGGGACGCATAAGTTCATTCAGTTTCGGTGCGTGCAGCTGGACACCGGGCAGCACCTTCTGACGTGCGAGGATGTCACGGATCGCAAGCGAGCAGAAGAATTGCTCCTTCAGGACGAACGCAAGAAGGCCATCGGAGAACTGGCGTACGGCGTAGCGCACAATTTCAACAACCTGCTTCAAGTCATCATGGGAGACGCGGACATGGCACTCTCCGGCCTACAAACCGGTGATCGGGCCGCGATTGTCTCCTATCTCGAAGATATTCGCAGCAGCGCCCGCTCGGGTGGTGAAATGGTGAGGCGCCTCCAGCAATTTGCCCGACGCAGACCGCAGGAAGCTCCGCCTGGCGCAACCGTGTTCGATCTATGCCACACGGTCGATCAGGCCGTCGAATTGACCCGCCCCTGGTGGGAGACCGCGCCTGAGAAAGATGGGATCAAGATCTCGCTCATCCGCAACCTCCAGTCCGGATGCATGGTGAAAGGGAAAGAGAGCGAACTGTCCGATGTGGTGGTCAATCTCATCAAGAACGCGGCCGAGGCTGTGCCGATCGGTGGAACCATCGAGGTCCGGGTCTTCGGGGAGGAGGACAAGGTCATCCTGATGGTACGCGACGACGGGGTCGGGATTCGGGAAGAGAATCTCGACAAAGTCTTCGAGCCTTTCTGGACCACGCAGGGGTTTCAGTCCGCAGGGATGGGCCTGGCAAGCAGCTACGGAATCGTGAGTCGCCACGGAGGCCGGATTTCCGTTCGCAGTAAAGAGGCGGAAGGGTCTACCTTCCGCGTGGAGTTACCTCTTGCAGAAAGACCTTCCGCCCGTAAGGCCCCAGTGGCGGAGGTCAGTGCAACGCGACCGCTCCGCATGCTGGTGATCGACGACATGGAACCGGTGGTGATGACGCTGAAGGAAATCTTGACTCAGCACGGTCATACGGTTCTCACCGCGCTCTCCGGAGCCGAGGCGGTCGAAATATTCAAGCAAAACCAGTTGGATATCGTGCTCTGCGATCTGGGCATGCCGGTCATGAACGGATGGGAGGTGGGAAAAGCACTGCGCCTCTTCAGTGAAGAGCGGGGAATTCGCAAGATTCCTTTTGTCTTCATCACCGGTTGGGGGGATCAGCTCGACGAGGAAGAGAGAATGGCCGAATCGGGGGTCGACGGGGTCCTCGCGAAACCGGTGAACGTCCCCCGCCTCCTGGAAGTGGTCGGCGCCTTGGTTCCGAAGCGATAGGGGCACACCGCAGAACGGCCCGGAGCGAGCGGTCCGGGGAAAGACCTGTTTTCCAAGAAAGGTCCTTCCCGGATTATTTATTGAGAGTTGCCGACACCTTACAATTGCGCCCCAGAGGCCAGAAGGAAGTGCTATGATCCAGCATGTCGATGAAGGAGGCACGGCATGCTGTACGGAGCGATGAATTTTCCCATCAAACCTCTTCTCGAGGAACTGCGTACCATTTCCGAGCTTGGATTCGACTACCTCGAGTTGACCATGGACCCGCCGCAGTCGCACCACGCGACGATCAGGAGCCTTCACAAGGCTCTGTTGAACGAGTTGGATCGCACTGGCATGAAGCTGGTCTGCCATCTCCCGAGCTTTCTCTATCTCGCGGACCTGACGGACAGCGTACGCGAGGCTTCCTTGAACGAGATGCTGCAATCTCTTGAGGTGGCGGCAGATCTTGGCGCTCTCAAGGTGGTTGCCCATCCCGCGTATGCCACAGGGCTCGGCGCTATGGTGGCAGACCGGGTGAGGCGGTACAGAATGAAAAGTCTCGCGGCCATGGTGGAAACGGCCGATCGTCTGGGCTTGTGCCTCTGCCTGGAGAATATGTTTCCTCGAGCCAATTCTCTCACCGAGCCCGAAGATTTCGCCGAAGCCCTCGCAGCATTTCCCACCCTGAAGCTTACCCTTGATATCGCCCACGCCAACATCGGCGGGAGAGGCTCCACGAGGAACCTGGAATTTCTCCGTCAGTACGCAGGCCGAATCGCGCACATTCATGTCAGCGACAATTTTGGGAAAGAGGACAATCACCTTCCCATCGGAGGGGGGAGCATCGACTTCCCCAGAATCATCAAAGCCCTGAAGAACATCGGATACGACGGGACCATGACCCTGGAGGTGTTTTCTCGGGACAAGGACTATCTCCGAATCAGCAGGGATAAGATCGCGGCGATGGTTAAAGGAAGTTAATTCGGGCTACAAGGGCCCCACGCCAATTCTAATTGAGAAATCGAGGGTGCACTCGCCACGGCACACGAGGTGGGTCACGTAGCATCTCCTTCACGAACATGGCACACTCTTGACGATAGCTGTCGATTGGCCCTAAGATCGTGGTAGGATAAGGTATCTCTCGGTCTTTTCCCATCCAATCCCCTTTCACCCTGTTCTCAAACGACAAGGAGCTGGCCATGGAGAGAACTATCGACCAAGCTGGTAAGGTAGTGCTGCGTGCCGCGGAACGGGACGGTATCGGCACCGTTTGGGATCGTTTTGAACAACAGACTCCCCAATGCGGTTTCGGCGAAATGGGGGTCTGCTGCAGAAACTGCATGCAAGGCCCCTGCCGCATCGATCCGTTCGGTGAGGGGGCATCACGGGGGACCTGTGGCGCGACCGCGGATACCATCGTCGCGCGCAATCTGGCACGCTCCATCGCCGCGGGTACAGCCGCGCATGCCGGCCACGCGAAACACCTCGCGCACGCGTTGCTCAAATGGGCCGAGGGAAAGGCCCCTGACTACCCGGTCAAAGATGGGGCCAAGCTGCAGAGCCTTGCTGCCAAGCTCGGAATCGATACTGACAACAAGAGCACGCAGGAGCTGGCCAGAGCGGTCGCGCAGGCTGCGCTCGCCGACTTCTCCGAAAAAGAGACCCCGGTCGCCTGGGCCGCCGTGAATGTTACCCAGGGCAGGCTGGAGAAATTCCTGAAATACGGCGTGATCCCGACAGGGATCGACGCGGCCATCTCAGAGGTGATGCACCGTACGCATTACGGGGTCGACGCGGATCCGATAAACCTGCTGCTCGGGGGGGTAAAATGTGCGCTAGCCGACTTTGCCGGTTGCCACATGGGTACCGACCTGGCGGACGTGCTCTTCGGCACCCCTCAACCGGTGGTCTCCCGGGCCAATCTCGGCGTGCTGAAGCAGGATGCGGTGAACATCGCGCTGCACGGGCATAACCCTGTCCTGTCTGACGTGATCGCGCAGATGGCGAGCGAAATGAATGAGGAAGCCGTGCGCGCCGGCGCGAGCCAGGGGCTCAATCTCGTCGGTATTTGCTGCACCGGCAACGAAGTGCTCTCGCGTCACGGGATTCCGTCCGCCACGCATTCCGTTTCCCAGGAATTGGCTCTGCTCACCGGCGCGGTCGATGCGATGGTCGTGGACTACCAGTGCATCATGCCGAGTCTGGGGAACCTCGCGGAGTGCCTTCACACGCGGCTCATCACCACCATGCCCATCGCCAAGATCCCCGGAGCGGTCCATCTGGAATTCAAAGAAGAAACCGCGCGCAAGACGGCCAAGGAGATCGTTCGGCTGGGGATCGAGTCATACAAGAATCGCGGTTCCAAGAGCGTCAACATCCCGCCGTACGAAGAGACATCCATTGCGGGATTCTCCACTGAGGCCATTGTCGGAGCACTGGCGCTGCTCAACAAGGACGACCCGCTGGCGCTGCTGATCGACCATATCGTCAACGGAAACATTCAAGGGGTGTGTCTGTTTGCCGGGTGCAACAATGTTCGGGTCACCCAGGACCTGAACTTCGTCACCATGGCCAAGGAGCTTGCCAGACAGAACGTTCTCCTCCTGGCCACCGGATGCGGCGCAGGCGCGTTTGCCCGTCACGGGTTGCTCACATCGGCCGCCACCAACGAATATGCCGGGTTCGGGCTGAAGCTGGTCTTGACCGCGCTGGGCGAGGCGGCCGGGCTGGGCGGCCCGTTGCCGCTCGTGCTCCACATGGGTTCCTGCGTGGACAACTCACGAGCCGCGGATGTGGCGGTCGCCGTCGCCAACAAGCTCGGGGTTGATCTGGACAAGTTGCCGGTCGTGGCGAGCGCTCCCGAAGCCACAACCGAGAAGGCCATCTCCATCGGGACCTGGGCCGTTGCCGCGGGCTTGCCGACCCATGTCGGGGTCGTGCCCCCGGTGATCGGGAGTCCTGCGGTGACCAAGGTGCTGACCGAAGACATCAGAGATTTTTTCGGCGGGTACTTCATCGTCGATACCGACCCGGTCAGCTCCGCGGCAAAGCTGATGGAGGCGATCCAGGCCAGAAGAAAGGGGTTGGGGCTATGAAAGAGATCTTCGTACGGTTGGACCGCTGTATGGGTTGTCGCAGTTGCCAAATGGCCTGCGCCACGGAACATTCAGCCGCCAAGACCCTCTTCGGCGCAGTGGCCGAAACGCCCCGCCCGCGCTATCGTCTGTACGTGGAGAGAGGCGACGGCCGCAACGTACCCCTCACATGCCGTCATTGCGATCCCGCGCCGTGCCTCGAGGCGTGCATCGCGGGCGCGATTTCCCGGGACGACCGCGGCATGGTCGTCCACCACGAGGACCGCTGTGTAGGCTGTTGGACCTGCCTGATGGTGTGCCCGTACGGCGTGATCGGGCGCAAGCAGGAGCAGCGAATTGCGGTCAAGTGCGACCGGTGCCCTGACCGGGACGTCCCCGCGTGTGTAAGCGCGTGCCCAACGAAAGCGCTTGTCTTCAGCGAAGCGGAAGAGTTCACGGCTCGAACGCGCAAGGTCCAGGCGGGAGTGGTCGCCGGAGCTGTCGTGGAGTAACGCGCGAATCCCCGAGGATCGATCCGCCTCACGAAAGGAGGGAACGAGATGCGCTACGTGATCGTCGGGAACTCAGCCGCAGGCAATGCCGCAGCCGGAGCCATCCGGGCCCGGGACCCGGCAGGTCAGGTGACGATCGTATCCGAAGAATCCCATCCGGCTTACTACCGGCCGCTGATGCCATTTTTCATCGATGGCCGCGTCGGCTTTCGCTCGCTGTTCCAGGACGAAGCGGCCGCGATTCGCGATGCTGACGTGAGGCTGGGGGCCAGGGTCGAAGAGATCGACCCGGACAAGAAGGTTGCTCTCCTGCGCGGAGGCGAGCGTCTGGCGTACGATCGGCTCCTCATCGCGACCGGGGCCTCTGCGCTGAGCCCGTCCATCCCAGGTTTGGTGGAATGGGCCGGGTCGTATTCGTTCCGGTCCATGGCCGATGTGCAAGCCATCAAGGACGCGGCCGACAAGGGGACGCGGGCGGTGGTTATCGGGGGCGGACGGGTAGGCACCAAGGCTGCCATGGCCCTGCGCCGCAAAGGGCTGGAAGTGACGGTGGTCGAGCAGGGGGACCGCGTGGTTCCGTTCCAGTTCGACCATGTCGCCGCGGAAATCGTCGGCCGCGCGCTGGAAGCGTGGGGGATTCGAGTCCTCTTGATGCACACGGTCAGCCGCGTGGAAAGGCGAAACGGAGTGCTCAGCTGTGAGCTGGCACCGGGAGGCATTTCCCTCGAAGCAGATCTCATCGTCACCGCGGTCGGAATACGGCCCAATGTCGGACTCGCGCTCGGCGCGGCCGCTACAGTCCGGAACGGGGTCGCGGTGGACCGCAACCTTCGTACAAGCCTGCCCGATGTCTATGCAGCCGGGGACGTGGCAGAGACGACGGACATCATTACCGGCGAAAACATAGTTCCCGCGAGCTGGACCAGCGCGGTGGAGATGGGCCGTATCGCCGGGCATTGCATGACCGGGGGCGAATCTGAATACTGCGGCACGCTGGCGGTTTTGAATTCCTTTGTCCTGGCAGGCGTGCCGACGGTTTCCGTGGGACTGATCCAACCGAGCGACGAAGCGAGCTACGAGGTTCTGACGCAGAGGCGGGGTGACTCCTATCGCAAGCTTGTGCTCAAAGACGGCCGGCTGGTCGGTGCCCTGATGGTAGGCGATATCGAAGGAGCAGGCCTGTACACGGCTCTGATCAAAAGGGAAGCTCCGATAGTTTCCTCCATGCTGGACAGCCTGATGGCTCGGCGCCCGAGCTACGCAACCTTTCTGGAACGAGCGATGCTGGAGCCGGCCTCTGCTCAACGGTCGATGGCGCAAATTCAGTGACGCATTTCGGGAATCATGGTGGGATAGATCTTGCCTGTCCATGAAAAAATGACAGGCGGGACGCCTGTCCCACCAATACAGCCAGAGAGGCCGCGGTGATGCACGTAGAACGCGTGCCGCGTGAATAGCGTCGATGGATGGGATCGTCTCCGGAAGAGTGACCGGCAAGATGCCGGCCCCACTGAACGGCCAAGAGCGGGGACCCCAAGGGAGACTCCGCGTTGCGAGCAACCCCGGCAGCGCGTGTGAACACAGTCGCTACGAAGGCCCTGAACTCACCGACAATCGTCTCGATTCATGGTTGCCAAGACACGCTGCAGACGACTCATGAATGCCTCTTGGGTCGCCGTCGGGTTCATCGCAATTCATACCGGACACGTTCTGACGGCTCGACCTGCCATTCAAACTGCCCCTTTGCGTCGACAAGACCGGCGAATTCCAACCACGGGGGCTTTGCGGAGGTGTCGGTCCTGAACACGATCCGCCTGTCTCCCCGTACGATCATCACTCCTTCCCATTCCGGTCCATTGGCCGGCGCAAGCACCACTTCATCAGCGGGAGAGGGGTCTGCGATCAGGTCCCTCCCGTGACAATTCCCGATGGGCACTCCTCGCCCCGCCAGCACATGCAGGAGCGTCGGCAAGAGATCCGCGTGCGTCGTGGCGGTCGATATCCTCCTCGGTGTCACCCCGTCCCCTACGATCAGGCACGGGACCCGCATCTGGATTTCGGACATGCGACTGCCATGCACGAAGACTCCGTCCTCCCCCATCGATTCGCCATGGTCGCCGGTTATGACCACGATGTTCCGCTTCAAATCGATGGATCGAAGAACCTTCATCAGCTCGTGCTGGAGAAACAGGAGAGAGTTGGAATAGCGATTCACGAAACTGCGCTGCTGCTCCTGCGGGTCGAAGAATTGTCGGAAGCCCGATGGCTCCTTGAAGACCTCGAACTCAGGCGGGAACAAGTACTGGTAGTGGGAAGAGAGCAGATAGAAAAGGACAAGTTGCGGCCGATCCTGCCGGTCATCGAGCATGCTCTTCAGCCGGGCCAGCTTCCTGCGATCGGAATCCGGCCAGACATCTTCAGCCGAGCCGTCGAATTCGCCTTCCACCAGTATCCTGTCGCACGTGTTTTCGTTGATGAAATCGCCCATCCTCCGGTGCGCTTTTATCTCTCCCGAGGTGAGCAGGGTGATCTGATAGCCGGATCGCCGGAAGGACTCGAAAAACTGGGGAGGGATCTTGCGGTCCAGGTTTTGGCTGTACCCGAGGGACGACCGGGCGTAAAAGAGCGAAAACAGGGCCAAATGCGAGGCGTTGCACCCTGAAAAATGCCGATCGAGCCGCAGACCCTGCCGGGACCATGCGTCCAGTTCCCCCATCAGCTCCGGACCGACTGCGGACGAACGAAAGCTCTCGAAAACGATCAGTATCACGTTGGGGAGGTCGGACCGCTCGATGAAGGCGGAAAAATCGGCCGGGGCTGGACTTGCCGCGTCCTGCACCATCCTGGTGGCGACAAGCACGTCCCGCTGCTCCGCCCGCGGGATGGTTCCCTGCGAAATCCGGTCATCCCCCGGTGTCGCCCGTTGCGCGTCGAAGCCAATCGACGGACTCCCTACCGCCGAAGCAGCCGCTGTCGGCGGTAGAGGTTGAGCGGCTTGTGACCGTCCAACAAGCTGGTGAGTGAGAAGAGGCAGAGATTCTCTCAATACCGCGGGGAGGGCCATGGCTTCGAAAACGCGATCCGGCACGGCCCGATCCCGAAAGAAAATCAGCGATGGAACTACTCCGACCGCAATAAGCAGGAAGAACCCCGCAAGCACCGATGCCGCCTGGGGCGACCCAAGGTCGGCGTACCGCCCGCCGACTCGCGAGGTCATCCCATACGCCACGCCGTAGCACAAGGGCCCTGAAATCACGAAGACGTAGAAGATCAACAAGGTGTCCGCGGTCAGTCGGTCCGCAAACCACTGCCAGCGAATGCCCCGCAGAGGGGGCAGGTAGTCCCATGCATGATACCCCTGAAAACTCACCGAGACCAGGTCTGCGGCCATGAAATAAAAGATGCCTATCCAGAAGCAATTGAGCGTGACAACAGCCGCTCTCGCAAAACCGCACAGGATCAAAACCGCGCAGACCGGCAGGACCGGGACGAACCAAACCAGGGATTTCGCCACAAGCAGCCAGAACACCAGGGCCTTGTCGGTCCAGGCCAAGTCATAGATCCTATACGTCGTGACGACGTGGTACCGGTCCCACTCGAACAGCCATGCAAAGAGGATTGACGATGAGACGAGAAACACGAAGGCGGTCAACCAATGTACGGCGAGGGCGGTCACTTCGGCCGAGGCGTTGTCCCTCAAGGCTCGTTGCGTGCGATCCGGGGACACCTCAGCCAGCAGCATCGGGAGACCTCACCAGGCATTGAGCGCACGTCGCTTTCAAAGAGTAATCTTGGGGGGACTTCTTTGAAAGCGACTTTGTATCACTCGCTTCCGAGCATACTTCAGGGGTGTGCCTTCAGTCAACCATGATCCAAGTTGTGCATGGGAACGAGGTTAAGACCCGGCAGGTCGAAGGGCCTGAAGGGGTCCACCCCGCGGTCCTGTCCGGCAGCCGTCTGTCCCCTCGCAGTAGGCTGCATTCAGAACAAGACGTTGGATGGACGCCTTCTGAGCGAGAAAGTGCACCCTTGTGTCGCTCGTTGGCCAAAACGTCCCAGCGCGACGCATCGCTCGATTCGTGCACCCGCGGGAGTCCGAGCAAATCCGCGCGTCAGGTATGCGGTCCTCGAAGGCTGTTGCGTAACGCGATGCTTTCCAGAAATCGTAAGACCATGGTGTCTATTGCAACGGGGTCCCTTCGCTGTCGGCACCTGAAAAGTTTAGTATGTCAGCCTCAAAGGAGCCTCCGGAGCCAAACCGAGCTGGCCAGTTCCGGGCCGACATGATATCATTTCTCCGGTGCTTCAAGTGACGTGACAGGCTCCTAAGCCAAAGAAAACAGCCGGAATTTCCAGAGCCTCACGTCGAGGTCACTCGTCTCCGGGCTTGCCCTTCTGGAGCCGCCCACCTCGCTCGTAGCATTCGCCTACTTCAGTCCACGAGTGAAATTCGGTGCATTCACCTTCGTCACTGCAGCATTTATAGCGGGTAAAGGTCGGACCCGTGCTCTTCATGCTCGCGAATTCCTCAGATTTCGGCTCTTTCTCTTCCATGACACCGTCTCCTTTCGCCGGGCGTTTGCCGGGTCGAGTCTTTGTCTCTACTTCTTGGAGATGCGGCCGGTGCCGGAAGGATTCATGGAAACCGAACATCTGCGGTCCGATAGGTGATGCGGGCGCATCGGCACCCGCTTTGGCCCATCGGCAGGGTGCCCACGGCGCTCACGGGTTGATCGTGGTCACGTAGACGAATTTACCGTCCTTGACCTTGTCGATCACCATGGCCTTGATGGGATCTCCGTCCGGTTTCATGGTGATCTTTCCGGTGACCCCCTCAAAGTCCTTGGTGGTCAGCAAGGCTTCACGCACCTTTGCCGGATCTGTGCCGCCGGCCCTATTGATTGCATCGACGAGTATGAGATACGCGTCCGTGGCCATTGCGGTGAAAGCATCGGGTTCGGTCTTGCCGGTGTCCTCTTCGAAGAGCTTAAGGAATTTTTTCCCTCTTTCACTCGTAATCATGTCCTTGTGGAAGTGGGTGGTGAAATAGATGTTTTCCACAGCGGGACCGCCCAGTTCGAGTAGTTCCGGAGCCTGGACCCCGTCCCCAGCGAGAATGGGTACATTCAGTCCCATATTACGAGCTTGTTTCGCGATCAACGCACACTCGGTGTAATAAATCGGCGCGCAGATTACCTCTGGCTGTGCGCCTTTGATGGAGCTGAGTTGAGGAGTGAAGTCACGGTCACCGCTCTTGAACTTCGTTTCCGAGACGATCTTGCCGCCGCCCGCGGTAAACTCTCTTTTGAAGAATGCTGCAAGCCCGACCGAGTAATCCTGCGACACGTCGTAGATGAGCGCCGCGGTCTTGGCTTTGAGCTGATCGCGGGCCAGCTTTGCGAGAACCTTGCCCTGTTCGGTGTCGATGAAGCAGACGCGGCAGATCCATTTTCTCCCCTGAGTGACCATCGGGTTGGTGGCGGTCGGCGAGACCATGGGGACCTGGCTCTTCTCCGAGACCGCTGCGCCGGCAATGGTGTTTCCGGAGATCATCTCACCGAGGACTGCGACCACTTTTTCGTTCTCGATGAGTCGTGAAACCGCGTTGGCCGATTCCACCTTATCGGATTTGGTATCCACGAGGCGCACTTCCACCGGCCGGCCCAATGCTTCAGGCTCCATTTTTTTTCCGATGGAGATGCCGCTCCAGCCCATCTGACCATAGGCTGCCACGCCGCCGGTCATGGAGAGGTACGCACCGAGAACCACAGGATCGGCCGCCCAACCGGCCGGAACAACTGTAGCGATCAGCAAGACTACCGCGAACAGAATTCTGGGCATCGAGATCCTCCTTACATTGCTAATGCGTTTCAGTAAACTACTCTAATCGACCGGCTTGGTTCCTCTGCCGACAATGCCGTTGTACCCTGGGAAAACCTCAACATCCGTGAAACCGGCCTCTGCGAACCAGCGTTTGACGGTGCTGAGGAACTGGGGCCTGTCGAACTGCGGGGAGAGGCCGTCAAAGGTGTCGAGTATCGCCCATTCCTTCAAAAGGTCGTCGGATAGAGCGAGCCGGCCGCGGTAATCGGAAATAACGAAGAGCGACTTGTTGATCAGCCGTCCGCTCGGCAATTTTCCGATCAGCCGGACCAGCGGCCACATCAGATTCACGTACCTACGGATCGCGGCGTAAAGCTCTTCGTGCGGAATACGTTTGGTTATGGGTCTCAACAGGTAGTAACTCTTGAAGAATGTCTTCCAGTTTATAGCGTACACATCAACGACGAGTTTCCCACCAGGTTTCAAGAACCGTGGCAAACCCGCGAATGCCCGCCCCACTGCGGGGGTATGCTGTAGTACGCCTATGCAGAGCACTCGATCAAAACGCTCGGGTTTCAGGGGCATGGCATAGAGGTCACCCTGAACGATCAGCGAATTCTTCAACCGCCCGTGGGACGCGTAGTTGGCATCAACTGCGACGCTGTAGTCGAGTGAGACCACCATAGCTCCGGTGGACACGGCCTGTTCCGTGAATCTTCCTGCGCCGCAACCCACTTCCAGAATGGTTTCGCCATTCAACTCGCGGGGCCATCGGGTCTCGTCGAAGAAACGGTCCTGAGATATCGTTGTCCGGGTATAACTGTCATACTGGGTTCGTGCGTGAGTCGTCCATTCCCAACCGAACGAATCGGCATAATTGCTCGTATCTACGAAACGAGGCACCCCGCGCACGATGGGAAACGACTTTCCGCAGGAAACGCAATCCAGCGAACCATCTTCCAGAAACTCGGCATCAGAAATAACTTTGGAACCTATTGTCAGCTCCCCGGAGCAAGACGGGCATGCGAGGTACTTCAGATGATCTCGGTACAATTCAGTGCGCTCCCTTGGCTTCCTTTTCATTCGCCTTGCCGAGCACCGTCCGGTACAGATGGATGAGACGCTCAGCGGACGCCTTTGCGGAAAAGAGTCGTTCGGCCCTGGCCCGGCCGGCCTCGCCGAGCTGCCGGGCGTACGCGGGATCCGACAGGATTCGGATCACCGAAGCTGCCATGGACCGAGTATCATCGACATCCCACAGACAAGCGGTTTCGCCGTTCTCCACTGCTTCGTTCAGTCCTACCACATTGCTCCCGACAACCGGAACTTCCACCGCGTTGGCCTCGAGAGCCACCAACCCGAACCCCTCGAAGCGCGAGGGGAAGAGCAACACATCAGCCTTTGCGATCACCGAAGCCGCGTCGTCGGTGGGGCCCAGGAAGCGGACCGACTCGACGAGGCCGTGTTCGGCCACGTAGGCTTTGACTCCTTCCAGGAGCGGGCCGACTCCGAGCATTACGAGTTTTGCCCGAGGCAGTTGGCCCAACACGAGCTGGAACACCTTGAGAAGGCCGAAATGGTTCTTCTGGTGGTAGAAACGCCCCACGTGAATCACGAGCGGAACGTCCCCGGGCCACCCGAGCGATTGCCGAAAGGCGAGCTTCTCCCGTTCGGCAGCCGGAGGCGGGAACTTCAGACCGAGGTAGCTCACACTCGATTTCGCTCGCAACGCAGGCTCGTCAGGGACGACCTCGTCCAGCACCCCGCGGGAGACCGCGGTGAGGTGGTCCGAATGGCGGATCGCATACGCGATGCTGATCCTGCCGTAGAGGTTCCTCAGCCACGACAAACCCGGCGCAGTGAATATCCGAACTCCCGGAGGAAACAAGCTGGAATGAAACGTGGTAACGATCGGGACTCCTGCCCGGTTCGCCATGCGGACGGCAAGACCGGAATAAATACCCAAATGACTGTGCACGAGGTCGTATTCGCCTCCGCGGAGTATACCCCCGAGACCGCTCAGAAAGCCGACGTGAAAAATGGTCAAAGGACAATGATGGATACGCGCGCCTCTTTCCCTGGCTAGCGGAGCCCACGGGCCGGGGTCAGCTCCCTTACAGCAAAAGTCTATCTCACACAGTTCCCTCGGCATTTCCTGCAGAATGTCTATGAGCCATTTCTCGACTCCGCCTCGGTTGAATGAGTGAATGAGATGCAGTACCCGCATGTTCCTCCGACCCGGCTTCAAACGAGCAAGTTTGGGGGAACTTCTTTGTGCAAAGAAGCTGCTCCGCGCAGGGCGAATTATCCGTTCCGAAAGTTCGAGGCGTTGCCCGACCCCTCGAGAGCTCAGGATGAACAAGTGGCTCCACGCCGAGTGGCCCAGGCCCATTTGAAAGCGGCGTGGTATCAACTCTTATCGAGCACTCGGCCGAAGTCGTCTTCGAACCGTTGAATGTCGCTTTCCGCAAAACTGTCGCCGGTCTGGACCTCGATGAAGACAACCGGCTCGAAACCCGGATTGAAGATGCGATGCTTTGCTCCCAGAGGGATATCAATGGAGTCTCCCGGTGTCAAAGCAATTTCGTCGTCATTGCAGGTCACGACAGGCGAGCCGCTGATTATGGTCCAGTGCTCCGCGCGGTGGGTGTGCCTCTGAAGGGAGAGGCGCTTCCCCGGATGGACCACGATGCGCTTGACTTTGTGGTCCGGCCGGTCCGCGAGGACCTCGTAGTACCCCCAGGGACGGTGGTCTTCCCGCTTCGTCTCTTCCAGCACGCGGGCGTACACCTGAAGGTAATCCTCCACCATCCGGTCTCTGGAAAAACGCTTTTCGACAAGTCTGCGGCAATCGATTCGCGAGATAGCACTTATCCTGCCTACCGCTTCTGCGGCTTCGAGGAGGTCACGTGCCAGAAACCCGTTGACTCCGTCCGTGATGATTTCCGGAACCGACCCGTGCGGGAAGGCGATGACCGGCGTTCCACACGCATTTGCCTCCAACACCGACAAGCCGAAAGGGTCTTCACAACCGACAGGATGGAGCACGGCCAAGGCGCTGCCGAGGAGCGAGATTCTCCGTTCCGGCGGCACGGTCCCGAGGAATTGGACCTGGTCCCCGTCCACAGCGGGCTCTATTTCTCTCTCGAAATAATCCCTGTCTGTTATGGCCCCAGCAATGACGATCTTCTTGCCCGCGTGTTTGGCTATGCCGACAGCTTCCCCGGCCCCGTGGCGTGCCTGGATTTGGCCGGAGAAGAGCAGATAATCACCGCCGATTTTGTTGAACGGAAACGCCTTGACGTCGATTCCGTGGTGTACGGTGGCCACATAGCTGAGTTCAGGTGACCGATCCGCGTCGCTGACCGAGACGTAATAGGCGCGGCCATCGTACTTCTTGTAAACCGACAGGCTCGTCTGGGAGCACAGGCCGTGGATCGTGGTCACGACAGGGGTCCTCACCAGACCGGAATAGCTGAGGGCAACAAAGTCGTGATGGTTGTGGATCAGGTCGAAATCGTCGGCCTTCTCGAAAAGTTCGCTCATGCGGAGGCATTCCAACACCTTTGGATCACGGCTCTTCCCGCGCAGCGAATCCCCCGCTCTGACGTCACGCTCGTGGTCGAAGCCGGAAGCACCCACCAGTTCGATCACGGTCACGTCGATCCCTGCTGCCACGAGCCCCTCGACAAGGAGCGCGACCATCCTCTCCCGCGGGCCGCACGGTACGGGGGATGTGCGCCGAGCAATGGGGGCCAACATGGCTATGCGCATCGCGAAAGCCTCCAGTGATTACGAGTGGCGGAGCACATGCTCGTGCCCTCGTTCCGCCAGTGCTTCCTGGAGTTTCCTCGCAAACAACGGGCTGTGTCAAGACCCAAGGAAAGACGGCCCCAAAAACTGCCCGAAACCTTTTTCCGGGACAAGACTTCCTGTGGCAGAAGGCTTCTCCCCTGCCGGGGTTGAGCAACTTCTGAAAAGCTCCACTAGAATGTGAAGACCTTGGACTCGGCTGCCAGCGCGATCAGTGTCTTTGCAGTATCGAGCTTGGCGCCGTCGATGAGGTCCTGCTCGTCCACCTGACGAGCTTTCGCACAGGGGATTCAGACGTAGAACGGCACCTTTGCCTCAGTGAGCAATCCAATGTAATCGCTCATCTCATCACCGGTGGGGGCGACCACGTTTTCAGCCATTCCCTTCTTGGCGAGGAAAACCCCATCATCGGTGAAGAAGACGTGGACATCGTGTCCCGCTTGTTTCGCAATGTGCGCGAGTTGCATGCACCTGGTCGCGCGTGTGGGATCCTCCAATCCTCGGGTCAAAACAAACAAGAATTGGGCCATTGACCGTCCCTCCGCTCATGAGTGGGAATTGTCGAGCCTCCGTGAGCCTTGCAGCCCCGTCGGCGACCGAGAAAGTCTCACGTAGGGCACGAGAAAACGCTCCCCCGTGCGCTGGGTGCCGTGACTGCGAGCCTGTGGCCGGTAGACGGTGTCTATCCGGTGGGTGCGAAGCCTTGCAGGCCCTGGAGACTGGCCCCGGCAGGCTCCAAGCCTCCAAAGAAGAGTGCTGTCGGCGCTTGGCGACCTATGATAGCATGGGAAAAGTTGTTATCGTACAAGAATCGTCCGCAGCCATAATGACGCCAAGTCCGATGGGCAGTGGATGCTGACTTGAGCAGTATCCCCGTTTCCAAGAATAATGTCCGACAAAGAGCATGCCTTGGGTGACAGGTATCTTGCCTGTCAGTCCCTGGTAGAGAGGCTAGATGCTTTTTGTACCAGGCTCCATGAAATGCGTGACCTACGTTGCGAAGGGCAGTGCTGAACTCGTTGATCCACAGTCCGGCCTGCCTTTTACACCGATGGGGGCTGAGAAGACTCTCGTTCTCTTGAATAAATCTATGCTTCAGCCACAAGGTTTCTGTTGCTTTGCCGAGAGAGCCCCCTTATAGTTTGCTGAACACCGCTCACCGGGACGACCGTGTCTGCCAGGATCACGATGGTGGATGATTACCTCGGGATGAAGCAGGCCGGAGTGGCCGGGGAATCCATCCAGGTGCACTTTCCCGACATTCAGAACTGGGTCCAGGCCGCGAGCGTCGTGGATGCATCGATCGCGCAACAGGCAACCGGCGCAGAGCAGGTGTCGCTGGCCATGAGAAACATCGAGGAGGCGATGCACCAGGTTTTGGAAGGAATCACACATCTTGAGACCGCTGCCCATCAATTGGAGGAGCTATCCCGATCAATTACGGAGCTGCTCTCCTGTTACAGGCTCTGAAATGACTCGCGGCAGACTTTGCGGACTCATGTAACCGCCTCCACTGAAGCTCTGGGATCAGCATCAACGAACTCCATCCAACTGAAAGGAGACCCGCCGTGGCCGAGGTGAAAGGAAAGTTCATAACGTTGGCTTGCGATCTGATCAAGTCAAAGCCGGTGGCGCGACAGGCCGCTATGGACGCGGTAAAGCACTTGACCGGAACGGATCCTTACGAACTGGATCCGGAAGGGTGGTACGATACCAGAGTCTTTGACGCGGTTTTTTCCGCCATCGAGGCCAACGCCGAGGGGATCCTGGGATGGGCTTCGATAAAAGTCATCGGACAACTCGTGTATCCGACCATCAGGAGCACCGTCGGACTTCCGCCGCACCTGCAAACGCCGGTGGACTTCGTCAAGTTCGAGGCTGACGGCTTCATGCTGAATCACCGGGGCCCAGAAGTGGTCCCCCGAAAATTCATTAAAATCGACGAAGGCAACATTGTCGTAGAAGCTCCGTCACCTGGTTATAACTGCATACTCATTGAAGGGGTCTTCGAGGGACTCCTGCATATTTGTGGAATCCGAGATGGATCTGCCAAGCAGATCCAGTGCGTGAGGCGCGGCGACCCGACCTGCGTGTACGACATCAGATGGACAGGGCAGTCGGTCGCCCCCGGCGGCGTGGACTGGTCTGTTCACGCCCGGAAATGAAGCGCCTCAATCCTGTTTGCCGGACTTGACATGGGAAACGTTAACGATCCACTCCCCATTATTCGACCTACGCTACCGGATCTGGAAGCAGTCTTTGCCGCGGTCCGGGATTCCTATGACTCCGGGACCGTGACCGTGGGCAAGGTGGTCGATCGCTTCGAGCGGGAGATCTGCCGTTTCTGCGGCGTGGACCATGCGGTTGCCGTGTCGAGCTGCACATCCGGTCTCATGCTCTCCCTTGCGGCCCTGGATGCTCCGAAAGGAGCTGAAGTGATTGTTCCCTCCTTCACGTTCGCGGCAACGGCGCAAGCGGTACTCTGGAATGACCTGACCCCGGTTTACGTCGATTGCCTCCCCGGCACCATGACCGTAGATCCGAATGAAGTGGAGAAAGCCCTCAGCACCAGGACCGCGGCAATCATGCCCGTGACCATCTACGGGCTGCCGCCCGATTGCGACCGGCTCTCGGAGATTTCCAGGGAACAAGGGATCCCTTTGGTCTCCGATTCCGCCCAAGGGTTGGGCAGTACGTATCAGGGCGCCGCGGCAGGAGGGTTCGGCCGCTGCGAGGTCTTTTCACTGAGCCCTACAAAGGTCATCACCGCCATCGAGGGGGGAGTCGTCACGACCAACGACAGCGGACTCGCCGCGAAGCTCCGGTCCATGAGGGATTACGGCAAGGGGCCGGACGGCGAGGAGATGCTCTTCAACGGCCTCTCGGCACGCATGAGCGAATTCCATGCCGCGGTCGGTTTGCTCAGTCTCCGAAATGCGGAGGCGCTGATCGAGGCCAGGCTCAACTTGATCCGGAGGTACAGAGAGCGGGCTGCAGAACTGCACGGGTGTACCGTGCAGGATTTTCCCGAGGATCGGACGTCAAGCGGCAATTACTTCACGCTCCACATCGGCCAGACCGCGGCCAAGGACCGAGACGCGGTCTTTCATGCATTGAAGACCCGAAACATCCAGAGCAAGCGGTACTTTTATCCGCCGGTCCATGCCCAGACGGCATTTCGGACTCGCCCGCACCGCGTGGTAGGAGACCTCCCCCGGACGTGGTCGATCAGCGCACAGGCGCTCGCCTTGCCTCTCTATTCCCACATGACCGCGGCCCAACAGGACCGCGTCTGCCGAGCCTTGGAATCACTGTTGAAGTAGAGTGGTGGAGACTGTCTCAAAACCAAGGACAGTGTCCAGCGGACTGCCACCGGTGGAGGGGAGTGCCACGGTCCTTGAGCAACCGTGTCTTCAGTACCTGAGGAGAAAGGGTAAAGCTATGAGTGCAGCCCCTACTGCAAGGAGAAGGAACGTATTTGATATGAAATAGGGTATTCCGCACAAGACCAATCCGGAAACAAGCGCTATCGGTTTCTTTTGTTTTCGTCCGTATACTATGTACCCGAGGCCTACGGAGCCCAGGATCACGCCTAAGAATAGTATTGTCGCGTCCATGGATGCATGTGCCCCTTCGTAGCAATTGACGTCCAAAGGTAGATCATATCATTCCGAAGCTTCCCGAGCAACCGAGCCATAGAACTCCGGATGTGTGGACAGCGCCACAAAAGGCTGTGTTTGCGATCCTCCTTTACCCTGAAACCCTCAGCCTCAGCAATGCTTCTCGTACCATCCCTTCAGGAGGCACACCCGATGCCCCGTAGCGTCGTCAGGTGAGGCCAAATGCAAGGCTGCCTCGGGCTGAGGGCTCGATGTCCGAGCCTTCGACGAGGACGGTTGGGCTTCCCAGGAAACGCAATTCCCGTGCCTGTTCCTCTGTGCCGACCAATACCGTCTCTATATTAACGGGGATATTGAGGTCCTGAGCGACATTCTTCACCAACTCCACTGTCGGAGGGGTATTGGCACATCCTTCCGAGCAGAGTATGCGAATCTGAACGATGCCACTTACTCCTATGGTGTCCCTTGTGTCAGGCATCGGCTCCTACCTTTCTTCTCGTTCGAGCGCTTCGACAATCGGGCATTCAGACACCGGGCCCATTCCTGTGCAGGACATGGTCAATTCCATGAGAACCTCTTTCATCCGCTGCAGAGATTGGATTTTACCTTCTATATCGGTGACTTTTGCTTCTGCCCGCTCCCGGATGTCGGAGCAGGTCGTTGTCGGCTCGACCCGAAGAGCGAGCAGTTCCTTAATCTCTCTGAGTGAAAATCCGAGTTCTTTGGCTCGCTTGATGAACCGTAACCGGGAAATCACGCTCTCGGGGTACTGTCTGTACCCTGAGGGCCTTCTGGGAGGCTCGTCTATAAGTCCGTTCCGTTCGTAGAACCTCACGGTCTCGATACCGAAGCCGGCTCTGCGAGCAACCTGTCCGATGGTGAGTCCTTCGGGTTCGTTGAGGTTCATCGCCGAGTTCCTCCAGGATTAGTATAAACCTTGTACTATACTACGGAGTCAAGGTCTTCTTTGGAGATCTTTACTGATCGTCGCGGACGGGGAGACCGAGGATGTAGGTGAATGCAGCGGCTTGCTATCGTATAAGGAGCATGCTATGCTACCAGAAAGCCCAAAGCCGCGTGCAGGCAACTCCGTTGAGCATTTAGAAGAACCATTCGTGCTTGCCCGGAGCATGGAAAATGCCGGAACCGGACAACATCCAGAACGAGGGGTGTGGCGAACCTCTCCTCCGCGAAAGTACGAATTGCGTACCGGAGATCGAGGCGGCCGAACGGCTGAGCGGCCAGCCGGAAAGCAGAACTGACGAATTCTGTCGCGTGCTCGCTGAGTTCTCCTGCGATTGGGATTACCTGATCGATCGAGACGGGAGGCTTGTCTACGTCTCTCCATCCTGCGAGCCCATCACCGGTTATTCTCCGGAAACCTTCCTCCAAGACCCCTCATTACTGGAAACAATCCTTCACCCTGACGATCGCGACCGTGTCAGGGATCATTTCTCTTCTCTGGCAACAGAGATCACGGCTGACTCGGAGCCGCTCGAATTCCGGATCCTTCACCGTTCGGGTGCCCTGCGCTGGGTCAGTCACGTCTGTCGACCGGTACTGGGAAAGAACGGAGAGCTTCTCGGCCGACGGGCGAGCAACCGCGATATCACCGAGACGAGCCTCCGGAACGAATCCCTGAAGAAGAGCGAGGAGCGGTACCGCGCGGTGGTGGAAGACCAAACCGAGCCGGTGTGCCGGTTCGACCCGGACGGAACGCTTACGTTCGTCAATGCCGCGTTTCGCCGCCATGTGGCCTTCGGGGCCAAGCTGCCGATTGGCAGGAGCTTTTACGAGTTCCTATCAGAGTCGCAGCGCCTGGAAGTATCGAGGCCGCTGGCTTGGCTCGCACCGGAACACCCCTGGTTCGCTTACCAGCAACAAATCATCACCGACAAAGGAACTCCTGGCTGGCGGCAGTGGCGCATCAAGGGGATATTCAACGCTCGTGGTGAGACGGTCGAAATTCAGGCTGTGGGCCGTAACATCACCGACCTGAAAGAAGCGGAGAAGGCGCTCCGCAAAAGCGAAGCCCGCTATTCCAACCTGATTAAGGCGATCCCCGACGGCATCGTCGCCTACGATCCCGAAGGGCGGGTTACGTACGTCAACGACGGCTTTATCCAGCTCTACGGATGGACTGGCGAAGAACTCCTCGGCAAGGCCGTGGATTTCGTTCCACCTGAGGAGATGGAACGCACCCTCGCTGCCTGGCAGAGGACCCTCGAGGGCGAGAAGGTGCTCCTCGAGACAAAGCGACGAACCAAAGCGGGCGACCTCCTGCACATCCAATTGCGGACCGCTACTTTACGTGATGCCGATGGCAAAATGCGCGAGAGCATTGTCATTCATCGTGACATCACCGAACGCAAGCGAGCCGAGGAAGCACTGCAAAGGGCGCACGACGAACTCGAGCTGCGAGTGCAGCAGCGAACCGCGGAACTCGCCAAAATCAACGAGCAACTCAGACTGGAAATCAGCGAACGGGAGCACGCTGAGGAGCGCGTACGGGAGAGCGAATCCCGCCATCGCATGCTGGTCGAGAACGCCCCGCTGGGGATTATCTGGTGCGACGTCCAAGGGAGCATCATTCAAGTCAACTCCAATCTCCTCGCGATCCTCGGTGCTCCGTCTCCCGAGGAAACCAAAGCCCTCAATCTGCTCACCCATTCTCCTTTGGTCGAAGCAGGCGTCGCGCAGGAGATTCAACGATGCATCGAATGGGGCGGTCCGAGAGTCTTCGAGTGCCCGTATAACAGCACATGGGGAAAATTTGCCTGGCTACGTGTGCGCATGGTCCCCACGCGAGACGGTGCCGGCAAGATCAACGGCGTTCAAGCCACCGTTGAAGACATAACCTACCGGAAGCAGGCCGAAGCCGCTCTATGCGAAAGCGAAGAGCGCTTCAGGGCAGTCTTCGAGACCGCTCAAGACTGTATTTTCCTTAAGGATCGTAATCTCGTTTTTACGCATATCAACCCGGCCTTTCTCAGGGCGTTGGACCTGGAAGAGGACCAGGTCATCGGGAAGACCGGTGAGGGGATCTTCAGCGATCAAGAGGCCCGCTACATCAAGGACCTGGAGGATCGCGTGCTCGAAGGGCAGGTCATAGAAGCGACGTACAATCTGACGACCCACCGATCCCCACGGACCTTCTACTGTGTCCGCGTGCCGATGCGAAACGCGGCAGGTGAAACGATAGGAATTTGCGGCATTGCCCGTGACGTCACCCATCGCAGGGCCCTGGAGCGTCGGTGCCCTCGCCCGACCGGACGTTACCGATCGGCCGTTATGGAAGCCACGCTGGAGCAAATGCGCCTCGCGGCCGAAAGCGAGAGCATCGTCCTGCTCTTGGGAGAGAGCGGCAGCGGGAAAGACTACCTGGCGAAACATCTCCACGACCTTTCACGGCGCACCGGCGGGCCGTACTTCGGCATAAACTGTGCCGCCCTGACCCCGTATCTTGCCGAGTCGGAACTCTTCGGTCACGAATCAGGGTCGTTTACCGGTTCCCGCGGGCGCAAGCTCGGATTGCTGGAAATGGCCGAAGGCGGCACCCTTCTCCTCAACGAGATCGGTGAACTCTCTCTCGAACTCCAGGCGAAGCTCCTGACGTTCCTCGACACCCAGTCCTTCACCCGCGTCGGAGGCGAAAAGACCATCAAGGTCAACGCGCGAATCGTCGCGGCTACCAACCAGGACCTGGAACGGGAGGCCCACGAGGGGAGGTTCCGGCAAGACCTCTACTATCGCCTGAACGTCTTTGCCATCCGCGTGCCGTCATTACGGGAGCGCAAGGAGGACCTCCCCTTCCTGGCCCGCGATATCCTGGAAGGACTCTGCATGAAGCTCGGCAGACCCACCCCCCCGGTCCTGGATGTCTCCGCGCTGGAGTCCTTGTCCCGCTACCAGTGGCCGGGCAACGTCAGAGAGCTGAGGAACGTGCTCGAGAGGTCCCTCATCCTGTGCCGCGGCAATGTCATTCGATCCGAGGACATCAATCTTCCCAGGAAAAAGGCGGATGAACGGCATGACGGGAAGGAGATCCCGGTTTCCGTTACGATTTCTGACCGTTGTAACATGAATGAAGCATTGGAAACTGCCAAACGCCTTATGGTGGCGTCAGCGATGAGGCGCAGCGGGGGAAATGTGACGGCGGCCGCCCGGCTGCTCGGCGTTTCACGGGATGCCCTGCGTCACCACATCAAGGCGCTGCACCGACGAGGGGGAGATACACCCACCATCTTGGGGACCCCCTGGGGGAAAAGCGCCAGCCTACCTGATTGACAAAACACCATAAGTAGGTTGTTCTGAGCGTGGTGGGTGGATTTCCCCCACCCCTGAGAGCACCTCGACTCGACCCCTCTTCAACCTCCAGCCGTACCTCCTTGAACAACAATCGTCTGTTAAACCAATAGGTTGCCAGTTTATCCGCCTCGCCGAGCAGAACGGCACGCGAATTGCTCTATAACGTGCACTCCTTCCAATTTGGGAAGGGGTTGTGGTGCCGCCCCTGAGGTTCGTGATCGAGCGATGGGAACCTCGAAGGGGGCCTGAAACTGCGGGCAGGCCTCCGCACTTAACTCAGTGCGCGGCATCACAACTCTCATTCGGGAGGCCACACTCCCGTGGATCGGACTCCTCGGCCATCGGCACCTTCAGTGCTGAGCCTTCAGAGTGACACGTAGTTCGTGAAACGAACAACACACGTCAAACCTCACACATGAGCATCTCCAGGAGAGGCGGAACCTCTGATGCCGCGGCGAACCCCTGACGTCGATGGTGGTAGCAAGCCCCGAAACGGGCGCCATCAAACCTCCCGGGACGGTATCCGGCTGGTACGCTTCGGGCCCGGACGGGCAGGCCCCGCGTTGGGAGATTTCTGCGTGGAACCGCTTCCTCTGGATTTCTGGAAACTCAAACGATCGTACGTTCAAACCACTCCTCCGGTTCTTCTCATCTGTCCACATCGTTTCGCACGCTTCATCAAGAAACTCCAAGGCACCGTTATCGACCCTCTCGCTCCTTCCAGGCGACACGCGTGCCTGATGGTGGCGATACTGTTCACGATTCCATCAGCCACCGTTTCAGCCACGGAAGGCAGGAGTGGGAGGGGTTACGCGTTGGCTCTCTGCGTTTGCCAACTGGACGCCGGCACGGTTGGCACCGGATGGAAGCAGGCGCCTAAGGGCAGGCACGCTCGATGGCAGTCCCCAGAAATACCTGGGAGAGTCATTTTCTTCATTGTCGCCACAGGGCGATCTCCTCCGTACACCATCGTGTCTCATCGGTCCTACGGCTCATAAGGCAGCCAGCAGGCAAATCAGTCCCGGACAACGACGTTACCTTCCGTCGGTACTCGAGGTGTGCCCAGCGATACCCCGTGCGCGACCGAAGGCTGTCCTGGTGAGCTGTGCTGTTGAGTCGCTCTGGGAGTCAATGGACATGTCCGCAGAACCAAGGAGGGCCGGACAGCGTCTCCGGCAATCGAGGAAGGAGCGTTTGCTATGTCACAACCGCTGAACAAGAACGTTGATGAGTTCACCCGGGCCGACTGGGATGGGATCGCGCAGAGTCCCAAGTTTCGGGAGCTCTCCCGCAGGAAGTTCTCTTTCCTTGTGGGGTGGTGGCTGGTTTCAACGATATTCTATTTCATTCTCCCCGTCGCGGCAGGTTATACCACCGGCCAGTCCGACTTCTTCAACACCCAGGTCATCGGTCATATTCCTCTCTTGTACCTATTTGCCCTGGCACAGTACGCGCTGTGCCTGTTTATTGCCATCTACTACGCCCACTGGGCTCGCACGAAAGCCGATAAGCTCACTGTGGAGCTACTGAACGAACTAAAGGTCAAGTGAGGAGGACCGGCCCAATGAAAAGAGCTTGCATCGCACTTATCCTGGCCGTCGGCCTGGGTTTACTGATCGACGCGGCTGTGCCGGCGACCACGTTTGCCGGTCCTGAAACCGCAATATCCAATGCCGTAGTGGCCCAGGCCGCGCCGGCACAATCACCTGCCTGGCAGCAAAAGGCCAACAAACCTCTCACCTTGGGGATGTTTTGCGTCATCATCGCGATCACCCTGTACATCGTCTATTGGGCGGCCCAACGCACCAAGACCACTGCGGACTTCTATGCGGCGAAATCGTCGATCACAGGTTGGCAGAATGGTTGGGCCATCGCAGGCGATTACATGTCCGCGGCCACGTTCCTGGGCATGGCGGGGCTCATCTCGTTTTATGGAATTGACGGATTCCTGTATCCGACCGGCTGGATGGTCGCGTTCGTGACCGTCCTGTTGGTCATGGCGGAACCGTGTCGCAACTCGGGCAAGTACACCGTGGGAGACGTCCTGTGCGTCAGGGCCAGCCCCAAACCGGTCCGGGCCTGCGCCGCGATCACCACTCTTCTGGTGTCCACGTTCTACTTGACCGGGCAGATGGTGGGCGCAGGGAAGCTCATGCAGCTTCTCCTCGGTATTCCCTACTTCATGTCTGTCGTGGGGGTGGGATGCTTGATCATCATCTACGTAATCTTCGGGGGAATGATCGCAACGACCTGGGTTCAGATCATAAAGGCAGCCCTCCTGGTGGGTTCGGGGGTCTTGCTGTCCATCCTCGTTATCATCAAGATGGGAGGCAATCCCGTCAGGCTATTCACTGAAGTAGCAACCAATGCTCAGATTCAGGACTGGGTACGCGTCAAGCTCTTGGCCCACGCAGTTGCTCAGCCCGGTTTCGATTACGGCCAAAGATTTCTCGAGCCGGGGTTGTTCCTGAAGAACGTGTGGGATCAGGTATCCCTCGGTATGGCCACCTGCCTTGGTACCGCGGGAATGCCTCACATCCTCATGCGTTTCTTCACCGTGCCGGATGCGCAGACCGCGCGCAAGTCAGTCGTCGTTTCCATGTTTCTCATCGCGACATTCTTCATCTTGACGAGCGTAATGGGGTACGGCGCTGCAGCTCTCCTGACTCCCCAAGGAATCAGCGTCGTCGATGCATCCGGGAATATGGCCAACCCGCTCCTCGCCCGGTACCTCGGTGGCTTGGCCCACCCGGTGATCGGAGACTTTCTGCAGGCCTTTGTCTGCGCGGTTGCATTCGCTACGATACTGGCGGTGGTGTCCGGTCTGGTCCTTGCTTCTTCCGCGGCAATCTCTCATGACATTTACACGAGCGTGATCAAGGAGGGGAAGGCTTCGCAGTCCCAGCAAGTCAAGGCTGCCCGGATCACCTGCGGTGTGGTGGGAGTTGCGGGAGTGGTCATCGCACTTGCCTGCGAAACCCAGAACGTTGCGCACCTGGTTGCCCTGGCCTTTGCGGTTTCCGCGGCAGGAGTCCTGCCGACGGTAGTGTTCTCACTCTTCTGGAAGAAGATGAGCACCGCGGGGATCTGCGCCGGATTGCTGGTAGGGACGCTGAGCGGCATATTCCTCGTGCTGATCTCGCCCAACATGCAGTACCCACAGCTTATTGCCGCAAGCGATCAGAAGATCATTCAAACTCTTGAGAAGAAGGTACAAGAGGGCGCTACCCTTACTGAAAAAGACCAGGCAACGCTCAACAAGGCCAAGGCTTCCTACGAGAAAAACAAGAACGGGACCTCCATGCTGGGCTTGTCCAAGCCGCTCTTCCCGTTGAAGATCCCTGCCATTGTGTGCATCCCGCTCGGGTTCTTGGCATCGATTCTCTTCTCCCTGCTGTTTCCAAGTAAACGCGAGGAGGATGCCTTCGATCAAATCTACATCAGGCAGGTTACCGGTATTGGCGTTTCACAGGTGGTTGGCCATTAGCGCTGCCCCTTAGCTGAGAAGCCTTTCCTCTCCGGCCGCCCGGGGAGGAAGGCTCTTTTTCAAACGGAATTCCGTGGGGCCGACTCAGAATGCTTCAAAGATGGTTCCTGATTTAGTACTCGATTTCACAAATACGGTTGCGGTTTCCAGCACGTCACCCCGGCGGGGCCGGGGTCCAGAAATCCTGGATTCCGGCCTACGCCGGAATGACGGTCAAAGATTCTGGAAAGTAATCGACGCGGCACCGAACTTGCGAAAAGGAGCGCTGAGCTTGTCGAGGAACCATCCCTGCTATGAAGCGCCATTGCGAAAGGAATCCTTCGCAAAGCGCTTCAGCAGATCACACGATATCGTTTCTCGCAGATTTCCTGGAGGTCAGTGATGAAATATGCAGAGGTTTTCAAAGAGTCCTTAGAGCACCCTGACGATTTCTGGGGGCGAGTCGCCGACGAAATCGACTGGGATCGGAAGTGGGACTCCGTGCTGGACAAGTCCAACTCACCGTTCTTCAAGTGGTTCTCGGGTGGAAAGCTCAACACGTGCTACAACTGTGTGGACCGCCACGTCCTTCGAGGCCGCGGCGAACAGACGGCCGTCGTGTATGACAGTCCAGTCACCGGCACCATCCAAAAGATCACCTACGGGGATTTGATGGAGAGAGTCTCCAAGGTGGCAGGATTTCTGAAAAAACTGGGAGTCGGCAAGGGGGACACCGTCCTCATCTACATGCCGATGATCCCTGAAGCGCTCATATCCATGCTCGCGTGCGCGCGCCTGGGGGCAATCCACTCCGTGGTCTTTGGAGGATTTGCAGCCCCTGAGTTGGCGGTGCGGATTGATGACGCGAAACCGAAGGTGATTCTCTCAGCCTCATGTGGAATTGAAGTCCAAAAGATCATTCCGTACAAACCGCTGCTGGACAAGGCCATAGAGCTTGCAGGTCCCAAGCCGGACAAATGCGTCATCTTTCAGAGGTCCCAGGTCCTGGCGCAGCTCATGCCCGACAGGGATCTCGATTGGCACGAGCTTGAAGCTGCCGCGGAGCCTGCCGGTTGCGTCGCGGTCGAGGCGACGGACCCGCTCTACATTCTGTATACCTCCGGAACCACTGCGAAACCCAAGGGAGTTGTGCGCGACAACGGCGGTCACGCGGTGGCATTACTCTGGAGCATGAAATACATCTACGGGATCGGACCTGGCGACGTCTACTGGGCTGCGTCGGACGTAGGATGGGTCGTGGGACACTCGTACATCGTGTATGCCCCGCTGCTGATCGGGGCTACGACGATCATCTTTGAAGGAAAACCCGTTGGCACTCCCGATCCGGGGGCTTTCTGGCGAGTTATTTCGGAACACCAGGTAAAAGCCCTCTTCACCGCGCCTACCGCCATAAGGGCCATCAAGAGAGAGGACCCGGACGGAAAATTCCTGAAGTCGTACGACATCTCGTGCTTCGACACGCTCTTTCTCGCCGGGGAGCGATTGGACCCCGACACGTACTATTGGGCCACAAAGCTGCTCGACAAACCGGTTATCGATCACTGGTGGCAGACCGAAACGGCCTGGGCGATCTGCGGGAACTTCAGGGGCTTGGAGTTCTTTAGCCCCAAACCGGGCTCGGCCACGAAACCCATGCCAGGCTACGACGTGAAGGTCCTCGATCCCGGAACCGCCCAGGAAATGGGCCCCAATGAGACGGGAGTGATTGCGGTGAAACTCCCCCTCGCTCCCGGCAATCTGCCCACGTTGTGGAACGATGACCAGAGGTTCGTCGAGTCGTACATGAGTCCGTATCCGGGCTACTATCTGACGGGAGACGGAGGGTACATAGACGAGGACGGTTACGTGTTTGTCATGGGTCGCGTGGATGACGTCATCAACGTCGCAGGCCACCGGCTCTCCACGGGAAGCATGGAAGAGGTCCTGGCAAAGCATCCCGCGGTCGCGGAGTGTGCGGTCATCGGCGCGACCGACGACCTGAAGGGACAGCTCCCCGTGGGATTGGTGGTGCTCAAGTCCGGGGTGGATCGACCGAAAGACGAGATCGTGGCCGAACTGGTACGGATGGTCCGCGAGGATGTAGGAGCCGTCGCCTCGTTCAAGAAGGCAGTGATCGTGAACAGGCTGCCGAAAACGAGGTCGGGCAAGGTCTTGCGCGGGACCATGAGGAAAATAGCCGACGGAGAGTCTTATTCGGTGCCTTCCACGATTGACGACCCGGCTGTTCTCGGTGAGATCCAGGAGGCATTGAGACACATCGGCTACGCAACCAACCCGCCCAACTGACCGGGCAGGATCGTTCACGGAAAAGGGTCGCGTTCGAGCGAAATCACTGCGAATCGGCCCCCAACATGGCGCCGGAGGAGTTGCACGTACACTCCGGCGCCAACTTTTATACTACCAAAAATCAGAAATTCTCGGAACGTGCTCAGTTGCATCGCTTCCGCCGGCTGCGAAGGGATACTGGTGCCGGCCGGTGCGAAATGCTACGAAGCCCCTTCGCAATCCCGGAAAAGGGTACGACGTACCGTTCCTCGGGACAAATGAAGTCCCTCGAAATAACGATGGGGAGACGATTACGGTACGAGAAGATAGGAGGAGAACATGAAGCCCGAACAGGCAAAACAGGTCAAGATTTTCGATATCACCATGCGCGACGGCTCTCAGAGCAAGGTGGCCACACGCATCAAGCTTGTCGATCTACTCAAGATCGCTCCAAAACTGGCGGATTCCGGCATATACGGCGTTGAGACCTGGGGCGGAGCCACGTTCGACGTGTGCGTGCGGTACCTGCGGGAGGATCCGTGGGAGCGGGCGCGAGCACTGAAAGAGGCCATGCCCGACGTCCAGAGCATGATGCTCATTCGCGGCCAAAACCTCGTCGCGTACTCAAATTTTTCCGACGACCTCGTAGACAAGTTCGTGCAGGCCGCGGCACGGAACGGTATCGACGTGTTTCGCATCTTCGACGCTCTGGACGACGTGAGGAACCACACAGCCGTGATCAAGGCGGTCAGGGAAGTGGGCAAGACCGCTGAAGGTGCGGTCTGTTTCACCATAAGCCCGGTCCACACCATCGAGAAATTCATCGACAAAGCGAGGCAGCTCGAGGACATGGGAGTTCACCAGATCGCCATCAAAGACATGGCCGGTCTCATTGACCCCAGCACCACGTACGAACTCGTCTCCGCTCTGAAGAAGGCCGTGAGCGTTCCGCTTCACCTGCACACCCACGACAACTGTGGGCTCGGCATGATGTCGATCCTGAAGGCGGTCGAAGCCGGGTGCGACATGATCGACTCGGTCTTAAGCCCGTTTGCCGGCGGCACAGGGCACCCGTGTACCGAATCCCTGGTCTATTCGTTGCACCGCCTTGGGTACGAGACAGGGTGCGATCTCGCGAAGCTGACGAAGGCCGCGGAAGAAGCCAAAGCGGTTCGGGCCCTCTATAGCGACTTCGAGGCCCCTTACAGCGGCGTGGACTGCAAGATGCTCGTGACCCAGATTCCGGGTGGGGTTATGTCCAATCTCACGAGCCAGTTGAAAGGCCAGAACGCGCTCCATCGTCTCAGCGAAATCATCGACGAGATCCCTCAGGTGCGGGAAGACCTCGGCTGGATACCCCTGGTGACCCCCACATCGCAGATCGTTGTTTCGCAGGCGACCTTCAACGTGCTGCTCGGCCGGTACAAGATTATCGCCAACCACACGGCGAACGTGCTCAAAGGGCTGTACGGCGAAACCCCAGCTCCGGTCAACGCCGAGTTGCAAGCCCGGGTCCTCAACGGCCAACAACCTACGACCGTTCGGCCCGCCGAGTTGATCCCTCCCATGTGGCCGGAATTAGTTAAGAAGTTTCCCATGCTAACCGAAGAGGAGATCCTGATTCACGCGATCTTTCCGCACGAAGCGGCGGGCTATTTTGCGGAGACTGCCAAGAATTAACACCAAGTCGCTTTCAAGGGTAATATCCGAGGGAACTTCTTGCTGTAAAGAAGTTCCCTCAGATTACCTCGTTGATAGCCCTTTGCTATCAGGCCTGCGGGGAGCCGTGCCGGTTCTTTCGACCACGTAGCGGCTGACCATGCCTGCTTGGGCCAAGCACTCGGCCACCAGCTCGACAAATTCCCGTACCATAGCAGGTTGATCCGCTGAAACCTGAGCGAGCTTTTCTGCGAGCGGATACGACGGGTCGTTGCTCGCGACGTAATCGCTCCGGTTGATGCGTGGATCGTTCAGGATCAGCTCCAGGAGGGCATTCACGCGCAGAGCCCGAGTCGCTGCGATCGCGGACGCGCGGTCTATCACCGCGGCCAACGGTCCTCGGTAACTCTCTCCGGCCATTTTCAGCGCGGTCATAAAGGCATGATCGTCGCGTCGTTTCACCGCAGTGTTGAAAATCAGATGCACCAGCGCCTCAAAGAGGTAATGGCGGTTCATCAGGACGTTTCCGTTCTTTTCCGCGAATCTCTTCGGAACGGGATGTGCAAGCAGGCGCAGAAGGATTCGCCACAAGGGGAACGGGAGCGCCCTTGCATGATACGGCTGGGTGACGTCCTGCAAGTAGTGTATGGCCCACGCGGTGAAACGCCAGCCCCAGTAATCAGCTCGTTCATCAAAAGCAACCCCTGCCAGCGCCAGGAATACGCGCACCCGCTCTTCCAGGAAGCTTTTCTTCAATCTCGGAAGAACCGCTGTCAGCAGTGGAGGCTCATGGAGAAAGGCCATGTGAAAACAGGCCTGAGAACTGTGCCCAGTCGGCGTTCCAAAAGGGATCGGGCCATATCCGTACGATTCGGCACGGAACAGATCCTGATCCATCCCCCAGTCAGGCTCATCGGAAAAGACCGACACGATCTCGCTGACTTTGACTGCCTCGCCTTCGGCGGTCTCTTGGTACGAGCCGTGGGGCGGACCGGATCGGGACGGGTCGTACGGTGCGTCCGGCGGAGCTTCTTCCGGAGTAATGCAGCGGACATACGGGATGGACACCTCCGGGTTGAGCCGCAGGGCGGTCAGGAAGTCCTGCTGCGTCGTGATGGCGCCGGGCCCGGCATGCACGCTCGCCGTGGGCCCACCCTTCCTTTCCAGCAAGCCCCAATACCATCGTATCGGGTCCCGAAGCGCGTTATGGCTGCGAGAAAGGAAATCTTCCAGAGGCGTAACAGGAATGGCGTTGTCCAGGCTTGAGTCCGAGCAAGTCTGCAACGCGATGCGGGTTAAAAGGTAATGAGTGCTCCACGACAGTCCTTGCACGGGCGCCTCTCTGTTTTTGCCGTTCAGGTCGGTCATGTTATCGCGGCATCCAGGTAGGATGCCAGGTCCTCGTCAGCGTGGATTGCCAGACCGAGCGATTCCATCCACACCTGCGGCGATTCCATGCACAGGTATATCCGAGCATTTGGTGAGTGTCGGCGTATGCTCTCTGCCAACTGGCGGTACACGCTGATTCGGACGTCGACGGGCAACCGGCTCTTGCCGTCGAGCCCCTGCAGAAAGCTGTCGTGGTAATAACGGATTGGGCCGAAACGATCTTCCGCGATCTCCTTCAATTGTGGAACGAATCGGAGCACACCGAGGGAAATCCACGCGACACTGTCCGGGTCGACCGCGCGGTAAATCGCGTCCACGGTCTCCCGATACGCGTCTTCCCAGCCGGGCAAGGGTATGATCGGATCGAAGTGAAACCCCAGGCGGTAACCGGCCGCGGCAGCCCGGCGAGCGGCGGCGAGTCTTCTCTCCAGCGGAGCTGCCCGCAGTTCGTCGCTTCTCGTGACAGGCGCGGAGTTCACGGAAAAGCTGAGCACGACCCGTCCCCGTGGATCCACGTCCAGGAGGGAGTCGACAAAATCGGTCTTGGTCTTGATTTCGAGAGAAGCGTCGGTCCGATTGGCGAACAAGACCACCAACTCGCGAGCCAGGCCGGTCAGCGGGTCAAGTGCGAGAGAATCCGCGAACTCCCCAGTGCAGATCCGATGCATCCGGCCTGAGTGCGCGTCCAGATGGGCACGCAGCGCGGCGAACAGGTCTTCGGTATTGACAAGGACCTCCAGCACCGGCCGGTTGAGGTAGACTTGCAGCGCACAGTACCGGCAGTCCATCGGGCACCCCTGGCCGATGTGCAGTATCTCGAGGCCGCAACAGACGTACGCCGGGGTTCCGGGGCACGGTTTCACAAACGCCCCTCTGTGCTTCACCAGTTTGAGAATCCGCTTTCCCTGACGGAACGGGTCCGGCTCGAGGCCCAGGTTGCGGCTCCGGACGAGGAACCGATCGCCCACAAAGACCTTGGCACGAGGAAGGCGAGCAAGGATCTCCCCGGTCAGACGCTCGCCTTCGGCATCTTCATCTATCCAGATTTCCTCTATAGCAAACTTCATGGGTGTCTGCCGGTCCCCTATCGAATCGGAGGCAGACCGAAGAAGCTCACTGCATTTCCACCCAGGAGCTTCTCCAGCGAATTCGCAGACAGGCCCTGCTCACTGAGGCGTTTAAGCTCCCGGTCCCACGCGTACGGGATGTTGGGGAAATCAGTGCCGTACATGACCCGATCGCTCCGAAAGTCAGCCAGACGAGGCATCTCCGCGACGGGCAGATAATCCGCGAACACCATCGTCGTGTCGAGCCACAGGTTGTCGTAGCGATCGAGGAGACTTCGGTACGCGTCGAATTCGTCCGCGCCGAGATGCGGTACGCAGACGCGCAGCTTCGGATAATCCTTGAGTACTGCTTCGACCTTTTCTGCGGCGCATATGAGGTAAGGATCGCGCGGGTACGGGAATTCGGGGTTCTTGGGTTCTCGCCCGACGTGCATGACCAAAGGCTTGTCGAACTCCGCGCAGATGCCGTAGATCTCGTGCATGGCCGGGCTATCCATCTCGAAGAACTGCACGTGGGCATGGAGTTTCACTCCCGCGAGCCCAGTCTGCAGCGCCTCCCGCAGGATGTCGGCCGCTCCATCTTCTCCCGGAAAGACCGTGGCGAGGCCGGTAACTTGCGGGTACTGGCGGCACAGCTCGGCCATGTGAACGTTGAGGCCGCGCGCGATCCCCGGTCGGTGAGCGTAGTGCAAGCCGACAATATGCCCAACACCACGCGAGAGAAGAAATTCTATCAGCTCCCTCGCGCCGAGCTGATACCGTATCGGCCAGCCGAACTGCGCGAACCAGCTCCAGATGGCCGAGAAAAGTGCATCGGGAAAGAGATGGACGTGCGCGTCCACGACAAAGGGGAGCGAATCGGGAATCAGCTCTCCTTCGGGGTCGTTTAATGCAGGCAATGGCAACAGGGGCATGGATAGTTGTCTCCGAATGTTCACAACGCCGGGCTGCACGGGCAAACCGAAACCCCGTGGGACGCGCCCAGCCCTCACCGGCCGTTCGATGGTCGCGGCACGGTCGGAACGCTCACCATAACACGATCGGCCTCAACTACGGATTGAAATTGCTCCGCAGAGGTGGTAATCGAACTTCGACGCGCTGCGGTCGTGGCCGATTGTGCAGTGATGGTCGTGCATTGCATTCCGCGGCCGGATGCGCGACAGAATAATGGGTGACGGAACTGGCTTCGTTGCCACGAGAGGAGTTCCAGAGACAGCCGGACCCGAAGGAAAACCCTTTCGGGAAAGAGTTTTCATCCTGGGCCTTGTTTGAGAGTTTCCCGTATGGAGATGACCATCCTTGGAAGCGGCACCGCGACACCGCTGCTTGACCGGAACGCATCAGGCCTGGCGGTGACTGCACGGAATCGGCTGATTCTCGTGGATATCGGCCCCGGCATCCTGCGGAGAATGTGCGAAGCGGGAATCGACTCCAAGCTGGTTGATCTGATCCTGATCACTCACTTTCACCCCGATCACGTGTCCGACCTGGTCCCGTTTCTCTTTGCCGCGAACTATGCGTTCGGTCCGGTCAGGACCGACCCCTTCTCGGTGGTTGGCCCTGAAGGTCTGGAACAATTCTATGAGGGGCTGGTCCGAGTGTACGACGGCTGGATTCAACCGACCGGCGGCCGGTTGCAGCTACGGGAACTGACGGACGCGGCCCCGGTCTTTGGTGACATCGAGGGGATCGTGATTCGTTCCGTGTGTTCCGCTCATTCGGCTCCCTGCAGGGCGTACAGGATCGAATCGAACGGTGTGTCGGTTACGATTACGGGCGACACGGACGTCTCGGATGAGATCGTGGACCTCGCGCGAGGAACGGATGTGTTCGTCTGTGAGTGCTCCTTGCCCGACGGGATGAAGGTTCCCGGGCACCTTACCCCGTCCGAGGCGGGAACCATGGCTCAGAGAGCAGGCGTCGGAAAATTGGTGCTTACCCACTTTTATCCGCCCTGCGAGGACGAGGACGTGGTCGGCCAGGCCGCGAAGGTGTTCTCGGGGCATATCGTGAAGGCACGGGATCTCATGAAGATCGCCGTTTGAGGAAGTTCATGCTGCGTCGGTTTTTCAGTAAGGGAATCTTTGTGATCGTGTTTCTCATTCCCCTCGCGATCATAATCGAGATTCCTGTCTTCATGGCCGGCGCCACCCTGGGCGCGTATCTCGTATTCTCGCGCGATTTGCCCGTCATTCCGAAGCTCACCGAATATCAACCGAAAACAGTTTCCACGTTCTTTGCAGATGACGGGACGGTTATTGGGGTCTTTTTCGAGCAGAAGCGATTTGTAGTGGACCTGGATCAAATTCCGCCTCATGTGATCAACGCGTTCCTTGGGGCAGAAGACCGGCGCTTCTTCCAGCATAACGGCGTGGACTGGGTCGCGCTGGCTCGGGCCGCGTTCGTTCTGTTGAAAACCGGCCACATCGGGCAGGGCGGAAGCACCATAACCATGCAGGTGACGAGGAATTTCTTTCTGACTCCCCAGAGGAAATTCGCTCGAAAATTCAAAGAGATCATCCTTGCCCACGACCTGGAGAAGCTCTGGGGCAAGGACAAGATCCTCCACATTTATCTGAATGAGATCTACCTCGGCGAAGGATCGTATGGCGTGGAAGCCGCGGCCAGGACGTACTTCGACAAACCGGTGCAACATCTGACCGTGGCCGAGGCCGCGATGATCGCGGGGTTGGTGGCAAGCCCTGCCAAGTATAACCCGTTCAAGAGCATCGATCTCGCCTCGCAACGACAGGGGACTGTGTTGCAGCGCATGCAGCGCGCCGGATTCATCACCGAGGAGGAGTACCAGAAAGCCAAGGATCAACCGCTTCGCATCAAAAAGGAAGTGGCCAATCCCGTCGATCTGGTGCCTGATTTCACTTCGGCTGTCCGTAGCTATATTGTCGCAAAGTACGGCAAAGAAAAGCTCAACAAAGAAGGGCTCAAGGTATTCACGACCTGCCGCGTCGATTTCCAGCAAAAGGCGCAGGAAGCCCTGGAAAAAGGTCTGCAGGAAATAAAGAGCCGGCAGAAAAACCTCGCGATTCTCCGGACCGTGAACAAGGAGGAGAGGGCCGAACTCCTCGCCAGGCGTACCACGCCTGAGCTTCGCGACGACAGGATCTACCAGGGGGTTGTAACACGAATCACAACCCTGCCTACCAAGGAGATCGAGCTGCATGTTGCAATGAGCAAGAACCTGACCGGACGGGTCAGGCTGCCGGCCAAAACATCGGTCTACAAGGTGGGGCATCTACTGGCACTCAGGTTCGATCGCTTCATCGACGACATGCCGTACTTCGTGCCGGACGACGATCCGAAACTTCAGGGGGCCGTGGTTTGCATCGAAAACAGAACCGGCTATGTGCGGGCCCTGGTCGGCGGCGTTTCGGGTGAACGTTTTCAGTTCAATCGAGCGACCCAGGCAAAACGTCAGCCGGGGAGCGCGTTCAAACCCATCATCTACTCCGTCGCGTTGGAGCAGAAGAGCTACAGTCCCGGTACCATCATCGTGGACGAGCCCATCGAAGTGGATATGGAAGGACAGAGCGAGGACTGGTCACCCAGGAACGCGGGGGGCGACTTTTTCGGTCCGCTCAGTTTTCGGCGTGCGCTGGAGTTGTCGCGCAACATCTGTACGATCAAGATTCTCATGGATGTCGAACTCGATCCGGTAATCGAGATGGCGCGAAAGATGGGGATCACCTCCCCACTGGGGCATAACCTCTCGCTGAGCCTCGGCACGTCGGAAGTATCCCTGTACGAATTGACGTCTGCGTACACGGTCTTTCCCAACAGCGGCGTATACGTGAAGCCCGTCCTCGTCAAACGCATAGAGGACCGGTTCGGCGATGTCCTCGAGGACAACACCGAGATCGATACCCTGGACGAATCGCAAATACCGAGACCGGTTCCGCGAGAAGCGTTCCAGCACCTCTGGGCAGGCCAGGCTCAAACTGCCAAGCACGAGCGGCCCACGGGGGTGGGGATCAGGAAAGACCCTCGCTCGTCCGCATCCGCAGGCAGCCACAACGGGAAAGCCGCGGGAGACGGGCCTGCAGACCATCGTTCCGAAGGGAATGCTTCGCGCGTACGACCCGCGATGTCTCCTCAGACGGCGTACATCATGACGTCGCTCCTGCAGGGGGGCGTGAGAGAAGGGACCGGGTCCAGGCTCAGCAACTACTTGAAGCGGAAGGATTTGGCAGGAAAGACCGGGACCACCAACCGCGCTGAGGATACGTGGTTTCTCGGCTTCAGTCCAGACTACACTGCAGGGGTGTGGGTGGGCTTCGATGAGAAGAGACCACTCGGTAAGCGGGAGGCGGGTGGCATAGCGGCCCTCCCCGTTTGGGGCTATTTCATGAGGGACATCCTGGCCAACAAGAAACAGACCGAGTTCCCCGTTCCCCCTGACATAGCTTTCGAGGAGATGGTGACCTACGGAGGCAACACCAAAGACGGCTTCCAGCCGAAAATGGTTAGCGAGCCGGTGTACCAGCCGTTCGTCGGCAGGACCCTCGTGCTGCATCCCCTCGACCCTCCCGATGCTCTGCAAGAGTACTTGACCCGGCCTGCCACTCCCCCGGATGTTTATCCCGGGACTCCCGGCTATCCGGCAGCGCAGCCTGGCTTGCAGGGTCCCGGACAACCTCTCGGCTGGCAGATCTCACCGGGTCCGCGCGTGGGGGTCCCGGCCCAGCCCGTGGTGATTCCACCACAACTGAGGAACGAGGGACCGCCTGCCGCAGTCGGGCCACCGCCGGGGTACGGCCCGCCGCCTCGGCCTGCACCGCAACAACGGCCTCCGGGCCAGGATCGCGGTGCGGAGCCGCGACCCGGCCCACCGATGTATGACCAGCAGCCTGGGAACCCTTAGTACTCGTTTTCGCAAGTTCGGTCGAGCATTTCGGGGGCCTTGGTGGGACCGGAATTTTGCCTGTCATTTCTGATTGGACCGACAAGATGCCGGCTCCACTGAACAGCCAAGGGCAGGGCTCGAAGGAGCCCCCGTATGTGCGAAAAGGTGCACTTAGCGCCTGATTTCGCAAAGGCGGTCGAACTCCCTTTCATCGGCGAAATTATTTCGGACGAATCGAGGCTGCTTGGATAGGTGCCACTGCTGGCTCGTCCAGCAGTGGCACCCTGCACTCCCGAGGCCGTGAAGGGTTGCACCAATACGGCACCGACCTTAAGATACAGGATACTCAATGGTATGTACCAACGTGGACCGTGTACCCTCATTTCAGGAACCGCCAACGGATGCAACCGGCACGCGACGCAGAATAGCGCTTGCCATGAGCGGTGGCATGGACAGCACCGCCGCGGGGCTCCTGCTCAAGACCGCGGGGCACGACGTGGCCGGATTCCACATGAGGCTGCATGCACTCTCAGATCGCTCATGGCCTCAAGCCCAAAGGGCGGCAGAGAGCATCGGCGTTCCGGTTCAACAGCTAGATTTCTCACGGGAGTTTGCCGATCGCATCGTGACGCCATTCGTCAAGGAGTACGCGTCGGGGAGCACTCCGTCGCCTTGCCCTCGCTGCAATCGGACGATCAAGCTGGCCTTGCTCTTCGAGCGCGTGCAGGCTCTGGGTTTCGATCGGATAGCCACCGGCCACTATGCGCGTATAGCCGACGGCGACGACGGGCCCGAACTTCTACGGGGAATCGATCGGAAGAAAGATCAGTCGTACTTTTTGGCTCTGTTGACGCGCGACATGCTCAGGCAGTGCATGTTTCCGCTGGGGATCCATACCAAGTCGGCTGTTCGGGATTTCTTAAGACGTCAAGGGATCTCGGTGTGGCAATCAGAGGAATCACAGGAACTCTGTTTCGTTCCTGAAGGGGACTACCGGGCTTTCCTCATGCAGCACGGGATCGAGCCTCGGCCGGGACCCATAACGGACCTGCGGGGTAGCGTGCTGGGCAAGCATCGAGGCATTACCGGGTATACGGTGGGGCAGCGCAGAGGCTTGGGGGTGTGCGGACCGGAACCGTACTACGTTATCCGCATCGACCCGCGGACCAACACCGTGGTTATCGGGACACGAGAAGAGAGTCTGGCCGACCTCGTGCGCATTCGAGGCATCAATCTTCTAACTGCCGCTCCGCTCGTCATTGGGGCGCAGTTTCGGGTCAAGGTACGGTCCACCGCGAAGCCTGCTTCGTCCACGGTGATTGCCTCTGTCCATGACACGGCGGAACTCCGATTGGACGTGCCTCAGGCGGGAATTGCCCCGGGTCAATTCGCGGTCCTCTATGCTGGAGAAAGAGTCGTCTGCGGCGGGTGGATCGACACTGCCTGGCGCAATACCGGTTCGGATTTGAGTGACTAATATTGGAGAGGGTGCGGGGAGATACTTTCGTTCCAAAGAAGTTCTCTCCAGACAAGTGTCTCGAAACCGCATTGGTGGCAGCGCAACACGAATTCACCTTGTGGAGGCAGATTACCGTGGCGCGATCGACCGGAATAGAGCGAAAGGAGCAGCTCCTGCGCGAGATCATCGGTAGGGTCGCGGCCAGTGAAGCCAACGGCCGCGTCATTATCGGGTTCTCCGGCGGGGTGGATTCGAGTCTGCTCCTTTGGGAAACGGTTCAGACCCTCGGGCCCGACCGAGTCGTTGCGGTGACCGCGACTTCCCCTACGTCGATTCCTGAAGAGGAATATGCTGCGAGGATCTTTGCACACGGGCTGAACGTGGAGCATCTCGTTATTCCCACGGACGAATGCGAGGATCCGTCGTTCGTGAGGAATCCACCGGACCGCTGCTATGTTTGCAAGAGTATCAGGTACCGATCCTTACAATCGCTTGCTCGGCGACTGGGCTGTGCCGCGTTGTTCGACGGGACCCAGTCCGACGACGATCCGGCCGACCGGCCGGGAATGCGCGCTCTCGAGGAACTCGGTATCGGAACGCCTCTCGCTGATGCGGGGCTCACCAAAGAGGAAATCAGGGAGATCTTGCGAGAGGAAGGCTTCCACGACCTTGCAGAAAAGCAGGCGCAACCGTGCCTTGCCACGCGAATTGCCGCAGGTGCTCCGATAACCGTCGAGGCGCTGGAGATCGTGCAACGCGGCGAGTCGGTACTGAGAACCTACGGATTGGGGCTGATCCGGTTACGGATACACGGCTCCCTGGGCCGAGTGGTGACCGATGAGGCCGGAATCTCAACCATTTTGCAGCGGAAGGAGATTCGGCAAGAAATCGTCTCTCGGCTAACAGCCCTGGGCCTCACCAGCGTGACGCTGGATCTGCGACCATACGGAGAGAAACCCTGACAGGCGTTCCGGCATTCTCCGCCTCGGCATGATGCCGAATAACCCGATTACGCAGCCCTCACCGAAGTGGTAAGGGTTGCTTCCGTTCTTGATCTGGATGAGCGAAGCAGGGTAGAATAAGCGCGTGAATTAGGGGTGCCTCGAATGATTGAACAGGAGAAAAGTTCCCCGTCCGTCGAGTGGGTCGAAAACCCGATTTTGAGGGCCCCGTACCTCGTGGTTGGCTTCCACGGGTGGTCTGACGCGGCGAGCGTCTCTTCGGAAACTCTGCTCTATCTGCGGGAAACCCTCAAAACCACACTGCTGGCGACCGTAAAGGGCGAACCGTTCGTGAACTACAGCCTCGATCGACCGGTCGCGCGCATCGAGGACGGGATTATCGTGGACCTGGAATCCACATCCACCGAGCTGTCCTACTGGATCAATCCGTACAGCAGCCGAGACATGGTGTTCCTCCTGGGGAGAGAACCCCATATGAACTGGCACACGTATACGGACGTGGTGCTTCAGATCGCGCGAAAACTTGGCGTGGAGGAACTCTACACCGTGGGAGGAGTTCAGGACACGGTGCCGCACACGGCTCCGCCTGTGGTAAGCGTTGTAGGCTCCTCGCCCGAGGTGGTAGACCGAACCATGCGGCTTGAACGCGGTCTCCAGCGTGCCGATTACCACGGCCCGATCAGCATTCATTCGCTGCTCATCATGGGGTGCAAAGCAGCGGGGATCGATGCGGCAAGTCTGTGGGGCCATGCGCCGGCTTACCTGCAGCGACATCCGCGGCTCGTGATCAAGATAGTGTCGATCCTCAACCGGGCAACGGGGATGGAATGTTCTCTGGACCTCTTGCGGCAACGGTCGGCCGACCTTGACCACAAGATCAACGAGGCAATCTCCAGGGACCCCAATTTGAAACAGCTTGTGGAGTCCGTAGAAGGCAAGGGCAGGTCACCGGATGTGTCGTCCCGTGCCGAAAAAGTCATTCACCTCGACGACTTCTTACACCGAGATTCCAAGAAGGACCCGGAATGATGGGAATCGTGATCTCCAAACTTTGCTGGACCTGGATTTGAAGTATGGATTCCGCGAGCTTAGCAATTCAGATAATTCCGGACCTGACCATAGATGACAAGTACGCGATGATCATCGGGGAGGCGCAGAACAGGATTAACGCGTTCACGGATAATGCGCTCAAGGGCGAACGCCTGCGCGAATTGTTTTCCCTTGAACGGAGCAAAATGGGCCCGGAAACCGCAGCAAAAATCCTCAACCTCCCGGGTCGTTTGGTGGTGGGGTTCCAATTTGAGGCTCGCCCCGATCCCGCTGCCGAAAACTTCCGCGTCTATGCGAAGAAAATGGCCGATGGGGGGAAGAGCTTTAAATTCATGCTCACCTCGACGGTCCAGGAGATCATGCTCCAGTTGATATCTCTGGAGGATCGACGCACGGTGGCCGTGTTCTCAATGCTAAGCAGCTCCATGGATGTCGGATACCGGATACTGACCACCCTGTACGGGAACCAGCTCAAACGCCTGGTGGACAGGGTGCAGTCTTTCCTGGGTGAAGGAGTAACCAGGAGATTGGAAAAGCTGGCTCTCTCCAAGAACGCGGATGAGGACGAACCCTGGAAAGACAACGAGGAACCCACGCTCCGAGCCTCATCTGCCGCGCTGGGGGGGAAAGCGGGATCCCAGGACAACATCCTGCAGGTTATGGCCGACGACAGTATGTTCGCGGAAATCAACCAGTACGTCGGACACGTGGTCTCCCGAAGCGAACGAATTCAGAAAAAGCGCATGATGCTCGAAAACAACCCGGACATTCCCCGCGCTGAAATCTACGAGCAAATGGTGCGGGAAGATCTCGACCAGCTCGAAAACTGCTATGCCCGAATTCACATCTACCTCAAGGCCTTCTACAAGAACAAGGATAGAAGGACCGCGGGACAGAACCGCGTCCTCCGACAATTTTTTGCCGATCAGATCGAGAAGATAATCGGCGAGACGGGTCTCCTGGAAGACTTGCTCTCCCTCAATGAGGTCGAGTACTTCAAGAACATAGACCGCCACAAGGAACTGCACTAGCAGCAGTCTTCCTCCGTTTCCCTCCCCCGAACTCTCCACTAAGTACTGCGTTTCACAAATATGGTGTTTCCCTTGTGGTCCCCGTTCTTGGCTGTTCAGTGGGGCCGGCATCTTGCCGGTCACTCTTCCGGAGGCAGTCCCCTCCATCGGAGCTATGCCGGTTGCCGAATCCCGGCTGCTCGCATGAGTGCTACTGCTGCCTTGCCCAGCAATGCTTCCGACAAGACACGGGCAGAGCAAGCCGTCCCCCAATCCGACACCGACTTTATGCAAAGGTGTACCAAGAATGCCTTATGATTCGTTTAACAGGAGGCGGCCGTTCCGAAGGTCTCTTCAAAACGGGCCCAGAAGTCAGCCAGGGTAAATCGGTGGCACTGGGTTCCCTGGCATTCCAGCCCGAAGCTTGCGGAGACTGCGCCCATGCGCGCGGCGTCAATCATATCCTTGCCGCTCACCATGCCTTTCAGCAGCCCCGCTCGGAATGCATCACCCGCGCCGGTCGGGTCCAGCACGCGGGATACGTTGACCGCGGGAATTCGCGTTTCCCCGTCCTGAGTCACCACGTCGGCGCCTCGTTCTCCGAGGGTTGTGATGATCGCCTCAGTCTTCTGGAGGAGGTCGCTCCTGGCAAGGCCGGTCGATCGCATAATCATTTCCAATTCGTAGTCATTGGAAATCAGCAACCGGGAACCCGTGATCATCTCGATCAGGCGGTCTTTCGGGAGCACGGGGATCTGTTGGCCCGGATCGAAGATGTAAGGAATTGAGCGCTCCTGATAGGCTTTCGAATACGCGAGCATGTCTTCGGGGTTTCCGGGTGCGACGATCGCGAGGGTATTCGCGGGATCTTCACCGTCAATCGGGTACAGGCACTGATGCCTCATGGCGCCGGGATTGAAACCTGTGATTTGGTTGTCCGCCTTGTCCGTGGTGATGTACGCGCCCGCAGTGAATTCGGTGGGAACTCGCCGGATCCCGTCAAGGGGAAGTCCGAGGCCTTTCAGCCACGTCTCGTAGCTGTCGAAGTCCTTACCCGCGGTGGCCAGGATGAGCGGCCGTTCCTCGAGGAGCGCGAGGTTATACGCGATGTTCCCCGCGGTGCCGCCGAATTTCTCCTCCATTCCGTTCACCACGAAGCAGACGTTGAGCACATGGATCTTGTCCGGGAGGATATGATTGGAAAACCTGTCGGGGAAGTCCATGATCCTGTCGAAGGCCAGTGAACCGGAGATCAAGATGCGCATGTCGTTGCTCCTCGCTGAATTGGGAAAGGCTCCTGGATCGGGTAGGATAGGGGAACGCGCCCGAGGTGTCAAGATCGGTCGTTGCCACGAGAAAATCAGTTCCCGACCGCGGCTGTCTGAGATAAACTGGAGACCCACGATGTGGCTATGCAATCGCTATCGATCCCATGGGGAGTTCCGGGCGTCGGCTGTGGGTGAGCCCGTTTCGGGACGTTCGGAGCGCTTCACCAAACCGCGTTTCACGCAGGCAGGAGGTGTGCGATGAAAAGATTTTCCGGTGCGATCGTCTTTCTCCTTGGTTTGCTCCTGATCTTTGGAGCTGCGTCGTGGGCTGGAAACGACGAGGCGGTCAAGGCTCTCATGGACGCGCGCACGGCCGTGAAGCCGGCCCCGCTCCCATCGGCTATGGTGCCTGACCTGTCCACAGAAAAGGCGTATGCCATTCAGAAAAGCCTCGCCAAGGCGATCCTCGCCAAAGGCGACCGGGTCAGCGGTTTCAAGGCAGGTCTCACCTCAGAAGCAGGGCAGAAAAAATTCGGCATGGATAAACCCCTGCTCGGTCCGCTCTTCAAATCCGGCGAACTGGCACCTGCCGCGGCGGTGGATCCCAAGCAGTTCAATCGGCTGTTTATCGAAACGGAGATCGGGTACGTGGTGGGCCGAAAGATCTCCGAACCGGTCAAGGACGTGGACGCCTTGAAGACAATGATCTCCGAAGTGTTCCCCGCGGTGGAGTTGCCCGACATCCGCTTCGCGGACATGAAGAATCTCAAAGGAACCGACCTCGTCTGCGACGCGGTGGGATGCGCTCAGTACATTGTCGGCAAGAAGGTTCCGGTCTCCGCGGTGGACGTGAGTCAGGTGACCGTGACGCTGAACCTGGACGGGAAGGAAGTGAACCAGGGCAAGGCCGCGGACGCCATGGGCGACCAATGGAAGGCGCTGCTCTGGCTGGTGAACGGAGCAGTCTCAGAAGGTTGGACGCTGGAACCGGGACACATCCTCATCACCGGCGCGATGGGGAACATGATCCCCGGTAAGCCCGGATCGTACGAAGGGAACTGGGGACCGCTCGGCAAGCTCTCCTGGAGCGTCAAATAGCGTGAAAGGGTGATACCGATTCGTTTTCAAAGAAATAATCTGGGGGGAACCTCTTTGCACAAATAAGTTCCCCCCCAAGGTTACTCTTTAGGATTGCGACTGAGCATGACCGACTTTCACTGTTTCGCGCCGGAAATGGGAAGCCGTTCAAGGAGCTTTTCCACAATCCGGTCCGCAAGTTTGTCCAGAAGCCTGTCGGAAAAAGTGTCGATAAACCGGTCTACGAGTCCTTCCATATCCGGTCCGGAGCTTCCGGGAGTTGCCTCGACCTCCGGCTCGCCGACATATTCCGGGAACCCGTTCTTGTGTCTACCTTCCAAAGCCTCAACGATCGACGCGACTGCTTCAGACGGGCTGTCGAGGTCGTCGGCTTCGGCGACGGACGGAGGAGGTTCCTCGCTGTCGCGAACGACCGTGACGCGACCGTGAGCGATCGGTGGTAGAGGCTGTTGAACTTTCGGCGGGCGTTTCGAGGGGATAATCATCCGGACGTCGACCTCTTCGAGTTCACGAAAATCGTAACGCAAGGAGGTGTCCAGATGCTGCACTCGGCATTCTAGCGGATGTCCCATATGCTTTGGGTTCCAGGTTTCGGGGAGTCTCAAAACGGAATCCAGGCCGACTTCCGACCCGCATTGGAAGAACTCGGCTATACGTCGGAGCACGTTTTCCGTGACCTCCGGATCGGAAACCTCCTTGACGTCTTTGAGCAGCCAATACAGATGCAATCCTCGGCCTGAAAGCACCACCGCGGACGGTTGCAGAGGGAAACTCTTAACCGCCATGATCGCCAGTCTGTCGGTCGCGAAATGCCTCTCCTTGCCGGAATAGCCGTCCGGCCCGATATCGAGCCCTGCCCAGATCGCGATGACATGCCGGATATGCTCTTTTCCCGGTTTCATTTTCTCACGCGGGCAAACACCGAAGAGCACGTTCTGATCCTGTCCGAACTGCTCGCGCGCGAGTGCGTCGGGCTTGGGAAAATAGCGTGTACTACTCTTGACGTTGTGCTGGTCGGACGTTCGCACCATGATGAAGCCGCCCACGTCGCGGCAATACCTGAAGAAAAGGGCATCCAAGAAGTCTTTTCGGTTAAATTTCCCGCCCATCACAAGACTCGCGTGAAGGTTTGCACGTAACTATCTTTTTATTATTGTATTCTAAAACACCATGAATGTCAATCGTGTGGACTCGCCCCTGCCTCTGGAAACACACCAATTACGATGGCTCCAGAGGCTACTGCGAACCGCGCAGATGCTTCCGGTATCGAGCTTCCCAACCTGCGGTCGCGCTCGGACCCGGAGGTTCCGACCCGTTCACGAGAAGGAACTCGTCGGCCATCCAATCGAACTCTATTGTTGATGACTGCTTTATGCCTTGGCGACCAGCCTGCGCATTCTCTCCAGCAGATCGCCAAGGGCCACGCGCGGAATGTCCCAAAGCCACGGGGAGCTTGGCAGAGCCTTCAGGATCCGGTAGAGACGCTGTCGCCGAAATTTCCGGTACAAGTGTTTGATTTCGTCGCGGGTGAGATTCTGGGAGACGATTACGAGTCTGTCGGCATTGTACTCAAAATTCATGTTCAGCAACGTCCAATCCATGTCCGCGGAGACCAACCCCTTCTCGGCAGCGAAGTCCCATATGGGTGTACCCGGAAGGGGAACGAGAACGTACACACCGACAAAGTCAAGGCGACTGCGCTTGATAAACCGATAGGTTTGCATGATCTCGTCCTCGGTCTCATCCGGGGCTCCGATGACGAAGAATGCGTTGGATTGAATGCCGGCGTCCTTCAAGGAGTTCACAGCGGCCTCGTTCTGCTCGACGGTTACGCCCCCTTTAAGGGATGCCAGAACGCGGTTGGAACCGCTTTCCAGTCCCATGGTCACAGAAGCCACATTCATGCGCTTCAGCAGCGCAGCGAGTTCCTTGGTGACCAGGTTGGCCCTCAGAGAACAGGAGAAAGCTATCTTTCCGAGCAGTCCCTGGTCCTCCAACCCAGTGATGATCTTCTCCACACGGGTCCGGTTGCTCATGAACAGGTCATCATTGAACCGAATCAATCGGGAGCCGTGCACAGCGAGTTCGACAATTTCTTCCACCGCGTAATCCGCGGAAGCAACGCGATATGTCTTCCAAAAACGCGAGGATGCGCAGTACGTACACTTGTACGGGCACCCGCGCGAACCGATAATATACGGATCTCGCCCGTAACCGATGAGCGACCTCTTGGGATGGGGAACGTCGTCCAAATTCCGGATCAGCTCACGCCTCGGGGTTACTTTCACCCGGCCGTCCTCATGATAGGCGATACCCGCTATGTCGCTGAGCGCGTCCGGTGTAAATCGACCCTGGTCCAGAAACAGTTCCAGAAGTTCCGAGAAGGTTTGCTCTCCTTCTCCGATGCACCCTACATCCATGTCCCGGGTGAGGCACTCAGGCAAGAGCGAGATGTGGGGACCGCCGATGACCACCGGCAGCCCACGCTCCTTGCACACGCGTGCCTGCTGTTTCGCCAGGGCAAAATTCTGCGATACCGACCCGAGGGCCACAATGTGCGGCTTGTAGGATTCAATTTCCTGTTCGAGCCCTTTGGTCACGACCCGAAAATCCACGCGACCCTCTCCGAGGGTCCTGTCCGCATACGCGGCCAAATAGGCGGGCCATAGTGGCGGATAGCGATTCTCGACCTCTGAGATCGGATCCACTATGTTGACGCATAGGACGTTTATCACAACAACCTCCGGGCGATGCCATCCGCGTTCTCCCGGTTGGCTGCCAGCCGGAGCGGCGGACTCGGGATGACTCTTACGGGCACTCTCCCGCTCCAAGAACGTTTCACGAACCAACAGCAGCCAGGAGCCGTGCCTTGGCGCGGGACGCCCGTGCCACAATCTTGCTCGCGACGACTCGCGGGACCTGTCCAAGCCACGGGGAGGTCGGAAGGCTCCGAGCGATGCGATAGAAACGGAGCCGCCGAAATTTCTTGTACAGGCGATGAATTTCCTCTCGGGTCAATCGCTCCGAAACAATGATTGATTTCTCGTGATTGTACTCAAAGTTAATATTCAGCAGGTTCCAATCCATGTCCTCGGAAACGAGACCGCGATCGAGGGCCCACTGCCAGATGATTGTTCCGGGCAAAGGTACCAGGACGAGTATCTCGATAAAATCCAGGGGGCTGCGTTTAATGAATCGGTACGTATCCATGATTTCTTCTTCGGTTTCATCGGGGGCACCGATAATGAAGTAACCATTCGTCTGGATGCCGGCCTCCTTGAATAGATGCACTGCCCGCTCGTTATCCTCGACTGTGACGTTTTTCCCCTTGAGGTAGGCCAGGGTGCGTTCCGAACCACTCTCCAAACCCATGGATGCGGAGACAACCTTCATTTCTTTGAGCAGTTGCACCAGCTCTTTGGTTACGTGATTCGCCCGCGCCAGGCAGCCGAAACCTACTTTCTCGCGTAACCCCTGAGCGACCATGAGGTCTGCAACCTTTTGCAGGCGCTTCTTATGCGACGCAAAGAGATCGTCGTTCACCCGGATCACAGTGCAGCCATGCGCAGCGAGGTCTTCGATCTCTTCCACCAGGTACTCGGCGGACGCGTTGCGGTAGCTATTCCAGAATTTAGTCGAGGCACAGAATGAACAATTGTACGGACATCCGCGTGAACTCATGATGTACGAATCGTGCCGGTATCCGATCAACGATCTCTTCGGATGTGGGATGTCGTCGAGCTTCTCGATCAGCGGCCGCGGTGGGGTGGTTACCAATTGGCCGTCCTCGCGGTAAACGATCCCCTTGATTTTGGCGAGCCTGTCTGCGGGAAAACCACCCTGATCCAGGTACAGTTCCATCAATTCCGAAAAGGTCTGCTCTCCCTCCCCGATCACTCCCACATCCATGTGGGTGGTGAGAGACCTGGGAAGGAGCGTGATATGGGCGCCACCTACGAGGACGTTTTTCCCATGCTCCTTCGCGATGCGGGCATATTCGATCGCATAGCCGAAATTCTGCGAGACCGAGCCGATGGCTACAATGTCCGGCCGATATTCAGCGAGTTCACTTTCCAGATTGCCGGCCATGTATCGGAAATCGAGTGCTCCCAGCCCCAACTGTTTTTCGGCAAAGGCCGCCAGGTAGCCCGGCCACAAGGGACGGTAGCGGTTCTCGAATTCCGATGTGGAGTCCGCTGCGGTTACAAACAGGATCTTGTGCATCATAACCTCGACCGGTACGCTTCTCGGGAAGGTTTCGTGCAAACCTACCGCCCTCTCCCTCGTTGCCTCATGCCCACGGGTCGCGCCGGCGACCTCGGGAATCCTTTGAGGCGCCTGACCTTGCTGCGTTGTTGGGCGTGACAACCGGGATTGAGAACGGCACCACTTCTATCACAACGCAATGCTTTGTCAACAACGACTTTTCTGCAACAAAGCCAGTTGGCCCTGCACGCGCGGTGGGTATAGCGGGTTGCAGGTTCCTCGTAGCGCGACACGATTCCCCCGTGACAAATAACTCATCATGTGTTATGGTTGCACAAAACTATTGCAACCTGGAGTATCAAAGCCATGCCAAGATTCCTGTTTCTGGTGTCTTTTTTGGCAGTATGTCTGCTGGCGCTTCCCGGCGTCAATCTCTTTGCAGCGCAAAGTGAGGGGAAGGACCCTGTTTCGTCGTTCAAGAATAGTGAGCTGAAGTCTTCTACCTCTCTTGCACGGATCCTCAAGAATTCCCAACCACTTACTTCGTCCACGAGTAAGATGAGCTCCAAGAAGAGCAAAACGGACCTCAAATCGGCGACGGGCAAGTCCAAGAAGCTTACTAAGGCGACCCATGCAACGTCCAAGAAACTGGCTCACAAAAAGAGCAAGTCGTCCAAGCGAGGTCTCCATCGCAAGAGCGCACCGCACAAGAAGGCGCACAACGGGAAAGTCCGCGCTTCCAAGCGGTCGCCTCATCGCAGCTAATACCCAGTTGCTTTCAAAGAACTAGACTGGGGAGAACTTCTTTGCACAAATAGGCTCTCCCCAGAGCTACTCCGTGGATTGCGGCCTGGCTCAAGCTCGACGCATTTCCTAAGTACTCGTTTTCATAAGTACGGTCGCGCTTGGAGACTCTGCTCTTGGTTGTTCGTGGGGCCGGCATCGTGCCGGTCCATTAAGAAGTGACAGGCAAGATGCCTGTCCCACCAAGAAACCCAAAATCCGCCACCGGACTTCTGAAATGGCGTACTAAGCGCACCTTTTCGCAAGTTCGGTCAGGTATGGACTGCTTGTCGGAATCATCCTTCGTCACCCCGGCGAAAACCGGAATCCAGGATTTCTGGACCCCGGCCTCGGTCGGGGTCAGGCACTGCCTGCGCTCTTGCTCTCCTCTCGGAACCGAAACTCCCAGTCCTCACAAAGTCTTAGCTTGCATTATTGTCATAAGTGTGCAATACTTTTTAGGATGTCTGTCCATGCTGTGTGGACCGCGTGTCCGCTGCAAAGGTTGGCACTAATGACCGAGCAGACCAAGAAGAACGACAAGGCGCTGTCAGAAAAGAGGTTGCACCTCCTGTCCAAGGAAATGGAAGACGCTACCAACGAGTTCTTGTTGAAGCTGGCCCAACTGGAAAAGCTTCTTCCTCGGGTAAACGAATAGCGAACCTACCCGCCTTGTTGTCGCCTTGTTGCACCTCCAACGCTCCAGGAAGCCCTGGAACGGCCCCCTCCTGTACGATCGGAACAGGTCCCGAGAGACCTGTCATGCTCGATCCGAGCCTTGGCAAGTCCCCGAATCGAAGTCCAGCTCCGGGGGTTGGCGCACCAGTATCGGTTTCATGGAACGGCGACGGCAATCTCCTTCCTTTTTGGCTCCCCTCGTGGTAAAGACTGGCATATAAGGTTCTCAGTACCAATAACCGGCGGGGGCATGAGAGGTCTGTCCTGGCTGCGGTTTTCGCGTGCAACGGGGATGGCGGCCGTCGGCACGACAGGCGAAAACCGGCAGCGTGCGTCACCTGCTGCACCCGTTTCGGTCGGGGACTTTCGGGGAGGTAACGATGAGTAATCCGCTCGATCCGGTGCGAAGGGCTTTCGACAAGGCCGTGGGGCCGTTTCGTAAGAGACAGAAGATCATGGCTGAACTGAAAGAATCCGAGGTCGGCAAGGACCTCCGCGCGAAGATGGTGCAAGAGGCATCTGTGCTCGATGCCGAATGGGTAGAGGCCCTCGTTGAGCTTGGAAAGGCAATGGAAGCCTGTTCGGCGATCGGAGAAAAGAAAGGAGCCTGAAGCTGCCCGCCGTGCTCGACGGCAGTGCCATCGCGTCACGAGTTTCCAGGTTCCGTGTGACAGCCCGTCGATGGTTGCCGCCCATCCGCCCGGTGCTCCCTTAAGCGGATAAACGGAACCCGCCTCCACGGGTTTGGGCACTTCAGGTTCTCGGCAATGGGGAAGTCCGTTGCCGCATTTCTATTGCGGCATCCCTCCACGGACTCAAGGGGGGTCGTCCGGGTTGCGCCTGGAAGGCTGTAGCGTTCCGCAATGCTTTCCCGAGTCTTGGCGCGACGGTACCCACTTCGACAAGGTTGCTGAACTGTCGGCACCGGCAACGTTTAGTATGTCAGACTCATAAGAGCCTGCCGAACGAAGTCGATCCGTGCGCTTATTCGCTGACATGCCATCATGTCCTCGATACGCGACGTTAAGCGACAGCCTCCTATACAACCCGGGACCCGAACCACCGGCTAATAGAAACTACGGTCAGGCCCGTAGCATGTGTACCCATAGCCGTTAAACGTACACACGCGCGTGCCTCCTTTGTTGTACCAGGGATCGATCGTGGAGTAGCCATAAGGGCTGTAGTAATAGCTGCCCCCAGAGTAGGGGTAACCCCAGTAGTTTCCGCTCCAGTAACCGCTTCCTCCTTGGAAACCGTGACGGAACTTTACGTTCAGGACCGGGGCCCCTGTCCCTCCACTCCCGTAATCGCTCACCGGAGACAGTGTTGTTCCCACGGTTCCGACAAGCGGATTAGCGGCGACCGGAACGGCCATCGCTATTCCGATCAGCATCGCAAGAATTCCCATTCCTAATAGTTTCATTGAGGATGTCATGATATGCCCTCCTCCTTGCTTTTATATTCTTTGTCTGAATCTTCGTGGCGTACTACACCATCCCGTCATAAATAAGATGCGGTATGAGACGAGAAGATTCACGATTTCTCTCCAGAACACCAGAAAGGAGCACCCAGAGCCTGGATCGGCACTTGCTCTCCTTACGCTTCCCCTGACCCGATGTGTCACCCTGGAGTCACTGCACCAACAACGGTCATAATCCCCTAATTTTACAATTCCTTTTGGTTTATGGGAAAAAAGTCTCTTCCCTGCTGCAACATTGCGGTTCGCCCTGCGAAGTGATGGGTAAGGCTCAACAATGCGAGCCCCGAACCATGAGCGAACCAAACCTGGAGGATTCAACGATGAAAAGGCAAAGACTTCACATTGCGGCCGGCATGTTCTTCGTCGTGGCAGCCATCTGCTGGGCCGCGGGATTGAGCCTGGGAGAAGTTCCCGGTCAAGGCACCTTAACGATCATCGAACCGGACGGCAAACCCGGCCGCGGGTGCCCACTCGAACATACCTCTGTAAAAGCCGAGGTATCCGGGTTTGTTTCGCGGGTGTCGGTGACCCAGACCTTCCACAATCCGCGGGAGGACAAGATCGAGGCGGTTTATACGTTCCCGCTCCCCTCCGATGCGGCGGTGGACGACATGGTGATGCGGGTCGGAGAGCGGGTCGTGCGGGGAGAGATCAAGCGACGGGAAGAAGCGCGGCGCATCTACGAAGAGGCGCGCGACAAAGGGCACGTCGCGTCGCTGCTCGACCAGGAACGGCCCAACATCTTCACCCAGTCCGTGGCGAACATCATGCCCGGCCAGAAGGTGGAGATCACTATCAAGTACGTAGAAATGCTCCCGTACGATGACGGCTCCTTCAAATTCGTCTTTCCTATGGTGGTCGGGCCGAGGTTCATCCCCGGCCAACCGGTGGGCAAGCAGGGGACCGGTTGGGCTGAGGATACGACCCAGGTTCCCGACGCGAGTAAGATAACTCCGCCAGTGACCCCCGAGGGTACCCGGGCCGGTCACGACATCGACCTGACCGTAACCGTCGACGCGGGAGTTCCAATCCTCGGGATGGAGTCCAAGCTCCATGAGGTGGCTATCGCTCGGGATGGCAAGAATCGCGCAACCATAGCCTTGAAGGACAAGAAAGAAATACCGAACCGGGATTTTGTCCTGAGTTATCTCGTTGCGGACGATCGGATTCGATCGGGGTTCCTCTCGCACAAAGAGGGGAAAGAAGGGCAGGTCGCCCTGATCCTGATCCCTCCGAAGCGGGTCAAACCGGAACAAATCGCGGGCAAAGAGATGATCTTCGTGATCGATCGCTCGGGCTCGCAGCACGGCAAACCCTTGCAAAAGGCCGTTGAGACCATGAAATACGTGATCGATCGCATGAATCCCGACGACACGTTCAACGTGATCGACTTCGGTTCCACGGCCAACATGCTCTTCTCCGAACCGAAGAAGAATACCCCGGAGTATCGTGGCAAGGCCCTTCGATACATCGAATCGCTCAATGCCAATGGCGGCACCTGGATGGGGCCTGCTGTCGAACTGGTGTGCAAGACCCCGCCTCCGGAGAACCGGCTCCGCATCGTTACGTTCATGACAGACGGGTACGTGGGGAACGATTTCGAGATTATCTCGCTCGTGCAGAAGCTGAGGGGAAAGAGCCGATGGTTCCCGTTCGGCACCGGCAATTCGGTCAACCGATTCCTCCTGGACCAGATGGCTCGGGTTGGCGGAGGCGAAGTCGATTACGTCCTGCTCAACAGCTCGGCGGAAGAGGTCGGGAAGAAGTTCTACCAGCGCATTGCCACCCCGGTTTTAACCGACATTTCCCTGTCTCTGGACGGGCTCTCTCTCGAAGAACGATTCCCGGAAGCCGTCGCGGACCTGTGGGATCGCAAGCCTCTGATCTTCAAGGCACGCTATACCAGTCCAGGAAAAGGGACCGTCACGATCAAGGGGTTCAGCGGCGGGAAGCCGTACGAGCAGAGACTCGAGGTTACCCTGCCGGACAAGGAAGCGGCCAACAGCTCGCTCGGTCCCCTCTGGGCAAGGGCCAAGGTGGACGATCTCATGGGGCGGGATTGGATGGGCATGCAACGAGGGAATCCCAAGTCCGACATCAAGGAGGAGATCGTCCGCGTGGCTCTGGAACATCGCATCATGACCCAGTTCACCAGTTTCGTGGCGGTCGAGGAGACGGTTGTCACGATCGGAGGCAAACCGACCAGGGTTGCAGTGCCCGTTGAAATGCCAGATGGCGTGAGCAGAGAGCGCATATTCGGCGATGCGGCCGCGGTAGCAGCTCCTCAAGGAGCCCTGCAGTTTCACGGTCTCCCGGCCGGCCGGGTCGCTGCCAAACGTGCCAGGTCTCTGGAAATGCCTGCGACGGCTCCGATGACGAGACAAGCGGTTCTCGGGTCACCGCTGAAAGAAGAGACAGAGCCCGCCTCGGTCGCGGACAAGCTTCAAGCGCCCGGGGAAAAGGACTCCCCTGCGGTGCTGGTGGAAAGAGAAGAGCGCAAGGTCGCAGCACTTGAACGGAAACTTTCGCCCGATCTGGCCGCGCTCGTGGCGCTCAAGGAAAAGCCCAAAGACTACGCTGCAGGGAAAGTCATCGTGAAAGACGGCAAGACCACGGTGCAGGTCTGGGTCGCGAAGACGACGGACGAGGTGCTCAAGAAGTTGAAAGCCGCGGGCCTGGAGGTGTCGTTCACCGCGAGTACCGGAAAAATGGTGATCGGCCTCATAGCGGTGGACAAGCTGGAAGAGCTGGCGAAGATCCCTGACGTGCGCCTCATCGAGCCGGTCGCAGCGGGTTAATACCATTCGCTTTAAGAGCGTGAACGTATCCTGCCCTCGCCCTGCCCCTCTCCCAAAGGGAGAGGGAAGTCACCGGCAAGATGCCGCCGCCACTGGGAATCCCCTCTCCCTCTGGGAGAGGGACAGGGTGAGGGTTTAGGATTCGTCCAGCATTCGGCATTTCTGTTTGAAACCGGAGGAAATGCGCCATACAATGGAGTTGCATCCGAGAACCATGCCGTGAAAGGCGTTCCATTGTCCGGCACCACCGATCAACGAGCGAGTCTGATAGAACGCTGCAATCGAGGCGACCGGCGAGCGTGGGAAGAGTTCTACGCCCGTTATCTCGGACTGGTGTCCACTTCAGTCAGAAAGTACTGCCGGACCGAACCGCACGAGATCGAGGATACGGTCCAGGAGATCTTCATTCAACTGTTCGATGCCTTGAGGAGTTACGACCCGGCACGGTCGCTGGAGGCATACATCCTGGAAATCGTGCGCCGCGTGCGCATCAGCCGGTACCGGAGACTGTCCGCGGCCAAACGAGGCGGTGCCAATCCCGGCTCGACACGGGTGGACCTGCACGACGGGGGCGATGAGGCAGGATACCTCTCCCTCGCAGCAGCGGACACGGATCAGGAGGCTCAGCTCATCAGGGCCCAGGAGACGCATTTTCTGAGAAAGGCCCTCGATGCCATTTCGGAGAGCTGTCGAAAACTTCTCGGGTTGCGGTACGATCGGGGGCTCTCTTACAAAGAGATTGCCGAGTCTCTCGGCCTGAAAGAAGTGACCCTTCGGAGTCAGGTTCAGCGATGCCTATCCGCGCTGGGTCGAACCTATACAAAGGCTGCTCACCAGGGGGCGGGTGAAACGTGACCGACTCAGTACCATCGTGCTCGGAAGGATGGGACCCGGCAGAGCTCCTCGCCTACTTGGAAGGAGATCTGGCCCCGGAGGTCCGCGCGGAGCTCGAGACCCATCTCCGGACCTGCGAGGTGTGCGCCGCGGAGCTGAAGTCGCTGCGGAGCATGGATTCGCTCTTGCGGCACCGAACCCTCGCGTTCCACCCAGATGAAGAGGCGCTGCATCGGTTCGTCATCTCCGGTGAGGACAGGGATGGGAAGATCACAGCCCATTTGGCATCCTGTCACGCATGCGCCGAGGATGTGGAACTGCTTCGGGAGATGGCCCGCCTCGGAACGGAGGTCGCGGAGCCGCAGCCGACAATTCCCGCGGGACTCGTTCGCCAGATCGAGCGGCTCCATCCTACGCAAAAGCCGGAAAGCCTGCCCACACGAGTCGTTGCCTCATTGCGTGAATTCTTTGCCTTCCCGTTCCGACTGCCGATGTTTGCGCTCGGGACTGCTGCTGCAGCGGTTATCTTGATCGTTGTGTTGATTCCACGTCAGGAGGTACCGGTCGTAACCCCTCAATCCGCGCCCGAGCAGCTCGCCGAGCATCCTGGGGCTGCGGCGGAGAGGAAAGCCGCTATCCCGGGCAGAGATGCCGTCCGGCAAGTCATGCCCTACGGAGGCGGCGTGCCATACCCGGGCGGCATGCCGCCCCTCCAAGGCATGCCATACAGCAAGGACAAAGAAACCGACAGTGCCCGGGATCGCGTGGCCGCGCCTCCCCAAGCCCCCCAGAAACCGGCTGCTCCTGCAGCCGAAGCCGACAAGCCAGGCGAGCTAATGGGCACCGGAGCGAAGCCTGATGAGCGGGCAGCCCCTCAAGAAGCGGCTCCCTCATCAGCCAAGAAGTACGAATCGGTTCCCCAGGAGAGGAGGGCTCTCGCGCGGAGAGCCGAACCCCAGGCACCTGCTGCGTCAACCCCGGCGCGTCAGGAACCCGCGAAGACGCCGGAAGTGGCGACCGCACGGAAGAAAGCAGGAGCAACGCCGAGCCTTGGTGCGTCGGTAGAGAAGGAGGCTGCAGCTCCGCCGGGTCGCCTCCGGGAAGGGGTTGACACCCGGATTCCGGTAACCCTGCGGGTCGTGGACGCAGACGGCCGGGAGGTCTCGTGGATCAGGCCGGCTCTTCCGCCGGGTCTTGAGAGCCGGTATCGGCTGGCGCAAACGCAAGATGAGGAGAAACCGCCCGCGGCGGCAGGCGAGAGTGCCCCGGGCAAGGCAGGCGGCCTCGGCTTTGCAGACACCGCCAACCCAGCGATACCCTTGCTGATCCAACTGCACCAACGCGGGGATATCTTCGACCTCGATGCAAAGCGGCTCGACCCCTCTTCAGGCCGGGAGACGAAGCGCGTCGAAGCAATCGGCGTGGCCAGGGCGGACCTTCAGGACCGAATCCTTTCGCTGGTTGCTTCCTTGCTCGACTGACTTAAGCACTCGTTTTCGCACGTCCAGCTACCCATTTCGGGGAGCATGGCAGGACAGTTCCGCGAGGCGCGGGACCGTCCCACCGAACAGCCAAGGGCTGGCCCAAGGGAGATACCGTATTTATGAAAAGCGGTACTTGGACGTCCAGGCCGCGTTTCATTTCGGCGGCGTAAATTGTGCCAGGTCGTAGATGCCGAGCAGCTTTTCCAGGTCTGCCACTTGGGTGACGATCTTTTCAAAACCGTTCTTACCAAACAGCTCCTGTTCCTTGTCCTCAAAGGCTTCACCCATCAAATCGAACTCTCGCTCAGACACCACGGACCGCAACGCCGGAAACAGCACGGTGTCCTCCCGTGCGGCATGAGGCCGGTACATCACGATGAACCGGTGCAACGCCTCCGCGATCTCTTTCCGCTTTGCAGCTTCCTTCAGAGAATCAGCTCCTGAAAACTTGAGGATGAGCGCGGTTATGAGCCGCCCGGCCTCGTGTTGTGCTCTGAGAACCTCTACCAAATCGACGAGTTTTCGCGCCTTCTCAAACCGCGGGAAGAGATGGTCCTCCTCGAGCTTCTCGTGATAGTTCTCGATGAAGCTCTGAATGATGTGGGCAGCGCCGGAAAGTGCTTCCACCGGGAACTTCTCTTCTCTGCTCAGACGATCTCGAAGGTTTTCGTACATAAGGAGAATGCGACGCAACACCCCGTGTTCGCGCATCAGGTCTTCAGGAGGGAACACGTCCTCGGCCTTCTTTTCGTCCTCCCGGCTCTGTGCCTGCGCCAATCGGGTGATCGGATAGATGAGAGCCGCATTTGTAATGAGGAGCCCCGTCTTCCAAAGGAAGCTCCTGCGCGCGGCAGATTCGTCAATGGCACCACTCATGATTGCCCCCCTTGTGGCGAAGTCGACCGACCGGGCCGTGTGGCGGGTTCCACTGCGCCCCCTGCGTCCGGCCCATCACACGTTGTGCACGGCGATCGAATATCTGCGCAGCTCGGTGGATGTCGATCCCTTTCACTATAAAGGACCGTGTCGGAACGGTCAATTAGTGGCCTCTTCGGTTTCTCCCGCCTTTCAGTTATACTGGAGCGGCGTGAGATTAGGCCCACTTCGCCAAAGCACGTCGATATGAATCGACCCAAAATGGCGAACATGTCATCGCGTTGTGTAAAAAACCGAGCTCGCGGTACTGGGGTCTTTGTGGCATTGTCTATGACATGCCGTATATTATATAGGCAGAGCATCGCGCTCGCTGGGAGTACCATTCTATGGATCGTGTCTTTCTCTTTCTCGCAGCCCTCGGCGCTCTGGCTATGCTGTGTCAGTGGTATGTCTTTCGGTCTGTGCGGAAATACCTGTTCCAAAGGTACGAACCCGTTGGCAGATGGACGGCCTATCCGGTGCTCCTTCTCCTCGGACTGGTGAATGCAGTCGGCCTCAGGCTGGCTACTCAGTCCGATGTCTTGCTGCCGGACAGCCTGGGCCAGAAAATCGCTGCTGCCCTGTTTTTCAGCTACCTTGGTTGCGTCCTGGCACTGTGCCTCCTATGGCTCGTTCTCGACGCTCTGACCTGCACTCTGAGGTTCAAGGATTTCATAGCGACCTTGACTTTGAAGTACCGGAGGGGCGGTGACTCCCGCGAGATCGAGCGGACAGGGTGCATCCCTTCCGCTGACAAGCGGTCCGATGCAGCGCAAGCCATTCCCGAATTACGGTTGGGTTGCTGTAAAGCCGAGCTCCCGACCGCTCACGCTGAGCTGGGTCCGGGATGCGCTGCTCCCATTGCCCTTGCGAAACGGCCGCTTCGAACGCATAAGGGCCGGAGGAACTTCCTCAAGTGGACGGCTGCAGGTGGACTCGCTCTGGTCTTGGCAGAAGCGAGCGTGGGGACCGCGGAAGGGTACGAACGGCCGGTTATCGAGGAATTCGACCTGTTCCACTCCGCTCTGAGCGGGGCCGACCGCCCCTTCACGTTCATCCAGTTCAGCGATTTCCACTTCGGCATGTTCCTCGGGACCACGGAGCTGGAAAGGCTCGTAGAAATGGTCAATTCTCTGGAAGGGGACGCCCTTTTCTGTACCGGCGACATGTATCACTCGCCTTTGTCTCCGGTGGAATTGGCCACGCCGGTGCTTAAGAAGCTGAGGCCGAGACGGGTGGGAAATTACGCGATCCTCGGCAATCACGACTTCTACACCGGTGAGGCCCGCTCGGTAACAAACCTCCTGGACAGCGGTTTCATTCTGCTCAGAAACCGGTGGGTGACCCTGCGACACCAGAACGCTCGGATCCAACTGGGCGGCATCGACGATCCGATGGTTAACTGGGTGTGGGGAACTCAGTTTCCAAATTTTCCGGAATTCGCGCGGCGGACACCGCCAGGCCCCGGTTTTCGGCTTCTGTTGTCCCATCGGCCGAATGTCCTGCCCGTGGCTACGACAAACAATATAGATCTGGTACTGGCCGGTCACGTGCACGGAGGCCAGATCATCATGCCGGTCCCGGGGACGGAGCGCGGGGTGAGCATTGCGCGGGTCGCATCACCCTTTACCCACGGATGGTATGGTGTCGGAAAGAGCATCATGTACCTCAACCGCGGGGCCGGAATGACGTTCGTGCCGTGGCGCGTGCATTGCCCGCCCGAGATCACCGTGTTCCGCCTCCACGCTTCTGCGGACGAGACGCTGCGGGTGACCAAACGGGTCCGGGGCGCCGCTGCGGACGTATACATCGAAAGGCCGCAGGTGGCCGAGACAGCCAGGGGTTATAGAGTATCTTGAGGGGGCTCGGGTCACTCAGCCTGGAGATCTGTTCATCCCCCACTGTCGAGGCCTCGGGCAACGCCTCGGACTTTCGGGACGGATCGTTCGCCGTGCGCGGGGCAGCTTCTTTACACAAAGAAGTTCCCCGGTATTACTCGTTTGAACGCGAGCTGGTGTCAGGCGCGGGTCGCCAGGTCCGGCGGAGAGACTCGCGGTGAGTGTGCCCCGCAGCTCTCGGTATTCTGCTGGTCAGGCTCCGGCTCTTCCTCTTGCGGGTAGAAACCGAATTCACGGAGCAATGCCAGTTTCGGCAGCACATTGCCTTGAAGATCCGCGTGGAAGAAACCGGGAAAGATATCCGGGTTTGCGGTGACCAGGTCGAAGTAGTGCCGATACTTTTCCGGAAGCTCGACCGTTCCTGCTTTGAGCACCTCGTGCCCGGTGAAGATGAATTCCGGCAGGAGATAGGGGCAGAATTCGAGTCGAGTCTCGGGCGGCAAATCCTGATAGACTCTGGTTTGGGGGAGATACGCGAGCAGGCTCGGCAAAATGCGCGCGCCCATCATGCGGAACGAGACCATCTGGAACAGGGTCTGGTTGAAATCGTCCATGGTCTCGAAGGGGAACCCCCAGATGTAGAACGCGTCGACCCGCGGAAAGATCTCCACCGCGCGGGAGACGAGGTCGACCGACTCTTCTGCGGTGAAGCCCTTCCTGATGCGGCGCAGGATCGCGTCCGACCCCGACTCGATGCCGAAGCGCAGCTCTACACATCCGCAATCTGCCATCGCGTGCATCATTTCTTCGTCAGTGAGGTTCACCCGGCCGAAGGCCTTCCAGTGCACCGCGAGGCCCGATCGTTCCAGCTCGCGGCAGAAACCGAGCACGTGCTGTTTGCCGGAGACGAAGAATTCGTCCTGAAAGAGGAAAAGCTGCACTCCAGCCTCTCGGTGCAGGACCTTCATTTCCTCGACGATGCTCCGCGGGCTCCGCGAGTAGCTCTCGTTGTTCCACACCGGTGCGACCGAGCAGAACGTACACGGATACGGACAGCCCCGGCTGGTCATCATGCCGTATCCCGCGTATTGCATCAGATCGATCCTGTGGTACGCAGGATGCGGGATCGCGTCGAGATCCGCGATGCGCTGCCGGTCCGCGGTGTGCCGGACTGCTCCGTTTTGCCGATAGGAGATTCCCGCGACCGTGGAAAGATCGCCTCTGTGGACCAGCGCTCTCAAGAGTTCCAGCCCGGTCAGTTCACCCTCACCGCGGGCAATGACGTCGATCCAGGGAAACCGGGTGAGGATCGCCTGTTCGACCGCCTTGGAGCCCACGCCGCCGAGCACGATGGTGCGGTCCGGATAGCGTTCCTTGAGCGCCTTTGCCGCGAGGATGGTGAACGGCAGGAGATTCGCCATGCACGAGAGCCCGATCATGCGCGCTGGATCTTCCAGGAACGCGAGGAATGTCTCGATGGCAAAGGGATCTTCCGCGTCGCACATCTGATAGTCGCGGAAATCCACGGAAAAACCCACGTCTTCCCATGCTCTCGTCAAATAGAGGCAGCCGAGGGGCACGTGCCGCTCCCGGTCAGCCTCTTCGCCGTACCGGATCAAGAGCATGTTCAAGTTGACCAAAGTGATATCGGCTGACATGTTCTTCATTCCCATTCGTCAGTTAGCAAAGGCTGAGAATCTGACGGCCAGATCCTACGGAATTGCTCGACCCGGTAAATCGCACGGTCTCCATCAAGGAACTCACCGGGTCGGTACTTGGCCGGAGGCCAGAGAGGCAGTTGCCGACGGTCGATGTACTCACTCTCCGGTAAGCCAGGCGGAGGGCACAGAAGCGGTGGATACTTTGCAGAATCGGAAATCTTATTGAATGGTGAAACGGAATACTTGGCACGGGTGCCCAACAAAGCTGAAGTCTTTTCTCCCGGATCGTCGTCGCCCGTTCGGCCGAGGCGAATGACCAGCCATTCCGTTGTTCCGCCGTTACGACGCACCTGGAAGTGGACCTCTCCTTCCCCTTTTGAGACAACTGCTCTCACGGGAGCGCACCGTACGAATGGACAGGCTGAGTCATCGCGATCTCGGAACATGATCGCGATTTCCCCCTGGTCAAACGGACAGGAATAGTGAACCGACAAAACGAGTCCGTTTGGTCCTTCGCTGAGAATGTGAACACCCAGCCGTTGGGCCACGATCCGCCGCCGCGCTCGGCCAAAATAGCGCAACCGATCTTCTCGATGCCCCGTCATTTGAAATTCCCACGCAATTGCCAACACCGGCATACAGAGCACTGCGAGCATCGCGGCTGCGGCTTTGCCGAGGAAGATGCGGCGTTGCTCGTCCGGAACGGTGGCCGTTTCTATGATCTTCTCGATCTGGGACCGTGGGACCGCGTTGAGCGTGGCAGCCTCGGCCGGAGACAGATCGAGATCTATCTCGGCCGCGGCATCTGCGCGCTTTTCCAGGAGGATCGCGCGGAACTCCGGATCGATGGACGCTTTCTTGATGAGCACGTCGATCCCGCGAGGAATCTTTCGCACCCCACTGCCGCGGCCGGGCGGCCTTCCGCCGACGATGGTCGGCTCGGCCTTCCCGGTCTCGCGCCTGCTGTCAGAGACGCCGTTTCGGTCTCGGTCTGACGAATCGCCCATTCGTGGCTCTCCTTAGTAATTTTGTTAACAAATACATCCCCGTATTCCTGTAACGCGAGGGCCCTATTTATCACCGCGGCTTTAATGGCTGTTCAGTGGGGCCGGCATCTTGCCGGTCCATCAAAGAATGACAGGCAAGATGCCTGTCCCACCAATACAGCCGGTGAGGCCGCAGTGATGAAGTATAACCGCCTGCGATTGGCATGCCTCGCCGTTATTGTCGTCCCGTTCGCAGGCTCGCGGGTCAGGGTGGCACTGCTGGCTTGTACAGCAGTGTTTCCGGCTAGACACTGCTGGACAAACCAGCAGTTCCACCCATGCGAACGGCCGGGAATCGGCCATCGGCTGAGCCCCTCTGGGAGGACTGTCTCCAGAAGAGTGACCGGCAAGATGCCGTCCCCACTGAACAGCCAAGAGCAGGGACCCCAAGGGAGAGGCCTAACTTGCCAGCAAGCTGGGCCGCACGCGTAGGGTGCCGGTGAGCACGGCAAAGGCGTGCGAACCGCACCGCTCGCCGGTTGTTGTGGCTGGGCTGGCTGCCGCGCATACCTCGAATGGTGCGGTTCGCTTCGCTCACCACACCCTACGCAGGCTTGCCTCGCCATTAAGAAATGACAGGCAGGATGCCTGTCCCACCACAACAGCCGGTGAGGCTCCGATACCGATTTAGGCTTATCCATGTGCGGTCGGCTGACATTTGCCCGCTTCCTAGGCTTTCCATGTCTTGCGGACCTCGATGATGTGCGTAATAAGACGATCCTCAACCACGAATTCGCCAGCCTGGTATTCGTTGCGGTTCAGCGGTCCCGGATCGGCGGCGGGCTCACGTTTTTCGCCCCTGTTGGCAAGTTCTGCCTGAATCCATCGCGTCTCGCCCGATGGCCCGATCGCATGAAATGTAACGTCGCGTCTGCCTTTCCCAACGAGAAGCATCGTTGACTCACAGGTTATATCTAGTGCTCGCTGCCCGTTATTGTACCGGAACGATATGCTTATTTCCCCCGAATCGAAGGGACCGTCGAACCCCACCGACACATCGACCGCATCAGGGCTCTTCTCGATTGGGGTAACCGCCAATTGTTCGCTGCCCTGCGGGACTTTGGTGCCGCTGACCCGAAACGGCGGGCCTTCCCCCGGCCCAATGGGCTTCATGTCTGGCGTGATCCCGGTATTTACTGTGCATCTCGACAACCCGACTCCCGCGAGCACCGACAGCATCGCGGCCGCGGCTCTTCCCAGAAAGACCCGGCGATGCTCGATGGGCACGGTGGTACTCCCGATGATCTTTTCGATCTGCTCCGCGGGAAGAGTGTTGAGCATGGTAGTCTCGGTGGCAGAAAGATCCAGGTCGATCTCAGTCGCGGCTTCTGCTCGTTTTTCCAACAGGATCGCCCGGAACTCCGGATCGATGGACGCCTTCTTGATCAGCACCTCGATGCCACGCGGAATCCCCTTGAGCAACTGGCACCTTGTCAATGGCCGACCGCCCACGATGGTCGGCTCGACCTCAGCCTTGTCTCGGCTGCTGTCCGGGAAGGTCTTTCGGTCCTGGTCCGACGAATCCCCCATTCGTGGAACTCCTTTCGCGAGGAGGCAACCTGCACGGCAACCGATCCCGCGGCACGCACTTCAGAGACTCTAACGCTGCCCTGGAAGCCTCTTCTTGCGTTTTTGCAACGGCAAGAGACGGTCTACATGCTAAAAGGTTACTCTATACCCGTCCATGCGGTCAACCTCGGGTCGTGGATTGGCTGCCAGGCAGGCCTGCGTTGGGCAAACCGGTCGGAAGCATTCGCTTACGTGGGGGAAATGCCACTTCTGGCAGCGCCCCAGCGGGGCGCACTTTGAATAGCCGTAGGTTTCAACCTACGGAACACGGCCGCCAACCCCGGCGTCCTACCGACCCTGAAAGGGTCGTCCATTCCTGGAATTGGTGGACCCCTTCAGGGTCCTGACTCGTTTTGCTTGGTCTTACAACCGTGGGTTGAAACCCACGACTATTCAAGGGCAGCCCCTTCAGGGCTGTTCTTTGCTTGACCCAGACATTTCGCGACGCACATGCCCAGCCCCCCCACTGGACTGACCCAGTTCGCTCGCCGCAGCGTCACCCTTGTCAAGGAGGACCGGCTGTGGCAGAGTTCTTCGGGTCATCGGCATTCCATTCTCCCTGCTCGGAGGCAACGTGCATCCTGACGAAAAATACTGTCTGGTATCGGAACAGGTTTTCATTCAGTTTCCCGGCTATGTCCGGGGAGTTGTGGTGGCTCACGGGCTGACGAACGGCGAAGCACCGGACGCGCTGGTCTCCTTGTTACGTGATGCGGAAGAATCGCTGCGCGAGCGGCTCAACCTGGACACCCTTGCTCAAGATCCGAGAATCGTCTCGTGGAGAGAAGCGTATCGTGCCTTCGGCGCGAAACCGAGCAAGTTTCGCCCTTCCATGGAAGCCATGACGAGGCGTATCCTGAAAGACGAGTCTCTTCCTCCCATCAGCACGCTGGCCGCCATAGGAAACGTGGTCTCCTTGCGGCACCTCGTTCCCGCGGGCGGACATGCCATCGATGTCATCGCGGGCGATATGGAGCTGCGGCCTGCAAACGGAGATGAGGAATTTACGCCAATGGACTCGGACCAGACAGAACACCCCATGCCGGGAGAAATCATCTTCGTCGAAGGAAAGACCGTGATGACGCGTCGATGGACCTGGCGGCAGGCGCGGCACACGCTGATCCAACCGACGACTACTGCCGTGGAGGTCAACGTCGATGGGATGCCGCCGGTCCCCGTCGCCGAGGTGGAAGAGGCATGCAGGGAAGTCATCGAGCTGATCGAACGATTCTGCGGCGGAACGACCCGCTATGAAATCCTCGCCCCGGAGAATCCCCGCATAAGGTTGTAGAGAGTTCTCGGATAGTAGAAACCGGGCAGACTGAGGCAGGAACGACCCGGGGGTATCTGCACGCCACCAGATAGGCAAAGCCACACTCGGGCTTGCTCGCGCTACTTCTCATCCCTGCAGCGACAGCCAAATCCCAACAGCTCGAATCGCTTCGTCTCGCGGTTCTGCAACAATTGGAGCGTGCGAAGCTTCTGATCCTTGTCCACACACTGGTAGCAAATGATGTCCCCCTTGGGGCTGCTGCATGAGTCGAGGATATCCAGCCCCAGGGCCTCTTTGATCTTCCGAGCGTCCGTCGAGTCCGGCTTCTTGATCAGTTCGGCCAATTGTTTCTCGGCCTTGTCGCATTGAGCCGCCATCTCAACGGTCTGTGCAACGGCCAACCCGGACAGTCCCGCGGACACCAGGAACACGGCAACAATAATCGCTATTCTCATCGATCCTCCCTTTCCCGTGAAACCGGGCAGTTGCCAAATCATCCGACTGGTGCGCCAACCCGTCGGCCCTCCGATCGGTCATTATGCGCAGCAGCAACTGCTCTCGAATTTAGTCTCGGCTCCTCAGTTTAATGAGAAGGCGAAGAATCTCAATGTAGAGCCAGATCAAGGTGACCATGAGGCCAAAGGCTGCATACCACTCCATGTACTTGGGCAGACCGCTGCGTGCACCGGTTTCGATGAAGTCGAAGTCGAGCACCAGATTGAGAGCCGCAATAATCACCACGACCACGCTGAATCCGATCCCAATGAGCCCATTGCTAAATATGAACGGCACTTGAACGCCGAAAAGACTGAGAACCAGTGACACCAAATACACGATCGCGATGCCTCCGGTCGCCGCAACCACTCCCAGCTTGAAGTTCTCGGTGACCTTTATGAGGCCGGAGGAATAGGCCACGAGAAGAGCGAGCAACGTGCCGAAGGTCAGGCCTACTGCCTGAACCGCAATGCCGGAATACTGGGATTCCGCTATCGCGGACATCCCGCCGATTGCCAGCCCTTCCAGGAGCGAGTACAGCGGAGCCGTGACCGGGGCCCACTGTTGCTTGAAAATCGTCACCAGTGCCAGGATGAATCCCCCCACGAGACCGCCGATCATCCACGGGGCCACTATTGCGGGATCTGCCGCACCCTGGAAAAAGAGGTGCCAGGTCCAACCTGCACCAGCCACGACGCAAAGGAGCAGAAGGCCTGTCTTGTTCACTGCTCCCTGCACGGTCATGGCGCTTTCCGCGTCCACATAACGACCTACGCCTTCAAACGCTCTCTCGCTCAGCGCAGGATTGGCTGTCCTCATCATCATGACCTCCTGCCGTTATTCTAGCCGTAGTATAAACCGGTTAATTCCGCAGTCAACGGTCATTGGTCGATGGCAAGTACCAGAAGGGAAAAGGTCATCGGAATTGGCACAGGGCAGGCGCTTGGAAACCCCTTGGTCCATGCATACATTATGGCAAAGGACTGCGTGAGGAATGGATGATCAATGATACCAGAGTGTTAAAATGGTCCCGCGGCGGGTGGCGTCCTGAGAAGCAGAGAGGGATATGACCACTCCATCGCGATCTCCGCACGGTTCACGAGCGACAGAAGAAACCTGCGCCTACGAGCACACGACATGAGAACCCGGGAACAGCTTGACGAGGCGGTCGCCGCACTCAACGCTCAGCGCTCCGTCCTCGGGGACGACGCAACGGATGCTGCGCTTGCCGCGGTCCGCCAGGAGCTGGCTGCTCTGGATAGCTCAGCTGCCGGGACGCCCCAGGAAGAGGGCCAATTGCGCCCTGCCGAGCGCAGGCTCGTGACCGTCATGTTTGCCGATATCTCAGGTTTCACTTCCCTCTCGGAAAACCTCGATCCCGAGACCGTCCGAGACCTCATGAACGCGTGCTTTGGGAGACTGGTTCCTGTCATTGCAAAGTACGAGGGGACGGTAGACAAGTTCATAGGCGATGAGATCATGGCTGTCTTCGGCGCGCCGAGAACTCACGAAAACGATCCGGAACGCGCCATCGCTTCGGCTCTGGAGATGATGGATGTCCTGGCGGAGTTCAACGCGGAACGGGGACTCGACCTGGGCATGCACTTCGGGATCAATACCGGGCCCGTCATCGCGGGATCGGTCGGCTCGGACGATCGGCAGGATTACTCGGTGATGGGCGACGCGGTCAACCTGGCCTCACGGCTTGAAGACCGTTCGGAACGGGGGGAGATTCTCGTCGGTCCGGATACGTACCGCTCCGCGGAAAAGTACTTCCGCTTTCAAGCATTGCCGAAGGTACGCGTAAAGGGAAAGGCCGAACCAGTCCAGGTCTATCGTGTCCTCGGTTTCAGAGAGGCGGCCGACCGGATGGAAAGCCCTTTCAGCAGTAGATTTGCTGCAACGCTCATCGGCAGGGACGATGCATTTGCAGCAGTGTACCAGCGCATGGAACGACTGACCGATGGCACGGGCGGCATAGTGGGAATCGTGGGCGAGGCTGGATTGGGTAAGTCTCGGCTTGTCGCTGAAGTGCGCGACCGTGCTTTGCACGACAGCGGCCTTGCGTCCCTTCAGTGGTTGGAAGGCCACACCGTCTCTTTTGGTCAGGCGATCGGTTATCGCCCCTTTCAGGAGATATTATGGCAGTTCGCGGGGATCACGGAAACCTGCGAGGCAGCCGAGGCGTGGCGCAGGCTTGCGGCAAAGGTGAAAGCCTTCTTTGGTGACGAGGCTGAGGCTGTGTTGCCTTACCTGGCGCGGCTGGTATCCCTGGATCCACCCGAGACCTTTGCGGATCGGGTCAGGTTCCTGGACGGAGAGGCTATGCGCCGCCAGATATTCCTGGCATCTCGCCGATTCTTCGAGGCCTGCGCCCAGGCGAGACCGGTTGTGCTGGTTTTCGAGGACCTGCAATGGGTCGACGACTCTTCTGCACTGCTCCTGGAGCACCTGCTGCCGCTGGCAGGGCGCCTGCCCATCTTGATCCTATGCGTGAGCCGGCCTGACCCGGGCACGCCGGCCGAGCGCGTGCGCAGGATCGCTCAGCAGGATTATCCGTCCTGGTACACCGAGGTCACGCTGTCGCCGCTGTCGCAGAAGCAGAGCGCTCAACTGGTGCAAGACCTCCTGCGAACAGAGACAGTCCCGCCAAAGATCAAGGAGACTATCCTGAGCAAAGCGGAGGGCAATCCGTTTTTCCTCGAGGAAATCGTCCGTTCGCTGATCGACAACGGCAAGCGGCCTGGCGACGCGCCGACCGGGCGGTGGCAATCCCCGGATCTGGCGGCGGTGAGCATTCCCGATACCATTCAGGGGGTCATAATGGCCCGAGTGGACCGGTTGGACCGGGACCTGAGACAGGTGCTCAGCACCGCATCGGTCATAGGACGCAGTTTCTTCTATCAGGTGCTGCGATCGGTCCAGGACGCGGATCGCAAGCTGGATCAGCACCTCGCGGACCTTCAGCATCTGGAATTCATACAAGAAAAGCCCGGACATGCCGACCTCGAGTACATGTTCAAGCACGCGATCGCTCAGCAGGCCATGTATGAGAGCATCCTGCTGAAAAAGCGACGGGGAATACACGCCCGGGTGGCGCAAACTCTGGAGACGGTCTTTGCAGATCGGTTGGAAGAGATGTACAGCCTTCTCGCCGACCATTACGCGCGAGCCGAAATCTGGGACAAGGCCCAACACTATTTGCGGCTGGCCGGAGACCATGCAGGGAGAATGGCCGCGGACACCGAGGCCCTGGCAAGTTACCGGCAGGCCATCGAAGCATACCAGAAGGCTTTCGGCGACCAGTGGGACCCCTTCGAGCGGGCATCACTGCATCGTAAGATCGGTGAGGCCCTGTTCCGCCGCGGCGAGCATTCAGCAGCGTTGGAGTATCTCAACCTGGCGCTCGGCTACCTGGGCCGGCCGGTCCCCACAGGGGTCTGGAAGACGAGGCTCATGATTGCCCGAGAGATCGTTACCCAGGTCGCGCATCGGTTCTTCCCGCGCCTCTTCTGCGCACCGATGCGAAAGTATGTAGCCCCCGATGTGGAAGAGGAATTCCGCCTGTACGAGGTCATTGGCTGGATTGATGCTTTCGAGGATTACGAGCATTTCTTCTTGATCGCGCTGAAAGGATTGAATGTCTCGGAACGTACGGGGTACGCGAGCGGGGCAGCCAAAGGGCTGATGGCATTGGGAACCATAGCGGACATCGGATCGCTCTTCCGAGTAGCCCGATGGTATCATCAGCGGGCCAAGAGAGTCGCGGAGGAAATCCAACACCCTGCGGCACAGGGAGCCGCTCACATGGGTTTGGCTCTCCACCACCTCTGCGTCGCAAAGTGGGACATCGCGATCAACCACGCGCGTCGCTCGGCTCAAATCTATCGGGAAATAGGAGACCTGCGCGGCCTCGGTTGCTCGTTGTACATGGCCGCGGTTGCCATGGCCTACCAGGGCAACTTCGCGGACGCACTGCTGCATTGCGCGGAAATCATAGCATTGGGAGATAACGGGGCAGACCTTCAAGTCAGATGTTGGGGCCTGGCGACCGAAGGATTTGTGTTACGGCTCATGGGTCGGTTCGAAGAAGCGGCATCCCTTTTGAGGCAAGCCATCGACATTGCAGAGGCGATTCAGGATCACGTGATCCTCATCTGGAGCACCTCCGAATTGGGTCGCTGCCGCTTGCGCCAAGATCGCCTGGACGAGGCCGCCGCGGCCATGAGTTTGAGCCGCGACCTCATCGCGCGCCACGGCCATCTGAGGCTCATCTGGGTGCCGTCTCGCAACGCCCAATGTGAGTGGGCCCTCGCTGCCTCGGAGCAAGCTTGTGAGGCGGACCGGGCCGGATCGTTGAGACTGGCCCGCAGGGCCTGCACCGAGGCCTTGAGCAACGCGAAGACCTACGAGGCCTTACTCCCTGAAGCGGCGCGGCTCAAAGGCGTCTGCGAATTCCTCAAGGGAAACGCGACCCGCGCCAGGAAGTGGTGGCATCGCAGTGCGAAGCTCGCCGAAGCCTCCGGACAGCGCCACGATCTGACTGCAACGCTGATGGAAATGGAGCAGCGTCTGGCACACCGGTCTCCCACGAAGCCCTCGGATGCCCATGAGCGTCTCGACAGGGATACCGAGTCGCTTTCAAACGAGTAATGTTGGGGGTAACTTCTCTATGCAGAGACGCTGCCCCACTATTACTTCATTGAATGCGATTTGCTGTGAGGCATGCTTGCTCGGTGGGCATCGAGCCTCACCGCGCGGCGAACTCAGGCAGAGGCGGGTGCGGGACCTGGATGTGCCTCATACCAGGCCGGGCCGACGGCCCCAAGGACGCTCCGGTTGAAGGCCGAGTTTTGCACTGCACGGTGCAGAATGCTGACTGGTCGACGTCCCAAGCGTATTTCGCCATACAGCCTTCAAAGCAGTCGGCACGGTGCGCCGTACGACCGGAAGAGAGTCCTTTGTCGAACATGCGAAATGGTGATCCTTTGGCTCTTTCTATACGTCTCCAGTTTCCCACCAACACGGTGGACAGAAATATAAAACTACATATTGACACTATGGAGATTCCTATTGTGGTCATGAGGTAATAGACACTCATCTGTGACCTCCTGTCGTTTCCTCGTGGAAGTTTCCTTCCGTCCTTTGAGACAGATCGGCCGCCCCAAGGTTCCCTAAGAATTTATGCGAGGAACGCACCTTGTGAGCTACGGTCGTCTCGTCCTAGAGCCATTTGATACCAATTCGCAATTAAACAAGTGGTACTGCCGCTGGGCGCTCCTGGAAGGTCTCCGGAGCGCAGTCAGGCTGTGCCGTCCGTGGCGGAGGAAACCTCTCAGGAGAAGTCCTTGGCAGGCTACTCCAAAATCACCTGTTATAAAGCGAATTGATATGAGCCGTCGTCCGACAGCCCCCAGTGAGCAAGTCCCTCAGAATGGCTCTGAGGGACCTGCAATCGGCCTGGATCTGAGTACCCCGACGACCCGTTCTACTCGGCCGCCCGGTACACGAACACATAGTCTTCGTTGTTGATGTCCACCGATATGTCCGCGCCGCGAGCTTCCGCGTACACGAGCCAGGTGGGTTTGTTCCGGTCGCAGCAGATAACGTCGGGCGAAAACTTCCCTGCTTGCCTATCGAACCACGCAAGGAGCATGGGGTCCGACGACAGCTCCCTGGCCTTGCGGTCGGCAATGGTTCTCGCGGTAGAGAAAGTGAGCGGGCTCTCCTCGACCTGCACTATCACAGGACGGTTAAGCATGTCTTTTGTCACGAACTTGCAGTCCATCATGGTAGCCTCCTCATGCACACTTGAAGACGTCCGTTTCGCTCCTGCGAAGGACGCTCCAGCGATGGAAGTCCTACCCTGAGTTTAATCACGGAGCCGGCGCTTTCAAGGTGCTTCTGAGGACCACAGAGGTAGAATCTCACTAAGATAAGGATGTCAGCGAGTGGTTTGGGTTTCCGTTTTCATTGAGTCGGGGCCGCTTGCGGCTTCTTTACCACAAGCTGCAGAACTACGGCGAGTCCCACCAATGCAATCCCGAGGAAGTCGGACCATAACGCCGGGTGGACAAGAGCCAGTCCGGCTGTGCCAAGAATGACTCGCTCGACCGTCGTGGCCTTCCTGAAGAGCCACCCTGACGCTGCAGATGCAAATGCGAACACGCCCACATAAGAGGTCGCGATCACCCACAACGTGCCGAGGACGCTATCGCCCTTCAATAGCAGGGCGTATCCGGAAGGGTCGAGAACGAACATGAACGGCACGATAAATGCCACGGCAGTGTATTTCCAAGCCATCATCGTGGTCTTAAAGGGATCGCCTCCAGTGAGGGCGGCAGCCGCAAAAGGAGACAGCGCGGTAGGTGGTGACACCTCAGAGAGAACCGCATAATAGAAAACGAACATGTGCGCAGCGTAATCCGGCACGCCGAGTTTCGTGAGTGCAGGCGCCGCAATGACAGCCGCGATGATGTAGGTGGCCGTGATGGGAACGGCCAGTCCGATGATCCAGAGCAGGATGGCCGTATACACGGTGGTCAGGAACAGGTTTCCTCCGGCGTAGGTGACGATGATCGTCGAAAGCTTCAAACCAAGCCCAGTGAGACTCACCACGCCGACGATGACGCCCGCGCAAGCGCAGACAGCCGCAACGGGGAGAACAGCCATCGTGCCCCCCCTGAGTGCATCAAGAAGCTTCAACGGAGTGAATCTGGTCTCCTTGCGGATGAAACATGCGACAACGCACACCGTGATCGCGGCAAAGACGGACATCGGCGGCGTATATCCTGAAATCAGGAAGGCCACCAAGGTCAGGACCGGCAAGAAATGAAATCCGTACAGGCGGGTGAAGGTCCAGAGGTCATAGGGGTGATCTACTTCCACGATTTTAATGCCGAATTTCCGGGCATCGAACTCCACCATGAGCAACAGGCTCCAGTAGTAGAGAGTCGCGGGGATCGCGGCCATTTTGATGACGTCCAGATAGCTGATCCTCAAGAACTCCGCGATGAGAAAAGCGGCCGCGCCCATCACCGGCGGGGTAAGCACGGCCCCGAGCCCTCCCGCTGCGAGCAGTCCACCTGCGTTTTCACGGTCGTACCCGGCTTTGCGGAGCATGGGGTACGCTACCGAACCCACTGTCACCGTGTCCGCGACTCCACTTCCCGAACCGCCGGCAAGAAAGAACGAAGCCATGCACACGGTGCGGCCCGCACCTGTGGGTTTCCTCCCCATTGCTGTAAACGCGAAATCCACATAAAACCTGCCCGCGCCGGACACCCTCAGGAAAGACCCGAAGATAGTGAACATGATGATAAACGTGGAAGAAACGTCGATCGGAACCCCAAAGATCCCCTCCAACGTCATGTACATGTGCCCGACGATCCGGTCGAGATCATACCCGCGGTGTGTCCAGGGTGGCGGCAACCAGGGGCCGATGTAGGAGAAGATGAGAAAGATCACCACTGTCACGGGCATGATCCAGCCCGTCGATCTGCGTGCCGCTTCCAAACACAGTACGATCAGGATCGCGCCGAAGATGTCGTCCCATTTGTCGGGAGTTACCGCTCTATAAATGAATTCCTCGAAATCTATCAGCATGTAGCCGATTGCCGCCAGCCCCAGCCCAACCAAAACGAGGTCCAGCACGTTAACCTTGTCTCTGAACCGCGCGAGCGCCGGATAGTGAATGAAGATCAAGGTAAGCACAAACGCCACGTGAATGCCGCGAAGTATTTGCGTTGTCACTGTGCCAATAGCGCAATACAGTGCGAACAGAGAGCACGAGATCGCGAGGACCGAAACAATTATGCTCCAGAATGCTTTATGCTTTCTGGTAATCCCTTCCTCTTTCTCGATAACCTCTTCGACCTTCTTGAGCCGATCTTCGATAATCCACGGGCTCTTCTCATTCTCCATGCTCTAACCCCGGATAAGGCGTGCGAAATAGCTCAGCACGGACATCTGCGTCAATTTCACCACGATCGTGCCGGTCCGATCCTCGTGTGTGTCGAGTTGAATCTCTCTGCCATGAGCCTGGATCACGTGATTTCCTATGCTGGCCGCTGGAATACCGAATTCCTGGAACGTGAGATCCACATTGGGCTCGTCCTTTTTCTCAAGTCCCAGATATGCGAGACATGCCTCGCAGTCGGTCATCAGGTGAAACATGCGAAAACGCCGCTGCTCGATTGTGAATTTCTCGCTCACGGCCGCATCGTACATGGAATGCACGTACGTATGGACAACCAAGTCACCTTCGGCCACCGGCAGCAAAACAGACGGGCTGCTAATCTCGAGAACCAGGATTGGCTTGGCGAGCCCTGCAAAGAACAGGATCCCTGCAAGAGCTGCGGAAACCAGGACAAAGGCCCTGTTCCGCCGCCCGGCGCAACATCTCACTACTGCACGGTCAAGCCCTTGTCTTTGTAGTATTTCAGTGCTCCCTTGTGCAAAGGAAGTGGAGACCCGATGGTCGCTTTTTGCAGGTCCATGTCTTCGGCTTGTTTGTGCACGGCCACCAGTTCGTCTTTGTGATCGAACAGAGCGGCCAGAATTCCATACACGAGCTTTTCGTCCATGGATTCGTGAGCAATGAGGATGTTCGCTACGGCTCCAACCGGCACATCAGCGTCGATTCCCGCGTAAGCCCCCTTTGGGATCACGGTCTTATAGTAGACTGGGCCATACTTCGCGTTCATCTTGTCGACAGCATCGTCATTGGGAATGAAAAAGAGCTTGACCCCGGGAGCTGCTGCGAGATCGAGCACCGCAGCCGTGGGAACGCCACCACACCAGAAGAAGGCATCGATCTTGCCGTCCTTGAAGGCGCCGGCCGATTCGGAGGCCCCCAACCGGTCCCGTTTGATGTCTTTGTCCGGGTTGATGCCGTTGACCTCCAGAATTCGCAGCGCCATGACCTCTACACCGCTTCCCGGCGCTCCCGTGGAGATCGTCTTACCTTTCAAGTTCACGGCCGTTTTGAGGTTTTTTCCCAACGGCGCGACGATTTGCATGATGTTCGGATAGAGGACACCAAGACTTCTCAACGGAAGCTTTCCTTTGAATTTTCCGGTTCCTTGCAACGCGTCGTAGGCAGTGTCGCCCATGACAATTGCAAGATCCGACTTCCCTGCAGCGACGAGCTTGCAGTTATCTACAGAAGCTGCAGTGACCTCGGCGGCCGCTTCCACGTCGGGCACATATTTTGTAATGACTGCTGCTATCGCGCCTCCCAGGGGGTAATACACCCCTCCCATACCGCCAGTGGCCACCGAAATGCTCTTCTTGCCCTGTGCCCAGATGCTTGCGGGTCCGCCGAGGACCACGGCACCTCCCATTGCCGCCGCAACGCGGAGAAACTGGCGCCTGCCAACCGTGTTGCCGGATTCAGATCGACGACGATGTTCCATTACACTCCTCGCTCATTCACGGGGTTTCAACCATCAGTTGATTCACTCCTGATAGGAGCAGCTCCCCCTCGTGGCGTGAGAGGGAGCCGCATTCTTTGGGCACAGCTTAGACGTAAGGCAAGATAAGGAATGCTGCTGAGGTAATCACGAAGAACGCGAAGAACACGAGCATGAGCCACCCCATGATTTCACGGAACTCCAGCTTGGCGACCGCGAGCATGGCAATCGCCCAGAACGGCTGGATCATGTCGGTCATCATGTCGCCCCATGCGTACGTGAGAACGGTCTTCGGAATGCTCACGCCCAACGTTTTCGCCGCGGGCACGATGAACGGCGCGGTAATCGCAAACTTTGATCCGCCGGACGGGACGAGATAGTTTTCGAGACCTGAGTACCAGTAGATAACCAGGTAGAAGGTCTGGGGGTTAGAGATCGCAACGAACGCACCGGCCAAGGCGTCCCCGAGCGCGGTAAACTTGAACAGGCCGAAGATGCCCGCATAGAACGGGAACTGAACGATCACGCCCCAGACGGCCCTCCCCGCGTCCTCACAGGCCTTGAGAAACGACCACGGCCTCCAGTGGAACAGAATGCCGAGCATGAGGAAGAACAAATTGATGTTGTTCAGATTTATGCAGTCGCGCATGCCTCGTTGGCTGATGTCCCAACCCAGCCAGAGCAATCCCAAGCCCGCGGCAAGAAGGTTGAAGCCCGGCCACCAGTTCATCCAGAGTGAGGGCGAAATCGCGCCGGTCGGCCGCGCTGGCGGTTCGTACAGCTTGAGTTGATCGAGAAGCTCCGGTTTGACCCGGTACGTCTTCTCTGGAGTAGGATGCATCGCACACATGAGCAGAGTCACTACGACGATGACGATGACTGTCAAGATGAGATTGAACGGACTGAATATGGTCTCTGAGATCGGGATGGTCGCATCCAGAATCTTTCCTTTGATAAGGAAATTGTTCGGCGTATTCACGAGGAGGGTGGCAGACCCGGAGAGCCCTGCGTGCCAGGTACACCCAAGCCCGAGGTACGCCGCGGCGACGAGCAGCCGGTAATCGGTCTTCGGGTTCCTCCGTATGAGGAACAGGGCGAACATTGCGCTCCCGATCAGGCTCAAGCCCCACTGGAGCCACGCGGTGAGCATCGAGAAGAGGCACATGGCCATGATCGCTTGCCAGGGTTGGTCTGCATTGGGGATGCTCGCCAGGCCATCGAGTATCCTCTTCACCGGAGGCGACGTGGCCACAATGTACCCCGTCAGCATGATCAGGCACATCTGCATGCCGAACTCGAGCAAGGCCCAGAACCCTTTTCCCCATGCAATAACTGCCCCCATGGGAGTTGTCTTGCCCCAGATGAAGGCAAGCACAAAGGCGATGATCGTCAGAATCCAGACAATGACGAGAGCGTCCGGTATCCATTTCTCGGACCATCTTGTCAGACCATCGCCCCAGTTCTTGAGAACCTCGAAGCCGGAGCCTTTTTCTTGCGCCATAATGAGTCCTCCTTTGTGGAATATGGTGGACGTCATTCCCGGTTGGTAATCGTCTCTGCCGTCGCGATTGCAACCAATCGCCTCGGTCCCGTGAACGGTTACCCCGGTCTTTGCGTTCACTTTCATGAACTGCAGTCAGGCTGCAAATCGATGACCGCTGGGCTGAAACTCAGGAATCCAAGTGTAGCGGCACGCAACGCTTCATGGACTCTCCATCATCGCTGATCGTGGAAGCCCCGCTATTGCAGGGAGAAAGTTCCGTGGAAGACCCGGCGCTCGGCCGGATGAAAAGATCCTTGTAGTGGGTGCCACGATAAGGCGATTGCCCCCGAGTGTCAACGAAAAACCCGGTATAGCGCGTCGCAAATTTCCTTGACGGAGACTGAAGTTGACGGATATACTCCGCACCTGAACATTTGCCCCGGCGCATTCCACGCGATTCTTCCGGACCGCGTTTTCCGGCACCTGGTTTCTTGGGTGGAGGCGATGCGATGGAGCGCAAAGCTCGATGAAAATCCCGGTCCTGGTCATCGTCAATTTGGCCCTAGTGGGCCTTTTTGTGTTCTTGCTCCGAAGACCCGGACTGCTCACCTATTACGCGGGCGGGCGCTTTTGGCTCACATGGCTCGGCGTCGGTATCATTACCCTCATGGACGAGCTGACGTCGGTGTTTTATGCACCGGCTGAGGCTTATCGTTTCCTCGGCCCCGGCGCGGTATTCTTCATCGCCTTGACCGCGGGGCTGGTTTGGTGGCTCACTACCCGGCTGGTAGAGATCGCGGAAATCCTCGATCATCATAAGCTCTTCGGCGGCGGGGTCTATTCCTTTTCCTATCTGGTGCTGGGTCCCGTGGTTTCTTTTGTGGCCGTCTCTTCGATCATGGTGGACTACATTCTCACTGCCTGTATCTCTGCCGTCAGCGCCATAGAAAATGCCACTTCGTTCTACCCGATATCGCACATGTGGAAGATGGTCACAGCCATAACAATGGTTTGGTGTATAGCCGGCCTCAACATTCTCGGAATTCGGGAGAACGTCCGTTTCACCTTTGGCGTGTTCATCCTGGCAGCGTTCATCTTCGTCAATCTGATTGCATCCGGTATTGTGGAAATGGACCCGGAATCGGTAGGTCGCCTGCACAGTTCCGTCGGAGAGGGGCTCAAGAGTCTCGAGACCGGCTCATGGACCCAGAATTACGGAGTCCTCATCGCTTCGGTCGCCAGTTGCATTCTCGCGTATTCCGGAGTGGAGTCGGTGCTTCAGACCGCGGGATTTGTTCGAAGCTGGCGGGACATTTCCAAGGCTTACCGCTTTCTTGCGCTCACGGTCAGGATCGTTACCCCGTTGGTTGCGGCTCTGGCCCTATCGGCTGCAATCAACTTCTCGGAACATGAAGGAGACCTGATAACCCATTACGCGACCCTAGTGAACGGCGTTCCATTCGGGATTGCGGTGGCGGTTCTGGCAAGCATCACGCTCATCATGGCCATGAATACGGCTTTTCTCGCGTCAAGCGAACTCATGGAACGGGTGGCGGACCGATACGGTTTCAAGTGGTTGATCGCGACGAACCGCCGGCAATCGCTGTATCGCATCCACGTGGTCAACGGGGTCACTTTCTCGGGGATCATACTCCTGACGAGCGGGAGTCAGACGATCCTGGCCGACATGTACGCCATTGGATTGCTGGCCTGTTTCACCATAAACATGGGCTCCCTGATTATCTACCGCTATTTCATGGGGACTAAGGAGGTCGTCCAATTCAATACAAGCCGTTTTATCACCTTGATGATCTGGATTATTTTTATGAGCTGTTTCTTCTTTCTGGCCTCAATGAAACCCCATGGCACCATGATGTGGGCAACGGTGACAGGTTTTGTATTGGTCGCGGGTATTTTGGTGGCTAAGAAACGGGCTCCTGAGCTCAAAGAGATTGAGAAGACCGATAATGAGATGTC
>JACRDG010000122.1 GCA_016218715.1 Desulfomonile tiedjei | reverse complement strand
TCGGTCGCGGATTTTAGGTTTCTTGGTGGGACAGGCACCTTGCCTGTCACTTCTTAATGGACCGGCAAGATGCCGGCCCCACTGAACAGCCAAGAGCAGGGCCTCCAAGCGAGACCGTATTTATGAAAACAAGTAATGAGGTAGCTCTGGCCCCCTGCGCGCAGGGGAAGCATCGCGGATGACTCGACGTGGGCCTGCGCTGACATGACGACACAAGCCTTCGTAGCTGCGGGATACCTTGCCTCTAGGACGGAGAGTTTTTGAACCGAAACGCGATGCATCGCCAATCTTTCCAGGACGAGGTATGGCGGCGGTAACGGAAAAATCGGAAACAGGAAATCGCCTGCGCGACCGTGTTCTCACCGGCGCGGCCCTGGCGCTCCTGTTCTTGTTTCTCGCCTACGCGGAACGCGGCGTGAGCCCGTACTACGTCAGAATCCTCAACAATGTAGCCATCTTCGCCATCCTCGCCGTGAGCTACAACCTGATCAACGGAATAACCGGGCAGTTCTCGCTGCAGCCCAACGGGTTCCTCGCTGTGGGCGCGTACACCAGCGCTCTCTTGACCTTGTCCCCCGAAGAGAAGCTCCGTTCGTTCATCATCGAGCCCATGGTTTGGCCTCTTTCGCAGATCAGCGTGTCGTTTCCCCTGTCCCTTCTCATAGCGGGACTGGTCACGGCATTGGTGGCGCTGCTCCTGTCTCTGCCGGTCTTTCGGGTCAGAGGCGATTATCTGGCCATCGTGACTCTCGGTTTCGGGGAAGTCATCCAGGTTCTAGCCAATAACCTCGTCTCGATCACCAACGGCCCCCTGGGACTCAAGGGCCTCACGCCGTACACCAATTTGTGGTGGAGCTGGGGAATCTGCGTCTTCACAATCTTTTGCACCATGCGACTCATCAACTCCTCCTATGGCCGTGCAATGAAAGCCGTCAGAGAAGATGAGACCGCGGCGGAAGCCATGGGCATTAACGCGTTCTGGACCAAGAGCCTGGCCTTTTCGTTCAGCGCATTCTTTCAGGGAGTGGGAGGCGGTCTCCTTGCGCATCTGATCACCACCATCTCCCCTACCCTGTTCACGTTCTTCCTGACGTTCAATCTCCTCATCATTATCGTTGTCGGAGGACTGGGGAGCACCACCGGCGCGGTGATCGGCGCGGTGCTCTTCTCGTGGGGAGGGGAACTCCTGAGACCCTTCGAGGAGCCTATCACTGTCTTCGGGCGGAGTTTCGAGGGGATTCCCGGAATGAGGATGGTAATTTTCTCGGCTATACTGATTCTCGTGATGCTCTTCGCCCGGTCCGGAATAATGGGCAGGAGAGAATTCTCCTGGCAAGCCCTCATTGATTGGGGCCGCGGTATCGGCGAACGTTGGCGGAGGCGCGCGTGACAGAGCCTCTCCTCACGACCAAGGGGCTCTCGGTGATCTTCGGAGGGCTCTCCGCATTGACGGGCCTCGACCTGTCTATCCGCAAGAGAGAAATCCTCGCGCTCATCGGCCCCAACGGCGCGGGCAAGACCACGGCATTCAACGCGATCACAGGATCGGTCAAACCGTCGGCCGGGAGCGTGATCTTTCGGGGTAAAGACATCACCGGCTGGTCGCCCCCGCGCGTTGCCCGATTCGGGATCGCCCGCACCTTCCAACAGATACGCCTGTACAGCGACCTGACCGTGATCGAAAACGTCATGGTCGCCGGGCATTCGTCCATTCGATACTCCTTCGTGGAAGCAATCGCAGGCGTTGGTCGCTTCACGACAGACGAAAGACGTATCCGCGAGCAGGCGGAGCACCTCCTCGAGGTCACCGGCCTGATCGACGTGGCCAAAGAAAAGGCTCAATTCCTCCCCTATGGAAATCAACGCAAGCTGGAGATGGCACGGGCACTGGCGCTGGATCCTCTGCTCCTGCTCCTGGACGAGCCCGTCGCGGGAATGAACCCGATCGAAACCATAGAATTCGGGGAACTTCTCGGAAGGCTGCGGCAGGAACTCAACCTCACCACCTGCCTGATAGAGCACGACATGGGATTTGTCATGGATATTTGCGAGAAGCTCAAAGTCCTGGACCACGGTCTTCCCATAGCCTTCGGCACTCCCGATGAGATTCGGTCCGATCGGCGGGTGATCGCCGCGTACCTGGGAGAAGGGTAAGCCGTCGGAGTCACGAATCGATGCTGGAAATAAACGACCTCCATGTTCAATACGGCGGAATATACGCCCTGAAAGGAATCTCACTGACGGTTCGTGAAGGATGGATCGTCAGCCTGCTCGGTTCCAACGGGGCAGGGAAGAGCACCACCGTGAGGGCGGTCTCGGGAACGGTCCCGATCGGTGCCGGTGAAATCCGCTTCGAGGGACGGGTCATCAATAGAATGCCGGCACACGAGATCCAGCAGCGCGGCCTCGTGCAGGTGCCGGAGGGGCGGAAGATCTTTGCCAACCTGAGGGTCCGAGAAAACCTCCTGATCGGCGCGTACAACAACCGGGACAAGGCCGATGTCGCACGCCGCATGTCACGCGTTTTCTCCATCTTTCCCGTTCTCGAAACGCGTCTCGATCAACTTGGCGGGACGCTCTCCGGCGGCGAACAGCAGATGCTGGCCATCGGACGAGCCCTCATGTCGGGCCCCAAACTCCTGATGATGGACGAGCCCTCTTTGGGCCTTGCGCCGCTGCTTGTCGCAGAGGTCTTTCGAGTCATCCGGGAGATTCGGAAGGAAGGAGTGACCGTCTTTCTCATCGAGCAAAACGCGAACGCCGCGCTCAAGATTGCGGACTACGCGCTCCTCCTGGAGACGGGCAGGATCGTCCTCGAAGGTTCAGGGAAGGAATTTCTTGATAACCCGAGGGTGAGGCAGGCATACCTCGGGGAACGCGCCGCCCCCACCGCATAGGCGAGCATCACAGCAGGTTTCTCCGCCACAACAATCACTGCGTAACCTCACCGGGAAGATCGGATTCCGCATCGCCGCGGCTCTCAGCTCAGAATAATGCCCTTAGGAAATAATGAGATACATGGGAAAGATAATGAAGAAGTTTCTTGACTCTGCGATCCGGTAATGATAGGGGAGGTCCCGGCCTCAACCTCGGGGGAGGGAGGGGCCATTAAACCGGCAAACCGGGGGGAGGAATTCCTCCCCGCCGGTTTCTTTTTTCGAACGGGACTGAAGGGGCTCGTGCACGTCCCCGACCCCCGCGTGGGCCAGCGGACGATCGAGCCCACCCGGGCACCGAGGCCATACGAAGTTCTCCGCATTCCATGCTTGTGACGGGTGTTGCATTTGACGATGGGGGCGGAATCCCTTTACATGAATCGGCCCATGTTCTATAAACAAATGCACCGTCCAAGCTTCCGCCGCCAATTTCGGCGGCTGGATGGAACCGATCGAGAGAGATGGAGATGACGTCACCGACGCAGACCGATACCACACAAAAACCTTTTCGCACGATCTTCCAAGAATATTCCGAGATGTTTGTCGTGGCAGTCATTTTGGCTATTCTGATCAGGGCGTTTCTGGTTCAGGCGTTCAAGATCCCGTCCAGTTCCATGGAACCGACGCTGTTGGTCGGCGACCATATTCTCGTGAACAAGTTCCTGTATGGGATTCGGGTCCCGTTTACCACCCTTCGGTGGCCCCGGTTCGCAGATCCCGAACGGGGCGACGTCATCGTGTTCACCTTCCCGGAAGACCGGACCAAGGATTTCATCAAGCGTGTCGTCGCGGTAGGGGGCGATACTGTCGAGATCAAGAACAAGACCGTATTCGTGAACGGAAAACCCGTCGATAGTTCCCATGCCCACTTCCGCGACCGAAACGTGATTCCAGGGGACAGAAGTGCCCGCGACAATATGGAGCCACGCAAGGTGCCGAAAGGCGATCTCTTTGTCATGGGTGACAACAGAGATTTCAGTCACGACAGCAGATTCTGGGGGTTTGTCCCGGTAGAGGACGTCAAGGGGGACGCCTTCCTCATCTACTACTCGGCGAGCAGTTTTCCCGGAATCGGATGGGAATTCCGTTGGAGTCGCATCTTCAGTGGCATTCATTGAATGCGGCAAAGCAACAGCGCCGTTAATGCTTTCCCGTGAAGGAGACCTGGTGGCGGACGGGACGCATCGGTTTGGGAAGCTCTTGCATGGACACGCGGCGGCTGGAGATCTTTTGTCGTGTCATTGAGCTGAAAAGCTTCACGAGGGCCGCACAGGCTCTGCAGCTTTCGCAGCCCACGGTGAGCGAGCACGTCCGCGCCCTCGAGGCGACCTTGGATGAAAGACTCGTCGATCGGCTCGGACGGGAAGCTCTGCCCACCCCAGCCGGTCGGATCTTCTACCAATACGCTCGCAACATAATCAGGCAATGTGAAGAAGCCGTCCAGGCATTGACGCAGTTCAAGGGGACGCTGTCCGGCCATCTCGTGCTCGGAGCGAGCACTATCCCCGGCACGTACTTACTGCCGAAACTTATCGGCGCCTTCAGATCCACCCATCCAGCCATCCTGATCACCCTGCGGATCGACGACACCGCCGGAGTCGTCAACGGCGTCCTCGAAGAGGCGCTGGAAGCTGGGATTATCGGGTCCGCCTGGACCGATCGACGCCTCCTGGTGGAAGAACTCTTTACCGATGAACTCCTCCTCGTCGTGCCTCCCGAACATCCTTGGGCGAAACAGGGAGCCGTGGACCTCGACGACTTGGAAGGTGAACCGTTTATTCTCCGTGAACCGGGTTCCGGAACCCGCATGGTGATGACTCGCTTGCTGGAAGATCGCGGTTTCAACACGTCGAGGCTCTTCGTCGTAGCCGAGATGGGGAGTACCGAAGGGGTCCGGCAGGGCATCAGGGCGCGTATCGGCGTGTCGATCCTGTCGCGTCACGCAGTGGAGGAAGATATCCAGCATGGAATGCTTGCATCTGTCGAGGTGCGCGGGGTGAAGTTTCTGCGTCCTCTGTACTTCCTCCAGCGGAAGAACAGACGTATGTCGCCTTTATGCATGGCCTTTGCCGATTTCCTCCGTCGCGCTGCCGGAGTTTCCAAGCAGAGCGCGGAAGGCCTGGCCTGACGTACTACCAAGTCGCATTCGAGCGAGTAATATAGCGGGGATTTCTCTGTGCAACGGAGTTGTCCTCGCATTCTTTTCTTGAAGGCGACCTGGCACAAGAAGATCCCCCAGACCACAGCTGTTGTGGCAACATGGTTGACGGCCGAGTAAGGTGAACTGGCGACGCGGACGGTTCGAGGGGAAGAGGTTTTCGATGAAGTACAAATTGACAGTGACACCGGAAACATTGGACGGCCCGTGGTGGCCGGAGGGTGGTGCCATGCTATGGCACGAGTTCGGAGGGGGAAACAGTGCAACCCTCGTTCTCACGGAGGATGAATTCGAGGAATTCGAGCGACAGGCGAAACAGATTGAGGGTTGGCAGGACAAAGACGCAGTAATCGACGGTGTACTCTACGGCGGCGATGTCGCCATCGTGGTGGAAGAAGATCATGACGACGACGCCGGCGCGTCTCCAACGCAAACCTGCTGCAGACGGTGCAATCTCCCGTTTCACAGCAGTCTCAAGTCGGTCGCGGACATGGAGACCGTGCCCGTGCCGCGGCGGGAGTTGAATCACGTCCTGATCGCGCTCGAGGAAGCTGTGGACCTGACTCGAGGCATGGCCCCCCACATGGGGCTCGCATGGAATGACGCATTGAAGGAGCTTGTCGAAGCCATCGAACGGCCCCGCACGGACAGCTCGCTGTCCCCCCCGGTTATCCAGGAGAAAGACACCTCACAACGATGAATGGCCGCGACCGCGGCGCCGCGCAGCCTCGATGCCAGAGAACTCAAATCTGGAAGGATGTTTTCGGCGGTTCCCCTGTATGTCGATCTCTGCCTGGGGTTCCTACTCCACCTCCAGGTGGCCGTTGGCATCGTGGCCCAGGACTTCGCCTACTTCTGCGACGATCTCCACTCCTGCAGCTGCAAGGGCATCCCGAAGCTTGCCCGACCGAGCCGCGTCAATTCCCAGCACGAGCCCCCCTGACGTTTGCGGATCGTACATCAGGTCCAGCCTCTCTTGAGCTATCCCATGGTCAGTGGTTATCCAGGCCCCGAAGAATTTTCGGTTTGCATGCCCCCCACCGGGGATCAATCCCATGGCCGCGTAATCGAGCGCGCCTTGCAGAACCGGGACGTTCTTTGCCCAGATCCTGATCCTGCAGTGACTCGCGCGGGCCATCTCGACTAGATGTCCGGCAAGTCCAAATCCCGTTATATCGGTGCACGCGCGCACCCCAACACTCGCCGCGGCTTCCGAAGCAGCCTTGTTCAGGGTGCACATGGATCGCACCATCGCCTCCACCGACGCTTCCGCAGCCAGATTCCCCTTCAATGCCGTGGCAATGACTCCTGTGCCCAGCGCCTTTGTGAGGAACAAACGGTCCCCGGGTTTCAGCCCCGAATTGGTCATGAGCCGGTCAGGATGCACCAGGCCCGCGACCGCGAGCCCGTATTTCGGTTCCGCGTCTTCGATGCTGTGGCCGCCGACCAGCGCAACTCCCGCCTCAGTCAGAATCTCCAGGCCGCCGGCAAGGATCTCCTTGAGCACGCCGTTTCCCAGCTTGGTGACCGGGAAGCAGACGACGTTCATCGCGGTAATGGGTCGGCCCCCCATGGCATAAACGTCACTCAAGGAATTGGCAGCAGCGACGCGGCCGTATACCCTCGGATCGTCAACGATCGGAGTGAAGAAATCAACCGTTTGGATAAGCGCGAGGTCGTCGGTCAGCTTGTACACACCGGCATCTTCCGATCCCGCGAGCCCCGCGAGAACGTTGGGATCGAACGGTATCTTCAGCCCGCACAAAGCACGGTCCAGGTCCCCTGGACTCATCTTTGACGCTCATCCGGCCGTCTTGGATAGGCTCGTCAATTTGATCGGCTCTTGTTCCACTGGTTACGCCTTTCTTGGTAATACCGCGGTTTCCCCGACTCCGTCCCCTCCCTGAGAATCCTCTATGGTGTGGAAAAAGAATCTCCGGTCCACCGGTCGGGAACCCCACCTCGACTGCTCCGACACGGCGATCTCGGATAGGGGCCGCGCTGGCAATCGGGGTTTTCTATCCATGTGATTTAGTATGTCGATCATGCGACTCCGTGTCAATCCCCTTGTCAAGGCAAACTACCGGCGCCCGCAGCCGATTCTCGCTGGATTGGCCATTGCGGTCCCCTCCCCGTTTTCACCCCCCTTTCATTTGACATATTCGATCAACAGGGGGCATCATGGGAGACCGGGTCGCCGGAACCCGGACGAGTACAGCTCCTGTCCGCGGGCAAGCACTTCTGGACCCGTTGTCAGAATTTCTTTCAAATTCCGATGTTCGGTCACTCCGGAAGCCCGACGATGGATTATGGGACGATTCCGCTCCTCGCAGAACTGTTGAAGAATGACGTGCAGTCTCGCGCGGCGCTGACAGTCTCACCAGAGCCTCTCAGTTGCAGGACATCGGTGATGGAAACGGTTCGAAACGACAACAGAATGTGAGACGAGCCTATCATGCGTATTGTGATCGCGGGAGTTCCGTGTTATGAATAAGTGTCCGCCTACCAAGGATAGAGCGATCGGAGGCTGCCCACGATCCTTTCCGGAGAGCCCGAGATACCTGGCAGAGACGCTGCCCGGATCCGCAGGATCGAGACGCGGTCCTGATTCCCGGTCGGCCTTCCGGAGGCCGACCTAGGCGCCCATCCAGCGCGCAAACCCGAGCCGGCCTTTACCGGGGCAAGACGCTGCGCCCGCACGTCGGGAGTAATGGTGGATGCCCATGACGCCGCCCAAAATAAGCGCCAGGAGAATCGTGAACGATATTCGCGCCGGACTGCCGGACTCCGCGCTGACCGAGAAATACCAAATATCCGCTGAGGGCCTTCGCTATCTGTTGCGAAGACTGGCCAAAGAGGGGCTCATAACCGAACTTGAGCTGTACGAACGGACCCCGCTATCCCTCGACCAGATGCAGCGGGCAAACATCCACGCATCGGATACTGTGCTCACCTGCTATATTTGCGGTAGGGCCATACACACGGATGACGGAACCTGTCGTTACTGTGAACTCCTGGAAAAAAGCTTCAGTGGCACGCTGATCCTCGATTTCGCCGACCTTTCGACCAACGTGGAGAACCGAACGTCGGTCTGGGACGACGAGCCTGAGCCCGCTCCAGAGCCCAGGGACGATCTACCTCACGCCGCTGGAGGCGGTATTACGAGGCCTTCCGCGGAACCGCCCCCTCCATCCCCACCGCCGCAGGCGGAGAGCATCGAAGTGCGGGCATTGCTGAAGGCCGCCGGCAAAGGACTGTTTCAGGAGACGGAGCGCCTCCTGGACATGGGCGTGCCCGTGGACGGCCGGAGCAAGTATTTCAATACCGCCTTGATACGATCCTGTTTCAAGGGCTACCTGGACATCACCCGGCTACTCGTGGAACGCGGGGCGCGCGTCGACGTCCAAAACTCCGTGGGGAATACTCCTTTGCTCTCGGCAGCCAGCGCCAAGAACCTCGAAGTAGTACAATTCCTCCTGGACCACGGAGCAGACCCATGTCTCAGGAACTTCGACGGGAACACCCCTCTCCTGGCTATTGCCGGTGAAGATGGGACGGAGATTGCTCGCAGTCTTCTGAGTAGGGGAGCTGAGGCGAATGCAGCCAACAACGACGGGCAAACCCCCTTGATGCGCGCATCCAGCAAAGGGCGTACCGACATGGCGGCTCTCTTGCTCAATCATGGCGCAGAGGTGGACGCTCGGGACAAACATGGGGAAACCTCCCTCATGAAAGCCGCATTCCGCGGTTGGCCCGATATCGTTCAGCTCCTTCTCGCTGTGGGCGCGGACGTGAATTGCCAGAACGTTTACGGAAATACGGCTCTTATGAAAGCAGCGTTCCGCGGTTGGCCCGTTGTAGCGAAACTCCTGCTGCTGGCCGGCGCCGATGCCGCGGCGACCGACCGACTCGGCCATACCGCCTTGATGCGGGCCACAAGCCGCGGACATCAGGAGATTGTGGAACTTCTCACCCGTCTCCCGAGCTGCCGGGCGAGGTAGCCTTTCTTGTCGAGATTCCTCGACTTCCGAGACGGAACGTCACCATATCCCCACACGATGCTCCGGTCGCATCCGCCGGTACGATTGACAAACAACCCGTGAGTTCTTAGCCTACAAGCATTCGGAACACCCCATGTGGCTGGAGGGAAGACTGGCGCGACGTACTGAGGAGGGAGGGAAACCAATGGAAACCTATTACGATCCGCGTGATCTGCCGAGGTTCGAGGAGATCGGTAAGGAGTTGCCCGAACTCGCAAAGCGGTTCTTCGAATACTATGCGGCGGTTTTCGCCGAAGGGAACCTCACTGAACGGGAAAAGGCCCTGATTGCCCTTGCAGTGGCTCATACCGTCCAATGCCCCTATTGCATCGACGCATACACCCAGGCATGCCTCGAAAAGGGGTCGAATCTGGAAGAGATGACTGAGGCTCTGCATGTTGCCGTAGCGATTCGGGGCGGCGCCTCTCTCGTGCATGGCCTGCAAATGCGCAACATCGCCGAGAAGATCTCGCTGTGATACGAGTGGATGCAAGCCGCGTACGGTGAGCGCCGAGTCGCGAGATGGGTGCGGAATCGATGAATCAAAACACTCGGCAATCAGCAGGAGAATTCCCCGGAATCGTGGATTCCTTCGGCCATGCCTTGGCACGACATGGTGTAGATCTCGTCCGGGCGCGAACCACCACGCTTCAGGTCAACGTCGCCTATGTTTGCAATCAAACGTGCCGGCATTGTCATCTGGAAGCGGGTCCGAACCGGCATGAAATAATGAGCGCCGAAACCGTGGAACAGGTCGCAGTATTCGCAGAGAAATGGGCCTGTCAGGCCATAGACCTAACCGGGGGCGCACCGGAATTGCACCCGCATCTCCCGGCAATGATAGCGCGATTTTCCACCCTGGCACCTCGGATCATGGTCCGCTCGAACCTCACCGCGCTGGAACAAACTGCGTGCCACTTCCTCCTGGACATTTTTGCCAAGCACGGCGTGGTGGTGGTTGCATCCGTTCCATCCCTCAATCAGGCCCAGTTGCAGGCGCAGCGCGGTGCGGGAGTCTGGGAAAGGACCTTGACCACGCTCCGGAAGCTCAATAATCTGGGATACGGCAAGCCCGAAACGGGCCTGGAGTTGAACCTCGTGTCCAATCCGTCAGGCGCGTATTTGCCTCCATCACAGGACCAGACGGAGAAGCAATTCAGGCGCAAGCTGCAACAAGACTGGGATATCGTGTTCAACAAGCTCTACACGTTTGCCAACGTGCCTCTGGGGCGGTTCCGCAACTGGCTGCTCGCATCGGGCAACTACGAGCGATACATGCGGAAACTCGCAGCGAGCTTCAATCCGTGTGTGGTGGAAAACCTCATGTGCCGGACGCTCGTTTCGGTATCGTGGGACGGGTACCTGTACGACTGTGACTTCAACCAGGCCGCAGGTCTCCCCGCCGGTGGGACGAAAGCTCACGTCAGTGAGTCCGACGGACCGCCTCCACCGGATACTCCCATCGCGTGCGCGGATCATTGTTACGCGTGTACAGCAGGCTCAGGGTTCACCTGAGGCGGAGCGATTTCGGCCTGAGTGTCAGGCTTTCTGACATAACGAGAGTCTATTCGGGCATGATCCGGGTGAATGGTTGCTCGTTTTCAAAGGAACGCCACGAGTGAGTATGCAAGCTATGAAGCGCTGTGTCGTCCTCCTGTCCGGAGGCGTGGACTCTGCCACGTGCTTGGCCATGGCAAAACAGGAGGGTTACGAAATCCACGCGCTGACGTTTCACTACGACCAGCGCCATCACGTTGAACTCGATGCAGCCCGCCGATGTGCCGAAGCCCTGGAGGTAGCCGAGCACATGGTGTTACGCCTCCCTCTGGGACAGATCGGCGGCTCCGCGCTCACCGCGGACATTGCCGTCCCCAAAGACACGAGGATCGAGGACATGCAGGGCACGATACCAGTCACGTACGTTCCTGCACGTAATACGATTTTCCTCTCCCTTGCTCTCGGCTGGGCGGAGGTTTTGGCCGCGGAAGATATCTTCATAGGTGTCAACGCACTCGATTATTCGGGGTACCCCGATTGCCGGCCGGAATACATCCACGCATTCGAACGAATGGCAAATCTCGCCACCAGGGGAACCGTGGAAGGTGAGATGCAGATCAAGATTCACACCCCGTTGATCCACTTGACCAAAGCCCAGATTATCCGCACGGGATTGGAACTTGGGATCGATTACGCCATGACGCACTCGTGCTACGACCCCGACCCGCAGGGGAGAGCCTGCGGACGGTGCGACAGTTGCCTGCTACGAAAGAAAGGATTTGCCGAGGCTGGAGCTCCGGACCCGACACGGTACACGAATACGCACGACCGCGGCTGATACGGGTTCGCGTTCGGACGCTGAATATCTGGGGGAACTTCTTTCTGCGAGGATGGTGAGGGTTCGCTAAAGGTTCAGTTCACTGGTATCTACGGACTTGCCCAGGCGGTTCAGCACGTTTTGAAGCGACGAGCCGACATAGAGGCTGATCGCCGGGGTCGGCGTGTGCAGAGCAGCGAGAAACGTCTCGTTTCGGCAGTGAAGCAGGACCAGTCGCGCCTTCTTGCGGGGACCGGCGGCAGCTTCGCGCTCGAAGTTCGCGGTAAATGCCCTCCTCTCAAGGTACGCTGCCCAGCCGTGCTGAGCGATGAACTTGACGGCATCGTCTCGCCGGTCTTTCACCTTGGATTCGTCCGGAGCGTCCTCTCCGAACATGCTGATCTGGCCGCGGAAGAGGAGTTGCTCCACGACGAATGCATATTTTCTTCCGTGAAGGTTTACCTTGAACCTGGCGCCCCTGATGCTTTCCCGTTTGATGGAGAAGAGCTGAAGCGCCCACGAGTTGTTGCGCTCCGGATCGTTAATGACCCATGTGGTGACGTTGTCGCTCCCCGTCCTGGTGGCCGATTCGACTTCGAGAACCGGACGCTTCGGTGCCGCTGGCGGTGGTGAAGCCGGACGGTGCTCCTTCCACCTCCGAAATTCCTCTTTGGTAAACCTCCCTTTTACGATCAGATCCCTGAGGAGTTTCTCGAATTCAGCGAGGCTCAGACCGTACTTTTCCAGAAAGTGCTTCGTGCGCAAGCCCGCACGCAGATCCGCCAGAACATCCTCGGCAGTGACTCTTTTCGAAACGGATTTTTCTGCCTGAGGCGTGAATTCGTCGAATCCGCTATCGAAGTCATTCGGAGGGTTCATTCAAGAATTTCCAGTTCCTTGCTGTCGTCATGATACGGCCGTAGGAACGTCGCAGGACGCGCACTGCTCCACCGTCCGGCTGCTGAGTCTTAAATCTGCTCTGTGGTTTTCTTGACCGTACTCGGCCTCTTATAATATCACAGAAATATGGATCTGGAACAGAGACAACTTGACCTTTTTTCCCTTTACCGCGTATCGGTACTGCGCGAAACTTGTGCTCCATACTCAGATTTGGCGCAAGGGGCTCCAGATGGAAACGCCGGACTTTGCTGAGCTGCAGGAGGAATTCTTAAAGAGCGTCTCGGACTTTTCCGCGGCATTGCTCACGGCCTGGTCCGAGACCGTGAAGCATTCGGGAATTCAACAGAGTTTCGGCGGTCTTCCGGCCCCTCAATTCCCGGGACCGGGTTTCCAGACGTTGTACGGCGGAGCGGACCCGGCGCTCACAGCGACCAAGCTCGGAGAAATGGTCAGTCAGTTCATGGGGGACCTCCCCGAGGTGGTCCGATGCTTAGGCGACGCGTCAAGGATGCAGCGCGTCAAGGAGCGGTGGACAGCGTCACAGCAGCGGTTTGTCCGACAAATGCTGGGAATCCCGGCTCCTTCGGAAGCAGAGCACCTCCTGGAGCAGTGGCGCCGCGTTCTCGGCAACCTCTCCGGGGCGTCGGGAAGGCCGACAGGAGCAATGCCCTTTCTTACCGGATCTTCCTGGATGGGAGGATGGCCGTCCGTGCCGACCGCAGAGCCCCCCGCCGACACGATGCGTGCCTGGAACGAGGTATACCAAAGGATGGTTGGAAGTGTCTTCCCCATGCCCTGGTTCTGGCCGACCGAAGGCCTTGAGGAACGAGCGAAGAAAGCGGTAGACGCCCAAATCACGTTCCTGCAGAGCCTGCCGGCCTTCCAGGAGCAAATCGCGGAAGTGGCGACCAAGTCCGTTGCGAAGATAATCGCGCAGATCGAAACGATGAACGTCAAGGATTTGACACCGAAGATATACCGCGCACTTTTCAGGGTGTGGCTGACCAATCAACAAGACGCGTTTCAGGAACTTTTAGCGTCCGAGTCATTTCGGGACGCAATGACCACGGCAGCTAAACTTTCTTTGGAGGCGACGAAGAACATGGACGCGGTCGCCCCTGCGTGCCCCCCGTTCGGGGACCCGGTCCTGAAGAAGGATTTGGACGCTCTGGCCGAAGAGATGCAGAAGATGGAACGGAGACTTCGGCTCGTGGAACGTGAGGTGGAGGATCTCAAACAAGGACCGAGGAGAGCAGGACTCAAGGGACAACCCGAGTGATACTGGTGAGCGGCCAAGTGCGGAATCTTGATCCCCAAGCCCCCAACCGTCGCACAGGGAGCACGATAAAGGGTGAATGCTTGGGGGAGGAGCTTGCACTGCCGTGCAGGGTCCTCCGTGGCGAAACCGACTCGGGGAACATTCCGCGCGAGCGGAGAAACGGCACCTTTCTTGCCGTCTGGTACGGCACTGACGAGGCATGAGGAATGAAAAGGTACTTCAGGGACAATGTGGACGCAGTGGGGCGGACCCCACTGGTGAGACTCACGAAGATCTGCGGGAAGACCGACGCGATCGTTCTCGCCAAAGTGGAGGGCCGAAACCCGGCCTTCTCGGTCAAAGACCGCATCGGTGTCTCCATGATCCGCGACGCGGAAGAGCGAGGCTTGATAAAAGCCGACACCGAGATCGTCGAGCCGACGAGCGGCAATACCGGGATCGCGCTGGCGTACGTCTGTGCGCTCAAGGGATATCGGCTGACGCTGGTCATGCCGGACACCATGAGTGCGGAACGTCGAAAGGTGCTCAAGATGTTCGGGGCCCATCTCATCCTTACTGATGGCTCCAAAGGGATGCGAGGCGCGGTCGGCAAGGCCGAGGAACTGGTGGAGAGCAACCCTGACCGCTGCTTCATGCCCCAGCAGTTCAACAATCCAGCCAATCCCAAAGCGCACGAAGAGACTACAGGCCCGGAAATCTGGGAAGCCACCGGCGGCGAGATCGACGTTCTCATCAGCGGTGTCGGAACCGGCGGAACCATTACCGGGATCTCCCGTTTCATCAAGCAGAAGATGGGGAGAAAGCTGCACTCGGTCGCGGTGGAACCTGTTGAAAGCCCGGTAATAGGCCAAACCCTTGAGGGGAAGGATCCCATTCCCGGCTCCCATAAGATCCAGGGTATCGGAGCGGGCTTTGTCCCCCAGATCCTCGACCTGGGGATGATCGACGAGGTCCAGACCGTGTCCAGCGAAGAATCGATAGAGTATGCACGTCTTCTGGCCAGGCAGGAAGGACTCCTGTGCGGAATATCATCCGGAGCCGCTGCGCTCGTTGCAGTACGGCTCGCCCAGCGACCGGAATTTCAGCACAAGACCATTGTGACCATCCTCCCATCTGCAGGAGAACGATATCTGAGCACCTCGTTGTTTGAGGGATTATCCGACTGATACAGAGGTATAGAGCATGAGAACGAGTAAGGACTGCATTTTCTGCAAGATCGCTGCAGGAGAGATACCGTGCACGAAGCTCTTTGAAGATGATACGATGCTCGTGTTCATGGATATCTCGCCACTCAACCGCGGTCACGTGCTAGTCATTCCCAAGGAGCACTTCGAAAACATCTACGAGATCGACGCGCGACTCTACGGACGCCTGTACGCGGCCGTCTGCAAGCTGGCCAAAGCGGTGAAAGCGGCGGTCGATTGCCACGGCATCAACGTGATGCAACTCAACGGCAAGGCCGCCAACCAGGTGGTTCCGCACCTGCACATCCACATCGTTCCGAGATTGGAAGGGGACGGCCTGACCATATGCGCATGGGAACCGGTTATGGGGGACAAGAACGAGATCGAAGCAACTGCAGAACTGATCAAGGCCAGACTCCCTTGATGAGTTTTGCACCGTAGTCACCGCATCCGCGGCTTAGGAGGCTGATGCGTAACGCAGTGTTTCCCCGACAACGTGCTACAATGCCGGTCGATTTGCAGCATTTTGGTAAATGGCAACCAGGCCAACCTCTTAGTGCGCCATTTCATAAATACGGTCGCGGATTCTCGCGGGACGCGGTTTGTGTCAACCACCGCGGCCTCTCTGGCTGTATTGGTGGGACAGGCGTCGCGCCTGTCATTTCCCCATGGACCGGCAAGATGCCGGCCCCACTGAAGACCCTCCAGTGCAGGGACTGCGAGTAAGACACAGTATTCGCGAAATCGGATACGAAGGATCAGACAATAAGCTCAGGAAATGGTATAAGACAGTCGATGAGATCACCGTTTGGTTCCGCCCGACCATGAGTTCCACGCAGAAGGACAACCCAGACGAGGCTCCGGGTGGCTTCAAGCCCAAGCCTCGGGAATTCTTGAACTACTTCGGCAACGAGCGCCGGCTGCATCAGGCGTTCGCCGAACGGAGAACCCAGCTCATCTCGGCTGTGATTCCGCCTTTCGTCCGATTGGGCCTTGCACCGGATACCATCTCGTACATCGGGCTCGCCCTCCTGGCCGGTGTCATCATCTATTTCATCAGAGACCCCAAGCTTGCCACCTTGTTCCTGTTGGGTCACGTCATATGCGACGGACTGGACGGTGCTTTCGCACGGCATGCGGGCAAGGCGTCCCAGTCCGGCGCATTCACCGACCTTGTCTGCGATCAGTTGGGCATGGTCCTGGTGTCGGTGATGGCCATCTTCCATCATATGGTTTCCCCGCTGCTGGGAACCGTTTACGTGACCCTGTACCTAATCGTGGTGGTGTTCGGCGTCATCATAAACGTGATGGGGATCGGCTCCCGCGTTACGATCACGAGCAAGTATTTCCTCTACATCGTCTACGGGATCTGGGCTGTCTGGAAAATCAACCTCTTTGCTCCCCTCATGTCGTTCTTTTCGATCGTCATGGCCGTAGAGGTCGTGGTCGGCTACCTGCGCCTCAAACGCGGTTTGAGGAGGAAATTCGATGCCCAGGTCCGGTTCAGCAACGGCGACCTCTACTCCGGAAAGCTCAACTACGTGTTGAACGTCTCGGTTCCCATCGCCGTCCTCGTGGCCATCGTGGTTTGGGGGAATATCATTCCCCTGCGTGCGATGATCGCCTCGCCGGCCCTCGCGGTCGAATGGAAAGAAGCGCAGCGAATCGTCCTGGAAGACAAGGCGACGGAGATCCTCGGCATTGCGGTCCGCAACCGCCGGTACCTGATCCTTACACGCGACGAAAAACAGGACCTGGAGATCACCAAGGTCCCTGCAGCGGCAGGGGAAAGAGCCGAGTCTTTCTCAGTCCCGGCATATCTCGACCTCTTCTTCGGCACGCTCCCGGTGGACAACAACGTCCTGCTCGTCGCGGACAAGACGACTCGACTCTTGCTGGGGATCGATATTGACGCGTCGTTGGCCCGGAAACAAGCCGTGATTGTGTTCACTCTCCCCATCGGTTGGCTTCGGTTGACCGCTATGGCAGCCGGGGAGTGGAACGGAAAGAAGGTGTGGCTGGCTGCAAATTATCTCTATACCCGCAAGACGTACGTGATCGATCCGGAACTGGCCTTGAAGAAAGGTTCTCTCCTTGGGGGCGTCATCGCCTCGTACGTCAATGGGGGATTTCCTTCCGGCTGCATCCTGGAAGGAGGGAACATCGTCGAGTTCAACAGACCCCCGTTCGGTGGTGTGATCTACAAGGTCTCGCTCGATCAGGCCATAAGAGGATCGAACCTCCTCGACTTGGGGAAGACCTCTTTCGCCCCGCCCGGGGCGGACCTCCTGGGACCGCTGATGGTAAGGGATCAATTGACGATGGTATCCGGCGACGGCCGCGTCTACCATCTTCCCATGAGCGCGGTAATGCGGTAAGGTCGGCTCGCTCTCGCTCCTTGAATCCCAGTCTGTTCGGCATTATAGTGGGGCGCCTTGACGGGAGGGGAAGCGCCGAACGGCAAGGTGAATCCCAGGCCCTATCTGATACGAATTGATTCTCAAATACGCAATATGAGAGGAACATCCCAACGGGAAACCCTGCATGGATAACATAAGAAATTTTTGCATCATCGCCCACATCGATCACGGAAAATCGACGCTCGCAGACCGCCTCCTCCAAATAACCGGGGTGGTCGGCGACCACGAGTTCCGGGATCAGATGCTGGACACCATGGATATCGAAAGGGAACGCGGCATTACGATCAAGAGCCAAAGCGTGGTTCTTCCCTATACCGGCCGCGACGGCGTCCAGTACCGGCTCAATCTCATCGACACTCCGGGTCATGCGGACTTCTCGTATGAGGTCTCCCGCGCGCTGGTCGCGTGCGAAGGTGCGCTGTTGGTGATCGACGCGTCCCAGGGGGTACAGGCCCAGACGCTGGCGAATTTCTACATGGCCTTGGAACAGGACCTCGAAATCATCCCGGTCATCAACAAGATCGACCTTCCCGCCGCAGACGTGGAACTTGTGAAGACACAGATCAAGAAGGACCTCGGCCTCGACCCCGAATCCGCGGTGGCCATATCTGCGAAAGAAGGGGTTGGCATCGAAGAAGTGCTCGAAGCCATCGTCCACCTCGTCCCGCCTCCGAAGGGTGACCCAGCCGCGCCCCTGAAGGCGCTCATCTTCGATTCGCACTGGGATCCGTACCGCGGGACGATCGTGAACCTCCGGCTCTTCGACGGAGAAGTCAAACCCGGCGACATGATCCGATTCATGTTCAACAACGCGAGCTACAAGGTGGAGGAGACGGGGGTCTTCCTCATCGCCCGGCAACCGAGGCCAAAGCTATGCGCAGGGGAGGTCGGGTACATCATTGCCGGGATCAAGACGGTCAGCGACACGAGGACCGGCGATACGGTCACTCTGGCAGATCGACCGTGCGCCGAGGCGCTCAAAGGATTCCAGCTCGTCAAACCGGTGGTTTTCTCCTCGTTCTATCCCATCTCATCCGATGATTACGAGGAACTGGCGGTCGCACTGGAAAAGCTCAAGCTGAACGACGCTTCGCTCACCTTCGAAAAGGATCATTCCACCGCGCTGGGTCACGGCTTCCGGTGCGGGTTCCTCGGTTTGCTCCATCTGGAAGTCGTTCAGGAAAGGCTGGAGCGGGAGTTCGATCTGTCGCTCATCCTCACCGCGCCGTCGGTCCAGTACCTGATCGGGTTTAAGGACGGTCAAGAGATCATCATCGACAACCCCGCCAAGTACCCCGATCCGATGCTGGTCGCGTACGCGAAAGAGCCGTTCATCCGCGCGGCGATCATTACTCCGGAGCAGTATCTGGGCGCGGTCATAACCCTGTGCATCGAACGCCGTGGGGTCCAGAAGGAGATGAAATACCTCGACACCTCGAGGGTGGAACTGGTCTTCGACCTCCCGCTCGCTGAGGTACTCTTCGATTTCTACGACAGACTGAAGTCTATTTCCCGGGGTTATGCCTCCTTTGATTACGAATTCCTGGAACACCGCACCACGGACCTGGTCAAGGTGGACATCCTCGTCGCGACTGAGAGGGTAGATGCACTCTCGATGCTCGTGCACGCGGACCGGGCCTACTCCCGGGCGCGGCGCTCGTGCGAAAGGCTGAAGAAAGAGATCCCCCGGCAGCTCTTCAAGGTTCCCATTCAGGGTGCGATCGGTGGGAAGATCATCGCGCGCGAGACGATTTCACCGCTCCGCAAGGACGTGACCGCGAAGTGCTACGGCGGCGACATCACGCGCAAGAAGAAATTGCTGGAAAAACAGAAGGAAGGAAAGAAGCGGATGAAACAGGTGGGCAACGTTTCCATTCCTCAGTCCGCGTTCCTCGCAGTCCTCAAGACCGACGAAGAGGAGTGATGTGCGCGCTCCCTCGCCACCTTTCCGCGTGGAATTTTGAAACACGATTGCCGGGTGGCGGCCAAAAGGAGCGCGGTAGTCCGGGGACTGTGTTACAAATCCGGGGGGTGACGGTTCATCTCATGGGGAGCCACCGATATGTGCGCGGATGAAGCCTACGACAGAATTGGCTATTGGTCCGAGATCAAGCTGGACATCTTGCGCAAATACGCCTCCGCTTATTCGAAGATAATGCAGAAGAACAGCCTTCACCACGTGTACGTCGATGCCTTTGCGGGAGGGGGAAGGCACTTTTCACTCACGTCCGGCGAACTTGTGCCTGGATCTCCTCAGATTGCGCTGGGAATAGACCCTCCTTTCAAGGAATACCATTTTATCGACCTCAAAGAGACGAAGATCAAGTCCCTTCGAGAGATCGCGCAGGACCGTGCGGATGTTCACCTCTACCAAGGGGACTGCAACTCAATCCTGCTGGAGTCCATCTTCCCCCGGATAAGATATGATCAATTCAAGCGCGGCCTGATGCTCCTCGACCCGTATGGACTCCACCTGAATTGGGAAGTGATCGCTATGTCTGCCGGCATGAAGAGCATCGAGATCTTCTTGAACTTCCCTGTGGCCGACATGAATCGCAACGTGCTGTGGACAAACCCAGACCGCGTTGATCCTCGTCAAAGAGAACGACTGAACGCCTTCTGGGGTGATGAATCGTGGCGCGGAGTAGCATACACCTCACAGCCAGGTCTCTTCGGGGAGATCGCAGAGAAAACCACAAACCAGGAGGTGGTTGAAGGTTTCAGACAGCGTCTTTTGAATGTTGCGGGATTTGCTTTCGTCCCGCAACCATTGGCAATGCTAAACAGTCAGAACGCAGTAGTCTACTACCTTTTCTTCGCGTCGCACAACCAGACCGGCGAAAAGATTGTCGCCGACATTTTCAAGAAGTATCGCAAAGGGGGGCAAGCCTGATGGCGCTCAACTCCTCCATTGAATGGACCCAGGGGACCTGGAACCCGTTGACTGGCTGCACGAAAATCAGCGCCGGTTGTCGGAATTGCTATGCCGAGTGCATGGCCCGCCGCTTGCAAGCCATGGGGTCTCCCAATTACTCCAATGGCTTCAAGCTGACGGTTCACGACCATGTCTTGTCCGTACCCCTTCGGTGGAAACGGCCAATGCGAGTGTTTGTAAACTCCATGAGCGACCTTTTCCACGAAGAAGTGCCAACTGACTTCATTCTCAAGGTTTTTGAAGTGATGGGTAAGGCACGGCAGCACCAGTTCCAAGTCTTGACCAAGCGAGCAGAGCGGTTGTCGGATCTCGGTCCGGAATTGGTGTGGTCCAACAACATATGGATGGGCGTTACCGTGGAGTCCGCGGACTACGTCTTCCGGCTCGACCATCTCCGCAGAACGAGGGCCGCGGTCAAGTTCGTCTCGTTCGAGCCGCTTCTCGGGTCAATTCGAAATCTCGATTTGAGAGGCATTGATTGGGTAATTGTCGGAGGAGAATCAGGACCGCGTGCAAGGCCGATGTCTCCTGCATGGGTGACTGAGATACTGGACCAGTGCCGGGGGGCTGGCGTACCTTTCTTCTTCAAGCAATGGGGCGGCAGGAACAAAAAGAAGACCGGACGGCTTCTCAACGGGCGGATTTGGGACGAAATGCCCAACGTGTGGCATAAAAGGAGCGGAGCTTCTTAGTCCTGGGGGTCCGGCATGTCCGAAGAGTGACGCGCAGAGCTACAAACACGGTGCGTACAAGGCCTGAATTCTGCTTCGACGAAAAGGAGTGAACGGGGGCCTACTCGTCATTGCCGGTCTCGGCACGGGTCTGAAAGATGAGGTTTTCTCAGTACAGGTTGTGGGCGAATTGCTGGTTTTCTGATAGATACGCAGACACGAGTGGGGGACGGAATGCGTACCACAAAAGGAATTGACGGCAGAGACCGGTCGCTGCGCCGGTATTCCTATCTTTTGATGGCCATGTGGTCAGCCACGATATTGGGTACACTCGCCTGGGACATCGCGGAACACCGGGAGACCACCGAGTGGCTCGCCAATCATGTAGCCCTAGCGCACTTCAACAAAGATCAGGCGTTCCGGTTCTGGGCAACATCTCACGGCGGGGTCTACGTTCCTGCGGACGAGAGGACGCCCCCCAATCCCCATCTGGAAGGGTTGACCGAGCGCGATATCGAAACCCCGTCGGGCAAGAAGCTCACCTTGATGAACCCTTCCTATATGCTCCGCCAGCTCCATAGAGATTTCGCGGAGTTGTACGGGGTCGGCGGCCATATAACCAGTCTGAACCCACTTCGACCCGAAAACCGCCCCGATGAGTGGGAGAAGAAGGCGCTGGAAGCTTTCGAAAGGGGTGAAACGGAAGTTGCCGAGGTTACCGAGATCGATGGGAAGCCCTGCCTCAGGTTGATGAGGCCCATGATTTGTGCCAAAGGGTGCCTGAAGTGTCACCCCTATTACAGAGAAGGAGATGTGCGTGGCGGCGCAGGCGTGGCTCTGCCGATCGGGGCCTTTCTGGAGGCGCAGCGACTCGACACCAGAACCCACCTCGTGACGCATGGTTCCGTGTTTGCCATTGGATTGGTCGGGATCTTCCTGGGAATGGGGAGGTTGGAGCGCCGCGAACAGGAACGCGATCAAGCCCGAGAGGAACTGCAAGCAGCCAGCGCGTACAACCGCAGCCTCATTGAAGCCTGTCTCGATCCCCTGGTGACCGTGAGCGCGCAAGGAGCGATTACCGATGTGAACACCGCGACCGAATCGGTCACGGGTTACGCGCGCGATGAACTCATTGGAACGGATTTATCGCATTACTTCACCGATCCCCAAAAAGCCCGGGCTGGATACCGGAAGGCCTTTGAAGCGGGTTCGCTAAGGGACTATGAACTGGAGATCCGCCACAAGAGCGGAGCGTTGACCCCCGTCATGTACAACGCCTGCGTCTATCGTTCCGCATCAGGGAGAATTGTCGGGCTCTTTGCCGCAGCCCGCGACATTACCGAGCGGAAGCTTGCGGAGGCCGAGCGCGAAAGACTGATTGCGGAGCTTGAAGCCAAGAACACTGAACTGGAAAGATTCACGTACTCGGTCTCCCACGATCTCAAAAGCCCTCTGATAACTATCAAGTCCTTCGTCGGGTTCATCGAGGCAGACGCGGCCGGCGGCAATCTCGAGAATCTCCAGCCGGATCTGGAACGAATTTCCAACGCTGCCGAGAAGATGGGACGTCTGCTCGAGGAGATCTTGGAACTATCCCGTATCGGCCGCATGATCAATCCGTCGACGGAGATTTCCATGCACGACCTCGTGGGTGAGGTGGTGGAACTCCTGTCGGGAAGGCTTCTTGAGAGCGCCGTTGACGTGAAAATAGCGCCGGACCTGCCTATTGTGTACGGAGACCGTCCCCGCATGTTCGAGGTCCTCCAAAACCTGATCGAAAACGCCGTCAAGTTCATGGGCGATCAACCCCATCCCTTCATCGAGATCGGCGCAAGACAGGAAGGACCTGAAACAGTCTTCTATGTGCGAGACAACGGTGTCGGCATAGAGCCTTCCCATCAGGACCGGGTGTTCCGTTTGTTCGACAAGCTGGACGAACAAACCGAGGGGACCGGTATCGGATTGGCCCTGGTCAAGCGCATCATCGAGGTGCATGGCGGCCGAATCTGGCTGGAGTCGGAAGGGCTCGGTAAGGGGTGCACCTTCTCGTTCACCCTGCCCCGCGCGGCCGAACCCCGTGAAACTGAAACCCCCATCTGAAAGAGCGCGCCGCTTCTCGATCAATGACGGTATGTCCCGCGCGACGCGAGATTGTCCCACCAGAGCTGTCCCGTCCGTCGGACATTATTCCTGCACCAGCCATGGCTCGAAAAGGAAGCGGCTCGGATTTTGTCCTTGACGGAATTAGAACTATATTCTAGAATAGGATTCTAGTAATGAAGACCGTACCGAAGAGACAGGGAAAGTCCGCGTCCCGCCGCAAGGAGATCATCCAGGCAGCCCTGGCCTGCTTCACCGAGCGGGGATTTACGGAGACGAGCATGGCGGATATCCGGCGCCGGTCCAACGCCAGCACCGGGAGCATTTACCATCATTTCAAGAGCAAGGAACAACTGGCCGCGGAGATCTACCTCGAAGGGATCCGCGATTACCAGGCAGGCCTGCTGACAACCTTGGAGGACCAGGAGAGCGCTCGCGGCGGGATTTTTGCAGTGGTCGCTTATCACCTGAGGTGGGTCGAGGCCCATCCCGATTGGACGCGGTTTCTGTTCCAGAAACGGCACGCGGAGTTCATGGACTCGACTGATGATGATTTTGCAGGGATGAATACTGAATTCGTCCAACGGTGTTCCCGATGGTTCGTCAGACACGTCAAGGCCGGGACCTTACGGCGACTGCCGCCTGACGTGTACTTGTCCGTACTCCTCGGGCCGTGCATGGAATTCACTCGGCACTATGTCTCCGGCCGCCCCTGCACCCCCCTGGACCGGGCCATTCACGAACTCGGCACCGCGGCCTGGCGTTCCCTGAAGACGGATGCTGCAAGGAAAGGAGTGAACCATGAAAACTCTTGAAGAAATCGGTATTCACGAATTGAAAGACCTGTTGCTCAAGAACTGGATGACGCACGACGGGATGTGGTTCGCTCATTGCGTGCAGGCGCTCGGCATCGACCGAACCAACGAGCTGAACAAGGCTGCCATCAAGTCGCTGGCCGGCATCGAGGTCAAGAGAGCCGCGCGAATCCATGGGATCGAAAAGGACCGCGTCGATACCTTCGACGAACTAAAAGACTTCATCGACGGGGCATTTGCGCTGAGCCTCGGTGATTTCATGGGAGGAAGCTTCAGCTTCCCCGAGACGAATGTCATGCGGTGGCAGGTTGGAGACCAGGGATGTTTCGCCTACAGAGGCATGAAGCGGTTGGGAGTCATCGACCGCTACCAGTGCGGTGTCATGTACAGAGTGTTCTGCTGGCTCGACGCTCTGGGGGTACAGTACCGCGTATCGCCCCAGGTAGACGGCTGTCTCTTTCACGCGGACGGGACGTGCGCGGGCCACATCCGGTTCGCTTTCCCCTGATGCGAATTGGCTCACCAAACCCCATCTATGGGGATGTAAAACCCGGAGAGGAGCAGAGATGATGGTCGATGAGAACGTGTGGAGCTACTTTCAGCAGCATCTGGGCTACAGTGACGAGGAAATGGCTCAATTCAGGAACGACCCCCGAAACGAGGACGTGCTCTCCAAAGGCCTGGCGTTGATGAACAAGACCATCGTTGCCGAGGTCCTGGAATCCCACGGATGCAACAGCGGCCACAAGGCGGGAGACAAGTTTTACATGGACGGAGCGGGAAATCTCATCTCCAAACTGTGCCCGAGCAGGGTGTGCATCTACGCTCTTCACGCCATCGTTCCTGGCGTGTTCGCTCTGAACGAGTTGCTCTATGCTGGGGTCGATCCGAATAAAATGCGGTTCAGGAGGACCGGCTGCTCCGATGTCGGCATTCAGTGCGGCGGATGGGGCCACATCGTGATGGAGGTCCGTATGGAAGATCGCAAGAAAGGCTGACCCGGCTTCCAAACCGTTGTGAGGCGGGACAGGTGTCTTGGCCTTCGTTTCCCACCTGACCCACCAGACATTGAGACACGGCATACTCACACAACTCCATAGCTCTGCAGTTATGGAGTTGGCATAAGAGGAAGTTCATTCTGCCATGACCAACCCCGCACACAAAATCATTTGGGCTATCGGAGTGTTCCATGTGGCGTTCGGGCTCTTTCATTTGGGATTCTGGAGGATCTTCCAGTGGGAGAAGAATCTCGCATGCCTTGACCTCATCAATCGCTCAATCATGCAGATTCTCAACTTGCGACTCACGTTTGTCTTCTTTCTCATAGCTTACGCGTGCTTTGCCCACGCAGCGGAATTGATGGCCACCCGCCTGGGAAACACCCTGCTGGTCGGATTTTCACTCTTCTGGTTTTGCAGGACCTTGGAACAGTTGGTGTTTTTTGGCTTTGCGGCTAAACCGATTTCCGTGGGGCTCACTGGAGCCTTTCTGACTGGAGGCATCCTGTGCCTGATTCCTGTGGTACTGTGTCGGACCCGGCGGGCTTGATGCCTCTTCGCGTTAAGAGAGCCTTTCATCCCGCCTAACCCTTAAGAGATGACAGGCGGGAAGCTTGTCCCACCGAACAGCAAGTGAGGCCGCGGTAAGAGAAGATAGGTCATTTGCCGCTGGAATCCGGCACCCCATTTGTGAAACCCGGCACGAAGCCACAGGTCACTCGTGAGAATCCGAATTGTGCAGGATGCGGTTGAGTTCCTCTATCAAACGTTCCGCGCGATACGGTTTACCCACCACCCCTTGGAATCCATAACGCCTGTAATCAGCCATGATCGGGTCGTTTGAATACCCGCTGCACACGACCGCTTTCACGTGAGGGTCTATCTCCAGAAGCCGTTGCATCGCGTCTTTTCCGCCCATCCGTCCGGGAACCGTCAGGTCCATCAGGACGACATCGAACGCCTGCCCGCGGGATAAGGCCTGGTCGTAGAGTTTCACTGCTTGCTCACCGTCCGCGGCCGTGGTTACCTCGTATCCGTAGCTGGTCAGCAGATCCGTGACGAGTTGTCTGAGGATTTCTTCGTCATCCATCACCAGGATGCTCCCCTCCCCTGCCGCGGGCCGGTTCTCACCAGAACCGCTCCCCATGGCACATGAATCGGTCTCGGTCGCGGGGAGATAGACATGGAATGTGCTCCCTTGGTTCAGCCGCGAATCAACCGAGATGTACCCGTGATGCTTGCTGACGATGGAGAAGGTGATGGCGAGTCCGAGACCGCTTCCGCCGTCTTTGGTGCTGAAATACGGATCGAAGACTCGTTGCAGATTCTCGGCGGGTATCCCACGGCCATGATCCTCGATGGATACCTTCACGTAGCGTCCCGGCTTCAGAGGGAGGCTCGTTCCGGTGTCCTCTTCGCGGAGCGCCACATTTTGCCCCGTGACCTGGATGACTCCCGCACCGTCCATCGCCTGGGCCGCGTTGATGACGAGGTGGCTGATCACTTGACTCATCTGGCCGTGATCGATCTCCACCGGCCACAAGCTCTCCGGGAGGGTAAACGCATACTGCACCCCGGAACCGCACGACAGGTATTCGACCGAATCCTTGATCAACTGGGCTATGGATGCAGCCCTACGAACCGGCGCGCCCCCTTCGGCAAAGGTGAGCAGTTGCTGGGTCAGGGCCGCAGCCCGTTCCGTCGCCTGTTGGATGCCGGATAGGTACCCCACAGCGCCGGCGGGATCACGCGCGAGGACCTGTTCGGCCAGTTGAGCATTCATCAGGATGCCGGAGAAGAGATTATTGAAATCGTGAGCTATGCCGCCCGCCAGGCGTCCGACGGCCTTCAGCTTTCCCACTTTCGACAGCTCCTCTTCCAGCTTCTTCCGGTTGGTGATGTCCCGCAGATGAATGATGCTCCCCGCGGCTTTTCCCGCCTGATCGAAGTAACTGGCACCACTGATGCTCACGTCGATGATGCGTCCGTCTTTGGTGTAGCGCCTGGTTTCCTGATTGGAAAAACTTATTCCGTTGACGACCTTCCGGATCATCTCGTCGCTCTCCGGCTGCTCTTCGGGGGGGACGAATGCGATACTGCGGCCTTTCACTTCATCGAACGTCCAGCCGAACACCCGAGAGAAGGCAGGATTAAGGTAAACCGGCCAGCCTCTGACATCGCAGACGATAATCGGGTCCGGAGACACGTCGAGGAGTGTCCGGTACATCTCGCTATTTCGTTGGGATTCCCAGTACAGCTCCTTGAACCGCGATTCGGATTCGGCCAATGCCCTGGTTCGTTCCCGGACGAGGAGTTCGAGCTGTTCGTTGAGTTCGCGTAGGTGATCTCGAGCCTTTTTGAGGCTTTCCCGCTCGCGCGCGAGTTCCTCGTACAGTCGGGCATTCTCCAGGGCAGTCGAGGTAAGACTCGCCACCGTTTCCCATACGGGCCGGTCTTTGTCATCAATGGTTCGGTGGAAATCCCCCCTGTCACGACTGGTGCCGAACACGATGCATCCAAGGAGATCGCCCGTGCTCGACCGGCAGACAACACTGACCCGGTCGTCCATTCCCAGAAGTGCCGGGGGCTGGTTCCGCTCGACTCGTATGTCCGCCTGCCCCGGCCCGGGCACGTAGAGGAAGTCCGCCACGGCTTGCCTGACGCGGTCTGCTTCGCCCTCGGCATAGTATCCGTCGAGGGCCACGGCCGAGGGAGGCGCGAGAGTCCGGCTGTAAACCATCACAACAGCCTTCTCGAATTCGAAGTGTTCAACCAGCCCTTCCGCGACCAGCGCCGCAACACCGGCCTCATCGCGGCAGTGGTGCAATCGTTCGCTCAGTCGGAGGAGTTGGGTCTGAGTCTTGAGTTGCAGGTCGAGTCGGGCCTGAAGATCGTATTGGATTCGCTCCGCGGTGACAAATCTCTTGACCTGCTCTTCTAGCTCCGTGGCCTGTTTGTGAAGGCGCGCAATAATAGTGCGTCGGTCATCCGGGGCGTCCATGGCCTTGGTCCGATCTACGAGAGGGGCTTCCGCGAAGTGACACTATCGCGGGTAGTGCATCCTACTTCAAGGCCGCGGCCCGTGGCAAGTCGGTACCCTTCTCGCTCACGCGAGTGCAACGATGACGGCTGTGTAATTGTGAAAATGATTCTTGCTGCCGATGGGGCAAAACTCGCCGTAGGTATAGAAGCCTACCCATGGGGTGTCGGCCGCAACCCCTTTTTGAAGAGATCGTATGAGCTCGAGTTTGTCCGCTTCCGAGAGCACGACACGGCCTCTTCCGGCACAGTCGAAGTGTAAGACCAGAAAGGGGACACGGCCCCGCAACTCCTCGTTCAATCGTGCAACGCTCTGTTGGGCCGACCGAGCCATCTTCTCGTGATCGCGGCGCGTCATCCAGACCCGATCGCCTTTCCTCATTCTGACGGGAAGGGATACGGACTTGTCTTCCGGGTGACTCTTTGGGATAAAACGGACGATAAAAGGATCGTACCCCTGGGCCGTGTTCGGATCCAGAGGAAGCGCCAGGCAGAAATGGATCGCCACCTTTCCGAAATCCGACCAGACATCAGCGCCCACATACTCCGCCATGACGTCCATAGCCGGCCGGTGGTCGAATTCGTACAAGCGGTTCCCTTCGATCTTGGTAATTTCCAGTTCGCTCCCTATGGGGAGGCATCCATGCGATACCACCGTCGTCGCGGTGAAATCTCCGCTGACCAATGCGGCCGCTACGCCGCCGGTGTACGCCTGCCAGTCGTGAAACTGGTACGTGCCGCGCCAGCGCCAGTTTTCGCCTGCAGACCCTCCCAGCAGAGGGAGTGCAGCTCCCAGGTGTGACTCCATTGCCTCGATAAACTCGTCCGCCACCACGTTCAGGCCGTCGGGAAAGACCAGCACGAAGCGGGCGTCCTCAGACAGGGCTTCGTTGAGCTTCCCCGCGACCGCGGCAGCGGCAACCTGCGAATCCGCCACACAAGGGTGTCCGGTGGTCGTCAACCTTATCCGTGGATCGGCGAGGGCCAAAACCAATACTGCGTGGTTGCTCTCGTCGGCCACCCCCGGAGCAATGATCCCCGCGGCCGAGCACCCAACCATCGGAACAGGCCCGGTTTCGCCTTTGATAGCCTCCAGAATGGTCTCCGGTGGATACCCGACCGTCGTGAAGACGATGCAGGAATGGCAGCGCTTCCCGGACAACTGGTCCAGTGCCTGGCGCGCGGCCTCTTCACCTGCCTTGGACGGATTCTTCAGGTAACTGGCGCCGTAACCGATGGTTCCCACCTCGCCTGCTCCTTTCGCCCACCAGGGCTCTCAGACCAAGTCGGAATCCAAAGAGTAACCTTGTGGGGAGCTTCTTTGCATGCGACTCGGTATTAGACCAGCCACCGCACGGCCAAGCTCAACAGCACGATGGCAGCGGCAGCGAACAGAAGGTAGGGGCCTGCCTGGATTTCTTCGGCGGTTCTCTCTTCGGTATGCCGTGCAGCGCAACCGCTCTTGCAGTCTACGCAGGAATGATCCTGGGCCATGATCGCACCTCCCGGGTGATACGACTTCGCGATCGTCGAGGCCGCACGTATATTTTATCACAACCAAGCTGTTAGAGAAACGAAAGCGGGAAAACGAAGGGAGCCGATCCCATTCGTGCCGGGACTTCGCCGGTCAAAGGTGGGCAATAAAAAAGGCCGGGGTTATGTGACCGGCCTGTCGGGTTGCGTGTCCCGAGTTACCCAAACGGTAATTGTTGTGACTCCCCCCCTTGTAAACGGTTCGCGGCAGGGGATCAGGGAGGCCCCTCGGAGGCCGCTTCGTCCGACGGTCTCTGAACGGAGTTTCTCCGAACGAACCACACCCCCGCGTAGCAGGCGCCACCGGCCAGAGCCGGGATCACGAAGAAATTCACCAGGAACCAAAAGACGCCGTGCCCGCTGAGCCCGGCCAAACCGAGCATCACCAGCGCGGCACATATCACGATCCCGCCGGGGATCTGCCAGAGGATCGCTGCCGGAGCGATACGGGCCAGGACCATGCCTGCCAGGAAATACCCGGTAAAGGTGGTCGGAACCCCGAAATACGCAGGGACTTTAAACCCCAGATATCCGATCACAGCTCCAATCATAAGCGTGTCCAGAAAACCGAAGAAGATCCCGACCACCAGACTGACACCCACCCACTGCCACGCGGCCAACCCCCGGGCAGCGGGTTTGACTTGTTCCTCAATAAGATCCATAACACTCCGGTATGTAGTGAGAAAATCTCCTAAGCGTCGTGAGTCACCACAAAGGCTTCCGTGTTGATTCGGTACCGGTGTTTTCGTGAAGGAACGCCGCCGAATTCCCTCCAGGCAAGTTTTACGAATCCGTCGTTTTCAATCTCCACGATGACGTAATTGCCGTCCGGTAGCGTGCAGCTCGTGAACCGATCCCGACCATAGAGGCTGTACTCTGCCTTCTGCCCGTCCAGATGAATAACGTCTCCGATTTCCATCTCTCCTCCTTTCATGAAGTGACCAAAGATTCGGCTCTTCCCCGCCGGCGTAAGTGACGGGGGATTCCCGAATCGATCAGCCGTCCGGAAACACACCCGGCGGCACTTGTTTTGGCCTCTCCCGGCCATTGGCCCGAAAGGTGCCTGATAATGAGGCACATTTACGTTTGCCTGAAGGTAATTTATAAGATAAGGTAAAGTGTTTGTCTAGACGTTCTGCTGAACGCAATCCTTCACGGATCGTTCCCAGACGAGACCGCCGGCTTCCCCCAAGCGCGCTCCTAGAGCCTCGCAGGTCTAAGATAGGATGTGCAACGAACGCGCAAGAAAAATCTCAGACGCGAAAAAAAAACACCTCGACGCGGCTTCCGACCCCTCACCAAAGGGGTCATGCGCGTACATTACGCGCCGATGGGAACCCGTGCTCGTACCACTCGATCTCAAGTACCTGAAATCGCAGAGGGGATCGCCCCCCCTCCCCCGGTGCTACATCCTCGTGAATCGGATGCGACGTGCTGACGAAACGACACTATCCTACAGGTTCGCCGATAGAGGCTAGATTGTCAAGAGCATCCGTATGTGGCGCCGCAGTTGAGACACTTGTAGCAGGAACCGCTCCTCACGGTAATCGCGCCGCAGTCTTGGCACGGCGGAGCGTCTGACTGGGGCTGGAACGCGTGTCCGAATACCCCTCCGGTGAGAATCTGCGTACGGCTTCCGGCGGCTCCCGCGGCCCCCTGCTGCGTCTGCTCGCCGGCATCACGAGCGGCGAGCAGCCCCGCGGATTCCTGCTGTTCCCGTGTCAGGAAACGGGTTCCGAGGTAGCGGAAAATGTAATCGGTGAGGGATTTTGCGAAGGGGACGTCCGGATTGCTCGTGAACCCCGAGGGTTCGAACCTGACGTGGCTGAACTTGTTCACCAGCACTTCCAGGGGCACGCCGTACTGGAGCGCAATGGAGGTGAGTGTCGCGATGGTGTCCATCAGCCCTGAAATGGTGCTCCCCTCCTTGGACACGCTGATAAAGATCTCTCCGACCTTGCCGTCCTCGTAGAATCCGGTGTGGATGTACCCCTTCTGCCCGGCGATCTCGAATTTGTGGCGAGCGCTCTTGCAGTCCACGGGCAGGCGGTGGCGCACCGGACGGGCGGTGGTTCCGATCTCCCGGGAACTCAGGACGAGCGGCTGGAACCCCTTGCAGCCGTCGCGATAGACCGAGATCGACTTGAGCCCCAGCTTCCAGGCGAGGCGAAAGATCTCTTCGATTTCCGCCACAGTCGTGTCACGCCGTAAATTCACGGTCTTGGAGATCGCGCCGGAAATGAACGGCTGCACGGACGCCATCATGAGGAGGTGCCCCTGCGTCGATATGTACCGCTTCCCGCGAAGCGGCCTAAACGCACAGTCGAAGACGGACTGATGCTCGGGCTTGATCTCTTCGATCCCTTCTATGGTGCCGGTCTCCTCGATTTTTTGCAGGATAAGCTGAATCTCCGAAGGAGTGTACCCCAGTTTTTCCAGGGCCGGCCCCACTGCACGGTTGACCAGCTTGAGCTGGCCGCCTCCCACCAGGGCCTTGTACTTCACGAGAGCCAATTCAGGTTCGATGCCGGTGGTGTCGCAATCCATCATGAATGCGACGGTCCCGGTCGGCGCGAGGACGGTGGTCTGGCAATTGGCGTACCCGAAGCGTTCCCCGAGTTCCAGGGCATGCTCCCAGGCCTTGATGGCTGCGCTCACGACTTCCCCGGGAACGAGCGATGAGTCTATGCGGTCATTGTTGTCGCGATGCCTCTGGATGACGCGGAGCATCGCGGTCCGATTCCTCTCGAATTCCGCGAACGCGCCGCGGCCACGCGCAATTCGCGCGGATTGCGCGTATGCTTCCGCGGTCATGAGCGATGCAATGGCTGCTCCCCAGGAACGGCCTGCGTCAGAGTCGTACGCCAGTCCCAATCTCATGATGAGCGATCCCAGATCCGCAAACCCGAGCCCGAGGGCTCGCAGCCGGTGCGAGTTTCTCGTGATGGCCGGGGTCGGGTACGAGGCCTTGTCCACCAGGACATCCTGTGCGGTGATCATGACGTCCACCGCATGCTGAAAGGCGCCCACCTGGAACCGATCCGATTCGTCCAGGAATGCGGAAAGCCTTACGGAAGCCAGGTTACAGGCCGAATCGTCCACATGCATATATTCCGAACAGGGGTTCGAAGCCCTGATTGGGCTTGTCTCGGGACAGGTGTGCCACCCGTTGATGGTCGTGTGGAACTGGATCCCGGGATCTCCGCAGGCATGAGCCGCGAGGGCGATTTCTCGCATGACGTCCCTTGCGCGGAACGTGTCCGCTGGTTCGCCGGTCACCACGAGCCTGGTCTTCCACTCTTCGTCCTTCTGATCCGCCTCCATGAACTCATCGGTCACCCGCACGGAATGATTCGAGTTCTGAAACGCGACCGTATTGTACGCCGGCCCCTCGAACGAGTCGTCGTACCCGGCTCGCACGAGCGCCTGCGCCTTACTCTCCTCGGTCGCCTTGCTGCGAATGAATTCAAAAACGTCCGGGTGTTCCGCGTCAAGAATGGCCATCTTGGCTGCCCGACGCGTCTTTCCCCCTGATTTGATCACCCCCGCCAGCGAATCTGCAGCCTTCATAAAAGATACCGGCCCGGAAGCGGTTCCTCCGCCGCTGAGGCGTTCTCGCAAGGATCTGAGTCGAGACACGTTTATCCCGGCACCGGACCCGCCTTTGAAGATCATCCCTTCCTGCCGATACCATTCCAGGATAGAACCCATGGAGTCATCCACACTGAGGATGAAGCAAGCCGAACACTGGGGATTCGGTTCGACCCCGACGTTGAACCACACGGGGCTGTTGAACGAGGCTATCTGGTGCACGATCAGATACACGAGTTCGTCCCGGAACACGGCCGCATCCTCATCGGTCGCGAAATACCCCTGTTCTTTCCCCCACTCGAGTATCGTGTCCGTAACCCGGCAAATAAGATGCCGGACGCTGTTCTCCCGTTCGGGAGTCCCGACCTTTCCCCTGAAGTACCGGGAAGCAACGACGTTGAGCGCCATGTCGGACCAGGAAGACGGCGCTTCAATGTTGTGCTGCTCGAAAATAACCTTGCCGGTCGCATCCCGTATGGTTGCGGATCGTTCGGACCACTCCACGCCTTCCAGCGGATCTTGGCCTGCCGTGGAGAAGAACCGTCGAAATGTCAGCGCTTCAGCGGACGCACGCGAAGTCGTGGCACGCCGCTTTGCTGTGGGACTGTTCACTGATTTGAGCCGCCTGGCCATCTCTTCCCCTCTCCAACGGAATTGAGGTATCTCAACTATTCTTAACAATAGGACTTCTCGAACCTTGGGCAGGTTCCGCGCCGCATCTGTCACGCCGATTATGCCGCTATTCCGCGTTCCAGGCAATCCGCAAGTTCTCGAATCGGTGGCGTGTGGGTTCGATTGCGCCAACCTCTTGCCGGTCGTGAACCACAGGACAGATTGACCTCGACGGGAAGGACGAGCGCGAAATACCTGGACTGCATGGTGGAAAGACCACGTGCCCAGCAAAGTTTCCTCTGCGCCTCCCTCCAGGCGAATTTGATGGCGGTCACGGCGTGGAACTGCTCCAGGACCGAGGGGCTGATACCAATTCGCGGCGGGACGGTCCCACCCGAGAATGGATAGGACCGTCATTTCTAGTGGAAGGCGTGCGGGCCGGGGCCGCGGATGCGTGACCCTAATAGGCGCTCTGGTGAACGACTTGACTCGACGTGGCGGAATTGAGAACCCGCGTCGTCAGGCGCCGGAGGTTGATCTCGCGGCATCGGGGACAGGTGCTGAAGTGGAGCGGAGATACGAAGCCGCAGATCCCGCACTGGTACAACGTGCCGGAAGCTTCAAGCTCCGTGAAGGGAATGTGTGACGCGTCCCTGCCGTTCCTGAGCTCTACCCTCCAGCTCAAGTCCTCCTGACTGAGGAAACCGCCGTAATAGAGCTTGCTGTAAACCTTTTCGAGCTGCTCCCAGCGCAGATTGTGTCGGTCCAGCAGGTCCTCGTCACTGATTCCCGCCTGCATGTCGGCAAGGAGATCCCTGATCTTCAGCACTCGCGTGGTCTTGGTGACCGTGAGTACTCGTTTCATTGTGGTGCTCCAGTTAATGGAATACATTAACTATACCACAAATCATACCGATATTGCAATAGTATTGTTGTCATAGATGTTTGTCGAGGGAAGCCGCAGAATAGGCTTGAGGGGAGCGAGCGTGTCGTGGTGCTACTCTTCATCGCCGGTGGTCCAGCGAAAGCACTCCTGAATTTCCGTGACCGTGGTCTCCGGCGGAAATCCCCCTTTGAATAGCTCGTCCAGGCTGGTAATGACGCGATCTCCGGAGCGTCCCTCCGCGATGATGAGGATGTCTCGGCCGTCCTGCCGGGCGAATTCCTGGAGGTATTGCAGGCAGGTGCCGCAGGGCAACAAGGGGGAATGGAGATCCGACACGACCGCCACCGCGATGAAGGATTTCTCGCCGTGAATCAAGGCATGATTGATCGCGTTTCGCTCCGCGCACACCCCGAGCACGGGGATGAGCGACTCGGTATTGCACCCCTCGAAGATGTCACCGCTCCTGGTCAGGACTGCCGCGCCCACGCGGAATCGGCTCAAGGGGACGGACGCGTTCTCCTTGACCTGGTGAGCCGCGGAGAGCAGCTCTTCCAGTCGCCACTGTGCTTCATTAGTGTGATCCAAGGTCACCGAATGGATGGAACTCATGGCGACCCTGGATATCATCACCCCGGCATTCGGGTCAAGCACTTCCGGCATCGTCAACCGCTGACACCGAGTGGCAATCCAAGGAATAATTCGGGGGAACTTCTTTGTGCAAAGAAGTTCCCCCCAGATTGCTTCTTGGAAGCCTCTGGTGTCAGCGGTTGACGATGCCGAAGCGGAGGTTGCGGAAGCGTTGTTGGTCTTCGGGGGAAACCTTGGGTCCGATGCGCACCATGAAGAGGTTCTCTTCCCGGAGTGCGATATTCGGCTCGTTGGTGTAGTTCTCCTGGAACCCGTGCGTCTTGAAGAAATTCATCATCATCTTGCGGTACTGGGCCATGGTAAGCCCCTTACCGTCGAGATCCCAGTGCCATGAGAAGCCGTTCATGTACAGGATCTTGTCTGCGAACAACTCGTCGTTTACCATTTCCGAGAGCATGACATCGGCAATCTTCATGCTTCGGTAGTGGCGGCTCACCTCGATGGCGGCCACTTCGTACATGAGGTCCCCGAGCTTGCTCCAGCGTTCGGTGGAGTCGGGATAGTATCCCACGCCGTAGGCTACGACGACCTTGTCGTCCACGAGGCCCAGGGAGACCCGTCCGTCTTTACCGGCCGCGATCTTTTCAAACACCTCCAGCTTCTGGATAATCGACGAATAGTGCGAGAAATGGCCGAGTCCCGCATCGAGGCGCAGGTCGCTGAAGAACCCCGGCATGCACTGCGAATAGATGAGGACCGGGCCCTTCGGGGTTTCCACGGTTATCGCGCCTTTCTCGTCGTCGCGCGAATTGTCTCTTTGGGAAACGTCGGTCAAAAGTCGCACCAGTCTGAATGGAGTGTTTTTACCATGATGAGCAGGTCGTGATAATTCCCCTTCACGTCCTTACAATAGTCCCTGATGATCGCGTGCTCGAAGAAGTCGAGTCTTCTCGCCGCGTGTATGGCGGCTTCCTCGGCTTCTTGGACGAATTCAGCCAGAAGTTTGTCCAGCCCCAGGTCCATGGCGAGCTTGATGACGTCGATGAGCATCCAGGTGCCAAGCCTCTGGTTCCGGTATGCAGGATCCACCCCGATCCTCAGGTGCGCCACGTGCCTCAGACAGCGGGCCAGGCGCCTGTGCAATCTGACCTCGGCTATGATGGCGCCGTCCTGTTGGTTCACCGCCACCAGGGGCATGACCTTGTTGTAGTCGAGTTGCTCGATCCAGCGGCGCAGGTCCACGGGATCGGCCAGATCGTCTCTAAGAAACCAGCGCTCATCCTGCGGGATGCGGGCAAAGAACTCGTTCAGTGCCTGTTCGTCTTCTTTGGTCGCCGGACGAATCAGGACGGGTGTACCGTCCTTGATCACGATTTCTTTGGGATAGTGTTCCAGCATATCGATGCTCCTTCCCGTCAAGGCCGGGGTTTGGTACACATTACTTAGCAAATGACCCTCTTGCTGGCAATTGATGAATTCCCTCGGCCGCGGTAACAGTTGCACATGTGCCGCTGACGGGCTAGAATTGCGGGAAAACTACGCAGGAAGGGAAACTGCCATGGACGACAAGGAAAAGCTGGTGCTCGGCGCCATGAAAAAGGCGGGAAAGCCGGTCAGGCCTGGAGACGTGGCCAAGAGCCTCGATCTCGATTCCAAGGAAGTCTCCAAGATCATCGACTCGCTCAAGAAGCAGGGTTTTGTGGTGTGCCCAAAGCGCTGCTACTATGCGCCCTCCGATAGTTGAGGGACACGTTTCATGCATAGGGTCGCGTATTCCCGTGGGAGGCGGTTGTTAGAGACCACCGCGGCTCCGCTGGCTGTGGCTGTATTGGTGGGACAGGCATCTTGCCTGTCATTTTCCGATGGACAGGCAAGATGCCTGTCCCACCTTACTCCCCAAGACGCGTGACTGAACTTACGAAAACCTGTACTACGCGACCGAGCGGAACTCGAAGGGCCTGAGGACGGGACCGTTGAGGACCTGGGACGTTCCCGTCGAGAGCAGCGGTCTCGGTTCAGCAGGTTCATCGGCCAGCGAATGCTCGAGCTTTCCGGTAAGCACGTGTTTTTTCCGATGCTTGACACGGTTTCGATCAGGTGATAGCAACTCAAGATGCCCAAGATTCCTATTCAAAGCAGCACTCAGCGTAACGCGAATCGTTCCGCGCACAACGGCCACGTGCACTTGCTGGGCATTTGCGGCACGGGGATGGCTTCACTCGCGGGTATGTTCCACGAGCGGGGATTCCGGGTCAGCGGTTCGGATCAGGCCATGTACCCTCCCATGAGCGACTTCCTGGCGGAACTGGGAGTCACCGTACATGAGGGGTACAGCCCCGACAACCTCGATCCTCGGCCCGACCTGGCGGTGGTCGGCAACGTGATTCGCCGAACCAACCCCGAAGCGGTGGCCCTGGAACAATCCGGAGTACCATTCGAATCCATGCCGGTGGCCCTGATTCGACACTTCAGCGGGGACAAGACCCGCATTGTGGTGGCGGGCACGCATGGTAAGACCACCCTAAGCGCAATGATCACGTGGATACTCCACCACGCGGGGCTGGACCCGGGATTCATGATCGGCGGTCTGGTACGGAATTTCGCGAAGAACTACCGCTTGGGCACCGGTCCTTTCTTTGTCATCGAAGGGGACGAGTACGATACGGCCTATTTCGACAAGAGGCCGAAACTGCTGCACTATCAGCCAAGTATCGCGGTGATTACCTCCTGCGAATTCGATCATGCGGACATTTACGCAAGCCTCGATCAGATTGAAGCGCAGCTCGCCGCGTTTGCGGGTTTGGTCCCGCGGGACGGATTCCTGTTGGCCTGCGGCGACGATCCGCGGGTCCGTGCCCTCGTGGCCAATGCCGCGGTCCCCGCAACTCTCTACGGATTCGGCAAGGGGTCGAACTGGTCGGCCTCGGAAGTCCATGACAGCCCTGAAGGGATCAGGGCTTCCATCGTGCGCAACGGGAGCCCGGTTGCCTCAGCGACCCTGCCGGTATTCGGCCGGCACAACGTGCTCAATGCGGTCGCGGCGATTGCCGCGGCTCATCGAGTCGGCGTTCCGGTCGAGCAGGCGATCCTGGCACTGGGATCGTTCCGAGGTGTCAAGAGAAGACAGGAGATCGTGGGTGAAGCCAGAGGAATCCTCGTCATCGACGATTTTGCACATCACCCTACCGCGGTCCAAGTGACCTGCGCTGCTGTCCGCTCCCGGTTCCCGCGCAGGCGCCTCGTGGCGGTGTTCGAACCAAGGACCAACACGAGCAGGCGAGCCGTGTTTCAGACAGAGTACGTGTCAGCGCTCCTGGACGCGGACCTGGTGCTCGTCAGGGAACCTCGTGACGTCGGGCATCTTCCGCCATCCGATCGATTCAGCTCTCGGCGGCTGGCCGACGATCTCCGCGCTCGCGGCAAGACGGCACGGGCCTTCGACGAGACGGACGGAATCCTGGACTACCTCGCTAGCCAACTGACGGAAGGCGATGTGGTCCTGATCATGTCCAATGGCAGTTTCGACAATTTGAGCACGCGTCTTCTGGAAACGCTCGAGGGGTGAGCACGATGAAAGAGGCCGTTCTGTATGACCGGCTTGATTCGGGCGCGGTGAAATGTCATCTCTGCCGGCACGGGTGCAAGATCGTGGATGGCAGGAAAGGGCTTTGCGGCGTTCGAACCAACCAGGGAGGCACGCTGTACACGCTCGTGTACGACAGGGTGATATCCACCAACGTCGATCCTATCGAGAAAAAACCGCTGTTCCACTTTGCCCCGCGATCGAGTTCCTTTTCCATCGCGACCGTGGGGTGTAATTTCCGCTGCTCCTTCTGTCAGAACTACTCGATCTCTCAGATGCCTCGTGATGAGGGCCGCATCGTGGGAGAAGAGATTCCGCCTTCGGAAATCGTCGAACTCGCTGTCCGTTACGGATGCCGGAGCATCTCCTACACCTATACCGAGCCGACGATCTTTTACGAACTGGCGCGAGATACCATGGAACTCGCCAAGGAAAAAGGCCTGCTCAACGTGTTCGTCACCAACGGATACATGACTCGCGAGATGCTCGACGACTGCCGGGGACTGATGGATGCGGCAAACGTGGATCTGAAGGCGTTCAACGATCACTTCTACGCTCATTTCTGCAAGGCACGTCGTAAGGGTGTCCTGGACACGCTGCGGTACATGAAACAGTTGGGTATCTGGGTGGAAGTTACCACGCTCCTGATACCCACGTTGAACGACGATCCCGGCGAGCTGCACGAGCTCGCACGGTTCATCCGCGAGGAACTCGGCCCTGCCGCGCCGTGGCACATCAGTCGATTCTATCCGCGGTACAAGGAGCAGGCGTTGCCGCCCACTGCGGTGGCGGAACTGAGCAAGGCCAGGCAAATAGGTCTTGATGAAGGGCTGCAGTACGTCTACACGGGAAACGTGCCGGGTGATGTCGGCGAGCAGACGAAGTGCCCAAGCTGTTCTCACACCGTGGTGGACCGAGTCGGCTACTCGACGCGGCGATACGACATAAAGGACGGCGCGTGCATCAAATGCGGATACCGAATCGAAGGGGTTGAGATGTAGAAGAATTCGGAAACGCCGCACGGGCTGACCCGTGAAACTCCCGATCCTTCACCTCGGTCCGGTACGGCGAGACGGTTTCCGAACATCCTGGAAGAAGGTGCGGACCGAAAAAAAATCAAGCGAGGGACCTGGTGGTCAAAAATAAAGAGATTCTCATTTCGCCTTCCATTCTGTCGGCGGATTTCACTCGGCTGGGCGAAGAGGTGCGTGCCGTGGAAGCAGCCGGAGCGGACTGGTTGCATATCGACGTTATGGATGGACACTTTGTCCCCAACATCACGATCGGTCCGATGGTGGTGGCCGCGGTGAAGAAGATCACCCGGATCCCGCTGGACGTCCACCTCATGATTTCAAACGCCGACCAGTTTCTGGAGGATTTTCGCGAAGCCGGAGCAGACATCCTCACCGTCCATCCGGAAGCGACCAATCACCTCCATCGGACGTTGAGCAGGATTCGCGAGCTGGGGATGAAGGCCGGGGCAGCGCTGAATCCGTCCACGGGACTCGAAGCGGTGCGCTATGTGCTCGAAGAACTCGACGTGATCATGCTCATGACCGTAAACCCAGGCTTTCCCGGCCAGTCGTTCATCAACTCGGTATTGCCCAAGGTACGGGCTTTGCGCGACTTGATCGACGAGGTGGGGTATGAAATCCTGATCGAAGTGGATGGCGGAGTGAATCCAAACACCGCGCCGGAATTGGCAGACCGCGGTGCGGACGTCTTTGTGGCGGGGAGCGCGGTCTTCGGGCACCCGCCTTATGACCGGATTATCAGAACGTTGCGCGTCCCGAGGAGTTCCACGTGATTCTTGGAAACCCAGGTGAACGCGATCCCGGTGAGACCTCGCGTCCGGCTTCAGACCGCATTCCCTCTTCACGGAGAGTCCTGTTGGGATACAAAGGTGGATTATGAAAAAGCAAATGAGCCGACTGGGCTTCCTTGTGGCGCTCGCGGGGATCACCCTCGTGATGGCGCTTCCATGCCAGGGCGCTACAGACAAAGATCTTGTCCGTGCGCCGAAAAGCATCCGGCTTCCCGATCTGGACCGTGACCCGGGCCTCTATTTTCTCATGGCCGAACAGGCTGAAGCCATGGGTGATACCGATGCGGTCCTGCGCTATTTTCGCAAAGCCTTGCAGCTCGATCCGACCTCGGCGTATCTGAACACCCGGATCGCCATGCTGCTCGCCCGGAACCGCAAACTGGCCGATGCTCTCATCATGGCCAAGAACGCGACCACCTTTGACCCGCACTTTGACGAGGCGTTCACGCTGCTGGGCAAACTCTACACCATCGCCGGAGATCGGGACCGGGCAATAGAGGCCTATACGAGGGCACTCGAACTCAAGCCGGACGAGGCGGATCTGTACGTATTCATCGGGTCGTTGCAGGCTTCCCAGAAGCTGTATGCCGAGGCGGAGAAGACCTTCAACAAGATGATCGAGCGGTTCCCGGAGGAGCGAGAAGGCTACTTCTACCTGGGACGCGTCTATGTCGAGAACAAAGATTACGACAAGGCGGTGGAGACCTTCAACAAGCTGTTGGAGAAACGCCCGGATTCCGCTGCGCAGGTTCGTGTGGAACTCGGCAGTGTGTACATTCTGCAGAAGAATTACCCTGAGGCAGAAAAGCAGTTCCGTGAAGCGGTGAACCTCGATCAGCTCAACGTCAATGCTCGGCTCAATCTGGGCCAGGTCCTCGCAGCTCAGAAGAAGTACGAAGAATCATATGAGGTTTTCGAGGAACTTTCCAAACTCGCCCCGTCGAACGTGGGCATCCAGATCAAGATGGCGCAGATCCTCGCCGAGCAGAAGCAGTTTGATAAGGCAACGGAAATCCTAGACAAAATCCGCCAAAAGAAACCGGGTTGGGACCAGGTGCGCTATCAACTGGGCATGGTCCTGCGGGAACAAGGGAAACTCGATAAAGCTGAAGAAGAATTCGCGCAGATCCACAAAGGCCAACCGACGTTCGTCCGCTCCAGAATCATGCTGGCGATCATGTTTCTCAAGGCGAAAAAACTGGATAAATCGGTGAAATACATCGACCAGGCGATAGAAGAAGATGCATCGGATGCCGAGTTGCTGCATATCCGGGGGTCGGTCCTGGAAGAACTCCACCGGTTCGACGAGGCGATCAGGTCGTACGAAAAGGCCCTGGAGATGGACAACACCAATACGAGAATCCGCTATTCTCTCGGCAACGTGCTCGAGAAAAGCGGCCGGCGGTCTCGCGGCCTGGCGGAAATGGAACGCATCCTGGCGGAGAATCCTGAAGACGCCAGCGCACTGAACTTCATCGGATACACCCTGGCCGTTTCAGGCAAGGACATCGAAAGGGCCGAAACGCTCATCCGCAAGGCCAACCAGCTCAGACCGGACGACGGCTATGTGACGGACTCTCTCGGATACATCGCCTATAAGAAGGGAGAGCTGGAAGAGGCGCGGAAACTCTTTGAAAAGGCGACGGAAAAGGTCAAACACGATCCGATCATTGCGGAACATCTCGGAGATGTCCTGCTGGACCTCGGAAAGAAAGAAGAAGCGATAAACGCATACAGGAAGTCCCTCAAAGAGAACCCGGAGAACCTGATCGTCCGCGATAAACTCGGTAAGGTGGAGCAGGAGACGGGTTCACAAAGCAAATGAGATGATGGGCAAACGACGAGCCTTCAGGCCACTGATCGCCTTGGGTTGCTGTGCGGCGCTCCTGGCGGTCGGTCCCGTTCTGTCTCTCGCCGAGGGGCCGGCAAAAGCGCCCCAAGCGGATCGGGTGAGATATCCGCTTCCGGCCTCAGCCATTGACAAGCCATTCCGGTTTGCCGACGAGCCGATTCCCTTGCAGCGGCCTGACGTACACTATCGCATTCTTTGCCACATGAATTTCCTCCTGATGGACGCGCGAGGTGTTCTTACTGAATGGCTCTCCGAGAAGGCGCGTTACGCATGGATCTTCGAGGAGCTCTTCGCCAAAGAGGGGCTTCCGAAGGACCTGGTGTTGTTGGCCCCTGTCATTGCGAGCCTGAACGCAAGCCCTTCACCCCGCGGGGCAAGCGCAGGGTGGTGGGCGCTGACGAGCCCCTGCACGGCAGCAGAGGGTGTCGATATGACTCAAGATTCCTGGCATGACGACAGGCTGGACCTGGAACTTTCCACGCGGTGTTTTGCCACCCGACTTAAGAACATCCGCAAAGAATTAGGCGACCAGGGCTGGCTCATGTCCGTGACCGCATACGTCACGTCGGTCAAGACGGTCCAGGATCTCCGGGCACGGTGGGGCACCTCGGTCTTCTGGGATCTCCCCCTTCCCGATCTTGCGGAAGATATTGTTGCCCGCTGGATAGCCCTCGCGCTTATTGATGCCAACAGGCAGGAGTACGGCTTGAGATTCACGCCGCCTCCTCCATTGACCTTCGACCAGGTTTCAGGGCTTCTCCTTGCAAAAGACCTTCCCGTAGGCGAGATCGCCAAGTTCACGGGAACGCCCCCGCGGGAAATCCTTGGCCTTAACCCCAAGATCAAGGTTTCCCAGCCGATCTTTCCTGCGCGTGTAGGGGGCAAGCCTTTTCCCCATGCCGTCGCGGCACCGAAGGGAAAGGGACAAGCTCTCGTAGACAACCTCACGAAACAGGGGTACCTCGCTCCGCCGGCAAAGCCGTGACGCGATCGTCTGCCCGGCCTCGTCCGGTTAGGGCTTGACTCCGGCCGCGAAAGGTCGTACGCTGACGTTGAAAATATTGACGAATGACCGTGACTAACGCGGTCCAAGACCTGGAGATGAGAGCATGACACTCAACCGATGGGACCCCTTGCGGGATCTCCTGAATTTTCAAGAGAGGGTAAGCCGCCTGGTCGCCGCGACCAGTCATGAGGCTTCCTGCGGACGTCGTGCATGCTGGTGCCCGGTTGTGGACATGCTGGAGACACCGGACTCCTATGTCATCAACATGGAACTCCCAGGGGTCGGTAAGGACAACATCCACATCGAAGTCCGCGGCCGGCGTTTGACCATAGCGGGCGAGCGCACCGAGGCCACGCGAGAGCCCGCGGCCTACCACACAGTCGAACGGGCGCACGGCGCGTTCGAGCGAAGCTTCGAGCTGCCTGCCGACGCGGATGTGGAAGATGCTGAAGCCAAGTACGTGGACGGTGTCCTCACGATCGAATTTCCGAAATCGAGCGAGGACCTCGGGCGCGTTCTCACCATCGTCAACCTCCGCTGAAGATCCATTGTCTTGCGGGTCGTAACCCCCGTCGTACGCCGAGCGCGCGGGTCAGCCACCGATGTTGCGCGTCCTCCCCGAAATAGTGTAATACCGATTCGCGTTCAAAGAAGTAGACTGGGGGACTTCTTTGTACGAAGAAGTCTCCCAAAGTTACTCTTGAGATTGCGACGTGATATGATACCACTTCGCGTCCACGCAAGGACCAGGGCGGCGGTGCCGTGCCCGCGGCGTTGCCGGTTCTGATTCCCTGCATGAATGCGAAGTGGTATAAGAGATCGCAAGTGGGACCGGGTGATAGTTCCCTCAGTTCACCGTTCAAAACGCGAAATCGTGGTATGCACCGAGAAGACCTTTACAACATTCTGGGAGTGAGCCAATCGGCCTCGGAAGAGGACATAAGAAGAGCGTACCGAAGATTGGCGCGGCTGTGCCATCCTGACCTGCATCAGAACGACCCCAGGGCCGAGGCGCAATTCAAGGCTTTGGCCGCGGCATATGAGGTGCTTGGCGATACCTCCCGACGCCGCGACTACGACACGCTGGCTCATGACGGGACCGGCTCGAGGTATCCGGGAAGTTCGGTCAGCAGCCCCTGGAGCCACGCCGATGGAGCCGGCCGAGTGAAGCGCGATTCTTCGGGGACGAGAACTTTCCGCCATGCTTATACTGGACAAACGGGTTTCGAGGATATATTATGGGAAATTCTGCGAGACCGGGGTCGCGGCCGCCAAAGCTCCTCCTGGCAGAAAGGGAGTGACGTCCAACAGAAGCTCTCTGTGGCATTCGAGCAGGCCTATCACGGGGCTTTGCTCGACTTCCGATGCCTCGGAAACAGGGTGCACGTTCGCGTGCCGGCAGGAGTGGAGAATGGGGCCAAGATGCGGCTGCCCGCTCGCGGCGCGGCCGGGCCAAACGGAGGACCGCGGGGTGACCTGCTGCTCGAAATCGAGGTCCTGCCGCATCGGTACTTTCGGCGAGAGGGCAACCATATTCACTTGGTCTTGCCCGTTACCGTAGGGGAAGCAGTCTTCGGCGTCCGGTTGGAGATTCCGGGACCGGACGGACCGTTGACCCTGAAGATCCCCGCCGGAACCCAGTCCGGGACGGTATTCCGTTTCGGGAACTTCGGGTTCCCATCACTGCAGGGCGATGCCAGGGGAGATTTCTTCGTGACCACCCACGTCGTGGTCCCGGAACGACTCGATCCGGCCTCCAGGAAACTCCTGGAGGAGCTTGAACGCCGCAATGCCGCGAATCCGCGTGAAGCCCTGTGGGGCAGCGAATGGCGGACGGCAGGAGAGTAGGACATGGAAGATCCCGAATCAAACGAAGGGTTTACGGTAAAGGACAGGCGCAGGTTCACGACGGAAGGCGCGAGCAAGGACGAACCCCAGCCCGAGGAGCAGGTCAAGGAAAGCCCGCAGGAAGAGGCTGAGGCAAAAGAAGAGCCGACCGCCGGTCCCCAGCCGCCTCCGCGGCCGATGGACTTCGCGACGCTCATCCTGAGCTTGGCCAACACGGCCCTGTTTCAGCTCGGCCTCATCCGGGCTTCGGAATCTGAGGAGGTCAAGAAGGACCTCCCGGGCGCGCGCCAGACGATCGATCTCATCGCGCTTCTCGAGGAGAAGACCAAGGGAAACTTGACCGAGCAAGAAGCCAGAATCCTGAAGGAAACGCTCTTCCAGCTCCGATTGGCCTTTGTCGAGGTTTCCAAGTAAACTATCCGCCTACAGGGCGATGGAATGAGGAGTATACAATGTCCAGAATTTGCGAGATATGCGGCAAGGGACCGTTGAACGGCTGCAACGTCAGTCACGCGCACAATCGCACAAAGAAGATCTCGTTGCCCAACCTTCAGAAGGTGAGGATCCTCGAATCTTCGGGAAGAGTGCGCCGGGCAAGAGTCTGCACGCGGTGCATACGATCCAACATGATCACCAAGGCGCCATAACAACGCCCGGAGTGTGCGCTAAGTACTCTATTTCACAAATACGGTCGCGGATTTTAGGTTTCTTGGAGGGACAGGCATCTGGCCCGTCACTTCTCAATGGACCGGCAAGCTGCCGGCCCCACTGACCAGCCAAGAGCAGAGCCTCCAGGCGAGACCGTATTTATGAGACGGTGAGCTAAGACTGAACATCGCGGTCGTGTATCTGGTTCGGATGGTTGTCAGAGAGTTCGGATGGTTCCCAGGCGTTCGACTCTTTCCACGCCTTTGACCTGCTTGAGGGCATTCATGATGCGGTTGAGGTGGTCGAGATCCTTTACAGATACTCTGAACAGGCCCTGAGCGTGGTGATCGCCGGTCTTGATGCTTGCCTGGACGATGGATGAATCGTTGGAAGAAAACACGCCGCTTATGCTGGCCAGCATCCCGGTTCGGTCCTCGCAGGAGACCTCCAGGCTCACGATACGGCTGAGAGGTTGTTCTTCATCCCATTGAGTATCGACGACGCGCTTGGAGTCTACGGTCTGCAGGTTGACACAATCACTCTTGTGAATGGTCACCCCGCGGCCTCTCGTGATGAATCCGCGGATCGGGTCTCCCGGCAGCGGATTACAGCACTTGGCGAAGTTCACCATCACGTCGGCCAGCCCTTCGATTCTCACGCCGCTTCTTGTTGACGCGCGCTGCTTTCTGACCGGCCGGTCATCCTTCAATTCCGCCTTGGCTTTTTCTCGCTCCTGCGGAGGCACCAGTCGCGTGATCGCGACCTTGGGGGACACCCTTCCGTACCCGATGGCCGCGTACAGGTCGGTTTCATTCTTGAAGCTGTATTCCTGAGCAAGCTTGACCAGTTCCCCTTCCCGCTCCGCCCGTGCCAGATCGATGCGCCACTTCTTGAGCTCGCGCTCGACGCTTTCCCGCCCGATCTGAATCGAACGATCCCGCTCTTCCGCGAGCACGTAGTGACGGATCTTGGTCCTGGCCCGGCCGGTCTTGACGAATTTCAGCCAATCCTTGCTCGGCTTCTGGTGGACCGACGTGACGATGGCGACGGAGTCACCGGTCTTGAGCTGGTACTTCAGCGGCACCATCTTGCCGTTGACCCGCGCGCCCACGCAACGATGGCCGACCTCGGAATGGATCGCGTAGGCGAAATCAAGCGGTGTGGACCCCTTGGGGAACTCCTTGACCTCTCCCTTGGGGGTGAACACGTACACCTCATCCGGATAGAGATCGACCCGGACACTCTCGAGAAATTCTCTCGGGTCTTCCAGGTCTTGCTGCCACTCCATCATCTGCCGCAGCCACGTGGTCAGCTTGACGTCTTCGGCCTGGACCGCCTTCCCCTCCTTGTACGACCAGTGCGCTGCGATTCCTTCTTCCGCGATGAGGTCCATCTCTTCGGTTCGTATCTGGATTTCGATGCGTGCGCCGTCCGGGCCGATGACCGTGGTGTGGAGCGACTGATACCCGTTCCCTTTCGGCATCGCGATGTAGTCCTTGAATCTCCCGGGCACCGGTCTCCAGAGTGAATGAATGAGCCCGAGGACGGCATAGCACTCGCTCACGCTGTTCAGAACGACGCGGAACGCAGTCAGGTCATGGATCTGCTCGAAATCCAGATTCTGGGTGCCCATCTTGTGGTGAATGCTGTGGATCTCTTTGTTGCGCCCTTTGGCTACCGCCTCGATGTGGTACTGTTCCAGTCGTTCCCGGATGATTCTCAGGACGTTGTTGACGTATTCTTCACTCCGTTTGATCGATTCTTCGAGTTTTTCTTTGATGAAGCTGTACCGCTCCGGGTCGAGGTACCGGAACGCCAAGTCCTCCAATTCAGTCCGTATCCAATAAATACCGAGCCGTGCTGCCAGGGGAGCATAGATCTCCATGGTCTCCCTGGCCTTGCGTTTCTGAGTCTCCGGCGGCATCGAGCCCAAGGTGCGCATGTTGTGGAGCCGGTCGGCAAGCTTGACGAGGAGGACCCTGATGTCCCGGCTCATCGCGAGGATCATCTTTCGGAAGCTCTCGGCTTGCCGCTCCTCCCTCGACTGGAATTCGATCTTGCTGATCTTCGTGACGCCGTCCACGAGCGCGGCGATCTCTTCGCCGAAAAACTCTTCGATCTCCTCGATGGTTGCGAGTGTGTCCTCCACTGTGTCGTGAAGGAGTCCCGTAGCCACTGACGCTTCGTCGAGTTTCATGGACGCGAGGATTCTCGCCACCGCCACCGGGTGGACGAGGTACGGCTCACCACTTCGCCGGGTTTGCCCACGATGGACCCGGGCGGAATAGACGTATGCGGCACGAATCAGGTCGAGATCGGCATCGGGATAGGCGGTCTTGACCAGTTCCTCGATCTCGCTGAATCGAGCTATGGACTCTCCGGCTTGGCTCATGTTCTCATGATAACTCAACTCATCCCAGTTCGGTGCGCTTTTTTTGCTCCAGAGGATCTGCTCGCCCACACGCGGCTTGGCCCGTGCTCCTTGGGAATTGAGGAAAACGTCCACAAGAGGCGAAGATCGTACTCCAGCGCCTCGTCGGCCACCTCGGCGCTCATTGTTGGTTCTGCTGCCTCCAACCCGATCGACGCTGCCAGGTTCAACGGCGCCATATTTTGTTAGAGACATCCACCGCGGGAAGAGTTCCATGGGCCTCGTGCACGGCACCCGATCGGCCGTGGACGTGACTAATACAGCCATTTCATAAATACGGCCGCGTATTCATCCTCGCTTTCACAGGCTCGTAGGTCAGAGTGCCAGTGGCCGGGATTGGGCCATCGGAACATAGCTGAAAGGGGAGAGTGACCGGTAAGATGCCGGCCCCCCTGAACAGGCAAGAGTAAGGCTAACAGAGCACTACGCGGTGCGTCGCGGCTTGCCCCGCGCGCCGGGGGCCGGGGCCCTCCCCTGGCGTTTCCTGAATTGGAGGCGCAGCGGCGATCCGTCGAACCCGAAAGTCTCCCTGAGGCGATTTTCCAGGAAACGCTGGTACGAGAAATGTATTGATTCAGGGTAATTACAAAAGAAGGAGAACGTCGGCGGCGCAACCCGTACCTGCGTCAGGTAGTAGATCTTGATCGGTTTTGTCTTGTGGTGCATGCCGGGAGGGCGGCTGGCTACCACTTCTTCGAGGAACCGGTTCAGTCCGGCCGTTGGAACCCGCTTCGAGTAACGCGCATAAAGATCGTCGACCATCTCGAAGAGCTTCGGCGCCCTGGTCCCTTTCAACGCGGATATGGTGACAACCGGCGCGTACTGGAGAAACTTCAGTTCCTCCCGGACCTTGTCCATGTACTTGTTGATGGTGGTGCTGTCCTTCTCGATCAAGTCCCACTTGTTCAGGACCAGAATGACTCCGCGGCCTTTCTCGTACGCATAGCCCGCTATCCGGCCATCCTGTTCGGTCACCGGCTCCTGCGCGTCCATAACGACGAGAATGATGTCCGCACGATCGATACTCTGGAATGCCTTGATAACGCTGTACTTCTCGACGCGGTCCACAATCCTGGCTCTTCGCCTGATCCCGGCGGTGTCTATGAATAGGTATTCCTTGCCGTAATGGCGTACCACCGTATCAATGGAGTCTCGCGTGGTGCCCGGTTTCGGATTGGCCACCAGACGCTCCTCGCCGAGGAAGAGGTTGATCAGAGTCGATTTTCCGACGTTGGGGCGTCCTACCACAGCGACGTGTATCGACGGCCGGGCGCGCGCCGCGGCCCGTTCGGATGCGGCAATATCTTCCGGGATCTCGTCGGTGAACGCGTCGATGAGTTCGCCCATCCCGTAACCCGTCATGGCGCTTACCGGGTAGAGCGTCTCGACACCGAGGGAATAAAAGTCAACGTAGGCGTTCTCCTGTTTTTCCGAGTCGATCTTGTTCACCGCGTAGAAGACCTTCTTGTCGGTCTGTTGCAGGAGCCGGACGATCTCGTGGTCGGAGGGAGTGACGCCGACCTTCCCGTCTCCAAGAAAAATAATAATATCGGACTGCTCGATAGCGACCATGGTTTGGGTTCGCATCTGGGAGAGCATGACGTCACTGCTGGTCGGCTCGAATCCTCCAGTATCCACCACGATGATCTCGCGGTCCCTGACAGTCACTTCCGCATAGTTTCGGTCCCGGGTCAGACCCGGCGTGTTCTCCACGAGGGCTTTTCGCCGCCCGCAGAGCAGGTTGAACATGGTGGATTTTCCCACATTGGGGCGTCCTACCAGAGACACGAGAGGTTTTGATAATCGATTGGCCATGTTGTGATCTATACCACATCGAGGAGGGTTCGTTGCGCGAGAATTCTTGCCCAAAGCGCGTCCCTCTATAGGCTTGAAATTTCACTGTGCTGGTGCTATTCTTGCGTCCTGAGGTCGATCAAGCGCCTTGAGGGAAAGAAGTTTATGAAACACTTCTTCAGTTCTCTGGTCGCCGCACTTCTTGCCGCGGCCCTCCTCTCCTCCTGCATCCCCGGGTTACGTTCATCCCGCACGGCTCCAGAGCCGGGCAGCCCTATGCCTCTGAGGCCGGGCCAGCCTCCTGTCGACGCATCCAAGGCCTTGAAACCGCTGGAAAAGCCAACGGCCGGCGCACAAACCGCCGCTCAGTCGGATCTCAAATCGCCCCCCCTGCCGGACGAGGAAAAGGTTCTGGCAGGGCGGCCAGGCCTGCATCAACGATCCGAGATTAATCAGGCTGCACTCGATTTCGCGCAAAACTACCCCCATGTGAAGTACGTCAAGACCTGTTTCTCAAAGTTGTACGGCGGATGGTACCTGATCCTGTACGTCGCTCGCGGCAAGAAGACCGATCTTCAGCAATTCTCGTGGAACGACACTTCAAAAGAATGGGAACCCGTCTTCCGCCAAGAAAATCTGCCCAAGGAACAGATCGAATACCATGTCAAGGGAGAGGTCGGCGACGAGAAATGCTTCGTCCTCAAGAGCGAGTCCGGTGAAGAGGACGTGAAGAACAACCGCAAGCGATAGTGGCGGCCCTGAAGTCTCGCCCCTCACCCGAGCGGGCGCGAGCGGACGAGAAACAGGTTACCCTTCCTCAAACAGGTTCGGGGTCTGGAGCTTCCCCGCCTTTTTCAAGATGTCCACAATGCGCCGTTTCATGAAATCCGGCAGATCCGACCGAAACTGGACGAGGCTCCCGCGACCCTCCAAATCCCACGGATAAGTCAGAGCGAACGACGTGCCGACCGGCCACACCCGGTACGTGGCACCGATCAGGATGAGATCCCGCAGCTTCTCTTCGTTGGAAGCCTGGTGGAACACGGTGGCTACACCCGCCAGAGCCTCGTCTTGATCGTGCCGCCGGTCGAGGATCAGTTCAGGGAACCGCTCGGCGAACGTGGTCAGTGCTGTCTGAAGCTTCAGGTCGAGCGCCCTTCCTTCGTGGTAATGCCGAGAAAATGCAAAATGACCGATTTCCGTGTCGGGATCGGACCTGAGGAGTCCGAAACGAACGGCCAGGTCAACTACACGTCGGTAGTAGATCTTGCACTTCTGCTCCGAACTCAGGCCATCGACGGGATGGGGCGGGCGAATCTCGGTCATCTTTTCCGACACCGCGCGTAGGTCCTGTCAGGACCGGAATCGAGGCGCTCCAAGAGGTACGCCGCGATCGGACAGGTGATAGGGCTCACCATCGCGAGAGGGATGTCCAGCAGATAGGCAAGGCCATCTTCAATAAGAGCGGAAATGGGCGCCGCACTCCGGCGTACGACCGGACACTGGACTCTCGGATCGTACTGGGTGATCCGCTCGCCCTTCTTCCATCCGTAGCCTTCTCGGCCTCCTTCGACCCCGCCCGCCCAGGCAGGAGTCACGATGAGCAGGTGCAGACTGAGCCCAACGATGACCGCGATCCAAGATTTCATTGTATAAGCCTCCCTCGTAGTCGCGTGGTCACAATATTGAAGCATAGCAGAGCCCTGGGCCTGAATCAAACCCCGGCGAGTCGAGCGAGCAGGGATCTCACCGCAACCCGAGAATCGTACTTGCCGAGGTCTCGGTTTTCCTGTAAACAGAACGCATCGCTTTATCATTGTCATGCCGAGAAGGGCCTGCGGTGGGAGGAATCCCACAGGCAGGAAGGCAGTTTTACAGACCTATTTGGAGGTCTTGCCATGAAGAGGCTTTGTGTCGTTCTCATGGGTGTGGTGATGTTCTGGGTCGCTCCTGCCGGTGCATTCGCGCAAGGGTATGTGGGGTATCAGGCAAACCCGGGTCTGACAGGCTTTCTCTTCCCCCGCTTGAGCGGTATGGTCAGCGGCTGCGATCAGCCGCAGCCCGGCGTCATCGGAACGCCACGGATCTACTTCGGCTGGCTCGAGCACCCCAACGGGGCCACGTGGGCCCTGCAGCGAGTTGCCTCGACGGGAACCGCGGCGTGGCCGCTCAAGGGATTCTGGCTTCAAGCAACCGACGATTTCATGTTTCGCGACGGACTCGGCCTCTCCCTTTCAGGATCGGTCTTCTTTCCGCAGCGGAGCGCGGGAACATGGTCTCAGTCCCCCCCCATCGGCGGATCGGTGGACTTTGAAGTCCCGTCGTACGAGTGGTGCTCCTTGGACGCTCTCGTCACCCAGCGGATTTCCGGATCGTTCCAACTCATCGCGGGTTTCCGGTGGGATCACACGAGCACAAGGGTCGACTACAGCGACAATACGTCTGACGACTACATTATGAACGAATACATCCCGTTCATCGGTGCGCAGGTCAACCAGCCAACTTCCCTCGGTTCGGTGCTCGTGCGATTCGTCGGCACGCCGCTCGTCCCCGGGAGCATCAGATATCACTTCTGGACCAATACCGGTTTCGCGGAGTTCGGGAACTTTGACGTGAGCCAGGGATATTTTATGGAACTCCTCGCGGAGTATCGTTTAAGAATAGCCTGTGACCTGAGTCTGGGCGGGTTCGCGAAGTGGAACGCCCTGCACGTGCAAACTGCGACGCGAAATCTTGCTGGCAGCGTTTCAGAACCCATTTCGTGGGTCGTGGACATCCGGTCCTGGACGGTTGGCGGCAGCGTGTCTCTCGGATTTGCCAGTCCTTTCTAGCGGTTTGTCCCACAGAGAATCTCCATAATAGAGCGTCGATTTCGATCGCGCTGTTAAGCGAGAAAGCCTGACGCCCACATGCCGAGTTCTCTCCCACTCGGAGAGGGACAAGGTGAGGGCTGGCCGACTTCACGTCTGGGTGCAGAATCGTATAAGTCATGGACAGGATGTCCAGCGAAGGGGTGCGGCGTCCCTTCGCCCCGCGTACGTGCACGCATGACGGAGACAGAGTTTTTGATTGACATGCTCTCGGAGAACAATTAAGGTTGATGGTTTAACGGGTTAGTCGTCTTTACGGTGCGAGGACTTAGCAATGAGGGTCGGACTCAAAATCTTTGCCGGAAACTCCAACCCGCGTCTCGCGGAAGCTATTACCCGCTATATGGGTATCCCGCTCGGCGTTGCCATGGTGGGATCGTTCAGCGACGGGGAAATCCAGGTGGAATTCAGGGAAAACGTCAGAGGCATGGATGTCTTTGTCATCCAGTCCACCTGCCAACCGGTGAACGACAATATCATGGAACTTCTCGTCATGGTGGACGCGCTCAAGCGTGCATCCGCCAGCCGCGTCACCGCGGTGATGCCGTATTACGGGTACGCGCGGCAGGACCGGAAGGTCGCCAGCCGAGCGCCTATCACCGCCAAGCTCATCGCGGATATCATCACCGCTGCCGGGACTGATCGCGTGCTCACCATCGACCTCCATGCAGGGCAGATTCAGGGATTCTTTGACATCCCTGTCGATCACCTTTACGCAAGCCCAATCATGGCGGAAAGCATCCGGGCAGAACTCGAGACCAGCCGGTGCACTGTGGTCTCACCTGACGCAGGTGGTGTGGAACGAGCCCGAGCCTTTGCCAAGAGACTCGGCGCGACCCTTGCCATCATCGACAAACGGCGAGCTAAACCCAATGAATCCGCGGTCATGCACGTAATCGGCGATGTGACCGGACGAGACGCGATCATTTGCGACGACATGGTAGACACTGCCGGGACGCTGGTAACCGCGGCAGAAGCCCTGAAACAGTCAGGCGCTCGGGACATCTATGCCTGCTGCACCCACCCGGTCCTCTCCGGCGAATCAATGACGCGAATCAATCAGTCTCCCATTAAGAAGCTCTACATTGCGGACACCATATCGGTCGAGAAGAAAATGGAGATCTGCGCCAAGCTGCAGGTGGAATCCGTAGCACCGCTCCTCGGCGAGGCCATAAGCAGAATTCACCGGGAAGTCTCCGTATCGGAACTTTTCGTCTAACAAACAATCATCGGGAATCAGGGAGTCCGGGACGACGGTTCCGCGGACCGATTCCTGCCGGAGGAAATGATGGACAAGGTAACGCTTGAGGTTCAACAACGCTCTGAAACCGGGAAAGGCCCTGCGAGACGCCTCAGGGCTACGGGAAACGCACCTGCCGTCCTATACGGGCAGAAGGTGGAGCCTATCAAACTCGCGGTGAACGTACGGGAGTTCAGGAAGATCATAAGCCAGGCCGGAACCAACGTTCTGTTCAATCTTCTGATCTCCGGCGGCGAATCCGGCCCCATGAGACGAACGGCCATCATGAAGGAACGCCAGATTCGACCCGTGGACGGAGAAATCATCCACCTGGATTTCCTGGAAATCCTGATGACCGAAGCGATCGAAGTGACGGTGCCGATTCGTTTTGACGGGAAACCGGTCGGTTTAGATAAGGGCGGGCTCTTCCAGGCCGCTGTGCGAGAGCTGAAGGTCTCTTGTCTCCCTGACGATATTCCCAACGAGATCGTCGTGGAAGTCTCCGGGCTGGACGTCGGCAATTCACTTCACGTTGGCGAAATAGAGCTACCGGCGGGTGTCTCTCCGGCTCAGGACGCCGGCCTGGCCGTGGCAACCGTCGTGGCTCAGAAGAAAGAGGAAGCAGAAGAGGAAGCTCCTACCGAGCCCGCTCCCGAGGCTTGATCTTCGGAAAACCCTGCGCGCCGCTTCCGCAGCCCACCATATTCTGACGTTTATCAACAGAGGGGATCCTTCCGACAGGGGTGCCCCTCTGCCCATCCACCTTCCCGAGGAAGTCAACCTACCCCAGGAGGCTGACCGTAACCGCTGCCACGAAGGATCTTCACCGCGTGAAATCCGAATCGGTTGCGGATCTGGTCAACCGTGCGATCCCGTGCCGCGGCGATGTGCCGGCGGGGTTCGAACAGGTCGGTTTGGAGGACAGGAACGTCGATGCCGGAGAGCTTCACCCCGACCTGGCGTATCCCGAATCTCCGGCCCGCGGTCAGCCGGAACAGCCGCGCAGCGCAATCGAGGAGATCTCTGGTCAAATTCGTTGGGAATTTCAAAGACATCGATCTGCTCATGTCGGAAAAATCCGCGGACCGCACTTTGACTGTGACGGTACACGCACCCCTTCCGTCAGCTCGCAGGCGGGCGGCGACTTTCTCGGTGAGTTGGGCGACCACGGACCACACGTGCCCGAGGTCTTTGGAGTCCTGTTCCAGGGTATGCTCTTTGGAATAGGATTTCTGCGGATCACGGTGAGACGAGACCACCGGTCTCCCATCGTTACCGGTGGCCAGTTCCCACAGCGCACCCCCCCACTTCCCGAGGAGACGCTGGAGCCTCCTACGGGAAAGATCCGCCACATCCCCGACGGTCATGATGCCCCGGCGTTTCAGGATCTCTTCCGCTTTTTTCCCTACCCCCGGGATCGATTCCACCGGCAGCCGTGCCAGCACGATCCGAGCGTGCTGAGGTTCCAGATACAGCAGGCCGTTGGGTTTGGCCAGGCCGGTGGTCATCTTGGCAAAACACTTGGTCCCCGCAATGCCGCCGGAAACGTTTATCCCCAGCCCGGCTCTTATTTCCGAGAGCATCCGGTGGGCGATCTCCCACGGCGGCGCGCGGTGAAGCCTGAACGTGCCCGTCAGATCCACGTATCCCTCATCCACGCTGGTCACCTCAACCTGAGGGGAGTAGCCCTTCATGATGGCGAACATGCGGGTCGAGAATTCCTTGTAGGCTGAGAAGTTGGGAGAGAGGAACACCGCCCGAGGACAGAGCTTCCGGGCTTGGACAGTCGGCATGGCCGAATGCACACCAAATCTCCGCGCTTCGTACGACGCGGCGGAGACCACCCCGCGATCACCCCCGCTGACGATGACCGGCAACCCCTGGAGATCGGGGCGCAAGACCTGCTCGACGGAAGCGAAGAACGCGTCCGCATCCACGTGCAGGATGTATCGTTCTCCGGGAAGGGCAGACACTGCAACCTCAGCGTTTGGTGGCACGAAGCGTGAACCGGAAGCGCCGCGACCGTACCGCGGGCGCGTGATTCTCCTCATCGAGCGTATTTTCTCAGCAACCCGACCACAACCCCTTGAACCGTCACGTCTTGTTCGTCGTATACCTGCGGCCGGTGCTCGGGGTTGGCCGGTTCCAGCACGATCTTGTCCTTTTTTCGTCGGAACCGCTTCAGCGTCGCCTCACTGCCTCGAACCAGGGCAACCACCATGTCGCCGTCGTGTGCCCACTGCTGCCGCGAGACGATGACGTAATCGCCGTCCATCACGTGTGCATCGATCATGGAATCGCCCTTCACCTGGAGCACATAAGTTTCGTTCTTCCCAAGCATGTCGGAAGGAATCCCGATGGTTTGATGGTCCGGCACGGCCTCGATGGGAAGACCGGCTGCAATCCTTCCGGCAAGGGGCACGTCCTCCGTCGCGGACGGAAGCGTTCGCTCCGTGACCGGTTCGCCCGCCCGCTTCGCGTTCCATTTCCGGAAGAGGTATCCTTTCCTTCGCAGATTCTCGACGTGCACGCACACCGTGGACTGAGCGGCAAGCCCCATGCCACGAGCGATTTCTCCGTAGCTGGGATAGTAGCCGTGCCGGTCGATGAACGCGGTGATAAAGTCGAGGACGAGTCTTTGCTTTCTCGTCAGCGCGGGCAGAGACTGCTTCGGCGTTTGCTGCATCGGCGGGTCCTCCAGGAGATTGAGCGAACCGTGACTTTGGAGCTTCCCAAAGCCGGTATCGCTCATATTATGGCGAATCTTTTACGAAAGTCAATCGAATTTTCTACGAAAGGTGCCCCATTCAGCCGTACCCGGAGCGGCGCCGTATCGTTAATATTACACCTGAGCAAATTGTTCCAATATATTGGTTATAAGGCAAAAATATTGACTTGCTCCTTGCATCCATGGTAAGAATGTCAAGATGTTGCCTTTCTCGCCAAACAAGGCTATTCTGGTCGCTATTCTGCTGGGAGTAGTCTGCGTTCTTGCTCTCACGGGTTGTGGAGGGCAATTGGCCAAACCAGGGTGCGCTGTGGTGACTCAGGTCTGTCCAAACGGTGCGCTGTTGCTGCACTACCCGGACGGCCATACCGACTGGAAGCACCTCGATTTCGACAACGCCTACAAGGAGAGTCGCAAGCTAGCCAAGCATCTCCTGCAACCCGCCCGGATCGTGGAGACCGACAGAGGAAGCACCATCACGTTTCCCGCGGGCGACACTTTTATCTATCGCGACTACCCCACCAAGTAAAAAGCAGCCGCAAGGTGAATACCTGGACTAACCGTGCATCCTTTGGATGCCCGAGGCATCTTACCTATCAGAAGAAACCGCCGGAAGGAGACGGTGCATATGCCAATCTATGAATACCGTTGCGACAAGTGCCAACTCGACTTCGAGAAACTGGTGTTCGGCCAGGATGAAGTTGTATGCCCGACCTGCGGGTGCCAGGTTCAGAAACTCATGTCCGCGTGCAGTTTCAAGAGTGCCGCGGGCGACTTCAAGACCTCGGGTACCGGCAAGTCAGGGTGCAGCACCTGTTCAGCAACGTCTTGCGCCGGTTGCCACTGACACAGAGAGGGGCAGCAGGGCGGAAGGGGGTCTCGCGATGGCAAGTCTGGATGGAGATCATTTACGGCTGCAACAACAGATTGATTGCCAATTAGAGGTCAATCCTAAGGACGTTTTGGCAGCCTGGGAACGTGAAGGATGGGGGGATGAGCCCGGCACCGACTGGGACGAGACCCCCTTGAAGTATTTAGCTTTGGTGCTACTCGACGCCATCGAGGAGCGAGCGGTACGTCTGTCGGTGGACAAAGATATAGGCGTGACGGTGTACGGGGAAAGTACCTACACGCTCCCGAAAGCGCCGTCGCACATCATCGCCAGGGGCCTGGAGATCCTCCGGGACATCACCGGACTGGAGGGGCCGACCGGCAAGGGGGTGCTAGCCCTGGGAATTCGCGACGACAGCCTGGAGGTTATTGTCCAGAAACAGGCCGGCATGCATATCCTCAATATTCCTGGAGTGGCCACGGTGGCCTGAGCGCCATTGTCAGTGACGGCCAGCACTTGATGCCGCATGGTGCGCACCGGTCCGTGCCGATCCTGCTCGTGGACGGGGCTTGAGGCTTCCAGGGGGATGCATCTCAATGGGGAGGAAATCCCCATGGAAGGCCTCTTCACTACTTAATCCGCGAACAAGGAATTCACCACCGCCGTTTCTCTTCGCGCTTGGCCTCGTCCCAAAGCTCGTCCATCTCTGCCAAGGAAGCCTGCTCGACAGTCGTGCCTCGATCGGACAGCCCTTTTTCTATGTGGCGGAAGCGCCGTTCGAATTTGTCCGACGTTTCGTCGAGCGCGGTTTCCGCGTTGACTTCCAGGTGACGGGCAGCGTTGACGATGACAAAGAGGAGATCGCCGAGTTCCTCGCGGATTTCGCCGCGGGAGCCTTGGGACACGGCCTCTTTGAATTCCGCCAGTTCCTCATCCACCTTGTGGAAGACTTCTTCGGGCCGCGTCCAGTCGAAACCGACCTTTGCGGCCCTGCGGGCCAGCTTTTGCGCGCGACTGAGCGCCGGCAGCGATCGCGGAACGCCGTCTAGGATCGATTCGCGGCGGCGAATGTTTTCTTCCGAGGCCTTTATTTTGGTCCAGTTGTCCACCACCTCGTCCGCAGAGCTGACCTTGACGTCGCCGAACACGTGCGGGTGCCGACGCTCCATTTTCTCGGCGACCCCTTCGAGGACTTCGGTCAAGGATGCCACACCCTGCTGCTGGAGCACGTACGCGACAAAGATCACCAGAAAGATCAGGTCCCCCATTTCATCGGCAATTTCCGCAGGAACGCCTCGATTAAGTGCATCGACCATCTCATGGTATTCTTCCAAGATATAGTGATGCATGCTCTGGGGCGTCTGTTTCCGGTCCCAGGGGCAGCCGTTTTCCGATCGGAGGGTTCCGATGAGTTCAATCAATCGGCCGAAAGCCTCTCGATCCTTCACCGACGTGTCAACAGGATCCATGCCAGCCATTCCTCTCCTGAGTGGTGTCGCTTCACTGCCGCGGAATTAAGTGGAAGGGAGAGGGCTCTCGCGCTTCCACGTGCGCGGGATGTCGGCCCGGGACTGCGATGCACCGCGTAATTCCCGACCGGTGCATCGGGCTCGTGCCGACGATGCGACACCTCGATTCACGGGATACTCTATACCCGACTGTCTCGCGGTTCAAGACGGGACAGGATGTTTGCGTGCGCTCGTCGCTGGCCCCGCGGATGGCGACCCATAATGAGGCCTCGGCCTGGAGCGTAACGATCGTATCACGTCTTGCAAGTGCCTCGAGGAACACTTATTTTATGATAGCCCAGTCGTCGCGATCAGGGCCGAGAGTGGTAAGGGAAAGAGTTGCCGGGCGCATCTCTATGGTGTATACGATACGCGGGAAAGATTGTAGGTAGGATTGCCGGGCCGGAGGCTTTTTGAACACGAACCAGGTATCGCCGGAAGAGAGACCGCCTCTCCGCGTCAGTTTCGATAATATAGGAGCTTTTCAGGCATTAGTCGGAGAATTCAGCAAGAATATCAAGCACCTCGAAAAAGCTCTCCAGGTCACTATTTCCGTCAAGGGCAACACCATTGCCATCTTCGGCGAGTCGCCCAACAGCGACGTTGCAGAGCAATTGCTCAAGCAACTCTATCCGCTCGTGCGAGACGGTTATCCGATTCACCCTGCAGACCTGGACCAGGGCGTGCGATTGCTGCTCAGAAACAGGGAGGCCAAACTCAAGGAGTTCTTGCGCGAGACGATTTTCACGTCACCCGGCAAGAGACCCATTACTCCGAAGAGCCCCACGCAGAAAGACTACATTCACGCGATCCAGACCCACGACATCGTGTTCGGAATCGGCCCTGCCGGGACCGGGAAGACATTTCTTGCCATGGCCATGGCTATGGCCGCCCTGGCCAAGAAAGAAGTGCGCAGGATTATACTCGCGCGGCCTGCCGTGGAGGCTGGCGAGAGGTTGGGGTTCCTCCCGGGGGACATGTACGAAAAGGTCAACCCATATTTAAGGCCCTTGTACGACGCGCTTCATGATATGATCGAATTTGAGAAGGCCACGCGCATGATCGAGCGAGGCGACATTGAAGTGGCGCCCCTGGCATTCATGCGTGGAAGGACCCTCAACGACTCTTTCGTCGTACTGGATGAGGCGCAGAATACTACGTCAGAGCAAATGAAAATGTTTCTCACGCGTCTCGGTTACTCGTCCAAAGCTGTTATTACGGGTGATATCACCCAGATAGACCTCCCGGAAGGGACCCGATCCGGCCTGGTGGAGGCACGCGACATTCTGTCCGAAATCGAGGGAATCGCCATCCTCATGTTTACGGAACAGGACGTGGTCCGGCATCCGCTCGTACAAGAAATAATCAAGGCCTACGAAGCCAAAACCACGCCTCACCGCGATCGTTCCTCGAGATAAGACGACATGCCTCAACAAGAAAAGAACAAGATGCCTGATGGCGGCAGAATGCCTGACAAGTCAAAGCAGCACAGTTCGGTAGTACGCAGAGCGGTCGATCGGGTCTTTCCCGGCGGACGTTATACGGTCGATGACCCGAAATTGCGATGGTCTCTGATCGTAGGGACCTCCCTGGTCGCTGCGTTCTTGATGGCTCCCCATTCCTTCAGGGTTTACAACCTGGTGCTGGGCGAGCCTGCCAGAGAGACGATCGTCTCTCCCATAACGTTCCGTGTCGTCGACGAATCGGCGACCGGGAAGAGCAGAGACGAGGTGCTCCGATCTACGCTCCCCGTGTACGACTTCGACGACGAAATGGTCCACGACGTGCAGGACAGGATAAGGAACGCCTTCCGCTCCTTGCGGGAATACCTCGCAGCCGCGGCAACCAAGGGACCGTTGGAGCCGTACAAGACGCCGGAATCGCCGCCCGAACCGCAGGTTTCGGCAGCACCGGCCGAATCCCCCGGTTTTCGACCCATCGACGACCAGACGCTGCGTACGGGCTTTGAGAATCTTCTCGGCGTGACCGTTCATCCGCCCGCGTTCTTTGCGCTCAAGGCTGTGGGGTTCAACTCCCGTGTCGAGACCGATCTGCGCTCCCTCGTCGTGCCGGTTCTCTTGAAGGGGGTCGTTCTCAGCCGAGAACTGGTGATAAGGGACGGCAAGCGAGGCATTCTGTTGCGAGTGAGGTCCAAAGACAAATTGGAGCCACTCAAAGACCTGTCCACGATCTTCGACCTCAAGGAGGCCGAAAACTTTATCAACACGGGAGAGACCCTCAAACAGAGTGACCTTGCGGCGGACCCGGCGCTGGCACAGGAAATCCGCAGGCTCGCGACCGCCCTGGTGGACGTAAACATCGCGTATAATCGTGACAAGAGCGCGGCTCTGCGAGAGACGGCTCTCGCTGCGGTCAAGCCCGTCTATTTCCAGGTTTCCAAGGGAGAGTCGATCATCAAGAAGGGGGAACCCGTCAACGAGGGGCACCTCAAGAAGCTCGCCGGACTCAACAGTGCCAACCCCGCGTACAGCCAGTACATGATTTTTGGCGGTTTCTCGTTGATGCTGGTGCTGTTGATGCGGTTTTGCTTCTATTTTGCGGAACAGCACTTGAACCGCGCGAGAAGCTCCACGAGAGATATTCTTCTTTTCTGTATCCTCCTCATCGGCACCATCGTGCTTGTTCGCGTCGTCTCATGGCTGGGTACCGTCATTCCCACCGCAGGACAGGGGATGGGTCCGCGCTCGATTCTCTTTGCCGCGCCCGTTGCGACCGGCGCCATGTTGGTCGCGCTCATGGTCGATGCGAGGATTGCATTCATCTTTGCGGTCCTGGCTGCCATGGCTGCGTCCTTGACCGTCGAAGGTGACCTGTACGTGTTTGCCTTCTACTTTGTTGCGGGGATCGTGGGGCTCCACGGCATGACCCGGACCCTTGACCGCACTTCCGTGCTCCGCGCAGGACTGGTGGTGGGTCTTGCCAACATGCTGGTCATCCTGTCCATCAAGATGGCCCTGGGAAACCTCACCCACATTCAGGATTTCTACGAGACGGGGCTCGGTTTTCTTGGCGGCATCGTTTGCGGAGTGCTCGTGTCGGGGTTTGCCCCCTTGTTGGAGCCGCTGGGCTACACCACGAACGTAAGGCTCCTCGAGCTTGCCAATTTCAACCATCCGCTTCTCAAGGCATTGGCCCTCGAAGCGCCGGGGACCTACCATCACTCGATCATGGTGGGGAACCTGGTTGAGGCTGCTGCAGAATCCATCGGTGCCAATCCGCTCCTGGCGAGAGTCGGGGCGTACTATCACGATATCGGCAAGGTAGCGAGCAAGACCAAACCTGGCTACTTCATCGAGAATCAGGGTCGAGGACCCAATCCCCACGATAAGCTGGAACCGAGCATGAGCGCTTTGATTCTCGTGGCCCACGTGAAACATGGCGTCGAGAAGGCTCGGGAGCATAGGCTGGGTGCACCGATCGTCGATATCATTCAGCAGCACCACGGAACGAGCCTCATAAAGTTCTTCTACAACAAGGCCCTTGAACGGGCTAACAAGAATCATCAGGTCGTGTCGGACGATAAGTACCACTATCCCGGACCGCGGCCGCAGAGCAAAGAAGCCGCGCTCGTCATGCTGGCCGATGTCGTCGAGGCAGCCTGCCGCACCCTCACCGACCCGACTCCCGCCAGGATACAAAAGCGAGTGCAGGAACTCATTATGAGCCTGTTCAGCGAAGGGGAACTCGACCAGTCGACCCTTACCCTCAAGGACCTTCATGCCATCACGCGGTCTTTTGTGAGAGCCTTGCAAGGGATAATGCACGCTCGCATCGACTATCCATCCGACAATGGGGCGCAGGAAAAACAGAATGGAGATCTGCATCGACTCCCGACAGAAAAGGATCGACATCGATCAAGTCGAACTCCGGAAGAAGGCGGAAAGAATATTAGAAGACTTGGGCTGTGACACGACCACGGCTCTCTCGGTGATGTTGGTCGACGCCACGGAAATGGCGGAACTGAACCGCGTGTATCGCGGGAAGGAAGGGCCTACCAACGTGCTCTCTTTCTCGCAATTGGAGGGAGCAGACCTGCAGCAGCACCCCAATCTCTTGGGGGATGTGGTCATCTGTACTGATCGGGCTGCCGATGACGCTGCAGAACTGGGTTACACCGAAGAAGAAATGCTCCTGTACCTACTCATCCACGGCATCCTACACCTTCTCGGGCATGTCCACGACGAGCCGATGGAAGCTGCAACCATGCAGCAACGTGTGGATGCGATCTTCGCAGATTTCTACCCCCCACCGGACTGATACGAGTTCGCCTCGAGACGATACAGAAGCCTCGATCGCACGAGCGTACCTCCCGAGCGATTCCGCATACGGATGCGCTTTCTGACAGGTGATGTGCGAGAAACCTGTTGAGGATCCTTCGCCTTGATAAGTGAATAAATACAACACGGTGAAGCTTCTTCTTGACACACAAGGAGCGAATCATACACTCTATCGTGGACGCTCGGGAAGTGAGGCGCGTCCGTTTCGTGCGGATCGTCCGCCGAACCGTGAGGCTTCCGGGCGTGAGCGTGCGCCCCTGAGGGTGCTGGAATCCGTTCCCTCCGATGACTGCGACGGATCGCACCCTATAGAAAAAGGACACAGCCGATGCAAGAGAAGCGGAAAGCCAGGAGTCCCGAAGAGATCTGGAGAGTTTCTTCCCAAACGAGACTCAAGGCCTGGGCGTTGTTTACCGAGTACCAGCAGAGCGGTCTGGACGAGGAGATGGCCCTCAGGAAGGCCTTGAAACAAGCCTGCCCGCCCAGAGAGGACCCCTACTACGCGGCGTACTATCCGAACAAGAAACGCGAGTTCGCGCTCTGGAAGAAGTATGGACTCTGGCCTCTGTTCAAGACACCCAAGGCCGTCGATTACGGCCTGGTACTCCATGATTCCATAGAAATCGCCGACGATACGCTCTCCGACATTCTGGATGACCTGCCGGGATGGGAGCCGCCAGGTCCTGCGGACGATTTTGGGCAGGACTAGAAAGCTATCGTGGAACCCGGCGCATTCCCGTTGGAACATGCTGGTCGTGAGAAACCTGGCCAGCCCCTTCGTATTCGGCTCCTTACACTATGGTGACGCTGAAAACGTCGCACCGCGCGAGCGGACGCCCGGAAGCATGCATTGCCTCACTGCAAGGAAGAAATCTCCACCGACGAGACCGTGACCCCGTACTCACGAAAACCAGCGAGGACCGAATTCATCCCCTCGCGAGAAGGAGCGGGCAGCCGCGCGACGATAGCGGCGAGCCTTGCCGAACGGGTGGCTGGGAGGAAGGGACAAAAAGAAGGCCTTACGGGTTTTCTGTCCCGCAAGGCCTTCCTGGAAACTTCCGCGATCTTTGTCTGGAGGCGGCTGGCGGATTTGAACCGCCGTATAACGGTTTTGCAGACCGTCGCCTTACCACTTGGCTAAGCCGCCCCGGATGGAACCGCATTGTAGAGAGTCGTTCCCCGGTTGTCAAGACGGACCGCCTCCTGCTCCGGCTCGTCCGACCACCCGTCTTTCGCGCCACGTGGCTCAGCGAGAGGGCACGAGCACTATCCTTATTATCACGAGTGGAGCATGAAGCACGATAAGGATAGCATCGCTTCTCGTTCATCAAGCATAGGACTTGTGCTTTCGGCCGGAGGTGCGCGGGGAGCCTATCAAATAGGATGCTGGCGGGCCTTGCAGGAACGGGGCCTCCGTATCGGCGCGATTTCGGGGAGTTCCATTGGTGCGCTCAACGGTGCGCTCGTGTGCCAGGGAGACTGGTCAAGGGCCTCCGACCTGTGGCTGGAACTCACGCGGACGAGGATCATCAGCCCCGACATGGACCGGCTGAAAGCCTTTGCAGCTGCCGCTGCGTGGGACTTGGCGTTATTCCTGATGCCGGTCCCGAATATCAAGGGAGTGAAACTCCTCAAATACGCGGTTTCGGCGCTGTGGTCCACTTCACGTTGGGGGTCCTTGGGGTCTTTGCGCCGGGATGGCTTGATCGATATCGGGAGTTTCAAGCCCCTCTTAATGCGATACCTCGATCTGCGGGCAGTACTCAAGCAGCCTGTACCGCTTTTTGTGACGGCAAGCAGCCCCCCGAAGGCCTCCGCGCCGCTGGGAAGTGCGCACTGCTTCAAACTGCAAAATCTTTCGGAAGAGGATGCATGGAAGACATTGGCCGCTTCTATGGCCCTCCCCTTCCTGTTCTCGTCCATCGAGATGCAGGGCGATCGGTATGTCGATGGCGGCCTCGGGCAGTGGCTCCCTCTCGCTCCGCTCCGCGAAAGCAGTACGACGCATCTGGTGGTCGTGAGTACCAAGGCCGATACCCGGATCTCGCCCGGTGCGCATCCCGGCAAACGCATCGTGCTGATCAAGCCGAAAAGACCCCTGGGGAGATTTCCGGCGGCCACGTTTCGCTTCACCCGGTCGGCTGTAATGGAGTGGATGGAGCGGGGATACGAGGACGCCTCGATCGTGCTGGAGAGGGAGCGGGTGCATCCAGGCGCATGACCTCCGCTCTGGCTCTTCCGGTGACGTCTGGAGCCACCGTCCGCGGAAACCGGTCTGCTTTCGTCTGCACGAATGGTCAGGTTGTCATTCCGCACCAAATAGCGCATAATCAATTGACGAGGAATGCGCACGCATTCGGCCCGCTTGAGGTCCGTCCACCATGGAAAATCAGACCCGTTACGTGTCCATGACCATATCTGCGGCCGAAGGGGGGAGCCTCTCCGACAAGGTGGTGGGCATCGTGGCGCGGTGGCTCAAGCGAACTCCCGACGATGTGCGCCAGGCATTATCGACGAAGAAGATCCGGATTTCCAAGGTAGTCTTCACCGACGATTTGGATCAGGTGATCTCAACCTTGAGACGGTACGGTCTGAACGTTTCCCTCGCGCCCGCGGAACTCAATCACACGAATCATACGCGGCAGGAGGTTTCCCTGGGGACAACGGGGAGGGTCTTCAGACCACAGTCCCCAAGGAGTCAAGCACCATCCGATTGGAAAAAGGGCGAGGTTATCGAAGGCCTGTACGAGGTGTTGGGATCTGCCGCGGGCGGGATGGGAAGGGTCTATTTTGTCTACCATCGCCTGTGGAAGATGATGCTGGCCATCAAGACCCCTCTGCAGATGGCGGGAAAGAACGAAGCCCGCCTCCTTCGCTTTCTGCGAGAAGCCGAGCTGTGGGTGAACCTTGGACTGCACCCGAACATTGCGACCTGTTACTACGCACGAGTGATCGACGGTCTCCCGCGGCTGTTCATCGAGTACGTCGACGGCGGTTCGCTGGACGATTGGATCGAGCGGAAGCTGCTCAAGGACTTGCGAACCGTCGTCGACCTCATGCTCCAGTTCTGCCACGGGATGATGTACGCTGAAGAAAGAGGCCTCATCCACCGGGATATCAAGCCGGCGAACTGCCTCATCGCTGGCGACCGGACCCTCAAGGTTACCGACTTCGGCCTGGTCAAGCGCGTGGACGGACCACCCGCTCCCGTGCAATCGGTCGACGCGGAAACGGACATAACTTCGGGGAGAATCACCGATGCAGGCCTGACGATGTTCGAGGGAGGAGTGGTCGGGTCTCCTTGGTACATGGCACCGGAAAGATTCCGTGAGCACGCACGAGAAGACAGCCGTGCAGACATCTACTCCTTCGGCGTCATGCTCTACGAGGTGGTTCTGGGAGAGATGCCCTTTCGCTTTCCCAAGGGGTTTTCGCTCGCCACACTCGTGAAGAGCCATCTTCGGGCTCCGCCGACAGACCCCCTTACCATAAATGCCGATCTGCCGCGTGCACTGGTGGAGATCATCATGACCTGTCTCGAAAAGAGACCGGATAATCGCTATCCCTCGTTTGTGGATCTCTCCACGGCCATGGAGTCCCTCCATCGAATAGTGCGCCCCGGAAGGGAACCGCGATCCCGACCGAATCTCGTCGGCTTGAAAGCGGACTCTCTGAACAATCAAGCTGTATCCCTCTTGGACCTGGGGCGAACGGAAGAGGCTATTGCGCTCCTGGAGGACGCCCATTCGTCCAACACCGAGCACCTGGAGGCGGTTTACAACCTCCACACGCTGCGTTGGGCCAAAGCCGAGGCTTCCGATGTGGACGTGATCAACCGCATGGAATCTTTGAAGATCGAGGTGCGCGAAACCCCGGAATTCTCGCATGCCATGGGACTGATCGCGCTCCAGAGAGGAGATCCGGCTCGCGGAGTGAGTCTGCTGGAAAAGGCTTGCAGCGAGAGTACCCTGTACAAAGAACGATGGGATGACTTCGGAAAAGACCCACGCGGTTTTGTCAAGTCGCTCGGATTCCTCCCTATCAGCGAGGAGGCTTCGCTGGCCGGGCATATAAAGACAGTCCTTGCCACCGCATTCGCACCCGGTTCGCCGCTGGCGTACTCTGTCGGCGAGGATCGATCGATCCGCGTCTGGGACACCGGAACCGGCCGGTGCCTGAAGAATCTCCGCACGTTCACGGTCGTGCCCGTGGCTGCGGCCTTTTCTCCCGACGGCCGACTGGCGGCCACCGCATACGGTGCAGCGTTCAAGACCCTGGACCTGTGGGGCATGAACGAGGGGCGTCCGCTCCGGAAGTGTCCCAGCATGGCCGTTTCAGGCCTCCGTTTTTCCCGTGATTCACGGTACCTCGCCGGGTTCGGCCCTGACGGCCATGTGTGGGTCATTGAGACTTCTTCGGGGCAGGTGGCGCTGGACTTGACGGGGGAACAGGGAGAGGTCTCCTCCATTGCATTTCTCAGCGGCGGCGACCTTATTGCCATAGGTGGGGCTGACGGGACATTGACCGTGCGAGAGCTGCCCTCGGGGCACGGGGTATTTCGCTCGACCGCCCACAACGGGCCTGTGTGCGCCATCGACTCTTCTCAGGACGGGACAAGACTGCTCACAGGAGGTGCGGACGAGACGATATCCCTTTGGGATGCGCGTGGAGGGGAGAGGATTCGCCAGTTCTTCGGTCATCGACGCGGGATTTCAAGCCTTCGATTCACCCCGGACGGCCAGCATCTGGTCTCCGCCTCCGCTGACGAAACGGTCAAGATTTGGAGAACTTCCACCGGGAGGTGTTACCGCACCATCGCTCACCCGGGAGAAGCCGTGACCTGTTGCGAAGTCGCGGCTGACGGCAGGCACCTGTTGTTCGGCGGGAGCCGAGGCGCGGTGCGCGTATGGTCGCTGGACACCCGCTGGTTTGCGACCGATTTTCTCGATCCCGCGGTCTGCAGGCCCAAGACCTTCCAGGAGTTGACCGGGCTGCACCATGATTTCAAGCAAACGATAGAGGACTTCTCCAGGGAATGGGAAAAAGGGAAGGTCATCCGAGCGCTCGAGGTTTTCGAGCGCGTGAGGGGCATTCCTGGCTTTTGTTGGTCCGAGGACGCGATTCGCGTCCGCAGTCTCCTCGAAGAGGGGGCACGCCGTAGACGCCTGAAATCTTCATCTTTCATCCGGTCTCTTCCTGGGCATCGGGATACGGTGGCGACCCTCGCGACGACCCCGGACAGTCTGCGGCTTGTTTCGGGAAGTCTTGACGGCACGGTTCTCGTTTGGGATGTTGTAACGGGCCGCTGCCTCGCGCGCATGCAGGTGGACAGTCCGGTAAGGAAGGTCTTCTTCCTTCCAGAAGGTGCGGGTGTCATTGCCTGGAGCGAAGACCGGGTCCTCAGACGGTGGGATCCGCGCGGAAAGTTGATCAGACAGATTCTCGGGGTTCAGTCCCCTTTCCTGTCTGTGGGAAAAGGGTGGGAGATAGCCGCACTGTCCAAGGAAAACGTCCCGGTGATCGTCGATCTCGACTCGGGTGAAATCAGCCCCAAGGGGCCGCCCATTCCCGGCACTTCGTTTGCCTGCTTCTCCCGCGATCGAGAAACCCTCTACAGCTTGCGGGACGGGAAACGAATCTTACGCTGGTCCGTGGCCACCGCGCGCAACCTGGGAGCGTTGAGAGATCTGGGACACCCAGTCACTTCCCTCATGGCCGACGGCTCGGGGGACATGGTCGTGGCAGGTCTGGAAAACGGTGAGGTGGCACTCTACGCAGGCGGGTCCGGCGTGAATGTGATTGTCCTGCGGGGACACCGTGAGGCGGTACGCTCGGTGAGCCGTTCTAAAGGTGGGGAACTGTGCCTGAGCGCGTCGGATGACTGTTCGCTTCGGGTGTGGGACATTTCCGAAGAGCGTTGCCTGGCGGTTCTGGAAGGACATTCGTTCCCGGTTCGGGTGGCTCGCTTTTTTCCGAACCTGTCGATGATCGCAAGTGGCGGGAGCGATGGATCGGTAAGAGTCTGGGGGCTGGAATGGGAATTCTCCGCAGTCTAGGCCGATAGATTAGACGCAGCTTCGTACTTCGTTTCGTGAGTTCGTTCACGTATAGTAGAGAGCAGGGTGGGATAGGCGCCTTGCCTACCGCTCAAGAAATCTCAGGCAAGACGCCTGTCTCACCAATCCAGCTCCGGAGACTGGGGTTTGCATTGCTCCCCGCCGCCGGAAGGTGGCTCAGGGATGGTCGCGGAGCAATTCGCCAGAGATTCCCATAACAATCGAAATGGACAAACCCAAGCAAAAGATCAATGTGACGAAATTCCTGGTGGACTTCCGGTCGGGTTGTTCCGATGAAGAATTGGCACGTAAACACGACCTGAAACAGTCTGCTTTGAAGAAGCTCCTCCGCGTGCTGGAGCAGAAGCGACTCCTTAGCTCTGCCGACCTGGAAATCCGGGCCGTTGAGGCCGCTCGTGTGGAAGCATCCCTCACCGGCTTGGACCAACCGGACCTGCCGCGGCCGGAGGAGTTCGTTTCAACGTGCCCGCAATGCCGCGCCGCAGTCACTGAGAAATTGCTGACATGCCCCGAATGCGGGCACGTCCTCCCCGGAGAGGAGCGTTGGTCCAACTTGGAACCGAAGAAGGGGCTGCTCGATCGCGTGCCTCCCATCGTGTGGGGCTGCATCATTGCCTTGCCGATCGGGCTTCTCGTGTTTTACACCTTCAAAGGGATGCTTGTTTCGATGCGCAGCACTGCCGCGGAAAAGGCGCAGAAGTCGGCTGCGGCGGAGGCTCACTCGAAAAAAGCGTCGACGGGAACGGCGACGGCCCTGGCAAAGAGTCGAGCAGCGCTGGACCTGACCGAAACGAAAAGGAAGATCCCCGGCGAAATCGAGATGATCGTGGAGGCCTTGACACAGGAAGGGATTATCTCGGGTGCAAACGAGGATTACACTCGCTTTGCTGCCGGGGACCGATGGGCCGAGCTGTCTCGCGGCCAAAGAATCGGCCACGTGGAAGCGATGGCCGCGGCACTGGAGCGCTCCGGGATTGCCGTCGGTTTTACCGTCACGACGCCGGCTAACGAGCTTTTAGCCCGAGTGGACGGCCAACGCATCGACCTGATCGACAAGGACGGGTTTACCGATTCCGTCGAGCGGGTCAGGGAAGAGGCTGAGCTGCGCTGACCGCGGCGTCTGGAAGGGAGCTGGCGGAGGCCAAAAGGAGAGCGGGAATTCAATTGACAGGATGCCCTGTTAGTTTTATACAAAACTATTATGGAAATCAAGGAATCCAATTTCTTGTACGTCATGACCAATATCCGCCAGCGGCTGTTCGCGTTCCTTGAAAACGAACTCGCAAAGGAGAATATCAAGGGTATAGCGCCGTCGTACGGGAATATCCTCTTTGTTCTCGATCGGAAAGGCACGATCACCCTGCAGGAGTTGGCGAAACACACAATGAAGGACAAATCGACCGTCTCCTCGGTAATCAAGAAGCTCGAAGCAGGCGGCTATGTCACCAAGGAAAGGGATGCAGGGGACGCGCGCCGCACGAATCTGACACTGACCCCCGAGGCAAACAGACTCAGGCCGATGCTCTTCGAGATCTCGAGAAGAATGAACGCCCGACTGTTCCAGGGGTTCACCGAAGAAGAAAAGACCATGCTCTTCAAGCTCATCGGCAAGGTTTACCGCAACATGTAGCGCAGGCTTTTTTGTTGGCCCAATTAGTTTGGCACAAAACCGATGGGTGCTGGACGACACTTTACTTACCTGTCCATTGAGGTGGAGTGAAACAGTGATAGAGACAGCAGGATACGAGGGAGTAACCCAGATACGGATGAGTCGGGAACTCGACGGGAAGCCGGTCTATTGGGTGGCGGCCTATTTGGTTGACGGACTGCTCGTCGACACCGGTTGCAGCTACACGTCCAACGAACTGGCTTCATTCCTGGAAGGGAAGGATCTCAGGCTGGCCGTAAACACCCACTTCCACGAAGACCATGTAGGCGGGAACCATGACATCATGACCAGGTACCGCGTGGACGTATATGCGCATCCCGATTCCGTCCCGCTCATAGAGAAGCGATTGGACCTGTACCCCTATCAGGAAATCACCTGGGGTTATCCTGTGCCCACTGAGGTGAAACCAGTTTCCGACATCGTGAAGGCGGATCGCTACACCTTCCGGGTAGTGGAAACTCCCGGCCACAGTGCAGGGCATATCTGCCTCGCGGAACTGTCGCAAGGCTGGTGCTTCACCGGCGATATTTTCGCCCGGGAGAAGCCGAAATTCATCAGAGCCGACGAGAACATGGGCGAGATTGTCCGATCCATGCGCAAGATCCTTGCCCTGCCGACGGACAGGCTCGTCCTCTTCACCGCGGTGGGTAAGATCGTGGAGGATGGAAGAACCGCTCTTTCCCATTGCATCGACTACCTCGCCGGCCTCGCGGCAAAGGTGAAAGAGCTGGAACGATCCGGCCTAACCGTCGATGACATGGTCAGGGACGTTTTCGGGGGCGAGCACCCCTTTGCGCAATTCACGAACGGCCAGTTCGCAACCTGCCACCTGGTCCGTTCGTTGCTGGAGATGGGGTCGGAAGGAGACAACTGTTGAGACGACGGGCAACTGGGATGCCGATCAATTCGCTCCTCTTCAGGGCAACGATGCCGGGCTACAGAAGCCTCTCAGATAGGCGGAGAACTGCCGCAGGGCCCTGCCCCGGTGGCTGATCAGGTTTTTCTCATCCCGCTCCATTTCAGCAAAGGTTCTGCCGGCTTGCTCGTTGTAGAAGATCGGGTCGTATCCGAATCCACCATCGCCGCGCGGCTCGAAGGTAATGCGGCCTTCGCACACCCCATGGAAGAGCCTCTCTTCACCATCCGGAGTGACCAGGGCGATCACGCAGATGAACCTCGCGGTTCGCAGTTCGTTCGGAACGTCCCGCATTTCCTCGAGGAGGCCGGCGCACTTCTGAGCGTCGGTCGCGTGCTCACCGGCGTAGCGCGCGGAAAAGACGCCGGGCCTGCCGTCCAACGCGTCCACACAGAGCCCTGAGTCGTCCGCGATCGTGGCCACACCGGTGGCCTTGGCAATGACGCGAGCCTTCTTGAGCGCATTCTCTTCGAAGGTAGCGCCGTCTTCGATGACGTCCGGAGCGTTGGCAACGTCAGCCAGAGACAGGAAAGTCACGGAGAGGTCCTTCACCAGGTCACTTATTTCGGCAACCTTTCCCCGGTTTTTGGTGGCGATGAGTATGGTGGGGGGAATCTCGTGCATGGTCGGTTCCGTTGCAGTAAAGAGAGTGCTAATTGGGGAGCTAGCGCTGCGAGATGGGCCCGACGAGGCTCGGCTTGAACACGACCGCATTGCCGCCCATTTTGCGGATTTCCGCGATAACGGTCGGCTCCTGGAAATATCTCCCTTCAGCCCAGGCCCGCACCTGCCCCTTGTAGTGCGTCGAGAAGAAATGGGCCGAACTCCCCAGTGCGGAGACCGCGAATACCTGCGGAGGTTCCGTCATGTCACTCGACTGCCGCAAGGTGACCCCTTCCACGACCCGGAACGGGTACGCCTTGGACCATACCGCCGAGGAGATGGTGTCATCCGACCCCGGGAGCGACACAGGCCCCACATCGTAGAGCGCTTCAAGGAACCTCGATCTCGAAGCGAGCGGGTGGCTGAAGCTCGCGGTATGGAGGTCGCCCCATTTCCACTTGGCCGGGTCCACAGCCAAGAGGCTGTTCCCCTGAGCAATGGCCTTGCGGCATGCGCTGACCAGGGTTTTGTCCGAGTCCGCGGCCGCCGGCCAAGCAGTCCGGTTGTGGAGGAAGATCTCCCGCACGGCCCGTGATGTCAGAGGGGGATACGCGGTATACTGCTTGAACAGCTTCGCTCCCAACGGTTCGAGGAACAGCTCTTTCACGAGGGCCTGGAAGAACATCCCGTAGAAGGCCGCGGCAGGCGACTCTCGCTTCATCTCGAAATCCCACGCGGCCAGCATCTTGATGATTGCTTCCTCTTCGGGGCTCCGATCGTTCTGCCTCTGCAGAGCGGCCAGCAGCAGCGGTGTCAGTTGTCGAGCCAGGGGAGAGAGCGTGTCCGCGTGGATTTTCTGAAAGCTCTCCCGTGAGTGACTCCCGGCCTGTTCGAGCAGTTCGATAATCCGCGCGGCCCGCGCGTCGTCGTTCCAGTAGCAGCTCACGAGGTACGGATAGTCCTTCCCACCGGGCCGCTCGTCTGAAACCACAGCGAACCCCTTGGCCGGGTTCGTGCTGGAGGGCAGCTCCTCGAAAGGCACGTACCCGCCCCAGTCATTCACCCCCGTCCACCCGGGCATGGGAACGATGCCGTCGCTGCCGGCCGCGCGCACGGGGACACGGCCCGCGGTCTGAACGCCGTATTCGCCCTCTTTATCGGCCCATACGACATTCATGCAGGGTGCAACGAGGCTCTTCAGGGCGCTCTTGACCTCTTTTCCCGAGCCCGCACGATTCAAGCGAAAGAGCGCTGGGAACAGGCCGGTCCCTTCGCGACCGGTCCACCGCAACGATAGTGCTCGCTTCTGATCGATGTCCGAAACCACGGGACCCGTTTCCGTCAACGATATGGTTCGAGAAGCCGACGAACCGCCACGGAGTCGGTACTTCTCCGTCACCTTGTGAAGTTTCCGCCATCGATCCACGCGCCAGTAGCTGGCGGGAGAATCGGAATCGCAGCGCTCGATAAAGAGGTCCGCGTCGTCGGCCGGAGCGGAAATACAACCCCAGTTTATCCGCTCGTTCGTTCCCACGAGCGCGGCGGGGACCCCCGGAATGAACGCGCCCGACAGATGGAAATGCTCCGTTGCCAATCGCGCGCGGTACCAGAATCCCGGAGCGGTAAGCGTCTGATAAACCGAGCAGGCGGTGACCGGATGGCGACTGAGGCTGCGGTCCCCGCTCACCACCCACGCCGCTCCCGATCGCAGTCCCGGCACACGCTCCCAAGCAGGACCTCCGCCAGGCCGCGAGAAGAGGATGCCCGTGGGCTCCCATCCTTGTAGATCCGATACCACCAGATCGTGAGACCCGGCCGGGTCGGTGGGAAAAAGGGCCAATGCCCGGTCTTTGCCCAATCTGCCGAGGATGCGGGCCATCACCGGGTCAACGCGGCCGGCAACGGAGCTTTCCCAGGCAACGGCAAGACAGATCGAGGCCACGTCTTCCGCGGAGAAGAGGGCGGGGCGGTATTCCAGCAGAGAAAACTCCACCGGCAGCTTTTCCGAACGACTGGCAATGTACCGATTGATTCCCTGGACAAATTGGTCGAGCCACCTTCGTTCTCGCTCGTCCAGAGAAGAGAGGTAGTCGTCCGGTGGTCTTCCGGCTCGGACCATCCGCATCAGGTGATCTCCGTCCAGGTACTGCCGACCGAAAATCTCGGCCAGGCGGCCGCTCCCCGCTCGGCGGAGATAATCCATCTGCCAGAGGCGATCTTGGGCCATCACATAGCCGAGAACAAGCGCCAGGTCTTCTTCCCGCTCTGCGATGATCCCCGGCACGCCGTTCCGGTCGCGGACCACCTTGACCTCCGCGGTGAGCCCGGGTGTCTCGACGAGCGACTGGCCCTGCGGAAGGAGCGAGTGCACAAAGAAGTAGATCCAGAGGGCGCCGGCTCCGGCCAGAAGGATGAGGACCACCGGGATCACCGTGAAGATCCGGAGAAGCCTGACCGGGTCCATATCCATCTTCAGGAGAGCTTTGGCAGAAATCAACGGAGAGGTCCTCCCAAGAGTCGTTTGACCAGTTCCTGGCTTGCGGCATAGGGATCCGTACGTCGGGCCACGATCTCGTTGACGAGATCGTTCACCGTATCGGTTCCTCCGAGCCGTTCCAGTGCGGTGTCCATCAGGTTCTCCTTGAGGAGATCCAGCAGTTGATTCGCGGCCCTGTGCCGTTCCACGGAGATCAGCTTGTCGCGGTTATGCGCCTCGAGATGAGCCCGATGGTCTACGATGGCGCGATAGAGCTCGTCCACGCCCCGGTCCTCCGCGGCCACCGACTCAAGTACCGGCGGAAACCACCCTCCGGCTTGATAGCGCTCCAGGGACATCTGCAGCATCATCTTGAGTTCTCGAATCGTCTTGCCCGCGCCTTCCCGGTCCGCCTTGTTGACCACGAAGATGTCGCCGATTTCCATGAGCCCGGCTTTAATCGCTTGGATATCATCTCCCATGCCGGGAACGGTCACCAGAACCGTGGTGTGCGCGTTGTGCACGATCTCAACCTCGTCTTGACCGACTCCGACGGTTTCCACAATGATCGCGTCCTTCCCCATCGCGTCCAGGACGACAATCGCATCCGCGGTGGATCGAGTGAGACCGCCGAATTTGCCCCGGGTAGCCATGGATCTGATGAAGACGCCGTCGTCGAGGAAGTGTCGCTGCATTCGGATGCGATCGCCCAGGATCGCGCCGCCGGTGAACGGACTGGTCGGGTCCACCGCGAGGATACCGACCGTCTTTCCATCTTCCCGGTACTTGGCGACCACGCGGTCCACCAGCGTGGACTTGCCCACCCCCGGAGACCCGGTGAAGCCTATTACATGGGCCTTTCCCGCGTGGCGGTAGAGCTTGGCCAATTCCGTGAAGACGTCCCGTTCTCCGTCGTCAATGCGCCGGATCAACCGGGCCGTGGCTCGCACATCGCCCTGCATGATTCGTTCAGCCAGCACAGTTGTATACTCTCAAGCTAGAAAGCGCGCGGGTTCAGCCGCGTTTTCCCAGTATATTGCGGGCAATGACGAGCCTCTGGATCTCGTTCGTCCCCTCGTATATCTGCGTGATCTTCACGTCCCGGAAGTGTCTTTCCATCGGGTAGTCCCGGACGTAGCCGTACCCGCCGAGTATCTGGACCCCTTCCAATGCGGCGTGCATCGCGGCATCGGACGCGTACATCTTGGCCATGGCCGCTTCCATCTCGAAACGCATGTCGTGATCTTCGAGCCACGCGGCCCGCCAGATGAGCAGCGCCGCGGCATCGAGCTGAGTCGCCATGTCAGCCAATTTCCACTGGATAGCCTGGAACTCCGCGATGGGTTTTCCGAATTGAACTCGGGTCTTGGCATATTCGATGGATTCTTCGAGCACTGCGCGGCCAATGCCGAGCGCCTGGGATGCAATGCTGATCCTGCCGCTGTCCAGGGTTTCCAGCATCTGCCGGAGACCCGCCCCGGGTTCTCCCAGAATCGCGTCTTTCGGGACCCGGGCATCCTCGAAGACGAGTTCCGCGGTACCGGACGCGTTGATTCCGAGTTTTTCCTCGACGCGGCCGACCTTAAAACCGGGGGTTTCGCGGAGATCGCACACGAACTGGCTGATCCCCTTGTACCCCTTCGCCTTGTCCGTCACCGCTGCAAACACGCAGTAATCCGAGATATTACCATTGGAGATGAACTTCTTCTCCCCATTGATCACCCAGGAGTCGCCGTCGAGCCGAGCGGTGGTACGCAGGGCTGCCGGATCGCTCCCCGCATCCGCTTCCGTGAGCGCGTAACACCCCACGGAGCGGCCCGACGCGCAGGGTTGGAGGAACTTCTGCTTCTGTTCCTCGGTACCGAATTTAAGGACCGGGTAACAGTAGAGCGAGTTGTGCGCGGCCACAATGGTGCCGGTGCCTCCGCACGCGCGAGAGATCTCCGTCACAATAAGCGAATACGAGACGTAGTCCATCCCCCCACCGCCGTATTCCTCGGGGACTGCCACGCCCATTATCCCCATTTCTCCGAGCTGTTGGAGCACTTCCGGCGAATGGGTGTGCTCTCGATCGAGTCGATCCGCTATAGGTTTCAGCTCGTTATCGGCAAACCTACGGGCCATGTCTCGGGCCATCTTTTGTTCTTCGGTCAGCAGGTAGTCCATGCTCCACTCCTGAAACCATGATTCGCTCAGCCGTGAGAGGCGGTCTTTCGACCTGGGTCGCGGCCGAGCCCCTCATCGGTCTATTGGTAGAAGTCGCCATCCTGATTGTCAATAGGAAATAGACTGTTATGGACGAGTTTTAGGCTCGAACTTCAAGACGGGAAGTCTGCGAGGCAAAAAGATCATTGTCCGCAAGCCCTTAGGGATTACCTGTCCTGCAGGGCCGTGGGAAACGAATCGCGCGGGTCGCGTGGTCCGGTATAGACGTTCTGGGAAGACTGCTATATGATGACCCCCCGAATTTTGGAAAGGAGACCGCATGGTAACAAAGTACCAGCAATTTCTCGGAACTCGGCCAGGGCTTCTGGTTGAACTCACGGATGATTCGAGCTCTCCCTTCCGGGTGCGAGCGGAAGACGGATTCGAATTCTTCGTCAGTGCCGAAGACTTTCGTAATTACTATCGAGAAGAAGGCGAGCCGACCCCTGCTAAGTGGAAGCACATGATCACGGAACCCGAAACAGGGATGATCGACGCGGACAAAATGGGCGAGGTCATGACGATCATCAATCACTTCCTTGAGTGGTTCCAGGACTTCGACCGGGCGAGAGCTTTCGTACGCGAGGCCCTCCGGGTTATCGGTGAGCAGCCACGGGAAAGCAAGGGTGCCTTGCAGGCATGGCTCGAACAATCAGGGTGGAATCCGGGTAAAATCATGGAAAAGGACCTGGCCCCCCTCCTGGACATCTCGGACGAAGTGAAGGCACTACTCCTCAATGAGTCGTGCGCGGTGATCCAATTGGCCTATCCGTCGAACGCTCCCGGTAATGGGACGCTCTCGCTCGAACAAGCCGCGTTTCAACCGAGCGAAGCGGGCCAGGGTGGAGCAGTTCCGCCGCTGAATGCCTCGACTCCCCAACGCCGCCGCGGGGGGATGAAGAACGTGGACATGGCCGTGGAAGGGGATACGCTCACGCTGGTCATCGACCTGTCCAAGGACTTCGGGCCGTCGAAATCAGGCAAAACCATCATCGTGGCCTCCACGGAGGGGAACAAGTCCGTTCCCGGCAGAGAGGAAAAGGTGGGGCTCAACATCTACCGGCAAGAAGGGAAAAAGACCGGCAAAGGGCGAAAAAGCTCGTTCAACAACGTCGAGATGGACCTGCATGGCGATGAGCTGAAGATTACCGTGGATCTATCCAAAGAAAAGGGACCCTCGAAATCGGGAAAGACCGTCATCATCGGTTCCACCGAGGGGAACCAACTCGTGTTTGGGAGAGAAGAAAAGATCGGGCTCAACGTGTACAAGAAGCTCGAATAGCCGGGTCACCGTCCACGAGGACAAACGCAGTCCCTTGTGTGGACGACGGAGGACCACAACACCGGCATGAACCGGCAAGGCCCTGACCTTGCCTCATACTTTAAGGAGACGGTTATGTTTGTTTTTGGCACAGCAGAGGATGTGTTCACGATGGCCATTCGCATCGAGGAGAACGGGTGTGCGTTCTATGCGGGCGCAGCTGCGCGAGCCGAGAATCGGCAAATAAAGACGCTCTTGGACAGTCTCGCTCAAATGGAGCAAGGTCACGCCGATGCTTTCAAGGCGCTCCGGAAAGATTTACCCGGATCTTTTCCCGCGGACGCAATCTGGGACCCGGAAGGGCTGGCAGAGAGCTATCTCCAGGCCACCGCAGACACCCACATCTTCACCGTCGAGTCGGCCGAGAGCCGGCTGCAACGGGTCAAGACGCCGTCGGAAGTTATCGATCTGGCAATGCAGTTCGAGAAGGACTCCGTGACCTTTTTCGTCGGAATGAAGGAAATCCTTCCCGAACCGAAAGGGAGGAACGAAATCGACAAACTCATCCTGGCGGAAATGGGTCACATCAGGATGCTCACCCACGCGAAAAAGCAATTCATGGACACGGGAACCGCGCACATCGCGTGATTGGTTGACGGCAAAGCACATCTCCTGGGTGCGGGCAGGTTGGGTTGGGCTCGACGCGATCCGAACCGTGACGCTGCTATCGGCTTTCCTCAGCAGGCGGGCCTTCAGCGGGTTTGAGGGTCGCGGCGATGCGTTCTCCGGACCGGTCACCCTCCAGAATCTCCAGACTGGCGTGGAAACCCCCTCCGTCGGCCGCCACGCAGGAGAGGACCTTGCACTTCACGAGCGATCCCTGGTCCATAACCCGCACGATATCCCCGCGGGCCAGTAATTGGCTCCCTTTCACATTTACTTTCTGTTTCGGTTCTCTTCCCATGGTCATCCTCGATACGCACTCCGGCCATGCCGGTCTATTCCCGATCGCTTAATTCTAGATCGCTTTCCGAGAAGTAGTTCTGGGGACTACTCTCCGCGAAGGAATTCCCCTCCATACTACCTCTTGGACAGCGAATTCGTATACCACAATCCGTAGGACATGGAAATCACGCGCGGCGCCAGGAGCCTGTCGCGTAACCCCAAAATCATCCGTGATCGGCGACTCAGGTGAAATCGGCACTGTTGCCAGCACAAACAGCGGCTCCTAGAAAGTCTAACAGACTGAGGGGTTGGCCTGGTTGCCTTTTATCAAAAGGCTGCAAATCGACCGGCATCTTAGCACGTTGTCGGGAAAACATTGCGCTACGTAACAGCCTTCTAGAATTGATCGAGTTCCGCAGCCACGGAAAAGGACGCGTGTTGCAGACTTCCTGCGACCGGCTGGGAGGGCCTGGCAGGCTGGGACAAAGGTTCGGGCCGGGATGTCTTGGCCATGGCAGTCGATTCGGACTGGGGACCAGGAGCCGCCTTGACCGCTCCATACGGGAGACGGGAGGCCACGCAACCTGAACAAAGCAGAATACATAAGAAAAAGGAGAGTGAAACCCTCACTACAGACCCTCTGCACGAAGACTCCCCTCTCCCGATGCTACTATATAAACCACAAACACGGCTCCACGTCAAGGGGAATCCTGCCTGGGAGGTAACCCTTCACGTGCGCGCGGCACTTGAGTGTTCAACTTGGACCATAAGAAAGAGGACCTCCTTCTTCGTCATTCCGGCGGAGGCCGGAATCCAGTTCCGCTCTTCGCTGGGTTGGACATCGTCTGGACCCCGGCCTTCGCCGTGGTGACGACGTAAAGCCGGGGGATTGTCCCTGAGTCAACAGAGTCGACCGGTTACCCTGGGTAACTGAACGGTCACCCTGGGTAACTGAACGGTCACCCTGGGAGCGGGATCGGCCCGGGAAGGCTCCGGCGAGAAGAAAGGGTGTTTGACTCGCTCCGTCTCTTGTGAGAGCATTTGAGGAGTGCCGTGGATTTCAATGCACGGCACTCTGTCGACAGCGGTCAGCCTCAGTGAGAGGGAGGTACCCCTATGAGCAGTCTGTTACTGTTTCCGGTAAAGTTCCTGGGATTCGCGGCCGTCGGCTTCGCCCTGGGAGCCGGTTGGAAGCTGGGGTCATATCTGGTGGATGTGGCGCTGGACCAAGAAACCCGCGATCACTTCTTCGAATGCACCAAGCTTGGGCAGGAGAGCGCTGAAGAACCCATATGGAAACGGAGCTTCTCGAGAGTCTCCGAACCCTGACAGGGAGCCGCGGCGGTCCGAACCTATCCGTGAATCTTGATGTTTTGGAGCTGTTCCCAGGTGTTCTCGGAGTACCAGATATCGACCATCTCGGGTCGGTAGAGTTCATCCTTTCGTTTCATGAGGTCCCCGACTTCTCTCCTCAGGAGCCCTTTGATACTCTCGAAGGCCGGGCCGTACCGGAGTGCGAACTGGCGTGCCGCCATCAGTGCGTGATCTGCCAGCGCTTCCTGAGGCACCACCTGATCTACCAGCCCAATGGCTTTGGCCTCTTCCGCGGAGTACATCGCACCCGAGAAGGCTACGGTCTCCGCGTTCTTGTTTCCCACCCAGTACTTTAGCATCTCGACGCTCCCCGGAAACAACGAGGAGCCGAAATTGATTTCGTTCAGACTAATCCGGGCCCTGCCGGCGACCATGATCCTCGAGTCGCACGCAGTGGCGAGCATGCAACCGCCAGCGATGGCGTGTCCGTTGAGAGCGGCAATAACGGGCTTTGGATGGAGGAATATCTCCGTGTAGAGCATTGCGAACTTGGCCGTGAACCGGAGGAACGATTTCTTGGAGTAGGTGAGGAACTCCGGGATGTCCAGGCCGAAGGAGAAGAATTTCCCTTGCCCGGTGATAATGACCGCCTTGACGTGGTGGTTCCCTGCCAGATCGCGAAAACAGGCGAGCAACTCTTCCGTGAGGGGTTCATTGATGGCATTGACCTTGGGCCGGTCGACCATCAGCGTGGCAAGGTCGTCTTCGATATGCGTGAGGAGAAACCCCATGGCATGCGCTCCTGTCCGGCGTGCGTTCGGCTGCTTTTGAATTGTCGATGCATGTGAGGGCGTCTTGAGCGGCAGTTACCATTCTATGGTAGGTCCCACCTCGTTTTGCAGCGCACAACAGACCGTTCCCCTGTTGCGGACGAACTCGCCCAACGATGCCCTGGCGCATTCCAGGGCAAGATCGGCACGGTTGTTGGTCTCGGACATGTGGGCCAGGACGACTGCCGTCAGCTCGTCCGAGACGATCCGCTGAAGGAGGCCGGCGCTCTCGGGATTGGAGAGGTGCCCGAGTCGGCCTCGGACCCGTTGTTTGAGTTCCCACGGGTACGGACCGTCTCTCAGCATGGCCGGGTCGTGGTTGCTCTCCAGAACAACCACCTGTAAGCCCGCCAGGATCTTGACGACCAGCCCCGTGGCCGTGCCCAGATCCGTCGCGATGCCCAAACGGCACGTGCCGTACGAGATCCGGAAGCCCACCGGATCTGCGCAATCGTGCGGTACCGAGAAGGGATGGACTCGCAATCCTGCGACCTGGAAGATACGGCCGGTCTCGAAAAACTCGAGGCGATGGACCTTGCCCACGGTCGCCCGAGCCGCGTCCCAGGTCCCCCGGTTCATCCAGACGGGAATCTTGAACTTCCGGGACAGGACCCCTACCCCTTTGGTGTGGTCGGTATGCGCATGGGACACGATGATTCCGCTCAGCCCGCAGGGGTCCACGCCGGCCGCTCCCATGCGATCCACCATGCGCTTGCCGGTGAGACCGGCGTCCACCAGCACTGTCGAAGCGTCGGTCTGAATCACGAAAGAATTGCCGGAACTGCCGCTGGCCAGCGGGGTAATCTTCATGCCGGTACCCCTTCGCGGGCTTGGAAATCGGTCGCGGCGGCAAGTTAGCGCTCGCAAGAGTTGCTGTCAAGGTTTATCGTCTCAGCCCGATCCCGACAGTCGCTGCGGGATTGGCACCCCCGAGGAGCGTCAGCCGTAGCCGAGCATTCTCCCCACCACGATGGCCAGGAAGACCAGCCCGACGATCCACGCCTGTACCAGCGGACCGCGTTTGGTAGGCGGATTCGCCAACAGGTCGCTGCACGCGGCTGACACTTTCTCCGGAGGTACCGCTTCCCGGAGCGAGCGGGCCAATTCATTGAAAGGACTGATCGTGTTGGTGATGAGGATCGGCCTGCTCTCTCGGCCCT
>JACRDG010000118.1 GCA_016218715.1 Desulfomonile tiedjei | reverse complement strand
GTACGCCCGGAACATAGCCTCTCTCACTTCCAGGTCGGGATGCAGGCGCAGCTCGCGCTTGAGCTGGGTCACAAACTGGATCGTGTTGTCCACTGCAAGGCCCAGAGAAACCGTTGCGGCAAAAACAGTGACTCCATCGAGAGGGATTTTGAGCCATCCCATGATCCCAAATACGGTGGCAAGGGGAGGGATGTTGGGTATCAGACTCAACAGACCCAGAGAAGACGAGCCCATCTGTATCATCATCAAGAGGGTCACGATTCCAATGGCGATAAACATTGCGACGATTTCTGAGCGGACAAGATCTTCACCCTGAGACGCAACGACGACAGGCTCTCCCGTCACCGTGACCTTGGCAGATCCCTGAAAGACTGACTCCGCGGCCTTGCGAACCTCTTCGATAGTGTCGATAATCGGCACCGAAGCCGAATTCTTGATGCGAACCGAGATGCGGAGCTTCTCGAACGCTTCATCCAAATTTGCCCTGATCATGCTCTTGCCCCCGGTGGTCAGAGACGTGATCACGAAGACGTCCGAAAGCACACCAGGCGCAAACAGAGAACCGTCGCCTTCGGCAGGGGAACTCCCTACAAGGGCTGCCATGTATTCCAGGTAAGGCAAGAGCGAATTCGTGGCCACCACCTCAGGAATCTGTTTCAGCCGGCTATCCAGTTCCTTGACGTGACCCCATATCTCAGCCTTCCTGAACGATCCTGCCTTCCCGTCCGTATGAATCAGCAACTCCAACGCGTGTATGCTGGCGAGATTCTGCTCGACAAATGCGATATCTTTGACCTCGGGCCGAGATTCGCCCAACTGGCGGAGGATTTGCGGGTCGGTACGGATTAGAGGAGTCCCGCAGAACATCACTAGGGTCAACCCAAAGCCCAGCACGGTGAACAACCTGTGGTGCCTGCGTATGGAGTGCTTCATCTTCGTGAGGACCCACGACAGCAGGTCCTCGTTCCGGTCAGTCGAAATCGCTCGGTCCAAGTTGCCGAAGCTTGCGATAACCCTCGGCGTCAGAATCATGGCAATGAAAAAGGCGATCATCACTCCTACAGACATGATCAGGCCTAACTGAAAGACCATAGGGATCGGAGTCAGCATACACGACGCGAACCCCACAGCCGTCGTGGCTGCGGACACCAGACAAGGCCGGGCCAAGTACCGGACGGTCTCCCTGATCGCAGCATCTTTGTTCTCCACCCATTGGCTGAATTGATAGAAACGAGTGACCATGTGAATCACTATTTCAAGGGTGGTGATCAGGATCAGACCGAAGGATATACTCGTAGATGCATTCAGCGAAATACCCAACAACGACATAAGGCCGGCGATCCAGACAACGCATACACCCAAGATGCACACGGTCATGATTGTCACTTTCGTGCCCCTGAACATATAGAAGGTCACTACGGTGCATACAATTGAACACAATGCCCCGAATATGAAGGCCGTCCGGACACTGTACTTGGGTACCGCCTGTCTGAGGACCGGACCGCCGATTATCCGGCTCTCGGAATCCTCGGGGAGGTTCTTGTTGACTACCGCGACAATCTCGGACATAAGCTCTCTAATGGCAGGAACGTCATATTTCCATTTGCTCTGAGGTTTCACCACGATTCCGACTGTTCTCAAGTTCTCGGAGATGAGAAAATCAATGTCGGGGAGTGCCCGACGTAACGTTTCTAAATCGTTTGTTTCAGGTAGCGACAGTGAACCGCCGACGCTCCTTAGCAGCGGCAAATTGCCGTACCTCTGCCCTTTTTTCTGGAAGACTTCGAAGTTGGAGAGGCTCAGAACGCTCTCGACTTTCTCCAATCGACCTAGTTCCGAAGTGATCGACTGCAATGACTCGAGAGCACGGTCATTGTCCACTCCCCTCTCGTTTCGTATCGCTACAAGTATGTAGTCTTCGTCCCCAAAGAAGCTCCGGAAGTTTTCATATTCGGCGCATGCCGGCGAACCGGTAACAAGCATCGATCTGAGCGACGTGTCAATCTCAAGCTGGGGGATCCGTACCCCGAGGACGATCGTGAAGCAGGCCACCAGCGCAACCAGCCAGCGGTTGTAGTCGAGAAATATATCGGCCCAGTTGTTTCTGACGGCCTTCCGATAGTCATCGGCTGGCATTGCGTCATCCCCTGTCCACCCTCACCAGAGGAGGCTGGTCCCGCAAGCTTCGGCAACTTCTTTCGATGCCATCACCGACGGCTCACCGGTAGGTTGAACGAGCCCCCTGTCTGCCAATTCATGCTTCCCCATGGTTGCGAGCTGCTGCCACAGTTCTATCGTTTCTCGCCTCCATGGCCTGTCTATGGTACCGCGCACCAGGAATAGCGGCGCCGGTCCTGGAAAGGCATTGACCCTTCGGGAATCCGCCGATCGCAATCAACGACTTCACCGTCGAGGCACGGTGCTGAACTGCCAAGCCTCTGACCGATAGGATAGTGGAGCCCCTCAAACCCTGTTCGGCGGATCAGACGGGTTCTACCAGATGTTTCAAGCCGATGGGCTCGGTCTATGCGCTTCACTGCAACCCCTGGAAGGTAAGCACCTTGCAGCCCAGGTCTTCACGGGTTCTTGAACCGCAGCAACCCCCCTGACGAGGATATCCCTCTCCAGTTCACAATTATAACCTCCGGCTCGTCCTGGGTCAATCATGATCTTTCCCGCGGCTCCCGCGGCCTAATGTCTCTCGCGACATCCAGCGACCCTAAATTGTGGCACTGCTCGATCAAGTTGGCTTTCCTCGAAGCATTCGAATGGTTACGGATACCTCTCACCGGAATCGCGCCAAACCTCCCAGGATAGGCGCACCCGGGCAGAAATCTTCGAATGAGAAGTCTGACTTCACCCCCATGCTGACACAAAGACACATCTCTGCCGCGTTGAATTCATTTTGAATTTGCCGCGAGGCGCGGACACTGGTCATCCCTTCATGCCCATGGTATAATCACGCACTGGGGGAGCCTTATCCGAATTCTGCTTGAAAGGCCTCCTGAGCGGCATTACTTCGAGGAGCTAGAATGACCTCCCACGATGAGGAGAAAAAATCCCAGCGGATTCTTATTGTTGAAGATGAGGCCTCAGTGGCTATAGACTTTGCTCGGTCGTTGAAGGTTCTTGGCTACGAGGTTGTTGGCACGGCGACTACCGCCGCTGAAGCCATTCAAAAAGCGCTGGAATCAAAGCCTGACCTGATCTTGATGGACCTCAGCCTACCGGATGAACCGGACGGGTTCGCTGCCTACGCTCGGATCAAGAAAGTATTGGATGTCCCGGTCATCTACTTGACCGGGTCCTTGGGGGCACATGATCTTGAAAGAGCCGAGAACATGGAGCCCTATCGATATCTCGGTAAACCCGTCGGCTTGTTGGAACTGAGGACGGCTGTTGAAGCCGCATTGTACAAGCATAACGCCGACCAGCGAGTGAGGGAGGCCGAAGAGCGATACCGCATTCTCGTCGAAACTGTTCCCTCGGGTATTGGCGAAATAGACAAATCTGGTACCATAACTTTTGCCAACAAAGCTTACTGCGACTTGTACGGGTACCGCTTGGAGGAAATGATAGGCAAATCCATACTCGATTTTCAGACATCGCCGGCAGCGGCCAAACAGCTTGCAGACTACCTGGCATCGGTGACGCGCGAACGACCCAGCCCAACCCAGTGGTTCTCAGAAGAACGGACCTTGTACGGAAGACGAATAGACGTCCGCGTCGATTGGAACTACAGGCTGGATAAAGAGGGAGGAGTGGCTGGTTTCACTTTTTCTGTCTCTGATATTACCGAACAGAGGCGAGTGGAAAGGGAATTGCGAGAGGCGGAACAGGGCTTCCGTAGTCTCATTGAGCAGGCATCGGATGCCATCTTCGTACATGATCTCGCGGGCAATTTTCTCGAAGTCAATCAGCAGGCCTGTACGTCTATGGGATATACACGTGACGAACTGTTATCAATGTCTGTGTACGACATCGATCCAGACACTTTGGCCAGAGGAGATAGGGCCAGGTTTTGGCCAAGTCTGCCTGCAACCTTTGAGGCAAGACACCGACGAAAGGATGGTTCCGTCTTCCCTGTCGAGATACGCCTGGGTCCCATTGAATATGGGGAAACAAAGGTTGTATTGGCTGTGGTTCGTGACGTATCGGACCGGAAACGAGTGGAAGGGCAGCTGCAGGAGAGCGAAGAGCGCTACCGGACGTTGGCGGAGAATTCGCTAACGGGGATCTGTGTCCAGCAAGATGATAAAGTGGTATACATAAATCAGCTTGGCGCCCGGTCGCTCGGTTATTCCGTGGACGAGTTAATCGGCAGACCGATTTGGGATCTCGTCGCACCGGAAGACCGTGAAATGGTCCAGGCAATGGCCGCTGCGAGACTTGGAGGGGAACAGGTTGCGGATCAACATGAACTCAGAGGCCTGACACGAAACGGCGAGAGGCACTGGGTAGAGGTCCGCGCCACGGTCATCGAACATCTCGGTCGTCCGGCAATTCTCTGGAATATTTTGGACATTGAGGACCGCAAGCGGGCACAGGAAGAATGGAGGGAGGCAAAGAACTTGGCCGAGATGGCCAACCGGGCGAAAAGTGAATTTCTCGCCAACATGAGCCATGAGCTGAGGACACCACTGAATTCTATCATCGGCTTTTCCGAAATGCTCGAGGACCAGGTGTGCGGTCCTCTGAACGAGACCCAGACGAGTTACGTCAAATATATTGTAGAGAGCGGCCATCATCTGCTTCAATTGGTGGGGCAAGTCCTAGACTTGGCCAAAATTGAGTCAGGAGGCATGGACCTGGAACTATCCCAGGTCAGGGTTGGCGACGTGTTGGGAAGCAGTCTGGCCATGATGAAAGAACGGGCTCTGAGGCAATGTCTTGACCTCGACCTGAACCTCGAACCGGAGATCGAAGACATGACGATCGTAGCTGATGAGCTGAAGCTGAGACAGGTAATGCTCAATCTCCTCTCCAATGCGGTGAAGTTTACCCCCGAAAAGGGCAGGATTCGAGTGGAGGCAGAGAGGCGCGAAGGTGAGTTTATGGTGAGCGTTTGCGACACAGGTTTCGGAGTCGATGAGGTCGACAGCTCCCGTATTTTTGAGGCTTTTGAGCAAGTCGACTCCACATTATCGCGGCGGCATGAAGGAACCGGGCTGGGGTTAGCATTAGCCCGCAGATTGGTCGAACTGCAGGGAGGCCGAATCTGGGTCGAAAGTCAAGGTCATGGCAAGGGCAGCACGTTCCGTTTCACTGTTCCATTGAAAGAGAGGTAAGAACATGCAGCGTGTTCGTCGGCTGGCAACCCGCACACAAGAGACCTTCAGAATGGCAGGAGCTTAATATGATTTCAGTTGATGAGCCTCTTTCCGCTCTTCCGACGGAGGAGCAGGTGAGAAGACAGGTTAGAGGGATAATGAAGTACTTTTGCGTGATGGTCGGTGTGCTCGCGGTGCTCTCTCTCGCGTCTGTGACCGCGTCGTCACCATACGATGATGAGGGAAGCAAAATCGACTGCTGCATCCGCGGCTGCACCTGACGGCCTTCCGAGCCAAAATGCATCAGGACCACTCCTTCGGAGTGCGCCCGGATGGATGGCGAGGTAGTCGGTGACTGCATGCTGTGTGGATCAAATGCGATTTATGACGAGCAATAGCCGCTATTGCGGCTCACAAGGACCGGTCGCCTCTTCTGCAGGGTCTCATACTCTCTCGCTGCGGCTTCACTGATCCGCCTGCGACATGGTCGCGAACGTTCTCGGGGATGTCTCATACCGATTCGCGATTCAAAATGTGATCCCGCCGATGGGCGCTTCTGGGAGGTCTCCAGAGAGCAGTCAGGCTGTGCCGTACGCAGCGGAGGAGACATCCCAGGAAAAGCCCTTGGCACGCTCTCGAATATTACAAGTTGAAAAGCGAATCGGTATCAGGTAATTCGACTGTCAACCACGGCCCACGTCTTGTCGGTCGATCGTACCTGATACACTCCGTGACTTTCCGCCACGACAGTCCCCGCGAGGTCCTTGAGCTCCCCGTGGAGAACGAATTCGGCCTTGCCCTTGTCGGACAGATCTCGGATGATGCGTTCGACTTCTTCCTTTGAGAGGAAGATCTCGGTCGTTATGGAGGACCCTGCAGGACGAAGGAACTTGATCGTCAGTTCCTTGATCACAGGGTAGCATTTGGAGGGGTCAAACGTGGTGAGAAACAACGCACCACCCGGTATCTCGGCCAGTGTAAACAGAGCTCCGGCATACATACTGCCAATGTGGTTTTCGTTTCCTTCGAGCGGTGCCATGAGCTTGACGTGTCCAGGCATCAACTCGAGGACCTTGAGACCCATGCGCTCCACGAAGGCAATCTTCTTTTCGATCAACTGCTTCACAGTTTCCGGGGTGAACTCCACGGGCTCCTCCTTTGATGGCTGAGTTCCTGAACGTTCCCATGGCAGCGCCTGGGTTCACGCATGGCATCGCTTCGGCAGAGGGTTGCAGTAAAAACCGCGACCTGTGGATCCGCCGGGGGGTCTCAGGCACGGACCCGATAGTCGGGGCCGGCAGGGATGCCGACCCCCACTATCGGAGTGACCAACGCTGTTTGTATTGTTCGTCCCGGCGCATCAAGCCAGGAGGGTCGGCATGGGCCGGCGCTACGTAGCGAGTCTAGCCGCCCGGTCCTTGAACTGGTCCCTGAGCTGGTACTTCATCACCTTGCCCGAGACGTTGACCGGCAATGCCTCAACGACCTCCAATAGCCGTGGGATCTTGTAATCCGCCAAACGAGTCTTGAGAAATCCCCTCAGTTCCTCAAGCGAAAGCTGCTTTTCGGGAGCCAAGGCGACGACGGCCATGACCGTTTCTCCCCAGGCCGGATGAGGCACGCCGATGACAACCGCCATGCTGATACTCGGATGCTCGAAGAGGGCGTCCTCGACTTCTTTGGAATACACGTTTTCCCCGCCTGTGATGATCATGTCTTTTTTCCGGTCCACCAACGTGATGTACCCTTCCTCGTCCATGACACCCAGATCGCCCGAGTGGACCCAGCCGTTCCGAATGGTGTCCGCCGTGGCCTGCGGATTCTTATAGTATTCCCTCATCGTGGTCTCGCCCTTTATGACTAGTTCACCGACCAGCCCCGGTTTGGTAATCGTGTTGTCCTGGTCGTCTACGAGCCTGGTCTCCATGTTGACAATATACTTGCCGCCTGCCCCGGCCTTGCGGATTTGGTCCTTGGGATACAGAGCGATCCCGCCAGGACCGCCCTCGGTCAAGCCGCAGAGGCAGAAGAAGTTGCTGGTCTTGAACTTACTGATCGCCTTCTTTACCGATTCCGCTGCCATCGGCGCCGCACCGTACCCGAAAAACCGCACTGATGACAGATCGTACTCGTCGAAGTTCGGAACACTCATCAGCGCCAGGTACATGATTGGAGCGCCGAAGAATTGCGTGACCTTCTCCTTTTCCACGGTGGCCAATACCTGATTGGGAACGAAGTCCTTCATAATCACATGCGTCGCTCCCATGTAAGTGCCGGGGTTGAGATACAGGTTGAGCTCTGCGGAGTGGAACAGTGGGGCGACGTGCAGGATACGATCGTTTGGATTGAGCGCATACAGAGAACAGACGGTAGTGGTCAGGGCCATTTGGCTATGATGAACCAGCACCGCCCCTTTGGGCCGGCCGGTCGTTCCCGACGTGTAGATAATCTCGCTCTCCGAATGCTCATCCACCTCGATGTTGGGGTCGGATGAATTGCCGGTAGCCATTGTCTCTTCAAGGGAATCATGCCCGTCGAATCTGCCGGTCCCTGCCGACATGAAGTACCCGATCTTGGCCAACCGTCCCTTCATCTCTTTCACTGCCGGCTCGAAACAATCGTCGAATATCAGAGCAACCGCGTCGCAGTTGTCGAAAATGTATTCGGCTTCCGGCGGGGCGAGGCGAAAGTTGACGGGCACGGCAACAGCGCCGGTTTTTACAATGCCATAGAACGAGATTACGAACAGGTCCGAGTTGAACATCCACATGGCCACCTTGTCGCCTTGTCTTACGCCCGCCTTGAGGAGGGCGTTGGCAACCGTGTTGACCCGGTCATCCACTTCGGCCCAGGTGTAGCGTTTGTCCTGGTAGATGATGGCGTCCTTGTCGGGAACAGTACGCTTGTTGCGTGCGACGAGTCCTCCAAGATGCATTTCTAAACCTCCTTCTATCGGGAATGGTGAATGGCTTCGAACATGTTACCGGTCGTCCCATCACCGGGGTACGGTGAATGGGCTCGCGGAGACTGGGGTCCGTTCTAAGGCGGATCGCTTTGAGAACTGCGGCACAGGCGAGCCTCGGCGCCGGTCGGCGCGATGGCTACTTGGTGCCGATCGCCGTTCCGCTATAGGCCCATAAACTTCGCGGCAATGGTTTTCATAATTTCGTTGGTCCCTGCGAAAATAGACATTACCCGGACGTCGCGCCATGCTCGTGCAACGGGATATTCCTCGCAGTACCCGTACCCTCCATGCAATTGGAGGCAACCATCGATGACGCGTTTGGCCATATCGGTGATCCAGAATTTGGCCATGGAAACATCGACGACGACGTTTTGTCTTTCCATGTGCTCCACAATCAGTTTGTCGAGGAAGGTGCGTCCCAATTTCACTTCCGCAGCCATTTCCACAATCCTGAATTGCGTGTTCTGGAACTTGGAGATCGGTTTTCCGAACGCGCTGCGTTCCTTGCAGTACGTGATGGTCGTTTCGAGGACGCGCTCCGCGAGGGCTTGTGCACCGACGGCACACACGAGACGCTCTTGCTGGAGCTTTTCCATCAGCATCACAAATCCGGACCCCTTTGCGCCCAGCCTGTTGGCCTTAGGGACTCGACAGTCGCTGAAAAACAGTTCCGCAGTATCCTGGCTGTGCCAACCGATCTTCTTCAGCCTCCGGCCCTTCTCGAACCCCGGGGTGCCTGCTTCCACGACATACAAATCGACTGCCTTGTGCGGGTTGTCCACGGACGGGTCCCTCACGGCGAGCACCGCAAGGTCGCAAATGATGCCGTTGCTGATGAACGTCTTTTGCCCGTTGATGACAACGTGGTCACCGTCCTCCACCGCGGTGGTCCGCATGGAAGCAAGGTCGCTTCCCGCATTTGGCTCCGTCATGGCCACCGCGGTTATGATATCCCCGGAAATGCAGCCGGGTAGATACTTGTGCTTGAGCTCGTTCGACCCATAGGACAGGAGGTAGGGAATGACGATGTCACTATGAAGACTGGACAGCAGCCCGAAATGGTTGGTCCTGGACAATTCCTCCATGACGATGACGGAATACAGGAAGTCCGCTTCCAGGCCTCCATACTCCTCAGGAACCTGCATGCAAAGGAAGCCGTTGTCACCCATCTTCTTCCAGGCCGACCTCGGGACCTGGCCGCTTTCTTCCCATTCGTCTACGTAGGGAATCACTTCCTTCGCAAAGAACTTTCTCACTGCATCCCTAAAAATCCTGTGTTCTTCTGTGTACGGCAGAATGTTCATCGATGTACTCCATTGAGGTGCGGGCCACAGCGCGACCTACTACGGCATCAGACGTGAAGGTTGTTCATGAGTCCGGTGAGCCCGGAAGGCACACCCTCGCCACGGGCATGCGATGGATCAGACCCTTTCGATAATGGTAGCCGGCGCCATGCCGCCGCCGGTGCACAGGGTGACAAGACCGTACCTGCCCTGCGTTCTCTCCAGCTCATGCAGGCAGGTCACCATGAGTCGACATCCGGAATTGCCCACCGGGTGTCCCAGCGCTATTGCACCCCCGTTGGGATTGACGCGCTCCCAGTCCGGCTGGAGTTCACGGCCCCATGCCAGAGGCACCGGTGCGAAAGCTTCGTTGATCTCAACCTCGGCGATGTCGCCCAAGCTCAATCCGGACATCTTGAGGACCTTCCGCGTGGCAGGAATAGGCCCCGTGAGCATCATCACCGGATCCGCCCCAGCAACAGCCGATGTGACTATTCTTGCCCTGGGCTTCAGTCCCAGCTCCTTGGCCTTGCGCCCCGATACGAGCAGAATCGCCGATGCGCCATCGGTAATGGGGCTCGAATTGCCTGCTGTGATGACCTTGGTGCCGAACACCGTCTTCAGGCCGGCCAGCGCTTCCATCGAAGTTTCAGGTCGAACCGCCTCATCCTGCGTGAGCAACCGCTCCGAACCGTCAGGGTTCTGGATCTTCACCGGGATGATTTCCCTGTCGAACCGCCCCTCGACCTGGGCTCGATGCGCCCGTTGATGACTGCGCAGGGCAAAGGCGTCCATTTCTTCCTTGGAAATCCCCCACTTCTCGGCTATGAGCTCCGCGGCCTGCCCTTGGTCGACGAACTTGCCCCCGGTTCGGTTCAGATAGGCCGGTCCCAGTGGCATTCCGGCCGGTTGGCCGTTGGCCAGAGTCAGATTCAGCCACTCCGCGGCAATCGCATACTTGCTCATGATCTCGCAGCCACACGCGATCATGCAGTCCCGCCAACCTGCTATGATCTGGGCGGCACAGAAGTTGACAGCAGTGAGGCTCGATCCGCACTGCCTGTTTATGGACACTCCGGGGGTGTCATCCGGGAATCCCGCGGCCAGGACCCCCATTCGCGCGAGCGTGAATCCCTGCTCCCCGATCTGAGTGACCGTGCCTCCGACGACGTCTTCCACGTGAGCCGGGTCCACGCCCACCCGATCCACCGCTTCCCTGAGCGCCAGTCCTAGAAGTTCGTCGGCTCGGAAGCCCGCGAGGCTTCCATTCCTCTTGCCTACCGGCGTTCGTACGGCACTGACGATAAATGCTTCTTCCACAGCTCCTCCATTGGTTCAGACTGCGAATCCGCAGCGCTTGCTACGAGTGAATGGAATTCGCTCGCAGTCGCACTCTTGGAACGACGGACCGGTCGGAAAGTGCGATGAGCCGTTGCTTGACTGCCTGCGATTCCATAGAGACCGAAGGTCCTTGGGGGAAACCGGCTTTCAAGCCCGACCGAGCCACCCCCTACGGGGAGAACTCTCACACGGCGAACGAGCACCGATTTTGGGCCTTCTGAGTCGACCGCTGGATCCTCAGGGTCCGACAATAAGCACAAGCCATCGACCCGGTGAGTATTATTTACTCACCTAGGTAAGTAAATAATACTCACCGCCGAGTGTCAAGTCTTTTTTGTCCGGCTGAACCCTCCGCACGAAGGTGCGGAGAGAAGCGAGTCGGGGCACCGGGAAGGGCCTGCCTGAGGGCGCCGGTGGCGCTGAGGTGACCGGTGGCGGGTAAACGGCGGTACAACGTTCGTGTGGCGGATCTTAAGGATGTGGAGAAATGGGTCTTTCTTCTCCTTGAGTTGCGCGTTGCGGGTTCTTAGTGGTGTAATACCAATTCGCGATTCAAAAAATGGTACTGCCGATGGGCGCTCCTGGGAGGTCTCCGCAGTGCAGTCAGGCAGTGCCGTCCGTAGCGGAGGAGACCTCCCAGGAAAAGCCCAGAGCAGAGTCCTCGGATGTTACATATTGAACTGCACATTGGTATGATGCCTTCCTAAATGAAGATCTGCATTTCTTTAGATGTCTCTGGCACTTCGATACCGCTGTTACTCCTCACAGTTTTCGAAACACAGCGGTTTGGACTACGGAGCATAGCTCAAAAGCATTTCTGACGGGACGGGAGCTGTGTAATCGATTGACATCATGACGCTCAGAATAAATACGGTCAGAATGGAGAAGATAAAAAGCCTTTTGGCCCAGAGCCGCTCATCGGATGGCTTGTAGCCCGACCAGGCCAAATACAACCAGGACAGGCCCAACATGATCGCCACTGCAGAGGTGCTGTAACCTGTGTACCCCCCGAAGGTCAGCATCAGTGTGGCAACCATAAAGGCCAAGATATAACCAACAATATGTTTTCTTGCGGCAGCTGTTCCTCGCTTGACCGGCAGAACCGGGATGGCAGCCGTGGTGTAATCATCAAGCCGCAAAACAGCGATGGCGTAGCAGTGAGGCATCTGCCAGAGGCTGAAGATCGTCAACAATATCAAGGCTCCCATGTCGAAGCTACCGGTGACTGCGCAGTATCCCGCAAGGGGCGGTGTGGCTCCTGCCAGGCTGCCGATCAACGCGCTGTACACTGAATTGCGCTTCATGTACATGCTGTACACGCCCACATAAATCACAAGGCCCGCCAGCACGATGACAACGGCCAGCAGGTTTGTTGCCGCACAGAGCAGTGCCATGCCCGCAATGCCCAAAATCGTTGCGTAGGATACGGCGTTCTTCAGTGAGATGAGCCTCTTGGCAAGGGCGCGGTTGCGTGTCCGGATCATTTTTC
>JACRDG010000119.1 GCA_016218715.1 Desulfomonile tiedjei | reverse complement strand
GACCCCCTTGGTCGCGATGAGCCGGTCCGCGATCTTTTTGATTTCCCGCCCCTTGCCCCGCACCGCCAGCACTTCCAGGCAATGGGCCTGGTCCAGGTGCACGTGCATCGCGGAGAGGATCAACCGCTGGTAATCGTGCTGGATGTCGGTGAGCTTGTCGGTCAGATCGCGGACGTGGTGGTCGTATACGAGCGTGATGGTGCCGACCGTGTCCTTGTTTTCGTCCCACTCCTGCCCGACCAGGTTGTCGCGGATCAGGTCCCGCAGCGCCTCCGACCGGGTTGCGTAGTTCTTGCCGGCGATCAGCCGGTCGAAGTCGTCGAGCAAATGCCGGTCCAGCGACACCCCGAACCGCACGAGCTTTTTCATGCCGCACCTCTTTCGTGCTACGAAATTAAAAAACGTGGCACGACAGTAGCACCACAAAACAGCTGGCGTCAACAACCGACGAGTCCATCGATTGCGGATCTAACGAGAAGAGAACTTAGGCGGGTTTGAGCCGCTCAACAAAGAGCTGAACGGTCCTGCGGAAAACGAAGAGCGCCGTATCCTTGGGCGAAACATCGATGGCCGCTTCAGCGGCACGTTGAACGGCAGATGAGGACACTCCGAAGCGCCGAACGACGTAGAAAGCATCCTCCAAGTCCAACTCGGTGCCTCGGCGAAGCTTGGCGATAACGAAGTCGGTCGGGGACAGTAATCGAATACGGATGCCGGGCTCTTCGACAAATACCGACGCTCGGTCTCGATAGCCCGGCGGCATCGCCACGACCGACCAGCCCGACATGTTCTCGCCGAGATCAGCGGGGATGCGCTGGCTGCGGAGGTACTGAGCCAGGGCTTCAGGGTCCCCGATGAGCTCACCGTCAACGTCTTGGGTGGCCCGCTCGGCAAACCCGTACGCCTGGAGTGCAAGCCCCCCGACCAGCAACAAATCCACGCTGACGCCGGAGCTCTTGACGTATTCCCGAAGAAAGGCGATGAGGCGATCAGTGGTGATCGGCGGCAAAGCGGAGCGCCTCCACGAACGTGCGGTAGTCGCGTTGATCCACGGGAGAAGAGTCAGTCGGCAGCGGAGTCCGCTTCACCATGCTGTCGATCAGGCTTCGATAGCTGGTGTGCCACCGACAAGCTTTCTCGTAGGCTTCGCGAACCTTGGCGTCACTCAGGTCCAGAATCGGATCGAGCCGGTCATTCAGTAGAATCTCCAGCCACAAGAGTCGCTGCGCGTTCGGATTCTCCAAAGCATCGACAAGCGAGACCACTCCTGTATAAGCGGTCAACAACTTGAACGAAACGGATTCGACCTTCACGGACATTCTCCTCCAACGAATCGAGGGTAGCAGAGGCGGAGCCGCGACTCAACCCTGTGGGCCCAACCTTCCTGCAACTCTTCCGCGCCGACCGCATCGCCCAGGAATGGAAAAGCAAGCCGGTCAAAGCGTAACCCGGCTGGGAAAATACTCCAGGCACATTTTCTTCGATTTGTTATGCATTACCAGTACGCCTTATATGACCTTGCAATTGGTCGATGGTCAGAGCTGGCTGCGCACGGTGAATGATTGCATGACAGTTTGGGCAAACTGGCCTTAAGTCTCTAATGGGGTTCAATTCGTATTGCCTTTTGATCTCCGCTAACGGGACCAAATGATGCACATGAATAAAGCCCGCACCAATTTCGCCATACACGGTCTGGAAGTTGAAACCACAAACGACACACATCGCCCCATAGTGCTTTATGCACGCTGCCCGAGCCTTTGCATTACGCTCGTAGGCATTAACGGATACGGTTTGTGACACCCCCTCAATGTACGTCTCGGGATGTTCAATTTCCTCGGGCAGGGTGGGGGGAAACACACGATCTGAGGCATACCACTTACCCCTAACCCTCTTAAGGATCTTTTGGGTTAGCTTTGGCTCGAATTTCTTTATGGTTGAAGGACCAAAACCGTTCTCATCTTTCTGCTCATCCGAGTATATGATCGGGAATGTCTTTAGCGAATACCCTTCCTCCTCAACGAAGCGGATGTGCTCTCTGGCCTCTGGGTAAGCAGGATTTTTCCTTCCAGCAGAGTTGCGCTCCCACGCCTCATCAAGGATTAAGGCCGTATTTCCTTTCGTGTTTTTATCCCATGCCCCAAAAATAATGAGTTTCTCCTTCTCGTTGATGAAGGACCAACTCCTTCTCCAGTTGCGACATGTAGCGCCTTGAGATTCGATGAATTTCTTCCTGCTCATAGAAGCTGCCTCAAGAACTGCATAACCATTAAGTCTGCTGCCAGCTACTCGTGCAGCCTATCGCAGCCGTCTTGGCAATCCACAGGACAAGAACTCCTATTCCTATTCTTCTTCCTGAGGAAACATCCTGAGGAAGTCCGCGAGACGCACGATAGGGATACCCTCGAACGTCTTCAAGGCGAGAAGATGATGATCGCCGGTTACCACCACGTCCGCCTGAGCCGCCACCGCGCACTCGAGAATCCGATTGTCTGGGAT
>JACRDG010000117.1 GCA_016218715.1 Desulfomonile tiedjei | reverse complement strand
GTCTTTTCACAGCTCTCCGTGTAATTGATGAGATTCTTCTTGAAACGCTCTTTCTCTTCGGGAGTGAAAAGCGATTCTATCGTCTCGACCGCGTACGCGCCTACACACACCCCTTCAGGGTTGGCTATGGCGACCTTGAGATCAGGGCGGGTGAGATCTTTGAGGGTCTTGACGTTTTTAGGATTTCCTTTTCGCACGTTGATCGCCGGAACGAGATAGACGACGATTTTCTCGGTTTCGGGGAAAACCACCTCTTTCTTCTTGGCCAACTCCATGTAATCCGAGGAACCGGGGAAATAGATGTCTCCTTTATTGCCCAGCATCATCTGCGAGAGCACATAACCTGACCCACCGAAGATCACGTCGACTTTCACCCCTGTCTGAGCTTCAAAAGCCTTCGCGGCCTCTTCAGTCGGCGGTTTGCTCGCCGCGCCTGCAAACACCATAAGACTCTCTGCCGCGAGACCTCTGTCACAGAAGACCGAAGCCATCACACCGAACGCCAACATGACAACGAGAAACATCCCGATAATCTTATCTTTCAAGTTAAACCTCCTTGTTGCGGTCCGGTCTCAGGAGCGGACTATTTAAGAATCCCTTCAAGCTTGAAACTGCGGCCTGGACCATGGCAAGTCGCAATTCCGCAGAGCGGCATTCGATGGGAGTCCGAGACGTGGCCCTGAGGGCTTTCAATCTCGCGGCCTTGTCCTGGCACACAGCCAATTGCTTCTCTATGAGATTGTGCTCGAACTCCGAGCCTCGTTGGTGAGCGAACCAGAGCTTGGTCAAGAACTCCAGACGAATATCCCTGACATGGTGAACCGGACTGTCGAGCCATTCCTGGAAGACATCTTCCCCTTGCGCGGTGAGGCTGAAGATGTTCTTGGCAGGCAGGTTTTCCTGACCTATCCGTTCGTGGCGCACGAGACCTTCTCGTTCCAGGCGGATCAACAGCGCGTAAACCTGGCTCTTTCCCAGCCTCCAGATGGACCCGATCCCTTCGCGAAGGAGACGGCAGATGTCGTAGCCGTGGGCGGGACCGCGGGTGAGAACGCCCAGTACCGGGTATTCGGCCGGATTACGAGGCCCCGCGTCTTTGGTCTTACTCACTGGTTGGCTAGTCATGCTGTGACTAGCACTACCACATCGCCGTACCAAGAGCAACCGGTTTCATCCCACCACCGCGCGGTTCGAGCTTGCGCTAAGGGATCGTCCGGTAATAGCTGGTGAATCGGTTGGCGAATATGAATCGAGGAACCGGAGCACTGCTGGACAAGTGGCACCCTGTATTCTGCATCACTTATTTGTGGACAATCCCTAATTACTCGTTTTCATAAATACGGTCTCGCTTGGAGGCTCGGTGTTCAGTGGGGCCGGCATCTTGCCGGTCCATTAAGAAGTGACAGGCAAGATGCCTGTGCCACCAACAAACCTAAAATCCGCGACCGTATTTCAGAAATGCTGTACTACGTCCCGTCCAGGTCCACGGCATCAAAGGAGACTACTGCGTCGCAAGTCAGGCGGTCCACCCCTTCCGGTATCGTTATGATTGCTTGCGTGCGGCCGATCGCTGAAAGGCGTCGTGTCATATCCAATGGGGAGAGGTGAAATTCCGTGCCGTCTCGGGATACGCTGCAATGGATGAACTGGGTCCAGTCCATCTGCCCGGTGACTTCCCGGATGAGCCGCCCGTGGAGGACCGTGAATGGCGGTCCCGGGTCGCCGGCCACGCGCAGCACCGCGGGGAAGGCAATCTTGAGAAAAGCCATCTCATTCGACGGCGGCCCTCCTGGAAGGCAGAAGACCGGCTTTCCCCCAAGCAGGCCCATCCCGACGGCCTTCCCCGGGCCCATCCGCACCCGATGGAAGACGGCCTGCCAGCCGAGGCGATCCAGCACCTTGACCACCAGGTCACGGTCGCCGTGCCACGCGCCCCCCGAGGTGATCAGAACGTCCGCTCGGTCGATAGCAGACGTGATGGAACGGGCGAGGTCGTCAAACGAATCGCCGCAGATTCCGGTCGAGTACGGGATCCCTCTCGAACGCAGCCAGGCCTCTTGCAGGGCAAGGTTGCTCGCATAGAGCTTCCCCTCCTCGATGGGGTGCCCCGGCAAGAGCACTTCGTCTCCTGTGGCGAGAAGCCCGACGCGCGGCCGGCGAAAAACCTGCACCCGAGACACGCCTCCTGCCACGAGGAGGCCGATCTTCCCGGGGGTCAGGCGCGCACCCTCGGGGACCAGGATTTCCCTCGCAGTAACGTCGGTCCCACTCTTCAGGATGTTTCTCCCGGGCTCCGCATCGGCAAAGGCCCGCACGATGCCGGTGTCTGCTTCAGCGAACTCCTCCGCGAGGACCGCGGTGGCACCGCGGGGAATAGCAGCTCCGCTGAGTATCCGGGCCGCGATGCCCGGAGCGACCGCGATATCGGCAGGTGCACCTGCTCCTACGGTCCCGATTAGCTGCAACTCCACCGGTCGGGAACGCGCTGCCCCGGCGATGTCCGCGGAGATCACTGCATAACCGTCTTTGATAGACGCGTCCACCGAGGGCGAATCGACGAGCGCCCGCACCTCCTCGGCAGCAATCCTGCCCAGCGAGTCTGCCGTCGCGATCCACTCTTCCGAAAGCGGAGAGACACTCCCCAGCGCGAGAGACAGTGCTTCGTCATATCCGATGAAACGCCGTTTGAAATGAGACCGATCCATTTTTCTGCTCCGCGACTGTGATCTAGGGAGACCTTTTCACAATTACGGCATTTCCCTTAGCGTCCCTGCCCTTGGCCGTTCAGTGAGGCCGGCATCTTGCCGGTCCATGAGGAAATGACAGGCGGGACGCCTGTCCCACCAATAGAGCCAGAGAGGCCGCGGTGGTTGACACAAACCGCGTCCCGCGGGAATCTGCGACCGAACTTGCGAAAAGGTGAGCTAAGGAGACCGAGCGAGCAGGTTCTTGCGCACGTCGAATACGTATCGGATCTCGTCACGTTCCACAAGCGCGGCCTTTCCGTTCAGGCTCTGATCCGCCCCTTCCAAAAAGAAGACCGGGGGACTCGAAAAACCTCTTGACAAGAGGCGGGGTCCATTATACTATTTGAGCATTACCTCAAATGGAGAACAAGATGAACCTCAATGAAAAAGAAAGACTACGCCTGAAGGCCGAGGTTTTCAAGGCCATGGGACACCCCCTTCGGCTGGGGATCATCGAATTCCTCCAGAAAGGGGAAATGTGCGTGTGCGACATCGTGGCCCACGTGGGGACCGAGATTTCCAACGTCTCCAAACACCTTTCCGTCCTGAAAAAGGCTGGGCTCGTGGTCGACCGCCGGGACGGCATCAGGATCATGTACACCCTGACAATGCCCTGCGCGCTCGATTTTGCCCGGTGTGTGGAAGGGGTTGTGATCAAGAGGCTCGAAGAACAACGCGCGGTCATGGTAGCGTAAATGGCCGGGCTGAAAGAGGGTTGCAGGCGCCCGTTGCTCCGCTGCGGGACGCGTTTGTGCGGCCAGGATTTGAAGATTTGCTCAAGTGGTATAACATCGCGATAACGCGCATGAGAATCTGGATCCGCAGGACCCCTCTCGCTTTCATGATACCGGTCATTGCCGGCTCCACGCCGCAGGCCGTCATCCTCCGGAAGGTTCTCAAGCCCCGGCGGTTCGGCGTTTTCTTCGGAGCTGTGACCTCCGGAATTACAGCAGTCGGTGACGCCTTCAACATGGTGCTCTGATCTGAAGCGCTCGAAGTTACACGCAGAGGAAGACTTAATGGCCCCTGAAAAGAAACTATCGGCAGTTGAATCACGGATCGTCGAAGAAGCCATCTCGGCCCCTTCGCGATCGTTTACTGATGTACTGAGAGAAAGCCGACTGGTGAGCTACTGGCAAGACGAGTGGAAGCCACTGGCCCTCATCGCCGCGGTCTTCCTGGTCTGCTATTACATCCCGGTGGGGAACGTTCGCTTTGACAACGCGGTGATGGAGGCGTTCCATCTCGTCAAATGGTATGCGCAGGAGCACGTATTGCTGTGCCTGGTTCCCGCATTCTTCATAGCCGGCGCTATAGCGGTCTTCGTGAGCCAGGAAAGCGTGATGAAGTACCTGGGACCGACCGCTTCGAAATGGATTGCGTACCCGGTGGCTTCTGTGTCGGGGACCGTCCTCGCGGTCTGCTCCTGCACCGTGTTGCCTCTCTTTGCCGGTATTTGGCAGCGAGGCGCTGGGTTGGGTCCGGCCTCGGCATTCCTCTATTCCGGACCCGCGATCAACGTGCTGGCGATCATCCTTACCGCTCGTATCCTGGGGCTCGAAATAGGCATAGCGAGGGCGGTGGGCGCAATCTCCTTCAGCGTGATCATCGGCCTCTTGATGCACCTCATCTTTCGCAAAGAAGAGGAAGCCCGCAGCGAAGCCACCATGGCCGCCATGGGACAGATGTCCCTGGACGGACGCCCACTCTGGCAGACCGCCGTTTATTTTGCGTTCATGATCGGCATGCTCGTCTTCGCGAACTGGGGAAAGCCGGACGTAGATACAGGGCTTTGGTACAGTATTTACTCCTCCAAGTGGATCGTCACGGCCGTGCTGGGGCTTGGTTTCGCTGCTGCATTGGTCCTGTGGTTCGAGATCCCTCTGTGGAAGATGATCATATCGGGGGCACTCGTTGGCATTCTCGGGTGGGAATTCCGTCAGGAGCCGTTGGTAGCGTTCACCGCCGGTGTCATAGCGCTGTCGATAATGGCCACCACCGCGGAAGGAGAGGCCCAGGACTGGTTCAACGAATCATGGGGATTTGCCAAGCAGATCATGCCGTTGCTTCTCCTCGGGGTACTCGTTGCCGGGTTGCTTCTGGGGCGGCCCGACAAGGAAGGCCTCATCCCCAATGCGTGGATCGCCTGGGCTCTGGGCGGAAACTCCATCTGGGCCAACGCCCTTGCCTCGGTCGCGGGTGCATTCATGTACTTCGCCACTTTGACCGAGGTTCCCATCGTCCAGGGTCTCATCGGGAGCGGAATGGGGAAGGGGCCTGCCCTCGCGCTGCTGCTGGCCGGTCCTGCCCTGTCGCTGCCAAGCATGCTGGTGATCAACAGTGTGATGGGTTTCAAGAGGACAGTCGTTTTCATCGTCCTCGTGTGCGTTTTGTCCACCGTAGCGGGGATGCTCTTTGGAGCGTTCGTGGAGTGACAGCCGCCAGCCGTTTTTGAGAAAAGTTTCGCGGGTTTTTGCCCCGACGGTTGTCTAAGGAAAGAAGGACCGGAACCGGTTCGGAGTGCCTCTAGGGCCGGACGGTTTCCTGAATTGAACGTTTCGAGCATGAGAGTCGAGGAGCGTGATGGATTTGAGATCGGTCAAGAAATGGGCAATCTCGGGTGCCTTTCTGGGCGTAGGGGTTGTCGTAGGGTTCCTCTACCATCTGGCAATCGCACCCGGGGACGAACTGACGAACGCGGCTGCCAGCGGCAACGTCGCGCAGGTCCAGGCGATTCTGGATCGGGGGGTTCCCGTTGACTTCAGGGACAGTGGTGGTAAAACCGCTCTTGGGCGCGCAGCCTTCAACGGGGATGTGCGCATGGTGCGATTTCTCCTGGAACGGGGTGAAAACGCGAACGATCGCAACAGGTATGGGAAGACCGCGTTGATGCCAGCCGCATCGCAAGGGCATCTGGAAATGGTCGGACTCCTTCTCGATAGCGGCGCGGATGTTAATGCGAAGGATCGATACAACCAAACCCCTCTGATGTGCGCGGCACACAAAGGGCATAAGGAGGTCGTGAAGCTTCTCCTGGATCGCGGTGCAGACGTCAACGTCAAGTCGCGAAAAGGAAACACGGCCCTGAGCTTGGCCGGTGAACAGGGGCACAGCGAAGTGATCGAAATGATTCTCGAGAAGAGACCCGATCTGGCAGTGTGCTCATGCCAGATCGGACGGTCCAGGTTCAACTGAATCTAAAGGATGTAGTGTTCGCTGAGTCCTGAAATAGAGTTGACGGGCAGTCGTATTCTCGTCACAGGGAGACACGGAGGATTTGATGAAAGTAGAGATTCTGGGCGTGGGATGCGCCAAATGCAACAAGCTGTACGACCTGGTCACCGATCTGGTCGGCAAGAACGGTATCAATGCCGAAGTAGTAAAGGTCGAAGATATTAAGATCTTTGCTCAATACGGCGTCTTCATGACCCCCGCGCTCGTCGTCGACGGTCAGGTGAAGGTGGCCGGTAAGGTACCCAAAGAAGCTGAAATTCTCAAGTGGCTCTCGTAGCAGTCAAGCTAAATAGAGCGATCGTCTCCAAGGAGGTTTTCTCGGATGAGCAGAAAGTATGCCGTGGTCTTGTTGGGCCTCGCTGCGGTTCTCGTTGCCGGTGCCTGGTCGGGGGTCGCAGCGGAACCCAAAATTAATATCCAGACGCTCCTGTCCAAGCAGGTCCCCATTCTTCTGGAGTTCGGACGTGGCTGGTGCATCCCTTGCAAATACATGAAGCCTATCCTCGAGGACACGAGCAAAGCATACACGGGCAGGGCAATCGTCACGACCGTGGACATGGATGCCAACAAGGACCTGGTAAAGACTTTCAAGATCAGGATGATGCCCACCCAGGTCTTCCTGTCGCCTGACGGGAAGGAGTTTTTCAGAAACGAGGGTACGCTCGAACGCGAGCAAATCGCTCAAGTTTTCGCCAAGATGGGTGCAGCGCCGCCTGCTCAAGGGGCTGCTCCGATGGCCGTTCCGCAAACCCAGGCGCCTCAGGCGGGCCCCAGGGCCTATCGATAGGAGCGGCACGTATTCCTCTGACGGAACTGCGCCATCGCTGTTACCAGGAAACGGTCTGCCAGTGAGGTGACACAGAATGGAATCGATATTCGGAATCGTTCAGCAGTGGGTATCGTCCGGTAGCATCTGGCTTGCGGCCGGCGGGTCCTTCGTAGGCGGAGCGCTGACAGCCATGAATCCATGCGTTCTCGTCATGGTCCCCTTATTGATAGGGTTTATCGGGGGCATGGGTGAAGACATGACCGCAGGGAAGTCCTTTCTGTTCACGCTGGTCTTCGTTGCAGGTTTCAGTGTGGAGCTGGCCATCCTGTTTACCGTCGGCCTGGCTGCCGCTCCATTCCTGCAGTCCGAGTATATGGTTTACGTGGTGGCCGCGATTTGTATTCTGCTGGGACTCCATTTTATGGATCTTTTTCATATACCCCTCCCCATTTCTCAGGACAAGCTGCCCAAATACACAGGAATTTTCGGGGCCGCTCTCTTCGGATTCATGTTCGGTCTCGTTTCCTTGCCCTGCACCGGACCGGCTCTCTTGCTTATCGTAAGCGTCATTCCCTTGAAAGGGGCACTCTTTGGAGGTGTCATGATGCTCTTCTACGGCATCGGTCACTGCTTGCTGATCCTTGCCGTGGGAACGTCGGCAGGCGCTGCCAAGCATCTTCTGGGGTCCAAGAAAATGCACTCAGCCAATTTGGTCCTCAAAAAGGCGGCAGGGGCCCTTCTCGCTGGTGTTGGCCTCTACTTGGGTGTCGGAGCCATGTTTCCCAATCTTGGGTTGGCATTCTAGCGGAGAGAGCAACGAGGTGGCCGAGGATGGCTGACGATCACCGTCGCATTCGCGTTGGGGATAGCGACGTTGGTGTCATGGGTTTGATGCAGGCAATCGAGGAGATTGCTCCGTCCCACGAGAGCAGGAGCGATGCCGAAGTGCAGCAGGCGCTCCTGCTGAGACTCGGGAAGAAGAACTACATTCCAGGATCTGCCAGAGAGGACTACGGCAGAGCGTTCACGCGCGAATTTCGCAAGCATCTCGGCCAACCGTACGACGATCCGGTTCAAGGATCGTTGAGGGTCGTGGTGCTCGGTCCGGGCTGCTCCCAGTGCAACCGTCTGGAACAGGCGGTCATGCAGGCCTTGACGGAGCTGGATCTCCCCGCGTCTCTCGAGCACGTGACCGATATCAAGGAAATAACCACGTACGGCTTCATCCCGACCCCCGCGCTGCTGATCAACGGAAACGTGGTGGCGAAAGGGACAGTGCCGTCCAAAGGGAAGATCAAGGACCTATTGGCTGCCGCGGCCGACGCTGTCACCATGGCGGGGGCCGGCGACCCGAGGCAGGGATACTAGGCAGCAGCGGCACCTGAAATGCGCCGCGGTCTCAGGTCAAAGTCTTCCTAACCCGGCTGCCGAGGAGGGCGGAAATGTGGAGGTTGCTCCGACAGGTCACCGGCTCAGCACTGCTCTTGCTTCTGACCGTGACTGTGACCGCGGCCTCGACGGTCGACTGGTACATCAGGCAGCTCCGAGACAAAGACCCCGAGCTGCGCGCGGAGACCGCTCGGGCCATGGCGGTAGGCACATGCTGCAGGCCGCTCCGGGCAGTTCCGCCTCTCGTGCAAGCACTGAGTGACCCCGAATGGAAGGTCCGAGAGGCGGCTGCGGAGGCGCTCGGATATTTTTCGGCAGCAGCCGACCAGGTCGTACCACGCCTGCTGGAACGGCTGAGCGACCAAAGTGTGGATGTTCGACGGGCGGTCATTCTGTCGCTGGGGCGTCTCAGAGCCGATTCGGAGGAGATTCGGCAAGCACTGACACAATTCGCGAGTGACGCGGACGCGGACATTCGTACGAACCTCATCATCGCCTCGGCTCTGCTCGGAAGAACGGACGATTCCGCAATTCCGATCCTTGTGACCGCGCTGGGGAGCAAAAGCGAACCCACGTCGGAAGCGGCCGGGACCGCGCTGAAAGAATGTGCCGGCACGGAGCCGCACAGAATCATCCCTACGCTAGTAGAGGCGTTGAAGTCCTCGGACGAACGCGTGGTCGCCAACGTGGTGAAGCTGTTCCAGGAATTACTGGATCGGCGGGACTGGATAATTCCAGAGCTCTCCGGGGTGTACGACGAGGTCGATCCAAGAAACCGTGCGCTCGTGCTGCAAACCGTTGCGCAGATGGATGAAGGAGGAGACTACGCCCTTCCCCTCTGCGTCAGAGCGCTGGCGGATTCGGACGCTGCTGTTCGCAAAGAGGCGCTCGAGGGCGCGATGCGGTACGAATCCAGCCTCGATAAGCACGTCGGCCCCATCATCCAATGCTTGAAGGACGCGGAGGATGAGAATCTCCTCCTCGCCATTGGGATTGTGAAACGTCTCGACCACAAGGCGGTTGCTGCCGTTCCAGGCCTGATCGCCTTGACGCGGCAAGGAAGTACCGCCGTTCGGGTGGAGGCAGTGTCGGCCCTCCGGATCTTCACGCCGCCGTCCGGAGAGACGCTCGAAGCTCTCGATGAGGCGCTCAGGGACAAGAACGAGGAAGTGCGAAACGCGTCCGCAAATACGTTGCGAGCCATAAAGCGGCGTTATCCGTCAGGAGCGATCGACGTTCCGGAACGAGCTGCTGAATTGGGGCAAGGCAACGCCCCGAGGCACTAGCGCGCGAGCGAATACAGACAAGATACCGAAGGAGGAGGGAACAGAATGTTGCTGCAAGGATACACGAAGGAGATGTTCTTGCCGAAGTGCAACCCCAATTTCCAATCAGTCCACTGTGTGGCGCATCTGGACCAGGACATTTCCAATGTCCTCCCCTATCTCAACACCGCGCTGGGGGGCGGGGATTACATTAAGTCCCCCGCTTCTCTCACCCTGAGGATTCACGGCAAGCTCATCGCGCTCCACGCCCGCGAGATCTTTGTGAACGCACTCAATGATGAGGGGGAGGCGGACAAGATTCTCGCATGGCTGAAGAAAGAGATAAACGAGACCTGGGAGAAACGCGAGGAGATCGAGCCCAGCTTCGAGTCTCCGGCGCCGCCTCAAATGATGGAGATCCTCCGGCTCTTGCCCAAAACCAATTGCCGTGAGTGCGGTGAGCCGACCTGCATGGTGTTTGCTCTCAGGGCAGCCGAGGGGGTCAAAGGTCCCGGTGACTGTCCCAGCCTGACATCCGAGAACAGGGCAAAACTCGAATCGTATCTCGGCAACTTCAGTTTTGATGTGTAGGCTTGAACGTACCTCAACGAGTCGACCGGAATGACAGCCCCGAAGTAGCTCTCTCTGTTGGAAAGATCGTTGACCCCGATCATCCTCATGGCCATGACGGTGGGTGCCGACATCGGCGATCTCCCGTCGTCGGCCATCCAAACGAACATTATTCTTGGCAACAACTCTGGGATCACGGTCAGCGATGCAAGGCATCCGTGCCCTGCCACAGAGCGATCCGTCTGAATCTACCCTTCATGAGTCAAGAACCGACCCTTTCCCTCTTGACTGACCCCATACCCGGACATAACATTGAAAGACAAGGAGCACTGATTACGGAGAATTGCGTCACACAAACCGTGCTCAAGAGGGGGGAAATAATGCCAGAGGACTATGGAAGACGACTAGTAACTTGACGATTTCTTTCACATTTGAGAATGGCTGCACGACCGAGCCCACCTCGAAGACAACCCGAAAGCTCAAAAGCATTCACGGCACCGAGAGGGAACGAAGGAGGAGTGTGCCGACGATTGTCACCAGGGGGGAGGACTCGGTTAAGGCATTGTCAGGATTAACTATTCCATGGGGCAATAGGCTTGTTGCTTGGTTTGAGGAGTCCCGTCTCAAGAATTCTACAAGACAGGAGGATTACCGATGACCCGAAATCGTTCTGTGGGATCTCTTATCGCAATCGCACTACTTGTTGTCACGCTGATCGTGGCGGGCGCAGCCGCGCCGGCCTCGGCCGACCCCTTGACGACGATCAAAGAACTGGACCAAGCGTACGTTCAAATTGCCCAGAAAGTTGCACCTACCGTCGTGCGGGTGAGTTCCACGAAAGCCGCCCCGGTCTCCGGCGCCGAGGGTCTGGAACCTTTCCTGAAGCAGTTTCCTTTCTCCCCATTCGGGGAGCAGGGTCCCCAGCAACCCCCCCAGCAGCGCCGCGGGGTTGAGGTCATGATGGGTTCGGGATTCATTGTGTCTCCCGACGGGCTGATCATGACGAACAACCACGTCGTCAAAGACATGAAGGATATCAAGGTGACCCTTCCCGGCAAGCGGGAATACAAGGCCAAGTTGGTCGGAACGGATCCGGAGAGCGACATCGCGTTGATTAAGATCGATGCCAAAGACTTGCCCCCCGTCCAGTGGGGAGACTCATCGAAGCTGCATGTGGGTGAGATCGTCGTTGCCATCGGCAACCCGTTCGGCCTGAGCGGCTCGGTCACCAGCGGCATCATTAGTGCCACAGGCCGCACCAACGTGGGAATCACCGGGTACGAGGATTTCATTCAGACCGATGCGCCAATCAACCCGGGCAACTCCGGAGGGCCTCTGGTCAACATCAAAGGGGAAGTTATCGGCATCAACACAGCCATTGCGAGCCGAAGCGGCGGCTATATGGGGATAGGGTTCGCCATACCCTCCAACTCTGCCAAGCTCGTCATGGATCAGCTTGTTAAGAGCGGTAAGGTGGAACGAGGCCTTATAGGCGTCAACGTTCAGGATCTCACGGAATCGCTCGCCCAGTCTTTCGGCATGAAGGATACCAACGGAGCGCTGGTTTCCCAGGTTGTGCAGGGCGGCCCGGCTGAAAAGGCCGGGGTCAAACCGGGAGACGTCATTGTCGATGTGAATGGGCAGCCGGTGGATGGCGCTCAAGTACTGAAAAATCTCATCGGGCAGACGAAACCAGGAGCCGCGCTCAAGTTGAAGATCTTCCGAGACAAAAAGACCCTTGATGTCAATGTGGTGGCGGCTGAGCGCACCGCGCAAGCAGTTGCGACCGGGGGGCAGGCCGGAGAGGCATCCACGGAACTCGGAATCAAAGTCGAGAAGGTCCCGTCGGAAGTAGCCTCGAAGCTGCACCTGAAAGGGGACCAGGGGTTGATAGTCAAGGAGATGAAACCTGACGGCCAGGGTGCCGCGATGGGGCTCAGGACCGGTGATATCATTCTCCAGGTAGACGGCAAGACGATCTCGGATGTCGCGACCTTCAACAAGGAGGTTGCACAGGCCAAGAAGAACGGCCTGATTCGTTTCATGATCCAGCGAGGCACCTCGACTATATTCTTGGCGGAGAGCTTCAAGTAGCCAACCGAATCCGCGTGTTCCAACGGGCAACGGGTGAATCGACAAGGTTCGAGTAGGAGTTCGCCTGTTGCCCGTTTTCGTAATCGTCATTTCGAGGGACTGCGTCTGTCCCGGTGAACGGTCACTCGTTGGCAATAAAGGAGGCAGGCATGTCGCGATTTCCAGCCAAGACATTGGCTGCAACCTTGTGGCTCATTCTGGCCATTTTTCCGAATAAGGGACTGGCGCAGGACGGAGCTCTCACACAGTTCCGGCTGTCAAACGGTCTGGATGTGCTCGTCGAGGAAAACCATTCCCGCAAGGCGGCCGCTATTCAACTGTGGGTAAAGGTGGGGAGCGCCTATGAGAACGAGTCCGAACGCGGGATCAGTCATGTCATCGAACACATGGCTTTCAAAGGCACCGAGAGGCGAGGTGTGGGGCAGATTGACACCGAGGTTGCGGAAATCGGCGGGCAAATAAACGCCTACACGAGCTGGGACGAAACCGTGTTCCACATCGTCGTCCCCTCGTCGGCCACGTCTCGCGGCCTGGATATTATCACCGATGCGGTCTTCCGGGCGGTGATGAACCCGCAGGAACTCGAGAAGGAAAAGAAAGTCGTCCTTGAGGAAATCCTTCAGGACGAGGACCTGCCGGACGAGGTGATATCCAAGCTGCTCTTCAAGACAGCCTATGTCAAAAGCCCGTACCGGTTCCCGGTTATAGGCCGGAAGGAGGTCGTCGAGGAGGTTACCCGCCAGAACATCCTGGATTTTCGTAAGAAGTGGTACGTGCCGGAGAACATGTTCCTGATCGTTGTGGGGGATGTGGACCCCGTCGCGGTCCGCGAGGACGTCGAACGCCTCACCGCGGATGTGAAACCCACCGGGTTCTTGCCGGTCTCTCTCCCGCAGGAACCGCCACAGGAGCAGATCCGGAGCGCTGTGGTGCGAGATCCCAATGCCACTGAGCCTCGGCTGAGCATAGCTTTTCACATACCCTCCATGAAGGGCTATGATGTCAATGCATTGGACCTGATTGCAGATCTCCTGGGCGGGCGGGACGATTCGCGGCTCGTTCGGATACTCAAGCAGGACAAGGGCCTTGTAACCTCTCTTTCCGTTTCTTCGGTGACGCCGAAGGAACCGGGCCTGCTCATCATCTCCGCAAATCTCGCGGCAGAGAATCTGGAACTCGCCACCCAGGCCATCATGGACGAATTGGCCCTCCTGGCCGGAACACCACCGCCGCCTGACGAGTTGGAGCAGGCGAGGATCCATCTCGAGTCCGGGCGTGTGTACGCGCGGGAAACCGTTCAGGGAATAGCCCGGAATATGGGGGACTTCCAGAATCAACTTGGCGACCCGAATTACGAACAGAAGTATCTGACCCTGAATGCCGCGGTGACCCCCCGGCAGATCTCGGCAGTGGCTAAGAAATACCTGATGCCGCCCAATGTGAGCGTTGCCGTGCTGCTGCCTCACGGGGAGGCGAAAGATTTCCGGATCGAAGGGCTGGAGCAAATCGTGAGCCGTTTCGCGGCCCCGGCGATAACCCCCGTTGCCGCGGCCGAGACTCCCGCACGCCCCATGTTTCGAGAGCTCGCCAACGGCACCAAGGTTGTGCTCGTCCCCGATAACTCCAATCCGGTGATCAGCTTTCGCATCGCTTCCCTCGGTGGCAAGCGGTTCGAAAACGATGACACGCAGGGGATCATGAACTTCATCGCGCGTATGCTCACCAAAGGCGCCGGAACGATGAACGAACGGGATATCGCCAGGAAGGTGGACAACATGGGCGGCACGCTGCAGGGCTTCTCCGGGAACGATTCGTTCGGCCTGTACGCGAGCTTTTTCAGCCGCTATTGGGACCAGGCCCTGGAGCTACTCGCTCAGATGTACGCGGACCCGACATTCCCGCAAGACAAGCTCGACAGAGAGCGCGACCTGATCATAAACGCCATCAGAACAGAGCCTGACAATCCAAGCGAGTACGTCATCAAGACCCTGAACAAAACGCTGTTCCCGCACTTCCCCTATGGATTCGACCTGCTGGGGACACCACACACGGTCTCAGGCTTCACTCCGGAAGATCTCAAGCAGACGTTCCGGCAGCTCGCTGTCCCGTCCAATACGGTTATCGCAGCGGTGGGTTCGATGGACCCAAAGGAGGTCATGGATCGAGTGGAACGGCTCTTCGGAAAGACCACGGGACAGGCCCTGGAAATGCCCCAGATCCCTGCCGAGCATCCCCTGGAATCGGTCAGCGAGACGGTGATGCGTATTCCTCGGGCCAAGGCCTACCTCACCATAGGATTCCGTACGGTCACCCTGACCGACCCGGACCGCTTTGCGCTGGACGTACTCAACAGCATCCTGGCGGGCCAAGGGGGCAGGCTCTTTCTCCAGCTAAGGGACAAGGAATCGCTGGCTTACGAGGTCACGTCGTTCTTTCGGCCCGGACTTGCACCGGGAATCTTCGGCCTGTACCTCGCGTGCGACGCTCCGAAAGTCGATCGAGCCTTCGCTGGGTTGGTGAACGAGATCGAGGCGATCAAGAAGACCGCGGTAGGGGAAGCAGAGCTAAAGAAAGCCATCGACAGCCTCATCGGCAACCATTTGATCTCGCAGCAGAGTACGTCGGATCGTGCCGAAGAGGTCGGTCTTCATACGCTCTACGGCATGGGGTACGATTACGACCCCGTGTACATAGCAAGAATACGGGAAGTGAACGCGGCAGATGTGCTCCGAGTCGCTCGCAGATATCTCGATATGGACCATGCTGCCATAGCCAAAATACTGCCTGAGGGAAATGCCACCAATTCTGGATCAAAGGAGTGAATCTGCTCGATACGTTTCAAGGCGCATTCTCGTGAACCCCTTCTAATCATAGTTATTTCCTCCCGGATCGCTCATCAATTTGCTAAGGAGGAACTCCGCTTTTCGTACCGATCCGCTGCCCACCGGATCCCAGGGCATTTCGATTCTTACTTCTAGGCAAGGGCCGGTGCTTTGCGACCGGTCTCTGTCCGGCGATGACCTCTCGATTTCTAACCGATAAGTAATTACGTCCTCATAGTTTGCTAACCCCCCTCCCGTAGAACAGGGATGCAATCTCTCGGCAGGGTCTCTGTGCAACCAAGGAAGATTTGACTGGAGAGGCAGGGTGAACTCTATGATACGGCTCCTGAACAATCGCCATGTGAATCCCATGAAGGCCCTGACGTTCGGACTCATACTGGCCGTGATGCTCCTGCCCGCGCTGGGCTACCTCGTCTGGAGCATGTACGGTTCTCTGCTGGCCGTCGGAACTGAAGGATTGCGACTGCAGCGGCTCGTTGGAGACATTACCCACCTCAACGAGCTGCTGACCATGTCGGCCAGGATGGCCGCGGCAACAGGCGACGCAAGATGGGAAAGGCATTATCGAGTCATTCAACCCCAGCTCGACGATTCGATTCTGGAAGCGGCTCTGCTTCTCCGCGTGGAATACGAAAAGAGCTACGCCGCCCAAACGAAGCTGGCCTATTCGAACCTCCTGGAAATGGAGTCCGTCGCTTTGGCAATGGCTCGACAGGGCCGGCTGCAGGAGGCGTCCACGCTTTTATTGGGAACGGATTATGACACGCAAAAGGCCCTCTATTCACAAGGGATCGATCGGATTGCGAGTTCGATCCACCAGAGAATCAAAGAAGAGATCGACGTCTTCCGCACGCGCATTTGGCAAGGAGGATTTCTCGCGGTCCTGAGTCTGACCATCGTGATCCTCGGTTGGGCCGGCGTGTCGCTCGTGGTCAAAAGGTATCTTACTCGGCATGCAGAGGATGTGGCGGAACGTCTGCGACTTGAGGGGCAACTCCGCCAGGCTGCCAAGATGGAGGCCCTCGGCACTTTGGCCGGGGGTATTGCCCATGATTTCAATAACATCCTCTATGTAATCATGGGATATTCCGAACTGGCGCTGGACCGGGCCGCGAAGGTAGGGCAAATCCACTTCAACGTGAAACAGATTCTCGCTGCGGCCAACCGAGCGAAGGCTCTGGTCGACCAGATACTCACGTTCAGCCGCGGGAGCGACCAGGAGAAAAGGGTTATCCGCTTGAGTCCTATCATCAAAGAGACCCTGGGATTTCTCGGCGCTTCGGCACCCTCCACGGTGGAACTCCATGAAACGGTTGAGGCTAGCGCGGAGGTGATTATGGGCGATCCCAACCAGATTCATCAGGTCCTGATGAATCTGTGCGCAAACGCGGTGCATGCTATGCGGGAGACGGGCGGAGTCCTCGAGATTCGATTGGCCAACCAGCGGTTCGATGCGACTCTCCCCTCACGCCATCCACAAGTTGTTGCCGGTCGCTATGTGAGGCTGAGTGTCAGCGACACAGGCCTCGGCATGACCCCGGACCAGTTGGAACATATCTTTGAGCCGTATTTTACTACGAAAGACAGGGGCGAGGGAACCGGCCTAGGGCTCTCGGTGGTTCACGGGATCGTCAAAGCCCATGGAGGCTTTATGGAAGTGCACAGTGAGGTGGGAAAAGGCTCCACCTTCTCGGTATATCTCCCTGTCGTACCCGATGACCGGGTGCCGGTCGGCGATTCAGGGCCCGAAATCCGTCATGGGGCCAGTGAGCACTTCTTGCCGGACGATGACGAACCGGTGGTGGCCAATATGAGCAAACAGATGCCGCAACAGATGGGTTACGGGCAATGAACGCCAAAACACCCTGTTGCAGCACGAGTGGGCGGCGTTCACTGGAGCCTCTCGAACACGGCCGATTCCAGTAGGCTCAATTGCTTTCCCCGGACCGGTAAGGCTATTCCTAATGGGCGTTTCGATAACGCATTTCTAACACTTCGCTCATCGTATCAAAACATTCCCTTAATATGGTGTCGCCAGTGCTTGTGAGCAGGTCCGATCGTGTCCGCTGCACTGAGCGATAGGACTTGGCAATCTTGGTTGACTCCGATCGGGATTGGGAGTAATCGCCTTGCCCGGGAAGAGCGCCCTCCTCCCCAGTAGTCGGTTTCGCAACTACGGCGTCTTAATCCTCGGTTGTGTCCCGAGTTGTTCGGTGGGCCCGCATCTTGCCAGCCGCCGCCAGGAGAGATCCCCCGAGCGAGATCGGAAGCATAGGAGTATGAGACAGTATTTGCGGGTCGGAGCGAGAAGCTGTCCTACCGGAGGCATATCATGATTCGAATCCTGTTCCTGTGCACCGGGAACTCATGTCGGAGCCAGATGGCGGAAGGATGGGTTCGCCACCTCATGGGTGACGCGATTCAGGCATTCTCCGCAGGGGTCGAAAGCCACGGCCTCGATCCGAGAGCAGTCAGGGTTATGGCCGAGGTCGGCGTCAATATATCGGGTCAGCGATCGAAACAGCTGCAGGAGCTGGGAGACCAGGAGTTCGACTACGTCATCACGGTCTGCGACCATGCCCGAGAGATGTGTCCCCTGTTTCCCGGCACGGCCAAAATGCTGCACCGGAGTTTTGCCGATCCACCGAGACTCGCCCGAGCCGAATCGGACGAAGAGGCCAAACTCCGGCACTACCGAAGAGTGAGAGACGAAATCCGATCGTTCGTTGAGGAACTGGTCGAGGAATTGGTTGTCCCCGAAAGCAAGTGATGAGTACGATAGTTCTAGGTCCCCCGCACCCTCTCCTTTCGGGAGAGAGTGGAAGTGAGCGATTCCATGGCAAAAGAGAAGGTACTTGTGGTAGACGACGAGGCTGACATACTCGAGTTGGTGAAATACAATCTGGAGAAGGAAGGATATCGCGTCAAGTGCGCAAGCTCCGGAGAGCAGGCGCTATCGAGGGCCGCGGAAGATCCTCCCGACCTGATCGTGCTCGACCTCATGCTCCCCGGAATGGACGGGTTGGATGTGTGTCGCAAATTGAAGAGCGATCTCCGAACCGCGACCGTACCGATTGTCATGCTTACGGCCAAGAGCGAGGATGCGGATATCGTTACAGGCCTCGAATTGGGTGCCGACGATTACGTGACCAAGCCATTCAGCCCCCGCGTACTGGCCGCGCGGGTAAAGGCCGCACTCCGGCGAAAAGCGGGGGGTGAGGAGTCTGAGAGTGAGGAAATCATCAGGAGCCACGAAATCACCGTCGACCCGGGTCGTCACGAGGTGCGGGTCAAGGAGCAGCCGATAGCGCTTACCGCCACCGAATTCGCTATACTCAGATTTCTTGCGCTCAGGCCGGGTCGAGTATACAGTCGCGGCCAGATCATCGCAGCGGTCCGGGGCGATGATTATTCGGTGACCGACCGCGCGGTGGACGTCACCATCGTAGGACTGCGCAAGAAGCTCGGGGAGGCCGGTCGGCTGATCGAGACGGTCAGGGGTGTGGGCTACCGGTTCATGGAGTAGGAAATGCCGAAGAGACGGAGATTATTGTGGTATCTTTATCCCTCCTACCTCCTGATAATTCTACTCTCCCTTGTATCGACGGCCTGGTTTGCGAGCGACTGGTTGTACGACGTTTATGTAGAAAAGATGATATCGGACCTCAGTGCGCGGGCGTCGCTTGTGGGGACCTGTCTCGCCCGAGATCCGTCACCCGACCAAAGGCCGGAGATCGACGCGATCGTCAAGAAGCTGGGTGCGAGCACTGCCACGAGGTTCACCATTGTCCTCCCTTCGGGAGAGGTATTCGCGGATTCTGAGGTCGATCCTTCCATTTTACCGAGTCATGCAGAGCGGCCGGAAATCATTGCGGCCCTCAAGGGGGAGACGGCGCGTTCAGTCCGTCGGAGTTACACCGTCAAGACCGACATGCTGTACGTAGCGGTGCTGGTGAAAAGGAACGAAGAGGTCGTGGCCGTGGCAAGAGCCGCGATACCGGTCTCCGACCTCACCGAGATCCTCAGACCCGTTCTCCTCAATATTGCCTTGGCCGGACTCCTGATAGCCGCCTTTGCAGGCCTCGCGAGTCTCCTGGTTTCCCGGCCGTTGATCCGCACGATCCGCGAGATGAAAGAGGGGGCTCAGCGATTCGCGGCCGGCGATCTCTTCTACCGGATGGATGGGGGTTCGTATGAGGAAACGGGAGCGCTGGCCGAGGCGATGAACCGAATGGCCGAAAGATTTCACGTGCGACTGGCCGCCGTAACGAGTCAACGCGACGAACTGGAGGCGGTCCTTCGCGGCATGGTGGAAGCGGTCCTCGTCGTTGACGAGCATGAGACCATCGTTCGTCTGAATCGCTCGGCGGAGACGCTGTTTCGCGTCGATGCAAAGGCCGTTCGCGGGCGCCGGTTACTGGAGGCCATACGGAACAACGACCTGCGAAGATTCATCAGGAAGGTGCTCGATTCGGAAACGCCGATAGAAGAGAGCCTGACCCTTCCCGGCGAACCCGAGTTGCTCCTCCAGGCCAAAGGTTCCTTCATGAAAGATGGAAGCGGTCGCCCGACCGGCGCGGTCGTGGTACTCAACGACATGACCCGCTTACGTGCTCTGGAAAAGATCAGGAAAGACTTTGTGGCCAACGTTTCGCACGAGCTGAAGACGCCGGTCACTTCCATCAAGGGTTTTCTGGAGACGTTGAACGAGGGGGCCATCGAAGACCCCGAGAATGCGAGACGGTTTCTCGACATCGTGATCAAGCAGGCCGATCGTCTGGGAATGATCATCGAGGACCTCCTGAGCCTCTCGCGGATAGAGCAGGAAGCTGAAAAAGGGTCCATTTCCCTCGAGCCGGGATCGCTGGCACAGGTGTTTGAAGCTGTCAGCAAAACATGCCGCGACAGAGCCGTGGAAAAGGAGATCTCTCTCGAATGGAATTGCGACGCCGACCTGATCGCGATGATCAATCCGACGCTGCTGGAACAGGCCCTCGTGAATCTCATAGACAATGCCGTGAAGTACAGCGAGCCGGGTAAGTCCGTGACCATGTCGGCTGAGCTGGTGGATGGAGAAATCGTCATTCTCGTGCGGGATCAGGGATTTGGGATACCGCGGGAGCATCTTAACCGCGTGTTTGAACGGTTCTACCGCCTGGACAAGGGCCGCAGTCGCGAGGTCGGAGGTACCGGGCTCGGACTCGCCATTGTGAAACACATTGTGAACGCTCATAACGGCAAGATTCTCGTGGAGAGCGTCGTCGGCAGAGGGAGTACGTTCTCCATTCGTCTGCCCGCGATCTGAGGTGCCGCGATACTGGCATCGCCCGGGGCAGGTCCCGTTATTCTTGCTGCCTACATAACAAATGTGAATTGGAGAGTATGATGTCCACGACAGTGAGAGTGCGTCTTGGTCGAAAGATCGAGGATTTGAAGAAGAAAGTCCTCGAGCTTGGCGCTCAGGTGGAAGAGCATGTGCGTCTGGCGGTTCAAGCGATAAGTGCCCGAGATCCGCTTATGGCGGCACGGGTGATCGACGGCGACGTCGAGATCGACCAGGCCGAGGTCGATCTGGAAGAGGAATGCCTCGAGATCCTGGCGCTGCATCAGCCTGTGGCGATCGATCTGCGCTATATCGTGGGCGTCATGAAGATCAACAACGATCTGGAACGAATCGGAGATCTCGCGGTCAATATCGCTGAAACCGCGGTCTTGGCCGCTTCACGCAAACACGCCGAACTCCCCTTCGATTATGGCCCCATGGCCGAGACGGCGAGATTCATGCTCAAGAAGAGCCTCGATTCGTTCGTCAACCTGGACGAGAAAGCCGCGTTTGACGTCTGCGCACAGGACGACGAAGTCGACTACATGAAACATGTCATTCACCGGCAGTTCGAAGAGAAGATCAACACCCCTCCTCCCCGCCTGGAAGCTCTGGTCCATCTCTTCCTGGTTTCCCGGCACCTCGAACGCATCGCGGACCACGCGACGAACATCGCGGAGGACGTGATCTACATGGTTACCGGCGAGATCCACCGCCACCGCGGAGCCCTCGACGTCCGGGAGACCGAGGCCGAGAAGTGATCTTCGATAATTAGGCTCTATCCAAACCTGCCGGTGACGTATTCCATGGTCTTTTCGACGCGGGGATTGGTGAAGATCGTGCTGGTCAGGCCGTATTCGATGAGCCTACCCAGGTACATGAATGCGGTGTTGTCCGAGACGCGGGCTGCCTGCTGCATGTTGTGCGTGACGATGAGGATCGTGTACTTGCCGCGCAGTTCGTCGATCAAGTCTTCGATCTTTCCGGTGGCCACCGGGTCCAGGGCCGAGCACGGCTCATCCATGAGGAGCACGTCGGGATCTCCTGCGACGGCTCGAGCAATGCAGAGGCGCTGCTGCTGTCCGCCGGATAAGCCCAGGGCGTTCTCGTGCAGCCTGTCCTTCACTTCGTCCCACAGAGCCGCAGCTTTCAGAGCAGTTTCCGCGGTCTGTGCCAATACTCTCTTGTCCGTGATGCCGTCCACCTTCAACGGATAGGTGACGTTGTCCGTTATGGACATGGGGAATGGATTCGGCTTCTGAAATACCATGCCCATGGTCTTCCTGAGCGCTATCACGTCGACCCCGGGGCCGTAAATGTCAAACCCTTCAACGAGCATTTGTCCAGACACCTTAACGCCGTCGATGAGGTCGTTCATACGGTTGATAGATCGCAGAAGGGTCGACTTCCCACAGCCGGACGGTCCGATGAGCGCGGTGACCAGGCCCTTCTCCACACCCATGCTCACGTTGAAGAGCGCCTGGGCCAGCTCGTACCAGAGACAGAAATCCTCGATCTCCATCACGGTGCCTTCGCGGCCCCGTTTAACGTGATATATGGTTCCTTCCGATCTCACGGAAGGTGGTCCTGTTTCAGGCATTTCTTAATTCCCTCAGAAGCCCCCTGCAGAAAATTTGCGTTTCAGCCGGTTCCGAATGTATATCGCCGCGGCGTTCATCACCGCAATCAGCGTGATGAGAACCAGCGTGGTCACGAAGACCATCGGCTTGGCCGCCTCAGAATTCCTGGACTGAAACCCCACGTCATAAATGTGGAATCCCAGGTGCATGAAACTCCGCTCGAGATGTATGTACGGAAAGAAGTGGTCGATCGGCAATTCAGGGGCGAGTTTCACCACTCCGACGAGCATGAGTGGCGCAACTTCGCCTGCTCCGCGGGCCATGGCGAGGATGAGCCCGGTCATGATGCCGGGCATGGCGCGAGGCAGCACGATGTATTTCACCGTCTGCCACTTCGATGCGCCGCAAGCGAGAGAACCCTCACGCGACGACTGCGGGACCGCAGCGAGAGCTTCTTCCGTAGCGACGATCACGACGGGAACGGTCAACAGGGCCAGGGTGAGTGACGACCAGAGCAATCCGCCCGTGCCGTACGTCGGGTTCGGGAGCCTCTCCGGAAAGAGCAGCCCGTCAATCCCCGCTCCGATCATGTAGGCGAAGAAGCCGAGTCCGAACACCCCGTACACGATGGAGGGGATACCGGCGAGGTTGTTGATACCGATCCGGACCGCTGAAACCATACGCCCCTGCCTAGCGTACTCCCGTAGGTACAAAGCTGCGACCACCCCGAACGGAGCCACGGCCAGCGCCATGAAAATAGTCATGACGCACGTCCCGAAGATCGCGGGCATAATCCCCCCTTCGGTATTGGCCTCTCGAGGTTCCTGACTGAGCAACTCCCACCAGCGAGACGCATAGATCCGCAGCTTCTGGAAAACGCTCAGAAGATTGGCAGGATACATGCGCACCACGTCCGAGAGCTTCTGGACTTTCTCCCGACCGCTCACGTCCGCGAGGGTGATGGTGAATTTCGCGTCCTGAGATTTCAGCTCATGTGCGCGGGCTTCCAAGGCCCGATACCGTTCGGCCAGGACGGCTGAACGGTCAGCGTAGCCCTTCTCCGCGGCTTGGTACTCGGGGCTCCGTGGGCCGTATTTCAGCCCAGCTTTCTTCAAGGCCAACCGCGCCTCTTCCATCTCATAATTCACCGCGGCGATGTCGCCCCTTTCGACGGAGCGGATGCCTGCCCGCCTCTCGGCCGCTTGCTCGACTGCGGAGTAAAGCTCATTCGTCGAGAGGCTTGGCCCGCCAATTTGCGAGCCGGCCAGGTCGATTGACTGCACGGTTCCGACAAAAGGCCCCCATTCGAGGCGTTCCACGAAGAAGAGGTCCGGAGGAGTTGCCGTCTTCTCCACGCTGGACTCGAGCACCCAACGGAAGTCTTCGTTGTACAGGTCAAAATTCCCAATCCGGTAGAGGGTCCGCAAAGCAGGGATTGGGCCGGCCGAAGGTGACTCGCCGTGTTCCTTGTCGCCCTTACCGGGGGACTCCTCCTGGGGTTGAAAACTCTCGGTCCGGATCGGCTCTCCGGCTACCAGAGTCCCGTCACGAAGCGTCACGACCTGGAGAGGCTTCGGATAGAAGGCAGCGATCCCGTTCCAAAGAATGAGCGTCATGAAGCCGAGAATCATCATGATGCCGATCGCGAGGGAACCTCCGAATCCCCAGAGAAACGGCTCTCCTCGAGCGGAAAGGCTACAGGCCTTCGGAGCTTTCCCCGAGGTTGACCGGCTCTCGGGAGGAGTTCGCGGATTCGCTTCCTCTCTTCCTTCAGACCGGTCTTTCGTTGTGGTTGGAACCATCGAATGCCTCTCGGGACCACAAGCCCTCTTGCTTTGTCCCGCTCTGCGAATCGGTATTAGAGCTGCATCGCCCTCTTTCGGAACCGCAGCCGGACCACTTCTGCGACGGTGTTGATGACGAAGGTCATGGAAAAGAGAACGAGCGCAGTAAGAAAGAGCACGCGATAGAGCGAGCCGTCTTTCACTGCCTCGGGTAGTTCCACTGCGATATTCGCCGAGAGGGCCCTCAAGCCGTCGAACACGTTCAGGTCGAGGAGCGGCGTGTTGCCTGAGGCCATGACCACGATCATGGTCTCCCCCACCGCTCGGCCCATCCCGATCATGATGGCGGCAAAGACGCCACTTGCAGCGGTCGGCAGTATCACCCAAATCGCGGTTTGCCATGGTGTGGCGCCGCACGAGAGGCTGGCGAAGCGCAAATGATCGGGGACTGCGTTCAGAGCGTCTTCCGCCAGCGTGTACGTAATCGGAATCACGGCGAACCCCATGGCAAACCCCACCAGCAGGGTGTTGCGTTGCACGTACGTCCCGATGAATCCGCCCCTGGCATCGACCCCTGCCTCCTGGAGCAGCAGCGCCAGAGCGTAGGAGCATCCCGCTGCCGCCACCAACAGGCCGAGCCATCGCACCAGCTCCAGGGCAGCGGCCTTGAATCGCTCCTCTCCGCCTGCCGAGCGGCCGGGGTTTTGGCCGGGCCATCGCGGAACGACCATTGCCATCGCGAAGAACACAGGCGGCATGAGCAGGAGAAAGAGAAACGGAGCGGCCGAGCCGACCCCGCCATTGAGCCATGCCTTGATATTGCCTGCAAAGAAGAGTCGCTCGAAGAGCGGTCCTGCCGCGTAACTGGCGCCACCTGCGCCTGCGACGCAGAGGAACATGATGATCAATTTAGGCAATCCCTCGAGGCGTATGGCAACAGGAGCTGGCACCATTTGCCACAGGTGAGCGGCAAAGACAAGCGCGAGCGGCACCACGACGAATGCCAGGATCACCGCGGCAATCCATGATTCGACGACGGGCGCGAGAACGAGCGCGACCACAAAGCCGAGTATGACCGAGGGGAGGGACGCCATCATCTCCATGATCGGTTTCACGGTAGCCCGGACCGATGGGTGAACGAACTCGGAGGTGTAGACGGCAGCCAACAAGGCAATAGGGATCGCGAACATCAGCGAATAGAAGGTTGCCTTGAGGGTGCCGAAGATCAGAGGAACGAGCGACAGCTTCGGCTCAAAGTCGTCCGTTGCCCCGGAAGACTGCCAGGTATAGGACGGCTCCGGGTAACCCTCGTACCACACTTTGCCGAACAAAGAGCCGAGAGAGGTTTCCGGGTGCGGGATGCTCAGGTCCCAGAAGGTGCCCCCACCTTTTTCTTGGAGGGCCAGGACTCCGTCCCCGCGCGGCGCAAAAGCCGTTGCAGTTACCCTGCCTCGATCTTTCTCGGGCTGCAAGCGCAGGAGCGTCCTCTGACTGGTAGCATGGCGCACCCAGATATCGCCTGCCCCGTCGGTCGTCACGAAAAGCCGGCCCCGCTGGCCCGCGTCAAGTCCAGTAATCGACCCCGGTTGCGGTTCGAGTTTCCTGGTGAGGACCAGACCGTAGCCGTCCGGGGTACCGGCTTCCTCCTGGCGGAGGCGGAAGAATATTCCGAGCCATCCGTTCGATCCGCCCACCACCAGTGATTTCTCCCCGAGCAAGAACCCGAAGGTGGTCAGCTCCACCCCTCGCGGGAGGAGGTCCACCGTCTCGGCAAGGACCGGAACCTGAGGATTCCTCGTATTGTACCGATAGACTCGCCCTCTCTTTTCCGCCAGATACACCTCGTCGCTATTGTCTGTCAGGAGGGCGTAACTAACAGGAGCCCCCTGAGGAAGTTGTGGGAGCACCGTACTGACGACTTTTTCGCTAACCTTCCCCGTGAGGAGGTTCTTCTTGGACACCACGCGGTTCAGTGCAGCAACCCCCTGGCCGTCCACGGTGACGAAACTCCTTCGCGGGCTATCCCAGGGTCCGGCCGACCGGTAGTCCATTGCCACGATCGGACTCCCGGTCTTGGACACCTGGATTTCATCGCTGAGATAGATTTTGGCGGTCACCTTTCGGATCTGGTCGCCGGGAATGACGGAAAAGACCGACACACCGTCGGTGCTGTCGCCGTCGCTCAGTTGCGTGAGTCCTTGCGGCAGCGCGGCCGCGGGTATGATTTCGGGCTCGATGGCAACCCGCGCGAATCTGACCGTGCCATCGGAAAATCCGAAAGCCAGGTCTTTCCTGTCCAAGGTCTTTGCGACCGCAGTGACTTTCTTGCCTTTGAGATCCAGGGAGGGAACGTGAAGGGAGGCGCCCGTCCTGGCGTGGAACGCGGTGATCGAGCCGTCCATCGCGACGGTCACCCCGAGGACTTTGTACTCGTCAAGCGTCAGAGCCGCGATGTCCTTTGGAGGCTCCTGGAGTGCAAAACTCTGGCGGGCCTGTACCGTCCCCCCCTTGAAGAGCGGCACCACCTCGTATACCAGGAACACGAGGATCCCCAGCACTGCAGCTATAACGAGGACACCGCCGATTCTGATGGTCTGGTCCGCGATCCGGTCCGCAACAAGGACGGAGCGCCGAACCGATCTCCGACGAACCCCGGACGCACCTTCGGTCATGTTAACGCCCTCCGTGGCTCGGTCTCGGTGCCGGGGTCGCTGGTCACTTGATGCCCAGAGCCTTCAAATCCTCGTCCGAGATAGCCTTTGAGACCGGATAGAAGCCGTCTTTTATCACGGCAGTCTGGCCTTGCTTGGACAATACGTACTCGATGAATGCTGCCCTCAGTGGATCGAGTTTTTCGTTGGGCTTCTTGTTCAAGTAAAGGTAGAGAAACCGGGCGAGAGGATAGTCACCGCTGTATGCGCTCTCTGCCGTGGCATCAAAGCATTCGCCTTCCTCGATCGTGAGAGGAACCGTCCTCACGTCGGCCGTCTTATACCCGACTCCCGAGTACCCTATGGCATATCGGTCGGACGCCACCCCTTGTATGACTGCTGAGGAGCCGGGCTGCTCCTTCACCTTGTCTTTGTAGTCTCCTTTGAACAGGGCAACCTCCTTGAAGAAACCGTACGTGCCCGACGCGGAATTGCGGCCGTACAGAGAAATTGGCTTGGCGGCCCATTCACCTTTCAGCCCGAGATCGCCCCAGGTGACGATATCCTTGGGTAGGCCCCCATTGCGCGTCTTGGAAAACATGGCATCGACTTGCTTCAACGTGAGGCATTTGATGGGATTGTCTTTGTGCACGAAAACCGCCAGAGCGTCCACCGCAGTTCGAACACGGGCGGGTTTGTAGCCGAACTTCTTTTCAAACGCATCTTCTTCTTTGGACTGCATCTCCCGGGACATGGGGCCGAATTGAGCCGTCCCTTCTATCAAGGCCGGGGGTGCGGTTGAGGACCCCTTTCCTTCTACCGCGATCTTGACCCCTGGATAGGCTGAATTGAACCCCTCCGACCAGAGACTCATAAGATTGTTCAAGGTATCGGAGCCGACCGATTTCAGACTGCCCGACACGCCGCTGACCGATTTATAATCCGGCAAGCTGGGATCGACAGTGACGGCAAAGACCGTGGTGGCCATGAGAAGACCGACCAAGAAGAGAATCGACCACGCCCTTACAAACATCTCAAACCTCCTCGTCGCAGTTCGGTATAGCTGAGCGATCCTGTGCAGGGCTTGTCCACACGATGCTCGCCATATGTTAGAAAATGGTTAGGCAATCGATAGAAGATCGTTAGTCTAGGGAGTTCCCCGACCCGGACGGGATAAGGATTCTGGCAGGGCAATGGTGGTGATTCTCCGAGACCAACGATCGCTAGGAGTGGGCACAAAGTCCTTCCGTGGCTCCCTTCGTGGAACGGGGGGATTTTCCCCCGAATAGAGGAATGCCATTCGCCCCGGCCGGACCTTTGAACGCTGGGTTGAACGCTGGGACCGGGCCGGTCAAACTCTTGCGTACAACGGCGAAAACGGTTCGAATTCCACCACGCCGTGCTTCACCGGAGTTGGCCGCGGGACACTCCTGTCTTCCAGGAGCCGCACCACGTCCGGATGGCCACAATCGAAGGCCAGGATAAGCGCATTCTTCCCATTCACGTCCTCAGCTAGGATATCTGCGCCGTTGTCCAAAAGGAACTCGACCGTCCGGGCGCATCCCGCGAGTGACGCTTCCAGCAGCGGAGTTTTGCCGAACTTGTTCCTGGCATTGACATCCGCTCCTCGATCGAAGAGGAGCGTCACGATCTCGCAATGCCCGCCCACCGCGGCTGCCATCAACGGAGTGCTGCCAAAGCGATTTTTCGCGTGCACGTTTGCCCCGTGCTCCAGGAGCAGTCGAACGATTTCGAGGTGACCGGTGAAGGAGGCTTCCAGCAGCGGGGTTCTCCCATCCTTGTCTCGCGCGTTCACTGCCGCGCCGTGGTCTAACAGTCGTGCGGCTATTCTCTCGAAACCCGCGAACGAGGCCATGAGCAGGGGGGTTGACCCCATGAGGCGTTCCTTCATATTGACGTCCGCGCCATTCCGGAGCAGCAGTTCCATCGCGTCCGTGTGCCCGCCCATGGCGGCCGCTATCAATGCGGTGATCCCGTGTGGCGTTGCTGCGTTAACCTTGGCCCTTCGTTGGAGCAAGAACTTCATCGCGCCCCGGTGATTCTCCGCACAGGCCCAAATGAGGGCAGTTTTCCCTTCTTCGTCTCGGCAATTGAAGTCCGCGCCTCGGTCAAGGCAACTTTTAAGTCTGGCGAGATCTCCTGAACGAGCGGCAATTATCAGCTCGCGACTGTCCGCAACCGATCTCGTGGCAGGCCCGTTCTCCTTTCCCATCATGGCTGCTAGTGCTGTCATTGAGTCGTTGCCTCCTCTCTTTGTGATTTTCTGTGTACCCAAATCATAGGAGGCTGGGGTCAGATTGAAATGAGGGTTCGGTGAGATTTCAGTTATCGCAAAAAATTCACGACAGATGCCAAGATTTCGGACCGGCATGGAGACCGTGGCCATGCGGCGACCGCGAATCATGGATTGGTGCCATGGCCTCCAGGTCAGTTGGGTGAAGCAGGCAGCAGATGCGGTAACTGCCATGCTTCTTGGCAGCCACACCGGTGCTACAGCCTGTCGGGGAGGACGTGAAACGAGAGGGTCGACCCCGTCACCCGGCTGCGGCCTGAAAACAAGAAGACCGCCAGCCCGAGCGATTGTAGCGCGAAAGGCACCACCGGATCCCACAGAGCGGTCACCCCTGCAGCCAGACTCGCAGGAGGAACCGGCTCCGCCGGCAAGATCCATAAGAGACCCAACGTGTAGATAGCTGCCACGACTGCCATGACCTGATACGCGGAGAACGTTCCTCCACCCCGATAGTCAGCCCGCAAGGTTTCGGAGAGAGCCCTCCATGTTTGCGTCATCACGATGGATACCGCTACGGCAGCGAAATGGTGGTTCCCGAGGTAAAGGAACATGGAGACGAGACCGATGCCGAGGAAAACAGCTGAAGTCATGGCTTGTATGGGGACCACCTCTTTGCCCAACGACCCTCCCTCGTACGCTATCTTCTTGGTGGAACCGCTGAACACGAAACCGTGAGCTCCGATGGCCCGGCGTATCCATGGGGAACAGTCGGCCAACGGCTTCCCGTAACAACAGCCGAAGCTTATGCAAGCCAGCCGACCCACCCCCTCACCTATGGCGTACGCGATGGAAAGAGAGGCAAGCGCCGGGACCATCGGCACGGGCAGATTAGCTGCGGACTCGGCAATAGCATTTGCGCACCAGAGGATGCCTGGCGTTACGAGCACGCCCAGAAAGGAAGCGCCACCTATGGTAAGCGTATGATGCTTCTTCTCGACGAGACGAGCGAGAACGTTGGAAGCCGGCACACAGAGCCCGAGCAGAACGAGCACGACAAGGAGAGAGATCCTTGCCTGGCAGCCCACTGCCCCCATCAGCACGAGAAACAGGGTCACCCCCAATACACACGAACCCGAAACGAAGAGGCCGTAATAGGTCAAGTTGGCCCCGACCCAGGTGGCCGAGTCTCGTTTGGCAACAGGAACGGCGGCCATTATCTGCCAGTCCTCTCCCGGCAACGTTCTGCACGCCCACCGAAGGAGCATCGCGAACAACAGACCCATTGCGGAAATAAACGCTGCATCCCACATACAACAAATCTCCTCTAAGCATAGTGTCACTGCCCTGATAGGTCCTCGGATGGGTAAATACGGTCGCGGATTCTCGCGGGACGCGGTTTGTGTCAACCACCGCGGCCTCCCTGGCTGTATTGGTGGGACAGGCGCCCTGCCTGTCATTTCCCCATGGACCGGCATCGTAGCGCGTTGTCGGGGAAACATTGCGTTACGCAACAGCCTCCTAGACTTCCTCCCGCCGGATTGCGATCAGAGACCGGACCTTGACATCGGTCTCTGCCAGGGATCGGCCGAAGCCCACGGAAAACCGGCTTTGGACGTCGGGTCGCCCCATGTTCCGGATCAAGTCTTCCGCAAATCCGACGCGCCCCTTCTGAAAGAGCAAAACGTCGGTGCTGCTTCCAGGGCGGTAGAGGCTCTTCGGCACGCCTTTTTTCAAGAACATTCCCTTGACGACAGGCCGAGGGTCTTCGTATTCCTTTTCGCTGTACGCCTGGACGATATCCCCGATCATCAGCGCAACGACCTCGATCATCGCTACCAGGCCCACTCCCGAACCGCCGGGTACCTCAGTGTCGATGACGGTCACCACCCTCTTATTCTTCGAATACGGTGTGACCACACTGACAACCGCTCCCGGATTACACGAGTGGTATCCTCCCGAGATCTCGTAGAAATCCTCGACAACACCCGCGACCGGTGCGTGGTTGTAATGGTATTTGTCCGGAGTCAGCCGAAAGATCGCGAAGTCCCCCTGTTCGAAGGTTGCCATCCATTGCGACTTGTTGCTCCCGAGAAGCTCCTCGGAATCAAAGAATTTATCCTTCAGGAAGAGCGCCGATCGCTCGCTCAACGACCCGACGATGACCCTCGAATCGGCGGGAGCGACCACGAATTCGGGCTGAATCGGCATGGGGCGGCATTCCCAGTAGCGAATCCGACGTTCAAAAAGCTTTCTCGCTGTGTTCAGCCTCTCCGGTCTTTCAACCGACTCGGTCAGGTCAGTGCCGCAGTCGTTGAGAAACCTCCTGGTGGCACGACTCACCGGAAAGTCGTAGTTGAGCAACGCGAGCATCCGGGAAGCTCGTGCCGAGGTGAATGCCCGGTATAGCCTGGATCCCGTTTCTCGCGCGTCCGAATAGAGCCACCCGATCGCGCTATCCCAGAACAGGGGTTCCGTACAGATTTGGCCCGTCTCCCGATCTACATATTGGTGCCGGATCGCGATCATCCGTCTCGCTCCTTTCGGAAAGCCTCTTCATGTGCATTATGTCGCGCCGCGTGTTCGCGAGAAGCAGGTTGATGAGCTTTACCAGTTCCTCCAACTCGATCCCTTCGCTCAAGACACCCTGCTTGACCGCATGAAGGAAGTCCAATGGGCTCCGATCGTTCAGGGCATACCGAATGGCCGCGGCATGTTCGCTATCGCCTGCAATCAGTCCTGCGTTACCGGTCCTGAAATCTCGCTCCAGGAAGGCGAACGCCTCCTCGATGTGTCGCGCCCTCAAGCTCGTCCGATAGTATCGTTCCGCCGCGAGATTAAACTCCTGTGCCTCGACGCTCATCGGAGAGGCCACACCCAATGCAGCCAGGATACCGCGCACGAGCTTCCCCTCTGCAGACACCTCTTCGGGTGCTTCAAGCCTCGCGGTGAGATCTTTCATCGTTTCGGCCAAATGGAGCATTTCGACGAGGTCCGCGGCGTCGGTCACCAGTACTTCGGCCAGCGCACGGCGGAATTGTCGATTGTAGACCCTCAGATATCCGGGGTATCGTCGGCTCGAGCGAATTCCGCTTGTCCGGTGCACCAGATCTCTCAAGAAATGGTTACCGGTGTCCTCTCTTACGTAAAAGGTGGGGACCCCTATGGCCGCGCCGAAGAAGATCTGCCGTCGCTCGCTCTCTATGTGCGGATCATCGGGAATGTGAGCATGGGTAACCGATCCTTGCAGGACGTATTTGAATGCCAGGGCCGTAACAAGGACCTGGAGGTCCACGGCGGAGCCCATGTCATCGGTAAGGCCGGGGAACAAGCTGTAATGGCGTCCCTCAAAGCCGGAGAATCCCGCTCTCGCGTGTTCCCGGAGCCTATAGAGTTCGTACAGAGCCATCTTGGTGTCGAACACCCCGAGTTCCGCCAGATCCTGCTTGAGCCTATTTTCACTGTCGAGGGTTCCGTCGAAGGCCGGGCTGCGATCCGTGCTCAACAGGCTCACCGGATAGTCAACGAGCCGAAAATCCGGAATGAAATCGCCCCTCATGCAAAACACCGCACTCAACAGACGGTCGAGTGACCTCAGCCCGAAAGGGGTGACGGGTTGGCCGAATACCTTGAGGCTGGCCTTTTTCTTCCATCGCCGCCAGAGCATCCTCAGGTGCGTATAGTCGAGTTCGTGCGGCAAGAACCCGAGGACCTGCTCCGGGTGAAAGTCCGTAAAGTCGAGCCGGTACGGTGCGGCGCTGTAGGTTCCTACGAAAAGCGGCAGAAAATGCTCCACGATCTTGATGACCAGGTCACCCAGGTATTTCTCGTGGCGGCGGTCGAATCCCGACCGTTCGTCCTGTTGGATCCGGGTAAGTTTGACGCTCCCGAGGCTTACGTGTGTCCCGTTGTTGGCAAGGCTAATATTCGACACTGTGGGAAGCACGACCAAATTCCTTGTCATGATCCCCGCTTCCCTCAACTTGGCCACCGCGTTCAACTGACTTCGGCTGAGGACCTGGTGGCATAGGCACATGTATGCGTGCTTCTCTTCGCCGTTGTCCCATCCGGAGAGACAAGGACTCATGAAGAGTTCTCGATAGAACGAATCCGAGATGCTCTCATTCAACTGCTTCTGGCGGACGGGAGGATGCGGAGAGAAGTAGAGGAGAGCCTGCTGGCCGGCTTCTCTCAGCGAAAACTTCTCATTGGCATACATGACGAGTAATTGCGTCAGCAGGAACCGCTTGGAAGTCTCTCGCGCCAGCGCTTTGCCGGACCCGCTCTCCGGCCGTACCGGCACAACGTAGAACGAGAATGTCTCGGGAGAGGTATTGTCGTTCAACAGGTGCCGCATGAGGCGACGGCCGGTCTCCTCGATCGAACGTGGAAGGCCGTCCTGTGAGCCGATAATGTCTGCCAGAGCCAGTTTTATCAGATAGCTGATCGGTATGCGAAGATGTTCCTCTCCTCGATGGCAGAACACGAATTTTCCGGAATCAGCTCGCAAGTGGCCGCCTGAGCAGCTCTTGCTGCGCAGGAGATCGCGATCCAGGACTCCCCGGGCGAATGGGCTCAGTTTGCCCGCAGGAAACCTCACCCAGCTATTTTCCCACACCTCCCCGGGATTGCTGTCGAGGTACCGCTCCAGGTCCGTGAGGACGCTGCGTGAGGTATCCCCCGCGGCAGCCCTTTTGATAAGGTTGGCGAAGTAGTTGGATCTTTCGATGGTTATGGGAAGGTCGACGCTCCCCCTGGGTCCGGATACTGCGGCCTGCAACTCGGTTTCCGACCCGGAGGTCGTGTCGTTGAGGGAAAAGGGGAGCGACTCCACGAATCCCGCGGTCCGGCATCCCGGGATTCCGAGGACCTCGCAGATGCGCTCCAGCGCCAGGGAATGCCGCTTCTCCGGTACGCCGCGCCGCGTGAGCTGTATACGTGACAAAGGGGTCCCTCCAGATTGCACAAAGTGGCTTCGCCTCTTGCGTGCGAGACTTACACCCCCTATACGTGACTATTCCTGTTCAGAGAGAATGAGGATTCGGAGATTTTCCTGTTAGAAGCAGGCGGTTCGAGCCGATTCTTGGAGTAGGAATATGGAGAAGAGTTTCTTGGGGAGAGCTTTGCGAGGTGCTTCTCAAAACCAAGTGCACTATTGCGCAGATGCGATGGGGGGATCGCGAAAACCATCGGAGGGTGTGGTGAGCGAACCGCACCCTCCGACGTGTTCGCGACAGGTAACTCAGCCAGATAAACTGTGAGCGGTACGGTTCGCACGTCACTGCCGTGCTCGCCGGCACCCGCTACAGGTGCAGTTGACCTTGCTCGCAAAACAGCGACGTACTTGTGCCACAGAGGACTAAGAAGTCCCCTCGTCTTACAGGTAAGAGGCGGCGAACTGGTTCCAGCGGGTGGCGAGCCGATCGGTGATGAGCGACCAGAGACTGGACGTTCCGGTGTGAATCTTGCCAATCCCTTTCATGCCGACCATTGCAGAGCTGGGCGCATTGGGGAATTCGGCTCGGGCACGGAAGACGTTGCCGAAACGCGGCAGAGCTTCGGCTCTGGGGGCTATTTCCTTCAGCTTCAACGGGTAGCCTTTGACCGGATCGCTGTTCAGGTGGACCGTAACCTCCTGGCCGGGCCTCACGTGGGTTATCCGGTCGTCAGGGACGTAGACGTCCGCACAGAGTTCACTCCGGACGAGGACCTCGCAGAAGGGTTCGCCAGGGGAGAATCGCTTGCCCACAAGGGTTTCGACGTGCTTGGTGACGACCACGCCAGCGACCGGAGACTTTACCTCGAGAAATTCGCGCAGCGACTTCAGGTGCTCCAATTCTTTGAACTTCTTTTTCCGGTTCAGCTCGGTCAATTGCGCCTGAGCCAACTTTGAGGGATGAACGCCCGCGCCGTCGCTGAGGATGGTCACTTCCCTCGTCAGGATGTCGAATTCCCGCTGAGCTATGTTTATCTTGAATTCCAGATCTCGTGGATCGATGTTGGCCAATACGGCGCCTGCAGCCACCGTTGACCCTTCCTGCACGTGGATCTTCTGGATCGGACCGTCCATCATGCAGAACGCGACGTGGCGCTCGCCCGCCACAACTTCGGCCTCGCCCCCCACTGTATGGTCAAAGGGGATCAAGAACAGCACTACCAGGAGAACCAGGACGCCTGGGCCGACGTACTTGAGCTTCCGTGCCACGGCGGTGAGCGTGCTGACCTCCACCTGAGGACCGGGACGCAGCAATCCGGCCACGGACGGCTTGGTCTTGGCAAGCCACTTCTGGGCCAATGCTGAAGCGAGAATGGTCTCCAGTTTCCCCAGAACCATCACTCCTTCCCGGTCGGGGAGATTGTCGTCGACAAATTCGAAGAGCAAATGACCGACGGCAGCGCCCTCAAAGGTTAGGGGAAGACAGAACAGATGAGTGGATTCCGAGAAATCCATGAAAGATTTCAGCCCTGCCTGCACAGACTCTACGACGCCGTGCTCCCCGAGTCGGTCGATGTAATCCCTGGACGTAAGCACCGGCCTGTCCAGCTCCGTGAGGATCGGCGCCAGTCTGGTCAATTCTTTATAGAACCGGGATTTCTTTTCCGGAGCAATGAGTGCGCTGGCCGCGACAAACCGGGACGCGTTGCCGAGATGGATTATGAGAAAGGAGCGATCGAATTCGATCAGGCAGCGTATGTCATTGGTGAGGAGGAGATAGACTTCGTCGAGGTTCCGAGCCTTCGCGACCGCTTGGGCAAATTCGAAGCCCACAGCCAAGCTTTGCGCTCGATTGAGCAGCTCCGCCTGCCCCGGTTGCTGGCACGGCACGTCCACTTCTTGTCCGGTTTGTTGAGTTATCAGCATCTTTTCACCATGAACCCGATTTAGAGCAGCGACTCCCGGTGGAAAACCTGTACGAGGTGATCAGCGAGATGGGCAAACATGCTACGCGGCACCGCGGGGACGATCAGCCTCCCGGTCACTCCCAGGGGTAGCTCTTCCTCGTGGGGAAAGCGCACCGAACAGGTGTAGTACGCGCGCAGAGGTGAGTCCAGTTCGTGCTCGCCCTTGACTTCCGTGGCCACGTCTCCGCCGACCCTGCTGGAAAAGGGGCTATCGGAGAGGTTGCGCTCGCTGTACGGTCTCACGCCTTCCACCGGCAAGCGGTAAACGTGTCCGCCACTGGATGGGAGCCATATTTTCACGACTTGTCCTGTGCGAACCTTCCCGAGGTCCTCTTCGGGAATAAGTGCCTGGGCCACGCGTCCGTCCATGGTCTCCAGTTCACCCACGACCACCCCTTCGCCGGGCTCGAACCCGCGCTGCAGCCGGTAGTCCATCGTGGTGACGACAGCGTCGAACGGCGCTCGAATCCCCTCGTTTGCCAGGGCGAGTTTTTCGCGGGTTCTCGCGATGTCGTCGTCGATCTTGAGCAATTCGATCTTCCTGCTGTCGGCCAACGCGCGCTTTTCGTCGTCCAGGAGCAACAAATCGACCTGCTTTGCCACGATCTCGCGGTCGATCTGCCGCGTGGCCAGGGCGAGGTCAAGTCGCGTGGTGTCCAGCGTGAAGAGGAGGTCGCCCTCTTTCACTCTGCTGCCGGGACGTACGAAAACCTCTTTGACCGACGTGTGGAGCGGAATCGTTATCTTCTGGGCCGCGCCGGAAGCCACATAGCAGCGGTAAACGGAGTGCCTCGGCCAGGAGATGAAGAATCCCCCAAACAACCCGACCAGGAGCAGCGCGAATACAATGGCCCCCTTCGGCCTGGGACGTAACTCGGCGCGCTTGGTATAGAGGATCGTGATCCCTCGTATCAACGGCCGGATCACAAACAACACGAGCGCTGGAATGGCCAGCAGAATCCCCAGAAACTTGTCGAACCGATAGTAAATCCCCGCAACGATGCCGAAATACAGACTGATGCGGTAGAGAAAAGAGCTGACCCCGTACACGCTGAAGATCACGGTCTCCCTGGCGCTTCGTGCAGGTATGGCAGCGTGAGGGACTCCCATGACGCGGTCCATGAACAGGTACTTCAGGTGTTCCATGGACTTGGTGGCGAGGTTGGGTATTCTCAGGTAATCCATGAGAACGTAATAGCCGTCAAACTTGATCAGCGGGTTCGCGTTAAAGATGAAGGTGGAGACCAGGGAAATCGTCATCAGGTAGAAGGCCACGGAATTCACGATTCCAGGCTCGGTAAAGTACCACACGTACGTGAAGGCTGTCGCCAAAACCGTCTCGGCGAGGATACCCGCGGCACTGATGGCCATACGTTGCCTGCGGTCGGCCAGTTGCCACGCATCAGTGGTATTGCAAAACAGACAAGGGAGAAAGAGCAATAACGCCACACCCATCTGAGGCACGTGCAGGCCAAAGCTCTTGGCGGTATACGCGTGAGAAAACTCGTGGACGAGCTTCGTCACGACTATGACGGCCCACAGGCACATCAAATTCTGCCAGGTGAAGAAGAAAAGATATTCGGTTTCCAACCGGGGGAGGCCGTCGATGACACAGTAAATCGCGCCGGGAGTCGCCACTGCCAGAAGGATCGCGGTCCACCGGTTGCACAACAATTGAAAGAGCCAGACAGTCCGCGCAAGGAAATTGTCCGGATTCCACAACGGCAGATTCATGAAATAGAAACTGGAGAAACGACGGGTCTTCATGGCCTGCTGCACACGCTCTTTCATCTCGCCCAGATACTTGGCCGTTCCCGCGCCGGTTCCCATGACGAGACCGTGTTGGGCAGCCCTGCCCACGATCGTCTGCGCTTCATCCAGCGGATAGTACGAACCCCTCCACTTGAGCCGCTCGACCGCTTCCTCGACCGAAACCTGCCCGTCCAGCGCCTTGAGCAACTCGAATTCATACCGGGAGAGTCGGAAGAATTTCTCCGACACCGGCTCCTTCAGGATGAAGGTTTCGGTCCCGTCGCTCTCTCGATACGTGGAGACCTTCAAGTCCGGTCTCAGTTTGGGGTGACCTGGCATCTCTTCTTTCCCTGCACGAATCGGCGATCATGTCCTACGGGCACGAGGCCCCGTCGCCGTAATTGGTTCCCGTCGCGCATTGCAACTCGGCAACTCTGGCATTGGCTTCTCCGAGCGCGTGGATCCGTTCCATCTGCTCCTGCAAGAGGTTCCCTTCCGCGTCCTCTACCGCGACCTTTTCGAGCATGCCGGCTTTTGCCCGCCCCTTGGCCACATTGAGATGCTTTTGCGCCCTTTCGATGGACGCCTCGAGCGAAAGCAGCTCTTCCGTGGATTCAAGGCATCGCAGCGCGGACACCCTCACCTCCGACGCGACGGCAAGGGCAACAGCAGCCATCCGCTGCTGGGTCTTGAGGTCATTCGCTTTTGCAGCCGAGGTTTCCTTGAAATTGGTGAACCAGTCCAGGAGATCTAGAGAGACGTACAGGCCGGCGTCGTTGATATTCCAGTCCTGCCGCTTATATGCGTTGTCTTGGCCGTACCGCAGGAAACCGGTCGCCTTGGGGAAGTATTTGAGCTGGGTGCGCCTGACCTCGTTGAAGGAATTGAGCTGATTCAGCCCCTCGATGCACGCCTCGGGACGGCTCTTGAGTGCCTGCACTTCCAGGTCGCAGGGGTTTTGCGGGTAGTGCGGAACGCTCAGAGCGCCTGTTACGAAAAACTGCCCCTCAGGGCAACTCTTGGGGGGGAGCCCCATGAGGCTGGAAAGGATGATCTTCTGTCTTTCCAGTTCCACCCGCATCTTGGACAGCCGGAAACGGGCCGCGGAAGCTCGTTCCTCGGTTCGGTGATACTCGTCCAGGTCGGCCAATCGGCCCTGTCTCAGCTCGTACGTCTCGCGGGCCACATTAGTACGAATGCGGCTCAGGCGCTCTGCGAGGGGCAGGCACTGCTGGAGACCGAGGAGACGGAAATATGCCGCGTCGACGCCCGCCAGAAGTTTTTGAATCAGTCTCACGCGGTGATAGCGCGCCTTGACGCTGTCATTGCATTGATTCTGGGACAGGTAATAGCTGGTGAGCGCGTCGGTGGGGCTCCACTTGATTTCCAGGAAATACCGCCAGGTGGACCTCCACAGCACGTCATACCAATGCATATCGTCCGTACTGTCGTAGGGCCAGCGGTGGTTGTTCCGGTTACTGAATTCCCCAACCAGCGAAGGATGCGGGAGCATGCGCGCCCGTGCCGCAGATGCCAGCGAACCTCTGGCACTCTCTTCCCAGAACTCCGCTTGTATGTCCGGATTGCTGTTGAGAGTGATCGCCCGGCACTCCTCCAGGGTGTACGGCCGGCCAGTGGTCCTGGAGGCGGCCCGACCGGACTGATCCGTTCCCCGAGCCGTTTGCGCTGCAAGCAGGGGAGCCTGCCGAACATCCTCACGCAAACTCGGCGGAACAGCGCCGGCCTCAGCCGGACGGTCAAAGCCGGTATCCACGGGGGCCTGCGCCATTCTAGCCCATTGGCATCCACCAGCCAGGAGACAGGCGAGAACAGGCAGGAGCAAAGCGAAGTTCACGTAGCTTCTTACCATCAAACTCACTCGGCGGTCCAAGAGAGGATTCAGGGACTGAGAGGGAGGGAGATCGTCAGCCAAACCCGCGGTCCGTCGCGCAAGCGTTCGAGCGCTCTTCGGGTATGCCATCGGACCGGGCCTGGAAATCGAACCCCCTGCTACTCCGACCACAGCGCGCCTGTCATGCCCACCTTCAGTGCGAACTGGGGATTCTGAATCAGGAGATGGACCTTCGCAGTCTTCGATTCAGGACAGATTACCGGTTCGATCTTGTCGACGCTCCCCGCGTAGGTGGTCCCCAGTGAGTCGACGAACGAGGCCCGCGCCCCCTTCCGGAATCTCTCGAGCTGATTCTCCGGCACATTGGCCACGCCGTAGACATTGTGGGTATCTACGATGCGAAAGAGCTTGTCCAACTGGTTTACCGCCTCGTGGGCTTCTTTGTACTTTTCCACGAGATAGCCGGTGAACGGAGCGCGGACCACGCAGGACTGCAAGTTGATCTTGGCGAGCTGCAATTCCCGCTTGGCCTCCTCAGCCTTGTGCCGAATGGTCGATAGCTCGGCCTCCGCTTCGAGGAGCTTCTGGCGCGTTCCGTAATGTTTCGAGTAGATTTCCTTTTTCGACGCCAGGCTCTCTTCTGCAAATTTGAGGGATTGCTTCAGGCCGTCGAGTTTGGTCTTGGCCATCTCCACCATGATCTCGTACCGGTCTTTGGAGATTTCCACGATCGGTTGCCCCTTCTGGACCAGATCACCCTTCTCGAAATTGAAGACAGTAATGATTCCGCGAGCATCTGCTGGGACGTCTGCAGCCCGAAAGGGGACAATCACTGCAGATTTGATCGGCACTGTAACCGACGGGTCCGCAACCTGTTCCCGCGGCCCGGAGGGGGCCTGTTTGGTCAAGGCCGCTACCGGACGTTCCTTGCCGGTAATACCGGCAGCATAGGAGTCACCTACAGGGACAGCCGCGGCGGCGAAGCAGGCGATGGCAAGGACGATACGCGCTGTCGATTTCATATGATAAGCGTCAATCATGAGAAAATACCTCAATTCGTGGCGATATATATCCGGTATTAAGGCTAATGTCAAGGCTTAACGGCTCGGCGCTGTCCACGGTGGAGGAGTCCTCAGGTAGGCGGCAATCGAATCGGACCCCTTTCTTGGAAATTGTTATCAGAGATTACGCGGGAAAGAGCGGACAGAAACGCGCAAAGGACGGCGTCGCCTTTTCAACCGTTGCTCATTGACAAATCGGCCAGGGGTGCAGGTTTTAGCCAAACTAGGGGTGCAGGGAGTGCGGCTTCCCCGGCGTGGCCACAGCGTTTTTGCTGCCGTATTATTGCAAAAAGATGCTGAACTACCAATAAGTTAGATCGATTTCCAAAAAATTACTTGAAGTAGACCTCCCACTATGATATAACGAATCAGCGCAACATGCTCAAATAAGTGAATTAAGCTCGCTTATTTTTTGGTCAAGCGTGCTGCAATAAGCCGTGGAGGACAATATGAGACGAGTTGTATTCCTAATGATTTTGGCCTTGGTTTCTTGCCTAGGCGCGCCGGCAGTCTACTCTCAAGGCTGGACGCCGGGGCCTCCGATATCGGCTATGCCTCAACCGGGCGGTCCGCTGCCCATGATGGGGCAACCCGGCGCGATGCCTGGAATGGATCCCTCTTGCCTACCCATGCCCACTTGTCCGCCGCAGATGTGTGAGCCGCCGAAAAACGGTTCCATCGGCGGCATGGTGGGGTATCAGATCAACAACGATCCGGGCAAAATCAAGTTCGCCACGCGGGGACACCACCTGATCCAGTTGACCACCCAGGAGCACGACTTCGTGTTGAACGGCATCTGGGTGGGCGCGTCGGCGCGTATGGAGGCGTCCGAGAGCGTCTCCCTGAGAGCCGAGTACCGGCACCTCTTCCCCACCAACGAGCTCATGCACACGCGCACCACGATCAATGTCGGCGCGCCGGGGAACCGGGATTTCGACACGAGTCGGTACAACTGGAACATCGTCGACGGGAACGTGGCGCTGTGTATGGGCAAGGGTATCTCTTTGCTCGGCGGCTGCCGGTGGGACCTGTTTGAGGTTTCCATGGGGAGCACCGCGATCATCCCACTCCTCTCCAATCCCGGAGATGAGGGGAACCTGACCCTGAGCAGCATCCAACCGTACGCGGGCGCGGAGTTCGCGTTCGTGGGGAGCGACAGCGGGATGATGTTCCGGATCATCGGGGCGCCGTGGACGAGCACCTACCACAATTTCGGGCTGACCTTCGGGAACGGCGGCGTTCCTGACAGGGGACCGATTCGCGACTCCCTGGTGGGTAGCTCACGGTTCGGCACTCTGGTGGAAGCATCCCTCTATTACGGGATGAAGGTTTCCTGCAGTGTGACCGTGGGTGGCTTTGCCATGATCAATATGATGACATCTCATTGCGAACAGGACATGGATGCCTATCGCTTTGCCGGAACAGGCCCAGTCGCGCTCCCGGCAGTATCAGTATCCGTGCCGTTCGATGTGGATCTGAACCGGCTCTCCTTCAGCGCCGGTGGAAATGTGGCAGTGGGCTTCGCCTCGCCACTCTAGGAGCGTCGAGGCCGGGCCGGCACTGGAGACGTGCTTCCCTCTACTTGGGTACACGGCTGTTCCCACGGCAACAAGCCGGTCCTAGAGTCCACACGGGCAAACCGGAGAGATGGATCGCCAAACGGAAGCCGCACGTGATGCGTTCCGGTGACGAGACACAGAGAGCCGGCTTATGGTGCCGGCGGACAATTGCGCAATGACGGGACGACCGACGATGAAATCCTTGGATATGAACGCAAACGGCTGTCGCTCTTTCGATGCAGAGGCAAGACCGAAAGGATCAATGTACCATCGCGTCTCATTTGTATCGACTGATTGCAATTGTTCGGCCACTCCGATTTGGCGTTCCTCCGGTCACGCTTTTCCGGGTTGTTCGTGTGTCGAGGCGATGCACGACCGCATCACAGAAATCAACAGGCGCCCCCACTCCATTACCGGGGTATCAGGGCCGGGATTCATGTTCCTTGAATCTCGGGCCGGCTGCGGTTCCGATCCGCGGGGCGTTCTGCAAAGGGAACTACAGAAAAGGAGACGAGAATGAAATCCCGGTTTTGGAACAAGCCCGCCGTCAACGGGCGAAAGATGATTTTCGAGGCTCTCGAGGAGCGCATCGTCCTGGACGCTGCCGTGGACCACGCGTTGCACGGCCATTCGTTCAGCGAGCATCCGACAAGTTTCGGGTCTGCCGAGGATCCGAGGGCCTTCTACGGTATCTCGAGCGCCCTCGTGGGTGAAGGATGGAACCACAAGCCTGTCCACCAGGCCTCTGTGGGCCACGATCCCGTGCCCGTCGCATCGGCTCCTCATGTGGCTGCGAAACCTGCCCCTTCCGCGGCTTTCCACGCTCCCGCCGACGCAGCTCATGCGGCCCCTGCTCCCTCCCCCGCTCTTCATACAGCAACCCATGCAGCGGCCCATGTCGAGCATCTCGCGTCATCTGCCGCACACAAAGCTGATCCTTCGAGCCACAGCGGCCTGGACGTTGTCCTGATCCAGGATAGTCTGGAAGGAAAAGACGCGATTGCAGCGGCAGCGTCTCCTGACACCAAGGTTGTCTTCTACAGTGCGGAGAAGGACAGCCTGGACTCGATCAACGCGAAACTCGGCGAGCTGGTCAGTGCCGCGGGTAAGAAGATCGAACACCTGGCAATAGCGGGGCATGGTGAAAAGGACACCCTCATCATGGGCTCCCAGCAGATCGATCTGAGCAATGCGAGCGAGCACCGATCTGAATTCAAAGCTTTGGCCAAGAACCTGGCGCCCCACGCCCAGGTTCAGTTCTATAACTGTTCCGTAGCAGCCGACGCGCTCGGTGAAGCGCTGGTGGACCGTGTCGCGGTGATGACCGGCGCGCAGGTCTTCGCCAGCTCTGATGCGACCGGCGCCAAGCCGGGGAACTGGACGCTGGAGTATGCTTCCGATCCCAAGGCCCAGCTCGCCTCGGTTCTTGACGCTATCAAACTGGAGAAGGTCCCCGGACATCTGCAGCAAATCGCCGTGACGGCCCTGGGTCCTGAGGATCCGGGCATCAACAGCTTCAAGATCGGCCCCGACGGCCAGCCGCTCCTCCCGGTGATCGGCGGCCAGGCCTATTTTGCCGCGACCGATCCTAACATCCGTGCAGGAGCGGAAATCTACGCATCCTCAAACGTTGCTACCGTAGCAGCCACCGGTGTTGGTGCGGGCCAGACGGTTCTGACCAACTTCACCCCTTCTGATCCTCAGATTGTCGAGCTCACCCCCATGGGCGGAAACGTCTATGCAGGGGCAGTCAATCCCGATCAGTTCACTCCGACGGATGTGGGCCAGCAGCTCTATCAGGTCACCCCAGCCGGCGTGACCACGCAGGTCTCCAACTTCAACGATGACATGGACACCGTCGGCACCCCATTCGCGAGACCGAGCGCTCACATTCAGCAAATCACGGCCAATTCCACCAATACCGCCGTCTATTTCGTAGGCGAGGAAGAGAATGGCCTCACGACCCAGACCGTTTATCCCGACGCCCTGGGATTTGAGGTCTGGCGAACGAACGGCGGACCGGCGACACCAACGGTTCTCACTCCCATCGTGACGGACGACGGCTCATTAGGCGCGGACGCGGGGAACGTGACCGCGTTCAACGCAGCGAACTTCTTTGTGGTGTACAACCCGAATATCAGGGAACTGACTGCTGCCGGAGATACCTCGATGTATCTTATCGGCCACAGCCCCTTCACACTGGACACCGCTGATACGACCGCTTACTCGAACATTCAGGGGACTCAGGTTTGGCGCACCCTCGGAACCCACCCGGCAGTTGCACCTGGTGGCCCGATAACCGACAATCTAGGTAACCAGGGAGCGGTCTCCGCATTCGGCCACTGGGGATTCAACGGCGCCGCTGTGGTCCATTACCCCGCCTATGATGCGGATATTGCCGAAGTAACGCCGGTCCCGGGCAGGTCGGACGTATTCTTCACCGCGAACGAACCTCACTCCTGGCTCGGCTATGAAATCTGGCGATCCGACGGAACCGCCCCCAATTTCCTTGGTGACGCGGTCAACCACTTTGAGCGAACCCACAACCCGACCCCGCCCCCTGCCGGAGTTATCGGCGCGGTGGGTGACTTTGGTAACATAACGAACTTTGGACTCGGGACCGACACCGATCCCAATATCCACGATCTGACCTTCGTCCAGACCGGCGCAGGCGCGGTCGGCGGTCGGCTCTACTTTGTGGCCGACGACGGCACCGGTCCCTCAATCTGGGGTTCCGACGGCGCCAATGTCGGCGTATCGACCAACGCGGTAACGGACAGGCTGGCGAATGCAGAAGTTCCGGCTGTATTGTCCGCCACGCATCCCGACATTTCTCAACTGATCGGCTACAACGGCAACCTCTTCTTCGTAGGTAACCAGGGTAGCACCGCTGGACATCCCGGCCAGGATGATTACCAGATATTCCGCGTGACCCCGGGTGTCGGCGGCGCGGCTGACACCGTGGCGGCCATCACCAATTTCCCTGAGACCGCCCTTGCCGGCTCCTATTCCGCTCATCCGGACGCGCATATCAAGTTGGTAGCAGGGATCGATCAAGGAGCGAGCCGCTTCCTGTATTTCGAGGCTGACTCCATCGACGGCAAGTCCCGCGAGCTGTTCAGGGTTGACGCCACGAGGGTGGCAGCAGGTCCGGCCGATCCCATCACCATGGAACAGGTCACCAACTTTGGTATTGCCGATCCTGATTTCAAACTGATCGCGGGCGCCGGCGGGGTCCCGGCATTTGTCGCCCATGATTCCCAGGAGATCTTTACCGTCGCGGACGGTCGTCCCACCACCACCATTCCAGATCTGACGGCCGTGCTCGAGGACAACAATAACCTGAACACCCCGATACCGCTCCCCAACGCACTGAGGATCGGAGACCCGGATAGCAACAATATCCTACAGGTGGATGTAACGGCGCAATCCGGTTTTTCCACGCAAGGTGCCAACCTCGCCCTCAATTTAACTAATCCGCATCCGGGGATAATCACCGTGACGAACCTGAACCCCGGAACCGATACTCAGTGGCGCATTGCGGGAACCATTGCTGACTGGCAGCAGGAACCCTTCATCAACGACGTGTTGGCGACGTTGACTGCAACACCGAACGTCGATACCAACGCGAATACCGTCATCGACGCGGCCACCTCACACAGGATCGACGTGACCGTGACAGAGCTGACGAATGGCACACTGACCCGAATCGGACACTTGACCGACTTCCCGGTTCCGGCCGGCGCGGATCCGAATATCGATCCGGGGCAGGCGATTGCAAACTTGACGGTCGCTCCGATCAATGACCCGCCGACCTTCAACAGCCTTGTTGGCGACCCGACATTCCCCGGCTTGCAGGTGGTGAGCTCTACCGGTCACCTGCTGTTCAACGCGGGGAACGCAAACCAGATCCTCGTCCGTGACGTCGATGTGAACGAGACCATCGCCCCGGGAAACACGGTTCAGGTGACACTGAACGCGGGTGAAGGAAATCTCAGGCTGTCCGGCACCGCGGGCTTGACGTTCCAGCAGGGCACCCCGGGAGCCCAGAACGCCATCCAGCAGTTCACCGGAAACCTGGTTGATGTGGACAACGCCTTGAACAATATGATCTTCACACCCGCCCCGTACGCTGTCGGCGGCACGGGAGTGTCGATCATGGTGAGCGACCTGGGCCATACGGGTGTAACGGCTGTCCAGCCGAGCCAGCCCAACCAGCTCGTGCAGCCCAACCCGAACTACATGGCCTTCGCAACCGTCCCGGTTAATATTGACTTCCCTGTGGGCGGTTTCTTTGGGCGTCTCTATGACCAACCGTAATGAACGCTATTAGCTGGATGAGGGTGCAGGACTGAGAGACGAGCACTGCGCCCTCCGAAACCGCAACCGCCCGGTCTCTGGTAATGGGGCCGGGCCCCAGCAAGAGCGCAGCACGAGAGAAGGCCTCCGGGGCAGAACGGCCCCTCCAGGAGGCCTGGATTGAATGCAACCCGTCTCCCGGGGGCAGAGAGCAACCACGCGCGCTCTCCCCCGGCCCCATCCATAAAGAGCGTAGAGATTGAGACAAGAGCCGCCCTCCCGCTTCCCATCCAGGGAGGGGGGTTCCAAGACCCTCTCCCTTATAGGGAGACGGTGAGTGTGAGGCTTCCCATTCCGAGTGATAGTGAGCCCAGCGCAGGGCTGAAGTGAACAGTCGGCAGGGTCGGAGCCATGGACCGGCGCTTCCGACACAGCGGAACGGTTGCCCCACGGCAACTTTCCCGGCTCAGCAAGGAGGGAATCGGTTTCCAGCGAGGATGTGGAGTGCGGGTGTGATTTGCCTCGCACGCAGAAAGACAATCCACTACACAAGACCTTGACCGGAATTCCGGTCACCAAACCGACTTGCAGAGAGAGAACCCTCACCCTGCCCATCCCACGGGCATAGAGGGAATCGCCGGGCAACGGAAACCCTGCCCCAACCTCTCTTACGGTTGGGGCGAGGAAGCCGGGAGCCCTTGTTCGAGAACATCAGAATATCAGGGGGAAAAGCGCCTGGCCAAAGGGCTTTCCCCCTGAGAATCGTGAAGCGAATCGCCGCCTGTTAGATCATAGCGACTCGCTTTGAAGAAATGATCTGGGGAGAACCTTTTTCAAAAAGGGGTTCTCCCCGAAGTCATTTGTTGCAGCGCGACCTGGTATCAGACGTCGATCTTGGTAGAGGTGCGAGGGGCCGGACCAACCGCCTGTGCCGGCGCTGCGGGCTGCTGTGACCGGGATGACCTGACGGCAGGCCGTTTCTGGGCTTCTTGAAGGTCCTCGATCGGTATCTCAATTTCGAGGTCCATATCGTCCTTCGGCAACGGTGCCCCAGCAGTCCCAACCGCGTTCGACACCGCGGTGCTCGGCTTGGCCTGATGCTCGGCCAGCGCAGGCTGGATCGGCATCTGTTGTCGCGCTTCCATCAGCTGGACTGTTTGGGCCAGTGCTTGCGCAAGCTTCTTGGCTTGCTCCACGGTGACGACGACTTGCTGTTCGAAGTACTCCGCAAGTCCCTGGGCGCCCCCTTGATTCACCGGAAGCAACCTGCCGAAGTAGATGGAAATGTCCACCGGCGTGGTAGCCAGCATGGCGCAGTTGCTGTAATACATCGGGATCTTGTCCTGAATCACTCGCATGGGGGCTGCCATGTTCGGGTTCGAGGCCTCTTGAGATTGCTGGGAGTTCTTCTGTTCCATTGTCGGTCCTCCAGTGGTTTCCTGTCGCTCAGCCGGTTGTCACGCTTTCCTGGTATCCCGCTCGCTCTTCTCGACCGCGCATGTCATATACCCTGGCGCTGAGCCTCGCCGGCTGCGGTGGGGCGGACGAGTCCGGTGCATGTCACATGAAACTGACAGAAAGTCAAGGAGATGTTATGCTGATAGGTAGGCGTTCACGTGCGTCGTGAGGACAGTTTATGAGAGTCTTGGTCGCGGAAGACGATCCCGTAAGTCGTAAGCTGCTCGAACTCCATCTGAAGAAGTGGGGATACGAGGTGGTTCTCTGCTCCAACGGGAGCGAGGCGTGGGAGATACTCAGGAGTGGCGAAACACCTCCAATGGTAATCCTCGACTGGATGATGCCGGGCAAGGACGGGGTCGATCTGTGCCGCGAAATCAGAAAGATCGAGCAAGGACCGTATGTGTACATTATCCTGCTCACTGCGAGAAACCGTGTCGAGGACGTGGTGAACGGCCTGGAAGCGGGCGCGGACGACTATATCATTAAACCCTTTCATCCTCACGAGCTGAAGGTTCGCGTACGTGCGGGGAGCCGGGTGGTGCAATTGCAGGAAGACCTCCTGGCCGCCTTGAAGGTTTCGAAGTTTCAGGCTTCTCATGACTCACTGACGAATCTTTGGAACAGAGCGGCCGTGCTGGAAGTCCTTTCGCGCGAGATCGCGCGGTCTCGGCGGACGGGCACTCGCATCGGCGTGGTCATAGCCGACGCGGACCATTTCAAGAGAATCAATGATTCGTACGGCCATGGTGCGGGGGACGCGGTCCTGGTCGAACTTGCTCGCTGGATGGTCTCGGCGGTTCGCCCGTACGACTCCGTCGGTCGGTACGGCGGGGAAGAGTTTATCATGATTCTTCCCGGCGCCTCTCTTGCAGAATCGACTCAGATGGCTGAGCGCCTGCGCGAGTCGTTGTCCGCGGAGCCGCTCCGTACCGCAGAGGGGTCCTTCGCTATGACGATGAGTTTTGGCGTGGCCTCCTTCGAACAAGGCCAGGGGTGGGACGTGGACTCCCTGATCCGGGCCGCGGACGCGGCCCTGTACCGGGCCAAGAATCTCGGCCGCAACCGCGTCGAATCCTGGAATGAAGATGCGCCGCCTTGCCTCGGGCTTGAGGAGCGGCCGCAGGCCAAGTCGCAATCCAAAGAGTAAATCTGGGAGATACCTTTTCTTGAAACGGTTCTCCTCCCTAGCTTACATCTTGGAAAGCAAATCGGTATGACGCGCCGGTCCGGGCAAGCATGTTGATGCTTGCTCCCGACAGCCAGCTATGCGATAATTGATGAAGTTTGTGGATCCGTGGCCTCTGTTCGGCGTGGACATGGATTCCCGCCGGTAGTTGGCGCCGGCGAAGGTTGTGACGTTCCCGATCGAGGGGAAGAAGACGTGGCCACGCGACAGCTCAAGGCAAAAGAGTTGGTGAAGGATATCCGCTCGGGGATGGATGATAACGAACTTATGAGAAAATACGAACTGACCGGGAGCCAGCTGGAATCCGTATTCCAAAAATTGATCGAGGCGGATTTCATCACCTCTCTGGAACTCTGGGAACGATGCCGGCTGAGCGACACCCAGATAACCAAAGCCTTCGTCGAAGCGCAAAAGGCCATTGACGAACTCGGTTGAGTTGACCGCACCGTGACAGTCCCTCCTTCTGACACCAGGAGAATTCCCTCGACTCCAGAAACCGCTTGACCTGAACCTCCCTTCTGCTCTATCGACTCACACGAGCCCCGATGTCTCGCACTGGCACGAGCCGCGTCACCGCTTTCGACGGTTTTGGTCGAGTCAAGGCCCGACAATGTGGGTGCTCTCAATGGATTAGGAGTCTAATAATGACCAAGGATGAGGTGCTTGCAAAAGTCAGGAAGCTCTTTGAACTCGCCAACTCGCCCAATGAAAACGAGGCCGCCTTGGCCGCTGCAAAGGCCCGCGAGCTGCTGTGCCGCTACAACCTGAGCATTGCGGACCTGCCCACCGATGATATGAAGACCACGATCGCGGCCACCGAGAAATCCGTGGCCGCGGGTAAAGTGATCAGGAATTGGGTCAAAGGATTGCTCATTCACGTCGCCCAGGGGTTCGAGTGCGACCACGTCATCCGCCGCAGGCACGGAAGCAGTCCGATCCTGACCTTCATCGGCACGCCGGCCGACGCTGAGGTCGCTGTCTACACCTTTCATTTCTTGTACCGGCAGCTCGATAGGCTCGTGGACAGAGCGCTTCCCGCGCTCAAACGAGAGAATAGAGGGTGGAGTACAGCCGCGCTCCGGTACGCCTACCTCGATGGCGCGGTCAAGCGGATCGGTGAAAGATTCCAGGAGCAGACCCGAGCGGTCAGGGCTGCCGAATACCGTGGATGCAAAGAGCTGGTCCTGGCCAAGGAACAAATGATTAGGGATTACATGGCCGACGCATTCCCCCGCATCCGCACGGAATACGGGAAAAGGAGAGCGGTCAGTGTCGATGCCTTTGAGAAAGGGTATGGAGACGCCGGCGCGATTCGCCTGCGGCCAGCGATAGCCGACGGTGATGCCGACCGGTTCGCGGTCACCGCATAGACTGCTTCCCAAAAGTCGTGTCTTTTTTGGATTCGGCCTTCGGCCCCGGGGGTCATAGTAGGAGGGGAATTGTTCGAATAGCCCCGGGACGTGCCTTCTTTGAAAGCAACTCGGTATGCGCATCAATCGAGGGGTGAGTAGGCTGTCTCCCGACGGCGGCTGATGCACCACAAGGCCACGGCCAGCCAGCCCACCATGTAGAAAGCCGGACCGAGATGCCAATTTGCCCGCATCATCATCCACTCAGCCACCATAGGAGCGGTTCCCGCAAACAGGCCCATCGCCAGGCTGTATGAAACCGAGAAGACCGTGCAGCGAACGTCTCTCGGTAGCATCTCGCTTATCATGACTCCCTGAACCCCGAAAACAAGCCCCATCGGCACAGCCATGAGCAGTTGTCCGACCAGGAAGGCGACGGTCGGTCCCGGTGACGGTCCACCCGGCCACGGCGCAAACCAGACGCTCAGGGAAAACGCGGGAACGGCGAGGACCGCCATAGCCAGGTTGGTTATCAAGGAAACCCGTTTCCGCCCAAGACGGTCCGAGAGCCAGCCTCCCAACACGGTGGCAGGGATGGTCACGGCGAGTCCTATCGTGTTCATCTCTTCAACATGCGATGCACCAGCCTCTACGGCTATGTGGATCACAAAGACGAACATGAGGTACAGCACTACGTTCGCACCCGTCACGATCCCGATTGCCTGAACCACCTCGCGCCAGTGTGCCCGCAGTGCGGTAAACGCATGCATGGTGCGTTCACCGTGGGCCCCATCTTCATGCAGAGTCTCGGGGATCCTGGTTCGTATGAGGATGCCAAAGACCATGACGACCAGTCCCATAAGGAAGGGGATACGCCAACCCCAGGCAGCGAGCGCCTCGGGGCCCACAACAGAGCGCACCAGCCACACAGCCATGCTGGACAGAAGAATTCCCATCATGGTTCCTGTGGTGGCCAGGCTGCTCAGGAGACCCCGATGCCCGTGAGGAGACACTTCGGACGCATATGCCATGGACCCTGTGTACTCGCCGCCCACGGAGAACCCCTGGGCCAGGCGCATGAGAACCAGCAAGACCGGCGCGAAGTTGCCGATACTCTCGTGAGTGGGCAGGAGGCCTATGGCGCAGCTTGACGCTCCAAGAATGGTAATGGAAATGACAAGCATGGTCCTTCGACCCACTCGGTCACCCACCCGTCCAAGGACCAGGGCACCCAGAGGCCTCGCCAGATATCCGATGGCAAAGACAGCGAACGCTGCGATGGTTGATGCTACAGGGTCGTGTGACGGGAAAAACAGCGGACCGATGTACGGCGCCATATAGCCGTACACGGCAAAGTCAAACCACTCGAGGATATTGCCCACCGTACTGGCTGTGATCGCCTGCCCGAGCGCACGGGACCGAGGTTGTGCGATTGCCGAAGCCTTCATGTCCCAGGGACCCCTGTGTCGCAGCTGCAATGTGGGACCGGTCCTCGCGGCCGATGTAGTGAAGCAGCGGCTGCTGCGAAGTTATGGGATCACCGCAGGTTCATCGCCTTTTCCGGGCAGATCTCCTGGCAGCAGAAGCAGGTGATACAGAGGTCCGGGTCCACTTGCGGGAGCTGGCCGTTCATGGACAATGCCGATACCGGACACTGATCCACACAGGTACCGCATCCGGTGCACAAGTCGGGATCGGCTTGTGGCCGCACGAGGGTCCGATCGTGGAGGATCTCTTGTACGGCCTGGTTATGAAAAATTGCTTCGCCACCCAAAGGCGGGAGTTTGAAATCAGGGAGTCGGCGCAGCTCACCGACGATGTCGATGGTATCGAGGTCGTAATCCCCCAGGCCCGCTTCTTTTGCTGTCTGGAGGAACCTGAGCCGACCGGGCTCGCATCCCATCATCGTGGCAACCACCGCGTCCATGGCGACTGCATTGTTGGATGCCAGGACAAGGCCGATTTCCCTCAGGTCGGGGGAGGCAGGGCCATTCCCCTCCATACCGACCACCGCGTCCATGATGAACAGGTCGGGCACCCGCAGTCGGAACACGTCGACCACCATCTCGTGGAAGCGTTCCGGGTTCCCCGCGGCTTTGTGGAGCTTGGCTTTCTGCGCCCCGGGGAGGATGCCGTAACTGTTCTTGATCGCGCCGGTCATGACGGTAAGACCGTGCGTCTTGAATTTCGGCAGGCTGATGAAGATGTCCGCGTCCAACACGATCCGAGAGAGGCTCACCGTGGGCAGGAAATCGGGATTGAAGTCGACTTTCTGCGAATCGTTTCCGATGTTCTCGTAATAGCCCTTGGCTGCCTCCAATAGGCCGGTTTGTTGGAAGCAAAGCTCGTTCGCTCCGTAGTTGAAAAGGCCTGGATTGTCCCCCACCACGATGGACGCGGGTCGCATCGACTCGACCTTCTCGACCACAGCCCGCATGACTGCAGGGTTGGTAACGATAGCTTCCTGCGCTTCGGAGGCCCGCAGCACGTTTGGTTTTATGAAGACCTTTTTGCCTTGCAGTTCCAGAGGGAAGAGTTCGAAGGCCCGGTCCACGGCCTCCCGCACGTTCTCATAGCTCGCAGGATGGATCAATACTCTTGCCATGTTCTCTACCTCGCTGTCATACGTGTTGCAAAATTATGCCGGCTATCGATCTGGCTTCCTGATGTCACCCGAAGGCATCTCTTGCTAGTTCGGCAAAGATTCAAGTACGCCGCAGGGCATTCAGGTCCGAAGCGGACGGCTCACTTACTGATGAAACCACGGATGCGCGTATGCGATATCAGATGATCCAGAGTTGCCGTGGTGAACACCTTGCCAGCCAAACGCCGAAGGAGTTGCCGCATGTCCTCCCGCCGTTGTCTAAATCCCCGACCATCTATGCAAGCCACGACCTCATAGCGGCCAAGGCCAGCCGCGACATGCTCGTTTCGCTGGGTCTCGAGTTCCTTGATCCGCGCGACCTTATCCCTGGCTGTGCCGTCGTCACTGGTTATCTTAGCCTCAATGATCACAGCCGGGTTTATTTCGTCGGGGACACAAAAGTCAGGGGCCTGTCCGAAGCCAGGGATCCTCTCGGCTCGGCCGGTCTTTCGGTAGGACACACCAGCTTTGCGAAGTCGCTCCTCGATAGCATTTTCCATCACCTCGCCCACGAGTTCGGAAACAGCATCCCGATGCGCGGCGAACGGACGACCGAGGTATCGTTCATAAAGCAAGACTGCAAAGGGCACGTGCTCTATGGCAGCGTATCTTAGCGATGCCAGTCCTTGCTCGGTATCAAACTTGGCTAACCGATGAATAACTCCCTCTTGTTCACGCGGGGCTCCTTGCGTGATTGACCGAACGGCAATCTCCACCAGAGCGTCAATTCTGTCCAAAGATTTTGAGCGGCTTGGTTGCACTGCGCCGTGTTGGCGTACCCGCGTCACCCTCTCTGCGTCTCTTTCAGAAAGGCTGCGCACATACTCCACGTCTTCTCGGCAGTGTCTGTCCAGCGTTCGGGCGGCGCCCTGCGTGATATCGCTGTCCAGCTCCGTACGCGCGAGTTCCGCCCACTCGGGCGCTGTCATCCCCAGTATTGAGCGAATCACTCCCAAGACCCGACTGTTCTCGATCAAGGCCTTTCTTACCACAGTAGGTGTGAAAGCCTCAAAGGCTCTCGTGTGGGATTTAAGGACTTCGTAAGCCTCGCGGAAGTCTGTATACCGTATGAATGCGCTGCCCGTTGGCATGAGCAAGAATTCAGATGCCAGATCGGAGAAGGTGACGTCCACCATTTCGTCAAGGCGCCGCTCCAGCTCCTCTTCAGTAAGCTCAAATGGCCGCTGACCTGGCATCCTCACCTGACTTCCTTGCCGCTGTTTCATCTGTGCGCTCCGGCAGTAGGGTTTCGACGTCGACCAGCTCGCTAACTTCCGTCAGAGCCAAATTCGCGGTTGCCATTCGTTGCGGCAAAGGCTGGGCCGCGTCCCACTTGGCCCAGAGGCGGTTAATGGCAATACGTGCCACGTGTCCGGCCAAAATGCAACGTATGTCGCCTTTACTCAGTTCAAGCCCTGCCGACTCCAGTCCGGATAGATCCCTGTCGACGTGTTCTCTCAGGGTCATCGACCTGGGGCCGACGGTAATGCGGCGACAGACGAAGATTGAGTCAAGGACGGATGACTTGGTTCGGGCAATGTGCAATGAGGCCCCCATTTCTGCTGGGGCCGGAAGGGTGGCCGTGCAGTCCAGTCCGGCATCCAAAATGGCCACCACAATCGGTACATAGGCCTGTGGATCGTTGTGGTGAAAGGTGAAGACGAAAGGCGCTCCTGCCTTCAGAGCGGCAGCGTAATGCTGAAAGACGCTCGACAGCCCTGCGGTAAAGTGCTCGAGACCGCGCCCCATTGATTCGTTGCCTGTTAGTTCCGCTGGTGTGCGTGTTGTAGGAGCCTGGAAAGCAGAGACCTCATCGGCGAGCGCTGTCCGCAACCACACGTAACAGAAATCCATCAACTCAGCGTACTGCACATTATCGAAGTACGGGGGGTCGGTAAAGACTCCATCGAGTGAGTTTACCGGTAATGGGACCGTCTCCGCTGATGAACAATTGATCCAGGCCTCCCGGCGACCTGCCCGGGGAAAGCGGCTCACCAAATGAGCCTCCAATCTTTCGCCTTCGATAGGGACTATCTGCTTGCGCGTTCCCTTGTACCGTGTTTCAAATGGATGCTGACAGTATTCCTTGGCACGACGGTACTTTTCCAGAAAGTGGCGGAAAGCTCCCGATCCAACCCTCGGAATACCCAGCAGGTTGTTTTCGCACTGAACCAGCCCCACTGGGAATCCGTGGACGCTGAAGATATCCTGACACTTGAGTGCGTAGGTATCGTACCGTCCAAGCATGTTCTGATACCTGAGGAAATCGGAGAACACTGTCAGCAAGGCGTGTCTTGCTGATGAATCCCCGACCTGAGAAATGCGACGGAGCAACAGTCCGAGACCCAGAAGCTGACGGTCGTTGAACATGTCGCGAAAATGCCGATAACCCCAGCGGTGAAGGCGGTTCGTCTCGTCCCCTTCCGGAATCGCATCCTCAGGAATGGGAAGCTGGGGCGCCACTTCCCTGAATCGTTGTTCGGCATCCCGGTATCGTCTCAAATCATCCACATCCGGCGTCTTGAAGAAACGCCCCCTGTGGCCGGGTTTGCAATGCTCGCAATGGTACTCGATGGCCCACATGCGGTGTTTGGGCGGGCCGTATGGCTCCTTTGCCGGGTAGGAGAACACTTGGCCGCAGGAGGAACAGGCCACTCGATTTTTCTTAGCGGGGCCATCAATATACACGTCTTTGTTGCATTTCGAGCAGGGTTCCGGGTGGTCCTTGCGGGGTTGATGGTCGAACTCGTTCAGACTTCCGCAGTGATGACAGACGACCACATGCCTTGGATGCCGCACAGCCTCAGCTAGTAGGTAACCTGGGAACAGGTCGTTCTCACCTCCACAGGATGGGCAAGTCTGCGTCTTGACCCAAAGGAAATACTTGGCCGTGGCCTTTGTTCCGCACTCTGTACAGGTGGTGTTGAATAGATCTTGCAACTCCTGTTCCACATCGTGGATGACCGCTTCCGCGGAACGCCGAAAGCGAACCAAGTCGAGGGGAGCGAGTGACTGGCGGACAATCCAAAATGCCATGGGATTGATGTCAGCGCCAACCACACTGAATCCAAGTCGGTTTGCTTCAAAGATAGGAGTGCCTCCGCCCATAAACGGGTCCGCAATAACCCCTTCGAACTGGTGACTGCGCCAGTAGTCTCTATGGAGTGACTCCTCTCCGTTGAACTCAGCCAACAGAAGATTACGGAAGACTGTTCCTGGCCTTCGGGCAAACCATTTGTGAATGCCGATCACCGGCCGGTAGCTCTGCTGAATTTGCTTTTCCTTACTGGCCAGGGCAGCGACGAAGGTAGTATCGAACCTGTCTTCTATAGAATGAAGCTGTTCCTCGTTGCGCGCGGAGGGCCGATCCTTTCGGCTTGGCTGCATGAAACTAAATGAAAGCTGATGGGTCACTCTTATTTCCGTTTCGCCCGGCTGCGAGCGCCCTGGCCCTTAGGGGTCGGTGCAAGACACTGACACGCTGCGTGGGGTCCTATAAGACACCTGCGGTTCTCTCGCAGAATACCGCTACGACTAATCGGCGTGACCGGTTGAGTGTCGTGAGGGTGATATCGCGTGGCAGAAACGAAACCGCAACCTGCCGGACGCCCGACCTCTGGCGCTCTCCTCCATTGGCTGAACGCGGCTCCGATGACCCGGGATCATGGCCGCTCCTGTGCCGAGGGCGGGGAATGGCGCCCATGCTCCGGCATGAACCGATGCGCCGTCTTCATCGAGCATACTTCACGCCTCACCTCTGGTCAACCCTCGACCACGGCACTTCCCCTGAGGGCCCTACACATGGGGAAAGTCCGGATTCCAAGCGACCTCCCACAGGTAGCCGTCCGGGTCTGCAAAATAGCCGGAGTACCCTCCCCAGTCCGCGCGTTGGCCCGGCTTGACGATTTGCCCGCCAGCCGCGGCAATCTCCGCGAGGAGTCGATCAACCTCAGCTTCGGAGCGCACGTTATGCGCGAGCGTGAAACCGGGAAATCCCACGCCTTCTGCCGGCACTCCCGCATCCGCGGCCAACAGATGACGAGGAAACAGCGCGAGCCAGGTCTTGCCCATCTCAAAGAAGGAAATCCCCGGCGGAGTCTTCAGGCGAGGGAGGTGAAGGACCTCTTCGTAGAAACGGGTCGCGCGATCGAGATCTTTGACGCCCAGCGTGACAAAGCTGATACGAGCTTCCATGGAGAGTCTCCTGTTTCACACGATTTCGTACGCGGCCGGTGAAGTTGGCCGGCCCTCATCCTGTCCCCCGATTGGGAGAGTGGATTCCCCGTGGCGCCGGCATCTTGCCGGTGATTTCCCTCTCTCTCTGAGGGAGAGTTGAGGGTGAGGGCATCAGGATTCCTCGTGTCAGAGCGTAATCGTACCACCAGAGGGAACCCGCCCCTGCTCCGGTTCCATGCCCGCCCCAGTTCGACGTGCTTATTTGAACCCCCTGGCTTTGAAGAATGTGTAGCAGAACGTCCCGTCAGGTTCTGCCGTGCGGTACAAATCGCGAATTCCCGCAGCCCAGGAGGCCTCGTCCATCAACCCTTGGCTGAGGGCCTGTTGCGCCACCCCTTCCACCATTGCGGTGAACGTCTTCCTGGTGAACCCGTCGACGAGTTCGGGCCTGCTCGCATCGGCGTAGACCATCCGTGGTGACACTCGCACGTCGCAAAAACCGCTCTGCACGAGGAGCGGGTACAACCGGCGTCCAATGAAAGAATCGCCTCCCGCTCGCCGCTGCAGGTCGACCAAGCATTGAATGGCCCTGGTCGCGTGGGCGCTCTGAGGATGGAAGTACGCGGAGCCGTGGTCGCCCTCGATGACGGTTATGGACCCGCCGGGCTTCAAAACCCGACCCAGGTGAGCCAACGCCTCTTGCGGATTCGACAAATGCTCCAGGACGAAACAGACGAACACGTGGTCGAAGGTGCCCGATGCAAACGGGAGACTGAAGATGTCAGCCTGCCCGAACGCGACGTTTCCGAGCCCCAGACTCTGAGCCCGTTGCCGGGCCTGAGCCAGCGATTCCTCGGAGATCTCGACCGAGACAAAGGCCGCGTCAGGACTGTTGCCGGCAAGCGTCATCGTCTGCGCGCCCACACCGCAGCCTGCTTCCAGCACGAGACTCCCCGCTGGATACGCGGTGTCCGAGTGCAACAGTTCCGTCAAGGTGGTAGCCTGATCGACGAGGCGCTCACCCTCTCTCGTTGAATACCCGTGAATGTATTCCGAAGTCATCCATGCTCCTATCGCCTCAATTCGGCACGAGCAACCAAACGATCGCCTCCTTGCGGCCGCGGCCGCATGCCAGGTGAGACAATCCCTATTTCTCCGCGCAGAGTTGTTCGCATCTGAGCAGCAACAGCTCTGCCTGTTCGGCCAAATCCACGACCCTGGGCAGGTTGTCGGCCACGATATCCTGTGCATGCGCCAGACTGTTGCGCAGCCTCTCCAGATCGGACAGAAGGCGATCGCCGGCTTTGGCGGATTCAATTCCGATCGCCTTCCTCAACTCGGTGTTTTTGAGGATAATATCGCGTTTATCGCAGAATTGCAGACAGTCTACCACGTCTATGGCTTCATTTCGCTGTCTCCGCTCGGCCAGAACCTGTTCGGCAGCGTTCAGCCTTTTCTCGGAGAGGCATTTGCGCCAGCACTCGTTCGGGTAGTTGTCCCGGATAATGCGCAGGAGCTGCATTTCAACCAGCGTGGTCAGCCCGAAGAGCCACATTCTGACCGGAGCTTTCTGCAAGTCGCCGCGGGTCACGATGCCTCCGACCTGGCCGAGCATGCGGACAAAAAGGCGCGGCGAATGGCGCATCGACACGAATACTTCCACCAGAGGATCTGCTTCGTCGATCAGGTCGGACTCCGAGAAACCGATCGTATGGTCGGCGAGCAGCCCGTCCGTGAGGTCTTTCCTGTTTACGTACCCGACTACTTGACCTTGCCGTCTTACGCCAACGACATCGTAATCACGAGCGGCCATGAACTCATGAATCTGAGAGGCCGAGGCCTCTCCGTCAAATGAGGTCAGGTACTCCGCGATGTACCGTACAGATATGTTCCGGTCAAAAAGCTCTCGCAGATCCTGAGACGATGATTTGAGACATTTCATTCCGTCGTTCCCCATTCAGCCGCGAATCGGCCCTCGTGGAGCATACTGCAGCCGACGCCTTCGGTCAATCGTGACTGAGTGCGCAAGGATGTAGGGCGTAGGGGAGTAAGTTCGCGGTCGTGCGTTGAGCGGCTCTGGTGGGACAGGCATCTTGACTGTTATTCCTCACTGGACAGGCAAGATGCCTGTCCCACCAATACAGCCGGCAAGGCAGCGATGATCCACGGTAGTAAATATGGTTCCGTTGTGATAGCACGTATCCTGCTTCGTCAGGAAGACTCTTACTCTGCTTGCACCGTGCACGGAGGACCGGGTGTCGCAGCTGGCTGAGAAAGACCTTTTCGGCCACCCACGAGGACTCTTCGTGTTGTTTCTCACCGAGATGTGGGAACGGTTCTCGTACTACGGGATGCGGGCGTTGCTCGTTTACTACATGATCAAGCAGCTTGCGTTCAGCCAGGACCAGGCATCCGAGATATACGGATTGTACACAGGCTTTGTGTACCTGACCCCCTTCTTCGGCGGTATTCTGGCAGACCGAGCCTGGGGACAACGGAAGACCGTCATTGTGGGCGCGGTGCTCATGGCGATCGGTCATTTCCTGATGGCATTCCAAGCGCTCTTCTTCCCTGCCCTTTTCTTCCTGATCCTGGGAAACGGAGCTTTCAAACCGAACATCTCGACCCAGGTCGGCAGCCTCTACCCTCCTGGCGATCCGCGGCGTGACCGGGCTTTCAGCATATTCTATGTGGGCATTAACCTCGGGGCCTTCTTTTCCCCGCTGGTTTGCGGCACGCTGGGCGAAGTATACGGATGGCATTATGGGTTCGCCGCGGCCGGCGTGGGCATGGTGACCGGGTTGCTCATCTATCTTCGGGGGCAGCGTTGGCTCGCCCCGGACTACCTGATGGAGCGCAAGCTTGCCCCGGAACAAGCTCCACCGGCCTTTGCCCAGGAAGAAAGAAGCAGAGTATGGAGTCTCATCGCGGTCGGGCTCATCAGCATAGCCTTTTGGGCAGCCTACGAACAGCAGGGGAACACGATTGCGCTCTGGGCCGATGCCAACACCGATCGATACATCTTCGGCTGGGAATTCCCCGCGTCGTGGGTTCAGTCCATCAACCCTGCCCTGGTATTCCTCCTCACCCCCATGATCACCACACTCTGGGCGCGACAATCGAGCAAGCAGCGGGAACCGTCGCCAGTCTCAAAGATGATCGTCGGCTGTTTCCTGCTCGCGGCCGGGTTTCTCGTCATGGTTCCCGCGGCGAGGTTGTTCGACGCGACCGGAGACCGTGTGAGCATTGTTTGGCTGTTATTGTTCACGCTGCTGGTAACCCTCGGCGAGCTGTACCTCTCGCCGGTAGGCCTGTCCCTGGTGACGAAGCTGTCGCCGGCCCGCATGGTTTCCATGATGATGGGGATCTGGTTCTCGGCCGCCTTTTTCGGAAACTATGCAGCGGGGTTTCTCGGCCAGTACTGGGAAAAGATGCCGAAAGACGTCTTCTTTCTCATGATGGCCGCGGTTGCAGCGGCCGCAGGATTGGCCATTCTGCTCATCTATAAGCCCCTGAAAAAGGCTATGGACGCGGGACTTCGCAACCAGGGAAGACTCGACCCCTCGTAAGGCAAGAAGCGCCGGATACCGATTCGGTTTCAAAGAAGTAATCCGGGAAGAACTTTCTTTGGATTGCGGCTGGGTATTACAATCTGCTATTCTCGCCTTGCCGATTCCTGCTCTTTTCTTTCTGCCTGACGCAGACCGAACAGGAGATGCCGGGACATGGAAGAAGCAGTGCTAGCCGCTGTGAAATCGGGTGATCTGGCCAAGCTGAGAATGCTTATCAGTGTCGGGGCGGATCTCAACGCCCGCGACTCCCTGGGCTGGTCCCCATTGATGTGGGCTGCGGCGTTGGGGCTCGCGCAGGTGGTCCGGCTCCTCCTCGAACATGGAGCGCACACGGAGGCGAGTGACGAATACGGGGCCACCGCGCTGATGAAGGCGAGCCGTCAGGGGAACGTCGAAGTGGCCGACCTGCTCCTCAAATACGGAGCCAACGTCGATGCTGTGGACGCGCTGGGGTGGACGGCCCTCATGAGAGCGGCGCAGTGCGGCCACAAGTCGGTGGTCAAGCTCATACTGGACCAGAGTCCCCAGACAGAAACCGCGGATCATAGCGGCGCGACCGCCCTGATGCTGGCAGCGTCCGGAGGTCACGCGGCTGCGGTCAAGGAACTCCTCCAGTGGGGTGCCGACATCAATGCCAAGGACTGTGAAGGCCGGACAGCTTGCACGTTGGCGACCTCCAAAGGGCACGCAGCGGTGGCTGACCTGCTCAAAGAGGCGGAAGAGCGCACCCAACGATTCAGAGACCCTCCAGAGAGCGCACCGCTCTGAACCGGCCACCAGAAAACCTGTCATACCGGCTCGCTTTCAAAGAAGTAATACCGGGGGGAACTTCTTTGTGCAATGGATTAGGTCCTTTGCTCCGTTTCTTCCAACGTTGAAAATCCGATACAGGCTCTGTGGGTGGATGTACGTAGGAGAGGGGCTTATTCCCTCCCGGCTCGGATCGCAGTGCCCTGGCGGACGGAGATAAACCCCACCCCTGCGATAAGAACTCTGCCTGGATCTACGTACGGCGCGGCCCCCCCAGTCCGCCCGTGGGCAGTCCTTGTCACACAGATTCGGGCAGGCGCGGGGGCCTGCCCTTACCGTTCACCGGTCTGTCGCTCAGGCTGGCCGACTGGGTCCCGGGTCCCATTTAGCTGAGGAATGCGCTTTTCCTTTGCGGAGCTAAGTCAATAGTCCATTGTGTAAAGAAGTCCCTCCCAAAATTCTCCGTATTGCGCCTTGGGATCAATCCTGAGTGACCCCGTCTCGGTTCACTCGGATGGTCACGGTCCTCGTCTCCCCAGCACGAATCGGTACCGGTGGGAGGACCGCCGCTTTGTCGTGAGACAATCCCTCCATGTGCGGCAGAACGATGCGGTATTCACCGGAAGTGAGCTTGAGTTCCTTTCCCGGAAGCGTCTTGTACCTCGTGCCGGCTCCCTGCACTTCGATATGTGCAGGGCGAACTTCTTGGAACAGCCGCTTGTAGGTTGCCAGGGCCGCATCGATGTCTTGGGACCGCTCTATGGCAAGGTACATACCGCCGGTACCGCCGACCAATTTTCGGAACTCCGCTCTTCTCGCGGAGTCTGACATCGCCAATGCCACGACGTCGATCTTGACTCTGCTCTCCTTCCGAAGTTTCCCGTTGGCCTCCAAAAGCGGATTCGCGGAAGCAGTTCCGGATCCGTCCGTAAGAAGTACAATCCTCGGTGAATAGTCCGGGGCAGTCGCGAAATCTCGGCGCAACGAATGGAGCGCAGCGGCAATGAGATGGTTCCGACCCTGCATTCCTTCCGTCGTGTCGAAAAGGTCCTGGAGGCCGTTCACAGGTCCATCTGTCCAGGATCGGAGCAGCCTGCTCACGCGTAACGGCACTTCCTTGCCGTCCTTTCTCCCGGAAACCTCAGCCGAAAATGCCCGTATGGCCATCTTAGAGGTGTGAGGGACGATGGCGGCAAACCCTGAGACGAAATCGCAGGCAACGCGAAGGCGGCTTGGAGCGCCCTGATTATCCTGTGCTGCCATGGTTGGCGAATTATCCACAAGGAGCATCACGGCCCACTTTTCCGGAGCGCCGCGGTACCCTTCGAGGTTGACCACCAGGCTTCCCAGTGGCGCTGCCTCCGTGCTCTTTCCGTGGCCCGGCTCGGTCGATGTTGCCGCCCGATCTCCGGACTCAGCGGACGGGGTCGCTGCCGCTCGCTTGCCCGCGACAAACGAGATCCCCGGGATATTTGCGGGAGCAAAGGCCTGGTGAGTGCCCGCGACAATTCCGAGCGCTACGGCCGCGGTAGCGGCAGCAAGACGCATACAGACGGTTGTGGCGCTGAACTGGCGTTCGCCGGCGGGCACAGGAGGCGAGGGGATGAGTCCCAGCAGAACGTGAAAGAACCAGTTGACTTGCGGATACAGGAGGGCGTCCGTAGTGAACAGGTGCAAGATGCTCCCTGTGAGCGGGACCAGCAACACCAACGGGTGAAAGACCATGTACGGCGGCGGCTTGGCAAGCAGCCGAAAAAGCCTGGCGAGCAAAACCACGAGCGCCAGAGCATACAGGATGAGGAACGGCAAGCCCAGACCGGACATGAAGGTCAGGAAAACGTTTTCCGAGGTAACGAGGTATTTGACCTCCCGTTCAAATGTGTCTCTCCCGTACGCAGGAAGCTTGACGCGATAACCCTCGAGAAACTCATCCCGAGGAGACCTCAGACCAATGCCGAGCACCGGATGCTGTTTCGCGATGTGCCATGAAAAAGGATAGCTCTCCAGGCGATATTCCTGGTACTGCAACAGCCCTCGATGAGACAAATGCGAGGCATAGTACGCTGCAGCCGCGGACAGCACAAACAACAGAACCAGCCCTACCGGTACCGCACCCGAGCGATAGGACCCAAAGAGAGCCGGGACCGCCAGCACTGCCATCGGTATCAGGACCGCGGATCGGGTATCGTCGATCCCGGTCAGGTAAAGCGTCACGTACGTCCCAATCAGGAGCATGATTCCGACCACGGCGAGATACGGTTTCCGCCAGCTCATTAGAGCCAGCGGTCCGGCCGCAAAGAGAAGCAACATCTGAATGAGAGGATGTGACCGGGAATAGAGTAAGTAGTTGACCTTTCCCGTCTCGGGGTACAGGCGCAGACTCGCCACGATGATCCCGGCCAGGCACCCTGCACACAACCATGCGAACGCCTTCTGGCGAGAGGGCGAGTTGAGCAGGATCCGGGCACACCAGAAACCGCCCACGCCGGAGCCTATAAGAACAAGGACTCGCAGAGACGAACTGAAGGGGGTGAGGCTGAGCAGGCCACTTGTCACAGCGAGAAAGATCAGTCCCAGAGTGACCAGAAGCTCGCCTGCTGTACCACGTACCGGTCGCCTGAATGCGAGGAGAAGGGCAGTCAACAGAGCGAAGATACAGAGTATTCCTGAGAAAACGTTGGTTCTCTCTCCGGGGAGGAGCACAACGTACGGTCGAACGAATGCGAGGTGCAGCGACACCAGGCAAAAGATCAACCAGCAAACCGTCTCCATCCACGGAAGCGCGTGCTTCGGTCCCGAAACGATCGGCGGGTGCCCACCGTTCGCCTGTCCGTTCGAGAGGCCTCTCAATTCCACCTCATCCTTATGAATTCCGTTCACTGCCTGTCGATACTATTGCAGCCTTTCCCCTTTTTCAAGTCCGTGTCCGACGGATACTTTTCCCTTGACCCGGGAGAGGACGATTTGTATAGTCGTGCACGATTTGGGATAGGTATGTACGGGGTCTCAGTCTCCTTTCCTTTTTTTCAGCTTTCTGATTGTCCCGAGGTCAGACGAGCGTGATGCGGGGCAACTTCCGACCGGTTCGAGACGGGAGGGGATTAACACAGCGGAACATCCGGCGACAGGGTCGGCAAAGACTTCGGCCGACCGTTGGTTAGGCCAGGACCGGTCGCAGGTGTGGCCTGGGCACGTCCGGTTTCCGCGAACAGACCTTCAGCGTACTATTCAAGCCATCTCAGATGTAGGGGTTTCGGGCGGGACACGCCGTCGTGTTCCGGTAGTTTTGTATGGTCTGCTCCTCATTCGCGACCGAAGCAACTCCTGGTGTCAGGGACGCACGTTGTGCGATGAGTGCAGGGTTTCACAAGGAGACCCCATCGATGCCACAAGACGAGAAGGATCGAGACAGCCACAAACGCCGCGATGAGTGTGCCGGCGAGCCCGATTACCTTCGACTCTCCGAGAACCCGACGGAGAGCATTGACGTGGAGAGCCTCTTCTCCAAAGACGTCACGGTATCCGGCAGTTTCGATCTCCGCCAGATGAAGGACGTCTCATTCGGCAAGTTGCTGTCCGCATTACCTGTACCCACCTTCCTGGTCGACGCTGCTCACCGGATCGTTTTTTCCAATCAGTTCAGCAGCCGCACCGATGTCGGAACCTCGCCGCAGCTCGGCGCGCCCTTCGCTTCTCTGTTTCCCGGCGAGCCCGAGGGCGAGCGAGCTGATATGGCCCTGGCAAGGGTCTTCACCCTGCGGAAGACGGAGGCGATCGACGGACTCGTGCAACTCCACGGCAGGATGAGATGGTGCCGCATTCATTTCCGGTCCATCAGGTTTCGGAAAGAGCGACTCGTGCTGGCCATTTTCGAGGATTTTACGGCCGAGAAGAAGCGCCTCCATGCCAACGAGAAATACCACCGGCTCGTGCAGATATTCCCGATCGGAATAGCCGAATTCAGGCTCGAACACCCGATCTTCCTGACAAGGCCGATCGAAGAGATCCTCGGCTCGCTCTCAGAAGCAAGACTGGTCGGTGGGAACCCTGAATTCGCCAAGATCTACGGATTTGCCTCCCTCGACCTTCTGAAAGACGTGTTGTTAGGCGAGATGCTTCCTCTCGAGCGATCTCACGAGTTGCTCTACCGGACGTGGATCAAGAATCACTGCCGGCCCCGCTCCGTCGAGACGAGAGACAGAGGCCTGGGCGGCGCGACCCGCTATTTCGAGACGACTTTGGTCGGGAACATGAAGGACGAGATGCTGAGCGGGCTGTGGGTCATGCGAAAAGACATCACCGACCGGAAAGAATCCGAAGAAATGCTCCGGACGGCTCGCGATAAGCTCGAAGAGAGGGTAACCGAGCGCACCGCGGAACTGCTCATGGCCAACGAGAAACTGCAGCTCGAAGTGGCCGAACGACAGAAAGCGGAGAGGGAATTGGCGAAGCTCGTCAAGGAACTCAAGGACGCTCTCGCACAGGTGCGGACCTTGAAAGGGCTCCTGCCCATTTGCGCATCGTGCAAGAAGATACGAGACGACCACGGCTACTGGACTCAGGTTGAAGTGTACGTATGCGAGCACTCCGAGGCGGAGTTTACTCACAGTATCTGCCCCGACTGCCTCAAGAAACTATATCCGAGCCTTTACGATTCCGGCCCAATGGGCGAAGGGGCGTGAGGAGGGCCGAGGTCCTCTTTGCGGCGGTGCGCGGAGTCGGACTTATGTTACGTGCAGTGAACTTCGACGATGAATTCTGCGCCTCTAGGGGTTTTGCACAGGATGAGGCTTCCTCCCATGGCTTGGGCGAGCGAGAGCGCACCGGCCAGCCCCAGCCCGTGACCTCTCACGGGAAAGCCTTCCACTTTGTCGCACTGGAAATACTGATCAAAAATCTGCTTGTGGTAACATTCCGGAATGCCGGGGCCATCGTCCCTCACCGAGACACTCACGGTCCCGGCGTTGGCGGTGCAGCGCAGGAAAACGTTCTTCTCTTTATACTTGAAGGCGTTGGAGAGCAAGTTGATGACGATGAGACAGAGCTTGGTCTCGTCGGTACGGATCCGCCGGTTCACCTGCGCTTCATCGGCTTCCAAGAGAATCCCGTGCTGCTTGAGGACGCTAACCAGGTTCTTGAAATCCGTGGCCTCCTCGAGGACATCCGACACCTGCGGATCGACGAGGTCGAACACTTCCACCAGGGCTGTCTTGAGAATCCCGGCAAGGTTGCACTCTTTGGATTCGATGAGTCCCTGTTCGGCTCGATCCACCTCGAGCATGGAGTTCGTCAGATTCCTGATCTTCAGGACGTTTCGTAGCATTCGGTGAATGATCTTCTCTTGCTTGGGGGACAATTGCCCGTAGGTCGATTGCTTCTCCAGCAGAGAGCGTGCGCTTGTTTCAATAATGTTCACCGGATTTTTTAGGTCATGAACGAGATGAGCGGTCTGAATATTCTTTATGCCCACGGGAACCCCCGAAGCGAGATCGGCAAGCATTACTATATGTCAAGATCTAATGATCGTGGCTTCGTTCACTTCCAGATCTTTCTCGAACTTCTCCCAGAATTCTTGCTCTGTCTTGGTCCATTCAGGGCCGAAGCGTCTCCCGAACGAGCCCTTCAAGCGGGTCAAGGCCGCTCTCCAGGCCGATTGATAGCTCAGCGTGAGGACATCTACCAGAAAGGGAGCTAGTTTCCCCAGCTGATCTTTCGGCAAGAATGCTCGAGCGCCCAGCTCGATGGATCTCTTGAGCGACTCGGGGCTGAGAGCGTGCGCAGTCAGCATGACAGCCGGGACCTTCTTGACCGTGGCGAATTCCAGCAGCTCGAAGCCTTGCACTCCCATGATGTCCAGGATGACCAGATCGTAGGTCAGCGACGACATCTTCTGCATCGCCACGTCGAACGTCGATGCCCGGTCCAGAACGACACCGTGATCCTGAAGTTCTTCCTTGAGAATCTCCAGCACGTCCGGCTCATCATCGACAGCCAGGATTTGCTTTCCTTTTAAGGCGGATAATTCCATCGCTTCATCCCCAATTCTTTTATAGTATGGGGCCGACGCGCGTGTCAAGACAGTTGAACGCGGGACAGGTCCTGTGTCTGGGGCTCATGATGGCTTGTGCGGTGCTGCGGCTAAGTCACTCCATGCAGGGATAGCTCCAAATCCGTCGGCTTTCTTGACGCCGCGGACCACGGCTCGCTGGAGCGCCTGAGTTGCCAGGAGTCCGATTCGGTTGGGGTCCACTTCCAGCTCGCCGGTTCCCATCACAATGGTCAGATCGCCGTCGATATGCGTATGGAAGGGCGTTATCACGCGAGCGAGTCCGGTGGTCGCCTGAGCCGCAATCCGGGAGGCTCCGATCTTGTCCAGCTTCGCGTTCACCGCCACGATCGCCAGCGTGGTGTTTTCCACCGGCAGCCGCCTACTGACGGCAGCACCATCCCGGAGGAGGCGCGCTGCGTCAGCGAACTCCAGCGAATCGGGACGCATTCTTGCACCGGACACAATAGTGCCGTCGAGATCGGTAACGTCACCGTACGCATTGACCACCACCAGCGCCCCGACGACCAAGTCTCCAGAGACTTCCGAAGCCGAACCCAATCCGCCTTTCATGCCATGGGCGATGCCGAACAGTTTGCCGACACTGGCTCCTGTGCCGGCGCCTACACTGCCTTGAGCGATAGGCCCACAGCCTGCCCGCTCGCATGCGCACCGGCCCATGTCTGCATCCGGGCGGATCGAACCGTCACCCAGATTCAGGTCGAAAATCGCTGCAGCGGGAACAATGGGGATCGTCCTCCCCACGACGCGGAAACCCACACCTTTCTCTTCCAGGCAAGCGAGTACGCCGCCAGCTGCATCCAATCCGAAGGCACTCCCGCCGCACAGGCAGATCCCGTGGACCCGGTCAACGACATGACGTGGTCGAAGCGAATCCATCTGCCGTGTTGAAGGAGCAGCACCCCCGACGTACACCCCCGCGGGCGCGCCATCCGCAGGCGGGAGTATGACGGTAACCCCCGTCAAGGCTTCTGCGTTGTCGCAGTGCCCGACCAGAGTTCCCGGAACGTCGGTGATGTCGTCGTGCAAACCAGTGTTTGTCGATTGCATGAGATTCTCCGGGCCTCCGATGCTATGCCGCGTGCCCCCGATAGTCTATGTGAAAATCGAACCGCGGAAACTTTTTCGGGAGGCGGATGACGTTGAAAACCATCACGCCGATGGCCAGGCGATCCAGCCAAGACGACATGGGCCAACCGAAGTGAACGACCACCTTCCTGTCGGCAAGCTCATAATCGACTACCTGGAGCAATGCGATGATTTCCTGGTACAGGCTTCTGCCGGTGGATGGAAATCGGAAATGATTCTGAGCCAACTTCGGGATGGAACCCTGCCGCGGTGTGTAGAAGCTGACGTACACTTCGTTGCGCTTTACCGGATCCAGTCCACCCTCTCTGGGCCTCCGAAAGATAACATGGACGTCTCTCTCCGAAGATTCGGCCAGGGCGAGAATCATGTCCATGTGGCTGTCGCTTTCTGCCAGCGCCTTTATCTCGGGTGACCTCGTACGAGCCAGAACGAACCCTCCGGCGAGGACGAGGCCCGTGACGACAGCCCACAGTTCCGTGCCGTGAGGCTTGTGCCACGCGAGGAACATGAAGCAACTCAGGAAGACCACAAATAGTATTACCGTTCCGAACCGGCCCG
>JACRDG010000116.1 GCA_016218715.1 Desulfomonile tiedjei | reverse complement strand
ACCTTCGCTTGGCTCGGTGCTTTCAGAAGATTGGTTGTAAGATACGAGAATCATATCAGTATGTTCGTCGCCTTCCTCGAGTTAGCCGTCGTGATCATTGTGTTGAGGAAATGTCCATGAGGTTTTGCAACCACTTCTAGCAGTTGCCGAGAATAATGTCCGATTCGATCTCCCACAGCCTGAAAGATCTCCTGGCCTTGGAATACGCTGACCTGTCAATTCTTGCAGGCCGGATCTGTGGCATTTCCGGGGTGTCTTGCCAACGTCGTTTGCGGACAAACCATAAGGCCGTAAGCCAGTGCTCGCCACAGTAGTTTCCTGCAGGATGCTCGGCCGGCGTGCGATTTGTCCCCGCCTGCATCTCTTCTGTTTAGAAAACACGCAGGAGCTTATCATAACAGCCTGTTTTTCCATTACACGTCTGTCGCTGTTGGTTTTTTGTGCATACCAGGGTTCGAAGGATGCCTCGTCCGCGCTCCCGGCTCTAAAGCGGTGAGACAGAAAGACAGCTCTGGCAATGGATTTCACGCGGGCCGCGGACGCCGCGGGTCGCGGCACGAGATTTGCTACGTGGTTATTCCAGCAAGCAGACAAAAGGATCGCGATGACTCTCTCAGTCGGCCGGCACGAATCACGAAAGAACAGGAATCTCTTGGATCGAATGCTGCGCAGGCACAGGCGGCTGTGTCAAAGGCCTCGTGTCTCTCCGGTTGCCGGTTGATAACTCGCTCGGCACATTCGCTGTTGTGGGCCCTCAGGCCGAAGCCCGAGGAAGAAAGGTTGCGACATGAAAAACATCCGTATCAGCGCCCGAGAGATTTTGACGGACATCAGAGCAGGCATGAGCGACGGAGCGCTCATGGAAAAGTACGGCCTGTCCGTTCGCAGCTTGCCGAAGATAAAGGACGATCTGCTGAAGCAAGGAATGGCCACGCCGGCAGATCTGGGTTGCGGGAACGGATGTCCCGTCTCCGAGAAGATTTCCGTCAGTGCGAAGAGCTTCATAACGAGCTTCCGAGAAACCCCCGACGACTTCGCGTTGATGGAAAAGTATTCGCTCAACCCAAGACAGTTGCAACAGATATACGAACAGCTCCTGGGGAAAGGCCTGCTGATGGAATACGAATTCCACAATCGGCAATCCAAGTCGCCCGAACTGAAGCAGATGGAACTCCCTGAGATCGACGAAACCACCGCGGTCGATCTCACCCAGGAGCTGTCAGGATCGCTGAAGGACTATCACAAGATCGGGGACAACCTTCCAAGCATAGCGTCAGTGAAGCGGGTGTCGTGGGTCGAGGATGGACCTCTTCAACAGGAAGACGCCGGCTTGGCTCGTCGGCGGACTCGTATGGGGTCGGTTTCAGCTCCATGCCCGCAGTGCGGAAGACCGAGGGTCACGGAGTCCCCTGAAACCTGCCAGCACTGCGGTGTCGTTTTCGCAAAGGTCAAGGGCGAGGAAAAACGCGGCGGTCCGGCAGTGTGGGACTGAAAGAGAAGGCGGTCCTTCGCTGGTTCGGACCCGTGCAGGACTGTGCGGCTCGATCGGACAACTTCACTGAACAAGTCAACCCCGGGGAATGTGAGACACCAGCATAAGGATAGAGCGTATGGAATTCGATGGAAAAGCAGCACGGCTCCATGACGGTCAAAACTCATTGCGGTTATTGGTGCAGGTTGCGCTTTGCAAGGGAGGACGCGCCATGAAACCATACAGAGTCATTAACCTGTCGGCCGTCTTCTTGGCGCCGATCTGTGCAGGCGATGCTCTCCTTAGGTGACGATATGCCGACAGATGACATTTTAGGATTTTCTGTGATTGCTTTGGCTCCCTGAGCGGTAAAAGGTGAAAGAAGCAAATGCCCGAACACCGGATAGAGGCATATGTCTCGAAGCTTATCAACGTTCAAGAATTCCAAAGGACCCTGGAGCGCATCATGCACGAGTTGGAACCGGATGCACGGCAGATCCTTCCCACTCCCACGAAGGATTCGGTCCTGGATCGAGCAGGCATTTTGGATCGGGTCGGTGGTGACGCGGAACTGCTGAAAGAGGTTGTGGGGCTATTCATTGACGATTGTCCGAGGCTTCTGAGCGAGATACGAGAGGCGTTTCTGGATGGCGATGCTGCACGCGTGGAAAAAGTGGCCCATGCGCTGAAAGGCTCGGTGGGCAACTTTGCCGCCGAAGCGGCGGTGCAAGCGGCGTTCAAACTGGAAAGCATGGGGAGATCTCGCGATCTCACCGGAGCCTCAGAGGCGCTCATGCAGTTGGAAAGAGAAATAGACTGGGTCAAAGAAGAACTTGTGACTCTCGACCAGGAGGTTCGCCTTGAGAATACTGGTGGCTGAAGACGATGCTATCACCCGGAGGTTGCTCGAAGCGCGGCTCTCACAAGGAGGATACGACGTGGCAGCCTGCGCAGACGGCTCCCAGGCCTGGGAAATGCTCAGCAGGGACGATGCTCCCAGCCTGGTGGTTCTCGATTGGATGATGCCCGGAATGGACGGAGTGACCATATGCCGTGAGATCCGGAAAATCGAGAGGCAGCAGTACACGTACATCATCCTGTTGACCGCGAAGACCAGGAAGGAAGATGTGATCGAGGGACTGGAAGCGGGCGCGGACGATTACATCCTCAAGCCTTTCGATGCCCACGAGTTGCAGGTGCGGGTGCGAGCAGGATCCAGAATCATCCGCCTCCAACAGGACCTCATGTCCGCCCTGAGCGCGTCGGAATATCAAGCCTCCCATGACCCGCTTACAGGACTTTGGAACCGCAAGGCGATCGTGGAACGGCTCGACGGAGAACTGGCCCGCGCGGGTCGGGAGACCGCCAACGTGGGGGTCATCATTGCGGACCTGGATCACTTCAAATGCATCAACGATTCCTGCGGCCACCTGGCAGGAGACGCAGTCCTCCGGGAGGTTGCCTCAAGGCTGGTTGCCACGGTCAGGCCGTACGACGCTGTGGGTCGCTATGGCGGAGAAGAGTTTCTCATGGTTTTGCCAAGTCGCGATGCAGAGGCCCCAGAGGCCGTGGCGGAGAGGCTGTGTGAATCGTTCAGTGGCAACGCGGTTCTGACTTCTGAGGGGGCTTTTGAAGTCACCATGAGCCTGGGGGTCGTTTCGGTTCCAGGTGCCACCATGTGCGATGCAGATTCTGTTGTTCGTGCAACCGATGAAGCGCTCTACCGCGCCAAGGCACTGGGCCGTAACCGTGTCCAGGTCGGCCACTTCCCCGGCTCCGATGCCGGTCTCGTCGCCAATAATATGACAATCGAAGCTCACGCCAAAATGTGGATTCAGTAGGCTGCGGAGAAAGAGAGCGTACTATGGCAAACAAACGCACGATCAAAGCCAAGGATATGGTAAACGACATACGGGCGGGACTGACAAATCTGGAGCTCATGGATAGGTATAAGCTGTCAGCAAAGGGTTTACAGAGCATTTTCAGCAAACTGATCGAAGCCAAGGCAGTCAACGACGGTGAACTCGACGGTCGCACGGCTGCTGCCGATGACACGGTCGGGCTCGACCAAAAGAGAGAGGCGCGGCGCAATTACTGCGTCGTGCGGCTTCCGGTATACGAAGCGGAGAACCTGATCGTCGAAGGGCATGTGAGGGACATCACGGAAAAAGGGCTACAGGTCGCGGGGCTCTCGGCGGCTGTGGGTCAGGGAAAGACTCTCCTTCTGCAAGCCGCTGATTTCGCGGATATCCATCCGTTTGCTTTTGAGGCTCACTGCAGATGGGTCAAATCGGAAAGCGATCCTGACGAGTCTGTTGCCGGTTTCGAGATCACCGACATCTCCGATGGAGCCATGCAGGAACTCCAAAAACTCATTCAAGCGCTTACGATATGCGGTTAAGACCTTCGACCGGACAGGAAAAGTTGGCGAAAGGAACCTGACACATGGCTTCCATTCTCGTGATAGAGGACGACGCGGACATTCGAGCCCTTTACTGTCGCATCCTGTCCCAAGCCGGACACGCGGTAACCGAGGCGCCGGACGGCAGCGTCGGGTTGCGGCTATACCGGCAAAAACATCGAGACCTCGTCATAACGGATATCATCATGCCAGAAAAAGAGGGCATCGAAACGATAATGGAACTCCAGCGGGAGTCTCCGGACGTGCAGATCATCGCGATCTCCGGGGGCGGGCAGGCGACACCGGGCGCCACGTGCCTGCATCTGGCCAAGCGTTTGGGCGCAGCCAGGACACTGGCAAAACCCTTCAGCAAGCAAGAATTGCTGGACGCGGTGACTGAGGTCCTGGAGCGTAGCATGGAAATCGGCGGCTGAGTGCCTGGTACTCAGTTTCGTAAATGCAGTCTCTCACTGGGGTCCGTGATCCATCATCTTCCGCAATTTTCAAGGGGGGCTACTCTCACCAAATTCGATTCTTCATTCCTACTTTCATAGCAATTCGCGCTCAAACAGGTTACACTGGGAATGGTTTACGGAGAGGCCGCGTCCCACCGTTTTATGGTGACAGCGGGCCTCCGTCCACACCACTTCCAGCCGTACGAAGGCGAATTGTCATCAGAGGTTGTGTGATGGAACAAGGCGTTCGTTCCGGCTCAGCCCGATGGCTCTGGATAGCCCTCTTCGTCGTGGCGACCTCCGCTGTATTGGCGGGAGGTTACACCTATTACCAAACCGAAACCGAGCGAATCCGGCAGGAGAAACACCGGGAACTTGCTGCCATCGGAACGCTGAAGGTCGGGCAGATCGAGCAGTGGCGGCAGGAGCGGCTCAGTGATGTCCGGAGGTCCGTCAAGGCTCCTTTCTTCGGACGGGCGTTGCGAGAGTGGCTCCGAGACCGGAGCAACTCCGCGCTCCAGGCGAGGCTGCACGACCGGTTGGTGGTTGAACGGAGAGAGCAAGGGTACGCGGACGTCCTCCTCCTGGACTTGGATGGTCAGATCCTTTTGTCGGCTGAACCCGAACCGCACCCGCTGAGCCCTTCGACAAAGCAGGTCATCAATCAGGCTGTCGCTGACCGGACCGCGATGCTGAGCGACCTGTATCGCTGCCCGCAGGGGTTTGTGCACCTGGACGCGGTCGCGCCGATCCTGGGAGAGGATGGACGGCCCCTTGCCGCTCTCGTGCTCAGGAGCAATGCGGAAACCCATCTGTATCCTCTGATCCAGTCCTGGCCTACACCGAGCCGAACGGCTGAAACGCTCCTGGTCCGAAGAGACGGCGACGGCGTTCTTTTCTTGAACGAACTCCGTCACGTACAGAATACCGCACTGTCCCTGAGAGAACCCCTGACGCTCCACAACCTTCCGGCCGTTCAAGCAGTCCTGGGAAAGGAGGGGATATTCCGGGGGGAGGACTACCGCGAGGTAGAGGTGCTCGCGGACCTGCGCCCCGTCGCCGGCTCTCCGTGGTTCATGGTGGCCAAGGTAGATGCGGCCGAGATCCTGGCCGAGGCTCGTTATCGCGGCGGGATAGTGGCCCTCTTTGCCGTGCTCTTCATTGCGCTGGCAGCGGGAGGGACAGCCTATTTGTACAGGCACCGGCAGGTCCGACTCTATCGGGAGCTTTACCGGTCGGAGCACGAGCAGCGGGCCGCGCTGAGCGAGTTTCGCACAACTCTGTACAGTATCGGCGACGCGGTGATCACCACGGACACTTACGGACTGGTTAAACAGATGAACCATGTGGCCGAGCGGCTCACCGGCTGGATCGAGGCCGAAGCCACGGGAAAACCCCTCGATACGATTTTCCACATCGTGAACGAGGAATCCCGAGACGTGGTGGAAAACCCTGTTCAACGGGTCCTGCGGGAAGGGATCGTAGTCGGGCTCGCCAATCATACCCTGCTGATCACCAAGGACGGCGCCGAGCACCCCATAGCTGACAGCGGCGCACCCATACGCGACGAAAACGACGCCATCATAGGAGTGGTGCTCGTCTTCCGCGACCAGACCGAGGAGCGCGGGGCTCAGGAATCCGTTCGGGCTGTATCTTCCCGACTCGAAGCCATCCTTGCCTCTGTTCCGGACATCATAATGCAAGTGGACACCGACAAAGTGTACACCTGGGCCAATCCGGCCGGCATAGCGTTCTTCGGGGAGGACGTTCTCGGCAAGGAAGCGTCATACTATTTCGAGAGCGAGCAGGAGACCTACGAGACGGTTGCACCACTCTTCCGGGGAGAGGAAGAGGTGTTCTATGTGGAGAGCTGGCAGCGGCGCCGAGATGGGGAGAAGCGTTTGCTTGCCTGGTGGTGCCGAGCGCTCAAAGACGGCAGCGGCAACGTCATCGGAGCGTTGTCCACCGCGAGGGATATCACCGAAGCCCATTTGGCCGTTCAGAGCCTCGCGAACGAACGCGCCCATCTGCGCACGTTGGTCCAGACAATCCCGGACCTTGTCTGGTTGAAAGACCCCGAGGGGGTGTACATTACCTGCAACCCCGTGTTCGAGGGTCTTTACGGAGCCAAGGAAGCCGACATCGTCGGCAAGACCGACTACGACTTCGTGGATGCCGAACTGGCCGACTTCTTTCGCCGGAAAGACAGAGAGGCCGTTGCCGCAGGGCACCCCACTGCCAACGAGGAGTGGCTTACTTTTGCAGATGATGGTCACCGTGCCCTGTTTGAGACCATCAAGACCCCGATGCTCGATGCCCAGGGCCGACTCGTCGGAGTGCTGGGCATTGCACGAGATATCATGGCCTTACGCCATGCGGAAGAGGTGCTGCGGGAGAAGACCAGACTGACGGAAATCCTTCTGGACAGTATGCCTTGCGTGGCTTTGCTGTTGCGTCCCCATACCAGAGAGATCGTTGCGTCCAACAAAGCGGCGAGGCAGGTCGGGGCCGTTGTGGGAGCTCGATGCTTCTCGACGTGGGCACAACGTTCAGACCCTTGTCCGTGGTGTCTTGCGCCGAAGCTGTGGGAGACGGGAGAAGCCCAGCACCAAGAAGTGGAGGCACTTGGAATCGTCTTTGACGCCCATTGGATTCCGATAGCACCGGACCTCTACATGCACTATGCTTTTGACATCACCGAGCGAAAGCGAGCGGAGGAATGCCTACGAAAGAGTGAACAGCGTTACCGGTCATTATTCGATAACATGCTTGAGGGTGTTGCCTATTGCAGGATGGTCTTCGAGGACGGAAATCCGCAAGATTTTGTCTATATCGATGTAAACGATGCATTTGAACGACTGACAGGTTTGAAGAATGTCATCGGTAAGAAAGCGACCGAGGTAATCGCCGGGATACGAGAAGCTAGTCCGGCATTGTTCGAGGTTTACGGCAGAGTTGCTCTCACGGGCAACCCAGAAAAGCTTGAGACATATGTGGAGCTCCTGGGAATTTGGTTCTCTCTCTCCGTGTATAGCACGGAACGAGAACACTTTGTTGCTGTCTTCGACAATATCACTGAGCGCAAGCAGGCAGAGGAAGCGCTGAAGGAGAGCCAGGCCCGTGTCCGAATGAAGCTCGATTCGATCCTGTCCCCTGAAGGCGATATCTCAAACCTGGATCTGGCGGATGTGATAGACACTGCGGCAATCCAGTCCCTTATGGACGCCTTCTACAACTTGACCCGGATCCCTGTGGGAATAATCGACCTGAGCGGCAAGATTCTGGTTGCAACAGGCTGGCAGGAGATCTGTACCACATTTCATCGGAGCCATCCCGAAACTTGCCAATACTGCATAGAAAGCGACACGGTTCTGACCCGCGATCTTGAACCGGGATCGTTCAGACTGTACCGGTGCAAGAACAATATGTGGGATCTCGCCACCCCCATCATTGTCGGAGAGAAACACCTCGGCAATCTCTTTCTTGGACAGTTTCTCTTCGAGGACGAGGAGCCCGATCGCAAGGCCTTCCAGTCTCAGGCCCGTCGATATGGATTTGACGAGCAAGCGTACCTCGCAGCGCTTGAGAACGTGCCCCGCTGGAGCAGGGAAATGGTGGAAGGGGCCATGACCTTTTACGGAAGGTTGGCCGAGATACTGTCCACACAGAGCTACGGCAACATCAAACTGGCCCGAAGCCTTGCCGAGCGCGAGCGTCTCGTATCCGCAATCGAGCAGGCTGCGGAGGCGGTTGTCATCACGGACGTCGAAGGAACCATCCATTACGTCAACCCGGCCTTCGAGAGCATTACGGGCTACACACGAGAAGAAGCTATCGGCCGGAACCCTCGCATCCTTAAGAGCGGCGAACATGATGATGCGTTTTACCAGCAGTTGTGGGATACCATTCAGGGAGGCGACACTTGGTCGGGACGATTGATCAACAGGAGGAAAGATGGGCGCCTGTTTCATGAAGAGGCCACGATCTCGCCGGTGAAGGACCCATCGGGCAAGATCACCGATTTCGTCGCGGTGAAGCGTGATATTACCGAGCACCTGGAGCTGTCAAGGCAGCTTTCCCAGGCCCAGAAGATGGAAGCCGTCGGGACGCTGGCAGGCGGTGTCGCTCATGACTTCAACAATCTCTTGCAGGTCGTTCTCGGGTATTCCGAGCTGGTTCTTTCTGACGAGCACCTTCCTGCAGTGTACAGGGCCGACCTGGAACGGATCAACCACGCGGCGAGGAACGGCGCGGACCTGGTCCAGAGGCTGCTTACCTTCAGCAGAAAGACGGAAGTCAAGCCGAGACCGCTCAACTTGAACAGGCGCATCGAGCAATTTCAGAAAATGCTCTCCCGGACCATTCCCAAGATGATTAGGATAAGACTCGTCTTGGCCGGTGATCTTGCCGCGATAAATGCCGACCCCACACAGATCGAACAGATCCTGATGAACCTGGCCGTAAACGCGAGGGATGCCATGCCCGAGGGAGGCAGGCTCACTATTCAAACCGAAAACGCAACACTCGAAGAACACTACGCCAGGACTCACCTCGGGGCGATGCCGGGTCCCTACGTGCTTCTCACGGTATCGGATACGGGACAAGGCATGGATAAGGGGACGGTGCAGCACATTTTCGAGCCGTTCTTCACCACAAAAGGGCCGGGTGAAGGGACAGGGCTTGGGCTCGCCATGGTCTACGGGATCGTTCAACAACATGGCGGCTACATCATGTGTTACAGCGAACCGGACAAGGGAACGGCGTTCAAGATGTATTTTCCCGCATTGGTGTCGGAAGAAGAATCACGGCAGCCTGAGACCACAGTATTGCCGCGCGGCGGATCGGAGACGATTCTTCTCGTAGATGATGAAGAGCTGATTCGTGACCTCGGCGTCAGGATACTGACAAGGGCCGGGTACCAGGTGATTGTGGCCTCAAATGGCAAGAAGGGCCTGGAAGAGTACCAGGCACGCAGAGATGAGATCTCCCTGGTGATCCTCGACCTGATCATGCCGGAAATGGGTGGGAAACAGTGCCTCGAAGGCCTCCTGGGTCTCAACCCGGCAGTAAAGGTTCTCATAGCCAGCGGCTATTCAACGGACGGTACTACGGAAGCGGTGACCTGGGGTGCCAAGGGGTTTGTACACAAGCCTTACGATATGCGTCAGGTTCTGGAGACCGTTCGCGCGGTGCTGGACGAGGAAACGGCAGTAACATAGATGAGCGCATTGCAGATGGCGGACCGATTCGGAACGGATCTTCGTTGATAGCTTAGTACAGGATTTCGTAAATACGGTCTCGCATTCCAGTACGTTATCCCAACTAAGGCCGGGGTCCAGAAAATGTTGAAGAACCTGGATTCCGGCCTCCGCCGGAATGACGGAAGAGGTGCTCGTCGTATTCATGGTTTCGGTCGGGCCTCAAGGCGCCCCGCGTAAGTGAAGGGTTACGGTGTCTCCGGGTAGATTGTAATTGACTGCGGGGATTGCTATGAAGTACGGTTGAAACAGGCCGCGGCAACCTGTTCGTAGCGGGAAGGTTCTTGTCCGCCACCAGCCCTGTCCAGCGGTCGGAACACTTCGGGACTCGCCGCAACGCGTGGTACGTCGTCACGGAGACCCCGGCAGACCTGGCACAGCCTGCTAGCGCGTACAATATATCATCCGCGCCAGGCCCGTTGACTGTCTGCAAGCAACGCCAGGGACTACGGTGAAAGGAATTCCTCATGGACCGATCGACTATAATGAGCACGATTCAGCAGCAGCGCGACTTCTTCGAGAGTGGCAAGACCAGAGGCGTGCAGTTTCGACTCAGCCAACTGGCTGCGTTGAAGGGAGCGGTCGAGCGTAATGAAGATGCACTTTGTGAGGCCCTCAAGCGCGACTTGAACAAACCGCGCTTTGAAGCTTACCTTGGCGAGATAGCGGTTCTCATCAAAGAGATCGATTACGCCATGCGCAAACTGCGCAGGTGGATGAAGCCAAAAAGGGTGTTCACTCCCTTGATTCACTTCCCCGCGGCCGGGTATGTCTATTCAGAGCCCCTCGGAGTGGTGCTCATCATCGGGCCGTGGAATTATCCGGTTCAACTGATTCTTGCGCCGCTCGTGGGCGCCCTGGCAGCCGGAAACTGTGCAGTGCTGAAGCCATCGGAGCTGGCGCCCCACACGTCAGCGCTGATCGCCGGGATTATCAGGGAGGCGTTCGATCCCGCGGTCGTGGCCGGGGTCGAGGGTGGAGTGGAAGCCGCCACGGCCCTTTTGGACCAACAGTTCGCGCATATCTTCTTTACCGGCGGCACTGCGGTGGGAAGGGTCGTCGCTCAGGCCGCAGCGAAGAATCTCATTCCCACGACCCTGGAACTCGGCGGAAAGAGCCCGTGTATTGTGGACCGTGACGTCGACCTGCAATGCGCGGCAAAGAGAATAGTATGGGGAAAATTCTTCAATGCAGGGCAGACCTGCGTGGCGCCGGATTATCTCCTCGCACACGCGGACATCAAAACGAAGTTATTGGATCTGCTCAAATCGGGGATCAAGGAATTCTACGGTGAAGATCCAAAGCAGAGCCCCGACTATGCCAGAATCGTGAACGCAAGGCATTTCGAACGGCTGGTGGAACTGCTCGGTGAGGGGGATGTGATCGCAGGAGGCCAAACCGATCCTGCTGACAATTATATAGCCCCTACTGTGATCGACAACATATCGCCTGACTATAAGATCATGCAATCCGAGATATTCGGGCCGATCCTCCCGGTGATCGAGTACCATGACTTGACGCAAGCGGTTTCGTTCGTCAACAGACTTCCCAGGCCCTTGGCACTCTACTTTTTCTCCACCAACAAACAGAAGCAGGATAGCGTACTGGCGCAAACCTCTTTTGGCGGTGGAACGATGAACGACACGCTGATCCATTGCGCCACCGCGCAATTGCCGTTCGGTGGTGTGGGTGACAGCGGTCTGGGCCGATATCACGGAAAAGCGAGTTTCGATACCTTTTCCCACAAGAAATCGGTTATCAAACGGTGGCTGGTTCTTGACGTCGACCTGCGATACCCTCCTTATGGGAATAAGCTGCCACTGCTGAAGAGGCTGGTGGGTTGGTTTGGATAGTGCGAGCACGGGTGACTTGATACTGCGGCTCTCAGTTACAGGCTCTCATCTGAACCGCCTGCTCTTGGCTATTCAGTGGAGCAGTCATCTTGCCGACCACTCTCCTCCTTGGGCGGTAATCCGGTGACCGACTCCAGGGTGCTCGCATGGGTACCGCTGCTGGCGAGCCCACCGCTGCTTCCGGTAAGGCAATTCTTGGCAAGTCAGCAGTATCGTAGGGCCGGGGATTATCCCCTCTCGCTTCTCGGAAATTGCGTGGGCAGGATGACCTGCCGGGCGGGGATGGACCCCGCCTTTACATCTGATGCACCGACCATCTGCCTGAAAGAAGGCACTGAGTCTCAGAAAGAGATCCCTAAATCGTAGCGGGCCGTTTGTGTAAAGAGCTGTTGGATCCGTCTTGAAATCAGGTGCATTTTTGCTTATCATACGTGATGCCGTTGCTATCTGCAACAATTCTTCGGGCAGCAGGAGAGGAGCCGCAAGTTGTCACCATTCTCCCGACTTGAGATCAGAGGGCTTTACAGCAGCCCCGTCGCGCTGACTCAATTTCTCGATGAGATCTCCCTGGGCATCATGGTGCTCAGCGCGGATCGGAGGGTGATGCTCCTCAACAGAGCGCTCGAGGCCTTGACCGGGTTCGTCCAGGAGGAGGTCGCTGGGATTCCCTGCTGTTTCGTTCTCAGGAGCAGCCTGTGCCTTCACGGATGTCAGCTCAAACAGGCTGCGCAAGGCCAGGAACAAGTCTGCACCGAGGCAAACATCGTCAACAAGAACCGGCAGAAGATCCCGGTACGCCTGACCGTCTCGCCGATCCTGGATGTGAAAGGAAACCTGGTGGGATTCGTCGAATCCGTCGAAGACCTGCGGGCTCTAGCAACCCCGGCAGATGAGGCGAGTCAGTCGTTCCTTGCCGGCAAGCTGCTTGGCAGGAGCCCTGAGATGCAACGAATTCTCAAGGTCATCCCCGTGATCGCAGAAACAGATTCGTCCGTTCTCATCACCGGCCAGACTGGCACCGGCAAAGATTGTGTGGCAGAGGCGATACATCACGCGTCGACCCGTACGAAAGGACCGTTCATCAAGATCAACTGCGGAGCCCTGCCGGAAACACTGCTCGAATCGGAGCTCTTCGGCCATCAGAAGGGTGCGTTCACCGGCGCGGTGGAAAACAAGCCCGGGAGATTCCGTCTCGCACATAACGGCACCGTCTACCTCACCGAAATCGGCGACCTGCCGCTCAACTTGCAGGTCAAACTCCTCTCTTTCCTCGATGACAAGGTCCTCTATCCGTTGGGGAGCACCACGGGAGTCCACGTGGACGTGCGCATGGTAGCCGCGACCCACCGGAATCTCGAGAAGATGGTCATGAAGGGCCAGTTTCGGAAAGATCTCCTCTTCCGGCTCAACGTGATTCGCCTCCACCTGCCGCCGCTCGTCCAACGCGGAGACGACAGAAAGATTCTCCTGGACCATTTCCTCCACCTTTTCAACCACAGGTTCAAGAAGAAGGTCACCGAGTTCAGCCACGAGGCCAAACAGCTCCTCCTCGCCTACCCGTTTCCGGGGAATGTCCGCGAACTGAGGAATGTGGTCGAATATGCGGTCAACATGTGCCAAGGGAGCAAGATCCGGAGGGAACACCTGCCCGCGTACATCTTTGAGTACGATCCCGATGCCCTGGAGTACGAGGATGGCGATGACAACGGACTGATGGCCTCCCAGTCCACGTCGATCGAACAGACGCAGGCCGCCAACTGGTCCGACGCGGAACGGAAGATGATTCTGGACGCCATGGTGAAAGCCCGGGGCCGAAGGACCGTTGCAGCCAAACTGTTGGGATGGGGCAGGGCTACCTTGTGGCGAAAAATGAAACATTACGGGATGGAATCGTGAAAAAACGACCGGTCGACAACCCAAAGAAGGCGCAACCGGAAGTCCCGGCCGTTTCCACCAAGGTCCTGATTCCCTTGAGTGGAGACGACGTGGCCCCGCGCTTCGATCTCGCGCCGGAAGCATTAGTGGCGGTGATCCGCGGAGACGGCGCGGTAGTGGAAGAAAAGACAATCATCCTCCCCCATGCCTCCGCGGAAGCCCTCTGCAACCTCATCCTGACCGAAAAGGTTGACATGGTAGTCTGCTGCGGCCTCGAGGAGGAATACTACCAATACCTGTGCTGGAAGAAGGTAAAGGTGATCGACTCCGTTGTCGGGCCGTACACGCGAGTCCTCGATCGCCTCAGTCAGGGGAACCTCGCCAGTGGAGACATCTTGCTCGACGCCCGGGAACGGCGTTTCTCGAAGCGGTGACGGTTGCGAAATTGGCTCATTTTGTTTCATAACGTAATACCCCCGTTTCATAGTGTAAATTCCTCCCCCAGGTCACGCACCCCTCTTCAAGCTATCACCCTGTTTTCACGAGATATCACTTTCTTGGCACGGTCTGTGCTCTAATAAAAATCAAAGTCTCGGCCCACGCGCCTCGCGTCTTGCCCGAGGCTGTTTCAGATACCACAGCATTACGTTCAAGATCCTTGTTCGAGAAGTGCAGTGCCGCGCGAACACGTGCCGTCGGCACAGCTCGGTTAAAAGAGATCAACGGAGAGAGTTACATGAACATCAGGGTGCTCTTGGTGGATGATGAGGAACAGTTTGTCGAAGTCCTGGCCCAGCGCCTTCAAGCGCGGAATTGCCACGTCGAATCGGCATTCAATGGGGATGATGCAATCGAGTTCATCAATGCTCACGAGGTCGATGTGGTGGTTCTCGACGTGCTCATGCCGGGAAGAGATGGGATCGAAACGCTCCGCGAGATAAAGCGCATAAAGCCTCTCGTCGAGGTGATCATGCTGACCGGCCACGGCACGGTGGAAACAGCGATTCAAGGTATGAAACTCGGTGCGTACGATTATCTCATGAAACCGACGGACACCACCGAGCTGGTGGACAAGATCACCAAGGCACACCAGCGGAAGAAAGACCAGGAGGATAGAATTCGCCAGGCGGAGGTCGATCGTCTGGTGAAAACCAGAGGCTGGTGAGGACGCATTCCTGGCGCATTTTGAGAGCAAGGGATGGCGGTGTACCTAGCGTCAACAGAGTTCGTGCTTGCGATGATGGTCTGGAGCGCTCGTCACACGATCGGACCGGATAGTTAAGCGCAAGACTTCATGCCGTACAGGATGGCGGCAATATCACAAGCTATTCGATCGGGCATGAGTTTACCCGGAGCCTCATTTTTGTAGGTCTTCGGTAGGGAGAAGTCTAGCAAGGAGCAGTAGTCGGTAGGACCGCTGGTGTGGCGGTCTGCCATGGGGAGGTACTCGATGGAAGGTATCAAGGTCAAGGATTTGATGGTGCCTCTTGACCAATACGTTTGCGTATCGGCGGAGACCACACTCGCGGAAGCAGTGATGGCGTTGGAAGAGGGCCAAGCAAAATTTGAGGGAAAAGGTCACCCGCACCGCGCGGTGCTCGTGTGTGACAAGGACGGAAAGGTCATCGGCAAGGTCGGGCTACTCGACGTGTTGAGAAGCCTGGAACCGAGGTACTCCGAACTGGGAGATCTGAAGAGAGTTTCGGGCTTCGGACTCAGTGCTGAGTTCATGAAATCCACGATGGCTAAATACGAACTGTGGAAAGCCCCGCTCGACGACCTCTGCCGCAAGGCTGCCCGCGTACGGCTCGGGAGCATTGTGGCCGCGCCGCTGGAAGGGGAGTACATCGACCAGGATGCGACCCTCGATAAAGGGGTTCACCAACTGATCATGGGCCATCATCAGTCGTTGTTGGTGACTGCGGGCGGACAAATCGTCGGCATTCTCCGGCTGACCGATGTGTTCAAGGAAGTGGGAGACAGGATAAAGGCCTGCAAGATTTAGCGTGAACGCTCCGGGCCTGGCGGTTGCCTCCCAGGTTAAACCGGCTCGCTCACCGTTCCGCACGATTCCAAGAAAACGCAGAGTTTTCTTGCCGCGATATGTGGTTTCGACTCTACCTTGGGAGTGTTCAAGGAGGACTCAGTTTATGACTGCAGATGCCATGCCCCTTTCGCAAGGGATAAAGATAGACTGGACGAGGCTCATAGCCTTGTTCACGGGTGTCGGGCTCTTCTTGGCGATCTACTATTCGCCACCGTGGTCCGACGCGATCGATCCGCTGGGCAAGCATTTTGTCTTGTCTACGCAGGGCAAAGGAGCCTTAGCGGTTTTCGCTCTGGCCGGCACATGGTGGGTTTTCGAGGTGGTGCCGATCGGCGTCACCAGCCTGGTCATCGGCGTGACGCAGGCTCTGTTCCTGATTCGTCCGGCAAAGGAAGCCTTCAACGATTTCATGGACCCCGCTGTGCTGTTCATCTTTGCATCGCTGGTGATCGGCCTGGTATTCAACAAGACCGGGCTCACGAAGCGCATGGCATACAAGATGCTCGCGCTTGTCGGTGAGAAGACCACTACCATTTACCTCGGTGTTTTCCTTTTGATAGCTCTTCTCACGCACATCATGGCACACACAGGCGTGGCCGCGACGGTGTATCCGTTGCTTCTGGCCATCTACGGCCTGTACGAGGAGGGGGACAAGCCGACAAAATTCGGCAAAGGCCTCTTCATGGGAATGGCGTACGTGTGCGGCGCCGGGAGCATTATCACGTTGCTTGGCGCGGCCCGCGGTATCGTGGCTCTGGGCTTCTTCAAGGAGATGGCGGGCACGGAGGTGAGCTTTTTCCAGCTCACCTATTACATGGCCCCGCTCGGGTGGACCATGGTGTTCCTGCTCTGGATCTACTTTTGCGTTGTGATGAAACCGGAGAAACCGGTGATAGTCGGTTTACGGGAGCGAGTGAGCGAACTCAGCAAGAACCTCGGCCCTATATCGAAGAATGAAATCATTTCGCTCGCGATCGTCGGCGCTGCGATCGTTGTCATGTCGCTGCAGGTCATGATTCCTCCCCTCAGGGCCTTGGACAAGTCGGCGATCTTTCTGGTCTCCACGATTCTCTTCTTCGTGCTGGGGATCCTGGACATCGACGACCTGGAACTCATACCCTGGAATATCGTGCTCCTCTTTGCCGGAGCCATGAGCATCGGCTACTGCCTGTGGCAGACCGGCGCGGCCGAATGGCTGGCCATCAACTGGCTGGCACTGTTTCAGAAGGCCCACTGGTTGATCTTTGTGCTGGGGGTTGCCTTCTTCGTGCTGGTGCTGACGAACTTCATCATGAACGTGGCGGCCATCGCCATTTCGCTGCCGGTCGCGCTGGTCACTGCCAAGTACCTCTCGGTGGCCCCGGACGTGGTCATGTTCTCATCGCTCGCCACCGCGGGCATGCCGTTCATCCTGCTGGTGGGCGCGGCGCCCAATGCCATTGCTTACGATTCCAAGCAGTTCTCCACCGGCGAGTTCTTCATGTATGGGATTCCGCCGAGTCTCATGCTGATGGCGGTTCTCGCCCTGATGTGTTATGTGGTCTGGCCGCTTATGGGCATGCCGGTCCTGATAAAGTAGTGGATTGCGGGCGGGGCCACACCCCGTCCGCTTACCATCCGGAAAGGGTTGCAAAATGACGCGTCGTTTTCAGACCATAGGTTTGATGTTCCTTGCCCTCTTCGTAGGCTTGGGATTTGCCATGGCAGCCGATTCCAAGTCCCCCAACGCGGTCCTCGTAGTCCAGGGCAAGGTCCTCGACTCCGCGGGTAGTCCGCTGGGCGAGGCGAACATCCTGCCCTATCTCAACGGTAAACCGTATCTCGTCCCCGCACCGGGCGATCACGAGTACAAACCCGTGGAAACCGGCAAGAACGGCCTCTTTTCGCTAGAGATCCCAGCTCCCGCGGAAAAGATCAAGGACGGCAAGTGGTCGGTAAAGATTACCCGGCCGAGTTTCAAGCCATCCCAGCTCGTTCCGCTCAAGGTGTTCGACGAGGGCGCAGGCGAAGAGGGGATCACCCGTTTCGTCGCGTCCACCTCGTTGAAGATGCAACGCTTCCAGGGCAAAGCCTTCTGGATAGCGCTCGTCGTGTTCATAGCGGTTTACGTGCTCATCGCTTTTGAAATACTTCACAGGACCCTGGCCGCGTTTCTCGGGGCAGCGACGCTCCTCTTCATCACGCATACCTTCGGGCACTTCGACGAGGCGTATAATATCCTCACCTACGATCAGGCCCTCCGTGCGGTGGACTGGAACGTCATCTTCCTCCTCATGGGGATGATGATCATCGTGGGCGTGCTGAAAGTCTCGGGTGTGTTTCAGTGGCTGGCGTACAAGTCGTTCCAGGTGGCGAGGGGCCACATCTTCGTCCTTTCCTCGGCCCTGTGCATCGTCACCGCGGTGACGAGCGCGTTTCTCGACAACGTGACGACCATGCTCCTCCTCACGCCGGTGACCCTGGAAATCGCCGTGGTGCTGGGTGTCTCGCCGTTCGTCTTTCTCATGCCCGAGATCCTGGCATCCAACTTCGGAGGCACCGCGACCCTTATCGGCGACCCGCCCAACATCATGATCGGATCGTTCGCGGGGATAACTTTCAACGATTTTGTCCTCAATCTCACACCAGTTGTGGTCGTGGTACTGATCGCTCAGATCGTCTACAACAAGTTCCTGTACGGAGCCGAGTATCACAAGGCCAAGGTCGAGGACGTCCCGAAGATGATCGCGTTCCTGAAGGAGAAGTACAAGATCACCGACGCGAAAGTGCTCACCCTGGGCGGCATCGTACTTCTTGGGGTCATCGCGCTGTTCATTCTTCACGGTCTGTTCCACATGGAGGTCAGCGTTGCGGCGCTCTTCGGTGCAGGCCTCATCCTGCTCGTGACCAAGCTGGACATCGTGGAGATGCTCGAGAAAGAGATCGAGTGGCCGTCGCTCGTCTTCTTCATCATGCTCTTCATCGTAGTGGGCGCGGCGGAACAGACGGGAATACTCCAGGTCATTGCAGACTGGATCCTTGCGGTTTGCCAGGGGAAACTCTGGGTCGCTGTGTTGATGATCCTCTGGGTTTCCGGCATCGCCTCCGCGATCGTGGATAACATCCCGTACACCGCCACCATGCTCCCGATCACCCTGTTCCTGACGAAGACCATGCCGGGAGCTGAAAGCGGTGTCCTCTGGTGGGCACTGGCTCTGGGAGCCTGTTTCGGAGGCAACGGGACCATCATCGGCGCTTCCGCCAACGTCGTCACCACCGGTATAGCGGAGAGAGCCGGATATAAGATAAGCTTCGGGGCCTTCGTGAAAGAGGCCGCGCCCATAACCATCATAAGCCTCATCATCTCGTCCGTGTTCCTGTTGCTGCGCTACTAGCAGCCTGGTGTGGGATGAAAGGTATAGAGGGCCTCAGAAAAGCTCGTGCTCGCGATGATGCCCGCACTCTGAAGAGGAGAGATCAGGATGATCGCCAAAGTACTTTTAGTCGACGATGAAGCTCCCTTTGTGGAAGCTCTGACCAAACGCCTCGAGAAGAGAGGCCTCACGGTGCTGCCTTCGTTCAGTGGACCTGAAGCCATGGAGAAACTAGCTGCCGATTCTCGGATCGACGTGGTAGTGCTGGATGTGAAGATGCCGGGAATGGACGGCGTGGAGACTCTCAAAGCAATCAAAGCCGCGCACCCGTTGGTCGAGGTCATCATGCTCACCGGACACGCGACCGTGGAGTCCGCGATCGAGGGGATGAAGCTCGGCGCGTTGGATTATCTCATGAAACCCTGCGACATCGAGCTGCTCATGTCCAAAGTTCAGGAAGCCAAGAATAAGAAGAGCAAGCACGAAGAGAAGATCGCAGAAGCCCGGGCGCTCAATATTGCGTTGCGACGCGGAGACTGAGTGCCTTGCGCGGAACGACGGCCTCTGCGGGTGCTACTGCTGGGCAAGCCGGCAGTGGCACTCGATCGGCTGGACAACCATTGGTTCGATACTCCTCGGTAAGGAATTCAGAAGGAGAGATGAGATATGCCGCATTCCGTTCCTGTGTCGAAACTCATGATCCCTCCCAGTCAGTGGCCTCAGCTCAGAGGCGAGGCCGACGTCAGCACGACCATCAAGATCCTGAGGATTATCTCCGAAGACGAGAAGCTGGAACACGGCCGTTCCACGCCGTTGGTCTTCGATGAGAACTACAGCCTGCTCGGCTTCGTCCATCTCACCGACCTGTTGAAGGCGGTGCGACATCTGTGCGAGAAAACCGATGAACCGTGCGCACTCGGCCAAGCCACAAATCCCGTTCGCGAACTCGTCACCCCTTTCGCTGCATCGGTTGTGCCGGAAGACAGCATCCTCAAGGCCCTGGACATCATGATGGATCACAATGTGTCTCTGGTGCCGGTCTTGAAGGAGGGCAAGCTCCAGGGAATAGTCAAGCTCTCGGATATCTTCAATACCGTGGCAGCACTGATGTTCAATCAGGTCACGCCTGAGGAAGAACGCGCCCTGCTGCGCGACTTTCGCCTGTAATGGGAAGCTGACCTCTGAAGCAGTGACAGTCTCTTGACATTATTCCGTTTTCATGAGGACACTATCATGGATGGCATAAACACGAAGGTGCTCTTGATCGATGATGAGGAAGGCTTCGTGTCCGCGCTGGAGAAACGGCTCTCCATCCGAGACGTGGATGTGTTGACAGCGTTCGATGGCAAGCAGGGCCTTGCCGCTCTCGACGGGGCTCCAGACGTGGACGTCGTGCTTCTCGACGTGAAAATGCCGGGCATGGATGGGATCGCTACCTTGAGGGAAATCAAGAAAGCGCATCCCATTGTCGAGGTGATCATGTTGACCGGCCATGCAACGGTCGAGTCGGCTATCGAAGGGATGAAACTCGGAGCGTACGACTACCTGATGAAACCGTGCGACGTTGAGGACCTTCTCAAGAAAGTTAATGAAGCGAAAACGAAGAAACGTGCGCATCAAGAGAAGATACTGGAAGCCGTCGGTATAGAGTTGAGGAGGAAACGAGGCAGGTGAGATTTCCCAACGAGAATCGCAGTTACGGTCCCTGATACGATTGGTTTTCACAAGCAATGATTGACCGTCCGATCCTCGCCGGAGTATATTCTAAGCGATTGCCGGAGCAGGCGTGGGATGCCGAGACCAACGGGAACCGCATCGTTCGAAGTCTCGAGGAATGATCGAGAGCCAATCTAGCACGCGGGGCCGCATGGACCGATTCCCGAAAGAGAGGCCGCCAGGTACACCTTGTCGCAAACACGATGTCTCCCTTGGGGTCCCTGCCCGTGGCTGTTCAGTGGGGCCGGCATCTTGCCGGTCCATGAGGAAATGACAGGCGGGACGCCTTTCCCGCCAATACAGCCAGAGAGGCCGCGGTGGTTGGCACAAACAGCATCCCGCGGGAATACGCGACCGCATTCAGGAAATGGCCCGCTTAGTGTCGCGTTCCGCAATTTGCGTGTGTGTGATGTGGCCGAGGCGACCCTCCGGTTGAGCACGCGAGCTGCAATGCAAGACCGGAGAACCGATCGACCTGCGCCGTCACCTCGGCGACGGCCCGGGTCCGGAAGATACTGAATCCCGCCCCCGGCGTCACTGGATTCCGGCCTTTGCCGGAATGACGGATGGGGATTGCGCGCGTCCTTATTGGGAGGCATAATAGACACGGTTATTTTGGGACGATCCCTCAGAGGTTTGCTATGAGCGATCAGAATGGTGAAAACGAAACGTACTATCGATCGCTGACGCGGCGGATCGTTATCATCATGGTAGTGGTGTCCCTGATACCACTGCTGTTGATATCGGGGACGATTCGCTACTTTTTCCAGGTGTCGTATCAGGAAAAGGTGGCGGACCACCTGAAGGTCTTGATAAAGAAACACCGGCAGAACATTGACACTTTCTTGAATGAGAAACTTGCCGATATTCGCGTTGTGGCCGACTCCTATACGTTTGACCAGCTCAGCGATGAGGTATTCCTGAAGGATCGGCTAAAGGTCCTCCAGGACGTGTACGGCCGAGCGTTCGTCGATCTCGGAGTCGTGAACGATCACGGGATTCAGATTGCCTATGCAGGTCCATTCAGGTTGCAGGAAGCCGACTACTCCCAGGCCGCGTGGTTCCGGGAGGCGATGCAGAATCAGACGCATATCAGTGACGTGTTCCCGGGATTGCGGGGATTGCCCCATTTTATCGTTACCGTGCAACGCGAGCACGGAGGGGCCAAGTGGATATTGAGGGCCACGGTCGATTTTGACGCGTTCAATTCGCTCGTGGAGAGCATACGCATCGGATCGACGGGATTTGCGTTTATTCTCAATAGTAAAGGAGAGTTCCAAACTAAACCGCGTACGGAGATCGATCCGTCCAGAGAGCCATATGTGAGTTTCCTGACCGCGCCCTCCAAGGGAGGCGATGACGTGTCTCTCGTCGAGAAAGCCAACGCCGCCGGGGATGATTACGTGTACGTCGTGTCCCGATTGAAGGACGGGCACTGGCTGTTGGCCTTCCAGCAAACCGCGGGGGACGCCTATTTAGCCCTGTATACGGCGCGGCGAATTTCCATGGCGATTTTCGTACTGGGGGTTCTCGGCGTGGTTGTGGTTGCGGTCCTCTTGTCCAAGAGGGTCGTGCGACGCATCATGCAAGCGGACCAGGAAAAACAGATGATGAACGAGCGCGTCATCGAAGCGGGCAAGTTGGCGTCTCTGGGCGAGTTGGCTGCAGGGATCGCGCACGAGATCAACAATCCCGTCGCGGTCATGGTGGAAGAAGCAGGTTGGATGCAAGATCTGCTGGGTGAAGAAGAACTGCAGGAGTCCAAGAACCTGGAGGAGTTCAAGCAATCGCTCCGGCAGATCAGGACGCAGGGTATCCGCTGTAAAGAGATCACCCACAAACTGCTCAGTTTCGCCCGGAAGACCGATCCTCGACCAAAGGACGTTCAACTGAACGAACTGGTTGGCGAGGTGGTCGATCTGTGTCAGCAGCGAGCCCGGTACGCGACGATCAAGATCAACGTTGATTTGGACCCGCAGCTCCCGCTGGTACATGTTTCCCCCACGGAATTGCAGCAGGTCTTGATGAACCTGATCAACAATAGCCTTGATGCCATCGATAGCAGAGGAGGAAAAGTCGAGGTCAAGACGAGAACGGAAGGAAACTTCGTACTTCTGCAGGTGGCGGACGACGGCCCCGGAATCCCGGAAATGTACTTGCCGAGGATCTTCGATCCCTTTTTTACCACGAAGCCGGTAGGCAAGGGGACCGGCCTCGGTTTGTCGATCTGTTACGGCATCATCACGAGGATGGGCGGCCAGATCAGTGTCAACAGCGCCGTAGGGATCGGCACGACGTTTAATCTTCGGATTCCGCTTCCCAAGACGCCAACAGCTCAGGAAGGCATATGCTAAGTGCGGTCGCACATTCTAGCGGCACGCGGTTTCCGTTTAACGCCGCGGCCTGCTCTATTGGCGGGACATGGTTCTTTCCTGTCCCTGATGAAACGACAGGCGAGATTCCTGTCCAACCATGCTCCCCGAAATGCGTGGCTGAATTTGCGGAGGGGACCACTAAGTCGCGACTGTGCAAGTTTTGACGAACGAGAGTGCACCATGAGCGCCAGTGAATCCAACAAAGCCGATCGTATCAAGGTCTTGCTCGTCGATGACGAAGAAGCGTACGTCAGGATTCTCGAGAAGCGACTGACGAAGAGGAATTTTGCAGTAAGCACGGCCTTCAGCGGTATCCAGGGCGTGCAAGCGGTGCGCAAGGCGGAGTTCGACGTCGCGGTGCTCGATCTGAAAATGGAAGATATCGACGGCATCGAGGTGCTTAAGATCTTCAAGGCCCTGGTTCCGAAAATGGCGGTGATCATGCTGACCGGCCATGGATCGGAAGAGGCTGCCCGTGACGGAATCCAGTACGGCGCTTACGACTATTTGCTCAAACCGTGCGACTTCGACGATCTCGTAGAGAAAATCAAGCAGGCAGCGGGCACCGGAAAGACAACGGGTTGACGCGCCGCGATCGCCCTGACGAACAAGCGTTTCTTATCCAGCGGGTTCAGCGCCCAACCACCCCGGGTGCGAGAGGCTTGATACGGAAAACGTAAAACGGTGGCTTGGCCATGTCCTTCCCTCCATTCAACGGCGCTGAAAGGTGCAACTGACTCGCAACAAAGTAAAGATAGCCGTCAGGGCCGAAGCTGAAAGATTCAGGCCATGAAATGCGGGGATCGGCCACGAGGATCTTGTATTGGCGGTCCGTGGCGATCGCACCGATCGCCTTGCCTTGAAGGCCGCTCCCATTATGATTGAGGCTTGCGGCTGATATCAGGCCGTATCCGGCAATGCTCCGGCGACTGAGCCGCCCTCGCATACTCACTAAGGGACCGCAATTTGTCAAATGGTAGCATTCTGCGCGTTACCCGTGCTGAGCATGACGGAGCCCCGGGAATTGATACGTAGGCCTCATATCATCTGCTCAGTAGTATGACCCCCGGCAATTTTCGAGACGCTCCATGAAAACGTTATCTTGTTTTTCACCTGGCAGTTTTCGTGCCGAACCTGTTCCAACGACGCGAGCGACCGAATTGGTTTCGGCAGCGCCTGGACCAGCTCATTCGCCCGGACCGTAGGCGACCTGCCTGCCGGGCCTGTCCAGGTGTCCACGCGATATTATCAGGGGCTATCGCAAGTTCTATCGTTATGTCATTATGTTAGATGTGCCCATAGCGTAGGCAATCTCAGACACTCGGAGGGTGCGCGTCAGAATTGGGCTCCAGAGAGGGCACGATGCTGACTACCGTGTCCGCAGAACCGGGAATTGTTGCAGAAGCAGGTTATCGAGGTGGCCCGCTTCGAGGAGGTGCCTCGGTCACAAGTCCCATGACCTCATGATAGAATGTGCATTCACGGCACTTCTCGATCTTGTTTCTGTAATTTCCTTGCTGTTGGCCCTGGCAAAAAGTCCCGGTGACCGCGAAGCAGTCACGGCCGTAGTTCGGATAGGCCGGACAATCTGCCGTTACCTTGCATTGGTGATGTTCCCAGCAAGTTCTCATGGCTCATCCCTCCCTTGATCGATTCTTCCGGTCTGTGCCCCCCGAGCAATTAGTGGATTACGTGGATGAGAAGAAATTGTCGGAGCGATTTACTCAAGTATCCCAGAAGGCAGTCGAGGCTGTCAAGAAATTTCAGGGTCATGCTCAAAATAGCAATTACCTGGCCCACGGACGCCGGGATGAGAGAATGAGCTGGTGAGAGGCGGGGTACTGTGTGGACGGTTCGGCCTGTGCGAGCCTGTCCCGTAGGGGGTGGTCTCGCACAGGCTCAACGTACCTCTTGCACGGTACGTTATTTGAGCGGGTCATCGGCCGCCCGTACTTTATGAGGGACGAATTCTGGAAACCCTCTCCGGGCAGGCGTCCGACTCTCAAATGGTTTTGCCCGATACGGCTCACGCGCCTCCATAGGAAGAGCACATGGTGTTGCACGCTCCGGAGGATCCTTTGCCGGGCTCATGTCCGCACAGCTCATAGCAGTCCTTAAACGCGAACGAGCCTTCTCCTGTCGATGACTCCATTCGTCCTGCGCTCCTGTTCCTGAGCAACAGAGCACTTCCGATGACCAGGACTGCCAACACTATCAAGCCGATGGCCGCCATTACGTCCATAGCCGTGCCACGCTCCTTTCTCGGTAATGACCGATCATGTCCAACTCTCAATAACTTAGATGCATCTGCGGCCCGAACGATCCGAAAACGCGGGCGTGTACGTCGATTCCGAAAAGCTCTCGAGCCCGATCGGGGCAAACCGCAAAAATCGGTCAGTTCGATATAAGAAACACCTGGAATAACATTCCCTTGATCCGGGTGTCCATCAATTGGACATGGAATTTGCACAAATCTTACACCGCGAAGGGTTCCTCGTCGACTTGGTTTCCAAAGACATTGCCCTGCAGAAAATCGGGACATGGCGATTCCCTTGCCGGCTTACGGAATGCATGTCTCGTGTATGGGCGGTCAAATCCAGATTGTGTAGGCGGCGTGCCGCGTCCATATTGGAGAAAGGCTCGGTCCGAGGAAGCAGTTGGAGTGTTTTTGTCCGGTGCTCGAACCAAGATCCGAGTTGACATCCGCGTTTCATTGTGATAGTCATAACTTATATAATCGCGTACGCTTATTATTTGTTTCTTGCTTTATGAGAGGGATGTAAGGCATGGGGTTAAAGAAGTTTGCCCTGATATCGTTGTTTGTTTTGTTTTCCCTGCTGCAAGTCCTGCACCAGGCCGGTGCCGATCCAAGCGAATCCCCTGCCGTGACACAACAGCCTGCCCCGAAGCCACTCGACGAAGTCGACCGGCCGGAGCACGCGTCTCGTCGCGACCAACATAGGGTACAATCTCCTTCTGGCGCCGCCCCTGCAGTGACAGGCCAGGATGAAGCTCCTTCAGGAGCCGGCCTTCGCTCACCTGCGCTCCCTTCCCATAGGGGAGAGTTGGAGTCGGTCCTTGACGAGAAACGATCCGAGTTCGCCACGGAAGCCGAATCTCGTAGGATTGAGGCGGTGATCATCAATCCGTTTCGTGCCGCGGCTGTTGCCGGTGAGGTTGGCGGGCGGGTCGATGAGTTCTATTTCGAGTTGGGCGATCTCGTGCATCACGGGCAAGTGGTCGCTGAGATTTCGGCAAAACGTTTTCGCCTCGTGGTGAAGAGAGCCAAGGAAAACGTACGAGCCCTGCGCGTGGCATTGGATAGAGCCAGAAAAGACAAGGAGATCAAGGCAAGGCTCTTTGCGATGGACGTGAGCAGCGAGCAAGAGCTTGGCCGCGCGGAGTCGGAGGCGGAAGTTGCCGAGCACAAGGTGAAAGAGGCTGAAACAGCGCTCGAACAAGCCGAACTCGATGTGGAAGCTTGCCAGGTCAGGGCGCCCTTCACCGGGTATCTCGCTGCGCGGCACAAAGAACCTCATGAGGCCGTGGCCCCTCTCGATAAGCTCTTTACCTTGGTCGACAATGCGAAAGTGTTCGCTGTCGCCTACGTCCCCGAGACCTTTATGGGAAATTTCTCCAAAGGGAAAGAAGCGGTCTTCGTGGAAGCATCGGGCCGGCAATTTCGCGGCCGGGTGGAACGGGTGGAGCCGATCATCGATCCCAAGACCGACACCCGAAAGGTCTTTGTCTTGATCGACAATGCGCAGCACCCTTTGGAAATTGGAATGAGTGGCTCGCTGGAGTCGTTGCAATAAGGATCCTGTCTTATGGCGCAATCCCGTGCGGCAGAGAGATCGGCGTTCCTCTTGATCTTGTGTCTGGTCTTGATGGTGCTGAGTTCATGCCGATTTCCCAGCATGGTCGCTTTCTCCGCTGACAACCACCGGCAGCTGGTGCACGCTCACGCGGCCGATGCCTTGATGAACCATCGCGTGAAGCCCGTCTCCGCGGCAACCGGCAAACGAGTCCTCACGTTGGAGGATTGCCGAGCGATGGCACTGAGCAACAGTCTCGAATTGCAGGCGGGCCGCCTGGACGAGCTGACTCAGCGGGCCATTCGCTACAGCAATATGACGAGAATGCTGCCGCATTTCCTGTACTCCGGGGATTTGAGCCAGCGCGACAACATCCGCTACTCGTACAGCGAAGTGTTGGGACTTGAAGGGAGTGCACCGAACCCTCTGACGCCCGGGACCGGAGTCACCAGCTTCTCCACAGGGCACGAACGTAGCACGTGGGTGCAGATCATGGAAGCGAGGTGGAGCGCTACCGATGCCGCTTTGGCCTATTATGTGAGCAAGAGCAGCGGCAACGACCGCCTGAAGGCCTACTACCGGAGGGTCAGGACCTCGCAGAAGATTCTGGAAGCGGTTGACGGAGCGTTTTACCGGCTTTTGGCCCTGCAGGAATGCCTGCCGCTGGCCCAGGGTCTCATGGCGATTCGGAAGGGCACCAGAGGCAAGTTCGAGGAATTGCTGAAAGAGAAGCTGGCTCGCATAGAGGACGTCCATCGAGGCGAGGAAAAGACGATACGAGCCACGAGACTGTTCGCGAGACTGCAAGCGGACATGGCCGCCCAGCGGGACCTCCTTGCAACCGCGATGGCAATCTCCCCCGATGCCTGCATTGACGGGGGTTTTTGCGTCTCAGGGGTGCTGTTGGTGCCTCCATGTGCGCCCCAGATCTGCACGCTGGAGATGACTGCCGTGCAGAACAGGCCTGAAGCCTTTGAAGCGGGCCTGACTCATCTCAATGCTTCCAACGATGTCCGGCGCACCATTGTCAAGACCTTTCCCAGAACGAGCGGCTTCTGGAGGCACACCCGGGACAAGGACAAGTTCATGTATGATAAGGAATGGAAAGAGGTGGGTGTCTCTATCTATTTCGACCTTATCGACTGGGTAGCCAACCTCCAGGAATTGGGGGCTGCCAGGACGACTGCCGCCAAGACCGAACGCGAGATGGGCGCTGTGGCCCTGGCGATCACCTCTCAGGTCCGGCAGTCAGCCATAAAGTTCGTCGACAGTCTCGAGGAGGTGAGGGCCGCGCAAGCGTCGTTGGCGAGTTTCGGCCGGTTGTACGATAGCCTGGAAAAGCGGCTCTCCGTCCAGGATCTCGACAAACTCTCCGTGGAGGAAGCGCGAGGCGACCTGCTCGAAGGCAAGATCAACCGCCTGAAAGCCATGGCTGAAGCAAATGCCGCCTCGGCCGTGCTCGAGAGTGCCATGGGAACAAACTACCGCGAGCCGATCCCTGCCGACTAGGCCTTCCGATTCCGGTCCTCCCACCGACTGCACCCCTGCTTGTTCTGCTCACGTAAGAAATTGATTCCCCGACCTGGGATTACTTGTGATAGGAGAGTGGGTTTTTGACACTCAGCGGCCGAGGATGGCACACGGTTTGCAATAGATTTCGTGTTGACTCAGCCATTTTCTCGGGGATGCCATGGAAAAACAGGTCAAATTTCGCGTCGATCTCGAAACCTACGCGTACGACGACATCGCGCACCGGGACACAGTCGTCCTGAAGGACCCCTTGTCCGGGAAATACTTCTATCTGTCAGTGTACGAGCACCGGCTCCTGAAGGCTCTCGATGGCAATCGCTCGCTGGAGGAGGCGCGCGAAGCGCTCGGAGCAGCGGGCTATTACTATACTCCTGAAGCAGCTACTGCCATCGTCGGGAAGGCCGCGCAATTGGGACTCGTGCTCGGCACGAAGTACGGCACAGCGGAGTACCAGACACTTCTCAAGAAACAGACCGAGGCCGCGAAAAAGGCGAAGATGTTCTCCAGCGTGTACTTCCTCTTCATTCCTCTACTGAATCCGGACAAGTTCCTCGAACGAACGCTCTGGATGGCTCGGCTCATAGGCAACATGTGGACCGTCATGCTGCTGGCGCTCGCGTTGCCGGGAGCCATCTACTGTATCATATCGGGCATCCCCAAAATCCAGACCGAGTACCTGTTTTTTTTCAACATGCACAACCTTCTGTGTCTTTGGGCAACGCTAGCCCTCGCCAAACTGGTTCATGAGTTCGCACACGCATACGTTGCCAAGCACTACGGGATTCACGTCCCTCAGATGGGCGTTGCGTTCCTCATTTTCTTTCCCTGTCTTTTCTGCAATACGACCGATGCATGGCAGTTGGCGGATCGAAAGCAGCGTATTGCCATTAGCGCCGCTGGGATACTTGTAGAAGGTGCTGTTGCGATCATATCCGCGTATGTATGGTACTTTACCAGTCCGGGCATTGTAAATTCACTCGCGTTTTATCTCATGGCTGTCTCGTTCATTTCAACCGTGCTCTTCAACGGAAACCCGCTGATGCGTTTCGACGGCTATTTCGTCCTGATGGACCTGCTCAAGCTGCCCAATTTGTCGACGCGTTCCATGGCCTACTGCAAGTACCTGTTCCTTAACAGAGTGCTCGGCATGTCGCAGGTGGCCAACCCGGCGACAACGCGGCGAGAGGTCGCCATATTTGCGGTTTACGGGGTCAGTGCGTTTCTCTATCGCATTTTTCTCTATGTCGGAATCGTGTCGGGCGTCTACTTTCGCTTTGACAAGACGCTGGGCATCTTACTCGCGGTCGTGGCCTTTGCTCTCTTCATCGTGCGTCCCCTGATCCGGGGGATCAAGACAATCTATGCTCAGCGTGCGGAGCTGCATCTCCAGCCAGCCGGCCTTCTGGGATTTGGGCTGCTGGTGGCTCTGGTCATTGCGGCATTGAGCGTGCCTGTTGCGAGCAGGTCCATTTATCCGGCCACAGCCGCTTCAGCCCAAAGTCAAAAGCTGACCGTGCCGCTCCAAAGCTGCGTGGACCAGGTCTTTATCCGGGAAGGCGCACAGGTAGCATGCGGCGACCTGCTGTTCACCCTGGACAGCTCTCAGCTGAAGCTCGAGCTGGCCGCAAGGAAGATCGAGCGTGAGAGGCTCCAGAAAGATCTCAGGTTCCTTCTGCTGGACGAGCGCAGGAGAGATAGAGCCGCGGGCAAGGCTATAGAGATCCGGCGTGTCGAGGATCAAATCAAACGTGTCGCACGGGATCTTGCCATCGCTCAGGGAGGGATTGTAGCCCCCTTCGACGGCGTAATCACTCGGCTCGATTTCCGGCTCCAAGAAGGATTTCAACCGGGAGAAGGGGTGGTCGTGGGTGAGGTGGAAGCCCCGAGTGATTGTCTCGTACAGGCGCTCGTCCCCTCGGCCGACCTTCACAAGGTTCGCACCGGACAGGTGGTCCGGATGTGGTTTCCTCTGAATGGAGGAAAGATGGTTACCGGTGAAATCAGTGAGATCAGACCGTACAGCGAACAAGACTTGAAGGATTCTCCGTTTTCGAGCCGTTATGGCGGAGAAATAGCCACCGAGCCTAAGGGGCCGGAATCCTCGGAGGTTCCTCTGGAAGACTTCTACCGCTGTTCGGTGAAGCCGACCGACCGTGCCGAAACACTTCCGCTCGGGATGTCCGGGAAACTGATCGTCGACTCACCCCCACGGAGCCTGTTGACGCGTGTGACCAACAGGCTGATACAAACCTTTAACAAAGAATACTCACTGTAATAGAGGGAAAACATGGCTTTGGAACTACGTAGTGGGCAATCCGAAGCGGTCTCCATCGGGGCCACCGGGCCCCGTCCTGCTCCGACCCCCGATGATCGCGAACGACTTATCGTGTTGAGCCTGGAATTGTCGCGAAGAGCAGTGGAAGCGAAGACTCTGGAAGAGCTGTATTTCTTGGTGACGAATGATATTCGCTCCCTGATCGAATTCGACAGATGCTTTCTGGTCACCCACATGCAGGGAGAATCCTCGTTCGTCGCAGCCGGTAATCAGGCCGTCCTTGAGACCACCCCGAAGATTCACGAAGAAGTCACCACCCTTGCCTCCCATCTCAAAGGACTGGAAAAACCTTTGTACGTCTCAAACCCGGCTGACCTTGCCAAGGTGTCCGACGCTAGCCTTACCGAGGCGATGAAAGATGGAGTGGCCGCGTTCATGGGATATTCCGGCTCTACCGGCTTCTTTTGTGTCCCGCTCAATCATAACAATGAAACATTGGGTCATTTGCTACTGGAGTATCTCGACGGGAAAACCCCCACGTCTCCGACGTTGATGGCTCTCATCAAATTGGCTCCTTTCCTGGCGGCAGCGCTGGCCGAGAAATGGATGGTACACGAAAACCCGAACCTGGCATCGCTCACGCGGGTCCCGGGCTGGCACCAGAGACGCGTGCTCGGCACAAGACCGCGCACTCTCGGCATCGTGGCCGGGGTTCTTGTCCTGATTGCCGGGTTGCTTTTCTTACTCCCCTTTGCGTACCCCGTCGGCGGGGAAGCGGAAATCGTCCCGAAGGACCGGCACCTGGCCTTTTGTAGGATGGAAGGATTGGTCGACAAGATTCACGTCACCGAAGGGATGCATGTCCAACGAGGCCAGGTGATTGCCACGTTGGACGCCACCGAGCTCGACCACAGGATCAATACGGCTCAACGACAGGCGGAGATGCTGAACAACGAGATGGTTCTGCTCAGGAAGTCCTCGTCTCAGGATTTGACCAAGCTCGCGGAAAGTCAACTAGTCGAACTCAAGAGAAAGTCCGTGTTGGCAGAGCTGGAATACCTGGAATGGCAGAAGCAATTCCTCAATGTCGTTGCTCCCGCGTCCGGGGTTGTGGTGACCAAGCAAATCGAAACGATGGTCGGAAAGAAGTTTAAACCGGGCGAATCCTTTTGCGAGATTGCAGTTCCGGGAGATTTGTGTGTGGACATGTGGGTTTCCGAGGAAAATGTAGCCCAGATCCAGACCGGTCAGAACGGCAGCCTCTATCTGAACAGCGAACCGGGGCAGGCGTGCCCGATTGTAGTCCAGGAGGTTGCGCCCAGGGCGGAGGTCCTGCAACGTCTTGGGAACGTCTATCGGGTGCGGGCCACCATCGAGGGTGACGGCGTTCCAGGCCTGAAGGTTGGAATGAAGGGGATTGGCAGGATATACACGAAGGATACCAATATTTATTCAGCCATTGGGCATCGGCTGAAGCCTCGGTGGAACCAGTTCAGTCTCAATTTCCTGTGATAGCGACGATGCTGCCTCATCCCAAGGCGCAATCCACAGAGTGACTTTGGGGAGAAATCTTTTTCCAAAAGGCTCTCCCCATTTTACTGCTGTGAAAACGAATCGCTATCACTTATAGCATGCTATGGTAACGCGATCCTCCACCTCATAAACGGGTTCCACTCTTGGAAAACCGGCAGCTTGAAACAGCGTCCGGAGTCCCGCCTTGTTGGGGAACCACCAGTTGTAGCACCTCTCGTCTTTTTCGCCGGCACTCAATGGAGCTTCATATCCGGAAAAGACGAATTCCCACAGAGGCCTGTCCGCTACCGTTTGGTAATCCACCGCAGCCGACTCGACGATAGCCATGCTTTCCGTGATCGACTCCACGCATCGTGCGGCCTCGAAGGGATTGGCACAATGATAGATCACGCCGAGACAGAAGACGATATCAAAGGTTCTGCCAAGTTTCGGGACGTCAAACACACTCATCTTCCGGTAGTCAATCTCCAGACCGAGGACGCTCTTGACGAATTCGGCCTGTTTGAGGAAGCCGTCAGACAGGTCTATCCCCAGCACGTAGTCTGCATGGTGCTTCTTTGCTTGAACGCTGAAAAAACCTGCATTGCACCCGATGTCGAGAACCGACTTTCCCGACAGGTCGTGGGTGATATGGGCGGCAATACCATCCCACAAGTTTTGAAGGTGCGGCAATGGTTCCTGCATGGTTCGTAGCCCATCACCCAGGTCTATACAATGGAACCACGGCTCTTCCTTGCCGAGTTCTTCGATCGCTCGCAGGATCTCCTGTGGACTGTATTTAGATTTCACCTCAGGCATGATTCCCAATCCTCACCTCGTGAAGTTATTGAAAAAATCTGTTAGGAACGGCTGATCAGAATACCTCACCGTGCGGCCTCCGGTCAACCACGTTGTCTCGAAGCAATCAGTCTTCAGCACATCGATCAGGCTCTTGTTGCAGGTCTTGTCGACCGCCACGTGCGTGAAGACGCAGGGCTGCACGTCGCGGCCGGTCGGAAGATTTTCCTTGACAAAGTATTTGGCATACGGAATACTGGCAAGAGGTTAGCTTGGAAACGGAAAGCCAGTCGTCCCGCAATCCACGGAGAGCAATCTCCTTCGGACTCCTGAGAGCGATCGATACATGTTACTCATTGATCCCATGGAATGCCCGTTGTACCTGGTGTCGAGGCTCAGCCTCGTCATCACGTCAGCCCTGAAGAAGCGGCTCACCGAAGCCGGCCTCGGCCACTTCAAACCTGCGTATTTGTGGGCGCTGATGAGCCTGTGGGTCGAGGACGGCCTGAAGGTGACCGACATAGCCCGAGGGGCTCGCCTGGACACTTCCACCATGACCGGCCTGCTCGACCGCATGGAACGTGACGGGCTCGTCATGAGAACCGCGGACATGACGGACAGACGAACCCTAAGAATCTACCTGACCGACGAAGGGAAAAGGATTCAGAACCCCGTAATCGCCGAAACCCTTCAAGTCCTTGACGAATGCTTTGGAGGAATCCCGGAAGAGGATCTCAATGTGACCAAGGCCACACTCGCGAAAGTACTGGCGAGAGTGCGTGAGGAAGGCGAGTAAACAGCGCAAGACGCCGCAACCCGTTCGCGGAAATCGGATTCAGGAGGCCAAGATGACAGCAAAGGTGTACTACGACCTGCGTGAACAGTTGGATCAGTATTCGATGGGATTCCCTGCAACGGAGTCCGGAGTTGAAATGGAGCTCCTGCAGAAGCTCTTCTCGGAAGAGGAGGCCGAACTCTATCTCAAACTCAGCATGATGCTGGAAACCCCCGAGGCGATAGCCCAACGCACCGGCGGGGAAACGGCTGCAGTCGCGGCCCTGCTGGAGCGCATGGTGGACAGCGGCCTGATCTTTCGCCTTAAGAAGGGGAGCACGACCAGGTACGGAGCTGTCCCGTTTGTAGTCGGCTCCTTCGAGTATCAGCTCAAAGACATGGACAAGGAATTCGCAGACCTGTTCGAAAGATACTTTGTGGAAGCCTTCGGCAAGATCGGGATCGGGGTAAAACCTCCACTGCGAACCATCCCGGTGAATAAGTCGGTCGATCACTTGTGGCCGGTTGCGCCGTACGAGGACGTGAAGAAGATTATCGAGAGCAAGGACAAGATCGCGTTGGCAAAGTGCATCTGCAGGGTGCAGCAAGGCCTTTTGGACAAGGGGTGCGACAAACCGGTGGAAGTGTGCTTCCAATTTGGCAGCCATGCGGACTTCTATGTTGACAGGGGTATGGCCCGCTATATTACGACGGAAGAAGCGCTTCGTGTCATAGACCAGTGCGACGAAAGCGGTCTCGTTCCACAGCCGTTCATCTCCCAGGACGCGGGCGGGATGTGCAACTGCTGCGGAGACTGTTGCGGAATCCTCCGATCCATCAAGATGCAACCCAAGCCTGCGGAAAAGGTGTTGACCAATTACTACGCAGCGGTCGACCCCGATGCCTGCTCCGCGTGCGAAACCTGCGTGGACCGCTGTCAGATGGATGCGATCAAGATAGGAGCCAATGATGTCGCGGAGGTGGACCGTGACCGGTGCATCGGCTGCGGGTTGTGCGTTACCACGTGCCCCAGCGAAGCAGTCTCGTTACGCTCCAAGCCCGAAGACCAACGCCAGGAGCCGCCTGCAACCGGGCGGGACTATTTCATGCAACTGGCGTCAGTGCGAGGGACATCCCTTATCCCGCTTTCAATGACGAAGAAATCGTAAGGCCGATCCTGATTCCCCGTCGTACGGGCCGGTCTGACCTTTTTGCCACTCAGCCAGGAGGTGTCGGATGAACGCATGGAAGAAAACGGCTTGCATCTGCTGTGCCCAGAACTGCGGCCTTGAAGTTCTGGTCGAGAACAACCGCATCACCAAGGTGCGCCCCGACAAGAGCCACCTGCGCAGTGAGGGGTACAACTGCCGGAAGGGGCTGAAGATCGCCCGGTACCAACACCATGAGGATCGCCTCACGCAGCCGCTGAAGAGGGTAGGAGAGCAATTCGAGGCGATATCCTGGGATCAGGCCCTGGAGGAGATCGCAGATAGGCTCAAAGGTGTTCTGGACAAGCACGGTCCCCGGTCGCTCGCGTACATGGGAGGCGCTGGGCAGGGATGTCACTTCGAGGCTGCTTTCGGCGTGCGTCTCCTCAGAGGCTTGGGCTCCCAGTATCACTACAGCCCTCTGGCCCAGGAGTTGACCGGCTATTTCTGGGCGAACGGCCGAGCGCTGGGCCGGCAGTACATGGGGACCATTCCCGATCATCAGCACAGCGATATGCTGGTGGCCGTGGGGTGGAACGGATGGCTGAGCCACCAGATGCCCCAGGCAAGACGCCGCTTGAAGGAGTTCTCCGAAGACCCGGACAAGCTCCTTGTGGTTATTGACCCGCGGCGTTCCGAAACCGCGGAGAGAGCCGATATTCACCTTCCGATCCGCCCCGGGACCGACGCGCTCCTCACGCGGGCCATGATAGCCATGATTCTGCAGGAAGGGTGGCACAAGCCCGAGTACCTTGCGGGCCATGCCAGCGGGCTTGAATCAGTGCTCCCGTGGTTTGCCGATTTCGACGCGAAATCCGCGATCAGGGTCTGCCAACTCGAGTACGAGCAGGTGAAAGACCTCTGCCGACTCTTTGGGACCCGCAACTGGTCGTACCACGCAGACCTCGGGATCCTCATGGGACGCCACAGCACCGTAGCATCGTACTTGGAGCTGATTCTGCTCACGCTGTGCGGACGGATCGGCGTGCGGGGCGGCAATGTGATCCCCGGCCATCTCATGCCGATGGGCGCCCATTCCGACGAGCGCGAGCCGAAGACGTGGCGTACGCTTGCCACGGATTTCCCCGCGATCATGGGGACCTTTCCGCCCAACGTCCTCCCCGAGGAGATCATGGCAGACCGGGACGACAGCATCCGGGCCGTGATCGTCAGCGGAGCGAATCCGCTCCGCTCCTATGCGGACACAACCGCGTACGAACGGGCGTTCCGGAAGCTCGATCTGCTGGTTACCGTCGACGTGGCCTTTACCGAGGCTGCTCAGCTCTCCCATTATGTTCTCCCGGCTCGATCCGCGTACGAGAAATGGGATGCGACGTTCTTCTCCTGGAATTTCCCCGAGGTCTTTTTCCAGATGCGCCCCCCGGTGGTGGAGCCCGAAGGAGAACCGCTCGAGGAGAGCGAGATCCTGATCCGGCTTGCCGATCGATTGGGCCTGCTTCCGGAGATTCCGCAATCGCTCTATGACGCGGCATCCAAGGACCGGATGCTTTTCGGAGCCGAACTGCTCGGCTTTGCCCAGAGCGAGCCGCGTGCCATGAAATTCATGCCGTTTATCCTCGGCAAGACGCTGGGACCCGCACTCGGTTCCGTGAATCTGGCCGCGATGTGGGGGATGCTACAGGTCGCGCCGAAAGCGTTCCGGGAGAAGGCCGCTCGGATGGGGTTCGATCCGGGACTCGGTATGGGGGAGCAGATGTTCAAAGCGCTGCTGGACCATCCTGAGGGGATCTGGATCGGCAAGAGCGACGAGAACAACAACCTGGGAGAGCTACGCACGGCGGACGGATGCATCAACCTCTTTATCCCCGAGTTGGCCGATGCAGTGCAACGCTTGGACGCGGCGACCGAGGAAGCTTCCCTTCGCATGGACAGCAACTATCCGCTTGTCCTGATGGCCGGTCGCCACATGGACCACAATGCCAACACCATTATGCGCGATCCTGCGTGGAATGCGGACAAGGCGCGCGTCTGCACCCTGCTCATGCATCCTGCCGATGCGGAAAGCCTCAGTCTTTCGGACGGGCAAACGGTTCTCGTCCGGACCGAGGCAGGAGAAGAGGAGATAGAACTCGAACTTGCCGATTCGTGCCGGCCCGGCCATGTCGTGATGCCGCACGGTTTCGGCCTCGTGTTCCAAGGTGAAAAACGCGGGCCAAATGTGAACCGCCTCACCAAGAATACCCATCGCGACCCGATTGCAGCAACCCCACTCCACCGATTCGTCCCGTGCCGGGTCGAACCTCTGTAGAGCCCGCCGGAATTCGCATTCAGAGAATATCGGGGGGAACTTCTCTGTGCAAAGAAGTTCCCCCCCGGATTACTCTTGAATGCGAATTCGGATTGGACTAACGGATGGGGGGAACTCTCTCCGCGTCTATGGTTCGTGGTAGATCGGTTGGCCGAGATTCTTGAAGGTGAACCTCGAGAACACGTGGTGTCCGTCGTAATCGAGAATCCGCAGGTCATCCGACTGATGAAGATCCCCCATGATCACGGTGAAATGGTGTCCGTACGTCTCCTGGGCTTGTTCCGGGGTGAGTTCATACGCGATGAACTTCTTGATACCCTTGGTGGCCAGCTTGTTGACCAGGTCCGGGTGGGTGAGCGACTCGTAAGAGGTCAACAAGACGATAGGTCCTGAACCTGTAAAGAAGATCCCGGCCTTCATGGCATTCTCTCCTTTCCTGTCCGTAAGACAAGGACTGAGCCAACATTCCGTTACTGCCAAACGCGTCGGCCGTGTCGAACACGTTCAACACCGGTTATAACGACACAACGTGGAACCGTGTGGTCGCGCCATCCTCCGTCTCGCCGGCCCTAAATCTCCCGAAATCGCCTCTGCGGAGCCTCGTGCGATATATCGTGAACATCAATGGTAGTGACCGCGGGGACAAGAATGGTCCACTTCACGGAATAGGCTCCAAATGCTCCCTTCGTTGAGGAGAATCTTCCGCCGAATGCACGGTTCGTTCACGCCATGAGCAGACGCTATCCTTCTCCCTGTTCTCTATGTCAACTGGACGGGAAATCTGTTTCCACTTTTTGGCTGTTGTCGTTTCAGGTACCCTGGCCGACGAGAGGTATGTCGTACTGTGCAACCGCTCCAGCGGCAATGACCTGAGAGGGGAGCGTACCTGATTCTTTGTCGGCGGGAACCCTTCACGGCACCCGATGTTAGAGAAGACCGAGAAGCATCCGAGTCCCCATGATCGCGAGGAGCACGGCAAAAACCTGTTTGAGCCTTTTGACCGGTAAGGTGTGTGCGAACCGGACGCCGAGCGGCGCTGTGAGCACGCTTGCACAAACGATCCCGGCGAGCCCGGGGAGATAGACGTACCCCACGGAGTAGCGCGGGAGGTCAGCGGTAAACAGGCCGGTGTAGACATATCCGATGGTACCTGCCACGGCAATGGGAAAACCGATTGCTGCGGAGGTGCCGATGGCATGGTGCATCGGAATGTTGCACCACACCATGAACGGTACTGACAATGCTCCCCCGCCGATGCCTACGAAGCTCGATACTGCGCCGATTATGTTCCCCGCGCCGAACATGCCCAATTTGCCCGGCAGATGCCTTGAGGGGCGTGGGGTGCGGTTCAGAATCAACTGAATTGCGACATAATAGAGGAAGACCACGAAGAAGCCGCTGAGGAAACCGGTCGACAATCTGGCAGCAATGCACGAGCCGAGAAACGTGCCGATCAAGATTCCCAGGACGATCTGTCGGACAATGTCCCAGTGGACTGCTCCGTGCCGGTGATGGGCTATGAAGCTGGATATCGCGGTAAACATGATACTGGCCATCGAGGTTCCCAGGGCCAAGTGCATGATTACTTCGTGAGACACCCCTTGTCCCGTGAAACAGTAGAGAAGCATTGGGACGACGACGATGCCTCCGCCGATCCCCAGTAATCCGGCGAGTATCCCGGCAATCGCCCCCACGGCAGTATAAATCAATAGAATGGTAATCATTTCGCCTCTATATCGGCCCAGGGAAAGACTACGAGTCAGATCGATTTGCGCCAAGCCAGGCGACTCTCCAGCCGGCGAGAAATGCTCGTGAACGTGAAACAGATGATGAAATAGACCGCCGCGATGAAGAAAAAGATCTCCGTCGGGTGGACCATGCTGCGATTATTCACCTGAGTGGCCACCTGAGTAAGCTCCGACACTCCCACGATGTATGCGAGCGACGTGTCCTTGATAAGCGAGACGAACTGGTTCACGAACGACGGAAGCATGTTGCGCAACCCCTGGGGAAGAACCACGTAAACCAACGCCTGCCACGGGCGCAATCCCGTCGCCAGCGCTGCTTCCGTCTGTCCCCTGGGTATGCCCTCCACGCCCGCGCGAACGATCTCTGCCATGTACGCCGACGTGAAAAGGGCCAGGGCCGCGATCACCGTTCGACTCTCGGGAACGGGGTGACCGAGGAGCGACGGCAGGAGGAAGTACATCCAGAAAATGACCATCAGGAGGGGCACGCCCCGGACGGTGTTGATCACCGCCAGTGTTGGGTACCTTATCGCTCGGTGTCGGGAGACGCTCAAGAGCCCCAATATCAGACCGCCCACAAAGGAGATCACGCACGACGTCACGGCCAAGTAGAGAGTGAGCGCGACCCCGCCGAGATTCCCGTGAGGGTAGCTTCCGATGAAGAAGTAGGTCAGGTTGTTTCGGATGACGGTAAAATCGAGCCACGGATCCATGTCACTCGCCTCGCATCCTCATGAGAACCATCTTGTTATACAAGTTTACCAGGCCAGTGATAAACAGCGACAGCGCCAGGTAGACCAGCGTCGCTGCGGTGAACGCTTCGTATCCCCTGAACGTATAGCTCTCCACCTGCCTCGCCTGATAGGTCAGCTCCGCCACACCGATGGTCATGGCAAGCGACGAATTCTTCGTCAAGTTGAGGAATTGATTGATGAGCGGCGGGATGGTGATGCGTATGGCTTGAGGCAAAACGACGTACTGCATTGCCCGGATATAGGAAAAACCCGAACTGCGCGCGGCCTCCATCTGCTCTTTCGGGATGGAGCGCACGCCGGAGCGGATATCTTCGGCAATGAATGCCGAGGTGTATATCGTCAGTGCGATGACCGCAGCGGTGAATTCGAAATTCGTCTGCGCCAGAACATCGTTTACGGCTTCAGGCAACAACTTGTACGACCCGAAGTACCAGAAGAACATCTGCACGAGGAGCGGCGTATTGCGAAAAAACTCCAGGTACCCGTACGCGAACCAGCGCACGGGCAAAACACGGCTCATCCGCATCATTGCGATGATAAGGCCGAGCAAGAAAGCGAGCACGATGGATACCGCGGAGAGTTGCACCGTGGTATACAATCCCGACAGCAGCCATTCGAAATACTTGCCGGAGGTGACGATCCCCCAGTCGAACTGGTAGTGAAACACTTCCTGATAGTCCTCAGAATGGTCTTGGACTTGTCGACCGCCTGCTCGCTAGTCGTTCCATGAGCGGAGCCAGGTGCCCGCACGATTTGATACAATCCTGCCGCTACTTGTCCGCTGTGATCGAGAACGCACGGCTCATGGGAGTTGCGCTCTGCGGACCGAACCACTTCTCGAAGATCTCCTTTGCCTGACCGCTCGCTTCCATTTCGAGGAGTGTCTTGTTGACGAAATCCCGCAAGGCGCTGTCACCCTTGCGCATGGCGATTCCGTAGGCTTCGTCGGAGATCTGGAAGTCGGGAATCTCGAACTTCTCCTTGTTCGGAGCCTTCTGGCGAATTCCCGCGAGGATCGCCTCATCCGTGGTCACCGCGAAGATCTTCCCTTGCTGAAGCGCCAGAAAGGCCTGGGGATAGTCATCAAACGATAGTATCGTGGCCGAAGGCAGTGCTTCGCTCGCGTTCTGTTCGGAGTCCGACCCTTTGGCCGTGCCGATTTTCTTTCCCTCGAGATCCGCGAGACTCTTCACAGTCCCCTTCTTGACCAGGAACTTCTGCACCGTGAAGAAGTAGGCGTAGCTGAAATCGATCTGCTGCTGTCGCTGTGGAGTATTGCTCGTGGTGGCGACGATGATGTCGATATGCCGTTCCATCAGTTGCGGTATGCGACTCGCCGACGAGACAGGCTTGAGTTCTAATTTCACCCCGAGCTTATCGGCAATCGCCCTTGCAAAGTCCACATCGTACCCGACAATCCGGCGGGTTTGCTCGTCGATATAACCGAAAGGCGGGAGAGAATCCTTCACCCCCGCGACCAGAACACCTTTTCGCTTTATCTCGGCCAGGGTGTCCCCTGCGGCTATGGCCGCGGTGGAAAGTGCGGCGAGGATCACGATTGCGAGAAGGAGGTTCGCAAGCTTTGTCATTCTCTTCACTCCCTTGCGGCCTGTCAGGCCGTCAGTGCATCGGCGATAGGATCTGTTTGAGAAACTGCTGTGCCCTCGCGTGTTGCGGAGACGTGAAGAACGCTGCCGGCTCGCGTTCCTCCAGTATCACGCCGTGATCCATAAAGACGATACGGTCCGCAACCTCGCGGGCAAACCCCATTTCATGAGTGACCACACACATCGTCATCCCTGACTCGGCAAGGTCTTTCATAACCGCCAGCACCTCGCCTATCATTTCCGGGTCCAGGGCGGACGTAGGCTCATCGAACAGCATGATTCGCGGCTTCATCGCCAGACTTCGAGCGATGGCGACCCGTTGCTGTTCTCCTCCCGATAGCTGCGATGGGTAAGCATCCCTTTTCTCAGACAGCCCAACCCGTTCCAGAAGGGCCATGGCCTGCTCCTGTGCTTCTTTCTTACCAACCTTACGCACCTTTATGGGGGCCAGGGTGATGTTGCGGAGAACGGTCAGATGTGGATAGAGGTTGAATTGTTGAAAAACGAAGCCGATTTCGGTGCGCAGTCTGTTAATGTCCGTTTTCTGATCGGACACATGCATTCCGTCTACGATGAGTTTCCCCTTATCGATGGGTTCGAGCCGGTTTATTGTACGGATAAGCGTAGATTTGCCCGAACCGGACGGACCGCAGATCACCACCACTTCCCCTTGCCGCACGTGGAGGTTGATGGTGTTCAGGACATGGAGATTTCCGAACCACTTGTGGACACCTTCAAACCGAATCATGTGTCATCCCGGGCAATTGACATGTGATGCCCCCTAGATCTCCCGAAGCTGGCGATCATGCTAACACGCGAGGGCGCGGCCCGCAAGCAAATGAGGCGGGGAGCCTTCCAAGAGGGGACAACACGCAGATCACTGCCGGAGAGGTGAAGCTCAGGCCCTGACCTTGACATGCCACAAGCCTCCGTGATGAAGTGGCGTCGGCCGGGCCATGATGCTCGGAGGGCCGGTGGTTGATTCCTTCAGAAGAAGGTCCCGGTGAAATGGCTTTCAGACTAATCATAACAGCTCTCCTGTGGACCCTCTGGTGTCTGGTCCATTCCTTGCTGGCCTCGGAGCCAATCGTTCGAAAAACCGGGCTCCTGAGGACGCGCTTCAAGCCCTATTACCGTCTGGCATATTCCGTGTTTGCCGCGGCCAGTTTGTCGTTGGTGTGGTGGCTCACTCCCAATGAGGCCTCGATACCCCTGTGGAGCTGGTCCGGCGAGCTCGCGGCCATTCGGCTTACCGTAGTGGTCGTTGCCTTGGCAGCTGCGTACCTATCTTTCAGTTCTATTGGAATCCTGGATTTTCTGGGGCTCACGGCATTGGGGATAGGCCGCAAAGGAGCGGTCACGTCCCGGAAGCTCATAACACGAGGCATTTACGGAAGAATACGCCATCCACAATTCCTGGCCGGCCTTCTCCTCCTGTGGAGCAGAGATCTCACCGACACGGGGCTCGTGATCAATGTGGTTCTATCCCTTTACCTCTTCGTAGGCGCCCGAATAGAAGAACAGAAGCTCCTCGCTCAGTTCGGGCCGGAATACGCGCACTACAAGGAACAGGTTCCGGCGTTCGTTCCCAAACGAATTGTGTAATACCGATTTGCCTGCCAAGAACTCAAGCTAGTGTGGTGTCCAGGAATTCACCCGATTCGGAAAAGAGAAAGGAGGGAAAACCCCCCTTTCTCACTCGAGCGGAATAAGAGCCTCGCGGCTCAGAAGTAGGTCTTGATTGAAATTTCAGCTCCAAAGATCGGATCTATTGACCGGTTGGGATTCACAATGCCCCAATTGTTACCAGGAGTGGCAATGAACCATCCGCCTGGATTAGACTTGTCCACGCATGCGTAGCTGAACCATTTCCCAGGCCACCATACCCCGAAATTAGTACTGAGGGTGTATCCATCGAGAAGTTGCCAGTCGAATCCCGCGTCAATCTCGAGACCCAATGAGCTGTCAGGTATGGCAGGTGCTGCGTTGACCGCTGGAAGTGCCCCGCCAATAAGAGCTTGTATAAAGGTGTTGAGCGCATTGATAGGAGGCTGGACAAGACCGAAACCACCAGGACCGGCGGGAGGGGTGTAGAGGATGCCCAACACGGGAATGGGCCTGATGAGGCCCCAGCCATAACCCTTCGATTGGCGCTCTGCCCAGAACACGCTGACGAAGGAATTGAAGTTTGCGGCCACCGCATAGTCGAGTCTGCCAGCTATCACGTTGGCATCATTCATGTGACCTTCGCGGGCCTTGCTGATGGAATTAAGTCCGCCGCCGTAGTTTGTAGACATGAGCAGACTGTAGGGCCGGAAAACCCCCGTGCTGGTCAGTTCCTTGTTGAACTCGAAGAATATCCTGTTCGTCGTGAGCAACGCCGGCTGCCGGTCGATGAGGACACCGTTCCGCCGATCCGGTCCCGGGATCATCGCGAGAAGCACACTCAACTTCGCCGGTCCCGCGAAAACCCCCAGCTCTGCCATATAGCGCCAATGCTCTGTGTATTGCGGTGCAAAAAAGCTGCCGTTGCCACCAACGCCAAACAGCGCCAGGTAGTCTAACCCCAGTTCATTCGAGCGACGCCTGATAGTCTCGTCATACCAAGCAACTTCCGCGTTGAAGAAGAATCGCCCGTTGTTGAATTTCACATACGCCGATCCGTTGTGCCTGACCAAATCCGCGCCGATGTAAACTTGCCTAAAAGGTTCAATCCACTGAGACTCTGCACCGGCGTGAGCCTGCACATACTGGTTCATGATCCCAATCGAGAATGAGCCTGCCTCATAGACGGCGTACGCCCCCACCCAGACTGAAGCCGCATCGTTCTTATCCGTTTGGTCCAGGTACGTCGATCCATAGTTCTGAGCAAGAGGGCTCTGGCGCCAGGGATACACGAATCCACCCAACCGGAACGGCCCGTACGGTACATCCAGATTAAGCGATTCGATTGACGTGTTCTCAGCACCGTTGAACATGAGGCCGCACCCGAAGCTCCAGGGGCGCTTGCCGAAACCGAGAGTTCCGATGGGCATTCTTGCCGTCACCCAAAGTAAATCCCAGTACCCAGGCGAGAAAGATGTGCGAACTCCCGGATAGGAACTGTTGCGATAGCGAGAGTATTCCAGTCGTCCGATCCCGATATCCCCAAGTCTCAAGGGGTCCAGCAACTCCTGGACATCGTCGTTCCACGCCCCGATATGATACTTGCCTCTCACTCTGATGGCCTCATTCACCCGAAACTCGGGATAGAGATCCATGTGTTGAGTAGAAACGGAAGCGTCGGACCCCGTTGCCACTGTGGCCAGCCGGAACCCTTCGGCGAGCTCACTTCCCAGCCAGGCATTCAAGGACGCGAAGTTGAAAATTCCCAACTCCGGGGCCGTTGCATCCACATCGAAAGGACCGAAAAACCCGGCCCTCCCCATTTGTGAGTAATACTTGTAATCCCACTGAGCCGTGCCGCGAACGGTAAACTCCCATGCACCTGCCGGACTGCCCAGAAGAATCAGGACCAGGCACAGCCCCGGAACAACCCATTTCCATGTCTTCCAATCCATAGTCGACCCCCTCCCAATATCATTCGGGCGAAGCGAACAGCCAAGTGCGGCCATCGCGCCCGAGATTAACCACGAACGTTACGGGTCCTACTGCGCGCTGGGGCCAGGCAACCCTTCTTGCGCCATTGCAGGGCCAATGGCTTGAAGGAATAGCCCCCTCGTCGCTTCTTACATACAGTAATAATAGCCACATATCACGGATATCAGTCTTTTGCAAGCAAAAATCTTCACCTCAACCGGTTGCAAAACCCGATAGAGATTTCGTCAGGGGTTTCATGAAACAGGCCAACTGGAAACAGGCCACTAACATGTTGATATGATTCCTGTATATCGCCAGAACCCTCTAGCAGTCGGTGATTCGGCTGAAGGTTTTCGCGACAACATATCCCCTCATGTTCCGATCCCAGCTTCGATCGTCCTGTCGATTAGCTTGCCTAAATTCCGTTCGCTGATGCGCGAGCGGGCGATCGCCCTCTGGTTCAGTCGCCTCAACCGAGTCCGCGGCCTTCCAGGGTCTCGGATCTCTTCAAACGCCTTACAAGGAGCGTGATCTCGGCTCGTGAGGAAGTGTCCGTATGGCTTTGCAAGAAAATACTCTCAAACAATCCCCTACATCGACAGCAATATCGCGCGGTCATTGCCCAAAAAGAGTTTTGCCACCGGCCATAACATCCTGTAATCATGACATGTCAGCCTTCGCGTGGCCTGTCCGGGCTTCGATGCGTTGCCCCTACAGAACGATCCCAATCTGCATCGATCCCAATGAGCCTCTGCCTCTACGAGGATGCCAGATCGAACTGCGCTAGTGTGGATGCTCTCGGACCACACACGCCCAGCCCCCTCCCTCGCTCACGGACCGTGTTTGGGTGAGGCGCACCGGTCATTCCCACGGTTGACAGGGGGGAGCAGAGTGGAGTATGCTCGGAAAGATCAAAAGAGCCGATAATCTGGGGCCGATGCGCCAATTCCCGTCATCGGTCCGTTTCACGGGACGGGTCGATGGCGCTTCGGAGTGCCGGAGACCCCCGGATGGTTAATCACGGGACCGCAGGTGATCAAAACGGTCGGTCGCGGAATAATTCCCGAATCCTGAGGAGGGATGGAATATGCGTGCATTGGTATTGGGCGGAGCCGGTGGTATGGGGCAAGGCGTTGCCCGGGACCTGATAAAACAAGAACAGGTCACAGCGGTTGTCCTGGCTGATTTATACCCGGACCCGGAAAGATTGGCGCCGAAATTACGTGCCAGTGAAAAAGCAACACTGATCGAGATGGATGTAAATCATCATGACAGCATGGTGAGTAGATTCAAGGGAATTGATGTGGTGATTAACTGTGCAGGCCCGTTTTACAAAACTGCCGTGCCTGTAGCCAGAGCGGCTGTTGACGCAAAGGTAAACTATATTGATATCTGTGATGACTATGAAGGAACCGAGATCATTTTCAACTCGGAGATAGATAAAATGGCCCGAGAAGCGGGCATCACTGTCCTTACCGGCATGGGCTCCGACCCTGGAACCAACAACGTTCTGGTTAAATGGTATGCCGACCATCTGGACCGTGTGGACGAGATCTACCTGTATTGGGTGGTCAGCATTGCCGAACTTGCCGGAGCTGCCTGGGACCACAGCCTTCATATGACCCTAGGGAAGATCCCGCAATATCTGAATGGTGAACTGGTCCTTGTGGAAGGCGGGACCGAAGAAGTGGCGGAAGAGTTCCTGGAACCGCTTGGCACCTGCCATGTCCGCTACGTGGGCCATCCGCAGCCTCTGACCATCCCCAAGTACATCAAAGGGGTTCGGAATGTAGTGATCAAAGGCGCACTCATACCTCTGTGGGTGGATGAACTGATAAAACAGCAGAAAGATACCGGCTTCTTGGGCACAGAACCCCTTGATATCAAAGAGACTAGGATAAGACCGTACGACCTTGCGCTTAAGCTTTGGGAGACCATTCCCGCGGGACGGGATAACGGTCCCCAGGCTTCGGGTCTTAAGGTCATTGTCATAGGGGAGAGAGCAGGCAAAAAGATAACCTACACAGCCGACATGGTAGGAAGGATGGCTCCCGGGACAGGACTACCCGCATCCATTGCCGCGCTCATGATGGACGCAGGTGATGTGACCGAAAAAGGTGTGGTGGCCCCTGAAGGGTGCATCGATCCGAGCAAATTCCTCACGGCATTCTTGAAGAGAGGCGCAAGGATCCATCAGTCGGAGAAGATTTCATCCATGCTGGAGGTTTAGGGCAGGACAGGAGACGTTCCATGAGAGAGATACCAAAACTGAACATCGCCAAAAGCCGACAACTGTTTGAAGAGGCAACCGGGTTGATACCGGGAGGCGTTCTGGGTGCCAGAAAGCCGACCGATTTTATCGACGGAGAATATCCCATATTTCTTGAAACCGGTAAAGGCTGCCGCCTGACCGATGTTGACGGCAATGAGTTTATCGATTTTCTCTGCGGTTACGGCCCAATCATCCTGGGTTACCGTGAAGAAGAGGTGGATGAAGCGGTTTACAGGCAGATAAGCGAGAAAGGTTTCTGTTTCACCCTGACACAAAAGTACCAGAACCTCCTGGCCAAAAAGCTGACTGAACTTGTGCCCTGCTCCGAGCTGAGCATCTTCTTGAAAACAGGCTCCGATGCCACCACTGCAAGTATACGTATCGCCAGAGCATATACGAATAAGCTCAAGGTGATACGCTGCGGGTACCATGGCTGGCACGACTGGTGTGTTGAAATGAAGGGAGGCGTTCCGCCAAAACTATACGAGGATGTCTTTGAATTTCAATACAATAACCTTGGCCAACTGGAAGACCTGATGGCAACCCATGGGGACGATACCGCGGCCATTATCATGACTCCCTTCGGTCATCCCAACCATCAGAAAATGCAGATCCCCAAACCCGGGTTTCTCGAAGGCGTAAAAAAGCTTGCTGACAAGTATGGTGCGGTGCTGATCTACGACGAGATCCGTACCGGTTTCAGGCTTTCAATGGGCGGTGCTCAGAAACTCTACGGCGTTACCCCGGACCTGACCGTTCTTGGAAAAGCGCTCGCCAACGGATATCCCATCTCCGTCGTGACCGGGAAGAAGGATGTCATGATGGTTGCCGGCCACAAGCTGTTTATTTCCTCAACCTTTTTCCCAAACAGCGATGCTTTCATTGCCGCGCTGAAGACCATAGAGATCCTTGAGCGGGACAATGTGCTCGACAATATCTGGGAAAAGGGCGAGAGGTTTTTGAAAAGCATTCAGGCAGCAATTGACAAACATGATGTAGGAGCTGAACTGACGGGAGTGGCCCCCATGTTCTACGTTACCTTCAAGAAGGATGAAACGGGAGCGTACAAAGGCAAACGTGAGGATTTTTACACCCAGCTGATCCGCAGGGGATTCTTCTTTTCACCCTTCCATCACGCTTATATCAGCTTTCGGCATACTGAAAAGGACCTGGAACTGACTTTGAACGCAATCGATGAATCGCTGGCCTCTATAAAGGCAAAGTATTGACCTGATGCTCTGTGGGGAGCACATGTGGCCCTGTGTTCGCGTCACTCGGATTTGAACGAGCGAACACGTGCATCCCGAAAGCAGATTTCAAGCCGGTAAAGTAGCGCTGCGGGCGTGGAGCGACCACCTGAACTTGGGGGGTGGGCCGCCTGCGCCCCGTCGCGCGATCGACCTGGTTTCGGAATGCGACCGGCCTTCAGCAATCGCCGTAGCGCTCGTAACGGCCTCATAGGCTACACAGCGCCTCTTGACGCCGGTGTGCAACGCGGGATCACGGCTGTTTCTTCAGGTCGTCCCATCTGTAATCGATCAATTCCGTCAGGACGCCGTTGAGCTTCTTCGGGCGGATGAAAGCGAACTCACACTCGCGGAACGGCCGGGCTTTCTCACCCCGTGCGTCAGGGATGAAGGGATATCCCTTGGCCTCCAACTCAGTTATGGCTTCCCGGGTGCTGTCCACGTTGAAACTGATGAGCATCACGCCTTCGCCGCGCTTCTCGATGAACTTTGCGACATCGCCGTCAGGCTCCGTGGATTCCATCAGCTCGAAGCCGATCTCACCGATCCAGTACCGGGAGACCCGGATCTTTTCCGATGCGTCGACATATACCTCATCAGGGCCGCTTTTTCCCAGCAGCGGTTCCCATTTCTCACGAGCCTCGTCGAGGTTCATCACCGCGATGCAGATGTGGTCAACTTTGTTCACCTTCATTTCACGCCCTTCCATTCTTAGATAGCGTCCACTCGCAGTTGCAAAGCGCCGGTCGACCATGATTGATTTCAGCAATACAATTCACCGCCTGGCCGGACGCCGTCGTAACGCCCAATTAATTGGCGGATATTGTAACGCCTTAAAGAAATTTAGCGTAACCCGAGATCGGTGAATCGGGGCCCTCAAGTCAGACCGAATCCCATGCACGAAAACCCCCGAACTTTGCAACCGGCACGATCACGCCTTGATAGCCCGGAGCAAAAGGTTGATCATCTGTTCCGATCTCGCTACGGTGGGTTGTTTCTTGGAGAGCATCATGCGGGCAAGTGCCTCATGCTCGAAGGCCCCTTGGACGAGATGCAGATAATAGCTGATCTCGAAATCCTTGCGGAAATGGCCACTCTGCTGCCCGGCCTCGACGATGGATCTTATCAACTCCAAGAAGCGCCTGGTATTCCGATATTCCTGAGATTCATAAAACTTGGGATTTCTGTACAGCTCAAGTATTAAAACTCGGGTCTCCGATTCTCGGATCTGAAAATCCAGCGCCCACCTCCTCAGCAAATATAAGAGTTGTTCGTATGGATTCAACGCGCCCGAGAAAACGCGTTCCGACTCGTCAGCCAATTCGATGAACCAGGTGCCCAGCACTGAGAGCAGAAGTTGTTCTTTGCTCTTGAAGTATTGATAAATGGAAGCTTCGGCTATGCCTGCTTTTCCTGCAATTTCGGAGATGGTGGCACCGCCGTAACCTTTCTTGCCGAATACTTCCGAGGCGACTTCCACTATAGTACGCCGCCTGAGCTCTCCTCGGGTTGGCTCATCGCCATTTTCGTATCCAACCGGCTGTTGTTCGCAACTCCATATCGCTGCTTTTACCAGCGAGCACAGAGCATCCGCTGCCTCATTGGGATCATAGGGATCGCCGAAGAAGAGCCATCGCAAAACAATGCTGTCGATCGCGCCGAAAATCATCTCCAGAACGAGGATAACCTCCACTTCAGGGTCCACTTCATGGTCCCGTATGCCCTCTCGGATAGCCTCCACAGCGAAGGCGCTGTATT
>JACRDG010000120.1 GCA_016218715.1 Desulfomonile tiedjei | reverse complement strand
GTATTAACTGTGGCGGGACTTGCTGTGCTGACGGTTTGCGCCCTGACCGCCCCGCTCTCGGCGACCGCGGGAACCTCGATCGGCTCGTCGGACATTGCGTCCGCGTCCGGTGAGACGGTGACGAAGGTGGGCGCGTGGTATCGGCAGATAATCGACAGTCTTTATGCCCCTCTTTCCGCTCCCTCATTGTACGCCCAGGATGAAGAGGAAGCCGAGGAGGAGCCCGAGGAACAGAGCGAACCAGAGCCCGACACCAACTTGGAACGAACCTGGAACGTGGCCCTCTACGCGTAGAACGAGTTGATTGAACAGACCTCACGGGGGAAACTGCATGCAAGCGGTTTCCCCCTTCGCTTTCTCACAGGCCGTCTGATACCAACTCCCATAGTTCTCCAGCTACGGGGGTTGCTATCAGACCCATTGTGGGGGTGGGCTTGACTGTACAAGCGTGCACAAGCGGCCTGTAGACTGTCTTTGCCCTCATCAATTTTATCTTCGACCAATTGCGACCAGCAGTTTCAGCGAAACTGCTGAGCGTTTCATTCTTCCCGCAAGAGACCTATTTCCTGCGCCTGGAGGAGATGGAATACCTGTATAGCAGGCGCGCAAACTGACGTCCCCTGGGATGGTCAAGTGTGTGCTGCATCCCAAAGCACCCAGGACTCAGGCAACGCCGATGCAATCAGAATTCCATCAGGAAGCTAGTTTCTATCGCAATCAACGGGTCGATACATCGCTGGAAATTGACCGCCACAGCGGGAAGAAAAGGATTGAAGGGGAAACGAGAACGATCCTGGTAGGCCCATTTGAACCAGTTCCCGGGCTGCCAATGGGCAAAGCGAAACCTGAATGTGAAGTTCTCGAGCAGGTTCCAGTCAGCACCGGCATTTATTTCGAGTCCCAAGTCGTTGTCGGGAACATTGCCCCGTATGGCTGGCTCGATTTCCTGTGGGTTCGGAAACATCTTGGGGTAAAGTGCCCTGTAGCGATTCGAGGGGTAAATACCATCGTAAAGACCGATGGGCGTACCCGTGTTGCTTGCTCGTTCCGCGTGCATCACCGACGCGAACAGGTTCAGGTTCGCGGCAAGGGCATAATCGACCCGTGCAGCGTAGGCGAGGAAATCCTGGTACGTGCAAGTACCTGCATCGTTGAACGAGTTGTTGCCGGTTCCATACAAGCCGATGAGGAGGTTGTAAGTAGCTATTGGGGTCTGTCCTCCCCCCCATCGAGTCAAGAAATAGTTCCATCGGTCATTGCTGGACGGATTGATCAACGTCTTCCCGATCGGGGTGACCGGGTCAAAATTCCCCCGTCTTCGGTCATGCCCGCTGCGATAGAAATGGGCCAGACTCAACTTCAGAGGCCCCAAGAGCAATCCGCCCTCTAGTGCCCATGCCTGGGGGCGGCCGCTTATCGGCCTCCCGCCATTCCTCCTGACCTCCACATTTTGGAGTGTGTACTCCCCGTTCAGGAACAGCCGCCCATCCGTGTACCGCAGGTACGAAGTCGCGAGAAGGAAAGACATGTCGCCGTACAACGGAAAGCCTCCCAGCCCTCTTTCGCCCAGAAAGACCGAGGTATAATTACCGCCATCGAAGCCAGGGGGGCTGAATCCGCCTACTGCCGATGGCACGAGGACGTCATCGAACATCGTTCCTCTTGCTCGTCCCGGCGGCCAGTTCCCGGGAACAGACAAGCTATGGACATTCCCCCATCTCACGATTCGAATCATTGTCCCGAGGTCCAGATTTCCGCTCCTGTACACTGCTGCAACCGCCTGGTTCCAGTCTATGACGGTATTCTGATCGACCGAGGACGGAGGAGCGTAGGGAGGGGGTACCCCCTGGTAAGTCGAGTCACCCTCAAGGCTGAACACCCGTTGGGCGTAGGCGAGAAAATTGGTCTCGTCGTTGGGATCCGTGTCCTGCCCGCTGTCGTGCAGATACTGGCTGAAAACAAAGGTGAAGGGCCCGTAAGGAACCAACAGAGAGAGCCCTGTGGCATACGTATCCCTCTCGTGGACGACCCAACCCAAGCCGAAACCCGCGGGACGCCTTCCGAAGACCATGGTCGCCATGGGTGTCTGAGCCGTCCACCACAACGCCTGCATGATAGGCACTGCCAGCCCCACTCCCGCCACGGGGTTCCGGCTTTCCGGCATGATCCATCCGCTGTAATGCGGGTTCGTCCCCCAGTTGGCGCTGGGCCCGAGGAAAGAATCTTTCACGGTGAACGGAAAAGGGACAGCTAGATCCCGCACAACGAAAGGCTTGTCCAGCAGGCTCTGGAGATAACGCCCATTGAGATTGCCCGAGAGCCACACAATGCTTTTCATGCTGACGGCCCGAGTGATATCCACTCGCGGGAACAGCCACAGCCTGACCTCAGAATAGCCCGCGTCAGAACCTTTTGCCGAATATCCCTCCACCTGGACATACCTTAGATTCGGCCCGGACAATCCGATGGAGGTCTCCACCCGAAACGCTGGGTCGGAATTGTGGCTCTGGGCGTATGGGGCGTTGCCGTAGAGGTCGTTGGGGCCGGTTCGGGAAATGTACCGGTAGCGAATCTCGCTCTCGGCTTTTACGGAGAACTCCCACGCCAGGGCAGGCGAGACACCTATGCCCAGCATGAGGACGGCCGCCAGAACAAGCAGTGTTCGCTTCATCCATACCCCCAGGACAAGCGGCAGCCACGCCCCCGCAACCTCATTTCGCAAGCGCGACAGAGAAGCCGGAATCCTGCGACGGTCTATGCATTGCTCGTGTCATGGGACAATTGAGGGCAAAGGGATGGTTCCCCGGACCCAGACAAAGTCCCAAAATGTTCCCCACCAGGCCCATGCGAAGAAAACCGTCGTCACGTTGCCGAAAAATGTTTCTATTAATCTATGCTCGAACATACTTCACCACCGGCCGTACGGTCAAGCACAATCTGGCTTGACGCGTAAGCATTCACTTACGCGGGGGAGAGGAGCCTGCGAGTCGGTCCCTTGGATGAAAGGTAATTCTTCAGGTCCGCGGAGAAAGCTGTGGAATCTGTTTCGTCTCTCTCGGCTACCGAACACTCTCGGGGGTGCCCCCAAGGGGCATACTGCGAGTAGCCGTTGGTTTCAACCCACGGAATCAGAGGGTAAGAGACACCATACGCGAACCCTGGAGGAATCCACTGAACTCGGAATTGGTCGACACCTTCAGGGTTGTTTTCGAACAAAGGTTGGACATTTCATTCCACGGGTTGAAACCCGTTGCCATTCAAGGTGCGCCCCTCTGGGGCGCCATCCACTACAGGTGCCTCCGTATGACTGAATGGATTCCTCGACGCCTTTTCCAGAACATAGCCCCAGCTCCTGGGGCAACTCGATCGCACTCCAATCGCAGCCAGTGCGCCGCACCAGTCTTCGATCCCGAATCACCATCCGGCTTGGGTGTGAACAGGGGTCGGAAATCGTGGAAACTGCTCTATGCCTCGATGAGAATCTCAGCCACCGTGAGGAACAGATCCGACTCCCGCAGCACGCCGATCACCTTGTCCCCATCGTAGACCGGGATAACGGTGATCTTATTCTGGTACAGGAGCTTGAGCGCGTCCATGAGGTCCGCATCTGCGTGGATGGTCCCCCTAATCCTGAGCATGATGTCCTTGATCTTGGTTTCGGCGTTCTTGATCACACGCGCTCGAAAGCTCATTCGCGCCTGATCGAGGTCCGGAACGTCGGCCTGGGCGAATGCGATGGAGACCCCGAGGGCTTCCAGCTTTGCCGACAAACCACCGGCAATTTCGGGGATGAGGACCCTGAGGATACACTTGAAATCGATAATCCCCACCAGATTCCCCGCGTCGTCTATCACGAGGATGCTTCGGTGGCCTGCCTCCGTGCATTTCCCGTCCTCAATTTCACAATACAGCCTTTTCAGGGTCGGGACAGCCTCTGCAAGGGTGCTCTCCGGAGAGGTCACCGCGTATTCGCTGAGCGGTACAAGTAGATCTCTTACTTTCTTTGTTATGGGCATCAAGACCTCCTCCCAAAATCGAGCCGGAACCGTTGAAATTCCACTTCGCGCCCGAGGCATCAATTGTGCGCAGACCGCACCAGGCGGGTCAGTGTCCTCCGGTTCCCAGAATTCCACTGGCCGCGACACCGAGAATAACCGCCTCCAGGAGTGCGAGACCCGCGTAGAGCCTGTCGTTTTGCTTCAAGAGTATGGGAACGATGGACAGGAAACAAAGGATCGTTACGCCTGCCAACATGGCAATGGGGATGAAGTTGAGAAAATCCGAATATCGCACCATCCCGAGCCACGCCCATCCATCCCGAATATGTGTGTCGTGCAGGTAGTCGTGGACATTCATCGTCCAATACTTGGGGATCTCATGCAACGGAATGTATGGCGAAAGGAGGCCTGACACATAGATTACATAAATGATAATAAGTGTAAGCAGGCTGAAGTACATCCCCTTTTCCAGGATTCTGGCATAGGCGAGCTGTTCGGGCCCGGCTTGCAAGGACCTTCCCGGGTTGTCCGTCATGATCTTAACCTCCGCTCTTAATCGGTTTCTGTGAAGCTGTACTCATGGGGACTAGATTCCCAAGCCTTTCATCAAAGCCCGTATCCCGGCAAAGCCGAGCATGCCAATGACGATCCAGCGGACCAGCCCAGGTTTTGCCACCTTCAGGAGCCGGACCCCGACAAAGGAACCCAGCATGATGCCGATCAATGAGGGGACCACCATCAGCGGGATCACGCATCCGTTGTTCATGTAGATCCATGCCGCTGAGGTGTCGGTGATGGAAAGGAGAAACTTGCTCGTTGCGACACTGATCTTCAGAGGAGCGCCCATGAGCAGGTTCAGCACGGGCACGTTAGCCCATCCGGCGCCAAGACCGAACATACCGGCCATAACCCCGATGACGATGAAAAGGAGGAGTCCTTGGGGCGTCCGGTGGATCTTCCAGTCAATGACCTGACCGGTACTCGCCTCCTGGTACACACCGTAGATGCGTAATGCAGACGAGAGCTTGTCGGCCTGAGGCACTACCGGGAATTCCGATTTCTTGGCGGTCAGCATCAGGGCGCAAATCCCCAATATGGTCGCCCCGAGAGAGATCTGAATCACGTTGGTCGGAAGCGCCAGACCGATCATGGCGCCAACAATGGAAAAAGTAGAGGCAATCAGCGCCACGGGAATTGCCAGACGCAAACTGGCCAGGTTCAGCTTGAGCAGACCCGGGCCGGCCGCGAGCGCTCCAGAAAGAGCGACCAGAAGCCCGCATCCGCGGACGAAATCCAGGTGGAAGGGAAAAAAACCACTGATGATGGGCACGAAGAGGACACCACCACCCACGCCCCCCAGAACAGCGGCAATCCCCATGACAAAGGTGACTACGAGAAGCAGCAGCGGCCAAACCCACCAGGGATAGCCATCACCGGCTTGAGGTGCTGCTGCCGCGTTTTCCGCCAGAGCGGGTTGCGCCCACAGCGTCAACAGGAGCAGGCAGACACCTGCGGCCAGGCACAGTTTATTCAGTTTGGTCATTGACAGCCCTGTACCTCCATTACCGAACTTCACTACCCATGCAACGCTTGCCTCGTCGCGATCTCTGCCGCCGGACCATTCCGGCCACGAAGAAAGCCTCCGAGACGCGAACCACTACCCTTGCTCCGAGAACATCCTCCGCTCTTCACGGGTGCGCAAGGCAATAGCTCTTCATAGAGCCTTGCGGCACGACCGAACTCAGCACAACAGCAGCCGTCGAAGCGACGTTCCGCACGAAGATCCCACCGAAAAGGCCACGCGGCAGCTCAACCCTCGCGGTCTTCGGTCCCCTTCTCGATCTCAGCGTGCCGGATTCGTTCCTCCTGCTCGCATTTTTGTGCGTAAGCCCTCAGGATCTTTCCCACGAGGGCATCTGTTTCACTTGGTTTCAAAAGGTAATCGTATGCCCCGAGCCTCAGCCAATCAATGGCCGTATCTATCGTCCCATGGCCCGTAATCATTATCACCTCGGCAAGAGGACTGATCTCTTTCACTTCCTGCAGGGTTTCGATGCCGTTCTTCCCAGGCATGAGGACATCGAGAACCACGAAGTCTGCTCCGAATTCCTTGAGCTTTGCGATACCCTCGTCTCCGCTGAGAGCTATTTGAACGTTGAAACCACGCAGCTTCAGACGTGAGGCCAAGGTGTCCGTGAACAGCTCTTCATCGTCCACGAGCAGCACTTTCACGTTCATGAAGGACTTGCCCCGTCCTTATTTGCCCTTCTTGTCCTTGTCCATGATTTCCTGGGCCGTCTGGAACTCGCCCTCTTCAGCAAAAGATGCGGCGACCATGGCATTTTCCAGTTTCTGCTTGTATGCGTTCTTCAGGGTAACGATCAGCTTCTCGATGTCCACAGGTTTCTGGAGATAGGCGAACGCCCCGAGCCGCTTGGCTTCAGCCTCATCCTTCTCTGACCCATGGCCGGTCAAGATGACCACCTGTACCTGAGGATAAGCCTTGCGGACCCGCCGCAGCACCTCCATCCCGTCAATCCCGGGCATCTTCAGGTCGAGGACCATAACGTCGGGAATTTGATCTTCAACAAGCTGGAGGGCTTGCTCTCCGTTCAGAGCCACGTCGGAGTCGAGATCACGCATCTTCATTCGTTCGGCGAGGGTCTTGACGAAGTCCTCCTCGTCGTCCACCATAAGTACTTTGAACTCCTTCATTTCATTCCTCCAGTATCGACTCAGGCCATGGATCGGCCTTCAAGGGGTCCGGCGACGTGTTGAGGCCAGGTGGCACGCCGCGGAGCGCGGCACGAGGCCAATCATTTCCTCATGGGGTGCCCAAGAGTTTCTTATGTCGAGAGTGGCAATGAGTCCCGGGAGGTCCTGCAGGTCCATCGGACTTTTCGCGCGTCGATTGTCCTCGATGGACCTTCAACAGCCCCGGATTTTGAAACTGTCTACACCAAGCTTTGCCGCTACGGGTTCCTGTTTCCCAACCGGTTGCACGTCTTGCCCGTCGCGGCCGGATCTCTCTCGTCGCGGCCCTCCCAGGTCACAGAGAGGCAACCACCAGTCGTGTCTTCACTCCCCTGAGACCCACCATCTCGAAAAATGAGGGTTCCGCCGCCGGGGCGACCCCGTACCAGATTCGGACACCCGTCAAGCCCAGGGTTTCAAGGAATGTCTTGTTTTTCCGTTTGCTGCCGAGGATCTCTGCTGCCATGTCGTGACAATTCGCTTCCGCGAAGGCTGCCGCGGCAAACGACGTGCTCAGCGTTTGCATGACCCCCACTGGGTTTTTCGCTACTGCGGCGGGTACGCCGATCATTTCCAGCGCTGTCTCGCGCTCGCCTGCCTCAGCGAAGGCGACCGCAGCAAACCATCGTTGGAGCCTTTCCGTTATCGTGGCCATTTTCCAGCTCCTCTCCTGATTTATTCGCTACCCGAGGGAAGAGGAATTTTCTACAGTGCGAAGCTGTCCTTCTTGATTATGGTACAGTCCGCTACAAAATGCAACAAAATCTCGCGTGCTCAAGGAGCCCTTCCGTTACGAACTGGGAGGAAAACATCATCCGCGGAAAGTGCTGCAAGGGAGCGTGTCAGCTCCCTTTTGCCGAACAGAGCCTTCCCTGATGCGGAAGCACGAGCTTCAGGCGAAGACGACCGTGAGCCAGACGGGGGGCTCCCCAAGCTCGATGGTGCCCTTCAAGCCCTCGGCGGACGCGAGCAACTCCTCCAAGCCGTCGGCAAGGGTCGGCTGGGCCGGGGTCTGTTGGGCGCCCTCGGACAAGAAGGTCACCCTGACCTGACCGCTCCCCAGCTTCACAGGCTCCATGTGAATGGTAATCCCGGCGGGGACCATCTTCAGAAGCCGGTCGATGCAGTCCACAAAGAGCATTTGCAGTCTCAACGGGTCACTAAGAAGCGTTACCGGCTCAGGCTGAGGTGTAATGCTGAGGGTGACTCTCTTGAGACGAGCAAACCGCTGTGACAGACGCGTCACTTGATCCAGCAAGATATTGAGATCGACCTCCGCAGGACGCGTGTCAGGGGAATGGGCAAACGCGTTGAGTCTTGTGGCCAGATCGACCCCGCGTTCGACCTGCTGTTTAATGTTGGAAATCACACGCGTGAACCTCTCGCTTTCGGGCGCATCCCGGTCCTTGGACAGCGCGAGGATGTCCTCCATCAGGCCGGCCGATTCCTTGATTATGGCGAGAACGTTTTTCATTTCATGGGTTACGCCTGCGGTTATTCTCCCCATGAAAGCTGCTTCTTCCGCGGTTGATTTATTCACGGACGCCTCCGGGTGCCTTTGTCACGGCCGCGCTCATTTTTCCGATCAACTGTTCGATCTGCAGGGGCTTCATCAGAAAATCGACTGCACCAAGGCGCATTCCCAGCTCGGTATCCTGGGTGGAACCGATGCCGCTCAGGAGAAGCACAGGGATCTGGGGAAAATCGGCTCGAAGACGTTGGAGCACCTCCAGGCCGCTCATGCCGGGCATCATGACATCCAGCACCACGATCTGAGGTGCATCTGCCGCCACAAGCCGCAAGGCATCCTCTCCGGTGGTGGCAATGCTGGTTGGAATGCCTCTCAGGTTGAGTCTTTCCGCGAGCGTCGAGACGAAATCTTCCTCGTCGTCCACCAGGAGCACCTTCCAGTCTTCCATCTCATTCCCCCGATCCGCGTTTGGGTTTCTTTGGCAGATAGACCGTAAATCGAGTGCCCTCACCTTCCTTGCTTTGGACGTTGATGTCTCCCCCAATTTTTCTGATGATTCCGTATGTGATGGACAAGCCCAAGCCCGTACCCGCCTCTTTCTTCGTGGTGAAAAAGGGCTCGAAGATGTGTCTGAGCGTTTCTTCGGACATTCCACAACCATTATCGTGAAACGAGAGCGCAACGGTGTCAATATCTTTCTCCCAGCTCGCCACCGATACCATGCCCCCGTTTTCCACGGCAGCAAAGGCGTTGTTGAGGATGTTGAGGAACACCTGTTGGAGCTGTCCTCGATCGGACTCGATCCGGGGCAGATTCGGCTCCAGATGCAAGCGGAACTTGATATTGCGGTGCAGCGCTTCCTTTTCGAGGAAACCTGCGGTTTCCTGGAGGACTTCGTTGACGTCCAGGATTTCCATTTCCACATCCATCCTCTTCGCGAACCCCAGCAGGCGATGGGTTATGGTACGGCACCGCTCCACCGCACTGACGATAGCCGCCAGCGGTCCGAGGAATTTTGCCTTGTCGGGAAAGTCAGGCGTCAATTCGATGAGGTCCTTCATCAGGCCTGCCTTTTCATTGATGATCGCCATTGGGTTGTTGATCTCGTGTGCGACACCAGCGGCAAGTCGGCCGACGGAAGAGAGCTTATGGGAGTGCTGCATCTGGCGCAGGGCGAGCTCTCGCCGCTGATCGCTCTGCTGCATCCGCGTGACGAGGATCTTGGTGAGCCGGAAGACGACAAAGAAGATGACCGCGACACTCGCGACGAACACGAAGGCCAATTCGCTCTGCAAGCTGTACCAGCCCCTGAGGATCTCGGCCCGCGGCTTCACGAGCATCAAAACGAAATCCGATCGCCAGAACGAGGCGTAAGCCAACATGACGTCCCGGCCCGCGGGATCTTTCAGTTCGAGCACGTTCGGTTCAAAACTCGGCGTTACGGGACAAAAAGGGCACTGATCCAGCACTTTGCCGTAAAATTTTGAGTTGGTTTGGAAGACCCCGGCTCGATTGATGACAAAGGCGTCGCCGTACGCGCCCAGGCTCATGGACGCGATAAGTTCGTCAAACCTCCCGGTATCGATGGTCGCGCGGACAATGAAGGTGCGCCCCCCATTGCCGACGCGCTTGGCCGCGATCACCATGTGGGGGAATCTCCGATAACCCATGAACACGTCGCTGATGTAGAAGTCTTCGACCCTGACGTGCTGAAACCACTCTTGTTGCGAGTAGTCCTTTCCCTGCAGCTCGTCGTACGGTCCGGAATAGCTGACCTGCACCCCGTTGGCGTCTATGAGGCCGATATCGACAAAACCCTGGAACTCCTGGCGCAACGCGCGAAAGATCCGCTGCAGATTCTTTTCGTCAGCCAGTTCCTCGTACGAATACGCGTGGGCCACGAACCTGACCGTGGCCAGTCGATTGGCCAAAAATAGCTCAAAAGAGTGCTTGGTCTTGCTAACGAGCACACGCAAGGGGTTGACGATCTCGTCCTTGAGAGCCGATCGGTACTGATGGTAGTTGATGAAAGCCATGATCGCGAGAGGGATCACGGTCACCAGGAGCATCAGGATGACGAAGTTTCGGCGAATTGCCCGATATCGTTCGGGAGAAGTCCCTTCCTCCGGAATTTCCAGAAGTCCTTGGAACCTGGTCTTCACATTTTGCCTGAGATCCATCGAATTCCTCGAACGGATGTCTGCGCCAACAGAGAGAGTTCCTTGACCTCTCTCGTGAACAGACGCGGCCAAGGGTATTTGTTTCCCCGTCTGCGGGACTTTTGGGGGCGCTCCAGCCGGAGCTGCGGCTCCGGGCAGCGATGAGCCCTATCGCTGCTAACCCGGCCCATGATGCGAAATGTAGCACACCGTCGCGCGGTCGGCCAAACAGATTCTGTCGTATGGGGATCTCCCGACCGTCGCAAGAATTCCTTCGCTTCAAACTCTGCGGTGGTAAAACTCCCACGGGTCTGGTATTTATGACAGAGGCAAATCTGACACACGCGTCTCTCGAACTCTCGTACGGGGCCGATGCCCCGCGATCTCAGAGCATGTACGGTCCACCGAACATCGCCGGAACTCAGTGGGGGTTGCGCCAAGCACGATCGTTGGCGCTCGCGGCGTTCCGCGTCTTGGTCGCGCGGCAATGAGAAGAGACTGCATCAATAATTCCCCCGAAAGGCCGCTCAGGCGCCGGCGTCTCGCGAACGAACTCCCACCAGGGCGGTTACAAGCAAAGGGGCAGAGCGAATGATGAATTCCGGGTCACAAGGGAGCGAGAGGACCTTTCCATGATTACCGTTCCCGGATATCAAACGCTGAAGACCATCTGCGAGAGCTCCGGATCCGTGGTCGTCCGGGCGCGTCGCAACGACAATGGTCGGCCCGTTATACTCAAGATTCTGAATGAGGATTACCCGTCTCCTGACAAGATCGTCCGATATAAGCACGAATATCACATCACCTCTCGCCTTGAGCCGGTACCAGGGGTGATCCGGACGTACGGACTGGAGAGGTATCAGAATACCCTCATGATGGTCCTGGAGGACTTCGGAGCCGATTCTCTGGAGATAGTGGCGGAATCCGGGAGATTCGGCCTGAAGGAGCTGCTCTCCATCGCTATCCGGACAGCCCGCATTCTCGGTGACATTCACGCGTCCAACGTGACGCACAAGGATATCAATCCGTCCAATATCGTGTGGAATTCTTTGACCGAGCAGCTCAAGATTATCGATTTCGGTATAGCGACTAGTCTTGCGGTAGAGAGCACGGGCCTCAGGAATCCGGACGTGTTGGAAGGGACTCTGGCTTACATGGCTCCCGAGCAGACCGGCCGCATGAATCGGTCGATCGATTATCGCACTGATTTCTATTCGTATGGGGCGACCCTCTACGAGTTGCTCACGGGGAGGCTCCCTTTCGAGACGGCCGATACGCTCGAATTAATTCATTGCCACATCGCCAGACTTCCGGAACCGCCCCACGCCATCGACCCGGCTGTTCCGGAGGCGGTCTCCAATATCGTGATGAAGCTCCTGTCAAAAAACGCGGAGGACCGGTATCAAAGTGCATGGGGGATCGCCGCGGACCTGGAAGGGTGTCTCGCGCGTTTCGAGGCCCACGGGGAAATCAAGCCCTTTGTGTTGGGGCAAAAAGACATTCCCGACAAATTCCAAATCCCTCAGAGGCTCTACGGTCGCGCGGCGGAGTGCGACCTCCTCAAGCAAGCCTTCGAGAGGGTCGGCAGCGGCGGGAAGGAATTGATGCTCGTCTCGGGTCCGCCGGGAATCGGGAAGACGTCGCTGGTAAGGGAGCTGTACAAGCCTATAACCGGCCATCGAGGCTGTTTCATCGCAGGAAAATTCGAACGGTTTCACCGAAATATTCCCTATGCTGCTTTCAGCAAGGCTTTCCGGGACCTCGCCCGTCAACTTCTCACGGGAAAAGAGGCGGACCTGGCCGCCTGGCGTGAGAGGATACTCTCCGCGGTGGGACCGCACGGTAAGCTCGTTATGGACACGATCCCGGAACTGGAGCTGATTATCGGCCCTCAGCCGCCGGTACCGGATCTGAGACCGGTTGACCATCAGAATCGACTCAAGCGTGTGGTTCGGGATTTCATACGGGTGTTCTGCCGGCCGGAACATCCGCTGGTGGTATTCCTGGACGACCTTCAATGGGCCGATTCTGCATCTCTGAGGCTGCTGCGATCGGTGATGGCCGACGAAGAGACCCGTTACCTCTTCTTCATCGGCGCGTATCGCGACAACGAGGTCGATGCTGCTCACCCGCTACTCCTGACCCTTGATGCTGCGGCCGAAGAGGGAGCAACGATGAGCGAGATCGCGCTCGGACCGCTGGATCTCCAACAGGTCACCTATCTCGTTCAGGACACATTACACCGCGAAGATAGCGACAGCAGGGCTCTTGCAGCACTGGTCCACCAGAAGACCGCGGGCAACCCTTTCTTCATCAACGAGTTCTTCAAATCTCTCCACTCGGAAAGGCTGGTGGGGTTCGACGCGGGAGCCGGCCGATGGACCTGGGACCTGCGGGAGATTCAGGCTCAAGGGGTGACCGAGAATGTGGTCGAATTCATGGCCGGTCGTATTCAGAAGCTTCAGCCCATCAGTCAGCAGTTGCTCAAGCTCGCCGCGTGCATGGGCAATCGTTTTGACCTCGACACATTGGCCATCGTCCACGAGGATTTGCTGGAACGAACTGCAGCCGCTCTAGCGGAGCCCGTTTCCACGGGTCTCTTGGTTCCTGGCGGCCGCGCCTGGAGAGGCGTCGAGGCAGATCTACCGGAGTTCGTGGAACACATTGCCTGCGACTACCGGTTTTCCCACGATCGCATTCAACAAGCTGCGTACTCGCTCATCCCCGAATCGGAGAGGCCGGCGGTTCACCTGCGAGTGGGTCGCCTCCTGCTGAGCAAAACTCCCTCGGCCCTGCAGGAAGACAGGGTGTTCGACATTGTCAACCACCTCAATATCGGCACGGATCTCCTTCGGTCTCAGGAGGATCGAGACGAGCTGGCGCATCTGAATCTCACCGCGGGCAAGAAAGCCAAATCGTCCGTAGCGTACGAACCTGCGATGAATTACCTGAGAGCCGGGATCGCTCTGGTCGGCGCGGACGGATGGGAGCGGCAGTACGATCTGACCTTGGCGTTGTACCTTGAAGCGGCACAGACAGCGTGCCTGAATGCCGCGTTCGAAGAGATGGAGGAATTGGCGCAGGTTGTAATGGAAAGGGCGCGAACCATCCTGGACAAAGTCAAGGCGTACGAAGTGCGAATCCAAGCCTGCATAGCTCTGAACAACCGACTCGGCGCGGTGGAGACCGCGTTACCCATCCTGGAGCTGCTGGGAGAGAAATTTCCGCCTGCGCCGAGCAAATGGCATGTGCTGGCAGAATTCGTTCGAACCAGGCTCCTCCTCACAAGAAAGCGCGTGCAGACACTGGAACACCTTCCGCTCATGGCCGATCCGCAGAAGCTCGCGATCATGCGGATCCTCTGGGCGGTGACCTCAGCGGCCTATACTGCGGTGCCGATGCTCTTTCCCCTGATGGTACTTAGAATGGTTCGCCTTTCGGTCAGATACGGAAATGCCCCGGAATCGGTCTTCGCCTATGCGGGGTACGGTCTCATCCTCTGTGCGGCTACGGGAGACATCAATCTGGGATACGGTTTCGGCAACCTGGCAATGAATCTCGCAGAACGGACGGACCTCAAAGAACACCGGACGAGGGTGAGTTTCATCGTAAACTCGTTCATCCGCGTCTGGAAGGAGCCGCTGCGAGGCGGACTGAGGCCGCTGGAAGACGGATTCCAGACCGCGATGGAGGCCGGGGACCTGGAATATGCCTCTCTGTGCGGGGCATTTTTCTGCACGCAGGGGTACGCGGCTGGCAGAGAGCTGGCTGAACTCGACTTGGCCATGACGAAATATAGTCATGCTATTGAAAAGCTCAAACAGGAAACACCGCGGTACCTTCTTCAACTGTACCACCAGGGCGTGCTCAATCTGATGGGGCGATCGGAACGTGTCTGCCGGCTGGTCGGCGAAGCGTATGACGAAGAGAAGGTGCTTCCCCTCCTGTTCAAGGCGAATGAAAGAGCCATAATCTGTGCCACGCACATGCACAAGCTCATTCTGTGCTATCTGTTTCAAGAACATTCGAGCGCAGTGGACAATGCAGAGATCGTGGCAGAGTACCTGGATGGTGCCCAGGGAACGGTCCTTTTTCCTTTGGCTGCCTACTACGACTCGCTTGCTCGCCTCGCAATGTATCGTGAGGTCGCCGGGCACGAGCGGAAATTCATCCTGAGCCGGGTAAAGGCCAACCAGAAGCGACTCGAGAAATGGAGTCTCCATGCGCCCATGAACTACCTCAACAAGTTCGTTCTCGTGGAGGCGGAGCGCAATCGGGTATTGGGCAACGTTCTCGCGGCAGAGGAGGGGTACGACAGGGCGATCGCACTCGCCAAAGAGCACCAATTCATGGGCGAAGAGGCTCAGGCCAATGAGCTTGCAGCGAGGTTCTACCTCGAGAGGGGCAACACCACCGTGGCGGTAGCGATGATGCTCGAGGCCCGCTATTGCTACCTCCGATGGGGTGCGCTGGCGAAAGTGGCGGATCTGGACGATCGATATCGGAACTTGTGGTCCTTGCCTTCAGCTTCGTTGGGGACCCGAGCGAGAGATCCCAGGAGCACTCCGCCCACTACAAGTACCGGCTGGAAAGCGGCGCTGGATCTACCCGCGGTCTTGAAGGCCTCCCATGTCCTTTCGGGTGAAATCGTGTTGGACAAGCTCCTTGCCGACCTGATCAGGATAGTCCTGGAAAACGCAGGGGCGCAGCGAGGCTTCCTCATACTGGACTCGGACGGCCAACTGCGCATCGAGGCTCAAGGAACGGTGGATCGGGAGACCGTCACCGTGCTGCCTTCGATTCCCGTGGAGGGCTCCCACGAACTTTCAACCGCCATCGTCAACTATGTCGCACGCACGCGGGCGAACTTGGTCTTGAACGATGCGAGCCACGCGGGCGAATTTACGAACGATCCGTATGTCCTTGGCAATTCGCCGAAGTCCATACTCTGTGCTCCGCTCATCCACCAGGGAAAGCTCACCGGTATCCTGTACCTGGAGAACAACCTTACCACGGGCGCGTTCACCGAGGATCGGCTGGAGGTCTTACGGTTCCTCTGCTCGCAGGCAGCCATTTCTCTGGAGAATGCCCGCCTTTACGAGCGCCAAGAGGACTACGCCCGGACCCTGAAACAGAGGGTGGAGCAACGAACCGCTGCCCTCGAAAAGGCCAAGGGCCTTGCTGAACAGGCGAACCGGGCCAAGAGCGAATTCCTGGCCAATATGAGCCATGAGCTTCGTACGCCGTTGAACGCGATTATCGGCTTTTCGGAGATCCTGGAAGATCAGCAGTTCGGTTCGCTCAATTTGGATCAGGTTAAATTTGTGGGCCACGTATTGACGAGCGGGCGGCACTTGCTCCACCTCATCAACGATGTCCTCGATTTGGCCAAGGTCGAATCGGGCAAGATGGATCTGAAGCTCTCGCGCGTACGCATTCGAGACTTACTGGCGAGCAGCTTGACAATGATCAAAGAGAAGGCTCTGAAACATAACATCGGAGTGAGCCTTCGAATGGACGGAGCCCTCGCGGGGGCCGAGATCGCGGGGGATGAGATCAAGCTCAAGCAGATCATGTACAACCTCCTCTCCAACGCCACGAAATTCACGTCCGATGGTGGCAGCATCGAGGTGAACGCGGCCAGGGATCGGAACGGACTCATTGTGAGTGTCAAAGACACGGGGGTCGGGCTGAGACGCGAAGACACGGAACGCATCTTTTCGGCTTTCGAGCAGGTGGACTCGTCGTACGCGCGCAGGCAGGAAGGGACGGGGCTCGGTCTCGCTTTGACCCGACGGCTCGTCGAACTCCACGGCGGCCGGATCTGGGCCGAGAGCGAAGGCTTGGGCAAAGGTGCGAAGTTTACCTTTATCGTGCCGCTCAGAGGGATCGAAGAGGCCGCGATCGAAACAAAAGAGGCACAGGCGGAGAATCCCAAGAACTGCCTCTCCGACGCTTCTCCCGCTACCGTCGGGGGTGAATCGGCCTCCTTCGGCCGCTCTGACCCAACCCACGACCACATTCGTGGAGGATGGGACCGGGTGGCGATTCTCGACCGGCTCGCCACGGAACGCTCCAGATCGATACGGGAAGGGACTTCCGTTGCGGTTCTCGTGGCGGAGATGGACGCATCTCCGGCAAGGGAAGAGGAGCACCCCCGTGCAGGGGATCAATCGTTCGTGGAAGCGGTCGCGCAGAGACTCGTCACCGGTGTGCGTCCGTACGATCTTATCGGCCGCCACGAAGGGGGAAGGTTTCTCATCGTGCTGCCGGGATGCGACCTGGAAAGCGTGGGTCAGGCGGCTGAGCGACTCCGTGTGGCCGTGGAAGACACTCCCGTCGTGACGTCCCGTGGCCGCGCCGACATCACCGTGAGTGTGGGAGTTGCAGTGGGCGAACCTCATCGTGATTGGACCGTCGCGGCCATCGTCGAGGCTGCCGCTGAATCGCTGACCCAGGCCCAGGAGATGGGGGGAAATCGAGTCAAAGTCTGGCATGGACCTGCCGGCGAAGGGTGATGCCGAGCCGATGCCTGCCATGAGTGTTCTACCCTCTACAGATCAGGATCCCCCATTAATCTCAAGTGATGTGTTCAAAAACGGACACGCGTCGGTTATACTCATAAATAAGGACGTTGTTTCCCCATTCCAGGCAGCTCCGCCTGCCACGGTTCCCTCCTCCCAGGCGCGCGCATTATGATCGCCGCCGTTCTCGCGGAGGTTCATATGAAAAAGCCACCCCACACGAGAGACGAACGCGTCTTGCAGAACGGCGAACCCGGTCACGCCCCGGCAGAATTCCAGGGAGCTAGGTTGAAAAAGGCCAGGAAGGCACTCCGGCAATCTCAGACCAACTATGCAGCCATTGTGGAAGCTTTTCCCGGCTTCATTTACCTCTGTTCTCCGGACTATGACCTGACATTCATGAACCGGCGGTTTGCCGAACACGTGGGAAGGAATGCGGTAGGGGAGAAATGCTATCAAGCAATTCATGGCCTGGATGGTGTCTGTCCGTGGTGCGAAAACGAGAGGGTGTTGCAAGGGGAAACCATCCAGTGGGAAGTGCTGAGTCCCATGGACCATTGCTGGTACCATGTGCTCAATGCCCCAGTCTCCCATGCTGATGGCAGTGTCTCGAAAATGTCCGTAAGCCGGGACATTACCTGGCGCAAGAAGATGGAACAGGACCTCCTGCAAGCACGCGAGGAACTCGAACGCCGCGTGGAGGAGCGAACCGAGGAACTGTCAAGGAACAACGACAGGTTGAAACGGGAAGTCGAGGAACGCAAGAGCATCGAAGAGGCTCTGCGAAGGAGCGAAGCACAATACAAGGACCTCGTCCAACTCCTCCCGCAAGTGGTCTACGAGGTGGACGCAAAAGAGAACTTCACCTTCATGAATTGCACGGGCCTGGAACGATTCGGCTACACGTGCGCCGATCTGGCCCGTGGGGTGAGCGTGTTTGACGTATTCGTTCCTGAAGACCGTAAGAGGCTGGCCCGCAACATCGGTAAAGTCATGGGAGGAGAGAAACTCAGCGGAAACGAGTACACTGCTCGGCAGAAAGACGGCGACACGTTCCCGGTTCTCACTTATTCCAGCCCCATCATCAGAGAGGATCAGGTGGCCGGCTTGCGAGGGGTCCTCGTTGACATGACCGACCTCAAGCGCGCCCAGGAGATGCTTTGGATCAAGGATAGCGCCATCGCATGTTCCATCAATGCCATCGTCATGACTGATCTGCAGGGGCGTCTGACCTACGTGAATCCGTCCTTTCTGAAGCTGTGGGGGTACGATCGACCGAGAGAGGTCCGTGGGCGGCCTGCCGTCGAATTCTGGCAGCCCGAGAAGAAGGCCACGGAGATCATGAAGGCTCTGAACACCACAGGATGGTGGATCGGCGAACTGGCCGCGAAACGAAGAGACGGCTCATCATTCGATACGCTCCTCTCAGCGACCATGGTGACCGATGAAACCGGGAAACCGATCTGCCTCATGGGCTCTTTCATTGACCTCACCGAGCGCAAGCGCCTGTCTCAGGCGCTCCAAACGAGCGAGGAACGCTTTCGCGCGATCTTCAACAGCGCGCGCGACTGCATCTACATCAAAGATCCATCCTTACGCTATATTCAGGTTAATCCGGCGGTGGAGAAGCTCGTGGGCCTCCCGGCATCCGAGATCATCGGATGGAAAGCCGAAGACGTCTTTGGGGCAGAGGCCGCCAAACGGCTCAGGGAAGTCTGCCTGCGTGCCCTGAGCGGGGAAACGATCGAGGAAGAGCACACCCGATCGGTAAAGGGTGAGCCGCTGACCTTCCACGAGGTCACCGTTCCTCTTCGCGGGGCTGGCGGGCAGATCATCGGCGTGTGCACGATTTCGCGCAACATCACGGAACGGATGAAGACCCGCGGAGCCACGCGCATCCTGACCCGGGACTATCCGTCGGATGCCATGCGGGCAACCCTCTACAAAGCACGTCACGCGGCCGCGCGCGACGGCATTGTCCTCCTTTATGGCGAGAGCGGGAGCGGGAAGGACTATGTCGCGCAATGGATACACAATCACTCCATGCGAGCGAGCGGCCCGTTCTTCGCCATCAATTGTGCGGCTCTACCTCAGGAACTGGCGGAGTCCGAGCTCTTCGGTCACGAACCGGGGGCTTTTACCGGCGCGCGGGCCAGGAAGAGAGGGCTTCTGGAACTGGCGGAAGGGGGGACGCTCCTGCTCAACGAAATTGGCGAACTTTCCCTGATCCTGCAATCCAAGTTGCTTACTTTCCTCGACACCCGCTCGTTTCTTCGGGTAGGCGGGCAGAAGCAGATCCACATCAACGCGCGGCTGATGGCAGCCACCCACCGGAACCTGGCGGTCGAGGTAGCGGAAGGGAGGTTCCTACAATCGCTCTTTTACCGACTCAATGTGTTCGCGATTCACGTTCCGCCGCTTCGAGAAAGACGGGAAGATCTTCCTGGGCTGGTCGAAGAGATCCTGACTGCACTCGCGTCGGAGATGCAGCTCTGTGAAACCCCTCGGATCGTCAGCTCTTCGTGGAACAACCTTGCCCAGTACCACTGGCCCGGAAACGTGAGAGAACTGCGCAACGTCCTCGAACGGGCATTGATGCTTTGGGACAAAGGGAATCTCAACCTCATCGTCCCCGAGTTGAACGGGGCGCAGAAGGAGTGGTCGCACCGGCTGACTTTTCCGTCGGGAAGCAGCCTTGACACGGTCACGGACGAGGTGGTGCGATCGCTCTGCGTCGAGGCGTTGCGGCGTTGCCGCGGGAGCAAGAAGGCCGCGGCAAGCCTCCTGCGGATATCGCGCGGCACCTTGTATCGGCACATGAAGCGGGTGGGTCTCGCGCGATAATGGAACACATGGATAGCCTGTGTCCATTTCTGGAACACAGCAGCGCGACCTGGCGGTCGGCAAAATTCTTGACTTACTCCACTGAGTGAATCCTCTTGAGTCAGGCCTCAATTCACGAACTTGGCAAAGGCAATCGGCATATTTCTCCTGCCCGAGTGCCACTGCTGGCTTGCCAGCAGTGGACCCAAACGGTGATCCCCAGGTGCCGAAAGGCAAATCCAAACAGACAGGGTTATTGGCGATAGCGCTATCTAACCGATATCTCAAACACGGTTTCCTCCCTCCGGCCCCCGCTCTTGCCTGTTCAGTGGGGCCGGCATCTTGCCGGCCGCTCTCGAGAATCATAGCACCGCTCCGGTCCTGGTGCCGCCATACTCCCTCGTGTGTCCGGTTCCGGTACACACTTCCAGGACCGTCACCTGACGCGATCGCGCGTCAGACCCCATTACGTAAAGACTAACACACGAATATTCCTACTCTTATCTGGGCATGTTCCTTCTTGATCCCGATTGGCACGCGGCGTGCACTCCCTGCTGACAGGGGTGGAGTGCATCGCCGGGATCGGCGGTGGATGCTGGATGGCGGATTACACCGCGGGGAGAACCATCATGATCGGCAACAAGGTCGGGGCAGTACTCGTCGTAGGGGGCGGAATCGGCGGGATTCAGGCATCGTTGGATCTGGCGGATTCGGGTTTCAAGGTTTACCTGGTGGAAAGTCAATCCGGGATTGGCGGCCGTATGGCTCAATTGGACAAGACCTATCCCACCAATGATTGCTCCACCTGCATTTTCTCACCGAAGCTCCTGCAAGCGGGCCAGAACCCTAACATAGAGATCCTCACGTACTCCGAGGTGGAAGACGTGCGGGGATGGGAAGGCCACTTCAAGGTCAAGATCCATCAGAAGGCTCGCTACGTCCGCGAGGATCGATGCAAGGGGTGTGGAGACTGCGCAGCGGAGTGCCCGGTGCGCTTTTCCAACCAGTTCGACCAAAACCTGAGCGACCGAGGCGCCATATACCGCCTGTTTCCCCAGACCATTCCCCAGACCTTTGTCATAGACAAGGCAGAGCGCGCCCCATGTGTCAGGTCGTGTCCGGCCAACGTGAACGTTCAGGGGTACGTCCAACTGGTCAAACAGGGGCGGTACAACGAAGCGGTTGAATTGATGTACGAAAAGATTGCGCTTCCAGGGGTGCTGGGGAGGGTTTGCCCGCATCCCTGTGAGGATACCTGCCGCAGGCTGGAGAAGGACCAGGCGGTTTCCATCTGCAAGCTGAAGCGTTTTGCCACCGACCACGCAGACTACTCTCTGGTGAATCGGCGTCCCGCGGAGCAGCGGGATGAAAAGGTCGCCATTGTCGGATCGGGGCCTGCAGGGCTCGCTGCAGCCTACTACCTCGCCCGGCAAGGCTTCCAGGCGCGGATCTTCGAAGCCTCCCCGGTACTCGGCGGGTGGCTCCGACTCGGCATTCCGGAATTCAGGCTCCCGCGCACCGTGTTGGAAAGAGACATCCTGCACATCATGAGCCTTGGCGTCACCGCGCAGACCAACGCCGCTCTGGGCAGAGACTTCACCCTCGACGATCTGAAATCGCAGGGTTTCAAAGCCACGTTCATTGCCGTCGGGTGCCAGCACGGCGCTCCCCTGGCGATCCCGGGGATCTACACCGACGGGGTTGTCCAGGGGGTGGACCTCCTCCGCCGGGTGGCCCTGGGGACCTACACGGAAACGTTCAGGCGCCCGGTTGTTGTTGGAGGAGGCAATGTGGCCATCGACACCGCGCGAACGCTCGTGCGGCTCGGCGCGGAACAGGTCACCGTGCTGTACCGACGATCCCGAGGCGAAATGCCCGCGTACGCGGAAGAGGTGGACGCTGCACACGGAGAGGGGATTCACTTTGAATTCTTGGCCGCGCCGGTTGCGATCCTTACCGGCAACGGCCGGGTCAACGCGGTCAAGTGCATCAGGATGGCTCTCGGCCCCGAGGATGATTCGGGACGAAGACGCCCCGTTCCCATTGAGGGCTCGGAGTTTGTCCTGGACGTGGATGGCGTGTTTCCCGCCATCGGCCAGACCGTGGACGCTCACATCTGGCAGCGGGTCCCTGGAATCGGAAGAACTGACAGAGACACCATTCACATCAATAGGATGACTTATGCCACGATCCTCCCGGGTGTATTTGCGGCAGGGGATGTGGTGACCCAGCCTGCGACCGTGGTCAAAGCGGTGGCCGGCGGCCGAGAGGCAGCGGAATCGATATCGCGCTACCTGAAGGGAGAAGACTTATTTTTGGGCAGACTCATCACGTTCTCCGAAAACCCTGTGTATCCCCCTATCCCGGACGTGCGTTCCCAACTGCGAACTCAGCCGAAAATGTCGGCCGCGGCGGAACGGTTGGGCTTCAAAGAAACGGAACTGACTTTCTCGGATGACGAAGCCCACCGGGAAGCGAACCGATGCTTCAATTGCGGGCTCTGTTCGGAGTGCATGGAGTGCGTTAAGGCTTGTTCTGCCGACGCGGTCGATCACGCGATGAGCGACTCGTATCGCGATGTGGAAGTAGGAACCGTGATCCTCTCCACCGGCTATGATCTGATAGATCCGACCAAGGTTCGAGGAGAATTCTCCTACGGCATTGCCGCCAACGTCCTGACCAACATGGAGTTCGAGCGGATGTTGAGCGCGTCCGGTCCGTACAACGGAGAAGTCAAAAGGCCGTCGGACGAGAAACATCCCAGGAAAGTGGCCTGGATACAGTGCGTAGGCTCGCGGGACCCTCAGAAAGGTATGCCTCATTGCAGTGCGATATGCTGTATGGCCTCGATCAAGGAGGCGGTCATCGCGCGAGAACATGACGCTGGTATCCAACCCACGATCTTCTTCATGGACATGCGCGCGGCCGGAAAAGATTTTGAAGCGTACTACGAACGAGCGATGAACGAAGGAGGCGTCAGGTTTATCCGATCCATGGTGAGCCGCGTGGTGGAAGACCCGGCGAGCAAGGACCTCCAGCTTACCTATATCGATGAGAACCAGCGCCCAGCCAAGGAAAACTTCGACATGGTCGTCCTCGCGGTCGGGCTGAAGGCTGGGGAAGCCTCCCGCGAACTGGCAGAAAAGCTTGGGGTCCAGCTCGACGAAATCGGCTTCTGTGCTACTTCTTCCTTCGAGCCGGTGAAGACGAGCCGCGACGGCGTGTACGCGATCGGCATGTTCCAGGGACCGAAAGACATTCCCGGCACGGTGGTTCAGGCTTCTGCTGCCGCTGGAGCCTCTTGCCGACTCCTCGCTCCGGCAAGGAATTCCTTGACCACCGTGAAGGAACTGCCGCCGGAAAGAGATATGGCCGGTCAAATTCCCCGGATCGGCGTGTTCGTATGCAGGTGTGGAATTAATATCGCTTCAACCGTCGACGTCCCCGAGGTGGTGCGGCGTGCTCGGCACTTCCCAAGGGTCGCATACGCGGGGGAGAATCTGTTCACCTGCTCTCAGGATGCCCAGGTCAACATTAAGAGAATCATCGAGGAACATGAACTGAACCGCGTGGTGATTGCTTCGTGTACCCCGCGCACCCACCTGGCCATATTCCAGAACACCGCGCGTGAAGCAGGCCTGAACCGGTATCTGGTCGAGATGGCGAATATTCGCGAGCACTGCTCGTGGGTTCATATGGACCAAAAGGAAAGGGCTACGGAAAAGGCGGTCGATCTCGTACGAATGGCTGTGGCCCGCGCCGGGAAGCTGGAGCCTGTCTGGGATCAGCAACTCCCTATGATTCAATCCGCGCTGGTGGTCGGCGGCGGTGTCGCGGGAATGGTATCGGCTCTCAATATAGCCTCTCAAGGGTTCTCGGTCCATCTCGTGGAAGCCACCGACAAGCTCGGCGGCAACGCCTTGAGGCTCTTCCGGACGATCCGAGGCGAAGAGGTCCAGCCGTTCGTGCAAAGGCTCGTGGAGACGGTGACTTCCCATGATGCCATCGAGGTGCATTTCAATTCCCGCGTGGAGGATGTCAAAGGGTTCATTGGCAAGTTCTCGACACGAATCTCCGGCTACGGTGACCAGAGTATGGAGATCGAGCACGGTGTCGCGGTCCTCGCCACCGGAGCGACGGAGTGGAAACCGAATCTCTACGGCTACGGCAGCGATCCTCGAATAAGAACCCACCTCGAGATGAGTGAGGTCATGAGGGCCGGCGACCCAGCGGTCATGAAGGCCGACACGACGGTATTCATTCAATGCGTGGGATCACGCTGCGAGGAGCGGCCCTGGTGCAGCAAGGTGTGCTGCAATCACTCCGTGACGGATGCCATCGCCCTGAAAGAGGCGAATCCGGAGGCCAACGTGTTCGTGTTGTACCGGGACATCCGGACCTACGGGCTCAATGAACCGTACTATGAGCAGGCCCGTAGGATGGGCGTCATTTTTGTCCGTTACGAACCCGAACATCCGCCCGTAGTGGAGTCGGGGAAACGCATTCGGGTTCAGGTCCGGGATCTGGTGCTTGGAGGAACTATGACCGTCGACGCGGACAGTCTCGTGCTCGCCTCCGCGATCGTCCCGCGTGAGAACAACAAGGAACTGGCGAGGCTGTTCAAGGTTTCCACGCACGCTGACGGGTCTTATCTCGAGGCGCACATGAAGTTGAGACCCGTTGACTTTGCCACGGACGGTGTCTTCCTCGCCGGGCTGGCTCACCATCCCAAACCGCTGGATGAGACGATAGCGCAAGCGGAAGCTACGGGATGTCATGCAGCATCCTGCCTCGCTCGTGGATTCGTCGAAGTCCCGGGAACCGTTTCGGTTATCGACCGGTTCCTGTGCAGGGGCTGCGGGCGCTGCGTGGAAGCTTGTCCGTACCAGGCGCCTCAGCTCACGGAAGTGGTGCCGGGAGTCGCGGTGTCCGAGGTCAACCCGGCTCTGTGCAAAGGCTGCGGCGCCTGTGGCGTGGTTTGTCCCACCGGTGCAGCCCAGATCCGTCACTTCAAGGACGACCAGATCGCCGACATGATCGACGCGGCACTCGCCGGAGAGCCGCTGGAATCTGCCCTTGAGGATGCCCTCGCCGAAGAAATAGTCGAGGCGCCTGCTGCGGCACAAGAAGTCGCCGGAATCGGGAGGGTTGAAGAGCTTTCCGAGGCTGACGAGGCGGCCAGGGTGCGCGAACGGCTCAGGTACATGATCGAAACTACGTTGAGAGACGAACGCGCGAGAACAACGCTCAATAACGCCCTGGGAGACGACAAGCTCAGTTACATCCTGGGCGCGGCGCTGAGAGACGAGCGAGTCAGGTACATGGTCGATGTGGCTCTGAAAGAGGAGCCGCCGGCAGCTCGGGAAATCGTTTCGCCCGGACATGATATTGAAACCGTTGTCGGAGCGGATCTGCCTGGCGAAGACGGTCCTGGAGTGGGGAAGTGAGAATCGTCTCACTTAGTACATCTTCTCGCAAACACGGTCGCAGATTCTGCCCGACGAGGCGGCGGCTCTCGGTCAGGTAGGATGCGGTGAGCGAAGCGAACCGCATCTGTCGAGAGAAATCTTCGAACGATGCGGTTCCCCTTGGTCACCGCATCCTACGCCCGCTGGCTGTTCGGCCGGACAGGCATCCTGCCTGTCATTTCTTGATGGACCGGCAAGATGCCGGCCCCACTGAACAGCCAAGAGCGGGAACTCAAAAAGAGAAAGCGCATTTATGCCATGGAGCGCCAGGTGCATCTTATCGCAAGTTCGGTCCCGTATGTCGGTGAGCATAGTGCACGCGCAGGTTGCGACTGAGCCTCATCAAGGCCTCATGATCTTCGTCGTCACGCGGGATTTCCTTGTAAGACCGGGCGCAATGGGTTATCGTGACTGTAAGAGCCGAAAATATCGACCCGCGTGCCGACGGCACAAAGGTACCCCGATTCCGGTGGCTCACCCTTAACGTTGCTTGTTGAGAGCATCCTTGCTCCCGTCGCAAGGCTTGGCATCATCATGGCGGTCGTGCGGCACGTAAAACTCGCATCCGGGAGGCCTGGAGCGCGCAAGAGGCCTGCGGAGAGAACCGCCCTGAACGCGGTCATCATCGGCGGGAAGGGCATTCTCGACAAGGCGAGCTCTATCCTCGATTCCTTGAGTTCCATGAACGTCGACCTCCGCCTGACGGGCGTGGTCTGCATGCGAAAACAGGACCTCCCCGAACGTGTCGGAACGGACGTAGATGTTCATCTGGTGTCGAACTACCGCAAATTCGTCCGAGAACACCCTCCCGACCTGGTGATCCTTGCGACACGAAATCGCAGGCTCCATCAGGACCTCTTGCGGATCGTTCCGACCAAGACTCGTATTCTCGATTCCTTCGCTCTCGAGGCCCTGCAGAACCTGAAGAGGGTCTCCGGCCAGCTCGGAACCACCGAGAAGAAGCTACATACCGTGGAAGTGATGAAACAGGTGCTGATGGCTGGATCTGAGGTCAGCACCATGGTGATTGACGAGAATTTCCGGGTCGTCGATATCAACAACATCATCCTGACCAAGACGAGAATGACCAGGAAGGGATGCCTCGGCAGAGCCTGCCACTGGGTCATCAATCGCAGCATGGAGCCGTGCTTCCGCATGGGAGGCCGATGCCCTGCAACGGAAGTCTTCGAGACGGGTCGCTCCACCCACAGCGTCAAGGAGGAGCGTCGCGAGGACGGCTCGACACGCTACTATACCATAAGCACATATCCGCTCCCTGAAGACGAAGAAGGGAGAAAATCGGTCCTGATCGTGTGGAAGGATGTAACCACGGGATTGGCTCGGGTGCTCGATCGCCAAGCCAGGAACATGCGCCAGAACTTTACCCATGTCTTGCACCAAGACAAGATGACGGCTTTGGGTAAATTGGCTGCCGCGGCGGTCCACGACATCAACAACCCGATCCAGGGGATCCTGACTTTTGCCAAGCTCATGAAAGAGGCTCTCGACACAAACTCGATTTCCGCGGAACAAATACAGCGATTTCGGACCTACCTGGAGCTGATTGCCACTGAGTCTTCCCGATGCGGCGAGATTCTCAAGAGTCTCCTCTCGTTTGCCCGTCTGGGCACGCTGCAGAAGTCCGCCGTGGAACTCAATCCCTTATTGGACGAAATTCTCCTGCTGATCGGCAACCGTTTGGAGCTCCAGGGGATAGTCCTGACGCGGGTCATGCCTGACGGCGTTCCGGCCGTCCATGGCGACCGCAATCAGATCAAACAGGTATTGCTGAATCTCATGCTCAACTCGGTGGAAGCGATGCCCGAAGGGGGCGTCATCACGGTTTCGGTTGAAACGGGCCACAATTCCGACCGAGTGAAGGTAACCGTCAGCGACACGGGTACCGGCATTCCGAAGGCAGTCCAGCCCCAGGTTTTCGAGCCGTTCGTGACCACCAAGGAGATCGGAAAAGGGGTGGGTCTGGGGCTGAGCGTGGCTTATGGTATTGTCGCTCAGCATGGGGGCATGCTCGAGATGCAGAGCGAAGAGGGCAAGGGTACGAAATTTGTCGTCACTCTTCCCGCGTACCGGATGAGCCGGCAGGAGCCCGGCATCGATCGGCGGAGTTGAAGGAGGCGGTTGACCGATCATGGGCCGAAGACACAGATTGATGGTGGTGGACGACGAGCTGATCGTGCGCGAATCGCTGGCAGCCTGGCTGGAAAAGGAAGCAGCGGTTGTGGATAAGGCCGAATCGGGAGCGCATGCCCTTGCTCTGTTGGAGCAGCATTTCTATGATATCCTTTTTGTCGACATAAAGATGCCCGGAATGGACGGCTTTGCGCTCCTCGAGAAGGTGAAAGAGAACTTTCCCACCACGCTGGTGGTGATTATCACCGCATACGGAACGGTCGAACATGCCGTGCAGGCCATGAGGCTCGGCGCGAACGACTTCCTCGTCAAGCCCTTCGATCCTGACGGGCTTGGTCTCATGCTGGCAAAGTTGCTCGAACACAAGAGGCTTCTCGAAGAGGCTCAGTACCTCCGCAGTGAAGTTAACCGTTGCTGGGCGGCTCCTGATGAAATCATCGGCGTGTCCGCACCCATGGTGGAATTGTTCCGCACGATTCAGGAAGTCTCAGCGAGCGACTCTTCCATCCTCATCCTCGGCGAAACGGGGACCGGAAAAGAACTCATCGCACGGGCGATCCATGCCAGCAGCAAAAGGATCGGCGGCCCCTTCGTCCCCATCAACTGCGGAGCGATTCCCGAATCGCTGATCGAAAGCGAAATCTTCGGGTTCGAAAAAGGTTCGTTTACCGGCGCGATTCGCCCCAAGAAAGGGCTCATTGAAGTGGCCGAGGGCGGGACCCTATTTCTGGACGAAGTCGGCGAGATCTCCCCCAAGATGCAGGTGGACCTGTTGCGTATCCTGCAGGATCGGGTCTTCTACCGAGTCGGAGGGGTCGATCCGATCAGAGCCGATTTCAGGCTGATAAGCGCCACGCACCGCGACCTGAATCAGGCGATCGTACAGGGCAATTTCAGGCAGGATTTCTTCTACCGGATCAACGTGATTACCCTGCGAATTCCTCCCCTCAGGGAAAGGCGTGACGACATTCCACCCCTGGCCGAACATTTTGTGCGACGCTTTGCCCGGGAAACCAATCGGGACGTGGACGCCATCGACCATCGAGCCATGCAAATCCTGGTCGGCTATGACTGGCCGGGAAATATCCGAGAGCTGGAAAACGTCGTCGAGCGTGCCGTGGTGACCGCGCGGAAACGAGTGCTCACCGCGGAAGCGTTTGATTACCTCCAGCCGGCAGCGGGCGGGGTTACGGACGGTCGGGGACCTCGATCGCTACATGAAGCAGAGATAGCACATATCCGCCGCGTCCTTGACGAGGAAGGGTGGAACATCAGCCACGCAGCCAAAGTCCTGGAGGTGGATCGGACCACGCTCCACAAGAAGCTGCGCAAATACGACCTCCATCCTTCGGAGAAGCTCTGAAGCAACTGTTTTCCGGGATGAACGCAGTCCCGCGGAATCGCGATGGGGGAGGACACATTCTGAAAAACGCCCCGGTGTGGCAGAGGCGACGTGAAGAAGAAGAAAGAGCAACCTCCCTCAGCAAACAAAGGTCTCATTTCCGTGGTCCCGCTCGGCAAGGTAGGGCCGGACGTGATTCGGGTGGTCTCAGACAGCCTCCAGGGCATTTTGCGGGTCCCGGTGGATGTGGAGGAGGAAACGATCATTCCTCAGGATGCCTTCATGGAGGGCCGGAACCAATACAATGCCATGACGGTTATCAAATTTCTGGCCAACGATCGTCCTCATAAGAGCCTCAAGGTCCTGGGGGTCACGCAAAAGGACCTGTGCAATCCCATCCTCACCTATGTGTTCGGGGAGGCGTACATGGGCGGCTCCGCGGCGGTCATGTCATGCCATCGCCTCTATACCGACCAGACCGGCGAACCCGTATCCAGAGAGCAATTCCTGGATCGTGTCGTGAAAGTGGCGCTCCACGAGATCGGGCACACGTTCAATATTGCCCATTGCCACACCGACCGATGCGTGATGCGTGCGTCCAACAGCCTTATGGATCTGGACAGCAAATTGAATTACCTCTGCCCGTACTGCGAGCTTTTCCTCTTTGACGCGCTGAGAGCCGCGCTGCAATGACCGCGTGAGAAATTCCGGTTTACATTCAAAGAAATCATATTGGGAGTAACGGATGCGCGGCACGTGCGCGCAACTGAGAATTCATCATCAGGTTTTGCATTGGCCATTACCTTTCTTTCCGCTAACTGTGGTGTTTCGGCACACCGCTGTGGTATTTTCCAACACTCGCCTATTATCCTGCGAAGTCATTTAGTTGAGATCGGTGTGGTAGATCCGCCACACTGCCGTGTTGATTTTTCCCTCATCTGCGGGCTCGGACAATCAGGGCGGAGGAGCCAACTATGCTTAGTTATATCAACATGGTGGTCGTATCGCATCATCTTGGCACGACTCCTGCTTATTCAATGGGCAAATGAGGCGACAAAGGGATCGAAAGCCCTTCAGCCGAAACAGCAGGCTCAGAATACCGCAGCAGGAGGCCCGTCATGGAAAGGAATCAAGAGACAAGGCTGTTCGATGTTATCGCACACCAACTGCACTGCGTTCATGCGCTCACGGGCCTTGCACCTGCAGCGAAGCTGTGCGCCCGATGCTACGACTGCGCCACGTGCCCGTACGACCAGATGCTCGACGACATGGCCGTGATCGACCCAGGGCTCGGAGCGCCCCTTCGAGTGTCGGCGGCGTCCCACTGAAGACTGCGGCACCGTGCGACACGAAGTCGGGGTCGAGCGAACAACACTCGTTCCGCCGAGATCCGCTATCCAATACCAGAGCTTACCGATTCAGAAGTAACGATAATCCAAAGGAGGTCCGTCATGGCAACCACAGAAAAGAGGCAGACGATAACCGGTTTCAATTTTGCCGAAAAGGAATGCATCTGGATGAGGGCAAAAGTGGTGCCGGTGAAATATTGCGACAATGCGTTCGATTGCACGACCTGCGCCTTCGATACGGTTATGGGGCGTAAGATCGCGCGGGAAGAAGAGGCCGCGGGGTGGGGAACCGAGGTCTCGCGAAGACTTCGCGCGGATCTCCGCTGCCGTCATGCGCTCACCGGCGGAGCGCCCGCGAGCAAGATGTGCGCACACAACTACGAATGCGCCACCTGTCCGTACGATCAGATGCTCGATGACATGATGCAGATGGATCACACTATGTTCGGGCCTCCCCAGTATCTGAACGCACATGGATACAGGGTCCCGAGGGACTACTACATCCACATCGGCCACGGTTGGGCCAGGGTGGAATACGGCGGTCGTGTCCGCGTGGGTTTGGACGACTTCGGGAACCGATTGGTCGGGACCGTGAGCAATTTCCGTCTGCCGTCCCTGGGTACCCGGTTCAAGACCAGCGAAGAATGTTTCATCCTCGCGCGTGAAGGTCACGAGGCAGGCGTGCGGTCTCCCCTCACCGGAGTGGTCACTGCAGTGAACCAGAAGCTGCTCGACCAGCCGGGAGTGACCAACTCGGAACCGTATACGGGAGGCTGGGTGATGCTGATCGATCCCATGGAGCTGAGATCCGACCTCAAGGGACTCGCATTCGGCATCGAGGCCGCGAGGTTCGTTGAAGCGGAAGCAGAGCGCCTGCTCTCCATGATCGCAGACGATCCGGTGGCTGCAGCGGCTGCCGGTGGCGAGCCCATCACAGATGTGTACGGAGCCTTCAAGGACATGGGGTGGGACAGTCTGGTGAAGAAATTCATCTGAAACGATGCTGTTTTTGAGAAGCAATCAGGGGAGATACCTTTTTCAAAAAGGTGCTCCCCAGATTACGTCTTGGAAACCGATTTGGTACTAGAAATATATCGAATATTGATTCCATCGTGTGAGAAAGCGTTGTTTCAGGATCTGGTACAAACTCGTGCGCTCGGTCTCTATCTTGCCGATCCCTTTCATGCCGACCTTCACCTCTTCCGTGGTTCCGGAAAAAGTTGCGGCCACCCGGTAGACATTGCCGAGGCGTGGGAAGACCTGAGCCATGGGGGCTATCTCGGCGACTTTTGATGGCAAGGCTTTCCCAGGTTCACTGTTGAGGTATACTTCGACAGGTTGGCCTGTGCGCACATAACTTATTTTGTCCTCGGGCACGTAAACGTCGGCCCGCAATTCGCCGGGAGCTGCAATTTCACAGAACGGCTCGCCTGCCTTGAACCGCTTGCCCACGAGACTATCCACCTCCCTGGTTACCACCACCCCTGAGACCGGCGCCTTGATGTCGAGGAAGCCCGCCTTCCACCTGAGGTATTCCAATTCCTCCCTCACCCCGGCGGCTTTGAGTTGCACCAGTTCGCTTTCCGCGAGCTTCGAGGGCTGCTGCCCGCCCTCTAGCTTGAGAAGCGTCATTTCCCTGGTGAGGATTTCCAGGCGCCTCCTTGCGCTTTTTGTCTCCTGGTCAAGCTCTCTTCTGTCGAGGACCGCGACCACCTGGTCCTTCTCCACCGTGGACCCTTCGGCGACGTCGATGCGTTCCACGAGACCGTCTATCTTCACGAAAGCAATATGCTTTTCGTGCAAAGCCACTTCGGCCTCGCCTCCTACCGTGTAGTTCATGGGCATCGCGAGGATTGCCCCGAGGAGCACCAGTGCCACGGCTACTGCCCAGCCGGTCCGCTGCGAGAGTAATCTTGAACGCCGGCCGGGTTGGCTCGTCGGGAAGACCTGTTGCCAGATGTCGGGTTTCTCGCGCAACAGCCATTTCTCTGCCAGAGCGGCCGCCAGGAGAGGAGCGACACTCAACACCGTCAGTACTTGCACTTGATTGGGAACGCTGTTCCCGTAGAACTCCAGGAGGAGATGTCCCAGGAGCGTTTGGTTGTGATTGAGCGGCACGCAAAGCAGAAAGGAACATTCCGAGCGTTTCACGTATGACAGGAGTTCGTCTCGGGCCGCGGGGGGCAGGTCCTCCGTGGCCAGGTCGATGGCATCGGCCTTGCCCGAGATCAGGACACCTTTTTCAACCCCTTTGAGACTTTCCGGGAGGCCACCGGCCAGCTTGTACAACGGGAACTTCTTTTCCAGGGCCGGTTGATTCGTGGCAGCCGCCAGCTCCGACGCCGCTCCAACGTGGGTGATGAGAAGGGCCCGGTCAAACTCGACGAGAATTCGCAGGTCGTTGGTGAGTATCATGGAGAGTTCGTCCAGAGATGCCGCTTCCTGGGCTCGCTTTGACAATTCCAGGGCGAGGGCGAGCGTTCTCTGCTTGGGGTCCATCGTCTCTGCGGATGTCGTCTCCGAGGTTTCCCCGAGTCCACCGGTCACACGTTTCGGTGCATCGCCTATCGCCACGAGACGTCCCCTATTAAAGAAGCGATTCCCGGTTAAAGGTTCTGATTACGCCGTCCACGACTCGAGCCGCCAGGCTCCTCGGAGGCGACAGCACAGCCATGCGTCCCGTCATGCCCAGTGGGATGGAGCGGTCCACATCGGTTAACCGCACAGAGCAATCATACTGAGGTTCCAGCGGGGCATCCTCCCGGTTTTCGCCTCTCATCTCCGTGGCAAGCTCGCCGCCGACCCGGCTGGAAAATGGTGAATTGCGCAAGTCCTTTTCGCTGTACGATTTTACGGAATCGACCTTCCTGTTCAAGATCTTTCCCGTACCCACAGGCAGCCATATTACCACCGCCTGGTTCTCACGGACTTGGACGATGTCCGAGGAAGGGACGAGCGCATGAACCACGATGTCCGTCGCGGACTGCATTTCCCCGACCACCATCCCTTCTCCCGGCTGGAACCCTTCTTGGACACGGGGATCGATTTTCGTCACCACTCCGTCGAAAGGAGCGATAATGCTGCTTTCCGCCATCCTCAGGCGCTCCTCGAGCATCAGGATCTCGTCTTCCACATGCCGCAGTTCCACTTCCTTGCCTTCGGCTTTGCTCCTGAGCTTCTGGTCCAAGAGGAGCATCAGGATTTCTTTCGCGATCGCCTTTTGTTCCCATTGCTTCTGGCGTAGCTTCAGCATGATTGCAGACGTGTCCAGTTGGAAGAGAAGGTCTCCTTTGTTCACAACAGACCCTTCCTGGACGTACACCTTTTTGACCAGAGTCTGCAGCGGGACCGTGAGCTTCTGGACCTTTTCGGAACCCACGAAACACGGATAGACCGAGGTGCTGGAATGGGGTACAAACACGAGGCCCGCGAGGAGCGCCGTGACAATAGCAAGAACGACCACCCCTCGCGGCCTGGGACTCAGTCCCTGTCGGCTGCTGTACAGCGTTCGGATCCCTCCCCACATCGGCCGCACCACGAATAAACCGAGGGCCAGGATCGCCAATGCAATCCCTATCACCTTGTCGAAACGATGGTACACGCCTACGACGATCGCGGTATAGAGTGTCATCCGGTAGCAGAGGGCACATATGCCGTACACCGCAAAAATCTGTGCTTGCCCGGGGTTTTGCGCGGGGGTGGAGAACTGTTCGTTCCCCATCACGCGGTTCATAAACAGGTATTTGACATGCTTCAGCGAATTGCCTGCAAGGTTGGGCAAACCGAGGACATCGATCAAGATGAAATAGCCGTCGAACTTCAGAAGCGGGTTCCCATTGAACAGGACGGTGGACCCGAACGAGACCGCCATCTGGTAAAAGGCCAACGAATTGAGTAGACCGGGCCTGGAAAAGAACCATACGTAGGTCGCGATGACCGCCAGGACTCCCTCGGCCACTATACCCGCTGCGGCGATGGCTGCCCGTTGTCTCCGGTCCGCCAATTGCCACGCATCCGTGGTATTGCAGTAGAGACACGGAAAAAAGATGAGAAACGCGACCCCCATCTCGGGAACGCGCAACCCAAAATGTTTTGCCGTATACGCATGAGCGAACTCGTGGACAAGCTTGGTAAGCGCGACAGTGCCCCACAGGTAGAGGAGGTTCTCCCAGTTGAAAAAGAACAGATATTCCAGATTGATGCGAGGCAGGCCGGCGACAATGAGATAGATCGCGCCGAGGGCAGCGAGCGTCCCGAACAAGGCCGTCCGGCGGGTGGCCACCAGCCTGAAAACCCACACAGTCCTATTGAGGAACCGATCCGGGTCCCAAATGGGGATGAAGAGATAGTAGACGTTGGAGAGCAGTCTCGTTCTTTTGACTGACTTCAATTTGCTCTTGATGGTCTGCAGGTGCAGCGCGGTGCTGTATCCCGTCCCCAACAGGAGCCCCAGTTGCGAAGCCTTTGCCACAATCTGCCGCGCGTCCGTTGGAGCATAATAATGCCCAGCGGCCTTCAGCTTTTCTGCTGCTTCATCAACCGTGACAGCGCCGTCGAGTGCGCTGAGTAACCGGAACTCGTACTCCGACAGCCGATAGAACTTGCCGGAAACGGGGTCGTTGAGAACAATCCTCTCCGCCGATTCTCCGTCGTTTTGACGGTGAACGGTGCAGTCTGCGCGGAACTTGGGACGCAATTCCATGTCTCGTTTCCCGCGGCCTAAAGTCCCTTATGTGCGCGATGGGGATGGTCCCCTTCACTACTCGCGACCGAGCGATCACGCCTCTCCGGTGAAGGAAACCCCGTGAATCACTTGGGGAGTTCCGGAGGATTCGGCTGCCACAAAGGAATGACGTCGTGCGGATAGGAGACCCCGTACAGCGGACTGATACTATACTTGGCATTGGGATACGCATACACCGTGTTCGGGCCGGCTTTGAACGGGGCACCGCCGGGAAACACGTAGTTGGTCCCTCCATCGGGTTTGACGGCTACTCCGGGCACGACAGAATAATATTGTGCGAAAACCGAGCATGAAAGCAGAAGAGCCAGCAGCGCCGCAAGTATCAGCCTCTTCATCTCGTATCCTCCAGAACAAAATGCGCGACCGCCCGAGCCTGCGCTCTACGGGCGAGTGACTGCAATTTCTTTCCTGTATGGCCAGGGCATTTCTGCGAGCCTGAGCATACTTCACCCGTGCGTGCTCAGTCAACCATCATTTTCAGGCCTGAAGGTCAAAGACGAAAGTTCAGGCAAGATTCCGGCTCGGGCTTTCATCTGCGTATGTGGAATTTTTACACATAGCTGCCGCCTAACCACTTGATATTCATGAGGGCCGGTGGTGTTCGGGTGCTTTCGACGCACCACCAGCGGAAATATGACATTCAGGACGCGCAGCGCATCGAGCCCCGAACGAATCGGTCGAGAAATCTTATGAAAGAACCATAGGTTACGGTTCAGTCCGCGGACCGAGCAGATGGCACGCGAATTGCTATTCTTTCCGTGGTCGAATCAGACCCATGTGCCATCTCGCAAGCACCTGCCTGGTAGACGATTACACGTGAGCGGTAGATGTCGATGAGAGCATGGCAACGCTCTCTCGTAGGGCCGGAAGGCTGAGGGGCGCCAACCCGTGCAGACGGAAGGAGTCTACGCATGGCGAAGAGAGTTATAAGCGCGAAGGAAGTCGTCGCGGATATCCGGGCTGGGAAGGGTGATTCCACGCTCATGGCCAAATACAAGCTCGCACCCGATGGACTGCAAAGCCTATTCGACAAGCTCGTAACAGCGGGTTTCATCGACATATCGGAACTGGAGGGACGACTTCCCGGCTGCCTCGGGACGGTCAACATATCGTTGGACGCACTCCATGCCGATGCTGGGAGTGAAACGGACGAGGGCCGCCATGCACCCAAAAGCAAATCCTCGGCACGTATAGGCGTCCAGGAGGCTGCCAGGGACATCCGATCGGGGATGGACGATTCGGCTCTCATGAAGAAATACCGGCTGTCCGCAAAAGGGCTTGAAAGCCTCTTTGGGAAGCTGACAACGGTGGGAGCGATAACGCAGAGCGATCTTGCCCGAAGGAGTGTGGGATTCGACCACACGGTCTCGTTGAAAGAAGACTTGATGAGTTTCTCGTACGTGATGAAGCAACTGGGACACGGTTCAGCGGACGGACTGGCTGCCGCGGGGCAGGGCAAGCAGGCACAAGCGATTCGTACAGTCCAACACCAGCCGGCGAGACACACAACGCCGTCGGCGGACAAAGCGGCAACGCCAGCCAAGCCCGTGAGGCCCGATGCCCGCCCACGCGAGACATCCTGGTACGACAATGCCCTTGTTGTCATTCTGCTCCTGCTGGGGCTCTTTCCACTGGGCTTCTTTGCGCTCTATCGCAATTCGACTCTTGCGCCGGAAACCAAAGCCGTGATCACGATGGCCTGGGTCATACTGGCAAGTGCCTTACTCATAGTGATTTCCGCAGGCACCGGGTGGAGCCATAGTGCTGCGCTTTGAATTTCAAAGAGCGGCTCCACTAGGGTTGATGGAGACCGCCGCGGTAGGCTGTCGTCGAACGACGCATGAAATCGGCCGATCGGAGCCGGAAACCGGGATGCACTTGCAGGCTGCTGGACAGGACACTTATGAACAAGAAAGTTGTTGACGCAAAAAAGGTTCTGGAATCCATTCGGGGAGGATTGAGCGACACGGCGCGAATGGAAACGTATGGCCTTTCTTCCCGGGGCCTTCAGAGCCTCTTTCAGAAGCTTGTCTCCGCACTGTGAGACAGAACTATGAAGACCAGGACCGTAATCTCGCTGGCGCAGTATGCGGTAATGGGAGCCCTCGCTGTCGACCTGATCGTGATACTTCAGCGGATGGCTCTCGGTGCGGACCTTTTTGAGATCCCAGGACTCATCGTTTCCACCGTTCTTGGTGGTGCTGCAGGAGCCCTGGTCAAGCACTACTTCTTGAAAACAGATGGGGGAGCGAACCGCCTGGCGATCTCCAGCGACGCACCCGAGCCTGAACTCGCCGCATCTGAAATTCCGGCCGATCGATTTCTTTCGGTCGTGGACGAGGCTAAGATCCCGATCGAAGAAGCTGCGTCAGGTTTGACGGAGCAAGGCACCGGTCCCGAAGAATCGGCAGGTGCGCAAACCGAAGGCGGGGAAGGTGGATCGGCACGGAGCGTCGAAGAGCCTGAACTGCTCCCTCCCGTACGGGACATAGCCGAGGAGGAACCCTTATCAGAGCCGGGAATACCTGGAGAGTTGCCAACCCAGGCAGAACTGGATGAGGGGGAGCAGCCCCTCCAAGAACAGGAGAGGCTTTCCCAAATCGTAACAGCGGCCCTGGAAGACCGAGTAGACGAGCAGAAAAGCACGGAACTGTTGCCCCAAACTGAGACGGATTTCCCGGCACGATTCATGGAGCATGCGGCCATCTTTTTCGCGGTTCTCGACCCGCACGGCAAGATCGTGATTATGAACCCGGCGATCCTCGAGTGCCTCGGATATTCCTCGGCAGAAGTCATTGGTGTGGACTTCGTAACCAATTTTGTGCCGGAGCGGTCGAGAACCGAAGGCTGGGACGATCTGTTGAATTCAGCGGCAAAACCCGCGCCGATGACAAGGGAGGGTTTTGTCCTGTCAAGAGACGGGCGGGAAGTTCCGGTGGAATGGCACGGAACGCCGGTCTTTGATTCGACTGACAAGTTGTCACATTATGTCCTGGTTGGCATCGACGTCAGTGTGCGCAGACGGGCCGAGCAGGCCTGGCGGGAAGCCGAATTACAAGCCAGAGCGCTGTGTGAAGAAGCCCAGACAGGCTTGGAATGCTATCGTTCTGCCCTGGACTCGTTCCCCGACGCACTGGTGATTTACGACACGGAGGGGAAGGCGACTTATACGAATCCCGCGTTTAGCGAGGAATTCGGATGGTCTGTGGATGAGTTGCGAGAGGAAGAGTCGCCGTTCATTCCCGCATCTCAGCGAGAGCTTGAAGGGTCAATGATTGAAGGTCTGATCAGGAACGGCATCCCCTGCAAGGATTTCGACGCCAAACGATCGTGCAAAGACGGCGGACAGGTCTCTGCGAAATTGACTGCCTGGCCCTTTCATGGCGGACAAGGCGAGGTCGCGGGTGTGCTCGTGTTTCTGCGAGAGATTGCCCCGGACAAAGCTGTTGAGAAGGAGCGCGAGCATCCAAAGCCGGAGCCCGGGAAACGGCAGATCAGGGCCAAGGATGTGGTGCAGGATATACGAGCGGGTTTGACCGATCCGGAACTGATGGAGAAGCATAAACTTACCGCGAAGGGATTGCAGAGCGTCTTCCAGAAACTGCTTCAGGCGAACATAGCGAAACCGTCGGAGATTTACGGCCGCTTGTCCTCATATGACGAGACGGTGGCTATCGAGGTAAGTCGCATACCTGTGACAGAGCCGCCGGAGCCACAGAAGAAGACCATCAAGTCCAGCAAGATAACCGCGGACATCCGAGCGGGCATCGCGGACTCCCAGATGATGGACAAATACGGTCTCACGGCCACCGGCCTGGACAACGTCTTCAAGCAACTGGTGGCTGCCGGAGTGGTAAGCGAGGACGAGATCGAGAGAAAGGCTCAGCCGGATACCCGAGAACAGGAGCAAGACCAACAGCAAGAGGATGAAACCGTAAATCGCGCGTTGCCGCGGAATTACATGGTCGTCTCGGTGCCCATTTACGAGGCGAACAATCTACTGAGCGAGGGCACGATCATAGACATCAGCGAAAAGGGTTTGAAAATACAGGGAATCAAGACTATGGAAGGGGAGAAGAAGGGGCTGTTGGTTCAGGGGACCGAGTTCCATGATGTGTTCCCCTTCGTTTTCGATGCAGTATGCCGCTGGACCCAGACTGACGAGTCCACCGGGGAGACGGTCGCAGGGTATCAAATCACCGCAATCACCGATGCAGGTCTCCAGGAGTTGCGCAAATTGATGGCAGCCCTGTCGATAGGGGCATGACAATCGGCGAGGTCGCGTTCTGCCCGAAGGGTGGGGGAAAGCCTTTCTCAAACAAATAGTGATTTCTTGCTTATCGCCGCTCCTTCTCCCGTCATTTGAGCGATTTCTGCGAGGAGAGCGGGGAGGAGCTCGCTCTCGGGATACGAGGCAATCTTCTTGCCGTGTTTGAAGAGGATTCCTTTCCCTTTTCCGCCCGCGATACCCACGTCCGCCTCTTTGGCTTCACCGGGACCGTTGACCACGCATCCCATTACTGCCACCTTTAGCGGGGTTCGCACGCGAGCCAGTGCCTTCTCGACCCGTTCGGCCAGCCGGATAAGGTCGATTTCGGTTCTGGCGCAGGTCGGGCACGAGATCACCTCGACCCCTCGTTCCCGAATGCCGAGAGACCGAAGGATCGCATAAGCGGCAACGATCTCCTGGACCGGCGGCGCGGTGAGCGAGACCCGAATGGTGTCGCCGATCCCTTCCGCGAGCAGCAGGCCGATCCCGATCGCAGATTTTACCGCTCCCGGCAGGAGCGTCCCCGCTTCGGTAATGCCCACGTGTAACGGGTAGTCCACCCGCTGAGAAAGCATGCGGTACGCTTCGACTGTCCGCGTGACATCCGACGCCTTCAGCGACAGTTTGATCAGGTGGAAACCCTCTCTCTCCAGGATGGCCACGTGGTTCAGCGCGCTCTCCACCATGGCCGCGGGCGAGGCTCCCTTGTGCTTCTCCAGAAGCTTGCGTTCCAGTGAGCCTGCATTCACGCCGATGCGTATGGGAACCCTGCGTTCCGACGCAGCACGGGTGACCTCGCGGACCTTGGCTGCTGACCCGATGTTTCCCGGGTTGAGCCGCAAGCTGTCCACACCCTGGCGCAGGGCCTCCAGCGCGAGGCGATGGTCGAAGTGGATGTCCGCGACGAGCGGGATAGTGATACGTGCTTTGATGGCTCCCAGCGCCCGTGCGGCTTCGATATCCGGGACGCCGACGCGTACGATTTCGCAGCCGGCCTGCTCCAGCCGCCGAACCTGGCGTACCGTAGCTTTCGCATCCCGCGTATCGGTGTTGGCCATTGACTGAACCGCAATGGGCGAACCATCACCGATGGGAACGGACCCGACCCAAATCCTCCGAGTGGTGCGACGCTGTATGTTCATCGTGTGCTGTATTGAATTCAGGGGCTGTTTAGTGATTGCCAAAACAAATGTCCTCCAGAGGGACGGCTTGAGTCGGACCGGCAAGATGCCGGCCCCACTGTACAGCCAAAAGCAGGGACACCAGAGGAGATACCGTATTTGTGAAAAAGACCTCGAACGGGGCGGTTCGCTTCGGTCACCGCACCTTACGCAGACTCAGCGGTTTCCGTACCATTTCTCGTAGTACGTGAGGTATTCGCCGGTCTTGATGCGTTGCCACCACATTTCATGTTCGATGTACCAGGAGATGGTTTGGTTCATTCCTTCCTCGAATGTGGTGACCGGCTCCCACCCGAGTTCTCTTCTCAATTTTGATGCGTCCATGGCGTAGCGCCGGTCGTGGCCCGGCCTGTCCTGGACGAACCGTATCAGCGACTCGGGTTTGCTCAGCCTTTGCAGGATATATCGGACGACGTGCAGGTTCGGATACTCGCTGCTCGAACCGATGTTGTAGATCTCTCCCCCGCGGCTCTTGCGGAGAACGAGATCGACGGCCCTGCAATGGTCGGTGACGTGAATCCAATCCCGCACGTTCATGCCGTCTCCGTACACGGGGAGCTCCTTGTCCTGGAGCGCGTTGGTGATCATGAGCGGCATAAGCTTCTCCGGAAACTGTAACGGCCCGTAATTGTTCGAGCATCTGGTCACGAGCACATCCAGGCCGTACGTCTTGTGGTACGACCGACACAACAGGTCGGCGGCAGCCTTGCTCGCGGCGTAAGGACTGTTGGGGGCCAGCGGGTGTGACTCGGTGAAAGCCCCTTCAGGCCCGAGAGAACCGTACACCTCGTCAGTGGATATCTGGACGAATCGTTCCACCCCGAATTCCTTGCACGCTTCCAGGAGGACCTGTGTACCGAGCACGTTGGTGTTCACGAACGCGAAACTGTCCATGATGGACCGATCCACGTGGGTTTCCGCGGCAAAGTTCACTACAACGTCCGGTTTTTCCGATATCAGGTCGTATACAAGCTTCCGGTCGGTTATATCTCCTCGGACGAAGCGGTGCCGTTCACCGTACGGCAGGGCGTCCTGGAGGTTCTCCAAATTTCCGGCGTAGGTCAGCAGGTCGAGGTTGACAAGGCTTACCTCAGGATGGGTCTCCAACATGTACAGCACAAAGTTGGATCCAATGAAGCCACACCCGCCGGTCACGAGGAGTTTCATTGCTATCCGTCCTTTCTCGACCAATCGTAAGGGATGCCGCCGGTATGTGGATCGCAGCGGTACTCGTCCGGATCGGAACGATTGTACGGATGAGACGGCACGTTGATCACGTAGGCCTCGTACTCGCTGATGCACTTCCAGCCGTGGTAGACCCCCGGTGGAATCACGATGAGGCACGGTTTGTGCTCACCCACGTAGATCTCGTTCAGCAAGCCGCGAGTGGGAGACTGCTCCCTGTCGTCGCATAATACTGCTTTGACCATTCCCCTGACACAGGTAAACCGGTCTTCCTGGATCTTGTGGTAGTGCCATGCCTTCACGACCCCAGGATACACCGTCGTCAGGTATACCTGTCCGAACCCGGAACAAAAGGGATCGTCACATCTGAGGATCTCCATCAATCGCCCGCGTTCGTCGGGGATGACCCTCAGCGGCTGGACGATGACCCCGTCAATGAGCTGTGAGTCAGGGCGCTTGAATTTTTCACGCTCCATAGTTGCACTCAATCGTTGTTGGCTCCTCCCTGGGCAACGAGATTGGAAGCCCTCAGCAGTGAATCGAACGTCCCTGCGTCCGTCCACCAGCCATCGAGGATCGACCAGGTCATGGTCTCTTCATCGATGTACCGATTGTTCACATCGGTTATTTCCAGTTCCCCTCGTTGCGACGGGGTGAGCGTTTTGATGAAGTCAAACACCCGAGAATCGTACATGTAGATCCCGGTCACCGCATACGATGTGGAAGGAAGCTCGGGTTTCTCGTCGATCCGTACGACGCGATGCCCGTCCATCACTGCGACGCCGAATCGCTGAGGGTCGGGGACCTCTTTGAGGAGGATCTTTGCCCCTTTGCCGTGTCTCTTGTAGTCTTGCACAGCGTGGGCGATGGTTTTCTCAACAATGTTGTCACCGAGCACGACGCAGATAGGTCCACCCGCAGCGTGGGGCTCGGCGAGCGACAAGGCATCGGCAATCCCGCCTTCGCCTTCTTGGTAAGCGTAGTTGATATGTTCGACGCCGTATTCTCTTCCGTTGCCGAGCAGTCTCAGGAAGTCTCCCGGATGGTTGCCGCCGGTCACGACGAGAATGTCGGTAATACCTCCCTTGACCAGGCACTCAATGGGATAGGTCACCATAGGCCTGTTGTAAACCGGCAGCAGATGCTTGTTGGTGATCTTGGTAAGCGGAAACAGTCTGGTTCCCAACCCTCCGGCGAGAACTACGCCCTTCATAAGGCCCTCCGATGACAACGGTACGGCATGATCCTACCACCGGCTCGTCTCATAAGTCAAACACAGGTTCTCAGAGGCGGAGCACGATCTTCCCGTCGCGAATCGCCTTTGACTCCTATCCATTGACTTCCAGGAGAAACTGCGCTAACCAGGACGTGACCACTTGACCAACGCGGGCCGCAATTCGACACGCTCCAGAGGTGTCCTGGCGAACTCGGAGCTTCCCGGTCCCGCCGGCACACCGGCACTGTGGATGGTTACCGGGTCCCAACAGAGCGAACGGGGTCTTGGGGTTCCAAGTTTGTCCGAGTGAAGCAATCTCAGTCGCGTCCGGATTTCGTTTCACAGGGGGACGTCATCGAGACTCCTGCCCACAAGTCTTTGCAGCCGGTCACCGGCGGGGCCGCGGTGATTGCCGCGGGCTACCGCATCGTCCATGTCAATTCTCGCCTCGCCCCAATTACCGGCCCAGTCGAACAGAGACGATGTTACGAAGCGCTCGCAGGTCTGCAGAAACCCTGTCCGTTCTGCCCTTTTGACCGGCTCATCAAAGGAACCTCGCGGCCGGTCCGACCCGCGGAGCAGATTCGAGGCGGGACGCCCTGTTTGGTGAGCCTGAGCTCCTTCAAGGACGATGCCGGGAACGGTTACATCGTCGAGACCGTATCGGAAGCCCCTCCTTCGTCACCGCCTGCCAGATCGGAAGAACCCATTGAGGCGCGACGTTCCGACCTGTCCAAGAAGCTTGAAGGACTGCTCCAGATTAGCCACGACTTGATGGGGAGCGCTCCCTTTGACAAAAAGATGGCCCGTGTCCTGGCGGATTTGAGTGCTGTGCTCGATCGTTGGCCTGAGGTCAGAGTTTGGGCCGAGGTGGACGGGAAGAGCTACGGCCAACAGCCCGGCGAGCCCGCAGGGGCGCTCAGCAGGCTGGAAATCCGGGTCGGAGACCAAATTCGAGGTCACCTGAGCGCCTGCTGTGCCCGCGGACAGGAGACACGTCCGGAGGACGACTATTTTCTCGAGGAGATTGCGGGGCTGATCGGTCGCCAGGTGGAGATCTCGGACCTGGAAGCCAAGTTGCGGGAATCGCAGGAACGATACAAGCGGCTGGCAAGGAACCTCTCCAAGGAAGTTTGGACTCGCACCGAAGCCTTCGCCAAAGAGACCACGTACCTGGGCGGAATCCTCCGCTGTTGCCAGGATATGATCATAACCACCGACCTGGACTCGCGTATCGTCGAATTCAATCCCGGTGCCGAAAAGATGACCGGCTACACCGCCGAAGAGGTGCAGGGGCGTCCAGCCGGCGAACTGTGGGAAGACCCGGCCGAGAGGGACAGGATTGTTGACGAGGTCATCGTGTCCGGTGGTGTGCGCAATTACGAGACAAGATTGAGCACAAAGTCAGGAGGAATCGTAGAAATTTCGCTGACCCTCTCTCTGCTGAAAGACGAGGAAGGGAACGTTATCGGAACGGTCGGCGTCAGCAAGGACATCGGCAAAGAAAAGGCGGTCCTACGGGAACTCGAACGTCTAAATACGAACTATCGCGAAGCAATCCACTTCATCAACCACGAGAACAAGAACTCGCTGGTAGTGATGAGCGGTTTTCTCCGTCGGCTGATCAAGCACGAGACCGACGCGGCCAAACTGAGGGAACTGAAGATCGTCTACCATCATTCTCAGTTTCTCGAGGCCATGAGCCGCGACTTCCTCGTGATGGCGGAACTGGAGCACGGGCAGATTCAGTTTCGGAAGCAGTTGATCAACGACTTCTCCGAAGAGGTGATCATGCCCGCAATGACTGGGTTGAAAGAACGGTACCCCGATTCCTTCGAGAGCTACGACCTGAGTATGGGCGGAGTCGGTCGGATTCAGCTTCAGGGGGATCCTGCGCTGCTGGAAATCGTGTACCGCAATCTGTTCGGAAATGCGCTGAAGTACCGGTATCCCGAAGGAAAGATCGCCTTCGGCGTACGAGATCTTGGCGATCGTTATCTCTTCAATGTCTGGAATGCGGGGCCCGGCGTGCCCTACGATCAGGTGGAGAGAATCTTCGAGAAATTTTACCGCGTGCCTGACGAAACCACGCTCCAAAAGAGGGGCACCGGTTTGGGTCTGTACAACATCCGCAAGATTATCGAAGCCCACGGAGGCCGCATCTGGTGCGAAACCAATCCCGGCGTCTGGGTCAATTTCCTGTTCGAACTTCCCATCCAGTAGAGCCGCAGTCGCCGCTTTCATGACCGGTGCCGACTTTTCCGTCGTCTCTCCCCCGGAGACGGTCGTTCGCTCTCCGAGACCTTGGCAAAGAGTTCCGATGCAATCATCATGAGTTGGGGAACATCTGCGGGCTTGTCCACGACACGGTCCACTCCGGATTCGGCCATCTTCGCGGCATCCCCAAGCTGCGCGCCCCAACCGGTGAGCAGGATAAACGGGGTCTTGGGTATCCCCTTCACTTCGCAGATTTCCTTGACGGCCTCAGCGACCTGCCGACCGTTCAACTCGGGCATGGCGAGATCGCAGACGATCAGATCGATCTCGGTCTCCCGGAACAGGGTCATCGCGTCCCGGCCGGAAAGGGCCGTGTAGACTGTGTGCCCGAGATTTTCAAAGCCATGTTTCAGCATGATGGTGAGAGGTTCCAGGTCGTCGACCACGAGTATACGTTTCCGACCCGTGGGACTGAAGTCCACGGCTTCGAGCTTTTCTTCCGGCATCGACGCGGCCGGCGGGAACGACACGGTGAAGGTGGTCCCTTTGCCCAGCTCGCTCTGGACGGCAAGCTCCCCCTGGTGCTCTTTCACGATTCCGTAGCTGCTGGCGAGACCCATCCCCGTTCCTTCGACGCCTTTCGTGGTCCAGAACGGCTCGAAGATGTTCCCGAGATTCTCCTTGGGAATTCCACATCCGGTGTCGCTGACACTGACCACGACCTTCCCGGCCGAGACATGACTCGTCACGATGATCTCGCCATCCCCGCGTATAGCTTCGGTGGCATTCTTGATGAGGTTCACCACCACTTCGAACAGCTCGTTCTGCCTGCCCTTGACCATGCAGCCTTGCTCGAGGTCACGTCGCAGGGCAATCCTCATCCCCTCCGTTTCCGCGGAAGTCTTCCACCAGGGCTTACTGATTTCGATGGCCTGGTGGACGATCTCCGATAAGTCGAAGACCTCTCCTCTCACCGTGAGATCTTCACGGCGAACCCGCGCGAAATATTGGAGGCGTTTTATGGTCTCCGCGCCGAACCTTGCACTCTGCACGATCTGATTGAGCGCCTCTTTGGCGTCCTCGGCACAGCCCGATTCCACGTCTGCCTGGGCCAGTTGAGCGGCTCCCAGAACGACCTGCAGGAGGTTGTTGAAATTGTGCGCTATCCCGCCTGCCAGCTCTCCGACGGCCTTGATGCGTTCGGTTTCAACCGCAAGGCGTTCGCCCTTCTTGCGTTGGGTAATGTCTCGTACGACCCGCCAGAGGTGCAGCGGTTGCCCCTGTTCGTCTCGTACCAGCCAGGCCCTCACGGCTACCGGAATCACAGTACCGTCGCGACGGATGTACTCCTGTTCGGTGTCGTCGGAATAGCCTCTCTTCAGGATTTGCTCTTCGTATGCCGCCTCGTCCACCGAGGCCCACTTCTCCGGCGTGAAGTGCCGGTACCGCATGACCTTTATGTCATCCACGGTATATCCGAGCATGTCCAGGAAAGCCTGGTTCGCGTCCTCCACACGCCCGTCGAGGGAGACACAGGCAATACCGTCGCGGCTGGAATCGAACAGGCTGCGGAACTTTTCTTCGCTTTCACGCAGTCTTTTCTCTGCCTGTTTTCGGTCCGTGATGTCTTCCACAACGGCCTGGCCTCCGGTGACCCGTCCAGCGGAGTCCCACATCGGCGTTGCGATCGTACTCAAGTACGACTGCCTGCCTGACGGGTCGGTGTGCGGCACCTCCGCGTGAACGACCCGTTCCTGAGTCAAGCAGCGCCCGAACACTTCAGCGATTCCGGCCTCCACGAACGGAGGAAAGGTGAGCATGTTCGCCGGCTCGATGGCTCCGACCGACTCAATTACGAGAATCTTGAGGATCTGTGGGTTTACTTCGAGAATTCTGCCCGCATAGTCCGCAGAAAGAATCCCAACCGGTGCGTTCTCAACGAGCATCCGGTATTTCTGTTCGCTCACACGAAGGGCTTCCTCGGCCTTCTTGCGCTCGGTGAGGTCCCGGGCGACGTGGACGCAACCGATGAGTTCTCCGTCCGCGTCCCGAATGGGAGAGGCGCTGACGAGAAACGTTCCGCCAAGCGCTGCCTCATAGGTTTCAGCAGTGTGCTCTTGTCCGTCCTGCATTAATTGTCGGTGCGGGCAAGTATCAGGCGGAGCGCCGCCTTGGTGGACCAAGGAATAGCACGTCGCTCCGACCACCTCTTGCGGGGTCATTCCCAATCGGGAAGCCATGGACCGATTGACCCGCCTGATGCGAAAATCCTTCCCGATGATCGCCACCAGATCCGGGACCGCGTCAAAAGTCCGTTCCCAGTCTGCTTTCGCCCGAGCGATGGCCTGTTCGACCCGCCGTTTTTCATCCAGGAGTCTTTTCTTTTCTACGGCACGCTCGATGACCGCGGGGAGGAGGTCTCTATACCTGCCGGCCTTGTCTTTGATCAGGTAATCCATAGCGCCGAGCTTCATGGCCTCTACCGCCGCCATTTCATTACCCGCGCCGGCGATCATGACGGTTGCCGGCAGTCGGTCCCGGAGAGAGAGCGTCCGGATCAGCTCGAGGCCGGTCCTGAAGGGTATCTGCTGGTCAACGGCCACTGCGTCGTACCGGTTCTGCTCGAGCATAGCCAGGCCTTGCTCGCCGTCAAAAGCCAGTTCCACGGAATAACCGGCCCGTACTAACTTCTCCTGAAGCAGGAGAGCTGCAGGCCGGTCTTCCTCCACGTAGAGGACGCGCGTCGGTTTCTCCTCGGTCATAGAAGCTCTCCAGGGGACTTCAAGGCGACAATAGGCCCACTGATTGTCCGATCTGTCCGCCCGTTCCCGGTCGAGAAGCGAGCGGCCCGACCCCGAGAAGGCGCAGCGCTTGCCGCGCCCTCCTCTTATGGCTGTGACAGACCTCAGTCTATCCTTGTCCAGCGCCCTCGACGGGGTTAAATCGATATCTCGATCGAGGCTCTCTGCACCTTACCGTTCCATGAAATCACGGTCAACCCGTGCGCCGGAATCGCGGACCGCCGCGGCTGCAAACGTGACGAACACCCTGGCAGTCACGACCATGGAGGGGTGTCTTCCGATATCACGCTGATTCATACCGCTGCCAGTTCCTTGCCGGGTCCCGTCCTTGCCGCGAATTGCGGCACAACGCAGTACAGACTACCGTGTAGACTGAACCGACGTCAAGTGATAAGTCCGGCAGAGTTACGAGTTAGCGGCTTTAGGAGCGGATAGACCCGCTGCAAAAGACACCTGTCTGTAGCAGTTACTCTTTGGATTGAGACTTGGCATCACGGCCAGCGGGGACAGCTCAGGTGTCAGTAGGCCATCAGCGGAAGGGTGGAAAGGGGTATCAGCCCGGCATCTTCGCCGATTGAAAAGAGTGTTTCCACTGCATTCCGACCCGCGGGTCCCAGGTCGAGGCCGAACGAATTGACGTACAGATCGATGTGCTGCATCACTACCTGCCGGTCCATCTCCTGGGCGTGGGCAAGCACGTAACCCATGGCTTCATCAGGGGCGCTCATGGCAGTCTCCAGGGAGGTTCGGATCGACCGGTCCACCTGACGGGCGACCTCCGGGCCGAGGTCGCGGCGGATAGCAATCCCGCCGAGGGGAATCGGAAGACCGGTCTTCTCTTCCCACCAGGCGCCGAGATCGAGGAGAGCCTCCAGCCCAAGATTCGGATAGGTGAAGCGCCCTTCATGGATGACCAGGCCGAAGTCGGCTTCTCCCCGCGCCACCGCGGGCATGATCTCGGAGAAGACCATCTGCTTGAACGACGGCGTGCGACCGCAGAAAAGCCCCAGGAGGAGACGGGCTGTGGTCAGGTTTCCCGGCGCTGCCACAACGCCGGAATCCAACCCGGCCAGGGTGGTTCCCGGCCGTGCAACGAGCAGCGGGCCGCATCCCCGTCCCAATGCGCCGCCAGCAGAGAGCAGACCGTAGGAATCTCGTACCGAACCGAGCGCCATGAAGCTCAGCTTGGTTACGGCCAGCCGCCGCTCCAATGCCCATTGATTCAGCGTCTCCACGTCCGCTAAAACGGGCTGGAACTCCAACGGAGCGTCCAACCGCTGTTCAGCCAGTGCGGCAAATATGAACGTATCGTTGGGGCAAGGGGAATAACCGATCTTGAGCGAGGTCAAGCTTCCCTCCGCAGAAAATGGACTGCCGCCGCCTGGGCCTGCCGATTGGCAAGGTCGAGGTTCCACGCGGCTTTGTTGCGAACGCCGGCCACGTTGCTCACGCCTCTCACTTCCCCCACCGGGATTCCGAATCGCCGACCCGCCAGCGCCAGAGCATACCCTTCCATGTTTTCGACCAGTGCGGCGAACCGATCTCTCCGCTCTTTGGCCTGCGCCACGCTGTCGGAAACCCCGACCACGCTCAAGAACGGTCCGCTTCGAGCTCGCGACAATTCCCCTGCCGCGGCCAGGAGCCCTTCGAAGAGCCGCGCGTCCAGGGCCACGGTCTGTTCCAATCCTAGGTTCAAAGCATTCGCGTCAGCCACTCCGCGACCGGAGCAGAGTCCCAGCTCAGCCAGCGTCTCGGAAGAGGCGACGGCCACATCTCCGACCTCGAGGCCCGAGTCCGGGAGGGCTCCGGCCGAACCGACCATGATAGCGCTGTCTGCCGGGACCGTCGCGAGAAAGGCTGCCAGTGCGACAGCCGCGGAGACAACCCCGACGCCGACCACCCCCAGATAGACCACGGTATCGCGGACATGCCCAACAAGATAGGGGTTGCTCGCGATGGTCCCGGCTGGACCCGCATCGAGTTCAGTCTTGAGCTGAGTCAGTTCGGCCTCACACGATGCCACGATCCATCTACTCATCGGCCGCCCGTGCCTGCGAGGCCGGTTCTCAAGATCCGCACCACTCCCTGAGCCCAGTGTTTCGCCTCATCATCCGAGGCACGATACAACCCGAGGCCCGCGTCAAGATGTTGGAGGCCATAGGCCTGAAGGAAGCGTTCCAGAACCGCCTCCATGACGAAAGCAGCCTCATTCACATCGATCTCCGGATCGATCTCCCCGCGGCTTTTGGCCACCTCGATGAACTCGGTTAGATACTCGATGGAGAGGCGACGGATGGATTTGATCAGGGAGTTCCGATCCGGCAGGCCGCTTTCGTAGAGGACTCGCAGGTATATCTTGTACACCCGCGGATGCGCGCGGATGAAGGCCACACCCGCCATGAGCGATTTTTCCAAGCGCGTGAACAGATCCTCCGCAGCGGTCTCGTCCCGAACCCGCCTCAGATAGTCCTTTACCATTTCGAGGGCTTGCTCGAACACGAACATGAACAGGCCGTGCTTGTCGGAAAAGTAGTTGAAGAGGGACCCCTTGGATATCCCGGTCTTCTTCACGATGGTATTGACCGACGCGCCGGCGTACCCCTCGTTGGCGAACTCGGTCAGGGCCGCGGAAACGATGCGCTGCTGCTTACGACCTTCGAGTTGCAAAAAGGTGCTTGAGACCACCACGTGGCCCTCCTCGGTGAGTGGACCTGATCTTACGCGGCACCCTTCGAACTGTCAATCGGGTCTTCTCTCGACCCGTATGCTTTGAAAGTCAATTCGCGTGGGCAGGAAGCTATCAGGTGCATCCGCAGGTCGAACCCAATTCCGAGGTAAACTCAGCGTCAGGTAGAGACCACCAGAGGGGGTTTGCATAAGGAGTGTCTTTGCACGCGTGCCCGGCATGGGAAGGGCATGCGCAAGTGGAGTCGCCATCGTAGATCACCGTAGTTTCGAGCCCAGAGTGTTCCCGGCCGGGGGGCCTCTTTATTTCGTCCTTCCCTTTGGCTCCGACAAAGAGCACCCGCAACGAACGGACCGTTGTTCCGGGAGTTTCGACGCACTGCCAACCAGCGGGCCCGCGATAGACGTACTCGAAACCGGCGGCTGTCCCGAGCAGTATCTGCGCGGGTTTGACCTTTGTATAATGGGCCCAGAGGGAGACCACTCGGTCAAACAAAGGCCAACTCGTCCGCCACGCGGCAATCTCCCGCCCCACGTCACCGGGAGAATAGATCCGACTCACATCTATGAGGGGATAGTCCTCGAGGGCTTCGGCTTCGTATCGGGCGCGAATGACGTCCTGACACTCCAGGGTCAGTACCGACCATCCGTCCTCCCGGTCCAGCTCGAGTTCTATGGCCCCCACCACAAAGAGGGGTGCGGGGATGGTCTCCCTGCATTCAAATTTCGGGGTATTGGTGCGGTCGAAGTACTCGCTCGACACGAGGCGCTGCTCGAGAAAGGAGAAGCCGGGAAATTCCTTGCTGTCCGGAAACGGATAGCATTTCAGAGAAAACAAGCCGTGGAACGAACTCGAATTCTCCGATCCGTCACTGCCAATCTGTTCGAGCACCAGGGCATAGACCCCCGGCGCTCCTTGAATCCAGAAGTACCAGGCCGGGACGTCATCCCAGACAGGGCTCACGCCGGTTATCCCGAGCATCTGCTTGACCGGTTCGATCCACGAAGCGGTCGTAAGCATGCTGTTGATTCGATTTCTGAAGAGTGAGAAGATATCTATCGTTTGGGTCATGCAGTTATCCGGGGGCAGCAGTTCGACGCTCCTGAATCCATACCATTCTCTGGCCCCACGTCGTCACCCCGGCGAACCCCGGATCGGAGTCCGGGGCAGGGCAGGCTCCGCCGGAATGACGGACAAGGAACTCGTCTTCTTGCCAGGTTTGATTGAGGACTCAAGTACCTCGTTACCGTGAATGAAGATCTATCTCAAACCTCGCCTTTTCTTTGAAACAGATCTTTCACGATGTCGATCCGTTCGCGGCCTTCACAGGGGATGCCTTCCCTGCGAGCCGTTTCCAGCAAGATATCATCGGGGTAGCAGAGAGTCAAAGCATAGCTCGATTCATAGGACTCGAAGAATTGGTCCACGTCTTCAGTGTGCTTCTGTTCCTCCTGGCCGGCCCTGAAAGCTGTGGTTGCATTTTGCACCACCTCGCAGAAAAGGCGCCTGAAGAAGCTTCGTCTGGCTTCGTCTACCATGATTCACCTGTACCGCAATTGCGAGATCCTTCCACCGCGTTACCGCGCCGGTTTGGGGAGCGGCCAGTTCTGGAAAAACTCGGCTTGAACCATGATCACACTCAGATAGAGCATGGTCCAGACCAGGGGAGTATCGTCCGGCTGCGCGATTCCCGGTACTTTTCCCAGGATTAGCGTAGAGGCAGACGAGTAATAGAACCAGTAAATGGCCAACCCTCCGGCGACGGCTATCAAGGTCCTCACGAAGGCTCGCAGAGGCAAGCTCAGGGCGTTCGGGATATTGTTGAAATAGATCGCCAGCATGAACGCGGCGAGGATCACGAAGCCGCCGATCTCGCCCGTGTGGAGGTACCGGAAATACGGCGCATCCGTGTACTGCCCGCCTTCAAAAGGTTCCATCCAGTAGACGTTCATGATCTTGAGCAGGACGATAAACGAGATACCCCCCAGAATCAGCGTACCCACCATCGTCGCCGCGCCCGTCCAAAAGGTGCTCTCTCCGTTTCGCTGAAGTAGTTTCCACGGATAGCCTTCCCACAGGAGGTCTGAGATAATCACCCAGGCCAAGCTGCACAACACCAACCCAAGGCTGAAATAGGCGCTGCCTGTCCCCGCAAAATTGGACCACCACGGCTCCACTCCCGCCTTGTTCTGCGGAGGGTAAAACAGGTAACAGACGTGCGGGTGGAACAGGATCACAAACGTGACGATAGTGAAAAAGAGAACGGCAAACGTGCGCGACCACGCGGCCACCCCTCTCGTGGCGCCGATCCACGGCCAGCGGCCGAAGCCGAGATTCCATGCGAGTGCCCACCAGAGGAATGCGGTTGCGAAGTAGATGAGCGCGGTAGACGCGTTTTCCCTGGCATTATATGGTTCCGCGCCCGTCCCGCCGGACGCGACGATGGATTGAGGGCTGAAATACGCGACCCCGAATCGTCCGATGAACTCCCGGAATATCACGTACACGAGGATCAGCATCAAGGCGAACGCAACCCCGGTCAGGAGGATGCCTCTACCGATCCGCGCGGAGTCTCCCGGGGTACTCTCCGCGAAGGGGTAGAAGTCCCAGACCTTACTCAAGAGCACGACCGCGCAGAGAAACATCACTACGAGTGAAAAGCCGTACATCGGCGTGTAGAGCTTCATGGAACCGTCGGGGTGCATGAACACATACCACAAGGCCCAGACAAGGAAGAACACGGCCGCAAAGTTGATCGGGCCAACGACGTAACTGAACGGTTGGCGTGGTCGCGAGAGCTCCACCATGGTTCTATCCTCCGGATGTGAGCTGCATGTTGACAGTAATGCCGGCGACGTAGAGGGAAACCCCTCAGTCACCCCTCACGAGCTATCGGAACCCCGGCGTGCCCCTGCCGGCTGTGCGGGGAAAGCGCCGGGGTCCTTGCGTCAGAAGGTAATGCTGTCGCCGTTGGTCAAGAACACGTTGCTGGCCTTGGCTACCGTCGAGTGTTTCTTGTACTCCTTGTATTTGTTCGTGCCTTTCACAACGGGGATGCCTGCCTCCGCGGCCTTCTCAGCCCAAACCCATCCGGTGCAATGGTTGCAGCCCACTTTCTGGAGCTGGAACGATTTCACCCCCTTGATGATGTCGTCGAACTTGGGTTCCCAGTTTTCGAAGAGGGTTATGTGCAGCCCGCCGTAACAACCATACGGCTTGTACCCCTCGAAGTTCGATCGCGCGTAGGAGAAGAGCGAGAGTACGCCGGGATGGCAGCATCCGGTCACCGTCACGATTCCTTTATCCTTCACGTTGAAGTAGAGAACGTTCTCTCCCCTTACCCTCAGCAGGATAGGCACATCGAACATCCTCACTGCAGCGCCTGGCATGAGACGGTAAATGCCTTCTCCTTTTTCCCCGTCCGGAGAGCATTCCACGAGTTTTCCCGTATGCGGCACGTCGTTCTTGCAGATGAGGACTTCTTTCCCCTCCTTGTCCTTCGCGATGTGACGGGCCTTTTCCCTCAGGAGGGCAATGTCTTCCGGATAGTGGGTCTTGGGCGCATAGATGGTGATGTCCGGCTTATGCTTGAGTGTGGACTCGATCCCCCAAAAGTGATCGAGATGCCAGTGCGTCTGGACCATGAACTCTATCTCGCCGCTCTTGAGCATCGACGCTACGTTGCTCTTCTCGGTGAAGATGTAGTCCATCCACTCGTTGTTCCATCCCGTGTCCATGAGGAACTTTCGTTCTTTGCCGTCCAGCCCGGTGACCGTGATCAGCGCCGAGTATCCTCCGGCGTTGTTCCACTCCCACGGAATCGTGTACTGGTTCGTCATGGCGCCGCCGTAATCCATCAGGTTCTTCTTGAAAATGTCGTTGTCGAACCAGCTCGTCTCCGTGAGAACATCCACCTTGACGCTCTTCACCTGGCCGATATCGACCTTCCCTGCGGCCTGAACTCGTTCGGTGAGCAAGCCTCCAGTCCCCGTCACCGACGCGGCTACACCCGTTGCGGCCATGGATTTCAGAAACGTCCTTCTGTCCATTGTTCACCTCCTGTGATGAATTACGATGGGCTTTTCGCATCTGCAGGCCGAAGCGTGTCGCGAGCCATCAGCACAATCGGTGGTGACACGCGGTGATCTCGGCCCGGTCAGAGATATAAGCGCTGTCTGCCGACGGAATCGTCCGGTCGATCATCCCGGATCCTTTTCCATTCCTCGCCGCAGATCGTACAACAGACCACTTATAAGCTCGACTTCTTGAGGACTGAGGCCAAGGCCATAACCGTGCATGGTTTTTAGAACGAGTAGCCATTCGTCCCGCGTGTGCCCGCGTTTCTCGGGATCTGCTACCGAATCATGGCATTGCAAACACTTCTTTTTGTAAATTGCGAAAGCTTTCCGGTGGTCAACCTTCTTTTTCTCATTTGCAGCCGATTTCTTTTCCTCGGCCAGAGCCACGACGATGCCTGCAATGAGGAACACCCCGCAAAGCGTCACCAACAAGACTCTCTTGACGACGGAAAACCTGCCCATAATTATCTCACCTCCTGATCTGAGCATTGACGGCCGGCGATAAGCAGAGAACTGGAATGGAGGGAAGCAATATTCATGCCAATCAGTGGAATTTCGCGCTATGATCTCAATTACTTACGATGACGGGGGATATCTGGCACATTTTCCCTTCGCAGATCCCGCTCTCCCGCTTCCTTGGGTGCAGATTGCATCGAAGAGCCAATGTACTGTATGCATAAAGCAACTCCCATTGCCCGCATCCCCAACACGAACCTCGCGGGTCGGAGCCGTGGACTGCTAATTGGCCCGTGTCGCTCAATCCCAGAAAATCGAAGGACAAGATCGCCGAAGCCAACAGATTCCCTCACCCGTTCATGCTCATACCAATGTGCAGTTCAATTTGTAACATCCGAGGTCTCTGCTCTGGGCTATTCCTGGGAGGTCTCCTCTGCTACGAACGGCACAGCCTGACTGCGCTCCGGAGACCTCCCGGGAGCGCCCTTCAGCAATATTACTTATTGAATCGCACATTGGTATCACATCGTGACCGGGAACGGGTAGAGCTACCGATTCAAACGGGGCATTCCCAGGAAATTACTGCTGCGGCCGGACATTGGCATGGCAATATCACAAGAGGGGGCGGGCCATGGGCTCCGATCCGCGCGGAGCCCACGAGAAAACGGACCAGCAGTGAAACGCCGGAACAGCCGGCCATTGCCTCCTTCCGCGCCGCGTCACACGTGCATGTCCATCAGCCTTTGGCCGAGTTGCTTGGCCAGGCTCATGGTGAACTTTCTGCCGCTGCGCTCATGGGCATCGAATACTCGCTCCAGGGAGGCCTTATCGATCTTCAGCAGTTTCGTCGGGGTCAAACAGACCGCCTTTGCGGTGTACCGGTCGTTCCCGACGACGCTCGACCAACCGAAGGCTTCGCCAAAATTATGCACCAGGTAGTCCTTGGGGTGCTGATGTCCGCGCAGCGGCAGAAATCAGCGTGATGAAGACACCTAAAAACAGTATGTTAGCTAACGGCTGGCACTCTGTTTTCTCTGGTCGTCGGCAAGAGCTCCTGGTCGGACCCCAGTTTCTTCAGGTAGATGATGCAGCGGGTGTGTTGTCTTATATTGAGATACGATCCCTAAAGCGCTGGTATAGGAGGACACCCGACAAGTCACCAATAAAAGAGTATTGTGTCTCCGGAATCTCCGAATCCTTCCCAAGCTTTCCCCCTCTGAACCCCGTGGAGTAAGCTTGGTCAAATGTTTTGTTCTCAAAGGTATCCTGGTTGTGCGCGGGCAGTCCACAATCACGGGCGATTCGTGGCATTGGTGGGACCAACCTCCAAAATCCTGCCGTCGGGAGGGGAATTGTGATATAATGCACCGCCGAGGTTCCCGGCAGGATCGACGCTTCAGAATGCTGGGTCGGTTACCGTTAAGTCACAGCTACTGGAGAATGAAGGGCAACGCCATTGGATACCGTGAGCAGGGAAACGAGAAGTCGCATGATGTCTGCAGTTCGCTCCAAGAATACGAGGCTTGAACTTGAGTTGCGGCGCCGGCTTTTCTCCATGGGATTCCGTTATCGTCTGCATCGCAAGGATTTGCCGGGCAAACCGGATATAGTGTTCCCGAAGTCCTCAGCAGTGATCTTCATTCACGGGTGCTTTTGGCATCAGCACGGATGCCAACGGTCCAAGCTGCCCGCGACGCGACACGATTGGTGGAAAGAAAAGCTGGACGGAAACCGATGCCGGGACATTGAGGCGATCGACAAACTCAAAAGCCTTGGTTGGCGCGTCATGGTCGTATGGGAATGCAGCTCTCGGCGAAAAGGAGTGTTTCATACCGATGCCTTGCATGAGATAGCCGCCATTGCGGCAGCGTTCCTGAAGTCTGGGCAATCTTTTTGCGAGCTTCCCCGGCACTCCCCAAAAAACAATGACCAAATGGAATCAGGAAGTGAGGCCGATGGTTACCAGACCTTCGTTTAATGACGGCTACCGGGCAATCCCTTTTCGCATGCATCCCAGAGTTTTCGCAGCTCTGGGAGCTGATCTCGTAACCAATGACGTGGTCGCCGTGATCGAACTGGTCAAGAATTCATACGATGCGTTCGCCGAGAACGTGTGGATACGTTTTGGGCAAGATAGCCCAGATGGCGGTTTTCTCGAGATAAGGGACGACGGTCAGGGCATGACCCTAGATGTGATCGAGAACGTGTGGTGTCTCGTGGCAACGCCCTACCGGGCGGAGAATCCGATAGTCGAGAGCGAGAAAAAGGTTCGTCGCGTCGCCGGTGAGAAAGGGCTGGGTCGATTGTCGGTTGCGAGACTCGGGGAGCGTCTGCATATGTCTACCCAAGCATGCGGCTCGCCATGCTGGGAGGTGCAGGTTGATTGGTCCGCAATCGCTGCCGGACAAGACATGTCCGCATGCGTGGCTCGCTGCCGTCCGTGTGCGGGTGACTCCCGGTTCAAAGAATCGGGAACCATCCTCCGTATCTTAGGGCTCAAGAGTATGTGGGATGAGCGCGAGGTATCGGACCTTGAAGAGAACCTTGCCCGACTGATATCACCGTTCGCCGAAACCGACGATTTCCGCATCCGTTTGGTCAAACCCGGCGAAACCGAAGCTACTGCAGCGGATATCGTGTCTCCGGAGTTTCTGAAGCGTCCCAAGTACAAGATCGCTGGTACTGTAGACGACGAAGGGACAATCGAATGTAAATACACTCATGCCCCCATTGGCCGGGACGGCAGCAAATTGGACCCGCTCCCAGTACGGATTACCTGGAACCAAGTATATCAAGGGATTCAAGATCGGTCTCGTTTCCGGTTCGAGAGACACCGTCCCCGGTGTGGGCCGTTCGGCTTCGAAATTCGGGCGTGGGATGTCGGGCCGGAGGATACAAAGGAAATAGCCGAGACGTTCGAGTTCCAGAAGAGTCAGGTGAGGAAAGCGATCCGAGCACACAAAGGCATTTCCGTCTATCGAGATGGAGTGCTGGTGCTGCCGAAGTCGGACACCGCACGCGACTGGCTGGGGCTGGATCTACGCCGCGTCAGCCGGGTGGGAACCCGCCTCAGCACCAGTCAGATTGTGGGTTACGTTTCCATCTCTGCCGACAGGAACCCAAAGATTGAAGATACTAGCGACCGAGAGCGTCTTGTGTCCACTCGGGAGGTAGCGGAATTCGAGGAGTTGCTCAAGGCCGTAGTCGAAGCTCTCGAAAACAAACGTGCTGATGATCGCCTCGAACCCGGTCGGGAAAAATCGTTCCAAGACCTCTTTGGAGCACTGTCTCCGGGAACCTTACTCTCCGACGTCACCGCTTTGGCGGAAGACGGCGCCCCTGCCTCGGAAACAGTCCCAATTCTCAGAGCCTTCAGCGACTCCCTTGAAGCTGCCCGAAAGGAAATCGAGCACCGATTCGTGTATTACAGTCGCTTGGCCACGATCGGTACTATAGCTCAGATGCTGGTTCATGAGATACGAAATAGAACCATCGCCATCGGAGCGTTTCTCCGCTTAGTGAAGGATAGATTCGGCCCATTCCAAGATAAGGACATAGGCAATACATATCGACGTGCCGACGATGCAGTGGACTCCCTAGAGAGGCTTGCGGATACCTTCTCACCATTGGCCAGCAGGGCGTTCCGTCGTCGCAAGAAAGGAGCAGTTTTGGAGGAACGAATACGGGAATGCCGGGGCCTGCTGAGAGGGGGACTCCGACGCAACGGCATAAACTGCCATATCCCGGATTCACGGACTGAGGTTTCCGTTGACCCGGGAGAGCTCGATGCGATATTGATAAATCTCATCAACAATGCAGCGTATTGGCTGAGTCAAAGTCCTGAAGAAAGACGGTCTATTAAGTTCTCCGTGAAGCCCATGGATGACGGAAGACGAGTACGGTTGTGGGTGCACGACACGGGACCCGGACTCCAGGACGATGACGTGGAAAGGGTCTTTTGGCCGGGCGTGACTAGAAAACCGGGTGGCATCGGCATGGGACTCACTGTAGCATCGGAATTGGTTCAAGAATATGGCGGCCGAATGTTCGTGAAGCATCCCGGCACAATGGGTGGTGCGTCGTTTGCGTGCGACCTGCCGCTGAAACGCTAGAAAAGGTGGCCGACAATGACAATTGTTAAGGTGCTCTTTCTCGAGGACGAAGCCAAAAGCGTCGAGGGGATCATTGAGTACCTGAATGACCACCAGGACATGTATCATGTGGACTTGGGAGAATTTCAAGAATACGAAGAAATCCTGGAACGGTTTCGACCTGATATTATCGTTCTGGACCTGTTAGCCGGTACTCAGTCACCCGAAGTCCCTGGCGTAGATATTTTCGACAACACAATATGGCCGCGGCTGTTTTGCCCCGTCGTAGTATATTCCGCGCAACCTGATCTCTTCACGGAGGAACGAGACCCTCATCCACTAGTGAAGACCATCCACAAGGGTCGCGACAGCGAGGGACTGGTGATACAGGCAATCAATGAACTAAAACCCCACGGTGTGGCCCTCCAGAAAATCAGGAACCGTTTTCCGAAAGACTTTCACGTGGCATTGCGAGAAGTAGCTCCGTATACTTTCCAAGCATGTGAAGAGGAACCGGATCCAGGAAAACGGATCGGTCAAATTTTCAGAGCAGTGTTGAGACGGCTTGCCGCAATGATTGTCGAGCTTGCCGCCGACGACGAAGACCCATTGGCATGCTGGGAACAGTACATCTGTCCTCCGCTTGGAAATGATCTGCAGTTGGGGGATGTGTTGTTATCCAAGGGCCAAACGAATAGTGATCCCGCGTCCTTCCGGATCGTCCTAACCCCCTCCTGCGACCTGGCAACAGGTCCTGAGCGGGAGGGCAAGCCTAGGCGTAAGCCCAAGGTAAATTGCGTCCTCCTGGCGCGGTGCATTCCGATTACGGAAGGCATCAAGTTAACAAAATTGAACCTGGTCAAGAAGAAGAATCTGGAGGAAAACCTGGGGAAATGGATGCTGTCGCAAGGGTATTTGGAATCTATACTCCCAATCCCGGCTCTCCCGGGACGAATCCCGCATATGGCCGCCAAACTTCGTGACCTGGAGTTAGTCCCGCTAGACGGGATTGATGATAAGTTCGAAGTGGTCGCCTCCATCGACAGCCCCTTTCGCGAATTGGTATCATGGGCTTATATGCAGACTGGAGCGAGGCTGGGTCTGCCGGACCGAAATTTTGCGCAGTGGAGCAAGGAGATAATGAGTAGCTTGGCGGAAGGACAATGAAGGGAAAACGAGTCATGAGGGCAATAGATTTCTTCTGTGGAGGAGGTGGCCTGACTAGAGGCTTGCTCGATGCCGGAATTAAGGTTGTTGCCGGCGTCGACAGCGATGAATCCTGTCGCGCCACGTATGAATTCAATAATCCAGGTGCGAGATTCATTGCCAAGGACCTTCGTGACGTCACGTTGGATGAATTGAGGGGGGTTACACACTCAAAATCTTTCAAGGACATGCTCTTTGTCGGTTGTGCTCCCTGCCAACCCTTCAGCCCGCATCGCAGGGGAGAACACAAGCTGCAGCATGGCACGATACTTGGAGAGTTTGGGCGGATCGTTGGGGAGGCGAAACCCGGATTGGTCCTCATCGAGAATGTGCCGGGGATTTTGCGAGTGTCCGGCTTTAGCACGTTTCGTCGTTTCGTCAAGTCGATTGAAACCAGCGGCTATGACTACACTTTTGATGTCCTGGATGCTAAGTACTACGGAGTGCCCCAGGCCCGCAGACGTCTCGTATTGATTGCAGCACTGGGCCTCAAGGCCACACTGCCCAAACCAAAATTCGGTCCTTTGCTTCACCCGATCAGAACCGTCCGGCAAGCAATTTCTCATTTTCCTTCCATCGAAGCAGGCGAAGCACATCCAGAGATACCGAACCACTGTGCTACCTCACTGACGCCCTTGAATCTTGAACGTCTCAGACATACTCCACGAGACGGCGGCGACCGTCGTTCTTGGCCCACCCATTTGAGACTCGACTGTCATAAGGGAGACCATGAAGGGCATACCGATGTATATGGCCGGATGCGTTGGGACGCTCCTGCGCCGACGCTCACGGGACGTTGTCACAGCCTCTCCAACGGGAGGTATGGCCATCCGGAACAGGATAGGGCTATCTCGTTGCGTGAGGCTGCAGCCCTTCAGACATTTCCGGACCGATATGTCTTTTTCGGCCCAAACAAGCATATTGCCCAACAAATAGGGAATGCCGTCCCCGTGCGACTTGCCGAAGAGATCGGAAAGCACCTTCGCCTCATTTGGGGGGAGTGACTGGTTATGTGGGACTTCATGTCATATAGTTTCACCCTTCCGTAGGCATGCGCCTTGCTCGGTGAGCGCGGGTTGCTGATTTCCGTGCACGCCTGCTTTAGGCTGCGATTGGCCGAAATTCCGGTGACGAGTCGGCGTCTCCTAGCGGCTGCGAGCATATCGCAGAACCTGATGTGGTTTCTCAGGTGGCACCATAGCTTCCTGGGGAGAACCAGGTCATGTCCCCATCTGAATTGCTCCACGAACCGCCGAGCAGCGGCTCAGGAATGCCATCAGGACTATTGATTCAAACAGAGCATGCCCAAGCAATTACTGCTGCGGCCGGACATCGGCATGGGCAATATCGCAAGAGGGGGCGGGGCATGGGCTCCGATCCGCGCGGAGCCCACGAGAAAACGGACCAGCAGTGAACCGCCGGAATAGCCGGCCATTGCGCCCTTCCACGCCGCGTCACACGTGCATGTCCATCAGTCGCTGGCCGAGCTGCTTGGCCAAGCTCATGTAGAACTTTCTGCCGCTGCGCTCATGGGCATCGAATACTCGCTCCAGGGAGGCCTTATCGATCTTCAGCAGTTTCGTCGGGGTCAAACAGACCGCCTTTGCGGTGTACCGGTCGTTCCCGACGACGCTCGACCAACCAAAGGCTTCGCCGAAATTATGGACCAGGTAGTCCTTGGGGTGCTCTTCTCCGATGGTAAGCAGAACACTCCCCTCGACGAGGATGTAGAAGTGTTTTGCCGGGTCATTCTTTAAGAACAGCTCCGAGCCTCTTTCATGGTTCTCTTCCACGGCAATCTCGGAAATGTCGTTGATCGCTTCCTGCCGCAGATCCTTGAAGAAGTCAGTCATTGGGAGAAACATAGCGACCTCCTTGTGGCAAAGCGGACGTTGAACCGACGATTCCCGGGTTTGCAAATGTGATTCCGCTGGATGGCGTTTGTTCCGGCGGCCGGTCGCCGCGATCCCTTACCACGGTCCGTGCCGGAATTGAAACGCCTACCACGGCCACGATCCGATTCCACTCGGCACCATAACGATGCAACACTACGAAAGCTCTTCCCAGTCAGGCTTCCGGCAACTCTTTTCGGGGAAAGGTCGCCACGAATGTGGTCCCTTCAGACGGCCTGGACCGGAAGGTAATGCTTCCGTCATGTTCCCGCATGATCTTCTGCGTGACCATCAATCCCAGGCCTGTGCCCTTATCCCCCTTGGAGGTGAAAAAGTCCTCGAACATATGGCCGCTCAAGTCTTTATCAATACCGATTCCGTTGTCCGCCACCTCAATGATGGTGGCGCTGTTGCTTCCCGGCCGCGTTCTGATTTCTACAAGATGCTCGTCCTTCCACAAGTCGATCTTGCACGCGTCCATGGCATTGGTAACCAGGTTTGAGAGTACGGTGTGCAACCCTTGCGGGTCGATCACGGCGCTGTTCACGTTGTCGTCCAGGTCGAGCTTGATTGAAATGCCATAGCTGGCGGCCACGTCCTTGAAGAGCTTGTAAACTTGCCGCACGATCTCGTTCGGCTTGATGTTCTGGAGGTCCGGCTCGCGCTCCTTCGAGCAATAGAGGATGTCCTTGACGATGTGGGAGATTTTGTCGAAGTTCAAGAGGACCATCTCCCACCCTTCTTTGATCTCGTCCGGTTTCTTGTCTTCGATCCCCTTGTTGACGACGTAGATCCCCCCTTCCAGACCCATCATGATGTTCTTGATGCTGTGCGCCATGCCTGCAACGGTCTGGCCCAGGAGTATCAGTTGTTTCTGGATGTCCTTGATTGAAGTGATGTTTACTGCGGTCTCGAGGACCGATAGGATCTGCCCGTTCTCGTCGCGCACGGGAGACGAATGCACGATGACGGTCATGCGCTGCCCGTCACGCGTGGTCAGGGTCATTTCTCTGTTGTAGACCAGCCCGTCGGCGAAGGTCTGTTGCACCGGACAATCGGGGCATCTGGACGTGCCGATCCCGTACAGTTCGTGGCACCTCTTGCCTGCCGGGTCCCCGAAATCCCGGCGGCAGGAACCGTTACTCCACAGAACGTTGAGTTCCCGGTCCTGAAGCGTCACATAACAGGGTAATGCGTCAAGAATTTTCCCGTACTCGTCACTTCGCGGATCGTTCATGATGCCACGATCCTCGCTCCTAAGCCGGCCTTGACTCGGAAACGGCCCGGACATGGTACGGTTCCTCATGAAGCATGAGCTTGAGACAGCCCCCGGCCTACTCGCCGATGGTCTTTCTGATCGTATCCAGCAGCGCCTCCCTGTCAATGGGTTTCTCGAAAACCGCCACGGGTTTAGAAACCGCGAGGTGACGTCCGGGTATGCCGCTGATGACGATTACCGGCACGTCTTTGTAATCCTTGGTTTTGATGAGGTTCCGGTAGAAGCGGGTACCGGTCTCGTTGGGCATCTGGAGATCGAGGGTGATGAGATCGGGGTTCTCTTTCTTGAGGACCTCGAAACCGGCTTCCCCGTCCCCGGCGGAGCAGGTCTCATATCCGCAATCCTGCAGGAAAACGGTCAAGTACTTCACCACATGGGGCTCGTCGTCTATGACAAGGACCTTCTTCGGCATGACGGCCTCCTTTCTGACCCGCTCAATGCTCTTCGGGTTCGAAGTCCGGGTGGTCGTAGAGAATCGGCATCCGGTTCATGATCCACCGGAACGTCAGGATACCGATGGTGACAATCGTTACGGTGAGAACAACCTCCATCCAATGGGGCACGTACCGATCTGCCCAGTCAAGGTGCCAGTTGAAGGCGATGATGGATTGATTCAGCCTGTTCAAAATGATCCCGATCACCGCCACGACAGCCCAGCCGCGAACCATGCGGACCCGATTGTTTTGCACCGCGTACATCAAGGCCATCGCCGGGATGAACACGAAACCGATGACCTCTACAAGGTACCAGTACCCGTATGCGGTGTCCAGATAATGCCAGTTGTTTCCGTGGGCCAGCCCTATCACTTTCATGAAGAAATAGGCGAACAGCGTTACCGACGCGGCCTTGCCGAGCCCGAGGGTCACGCGATTCAGGTGCTCCGGATCGTGGTTCTTTATCTGATGAGCGAAAAGACGGTGCGATGCCATGCTCTCGATGATGGTCATAGCGATCCCGCCCACGATCGCGGACATGAAGAACCACAAGGGTATGTATTCCGAATACCAGAGCGGGTGCAACTTCTCGGGCATGAGCAGGAAGATCGACCCGAGAGCCGACTGGTGCAGCATGGAGAGGCACACACCGAAGATAGTGGCTCCCAAGGTAGCCTTCACGAAGATCCGCCGCAATTTCGTCAGATTGAGCCACTCCCAGATCGCCGGACACCATTCCACAAACTGGCACGTCAGGTACAGAGCCACATGCCACGCAACCAGGAAGAGGACGGAGTTGACCCCCCAGGAGACCACCATGGGATAGGGGATCCGGTAGTATCGGCCCAGGTCGAAGGTGAGGGCGATGATGGCGAAGAGATACCCGAGAAACCCCGTCAATACCGCGGGTCGGAAGAGGAATGAGTATTCCTTCATCCCCAGGAGGTGAACCGCTGTCCCTATGACGAACCCACCCGCGGCGAGAGCGACTCCGCACAACATGTCAAAACCGATCCATATACCCCAGGGGTTGTTATCGGACAGGTTCGTGGAAGGCCCCAACCCGTATATCAGCCGGTACAGGATCACCGGAATGCCGATCGCGAGGATGAAGGCCACCACAGCATTGAACAGCGTGTAATTACTCCGCAGATACTCCTTAAAGGGCATACCCAGAAAGAGCTTCTCCTGTACCCAGGTCGGCTTGAAGTCGGGTGTGGCAGTGATGGCGTCCATTATTTGCCCTCCTTCTTCTCAAGAGCTTTCTTGATCTCTTCTTCAGCCAGCTTATCCCTGCGTTTCTTGAAACTGTAGAATCCCATGGCCAATGCAGGAATTACGATGAACACGGGCGACACCAGCGACAAAAAGGGCTTGCTCAGCGTCGGGATCGGCACGGTCCCGAGATCGGTTCTGAAGCCGATCGTGTTGAACGGCACCGACGAGAGGTACAGCCAGCTCGTCCCGCCCACTTCGCGTTCCCCATACACGTGGTTGACGTATCTACCCGGGTTGTCTCTGATCTTCTTGTGTCCCAGGTCGATGAGGTCGGTCCTCTTTCCGAAGGTCATGGTCTCCACAGGGCACATTGTCACGCAGGCAGGCACGCCCCCTTCTTTGGAAATCCTGTCGAAACAGAAGGTGCACTTGGTGACCTGCGGCGTGAACGCGTCGTAGTACTGGTATGCCGGCATGTCGAACGGACACGCGGCCATGCAGTACCGGCAACCTACGCAGAGAGAAGCGTCGTAGGTTACGGCCCCGACCGGCTGTTTGGTGAATGCCTTGACGAAGCACGAGGAAGCACATCCGGGCTCGTAACAGTGCATACACTGTTTCTTCACGTAGATGGGTTTCGACGCGTCCCGCGGGTTGGGAAACCGGTTCACCACCGTGAAGGTGTCCGCATGGGTTCGCCGGAGCTTCGCGAAGACCGCCTGGTCTTTCTCGTATTCCCTCAAGGACTTCTCATTGGGAAGCTTGTTCGTTTCCTTACAAGCCCACTCGCAGCGCCTGCAGCCAATGCAGACCGTGGTGTCCACCAGGACGCCGAATTGGTCGGGGTAACCTGGTAAAGCGTCCCCGTCGGCCGATGCGGAAGCGGGCATACCCACACCCAAAGCGGTTGCCATTCCGGCGCCTGCCAATACTTTCAAGAAGGCTCTTCTATCAGCGTCCATAGCGACCCTCTCCTGTCGTCGATTCACATATCTCGCCTGTGGCGGTGCCCGTCATGGGCGTCCAGCCTTCCGGCCGATCACTAATCCAGGTCGGCGGCTATGAGACCGGGCACTATTCCTGGCATTCCCCGATACCTGTTATTCCTTCTCCCGGTAGGTCAGGAATCTCCAGAAGGAGATGAACACGAACAGGTATATGATCACCACCAGGTATTCCATCCCTTTGGTCAGGATGTAGAATTCATGCAGGATGTTCGGCATTGTCTTCTCCTTACGGCCCTCGGCTGAGAAGCCCCTTTGCTACTTTTTATTTCGAGCCGACCAGACCCGTCATTTGCACACCATCCTTTTGGGGGTGGCACTTGGCGCAATCCAGCGCGAGCGGCTTCTGATGCATGGCCTGATGGCATCCAATACACTGCCGGTGATAAGCTGCCAGCACACCGGGCTTACCGAGTGCATTCGGATCGAAGGGACGGTTGTGGCACGTGCTGCACTTGGGCGCCTTGACCGCCGCCTGTTGCAGATCGCTCCGGTGGTGGCATCCCGAGCAGAGTGCCTGGTCCTTGACCGCATGGAACGTCCTGGCGAGGGAACTCTCGTTGGAAATGGCAACGAGCTTGTTGACTATCTTCATATGCGGCATTTCGGCCGGCTTGAATTCCTTCTCAAGGCCCTTGATCTGGAGTTTTTCGGGGACCTTCTCTTTGTCCTGGAAGAGGGGAGTCAGAGGTATCTCTGCGAGCTTCCCGCCGGAACTCCCTTTGTGGCACACGGAGCATGAGGACTTTTGCACCTCTGTGGGCATCCACTGATGGCAGCCCGCGCAATTCTTAGCTTCTTTCGCGGTGTTATGGCAGCCCGCGCAGGACTGCTGCGCACGAGCCTGGTGGAAAGCCCGCTCGTACGTGATACCGCCGCCTTTCTTTGCATCGCCCTGGGCAGTGTGGCAATTCGCACACTTCTCGATGGAGTAGTGATGGCAGGAGTTGCAGAATTGACCCCGCGGCTCGTGGGACTTGTGGTTGAACGGCACCAACTTCATGCGGACGAGGTTGGCAGGGTCAGCCGAACCTGCCGGGGCTTTTTGGATTGCCGTTCCCTCCGTGGCCACAAGAGACAGGTCCATCACATCTTTCTGCCCGCGGACCAATCGAGGAATCTTTACGATTTCTTCCGGAGTAAGTTCTTTGTGTTCTCCGTGGCACCCCTTGCACTCGATGGGCCCGAACCGCTTCTTGTCCTGATCCGTCAGTTCCGTCCTGCCTTGTTGAACCAGTTCCTTCTTCACCTTTTCCGCGAGGGTCAGATGGCAGCCAAGGCAAGCGGCGTGCGATACCTGCTTCATGGAGCGGGCGTTCTTTTCGTCTTTGGTCTTATGACACGCGCGGCACGAATTCTCGGTGTCCTTCTTGTAGACCACCTTCTTCGCGGCCTCATCATAGGTGTGGTGGCACGTCTCGCACTTCTTGCCGGTGGTTTCGCCAACCACCGTGACCTTTTCGACCACGTTCAATTTGTCGGCCGGGTCGAATTTCTCTGCCGCCTGAGCGTGCTTGGCATGGCGAAGATAGTTGAACACCGGCTGCCATGCCCAGGTGACCGCCTTCGCTACCGGCTTTCTCACATGGCATTTTCCGCAAAGGCCGATGTCAGGCCCCGTCTTCTTTCCTTCCGCGGCCCTCGTCCGGTGACAACTGACGCATTGGTTGTGGTACGCGGTCATGGCCGCGGTCTTGTCCGTTGAATCCAAGACCCCTTTCGGAAACCTGAACACCTTGACCTCAGGATCGGTCAAGCGCATGTCCGTTTCCTTGAGGACATGGCACGCCGCGCACGCGTCACCCTTCTCTTCTTTGAGAGCCGCGGTATGTCGGTCGTGGTTGAAGGGAACCGGAGGGCGATCCAGCCTCGCGGCGGATCCCTGATGGGCGATGATCACAGGCAAGGCGCTTGCTTCGCCGGGACCGGCTTCTCCGGCGGTCCCGCAATGGAGCAGTGCCATCCCGCCGGAAAACAGGACGAAACTCAGGCCCGTGAGAATCATGAGCACTTTTCTGTTTGGCCTATGCATGAATCCGCTCCTCTGTCGTTTCATCAGTCCGGGCGAGATCGGTGCTACTCGGCCCTCAGTTCATCCGGGATTTCCATGGTCTCCATGAGTATTTCGGAAAAGAATTTCACGTGCATCCCCAGCTTGTATCCGCTTATGATGTCCTCGATACCGCTGTGGCAGTTGTGACAAGGGGTAATAATGATGTGCGCCTTGGTGGCGGCCAACTGTTCCGCCTTGACGCTGTTCCCCTTCACTCGCGAGGTCTTCCAGGGAGGCCCGCAGTTGATGACTCCCCCACCCGCGCCGCAGCAATAATTGTGCTCGAAGCTGGGTTCCGGCGGCCGGAAGTCCGAGCACGTGGCATGAATGATCTCACGAAGCTTGGCGCCCAGCCCCCTCCCTCGTACAATGTTGCAGGGCTCCTGGACGGTCACCGGCTCGTCGAATTTCTTTGCTATCTTGATGCGTCCCGAGGTGATCAACTCGTGGTAGAAGTCCACCGCATGAATGACCGGAACGGGTGGTTCGAGCCATCCCAGCCACTTTGGACCGTCGTACACCGCGCCTCGAAAGGCATGGCCGCATTCGCCCATCACGATTCTCTTCACCTTGAGCTTGAGCGCGGCTTCATGGTGGGCCCGTTCCACGCGACCCATGGTCTCGAAGTCGCCCGAGTACATGGCCATGTTACTGTTGTCCCAACCGTCGAACGAGGGCATGGTCCAGTCGATCTTTGCTACGGCCATGATCTGGGCCATGTTGCCGATCAACTGGGCCAGGATCTTGGGCTCGGGCGCGATAACCGAGTAGAAGATATCCGCTCCTTCCTTGTCCAGCGGTATCCGTGCCGTGACGACCTCGGATTTCGCCTCCTCTTCCTGCCACTGGAGGGTGTCGATCCACTCGTCCTGTTTGACCCACATCTGATTCAGGGTCACCGCGTGGCTGTTCACCGTGTCCTGCATGAATTGCGGCACCATTTCGAGTTCATGGCATATTCGTCGGACCGTCAGAAGCATGTAGGCAACGTCTATGCCGACTTGGCAGTACATGCTGCATCTGCGGCACATATTGCACTCGGTCTGGGCAATCCGCGAGCAATCCTTTATGAAGTCCGGGTCCACTCGGCCCTTCTTCCTCAACATCTCCCAAACCGTCTGCTTGACCTTGCCGACCGGTGAGAATCGAGGGTCTCGATCGTTCGACAGGAACCAGTGACACGCGTCAGAACAGAGTCCGCAGTGTACGCAGGTGTTCATATACACTCGGAATCTGGCCGCGGTTTCCCTGTCTATCACCCTATTTATGACCTCTGCTATCCGTTCCGGAGTGAGATTCTTGGCGTTCTCATCCAAGCCCGGATCGCCTACGATCGGAAGCTCCGGAAGTTTCATTGCCGGTGAGCCCATAATCGACCCTCCATGTAGCGTTCGATACTTACCAGTCTTTTACGTGACGCACTGCGCCGAATTCAGATCCCATGTACGCTCGGGTGAACGGGAAGAAGAGCATGTGGCTCAATCTGGTGAACGGGATGGCCATCAGCATGACCGCTCCCGAGATCATGTGGATGACCACCATGGTCTCGTAATCGAACCACTGCTTATGAGCCATGAAACCCGTGATAAACGGGGCCGCGGCGATGGCCAGGAGGAGATAATCCGACGGATTGGTGACGAATCGGACTTCCGGAAGCATCCAACGCCGCACGAGGAAGAACACCGCGGCTAATACGACCAGAATCGTCAGCCAGTCTGCGGCGCCATCGGAAAGCGTTCCCCACTTCGCCCCCCACCCGAAAGAGACCATCGCCACGTGAGCGGTGAGGAATATCGGAACCAGGATCAAACACAGATGGAACGCAAACGTGACAATGGTGGTTTCGTAGCGCAGGCGCATGTTCGTGGTAGCAAACGGTATGAGCCAGTGGAGCAGAGAACGGAGACCATACTTGGCGCTCATGTACGGATAGATGACCTTGTCCTTCTTGGCCGATCTCAGGAGCGTTACGAACTGGTACACCATTCCGCCGACGAACACGATGAATGCAATCCACACCAGGGGACCACTAGCGAAGTTGTACATGGGTGATCTCCTCCAGGTCTAAGCAAGAAGCTGTTTGATCGGAACGACTTTTCTGTATAACCTGCCGAATTCGATTGCCTTAAGGAGAAGTTGCGAACCATCAGGGCTGAACACCGGGTCCCACAACTTGGCGCAACCAAGCGATATGACCTTGCCGTTCAGCACCATGTAGAATTCTTTTCCCTGGACCGCTCGTGCAGCGACGATTCCTCCATCAGGGCTGAACACCGGGTCCCAGACCATGTCGAAGTCCTCGGGCCAGGGGATGCCGTCGACCGCGATAGTCCAGCGATTGTTCTCCTTGACCACCGCCGCGACCCTTCGGCCGTTGGGACTGAACACAGGAGGGAGAACCGCATCGCCAAAAGTGGTCTTCCACGCGTCTCCGTCGACCGCGATGGTCCAGCGGCCGAAGCTGGACGCGACGACCGCAGCCAGCCGTTGGCGGTCAGGACTGAACGTCTGATGCCACACCTGAGCGAAAGACCTGTTCCACAGAGGTTTGCCGTTCATCAGCAGCTTCCAGGCCCCGGCCGCGAGCCCAGGCGCAACCACGTCATGACTGCCGGGCACGAAGATCGGTTGCCACACGGCTCTGAAGGTTTCAGGCCATGGCACGCCGTTCACCGCGATGGTCTGGAGCCCCGGCTCAATCCTCACTTCCGCGGCCACCTTTGCCCCGTCATCACTGAAGACGCTGTCCCAGACGTTGAGAAAGTGCGCGTCCCACGGCTCGCCGTTTACAGCCAGGCCCCAGAGTCCCTTTCTGAAGGTGAAGATGTCCCCTTCGGACAGCGCTTCGAGCTGCACGTTCCCGGCTACGCTCAGGCCGTCGGGGCTGATCTCGCAGCTTCTCATCTGCAGGAATTTCGCATCCCACGGCTCCCCGTTCAGTACGACGCCGTATCCATCGGAAGTTCTGATGTTGGCGGCAACACCACTGCCGTCCGGGCTGAAACGCAGATTCCAGACGTAGTCGTACCGTTCTTCCCAGGGCTCGTCTTCCTGGGCCACCGTCCATTCGTCGTCGTTCATGACAATGCACGCGAGCCGACCGTCAGGACCGAAATGCAGCGCCCACGCCTTCTCAAAGGTACTTGTCCAGGTGTCTCCGTTCACGCACACGGTGAGGGCGTCGTCGGCCTTCACGATGGCGGCGATCCTCTCTCCGTCCTGACTCACCACCAGTTCCTGAACCTCCGAAAACTGTTCCCGCCAGTCGTCCAGGTCGGCAACGAGCTTTGACGGAATCTCCCAGTCCCAGGCGTCGTTCAGCTTCTCTTGTGCCGCTTGTTCCATAAGCTCCTCCCTTGCACCGGAGATTTCTCCAAGCGTAATTGTCCTCCGTCGTCATTTCGAGGCACTGCGGTCGTCCCGGTGAACGGTTACCTTCAAGCGTGTTATGTGCTTGGGGCGACCCGTGGCGAAGCCGGCCCGGTCTTCATCCGAACGCATCAGTCTTAGGTTCGGAGGAACCGACCTCCTCTTCTTCCTTTTCCTCTGTCTGCGCCGCTTCATCCCAGGGGCGTTCCCCATGGCCGACGACTTCGGGGACATCCCTCGGCGGGAGCACCATGGTGAAGGTGCTTCCTTCGCCTTCCTCGCTCTCAAAAAAGATCTCCCCGCCGTGCTCCATGACGATCTTGCTCGTCACCATGAGCCCCAGTCCGGTCCCGCGACTCCCTTTGGTGGAGTAAAAGCTGGCGAAGATCTTCCGCTTTGTCTCTTCGTTCATTCCCGCGCCATTGTCGGAAACCCGGAAGGTCAAGCTTCCGTCGGCATCCTGCCTCGTTTTCACAATGATGCGATGTTCAGTGCCCTTCTGGTCGATTTCACAGGCGTCCACGGCATTGGCCACGAGGTTCGATAGGCAAGCGTGCATGCCCCGCTGATCCAGGAAGACCTTAAACGCATTGCCTGCCTCGGGATCGAAGTCCCGTTCTATGACAATCGATTTCTCGTGAGCCTTGATGTCGAACAAGGCGCAAACTTCCTCGGCAAGGAGATTGGGATCGGTCTCTTCGTATTGGGGAGTTCGTTCCCGGGAGTAACTGAGCAGGTCCTTCACCAGGCTCGATATACGGCCTATATTGTTTTCGACCATGTTCCAGCCTCTCTGGAGCAATGGTTCGTCGTGATCTTCCAACGCGGTCTGAACGACATAGACACCGCCGTCCAGGCCCGTCAGGATGTTCTTGACCCCGTGAGCGAGGCCGGCAACGGTTTGGCCGACCACTGCCAGGCGATCGGATTCCTGCTTCTCACGCTCCAGTTTCTTGAAGGTGCGAAGATCCTGAAAGAAACCTACCGCGCCGCCTGGTTTCCCTCCCTCGGACAGAATGAACCCGGAGAAACGTACCGGTATGGATTCGTGGTCATGGGAAGTGACCGCTGTCTCGTGAGCCACCAGCCGCGGCTCGTTTATCTCTCGGCCCAGGTAGGAAGCCACGATCATCTCCACGAATTGCCGGGGAAAGTATTTCTCAAGCTGCGGATCGTCGATCACCTCCTGAGCCGGGTACCCGAAGAGGGATTCCGCCGCGAGGTTGTAAATGTTCACCCGCCCGTGCTCGTCGGTGGCAACGATGCCGTGGATGGAATTCTCGATCAGGTTGGCCCTGAAGGCTTCCGACGCCTTCAGGTCTTTTTGCAGCCTCACCCGGTCGCCGATGTCCAGGGCAATGATCATGGCGTAGAGGACTTGCCCCTTGTCATCCAGGACCGGCGTCGTGTAGCTCAGGTAGTCCGCTTCCTCCCCAGTACCCTTGAGCCCGCAATGCTCTCTCCACGATGCCTTGCCCTCTTGGAACGTGCTTTCCACATGACAGTCTTCGCATTTCTCCGCACGCTTCTTGAAAACTTCGTAGCACCGCATGCCCGTGCTGCCCCTGAACAGCTCCCGCATATAGGAATTCTGGCGAACGATTTCGAATTCCTTGTTAATGACGCAGATAAAGCAGGGGACCTGCTCGAACAGGGTCTTATACTGCTCCCGGCTACGTGACAGCTCTTGCGTCCGTCTCCGGATCTGATCGCGCATCAGATTGAATGCCCATGCGCATTCACCAATCTCATCGCTGGTATCAACCACGACCTTGGGCCCGAAGTCGCCAAGGGCGATCTTCATGGCTGCATCGCGGAGCCGACTCACCGGTTGGTGCACCCGATAGCTGAGGTAGATTCCTATTGTGCTCAGTACGGCGGCGAAGGTTCCCAATCCAAGGAGGACAATGTTGAGAACAAGTGATTGCACATGGGAATCAAACCCCTTGAGAGACATCCCCACATCCAGGATGCCCAGCACTTTCTGCTGATTGGGATGAACGTGGCAGGCAGCGGTGTAACAGCTTTCCCGGTTATATATCGGTGTTATCATGCCGAACACCCGGTTACCTTCGTGATCGTAGATGCGAGTTCTCTTGTCCGTCACCACTTCGCTGAAGGGCTTGTCTTCCGAATGACAGGCAAAGCAAGCCTCGGCCTTCTTGTCCACGCGCTTTCCCACCTCGGACAATTGATTGGAAAACTTGATGCCACCCTCATGGTCGTAAATCCGGATGTCCGCAATCCCTTCCTGCTTCCCAATGTCCCGGACGATGCTCCGCGTGGCGGTGCTGTCGTCTAACAGCATGCTGTGGTTTGTTGCATTGATGACCGCCGAGCTGAATCGTTCCGCCTCGCGGATCAGTCGTCCGAAATAGAAGTCCTGTTGGATTTCCAGGACGAGGTACACAAAAAACATGTGGGAAGCGAGAAGGATCAGCCCCACACTGAGGGCGATCCTGAAACCCAGACTCCTGAACAGAGGGGTCCATTCTTCTTTGAGCCCACCCACTTTGGACTCCCCCTTTCCTGTGACCCCAGGGTCTCGCAGCGGTCAGGGAAGCTGCGGATGCTACTCACCCAGGACTTCCCGCACGGCCTTCAGGAACTTGTCCTTGTCGACCGGTTTTTCGATGTACCCGTCGGGACGGCCCACCGCGTGCTCGTGCTCGCTGATGAATTTCTTGAAATCTTTGAAGTCCCACGGGTCCGCCACGGCAATTCCTGTCACCATGATGACGGGGACCTGCTTGAGTTGCTCGTCCTTCCTCATCTCCCGATACATCCTGAGCCCGGTCTTTTCCGGCATGAGGAGGTCGAGACAAACCAGGTCAGGTTTTTCTTCGAGGACCTTCTTCATCCCTTCCACTCCGTCGCACGCCTCGCACACGTCGTACCCGTTCTTGCGGAGGAGCGTAGTGAGGAAAGTGATGACATCCGGCTCATCGTCCACGACGAGGACTTTCTTGGGCATGACCTGACCCTCCTTCTTTGGGTTGTCTCAGGTTCTCGGTGTGCAATCCTCTTCATCACCCAGGCCTTGCACGGATTCCCTCGCCCGGGAATCATGACTTGCCCATATAAAAGCAAGTCCCGTGCCAGGTTCCGGTTCACCAGGCAACTCAGCCGCCCGAACGAGCAACCGCCTGACTTTGCTGGATAAATTTCGGAAAGACCTTCCAATGCAAGGGAAGCTGGTGAGACGCCATGAAGGCGGGTCTTCGGAGGAGTTCAGGCAAAATGTCTCAAGAGTGTTACAGGAAACGAGAGACAATGTGGAACATTTTGATATGATGGAAGTTATGCGAGGTATCAATCATGAGACGTTGTTACAGGCTGCCCGTTATCCGGCGATACCATATTTCTCCATCTTCCGCCACAGCGTCATACGGCTCATGCCAAGCCTGCGCGCTGCAACGCTCTTCTTCCAGTTGGCGGCCTCCAGTTCCTTCACGATCAGTTCGCGTTCGACCACGTCGAGCCTCTTCTGGGCCTTGGGGGAGTGGTGCCCGACGATCATCGGCTTTGCGTTAGCGATGTTGTGCGGCAGGTCCGACGGATGGATGAGCAATCCTTTGCAGTGCACAAAGGCGTGCTCGATGGCATTGGCAAGCTCCCGGATATTGCCAGGCCACGAATAGGTCTCGAGGATTTCGAGCACTCGATCTGCGATCCCCTGGATGTCCCTCCCCATCTGTTTGTTGAACTTGTTGATGAGATGCCCGACGAGAAGGGGCACGTCTTCAATGCGTTCTCTCAGGGGGGGCAGATGCAACGGAAAGACGCTCAATCGGTAGTAGAGATCGTCACGAAATGAGCCTTCGAGGACTTTCTTGTACAGGTCCTTGTTGGTGGCGGTAATGAGCCGGATGTCCACTTTGACGTTGCGGTTGTCTCCGACCCGTTGGAATTCCCTCTCTTCCAGGACGCGCAGCAACTTCACCTGTATGGCTTGGCTGATTTCGGCAATTTCGTCCAGAAAGAGGGTCCCGCCGTTTGCCAGTTCGAACTTCCCCAAATGATCCCTGATCGCGCCGGTGAACGCCCCTTTCGCATGGCCGAAAAGCTCCGATTCGAGGAGCCCTTCCGGCAATGCCGAACAGTTCACCGCGACGAAAGACTTCTCCTTCCGCGGTCCGTGGAAGTGGAGCGCTCGGGCAATGAGTTCCTTCCCCGTCCCCGATTCTCCCTGAATGAGGACCGTCGTGTCGGTGCTCACCAGTGAAGCTAAAACCTCGTAGACCTGTTTCATGGCCTCGCTTCGGCCGACAATGTTGGTGTAGCCGTAATGACGCTGCAGCTCCTCCCGCATCCAACGGCTCTGGGATACGTCTCGAAACGTCTCCAGCCCGCCGATGATGTGGCCGTCCGCATCGTACAGCGGCGAAGCATTGACCAGCAGGTGCACCACTTCGTTCCGCTTGTTGCGGATTGCCACCTCCACATCCTGATAAGGATGGCCGCAGGAGAGTGCGCGATCGACCGGACAGTTCTCCCGGCACAGGGGGGTGCGGAACACCTTCATGCATTCCTGCCCAATGACTTCCTCTCTGTGAAAGCCGGTGATCCGCTCGGCTGCCCTGTTCCACGAGGCGATCTTCCAGTCCTTGTCGATGGTCATCACGCCTTCGGAAATGCTGTTGAGAATGGATTGAAACAATTGGTGGTTTTCCATTTTCTCTCCCTCTTCCTTTTGCCGAGCCCGGAGGGGAGTGGAGTGAATGGAATGGAGGAGGTATTTTTACATACCATTATACATGCAATAACCGGACCAGGCAACATGCCGGATCGGTTCTTTTCTCTGGACGCGGGGCATCGGAGTTGGGGGGCGGAAGGACGTCAGTCTCTCATACCGATCCTTTTTCAAAGAAGCAATCTGGGCGGAAGAACAGAATCACTCCTCTGACCCGTCGAGACGTAGGCGTTTCATTTTTCGCCACAGGGTCGTCTTGTTGATGCCTAGTTCTCGTGCGGCCGCGGTCTTCTTTCCTTTATTGCGGGCAAGAGCCTCGGCAATAACCCGGGCTTCCAGCTCCGCGAGGGTGAGGCCGGTGAGAAACGAGCCTTTCACCCCGGAGAGTTCTCGAAGCCGCTGAGGGAGATGGTGCAATTCTATCAGTCCCCCTCGACATAATACAAAGGCGTGTTCGATGGCGTTTTCCAGCTCTCGGATGTTGCCGGGCCAGTCGTGTTCCATGAGGACTGCCAGCGCTTCATGGGAGAGCCCGACGATATCCTTTCCTTTCAGATGGTTGAAGCGGTTCACGAAGTGCTCTGCCAGGAGCGGTATGTCCTCTCTGCGTTCTCTCAAAGGAGGAAGAAGAAGTTTGAACACCTCCATCCGGTAATAGAGATCCTCTCGGAATTGCCCGGCCGCAACCAGTTGCTTCAGGTCCTTGTTGGTCGCGGCAATGACCCGGACGTCAACTCTCAGGGTTTTCGTTCCTCCGAGAGGTTCGAAGGTTCGTTCCTGCATGACCCGAAGGAGCCTCACCTGGAGTGCCGGGGTGATATCCCCAATCTCATCCAGGAAAATAGTGCCGCTGTCGGCAAGGGCGAACCGCCCAGGTTTGTCGCGTTTTGCATCGGTGAAAGCCCCCGCCCTGTAGCCGAAAAGCTCCGATTCCAGGAGCGCATCCGGGATAGCCGCGCAATTGACCGTTACCATGGGTTTGCGCGACCGGGACGACAGGTGGTGGATAGCCTTGGCGAGCAGTTCCTTCCCTGTCCCGCTTTCTCCTTCGATGAGGACGGTGCTGTCGCTCATAGCCACGTCCGGAAGCACGTCGAAGATCTCCCGCATCCGAGGATTCCGTGAGATCATGTCTTCAAGGGAAAATGATTTCTGTACTTCTTTGCGAAGCGTCTCCACGAGTGTGAGGTCACGGAATGTTTCCACCCCTCCGACCAGATTGCCCTGCGCATCTCTGAGGGTCGAAGTGCTGACGCTGATGGGGACGCGGCGCCCATCCGAGCGGAGAATGTAAACAGCACGGTTCACCACCGGCTTCCCGGTCCGCACGGTTTCCTTGAGCGAACAATCTCCTTCGCAGATCTCGGCCCGAAAAACCTCGCAACATGGGCGTCCGAGGGCTTCTCCCGCTGGCACTCCCGTAATTTCCTCGGCCGCGCGGTTGAACGAAGTGATGCGGAAATCCGCGTCCACGGTGAAGACCCCGTCCGCGATGGAGTCGAGGATCATCCGCATTTCTTCTAGGACAGGTTCTTTTCCTGTTAGGTTTTCAGGCACCATGTCTTTGGAAACCACAAAAGGCTTGGCCTGTCTTGTGCATCGTGCCAGGCAGCGCCGCTCACGTTTCGGCCAAGGAGGATTCCAGGGCAGACCATTTCCCTTCAGGGACACCAAGTTCCTGCGCGCGCTCTGCCGCCGCTTCGTTCAGGTAGAAGCAATCCGGCGCATCCGGCCCCACCAGGACCACGGGGCCCTGGAATTTGGCCGCAAAGGCCTCGATGGTGGTGGTGCCTCCGAAACTCGCCCCCTTTTCCTTGTAACCGATGACGAGCACATCGTATTGGCCCTTCCGGAAGCACTTTCTGAGTTCCCATTCGTCATTCCCCTCACAGAGCCGGAAGCCCACGTCAATATAGTCGCCGAGACGCTCCTCGAAGAATTCTCTCATTTCCTTGTCTTTTTGAGCGATGAAGTCCGGCGTGACCTGTGCGGTTTGCGTCCTCTCCGCGTCAACGAAAACTACGTCCCGTCGAAGGGTGTAGGGTGACTCCAGGAAGTGGAAGATGTTCAACTTGGCCTTGTGGCGCCTTGCCAACGAGACCGCATAGTCGAAAGCCCAGTCCCCTTGTCGGGAAAAAATGGCGCACAATCCTATTCCAGTCACGCCGGGGCGCGCCTTGCGCCTCTGATATTCCTTGATCCGCAGAACTTTGTTGCTTCCCATCGGTCTGTCTCATTCCTGTGCAGGAACTTTGCTCGAGTCAAGGCTTCCGCGCGATCCCTGTGAGAGAACTCGTGCGTCGAGGATAGCGCCACTCTTTGAAGTTCGCCGCACTTCTCGAGTTGAAAGCCAAATCTCACTCTCCGGATACATCAGTTTCGCTAGTTGTCCCCGAGCATACTGCATCACAGCCCGCTGAGTCAATCTCGGTTCTATCCTGCCGGGCCGTAGTCGGGGCGTCCGGCGGCCGGAGACCTCAAGTTTGCCTGTCGCGAGGATCGGCACCGGGCAACAGGCCCGCGACCTCGGGCTCGTATTCGGGGCCGGCTGCCGGCCTGGATTTGCGGAGTCAGCCGCGGCAAGTCAGAGAGGCCGGAAACATTTTTGCTTGACAGACGGCTCGCTGTTTGTTAGACAGGTCTAACGCCAAGTGACACATCTAGCAAATCGCCGTCTTCACGATGCATCGAGCCGTGACGCAGAGCGAGGAGCAGTGCCGGTTCGTTTGTAACCGGTGTATCTGCAACCGGTTTTTCGCTGAGACGCTCGAGGGTGGCCTGGCAAGCAGGCAATCAAAATGGGGCGAAAGGAAGAATTGTGGGAAGACTCAGGTGCTTGACTGGAGCGGTGACATTCGGAATATTCGCCTCCTTGCTTGCTTCTCCCGCGTCCGCGTGGGAATTCGAGCTTGGGGGCGCGTTTTCCTGGAGTTACGAATGGTACGACCAGCAGGGAGCCAAGGGCTTTTTCGGCCCGTACGACAGTGACAGCGGCAGCCTCACGAGAGCCGCGAATCTGAATTTCTGGAATGGCGGCCGGTTTGACAGAAACCTTACCACCTCCGCAGACGCGGGCTGGTCATATTTTACCGTCGATTTCCTGCCGAAAATAACGATTAACGAAGCCGTACGGTTTTCAGGGAAGTATCACCTCGGGTCGTACGGCGATCCAACGGCCTCTGACTATCACACTCAGGACGCGCCGGGAATCAACCGCGCGTTCAGCGAAGGGCAGTGGACCATGTTCTGGATCACGGTGGAGATACCCTGGGGAGTCGTGGGAGTGGGAAAACGTCCATGGACCTTCGGGAACGCCCTGCAGTACGACGGCGAGGACGCGGCTACCACTGAATCGCTCGCGCTGGTGGTTCCCTATGGGCCTTTCAGCGTGGGTATCGCCTTTTACCCTTACCGGTTCGCGGGAAACTCCAGCATCCCGGCGTTTGCAGGGGACGATCCGTACGACCTGCCGGGATATCCGACAGCGGGCGGGAGTGTCTTGCGGGGGCAGTACTTTAGCAGGGCAGACAGGAGCGGGACGTTTTCCAAGGACCTCTTGGGATTCATGGTTTATGGAAACGGGCCGCTGGAAGCAGGAATCCTCGGCTCGTACGGGGCGTATCATATCGGTCCCGAGGCGCTGCTCATCGATCCGCTCGATCCGCCGTTGGCCCGCCTCGTGCCTCAGAGTTCGGAACTCTCCCATGGCACGGCCTTTGTGAGATACGACAACGGCCGGTTTTTCTTCAACGCAGAGGCGGCATGGCTGTACTGGACCGACCGGTACCATGCGGACTCGACCGGGGCAGTGGGGCCTCCAAACACTCGATACATCGAGCAGTGGCGCTACATGATGGAATTCGGGATCTGTGCCGGTCCAGCGAGGCTCAGCCTGCTCGGTGCGTGGACCCCCGGTCCGGACCGGAGGAACGGCCAACTCATCGGGAAGCAGACCGCCGCGTTCGTGAGGCACGGCAATTTTGACTGGCAACTGGGGAACTGCGACGTATTCAGGCCTTACAGCTACATCTTCGCGTTCAATTACGGGTCGGGGCTTCAGGCGTACAACCTCAACGGCGACGGGTACGTGCGGGATGCATTAGTCCTGGCCGTTCGTATGGATTATGCCGTGGCGGCCAACCTGAACCTTTTCGGCACCCTCTTCTCCGCAAACCGAACCTCGCATGGTTACAGTTGGGGATGTATCGGCCCGAATGCAGGGGTTCCCGGAGGCTTCACCGCCACGCCGGACGGCAACGTTAATCTCAATCTGAATCGCTATCCGGCTTCTCCGAATATTCCAGATGTGGCGCTCGGGTACGAGATCGATGCGGGGTTCGACTGGAAGCTTCTCGAGGGGTGGACCGTCGGCGCGGTTGTCGGATACTGGCAGCCCGGCAGGTGGTTCAGTTATGCGTGCATAGACAGATCGGTTTCCGCTTGGGAAAACGGAGCAGCAGGGAATTTTTTCGGCACAAGACCTGGCAGGACGATCGATCCGGTGCTTGGTGGGCAATGCTACCTGGCTGTCTCGTTCTAAGGTGGTGTTCCCAGGTGGATGTTGCAGCAGCCTCGCGAGGGACCTTTCGGGCCGAGGGGGCAGGATGCCGAATGGCCTGCACCAGACCGGTCTCCACCCTCTGTGGGGTGGACGGCCTGACCGGCAGTGAATACTCTTCAGCGTAACGAAGAATTAATGAAACGGACTATTACGCAATTTGCTTTGGCGACGAACGAAACATGATGGAGTGCTAATACCATGAAGAAATGGTCTGCGATGTTGATAGGTCTCTTCGCCTTCACCACCGTAGGGGCCGGCGAACTGAGGAATTTGGTCTCTTTCGCGGTGAGTCCGGAGCAGTTGATACAGGACGCGGCCGCGAGTATCGCCGACCCGGGAAGGACGACTCGTACAATGCAGATGGCAGCCGAAGAAGTTGACGACGAAGAGTCTGGTGACGAAAAAGACTCGACCGAAGAAGACAGCGGAGCAGGAGGGAAGGATCGCATAGGCGACGCCCCGAAGCTCGGGTGACCCGAGTGCCCGCGAAATGACGTAGGAATAAAAAAAGGGGTCCGGGGAGAGGCCCCTCTCGCACAAGGGTCCGCCCCCCGGAGAATGGAGTTTACGCCCGGCGGCTTCTCCGTTTCGGTTGTTCTCTCGCTTGGTAGTGCTCCTGGATTCTACGGCAAACCGCATCCTTGACCGTCTGCCACGAACAGAATGCGGTGGTTCTCACTCGGCCGGTGTCAACATCCTCGTACGCGAAGACAGCAGGGCAGTCTCTGAGCCGCGCGTCTTCGAGGCCGCCCACATCTTCGTACGGTATGGTTATGAGCGTCAACACGTGTTTGAAAGAGGTCCGCTCTCTGAGGATCTGATCGATTTTGACTCCTTGAAGCAGGTCTTTCACCGCGAGAGCCATATTGCTGAATCGCCGTTCTCCGAAGATCCGACCGAGGTTCAAGGTACCGGCCAGCACCCTCACGGTCTTGAAAAAAGTCTTGGCATCAAAGATGAGGGACCTCCAACGGTTCTGCGGTACGGCGTTCTTCGCGCGCAGGAGTTCCTGATCGAGGTTTCGCAGGCGGACGAGCAAGTCGGAGAGCGGAACGTTCAGGTAAGTCGATACCGGCCGAAACTGCTCGCCGTCGGAGATGAGGAGCGTTGCGCTCTCGCAGTTGGGATGGGACCCACCCAGCGTCTGTCTCCCAAAGAACCGGGAGAGCACCTCGAACTTCATCATGCCGGTCGGAACGAATTCGATATCGGGGAGCATCTTCTCGAACACGTTCTCCACGCACTCGGTCGTCGTGGGCTCGATCTTCACCTTTCCCGGCTCCCAGCACGGCGTGAGAGGGACGAACCCCCATACGGACACGTGCTGCCGATAGGTGTGGATGTAGTCGAGCACTTCCCGCATGTTGTCATCGTTGATGCCGACGGCGACTGTAGAGATGATGGCAAGCTTGTTCACACCGCATTCGACGACGTTCTCGAGGGCACGCTTTTTGACTGCCAGCGAGCTGTCACCTCGCAATCTTTGGTAGATCTCGTTGCGAGTTCCGTCGAAGCCGAAGTTCACCTGGAGGCCCAGGGAACAGAGCTCTCGGCAATACTCCTTATCGGCAAGCTTGATGCCGTTAGTGAAGAGTTGCACCTGAAAGCCGTACGATCTCGCCAGCCGAACGATTTCGAGAAAGTCCGCATGAACCGTGGGTTCACCGCCGAAAAAACAGATGTTCGGCCGCGGCTCCTGGGCCAAGAAATGTTTGAAGATTTTGTCGAAATATTCCACCGGCGGGTGGTACGCGAAGCCCATGGCGTCAACGTACGCCAGGCAGATGGGACAGCGCTGGTTGCAGAGGTTGGTCACATCCACCGCGACAGTGTACGGCTTGGTATGAGCCTGATGGTCGCATGTCGCGCAATCGAGCGAGCAAGCCGGCCCCGCCGGTTCCTGGTACTGGGCGACGCTTCGCTTCCAGCGCCACTTCCTCGCGTCCCTGGTCACCAGGGAGGAGGTGCGCCCGCAGTCGGGGCAGGATTTGACGAGGTACACCGAGTTGTTGCGGATTTCATAACGAGCATCAGCAGGATGACCGCACTTTTCGCAAAGACCCAATTTCATGGCTTTACCTGTGGAGTGTCGAAGTTTCGGCGACGGTCACGTTGTCGGCCGCGTCAGGAATCGTTAATCAATACAATGGCTATTGGGGCGGAATGTTTACCACAGCCTTTTCTCTTGTCAAGGTAAAAGGGGATGAGGTAGATTAAAAAATTCGGTGCAATACCTCATATCGCTGCCGCCCGCGGCTATCCGAGAAGAAATGAGCCGGTCCCATGCCTGAAAGATCAGTACTCCTCCTGGCAGGAGAGGCCTCGGGAGATTATCACGCCGCATCCCTGGTTCGTGAGCTCCGCAGCATCAGCCCCGACCTCCGCGTCACCGGGATTGGGGGGGAAAAGCTCTCGGCAGCAGGCATGGAACTGCTGCACCACTACCGGGACATCAACACCATTGGGCTCAGCGAAGGATTCGGCAAGCTCCGCAACATCGTGGCCGCGTACAACACCATGAAGCGGGAATTGAGGAGTGGAAAACACCGGGTCTTCATTCCCGTTGATTACCCCGACGTCAACCTTCGACTTTGCCGGATCGCACGTGACGCGGGGGTGGCGGTCTGCTACTACATCAGCCCTCAAGTGTGGGCGTGGCGCAAAGGAAGAATCAAGAAGATAGCCCGGCGCGTCGACCGCATGCTGACCATCTTCCCCTTCGAGGAGAGACTCTACCGCGATGCAGGGGTCAACGCCCAGTTCGTCGGCCATACCATGGTGCGGGACATTCCGGAAAGGCTCGACCGGGGACTTCTGCGCGCGGAATTCGGTGTAGATCCGGCCGCGCGCCTGATTGCCCTGGTGCCAGGGAGCCGCCCTGCGGAAATACATCGCATGCTGCCGATCATGGCCGACGCGGCACGCCTCTATCTCCAGACCTACCCTGACGCTCGGTTCCTGTTACCACTGGCCGGGCCGCATCTGGCCGAGATGGTCAGCGAGATTCTTGCCTCCCGCTCGTTACCGGTGACCGTCCTCTCCACCGACGCGTTCCGGGTCATGGCCGCGTGCGACAGCGGTCTCGTGACATCGGGAACCGCCACGTTGCAGGCAGCGTTGGCGGAGATGCCGCACGTGGTGGTGTATGTCCTCGATCCTTTGACCTGGTGGGTGGTGATGAAGGTGGTGAAGCCGCTCCTCATGGACAAGGACGTGCACGTAGCCATAGCGAACGTCCTGTCGATAAAGAAAGAGGCTGAAGGACACGGCCCGATCACGGACATGCTTGACGCGGGGTACCGTGTCGCGTGCCAGGAATGCGGCCGGCCTCTGTTCGTTCCGGAATTGCTGCAGTCTTCGGTCACACCGGATAATCTGGCCCACTGGCTCGTCCGCTTTACCGTGGACCCGCGGCTGACTGAAACCATGATCGACGGGTTCAGACAGATCCGGGCTATGCTTACGCCACGCGAGGAAAGCCTCTCTGCCGCACGCATCATCCTCGAGTACCTCGACCGCTCCTGATACCGGCTCTCCTTCAAAGGAGTAAGATCGGGGGCACCTCTTCGCACAAGGAAGTTCTCTCCAGATTACTTCTCGGGGAGCGAACGGGCATAAGGGGGGCTGAAAAAACGAAAGGCCCTCGCGTATGGTAGGAACGACGGGGCCTCCTCCAGGAAGTATGATTGTGTAAGTAAGTAGGTAGGTAAATGGTCAGACACTGCGATCCGGCCGGTGTTCCCAAAAAAAATGATCCAACGACTCTTTGTGCCGCCGACCTTATCTGAGAGCGGCCTTCCGATGTGTTCCCGCCGATCGGTATCAGATCAGAGGCTTGAGCGCCTCGGGGAGCTCGCTGATATGCCGCAGGATGCGGCGTGGACGATGCTGGGCCAGTTCTTCCGGGCTGAAGATGGAGCCGGCCAGGGCGAAGGCATCGATGCCGGCATTTCGTGCGGCCTGAATGTCGATGGGAGAATCTCCCACATACACGATGTTCTCCTTTGCCACTCCGGCTTCTCGGACGAATTCGTCAAACATCTCGGCAGAGGGTTTGGCCTTGAACCCATCCTCGGCTCCGATGATCCGGGTCATCTTCCCGGCGAAACCCAGGTGCTCAGCGAGCAGGCGCGCGTACGCGCCGCGTTTGTTGGAAACTACCCCCTGGGTGACCGTCCCGTCCAGTGCGTTCAGCGTTTCCATCGCCGCTGGCATCATCCTGGTGCGCTCGAGAAAGATCCTGTCATAGTAATCCCGGAAGACTTTCACCGCGTGCTCGCCCTCTTCCTTGGGTACAAAAGACTTGATGAAATCGAGGAGTGAGATGCCCGTCTTCCTCACCACCTCGTCTGTGCTCATGGGAGGGTATCCGAGCACCGCGAACATGTGATTGAACGCGTCTGCTATGGAATCGAGGGAGTCGACCAACGTGCCGTCCATGTCGAAAGCCACAGCCCCGACCCGCCGGGTCAGGAGAAACGGTACCTCGCTGAAATCCCGCGTGCGAATCGCGGGGATCTCTTCCCGCGCACAGTAGTCGAAGAGATCCTTCATCGCCAGTACGATATCGGCCGCACCAGCGGCGTGACGATCGGACTCGCCGTCGCCGATGAGGACGATCTTGTCATAGAGGGGCCTGAACCGCTTGATGATCTGCAGCTTGCAAGTCCCGCAGGTCCCGCAGGCAGGATCGTAGTGGGGGCTTTCGATGGAAACTCCACCGTCCCCATTGAGGATCAGACGGTTGGCAAATATTTCCAGTCCGGAGATGCCGTGGTTGCGAAATAGTGTTTCTATGGTGGCGTCGAACCCGTCGGAGACGATCTTGACGTCGATCCCACGGCTCGCAGCCCACTCGAGAAACCGGGGGAATCCTGGGTCCAGAGTTGCATGCCGGGTGACGAAGCGCTCCAGGTCGGCGCGATCCATACGAATTAACGGGGCCACGGCCTCGTACACGCCTTTGGATCCTATCTCTCCGCGCAGATAGCGCTTCACGTGAAAACGCCACTCCGGCGAGGCGATATGCTCGCGGACCAGCCGATTCACCGTATCTTTTACCGAGACGGTTCCGTCAAAATCGCAGAGAATCAGGACACGTGGCGCGGGTTGATTGCGGGCGGTCTTTGTACTATCGGTTTGCATGGTCGTTCATTCTGCTTCGGTATCATTGCCTATCCCGCGGGCCTCGGACAGCCGAAAGGTATGCCTCGGACGTGGCTACCGGGCACCGATGATCGTCGGTCAGTCGATGTCCACGATTTCGTACTCTCGCACGCCATTGGGGGTTTTGACCTCAACCACATCGGAGGTCTCTTTGCCGATTAAGGCCTTGCCGAGTGGTGAGTTCACCGAGATGATGCCCTGGCTGATATCGGTTTCGTCCGGGCCGAGTATCCTGAACATCTTTCGCTCACTGGTCTCGACATCTTCCACGGTCACATAGTGCCCGAAGACGATCCGATCCGACGACGGGCGATTCTCCAGGCTGATCACTTCGCATGCGGAGAGTCGTTCCTGCAGGTCCCTGATGCGCCTTTCGATCAGGGACTGCTTCTCCTTCGCGTACGTATATTCGGCATTTTCCGACAGGTCTCCGTGACCGAGGGCTATCTCGATCTCTTTGATGACGCTGGGTCGCTCAATGCGGATGAGTCGGTCCATATCTTCTTGGAGTTTCCTGAATCCTTGAGGAGAGATCGGTCGCCTCTGCAAGCTCATATTGTGTTCCCTTTCGCGAAAGTACCGGCGCTCCCGAGAGCCTCTACATCACTGAATTCTTAGCAGACCGACCGTCTGCGGTCAACCTCCCCGGCACTGCGTCCCCCGGAGGCTGCCGTGGACGTCCTCGCGGTCAGTGGCAGACTTCGTCATCCCAGTCGGGAAAGATCATCATCTGGCCAGGCATGACTGCGTCCTCTCCTTCGATGACATCACCGAAGTCGATGGCTCGGGACGGCTCAGTCCGTGCGAAATGTTGCACCACCACGTAAGGAAGTCCACCTTGTACCGTAGTGGCGACTACCAGGCACTCCTGTTTCTCGCCGGTCCGCGAATCGACGATACGCGCACACGTGATCGTCGACACAGCGAACGCGTGTATTTCTACGGACCTCTGCTTGACGTATGCCACCAGCGCCTTGCGCTGTTCGTCGTCTTTGAACGGCAGCACCATCGGAACCATCCCGCCCATCGTGTGGAGCACGGCTGTGGGAAAATGAGTCCCTTCCTGTGCGAGGGTGCGCCGTGCTATACCCAGTATCTCTCGGACGGTATCGACGATCGATTGGTACGCGGCAACAATCGTGACCACCGTGATCTCCATCTCCTCATGGGGCGCTTTGAATGTTGCGGAATCCTTTTGCGATGGCGGCAGGCCGCGTCAAGGTCTTTCATTTTGACGTGCGAACCTCCGCTCGCTCGTCCGCCGTCGCTCTGGCTCCCAAGATATAGTATAAGACACGCTGCCCGCCCTGAGGTGGCTGCCTCCGGAAGCATGACCGGCAAGATGCCGGTCCCACTGAACAGCCAGAAGCAAGGACGCCAAGGGAGACACCGTGCTTGCGAGCGAGCTGGCCAGCACTCGTACGGTTCGCTTCGCTTCGCTCACCAGTCGCTACTGAGGCTTTCGCGAAGCCGCCACCGCATTTGTACAATAGTGCCCATAATGTCCGATGTCCCAAGTTCGGTCACGGATTTATTACTCGTCGGAATCATCCTTCGTCGTTCCGGCGGAGGCCGGAATCCAGGATTTCTGGACCCCGGCCTTCACCGGGGCGACGTGCCGGGATCCGCTACCTTATTTATGAAACACAGCAATTAGTCCACGACATCGCTTGGGAAGATTGCCTATGAAGAATGCTGCAGGTCGCTGCAGGCGGAAAGCCCGAGGGAAGCCGAATCGGTCGGATGGGTGCGGAACGGGATTGGGAGAGGCCTCCTGTGCGGCAGGTCTCTCCCGTGATCAATCACAGTCACCGGATCGTTCGATCCGCCTACTTTTCCAGGCCCCATCGGTAGCGCGTGAACGCGGGCCGAGGCGGGATCTCGTTTTGGGGGCTTATTGCAGCGTCCGCGCCTGGTGAAGCTGCAGGTGAGCCCCATTTGAACTGTTTCTCCGCATTGTCCGGGGTGATCAACTGCGGCTCCGGTTTCACCGTCGGTTCGACCTCATGCTGCGCCGTGGTCACCGGGGCAGTGGGGACGTCCGCAACGACAAACTTGGCCCGGATGAAGAGGCTGCGTGCCTGAACTTTATCGGGGAACGGAGGAAACGGCGCAGCGCCCTTTATGGCCTGCAGCAGCGTTCGATCCATCTCGGCATTGCCGGAGCCTTCGACCAGTTCGAGGGATACCAGAGAACCACTGCGGGAGACGACATAGTTGACGCACACGTGCCCTTTCACGGCTCCAGCCACGTTCATGGTCACGGGAGTGGTCCAGGCCCGCTGGATTGAGTCCCGAGTCAGCAGAACGTAGGCGTTGACCGTCCGGTCCCGAGTGCCCCGGTCCACAACCATCTGATCCGACGTATCGGCGGTCCGGTCAACCGCTGCAGCGGGGCTTAGCAACGCGAGCGCTAGAATTATTGCTGTAGCAAGGTTCTTCATGATTTCCCTCTCCTGTTGTCCTGGTGAAGCTCTGTCCGCATGATCGCGGGGCCGGCGCCGCGGCCGCAGGACCCGCTGAATCATGCAAACAAACCTAAACAAGTTCAAACGGTTTAGTGGCAAAGCGCGTGTTTAGGTTGATGCTTCCGTAGCAATGCCCGAGGCGCCCGTCAAGCAAAAAATGCGCTGCCGAGGGTCTGCACCCAAGTCTTTCGACATTTTGAGCGGGGAAGCCCCTTTTTTTCCCGCGAGACCGTTCCGCATTCCCGATGAAAATGCTATGGTCATTCTCTGACAGGGAGTACAGTCCCTCGCGTGTGATAAAGGCCACGTCGCCTGCCACGAGTACGCGATGGAACGACCGCCATAGCCGCAGGTTGCTCGCGGCCGAGGCGCGACAGCGAAGGCGGTCATGCCGCGGGGTGGCTCTCACCCTGCCGAAAATATGATACGAGCGCTATTCCTGAACCCGAAGAGTCTCCATCGTTCGACGGCCGGATCGCGCGAGTGCAGCAACGAGCCTCGCGGGCGTCCGACCGTTTTCGACGCCGACCGATAGATGCGGCAACTCTCCTTAAGAGCGGTCCTGTGCCGAGGACGCCGATGGACTTTGACCGTATGAGGAACTATCTGCTTCCCTGCTTACTGTTCCTTGCCCTGGGAGCAGCGTGGGAGATTCTCGCAGTCTTCAGCGGGTGGAGTCCGGCGGTCTTTCCCGGCCCCAGGCTGGCCGCCAAGGCGGCCTGGGAACTCATCGCGAACGGAACGCTGCTGAAGCACTCTGTCGCCAGCCTCTTTCGTGTAACGGTTGGGTTTTATCTGGCGGTTATCTTCGCATTGCCCCTCGGCATGATCCTCGGTTGGTGGAAGACCGGGCAGATCAGCGCCAATGCCCTGATCCAGTTTTTGAGACCGATTTCTCCACTCGCGTGGATACCGCTCGCGATGCTCTGGTTTGGAATCGGCGACAAGCCGGCAATCTTTCTGATCTTTCTGTCAAGCTTCTTTCCGCTGCTCGTTTCGACCATCACAGCGGTGAACCATATAAACTCGCTCTATTTCCAGGTGGCGGCAAACTTCAATTTCACCCGCATCGAGATCCTGTCGAAGATCATCTTCCCTGCTATTCTCCCTTCGATCTTGCCTGCGCTCAGGATAAGCCTCGGTATTGCATGGCTCGTGGTCGTCGCAGCGGAGATGATCGCGGTGAAATCCGGCTTGGGGTACTTGATCCTCGACTCCCGGAACGCCCTCAGGATGGACTACGTGATGGACGCGATGATCGCAATCGGCCTAATCGGCATTTGCTTGGACCGGGTGATCAGTCAACTCAATAAGATCAAATCGGTATCCTGGGGGTCGGTGTAAGGGTGGGACATATCCTAATCCAAGACCTGACGAAGACCTATTTGCGTCGAGGCGGGGTCGCCTGGCAGTTCAATTCCGAGGCGGACCCCGTAGCGGACGATGAACTGCTCGTGCTGAACCACATCGACCTCGAAGTCTACGACGGAGAACTGGTCTGTGTCCTCGGGCCTTCCGGCTGCGGCAAGACCACAATGGTGCGCATTATCGCGGGTTTTGAAAGGAGCACCTCCGGAAATGTGATCATTGACGGAAACGAGGTGACCGGGCCGAGTTCCGACAACATCTTCGTGTTTCAGCATAATGGGCTACTCCCCTGGCTCACCGTGGAAGAGAACGTCAGGCTCGGCCTCCGCCACATGAAGGACAGGCGAGAACAGGCCGAACGGGTGAGCGAGTACATCGATATCGTCAACCTTTCCGGTTTTGAGCACCAGTATCCCCATCAGCTATCCGGCGGCATGCAACGGCGAGCCGAGCTGGCACGAGCACTGGTGGTCAACCCGGAAGTCCTGTTCATGGACGAGCCTTTTGCAGGCCTGGATTTCTTGACCCGACTCAAGATGCGGGAAGAAATCATCAACATGCATGAATACTTCAAGAAAACGGTCATCTTTATTACCCATGACATCGATGAAGCACTGGTTATGGCCGACCGCGTGGTGGTGTTCACCGACCGTCCGGCCACGATTCAACTCGATTTGGCGCTCGGGTTCCCTCATCCCCGCGATTTCATGCGAGAGCCTGATTTGGAGGCATTGAGGCGAGACGTGTACGTAGGCCTGGGAGTCCACTATGCGCTCTGATGTTCTCAGCCGCATGCGGGGTTCTTCGGCCGCTTCCATCGCGGCCATCGCCCTGAGCTGGCTCGCGCTGATCTCATGGCTGCACTACGAGCTTAACATGGAGCACGGTCATCGGCAGATCGTTCGCATGGGGTACATGCCGGTGATTGCGAATCTTGCCGCGCCGCTTCTGGACTACGCGAGTCAGGAAGGCTCCGGGGTTCGATTTGAGGCCCTGAAGTTCTCGTCCTTTGCCGAGATGGGGGAATCCCTGCGAAACGGGCATATACAGGCCGCGTTCATTATTGCGCCGTTGTCCGTCGTGCTCCATCAGCAGGGCGCGGATGTCAAGCTCGTCTACATCGGCAACCGTCACGAGAGCACCCTCGTGTATCGCAAGGGACTCGACGTCAAGACCTTCGGCGATCTGGCCGGCAAGACCATTGCCGTCCCCATGCGGTTTTCCGGCCACAACCTCGCGACGAGGCAGCTCGCGGAAAAATTCGGACTGTCCGGAGCCAATCTGAACATCGTGGAGATGAACCCGCCCGATATGCCGTCTGCTCTCACCGCCGGCGCGCTGGACGCCTATTTTGTCGGCGAGCCCTTTGCCGCCAGGTCGGTCTCTGCCGGCGAGGCAAAAGTCCTGTACTATGTGGAAGAGGTCTGGCCCAGTTTCATCTGCAATCTCATGCTGGTCCGGCAGGATCTCATCGAGAGGAACCCGGACCTTGTCGCTCTACTGGTGCAGAGCGCGGCCCGCTCGGGCTTGTGGGCGCAGACGCATCTGAAAGAGGCTGCAAGAATCGTTGCGCAGTACTGGAATCAGCCGGTCGAATTTGTGGAGTATGCGCTGGAGAATCCCCCGAACCGTACGGTTTTCGATCAGTTTGCCCCGACCGAACGGGAGATGCAGCACCTCGCGGATCAGATGGTCAAATTCAAGCTCATCCAATCAAACGACATCTCCGGCCTCATCGATGACAGGTTCGCAAAGAAAGCCAACCTCCAGGGCATCACCGACCTCCAGAGTATACTGGTCCCTCCCGGGAAGTAGCGCCGACCTGATATCAAGCCGCATTCAAAGAAGCAATCTGGGGAGAACCTTTTTGAAATTCCCCTCGAATTATTCCTTGGATTGCGACCTGGAATTGGCCAGCATCAGCGCGTGAAGTTCTTCGACGGCGGTTCGGGCGCAGAGCGGGTCGTTGATATTTGCGTCCACCTCGATCACCTTGATTCGAGTCGACAGCCGGGCTTTCAGCTCCTTGATGAAAACTTTGTCCAGCTCGAGATCGAAGAAGGGCGCGCCGGGTGCGTCGGCCTTGGACCACCCCTGGAGCGGGAGCACCACGGTTGGAGGGGAAGCGGCCCGGTTGAGTTTTTCTGCGATGAGCGAGGCGAGCAGCACGAGATCCTCCGCGGTGCTCCGAACGAACGACCTGAAATCGTGGGAGAGAAAGCGCCGGTTGCGCAATTTCTCGGGCATACCGTCGATGGACGTGCACTCAAAGGCAATCATGTCCAGGCCGCCGGGAAGGATCACGTGGGGGATCCCCTTTCTGCTCGCGGTCTCGAGCCGGTTAGGCCCGATGTTCGCGCAGTACCCGCCATGGATCTGGTCCGCAAATTCGTGAAGGGACAGATCCAGGACTCCATGAATCACGCCCTGATCGATGAGATCCTCCATGGACATGCTCCCCGGGCCCACTGCGTGGAAAGGAACCACCTCGTACCCGTAGTCCGCTAACATGTCCGCAGCCAGGAACGCGCATTGATTCAAGGGTCCATAGGAAGTCAGCCCGATGACGCGCCCCTGGGGCACGATCTTGTTGGCTGCATGTACCATGCCCACGATGGCCGCGGCTGCGTCCCCGATAATCTTGCGGGTCATGAAGTTCAGCCCCTGGAGGTCGGCCACTGCGTGCATCAGGGTAATGTCCTTGCTGCCGATGACCTGACTCATATCCCTGGCGGCGACGGTGGAGACGATAAGCTTCGGCACGCCCACGGGCATGGCACGCATGATCCCCGAGACGATGTTGGTCCCGGTGCCGCCCCCCATTGAGACTATCCCCGAGAAAAGCCCCTGATCGTAGAGATCCCTGAGGAGTCGGGCACCCCCTTCCATCATGATCCTGACCGCGAGGCATCGGTCCTTCGCCGCGAGCAGATCCGCGATCGGCATGCCGCCGGCAGCGGCGACGTCCTCTCTCGAAATGTCCGGGGTCAGCTCGGACTGCGGAAACACCCCGACGTCCATCACCAGGGTTTCGCATCCATTGGCTTCGATGAGGCTCTTGAGGTAAACGAATTCTCTTCCCTTGGTATCCAGGGTCCCGACAACAGCTATCGTGGGGCTCATGGTGACCTCGTTGGGACGGACAAAATACCCATCGGGGTTCGCTCGGTTTGCCTTGTCGCGGCGGGGGAGCGTGCTTTGGTCGGTCAAAGCGAGATGTCGTCCAGACCCAGTTCCTTCAGCTTCTCAGGAGTCGGGACCCCATCCCGAGAATAGCCGAGATAATCGTAGTACTCGTCCAACAGCGCGTCGAGGTTTCTCACCACCTGGTCGGTGGCCGGCCCTGCATCGGGGAGGGGTTCGGTCAGCATTCGTTCGGGCAAGGTGTCATCCTTCCGGGTGAAACCCTCCCTCACGTTGTAACACCGCTCCAGGCACACGATTCTCTCGCCGAGACGTCGCAGGGCCGGGACTTCTCGCAGTTCGTCGAACCCGGTGGCGGTGGCGTAAAGGCCGCCCAACAGCTCGTACGTGAGTCCCGAATCCGCGAAATTGCACAGGATGCCGACTTCTTCCAGCCCCTTGTCGATCTGATTGTACGCGGCGATATCGCCTTTCCCTTCGTCAGCGAACCGGTCAACGGGTCGGGGGTCTTTCTTTCCGGATATTTCCTGCCTCGCGTACCCGTACATGTGACTGCCGCCTATGTTCGACGTCGCCATGCTCAGTCCGTGACCCTTTGCCGCACGGGGTTCGTATGCCGGCAGTTCCATTCCCTTGCAATGCATCGCATACCTTTCAGCTCCTTTGCCGATGTGTTCGGCCGCCCTCTTGGTCCCTTCCCCGAGCAGTTTGCCGAACCCATCCCGGTAGGCGATCTTGTGGATAAGATCCAGCATGACCCGATGATCGCCCCAGTTGAGTTCGATACCATCGGTATCTTGAGTCGTGATGATGCCTCGCTGGAACAGCTCCATGGCAAAGCCGATAGCACTCCCGGTGCTGATGGTGTCAATCCCCAGGAGATCGCACAACCTGTCGGCACGGACCGTCGCACCGACATCGGTGTTTGCAACCTGAGGCCCGAAGGCCCATATGGTCTCGTATTCCGGCCCTTCGCTCCATGCTCCCGTGTAGGGGCCTTCCTTCACCTCGTGCACCTGGCCGCATCGGGTCATGCAGTTGTAGCAGCCGTGGGTTCCTTTCCGCATTTCCGCGTACGCGTCGGTGAAGAGATTCTCGATGGCTTCGATGTTCCCGGTCTGGAAGTTCTTGAACGGCAGGATCCCCGCGTCTCGCATCATGTGTGCGAGGAAGGTCGTGCCGAAGGTGTGCATCTTCACCCGTCGTTTGTGGTCCCGGAGAATAGTGCTGTGCTCCTTTTGCAGCCCGTCGAACCCTTCTTTGTCGACAGGTTCCAGGAGCTTGGGTCTTGCCGATATCGAGATGGCCTTGAGGTTCTTTGCACCCATCACCGTGCCGACACCGCACCGCGAAGCGGTCCGCGTGCCGTGGGTAATGGTCGCGAATCGTACGAGCCGTTCCCCGGCTGGTCCGATGCAGGCGGTCTGGGTACGCTGGCCATGCTTTTCCTGCAGCGCCTTTTGCGTCATCTCCGTGTCGAGTCCCCAGAGATCCGCCGCGCTCCTGATCTCGGTGCCGCCTTCGTGCAGGAAGAGATACGAGGGGCGTTCGGCCTTACCCTCTATGATGACGAGGTCGCATCCAGCGAACTTCATGAACGCGGCAAAGTTGCCGCCTCCGCACGCCCGAGCCAGACCTCCGGTGAGTGGGCTCCGGGTCATCACGATCCATCGGCCGAAGCCGAGCGCTTTGGTTCCGGCCAAAACACCGGGCATGAAGAGCAGTTTGTTCCGTTCACCGAGCGGATCGATCCCTCCGTCCGTCTCTCCGAACAGATACCTGATCCCGAAGCCTCGGCCGCCGACAAACCGCCGCTGCACTTCAACCGGGATCGGCTCTCTGTTCGTCGACCCGGATGAAAGGTTCACCCGCAGGAGATATCCGGTGTATGCGGACATTCATGCCTCCTCAAACGTCTTCCTCATCGGGGTCCGCGACTCCGAACTGGACTGCCCTCTGCCTTTGTTCCTGTCGGGCCAGGCGTTTTCCGGTCTCAGTGATGAACCATCCGTCTATCTGCAGCTTCAGCCAGCGCGTGTGGACGCCGGGATCGATCCTGAACCGCTTGGGATCGACCTGGAGCGCCTCCGCGGAGAATCGCCAGAGCTTGTCAGAATCTTTGACGATCGCGTCGTTCAGGGAAAGGGCTTTCGTCCTGGAGTCATGCTCCAGGATAATCTCCACGATTTCATCGATCAGTTTCGGGTCGTACCCCACCTCTTCGAGGAGGCGTCGGGCAATTTTGGCTCCTTCCACCTCGTGGATTCGGTTGATCGTCATATCGTTGTGGCCCGGACCGAATGCCTTGAGCTGCAGATCTTCGGGGACGCTCTTCCATCCGACATCGTGGAGGAGAATCGCGGGGAGCACCACCCGTGCATCCCCTCCCTCGGCATCGAGGAGTCTCTCGGCAAACGCCGAGGCAATCCTGGTGTGGAGTTCGTTGTCTCGCGTGTCGAGAAACGCCTTTGCACGCTCGAAGATGCGCAGGTATGTAGGTTCCATCGAGGCTGCCTCAGAATATCCTCAGAAGGATCGGTTCGGAACTTGCGGTTACCTCGTAAGATTTGAGGTGCGGTATTCCCGCGTACATTTCCTGAAATTTGCCGACAAGCGTTTCGTAATCGCCGCTCTTTTCGTAGGCATCGACATCTGCTTTGGTGTCCCACGCGGTGACGGAGATTCCCTCGCTTCTGTCCTCGAGCCCTTCCAACAGATGCACGAAGCGCAGTCCTTTGTGGCTCTTGTGTGCTGGAATCACCGCGCTGTTGTACATGTCTCGCAAATCATCCATCCGTCCGTCTTTCACCTTGAAGAACGTCATACGCACGTACATAACGGTACTCCTTTCCCGTGGAGGTGTTATACCAGTGTGCAGTTCAATTTGTAACATCCGCGGACTCTGCTCTGGGCTTTTCCTGGGAGGTCTCCTCCGCTACGAACGGCACAGCCTGACTGCGCTCCGGAGACCTCCCAGGAGCGCCTTTCAGCAATATTACTTATTGAATCGCACATTGGTATTAATAGTCATTTCCCGAAGTTTGACTCGATTGCGGGATGACCTCTCGTCATTTCCCACCCGGGTGTTCTCGGATGCCTGGATGGCGCTTAGAACCGTTTCATCATCTCGCTCAACAATGAAGGGATTTCGATTCGACCTGTGGGAGCCAGGATTCGACTGCTGTAATCGGTGGCAAAATGTTTCTTCAGCCTTCGCACCATTCGTCTGAACTCAGCCGAGTCAATGCATTTGGCGATATCCACCAGGTCGCGTGCGGAGCACTCGGCCAGGATCTGTGCTCCGGACCCGATAAGCAGACGCCATGCTCCGGTAATCGGCACCCGCAGCTCTTTCATGCCGGGTATGCACTCATCTTTCACGAAACGATAGTGTTCCTCTTCCGCGCCGGGGAGGACATTATAATACTGATTGAATTTCCACGCACCGGTCTGAATGCCGTATGGCTCTTCGATCACCCTGCCGCTGGAGACCCACAGCTTGCAGGCATACTTGTGCACGATCCGAAGCAGCTTCCCGGTAATGGTGCGGTATTCTTCAGTGGACAGGATCTTCCTCAGGTAATCTTGTTCGTCGACGGTGGCCACCGCAATGATACGCGGTCCTTCACCGACCGCCACGTAGTAGCCACCCAGGAGCTTGAGCCCCACTTTCGTTACCTCGGGAATATACTCGTTGGTAATAAACGCGGAGTATTCGTCGAACTTGCCGGGCAGGACATCCCAGTACTGGGTGAATAGGATTGCCATGGTTGCCTCCTCGGAGGGGTCATACCAAGTCGCGTTCCAAAGAATACTAGCGACTATCCCTTTGAAACCAAATTCGTATTACCCCGCGTTCTACATTTTGAAGATGCGGGTCATCAGTTCCGCCAGGTACTCGGCATCGTCCTTCTTCTGTTGGGTGTACTTGGCTGGCCGCGCCTGCACCCAGAAGAGATTCTCCGGAAACGGAAGATCGCTATCGACGACCCATTCCATGTCCTGTGGCACCTGGAAATGATCTTCGACCTGCTTGGCCACCCGGGCGATTTCTCGCAATTCCGTCTCGTCGAGGCACGGCTGGCACCTCAATTCCCGAGGCACCTCCTTGGTATGAGTTCCTGTGGAGTGGAAGCAGACCATCTTGTTCTTTTCACCGATCACGCACTGGAAATCCCCGAGGGCCTTGTCCACGATGAATTGGTCCGGGGTGATCTCGCCGCTCACGACGCTTTCGCCCAGGCCCCAGTTTCCTTCGATCACCATGCGGGAAGTATCCCCCGTTGTGGGCATTACGGTCAAGACAACGCCCGCGCACTTCGCATTGACCATCTTGAGTACCGCAACGCCAATAGGGGCCTTGTCCATCTCCATTCCTTTTTCGAGCCGGAACGCGATCGCTCGCGTGGTGAAAGCGCTCCCCCACACTCGGATCACTTTATCCATCAGGTCTTGCGGGCCTCGAACGTTCAGGTACGTCTCCATTTGGCCGGGCATACTGACCGAGCCGCTGGACCGGACGGCGACCGCGAGATTCTCCATCCCCGTGCGCCTGCACAGTTCAGCGTACTGTTCCTCCAGCTCCCGTCTCATTTCGCCGGGCATCTCTTTGGTTTCGATGAGCCCGCGAATCACTCGACCGACTTCCACCTGCTTGGCCACATCATGCAACAGATGTTTATTGCCGAGAGCGTATTTCCTGATTTCTCTTCCCGCGCCGCTCTCCTCCATAAATCGCTCGTACCCGTCCACGGAGATGGCAAATCCCGGGGGAACCCTCATCCCCAGCTTGGTCATTTCCCCCAGATTAGCGCATTTCTTCCCGACCAGATCGTTGTCCGCGGTGCACAGCTCTTCGAACCAGAAGATCCATTTCTTCGACATCACGGCCAGCCTTTCCTTCCGGACAGCATGCGGCAAGGAACGGACACGGAATCCGAACCCTGCAGCATGCCGATTCCGCTGAGACCGATTACGAGGAGCCTGTCGGGAAACCCCAACATGATCCTTGACCGTGCTACGGGGATACTATTGGCAGGGCCGTCACGACATACAACGGCTTCTAGAATGCCTGACAGACTAAGCGGTCGGGCTGGTTGCCCTTAACCCGTATCCTGCACATCGACCCGCACGGTAGCACGTTTCAGAAAAGCATTGCGTTCCGCAACAGCTCCCTAATCAAGGATGTAAACGGTGCCCAAGTTGGCGTCGACTTTTATTCTCTGGCCTGTTTTGATCTTGGCGGTCCCTTCGAAGACGTTCATTACGACCGGGATGCCGTATTCGCGACCCACGATGGCCGCATGGGAGAGACTCGCGCCCCGGTCCACCACCACTCCTTTGATGACGGAGAATACCGGCGTCCAGCTCGGCGAGGTGCTGACAGCCACCAGAATGTCTCCTTCTTTGACGAGGTGGAGTTCGTCTTCGGTCATAACGACCCGGGCGGGGCCTTCCGCCACTCCCGGAGAGCCGCACGTTCCGTACAGATCGGCCTTCAACTCCGGCCGGACCTGTGGCATGGAACCCACTACCACTTTCAAGGCAATGGGGTCGTTGGATTTGACGAGCACGCCCATGGCCTGGTCCAGGTCGAACCCCTCTTTCAGAATGGCGGGCGGATTGGGAGTCTTTTGCCATTCTTTCCAGTCGGCTTTTCTGCGCGTGACGATGTAGCGGAGATCGAATTGATCGGGATTGATCCCTGCGCGGCGAACTTCGTCCGGCATGAGGAAAAAGACGTCTTCCTGATCGTCCAAAGATCCGAGGTTGGTAAAACGCTTCCCAAGACCCAGAACGCTTCGTCGCATCATCGCGTGGGTGTACAGGTCGAGGTAATGATCGTGCTCCTCGCTGAAAATACCGCTCTTCTGGGCAAGGCGCATCAACTGCTCGAACCACCCGCGCTGTTCCGTGGGGATTTTGGCCAACACTTCCTTTTCCGCGGCCACGCGGGCGTCAGCGAGTTTCTTGCGTTCCTCGTCGAGGTTGAACCCTCCGCCTTTCGCAAGGAAATGTTTGACCATGCCGAGAGCCGGGGCAGGATCTTCCACCCATGTGGGGAGATTGATCTCGGACATGCGCTGCATACGCCAGCCGTCCTCGTTCATAAAGGCCATGAAGTCGGCCATGAAAGCCTGCCCTTTGGGTGTCTGTTCCAGCTTTGCTCGAATATTAGGAGCTTCAGTCTCAAGGATGACTTGGGCGAGCCCTTCCTCCTTGGCTCGCTTCGAAAACTCCCATATCCGACGGTCCACCTGAAAGACCTTGTTGTCAAAGCCGGACACGAGTGCATGGAACGTCGGCGAAGTGTCGTCGATGCCGACCAGTTCCCGGCACATGTTTTCGAACAGGATGTACGCGGTGTACGTCCCGTACATCATGTACATGTGGATTTCCCACATGCGGCGGCAGGTGGCGATCGTGTCTTCGAAGTTCGCCAGCAAGTCTATGTTCGTCGCCTGGTCGGGGTCCAGTGCTTTGAGGCTTTCGTACCGGCCCAGGATCTCTTTCACGAACCCGTTCCAGATGCCGTCATAATCCTGGATGAGCGGGAGTATGGCTTTGCGAAAGCCGGCTTCACGGCGCTGCTTTTCTTCTTCGCTTTTGACCAGGAGCAGGGTGAGATAGCCGCCACCGTTATGGAAGCGCCAGTCCCAGCCTTTGACGGTGGGTAAGGAGAGTTTCTCCGCGCCATACTGCATCCCATGGCGGCAGAAGTTGATCCAGAACCACCCGAACATGGGTGTCCACGGGGGGACCGAGTGGGTTGCGTCGAGAAACCATGCGGGCGACTGCTCCAGGTCCCTCTCCGCGTCGAATTCCAAGCCTGGTACCACATCATAGACCTTCATGCTTGCATCCTCCTCCCTGACTGTTGGTCGTGACCGTTGAATCAGCTCTCTTGGACTACGCGATCTATATGGAAACCCTATTGTGGTTACACCTCCGGCTACGGAAGGGAGGATAAGGAGTCGGGAGAGCAGCGGCATCGCCAAGCCCCTTGGGTCGTCGGCCCAAGGTCCGCTACCGCAATGAATCCAAGAGCGGGCACATTGAGGAGGAGGCGACTCCTTATCCAGATGAGACGGTCTTGTTGTTTTTCCCGTTCAGCCGAGCTGGACGCGCGTTCGGAATCAGTGCATGGCTCGACCCCCATCCACCAATACGGTCTGGCCGGTTATGAAGTCGCTTTCGTCCGAGGCCAGGAAGTTTACGATGCCTACCAGGTCTTCGGGTGATTCGAGCCGCCTCAGCGGGGTGCGGCTCGTGTCATATTTGCTTACGTCGGCAATGGTCCTGCTGGCTTCCGTATCGGTGTACCCCGGCGCCACAGCGTTGATGCAGATCCCGTGCGGTCCCAGCTCGATTGCCAGGGCCCGCGTGAGGCCGATCACGCCTCCTTTTGACGAGACGTAGTGGACAAAACCTTGGGAACCGGTAAAGAAAACCTCGGAAGCCAGGTTGATAATCTTCCCCTTTCCTTGTTGTTTCATCGCAGGGAACACTGCTCTCGCACAGAGCCACGGTCCCTTCACATTGACGCCCATCATGCGGTCCCACTCGGCTCCCGTGATTTCGGTGAACGAGCGCCGCGTGACCCCATAGTAATAGGCAGCGTTATTGACCAAGATGTCGATCCGGCTGAATTTGGCCAAGGCTTCACGGGCCATTCTCAGGGTGTCTTCCTCGTTCGAGACGTCCACCTGACTCACGATGGCCTCTCTCCCGAGCGCTTTCACCCCTTTGGCAGTATCCTGGAGACCTTCCATGTCCGCGCGGGTCACTGCCACAATGTCCGCGCCCTCACGGGCGAGGCCCAGGCAGAAGGCTTTGCCGAGCCCCTTTCCTGCACCCGTGACTATGGCCACACGACCTTCGAGGCGCGCCATGACACCCTCCCGTTCAGTACGGTCGCCCTTTTTGTTCCCATATCTTGGGCAGGGCGAAATCTTCCGCGATCACCTTGAAGCAGTTGTAAGCGCTCCCCCTGCCGATTCCCGGACCCGAGTGCGCCGCGGCCGAGCAGAGGTACAGGTTCTTCACCGGAAGCCGGTAGTGAGCCAGCTCCGGGAACGGTCTCATCCGTCCCATCTGGGATGCGATCATGTCCTCCGCGGTCCAGCCTCCTTGAGGCATGTTGAAGTTGCGCATCTTGGTGTCCATCGGCGTTGTGATGTGCGACGCGATGAGGTTGTCCTCAGTCATATTGGGAGCGTACCAGGACCACTGCTCCAGCATGATCTTTACAATGTCCTTCTTCATCCGGAGCCATTCCTTGTCGCTGAAGAAGCGGTACGGTGCGGTGAACTGCTCGATGAGGATGGTGTGCTTCCCTTCAGGCGCTCTCGTCCGGTCCCAGATGGAGTCGGGAGCTACGATCACCACGAGCTTCTCCGGTATGCCCTTGACGAAAAGCTCTGCCTGATGGCGGGTAGCGAAGTAGTCGGCGTCCTTCGGTCCCCAGTTGAGCCTCGGACACATACCGATCTCGGGATTGTCTTTGGCTGCCGTGTACTGGGGAAGCTCGTGCAACGCAAAATTGCCCCAGAAGAGCTGGGCCCGGTTGAACAGCACGTTTCTGGCCCGGTGGGCTATCTTCGCGGGGACGTGCTCCTCTCCCATAAGATTGAGCACGGTCTGGGGGGTGTTCAAGTCGCTCACCACCACGTGGCGCGCGGCGATCTCCCGGCCGTCGGCCAGCTTGACGCCCACGGCTTTTCCGTTTTCGATGATGGCCCGTTGAACCGCGGTTTCTACGACAAATTCGCCGCCCATCGAGCTGAACGCCCGCTGGAGCGCGTGGGTGATCGCGTGGGTTCCGCCAACGGCAATGGAAGCCGGTTCCCAGGAAAGAATCAGGCCCAGGGTGTGCAGGATCTTGTAGATGCCGATGCAGTCCGCGGGGAACACGCCGCTCGAGGTCATGCACGACCTCATGAAGAGCGTCCGCAGATAGTCGCTCTCAAAGAGGTCCCACGCGACCTGCTGCGAGGTGTAGAACTGATACTCCGGCGGAATCGGCGCATCGGGATCGTCGATCAGCCGCTCGAAAGCGTCCGCGACCCCCCACGGCGTCGGCGGATTGTACCGCCATTCGTGGAACGCTGCCCGCCATTTCTTCTTGTATTTCTCCAGCAGGTCGTAAGCCACGTCCGCATCTCGCTTGGAGAATCGGGCGATCTGATCGATGGTCTTCTGCGCGTTCTCTTCGCTGAACTCAGCCCGGCCGGTATCCGGATCGACCACCTTCCAGGCTGTGTACCCGAGGAAGCTGACCCCGTCGTCGTAGATCATTCCTTCGCTGTGGTCCGGGTACACATAGACCAGTCCCTTGTCCCTGAGCTTGAAGTCCTCATACGCGGGATGTCCGTAGAATCTGGTGAAATGAGCACAAGGGTTCTGCAGAAAGCCGGGCAGAGGAAGCGCTTCTCCGCACGCACCGCCCCCGAGTTCGTGTTGTCGCTCGAATACAACCGTCTGCATGCCCGCGTGTTGCAGGTAACAGGCGATAATGGTTCCCTGGTGTCCGCCTCCGACTACAATGGCGTCATACGTCTTATCTGCCATGGAGAGACCTCCTTACCATAGCTCGCGGCACGTACGTCCTCATTGAGATTCTGGTGTGTTCAGGCTCTTGCCAAAGAGGAGAAGCCGTATCACGCACCACAAATTGGACGGCTTGAACATGAGACGGGCGAACTGCCTCAGGTCGTCTCCCCCGACCGTGGCCTTGATGGACCAGTGGACAGGTTGGGTGGCTTCGATGCTGAGTTTCATCGCGCCGCTCGCTTCACCGTCCACCTTCGCCAGGTCCGCGAAATGAGCCACCATGGTGGTTTTTCCTAAACCTGTCGAATTGACCTTCATCGTTCAGTCTCCTATAAGGTGCCCATTTCCTTTGCCCTTCGGACGCATTCGGGCTCTCCCCACCAGCGTTCGATTCCAAGATCTTCAGCGATCCTGCAGGCCGCGTTGTACCCCGGGCCGAAAGTAATCAGGCCGCCCGGGAAAGTGCTCGCACCGCAAACGTAGAGCCCCTGCACGGGGGTCGCGTACTGGGAACAGTCCTCGTTGGGGCGCAGATACCCCATCTGGAGCGGTAGGTACGCCCCTTGTTTGAACGAACCCCGGACCATGTCGGCAAACTTGTTCTCGATGTCCAGCGGCGTGGTAATGTAATGCCACAGGATGTGATCGTCAGTCAGGTTGGGAAAATATTTCTGCAACATCTGGACGCATCGCCGGGCTTCTTGCTCACGGATGCGATACCAGCGTTGGCCGCCGCCTTCCTTCAGGTTGTATGGGGCGTGCAGTGAAATCAACGCGGTGTGGTGGCCAGCAGGCGCCTGCTTCGGGTCATGAAGAGACGGGAAGCTGCAGTTGAAGCCGCCCGGGTGCAACTCGCCCGCATGAATCGCGTCGTAGTGGCGCACCAGGGCCTCCTCCGTCTCGTACCCGAGCACGGTGATGAAGGCCTTATCCAGATCCGGATTGGATTTCGCAGCCGCGAGGTGCGGAGTCTCGTCCAGCGCCAGATGCACGTGGAACAGGCTGGTGAATTCCCACTGCCAATCGTTGACACGGGTCACGAACCGGTCTTCCAGGTTCGCTTCGCCCACGTACTTGAGGAACGTCTGATATGGATCGAGGCTGCTCGCCACGAATTTCCGAGCCACGTACTGCCTTCCGTCCTGGAGTTCCACGCCGACCGCTTTCCCGCCCTCGATGACGATCCGCTTGACCGTCACCGGCGAGATGATCATCCCTCCATTGCGGTACAGTACCTTGGTGAAGAGGTGCGCGAGATGATGCGAGCCACCCACCACGAGGCGATAATTCACCGCCCGGTTGATCATGAGCGGCACGAGGTAACTAACCCCTTCCAGGTCGTGATGGAGTCCCCACATACAGGTGAGATACAGGAAGAGGCATCGCACCTTGTCGTGCTCGAATAGCTCGTGGATGATGTCCCGAGGTGTTTTTTCGGTCATCTCCGTGATCTCTCGACCCACGTCCGTGCTCTGGAGTTTGATCATCTGCTCGAAAGCGGGCTTGGGTAGCTCGTACGTGGCGGGGCCGAGAAAACCCTCTGTCAGGACTCGAAACCTGTCAGCAATCCGCCGATAGGTATCCGCATCTTTCTTGGAGAATTGCGCGATGGATTCGCACGTCTTGTCGACGTCCTGGTACAGACACAGCGACGATCCATCCGCAAAAGGCATGGCCATTACCAGAGCGGGAAACACAAATTCCAGGTCGTAATCCTTGGTCAGGTAATCCTCGAAATCCTTCAGCGGAGGCGCATAATCTACCATCGGCATGTAAACCGCGTGGGTGTTGTGGAGGAAGCCCGGTAATGTGACCTGTTCGGTGGCCAGACCGCCCCCCGCTTCAAAACGTTTTTCCAAAAGGAGAATCTTCAGGCCGGCCTTCGCGAGGTAGGCGGCCAGCGTCAATCCGTTTGGGCCCGCGCCGATGATAATGCCATCATATTCTTCCGGCATGTGGTTCCTCCTTGTTAGGTTTGCAGGTGCGGGTGGGCCGGTTCACGACTTGGGAGCCCGGGAAAGTTGGTTGTTGGTCAGAAACCAGTGACTTGCGTGTGGATGACGGTCAAAAACCAGTGAATTGCATGTGAAGGATTGATTTCACCTCTTACGAGAATGCCAAGATTTTCCTTGACATGTCAAAGCATTAATTCTTATGATTACATAAGTAAAACTTATGTATCGTGGCAGGCTACAATGGTTGGAGATCTGAACCTGAACCAGTTACGGATCTTTTACTATACCGTGCGGAGCGGCGGAATCACGCTCGCTTCAGAAGCGCTTTCCATCTCTCAGCCTGCGGTGAGCATGCAGATCAAGGCATTGGAAGCGCATTACGAAGTGGCGTTGTTCGTCCGCAAGAAGAGAAAACTCCAGCTGACCGAAACGGGTAAGCGGCTCTACCAGGTGGCGGAGAAGATCTTCGGCCTGGTATTGGAAGCGGAGCAGGTTCTTACCGAGTCGGCAGGTTGCGCGAAGGATGTGCTGAGAATAGGGAGCACCAAGACGCTCGTCCGCTATCTCCTGGCCGGGCACATCGCGAAATTCCGCAAGACGTTTCCCACCATTCAGATACAGGTTGACGAAGGGAGTTCGGAGAGCATGGTTCAGAGCGTTCTGGACGACCGGAACGACCTGGCCATTGTCGGCAGGATGGAGTACGACGACCGATTGCAGGTCATTCCGTTCATCCAGGACACTCTTGTCCTCCTGGCTACGCCTGGGCATCCGCTCTGCAAGAAAGCCCAGCTCACCGTAGAGGACCTCGTGGGTGAGAATTTCATACTCAGAGAGCGGGGATCGGGAACCAGGCGGGTGATCGATACGGTTTTCCAAAAGACCGGCCTGGTCCCCCTCGCGTCTCTCGAAACGGGGAATGTCGATTTCATCAAGGAATTGGTGCGAAACGGGCAAGGGATCACCATGCTCGCGCGCATGGGGGTCGATCAAGACCTCAACCGGGGACACCTCAAAGTGCTCCCTCTCTGGGAGGGAGAATTCAAGCTCGATATTGACATCGTGGTCCGGAAGGGCCGAAGACTCTCCAAGGCGGACAATACCTTCCTCACTGTCCTGATGGACGGAGAACGCACCCTCGGCCGGCGCCAGGAACTCCGGGCGGTCTGAGATGTATCGACTCACTTACGCACGGGGGCACCTTCTCGCTTGACCAAGACCATGAACACGAAGAGAACCTCCTCCGTCACCCCGCGAGGGCCGGGGTCTAGTCCCGCGTCTGGCCGGATTGACAAACCTGGATTCCGGCCTCCGCCGGAATGACGGAAGAGGGTGAACCGGCTAGTCTTTGAGACCGCAGCGTGGAGCTGTTCCCCCGGACAACTGAATGCACGCTTCGAGATTGCGGAAATCCCGTTGCGACCGTGCGAATTCATGACAGGGGGCTTGATCCGAAAGCGATCTGCTGTTAATGATTCGTACCAGCAAAGCGGACAACAGCACGGGAATGCGCTGAACGACGGGTCGGACTTACAGGAGCAGGATCATGAAGATAGGAACCAACGAGGGGATCGCCAGAGCATGCGTGACGGTCATGGCAGAACGAGGGGTCACGTTGGACATGCTCCGGAAGCGAGTTCCTCGCGGCTTCTGGGAACGTGTGATAGAAAACCTGCCGGAGGGCTCCACCACCCCGAGCGGCGAACCGTGGTCCAACAAAGAGCACCTCAGCGCACACTGGAAGCGAAATCAGGGAGAAATCGCCGGCTTCATCTTGCGGTATCGGCAGCAGACGGATACCGCCGGCCTTCCGGCCGACGCGGTTACGGATGCTGTTGCGTCGGGTTCCGAGGAAACGACCCCGTCGATCGTGGTCAGGCTCGATACCGAAGAATTGCAGACCCTCGATATCTTGACCGGCTCGACCGGTGATGCGGACGAGCGGCCTGAGCCCCTGTCGCAACCGAAGCCGGCCTTCATCGCGGACCGGCCGTTCGAAGAAGTTCAGGCTGATGCCCTTTTGGATACCTCGGAGCTAATCGACACCCTCAAATCCGCTCAGGACCGTATCGCCGAAACCAGGTCCACGGCCGAGCCGGATGGTACCCCACTGGAAGAGGCGATTATGGCCAAGGTGACCGCGAGGATTGAGGTACTGGAGGCGCGGCTGACTACGTCCCTCGTGAATAAGATTCGGATTTTTATGGAAACCCAGAATCGTTCGGCCGCGGACAGCTTCAAGGACGAAGATCCTCCCGTTCCCCAGAGGCTCGGCCGGCGCTTCAGGCCCAAGAAAACCTATATACACGCAAAAATCGACAAGAACCTTTTCGAAATCCTCGACCGTGAAAGTCGGGCCAAGCATGAGGGGAATATTTCGCGCGCTCTCGACGCGATTCTCTGGCGCTATTATGGCAAACCGAAATTGAGCTTCGAGACCCCCGAATAACATCGCGGTTCCACGATTCGTTCCCACGGTCCCGCCCGCTTTTTTGTACCACGTCGCAATCCAAAGAGTGACCTTGGAGGGCACTTCTTTAGAAGCGAATCGGTATGAATCCCTCGTGAGACAGCGCACCGGGTATCATTCCGCCCGGCTGACAGATCGCCAAATCTATTCAGACTTCATGTTTACCCATTATGACCAATTAATTTGACGACATATATTAATAATCACAATGATATGAATATGTTGCAATATTATAGTATGAAAGATTGACTAATTTGCTTATTACATGTTATAATTATTACACTATATCGACAGGACTTCCGTTCCGAGCTGGCCCGAACGGACTGCAAAGTCGAGCCATTTGGCTGCTTAATCGTGATAGTTTACCGGGTGTCGAGCCACTCCAGACCTGGTGAACGGTTGCGCTCAACTTTCTTGTCTAGGTGACGCTGATGAAACGCGCCCTAATCGTCCTTGTCGCCGTCTATTGCCTGATCGCAGTCGGCGGTCCACTTCATGCGCAACAGGAGCCTTCGGCTCCGGCGGAGTCCTCGGCTCAGACAGGAACCTGGCTGACGTCGCTCTTCGGACCTCTCTCCGGGAACGCGTATTTCGACTATCTCCGAGGCATCGAACTTCGACCATGGGTCGGGGCGGGGTATCAAAGGCAGATAATCAGCCTCAGCATCCCCATCCCGTTGGGGTTGCCCGGGTACGGCCCGCTGCAAACAGCCAGCGCTCTCGATCTCCAGTTGCTGGAAGGGGACCTATGGATTGGGGCCGCGGGAGCTGACGCGATCGTGAACGATCTCTTTTCGCTGAGCGTGAATGCGGCCATGAATGCCATGAAAACGGTCAAGATCGCGACAGCCCAGCAGCCGTTCTTCCCAACATTGGTCGAAGATGTGCAGTGGGAGGGGGCCAAACCAAGATGGTCGGCCATCGACGGGAATGCGGGTTACGTCGTCTGGGACAGCCTGTCCGTAGTCGCCGGCATCAAGTGGGAAAAGTTCACCGCGGGGCTCGTCGAACCTGCCGAAGCGACGGGCTTTCTGCACGCGTGGCGAGACCTTCTCTTTCCGGGGTCCTGGTACGCGGGAGATCTGCAGGCAAAGCTCATCATACCGTACCTGGGCTTCAGGATTAAGCATGCCAACTACAGGGCGACCTTGGCCGGGAGCCTGTTCGCTCGATCCGACGTTAACGTGCCCTTGCGATTTTTCACCGAATTTATCCCGGGAGTCGATGGAACCTGGGATGATGCGCGTTATCGACTGACGAACAACGGTCGTTTCTTGCAGTGCAGGTTCGATTACGACTTCCGCGCGTTCGGCAGCCTCCAGATGGCCTTGTGGGCGCAGGGGAGTCTCCTGCGTGTGGCAGGCTCGGGGACCGAAAACTACCTGGCGGAGGAATCCTTCGGAGGCATTCTCGTTCCCAGAGGCGCGCAGGAAGTGTCGGCTACGGCTTATTTCTCGGCTCAATCCCTCGCAGCCGGTCTTTCGGTCATGCTCTTCCTGTAATACGATTTCGCACTCAGGCGTTGAGCCGGCCCAACCAGCGACCTTCTCCCAGAGGGAGAGGGAGATCACCGGCAAGATGCCGGCGCCACTGGGAGTCCCCTCCCACGCTGGGATCCGGTTGGGGTAAGGGCATGAGGATTCCTCGTTTGACAGCGCGATCGTATAATACGCTCGGGCTTTCAAGCAGGCACCCTGTCCACCCCGCAATCCGGACCGTTCACCGCCACGAGCCCGTATGCTCCTCCAGCGGCAGGATCGACGCGGCGTTCTCGCTATACGTGGTATCGGTCCGTGAGTTCTTTGAGCTGCGTCCCGAGATCGGCCAACTGGTGCACCGACTCTTCGAGTTGGCTCGTACTGCCGATATTCTGGGACATGGCTGTCTCGATGTCCTTGATCGCGTCGGAGACCTGCGCTACCCCCACGACCTGCTGGCCACTGGACGCGCCGATGACGTTCGCGGCCTCGGACGAAGCCCGCACCGTCGCAGCCAGCTCGCGAATAGACTCGCCTGTGCGTACGGCCTGTTCCAACCCGGATTCGGCAGCCACTGACCCCTCTTCGGTCGCTACGACGACCCCGCTGACCGCCTGCCCTATCTCCTCAAGAATCCTGGCAGCCTCTGATGTGGCAGTTCTGGAGCGATCTGCCAGCCCTTTGATCTCGTCCGCGACCACGCCGAACCCTTTGCCTTGATCGCCGGCCCTGGCAGCTTCGATGGACGCGTTGACCGCCAGTAGGTTCGACTGGGCAGCAACATCCTGAACTGCGGTCATGATCTTCTTGATCTCCAGGGTCTTTTCCTGAAGCGTCATTACGGTACCGCGAATGGCGGTCATCTGTTCCCGGAGCACGTTCATCCGCCCAACCGTGTCCTCGGTCGCTTTGAGCCCAGTCTCGGAGACTCTCACCGCGTCGTCCGACCTCATGGCGACTTCTTTGGCCTTCTCGGCAGAGATTAGCGCCGCCCGTCTGACTTCTTCCACCGTGGCCGCGGTTTGATTCACCGCTGCCACGCTCCTGGAGATGTTGGTAGAGAGAGAGGATACCGAGGAGGATATGTCTCCGGAAGAGGAGGTCAAGACGGTTACCCCGTCTAGTATGCGGGTACTGTGGTTTCTCAACATATCAGCCATTTTGTTGAGTGAGGTACTGAGCCGACCCACCTCGTCACTCTTGTGAACCACGACCCGGCGGGTCAGGTCGCCTCTGCTGATCGCCTCGGCAAGGTTGGCGGCTTCCAGCAGAGGTTTGGCAGTGCGGCCCACCATAATGTAGTTCTTGGCAAGAGACGCGACGAGGAGGAGGATTATCCCAACCATCAACGACTTTTGTGCGACATCCGCCTTCGTGCTTGCTTCGTTCAGCTGCGCTTGGAGCAGAGACGATGATTCCGCCCGGTACGCGGCCATGGATGCCCGGAAGCGAGCACGGTATCTCGCTTCGTCTGATTTGACAGCTAATGCACCGAATTTCACCACGCTTGCCGAGTCATCACGTTCGTGAGTTTGGCCGCGCAATGCCACGGCTGGCTCTGCGAATTCTTTCCTCCAGGCTCCCAGGTTCTGCTCGGCCTGAGCGAGGGATTCCTGCTGCACCCTATTCAGGGATTGGTGTTTCGCGTCCCCCAGGAGACCGGCCAGGCGTTTCTCGCCCTCCCGGTAAGCTTCGAGTCCGGACTTCGCGCCGGTCAGGGCGTACTCGCTGAGCGCCGCGCTCGTTTCCGCGGAGGACACTTCGATAGCTAACGCATTCTCAATGAGGTTATGCGAGCCATCCACGGCACGGATCGTTCCGAGAAGAAATCGCACGCTGCCGATAGCGATGCCGCAAAGGACTATGGCCACCGCAAGAGGGAGCGAACTCCCCAGCATGGCCTTCGCTCTCAAGCCAAACTGTCCGCGTCTCATGGTCGCCTCCGCGCATTTAGAAAGAGAGCCGCATTCATGGACGAGTGTTGCCTCAGAGGCGCGTGCGAGGGCCGGTCGCGCACCTCTGCCCCGTAGGCTTCAAGGGATGATCCGACTTGTCTTCATAGTCCGCGTTCAGAATCCGGAGGGGCAGAGGCTCGGGAGAGGAACCTCAACGCCCAGAACCAAAAACCCGGAAAATTCCGCGCCCCTTTGACACGATCTTTCCGGGTTACCTTCGTGATGCCGACTGATTGGTTGGTAGCGGGGGGAGGATTTGAACCTCCGACCTTTGGGTTATGAGCCCAACGAGCTACCTGGCTGCTCCACCCCGCGTCATCTCCCTACAATACCAACCAAGAATCTGCGTGTCAAGCACAAGCGGTCGAACCGGCGCTCTTGCCCTGACCGAGAGACGGTGCTAGGATGCTCTGACAGCTTTCTATCTCTCCACGAGACCCCGACAAAAAGGACCGGTCGTTGATTCGCCGCCTGTTGTTCGTCATTTCGGTGTTTGCGGGCGTTGCCATTGCCTTGGGATCCCGCTACGTCAATGAGGATCTGTTCGGGGCCTTCGCTGCGGGGAGCGACATCTATCGGGGCCTGCTCACGCAACCGGATCATTGGTCTTTCACGGCTGAGGGAAAGATCTGGGTGAATCAGGCGTGGTTGAGCCACCTCCTGCTATACTTGTCCCACACATATTTCGGACCTGCCGGGCCTGTTGCGATCAAGGTCCTCCTTTTCGTGGGAAGTATCGCTCTGGTCCTTTTCCGGTCCCGTTCGCTCGATATCTCCTGGAACGTCTGTCTGGTAACACTCCTGGGAGGGGTGCTGGCCACCGGCCCCTTTCTCGGGTTGCGGCAGGAGAATTTCGGGCTGTTCTTCTTCCTGGGTCTGACGACTCTGCTCACCCGGACCGACCTGCCGAGGAGCGCCCGCTATCTGGGGATTGCCGCGGTCCTGACCGTATGGTCAAATTGCCACGGCTCGGCGCTTCTGGGTCTGGGTCTCGTTTTCGTCAAAGGGATCCTGACTGCGGGGAGAGCGGTGTTGGGGGACAGGAAGGAGGGTGCCGGCCGGGGGGGGTGCCTTGAGGCCGCGGAATGGTCGCTGGTGGGAATCGTCAGCGCGGTGCTCATCGCGGTGGCAAACCCTTTCGGGCTCGAGAATCTGCTTATGCCTTTTACCCAAGTGGGAACCAAAACGATTACGGGCCACTCGGCGGATTGGCTCCCGCTCCTCAGTTTTCAGCAGATCGACGAGGGGCTGTTTGCCGCCGGTAGCCCGTATCCGTACCTGATCTTTCTGGGAGCGATCTTCCTGTCAATCGTGGCTGTGTTGCTCGTGAATCCGTACGCGCTCCGCGAACGATTCGTTGGTCCGAACCATCGGGAGGCCGATCTTCTCATGGAGGCGGTCGTGGCCGCCTTGACGGTGGTGCTGGCATTCAGGTTCGGGAGGCTGGCTCTGTTCTCGGCGTTGTCTCTCGTGCCGTTCGCTTCCGTGGTCTTTTCGCTGTTGTTCAGGTCCGTCGCGCCGGCGAGCCTTCACCCCTCCAAAGCCGGCCGGTACCAGACGGCAGGAGCCGTGCTCCTGACCGGTACGATGGTGTTCCTCTGTTACCGCGTCGCGGTGATCCCGTACCTCCCGGGCAATCCCTTTCGCCCGCCCCGCCCGGTAATGCGAGAGCTGATGAGTTTCGATTCATTCTCTCCCGCACTGGTGGACTTCATGCGGAACAACCACCTTACGGACAGGGTCCTGAGCGGGTGGGGCCTGGCCCCCTATCTCATGGCCAACCTTCCGGAAATTCGACTGTTCATGGATACGCGCGACCAATCTTATTATCCGGCGGAGATTGCCCGCGACTACTTCATCATCATGGGTATCCTTCCCGGGACTCAGGCGGACGCGCAGGCACTCCTGGACCGCTACGGTGTGGCGACGATCGCGTTGACGACCGGCCCGATCGATTTCGCTCTGGCAGTGCGACTCATGAGAACCGGGAAATGGGTGTGCCTGTACACAGACCCTGACTCGATCCTCCTGGTCCGGGAAGACTCTTCACGGTTTCGCGAGATGATACACAACCGCGATCTCGGCTCGCTCTGGTTTCCCGATTCGACAGCTCGGACGCTCAGCGAAGCAGTGCTGTGGTATTTCACCTCGGGGAGGATCCCCGCGAACCTCGTGCAGGCCCTCACCGAACGGGTCGCCAAGGCCCCTTGGCCCAATTACTACAGCCTCATCTCTGCCGGGGCGAACAACCCGAATGCGTGTTTCCGACCGGAAACGGTGAAGTTCCTCACCGCCGAGGCTGCGCGGCTCTCCGAAACTGACCCACGATACTCCAGTGGAGCGGAACAGGTGCTCCAGAGCCTCGTTCAGATTTACGAACTTCTTGAGGCCAACGCGGCCAAGTGCGGTGAACCGCAGCGTGCCCGCCAGTTTCGAGAGTCAAGGATCGAGTGTCAGAGCACGTATGACAGACTGCGGCGATACTATCTGGGAGCGCTCTTCTGAATGTGACTTTGTCTGTGACCCCATTGCTCCTGCGGCGCACGTCATGCGGCTCGCACGACCGGGGGTAAGGAGAGTCTCGGCAATGCGCGCTGGATCGCCTCCCTTCGCGCTTCGAACCGGGACGGCAGCATAAGATGCGTGCCCAGCTCGGCCGGATCCTCGTCGACCGCGAAGCCAGGCGGATCCGTGGCTATCTCGAACAGTGTCCCTCCCGGTTCCCGGAAATAGATCGAATGAAAGTACTTGCGGTCGATCACCGGGGTGACGTTCAGATCGACCGAGCGAAGTCTTTCCTGCCAATAGAGCTGTTCGCTTTCATCCGGTGTCCGCCACGCCACATGATGAACGGTTCCGACAGCCACGCGGCCGTGTATCGGCTCCGGAACGCGGAGAACATCCACACGAGCCCCGATTTGGCCCGCGCTGATTCCATATCTCAACCGATTCCCTTCCTCGCTGAGCCGCCGGAAACCGAGTGTTTGATGCAACAACCGATCGGTTGCGCGCCAGTCCGATTCGAGGAGCGTCACGCCGTGGAAACCCATGATCGCGCGGTCGCCCGGCAGGGTGCTCCGCGGTTGGCTTTCCCGCAGGCCGCGCACCGGGACTGCCACCAGCTCGAGGTGCAAACCGTCGGGATCGGTGAAGGGGAGCACTTCCTCGTCGAGTCTGGCCGCGGGGGCCTCGAAACGCACGCCGCGGTGCTTGAACCGCTCCATCCAGAAGCCCATCGATCCATCCGGGATCGCAAACGAGACGATGTCGACCTGGCCGGATCCTCGTCGGCCTTTTGCCCCGCCCGGCCAGGGGAAGAACGTCATAATGGTCCCCGGACGCCCTGCGTCATCACCAAAATAGAGATGATACGTGTTCGGGTCATCAAAATTCACGGTGAGCTTTACGAGACGCAAGCCCAGAACCCCGGTATAGAAATCGAGGTTCGGCTGCGGCTCGCCTGCTATGGCGGTAACATGATGTATTCCTGCTATCTGTTCAGTCATTCTGATCTCCCTGCAAGGACACGCTCACGCGCGTTCGTGTCTCGATCCGTCCGGATCATGGCCGCGCGTCGAAGATCGGTACCCGTTTGCCGGGACAAGAGCGGTCCTTCGAAATGACGAACGGGGGGTTACAAGATCTCTTTGAAGAAGATCTTCATTGCCTCCCAGGAGCGTTTGGCTGCCTTCTCGTTGTAAGCCGCACCCTTGGAGTTGTCCGTCCCCGCGGCCGGGTTCGTGAAAGAGTGCACTGCGTGGCCGTAGAAGTTCATTTGCCAATCGACCTTGCTGTTGCGCATCTCTTCCTGGAAAGCAGCGACCTCCTTGGGCGGCACGAAAGGATCGTCAGCCCCGTGTAGTGCAAGGACTTTGCCTTTGATGTTCTTGGCATCCTGCGGCGTCGGCGTCTCCAGTCCTCCGTGGAAGCTCACCACACCGGCGACCGGTGCGCCGCTCCGGGCCAGTTCCAGGACTGCGGTTCCGCCAAAGCAGTATCCGATGGCTGCAATGTGCTTCTCATCCACGGTTTTAACTTTTTTCAGCGTCTCAAGTGCCGCGCTCATCCGTTCCCGCATGAGCCCGCGGTCGGACTTGTATTTCGTGGCCAATGCGGCAGCCTGGCCGCTGTCCGCGGGTCGGACTCCCTTGCCGTACATATCCACGGCAAAGGCCACGTATCCCATCTCAGCGAGCTTTTCCGCAACTTGCCGGTCGAAGTCTTTCAGTCCCATCCAGTCCGGGACGACGAGCACCCCCGGCCGTGCGGTCTCAGCTCCCTTCGGGAGCGCCAGGTATCCTTCCAGCACGGTATCGCGATCTTTGTATTCCACCGGCCCGCTCTGAAACTCGGCGAAGGCCACTGCGGGGAGTGCCAGAGCGAGGAGCGCAATCAGTAATCCAGTCATTTCGGCCTCCTGGTATGCAAGAGTCGTCAGCTGCGCGGGCCTCGACCCTGCGTGCACTGGTTCTGGAAGTTGAGATGCGCTTGCCGGGACAAGGATTCACCGGAGGTCGGGGCATGTGCCCCGGTCCCATCGTTTCGTGCAACGTGGAGCGCGCGTGGCCACCGGACTTCATGCGATGCTCACAGCGGCCGTTGACACTTTCATGCTTTACTGTGACACTTGACGCGGCGGATACGGGCCGCTCAGAACCTTTTGTCCGGAAGGGCTGTCTAATAAGTTGCGCTGTGAGACTAGGAATGCCCGCGTCCCGACCCTGGTGGGCCAGACCTGGGGAGGGCTCAGCGTGTTTCTGAAACCGACGATCGAGGCTAACTGACTATGTCCGAAAATGCAGTCGATCAACCCCCACCGGCCGATTCCCCCAAGAAAATTACTCTGTACCCAGCGTGGTGCAAACGCTGCGGCAACTGCGTTGCTTTCTGTCCTCGCCAGGTACTGAAGAACGACGAGTGGGGCTATCCACAGGTTGCACATCCCGAGAAGTGCATCTCATGCCACATGTGCGAGATGCTCTGTCCCGACTTCGCCATAAGCGTGGGAGAAGACGCTCCCGTCCGCAAGGAAGGGGCCTGGTTCAAGGAAGAAACGCCCTCAGCTCCGCGCGGCGCCAGAGAATTCAGCCACAGCCCTGAACGTCTAGCGCCGGAACCTGCTGACCGGGAAGAGGAGGACGACGGTGCATAAGGGCCGGGCCAAGCTGCTCCAGGGAAACGAAGCGATAGCTCTCGGCGCGCTTGCAGCGGGGTGCAACTTCTTCGCGGGATATCCCATCACACCTGCCAGCGAGATCACGGAGTTCATGAGCCGCGAACTGCCGATTCGCGGGCACCCGTTCCTCCAGATGGAAGACGAGATCGCCTCGTTAGGGGCTTGCATCGGCGCGAGCCTCGCCGGCCGGAAGGCCATGACCGCCACCAGTGGCCCGGGATTCTCTCTCATGCAGGAGAATCTCGGTTACGCGTGCATAACGGAAGTACCGGTGGTCGTGGTCGACGTCATGCGTGCCGGGCCTTCCACAGGCATGCCCACCCACTCATCCCAGGGAGACGTCCAGCAAGCCCGATGGGGCACCCACGGAGACCATCCGGCCATCGTCCTCTGCCCGGCCACCGTCCTCGAGTGCTTCGAGCTTACGGTGACCGCGTTCAATCATGCGGAGCGGTTCCGCACCCCCGTGATTCTCCTTGCAGACGAAATGACCGCACACACGCGGGAGAAGGTCGCGCTTCCGGAACCGGGCGAGATCGAGGTTATCGACCGCCGGCGCCCGACGGTCCCCCCGGACTGGTACGTGCCGTACAAGACGGACGGCAGTCTCATACCTCGCCTTGCCGATCTGGGAGAAGGTTACCGGTACCACGTTACCGGCCTGGTGCACGACGAGCGGGGGTTTCCCACCGAACGGCTTGAGGAGGTGCAGGCGTTCTCTACGCGCCTCTTTGCCAAGATCAGCCGCAATTTCCCGTACCTGGAACAGGTCAAGGCATTCCGTATCGAAGACGCCGAGATCCTCGTCATCGCGTACGGCTGCACGGCTCGCGCCGCTCGGGCCGCGGTGCGCATCGGGCGGGAACGAGGTCTGAAGATCGGTCTGTTGCAGATTCTGTCGATCTGGCCGTTCCCCAGGCGCTCGGTGGAAGCTGCGCTCGAAGGGAAGCGCGCAGTGCTTGTCCCGGAGCTGAACATGGGGCAGGTCAGGCGCGAAGTGCTGCGGGTCAACAACGGTCGTACTCAGATAGTGAGCCTGACAAAAATGGACGGGTCCATGATTGCTCCGGACGAGATCCTGGCCCGACTGAGGGAGTTGAAGTAGTGTCCACCGTCCACCCGAGCATCGTGTACGATTGGCTGCGTCACGACAAGAAATTTCCGCACGTCTGGTGCCCCGGATGCGGCCTCGGGATCGTCCTGGGGAGCCTGGTACGGGCTCTGGCCCGCAGCGGCCTCGGCAAGAACGAGGTCGTCCTGGTTTCAGGCATCGGTTGTTCCGGCCGCCTGCCGGTGTATGTGGATGTCGGGAGCGTCCACACGACGCACGGCCGGGCCTTGACTTTTGCCACGGGCATCAAGCTGGCCAAACCGGAACTCACCGTGATCACGGTGATGGGGGACGGCGACAGCACAGCCATCGGCGGGAATCATCTCATCCACGCGGCCCGGAGAAACCTCGACCTCACCGCGATCATCGTGAACAACCAGACCTACGGCATGACCGGAGGCCAGTTCAGCCCGACCACTCCGCTCGGCGCGCGAGCCTCCACTGCGGCATACGGTCACATCGAGCCCGCGTTTGACATCAGTGCGCTCTGTGCCACTGCGGGAGCGTCGTTTGTTGCGCGAGCCACGGTCTTTCACGTGGTCCAGATGGACAAACTGCTGCTCCAGGCGATCACCCGACGGGGCTTCAACGTCGTGGAGGTTCTCTCACCGTGCCACACCAACTTTGGGCGGCAGAATCGGCTGGGCTCCCAGATAGATATGATGAAAGGTTTCAAGAAAGCCGCGGTGCAGGCGAGCCGCTGGGACAAGATGAGCGAATCCGAACGCGAGGGTCGTTTTCCGGTTGGCGTGCTCGTGGACCGCGACCGGCCGCTCTACCTCGATTCGTATAAGCGGATCTGTGAAACCGCGGCCCGGCTCCGTGCGGAAGGACAGATATGAAGAACAAGGCGCCGTCCCTTCCCGGAGCGCGGGTGGAGGTCCGCCTCGCCGGTTCCGGAGGCCAAGGGCTCGTTCTGGCAGGCTTGGTGCTGGCCGAAGCCGTTGGCATCTACGAAGGCCGTGAGGTCGCCATGGTCCAATCGTACGGACCGGAAGCCCGCGGAGGCGCAAGCAAAGCGGAAGTCATCATCAGTGACGCGCCCATCGACTATCCGCTCTGCACCAGCGTAGATGTCCTCGTCGCACTGAGCCAGGAAGCGGCTGACGCGTACTGCTGGGACCTCAAGCCCGGCGCCCTGATACTGGTGGACAAGGATCTTGTAGCTCATCCTCCCAGCAGCCTGGCCGTTGCGCTCCCCTTCACCGCTATCGCCCGTGACAAGCTCAAGAAAGTGATGGTGGCCAACGTTTTGGCGCTGGCTGCGATCTCGGAGCTGACGGGGCTGGTCGGCCGGCGTTCTCTGGAGAAGGCGCTGATCGCACGGGCGCCTGCTGGAACCGAGGAACTGAACAAGAGAGCCATCGCTCTCGGGGCAAAACTGGCCCGCGAGTACAAGACCAGACAGACCGGCGAAGCGCTCCCCGAACTCGGCTCCGAAGACCTGTGAGACCAAGCCCATTCAAACAAGGAATTTGGGGAGAAACCTTTTTCCAAAAAGGGCTCCCCAGATTACTCCTCTAAAAGCGGCTGGCCTCACAGGTCATCGGAGCGGTTCAGGTATTGTTCCAGGCGGTCGTACGCTGCTGCAGTCAGCGTGTTGTCGGGTCTCACGAGGCCTTCGAGCATTCCTGCCTGCAACAATTTTGCCAGGACGAGCCCGGTCAAGAGCTTTCCGTGGTTCCACCGTCTGAGTTCAGGGCTGTACTCGGCCAGGAAGAGATCGGCCAGGGCCTGTGTTTGAGCCGCAGTGACGGGGCTTTTCGCCTCGATCTCCAGTTCCCAGTGCCAAAATTCCCGGCCAAGAAACGAGTATCGCACTAGGTCCACGACGAGTTCCGCCAGAGCCTCGCCCCCCGAGGCTCGGAGGACCAGCTTCAGGTCTCTCCGGGTCCTCCGTGCCTGTATGACCTGGAAGCCCGCCTGCTTCATCGCCCCGACCGGCGGGATGTTCGGATCAGGAGCCGGCGGAACGGGGACCGCGACACCCCGCGAGGTAAGCTCGTCGCTGATGCGACGCGAAGCCTCTTCGGACCAAGCCGCTTCTATCTCAATACGCTCCACGCCACCCCATTCCGTTCTCCGGGAGGGTCCTTTCAGCGCAAAGAGACATCCGCCCATCCCGGATCTGATCCTGAGCGCCCACCGGTGAGTCCTCAGCTCTCGGGCCGGCGTGTCGAAGTAGAAATCCTCGTATTCGATCGTACCCCCAGGCGCGAGGGTAAACTCGCCGACTGTGGCCAATGCGACGATGTTATCGCGGATCTGTTCCGGTCTGGCGGAAACGATGATCAGCGTGGTTTCACTTTCGGTGGCTCTGGGATGAAGTGGGCAGGGCAAGGTTCAATCCAACGGTCTCGGTTCTGGGACAATGTTTCAGTCTCTTGGAAGCTTGCGACGGCCGAATAGCGGTCGTGCCAGATGCTCCTTGACCCCCCGGAAGTGGGCGCGGTGTGCGGGGGTCGGGCCGTGTCGCGCGATGGCCTCCCGGTGCTCGCGGGTGCCATACCCTTTGTTTCGGTCAAAGCCGTACTGGGGAAAGCGTTCGTGAAGCTCCGCCATGATTCTGTCACGGGTCACCTTCGCCATGATGCCGCCCGCGGCAACGGAAAACGAGAGCCTGTCCCCGTCGATGATGGCACGTTGCGGTATTGCGAGATCCAGGAGGATCGGGCCGTCGATGAGCAGGTAGTCCGGTGGGGGGAGGATCTGCGCGACTGCGTTGGCCATGGCCAGCCGAGTAGCTTGCAGGATGTTGATCCGATCGATCGTTTCGACCGGCACCGCGGCAACCCCGATGGCCGCGGCCTTTTCTTGAATCTCCTGGAAGAGTCGCTCTCGCTTGGCAGGGGTGAGGAGCTTCGAATCGTTCAACCCGGGGATCGGTCGACCGGCTGCCAGGACAACAGCCGCAGCAACGACAGGACCTGCCAATGGACCGCGACCGGCCTCGTCGACACCGGCAATCCTCGTAGCCCCCCGCTGGATCGCTTCATCCTCGAAACGAGCGGAAGGCCCAGACACTTTAGATGACGCCTTGCGAGGCACGACCGAACCCCTGGTATTGGGACCGATACTACGCGCCGCGATAGACGCGCTCTTTAATCCTTGCGGCTTTCCCTCTGAGTTTCCTGATGTAGTAGATCTTTGAACGCCGAACTCGACCCCGGCTAACCAGGTCCACCTTATCGATCATCGGCGAATGGATGGGGAATATACGTTCAACACCGACCCCGTAAGAGACCTTTCTCACGGTAAAGCTCGTACGCGCGCCCTTTCGGTTTATCCCGATCACGACCCCTTCAAAGGCCTGAATGCGTTGCCGAGCACCTTCAACTATCTTCACATGGACCTTCACCGTGTCTCCCGGTCTGAATTCCGGAAGGTCCATCCTGAACTGTTCGCTCTCGATCATCCTCAATATGTCCATATTCCGTCTCCAATTCAGTCAAACGAGTTTCACGCCGGAGTTCTTCGAGGAGTTCCAACTCCTCCCGATCCCAGACTCGGCCTTTGACGAGGTCGGGTCGCCTATCCAGGGTTCGGGCCAGGCTCTCTTTTCTTCTCCAGCGACGGATTTTTTCGTGGTGACCCTCCAGAAGCACCGGAGGAACCGCCATTCCCTCAAAGTCCGCGGGCCTGGTGTACTGGGGGTGTTCCAATAACCCATTGTAAAAGGACTCTCCATACAGGTGGCTGTCCGCGCCCAGGACCCCGGGCACGAGGCGGGCCACCGCGTCGATCAGCACCATGCAAGCGGTCTCGCCGCCAGACAAAACGTAGTCTCCTATCGAAATCTCGTCGTCCGCGAATGCTCGGATACGTTCGTCGATCCCTTCGTACCTGCCGCAAACGAGGAGAATGCGCTCCATTCTCGCGAGTTCTTCTGCGATTTCCTGCGTGAGAACCCGTCCCTGCGGCGTCATGAGGATGACTTTCGGTGCTCCCTTGGTCCCGCGGATATGTCGGATCGCCCGAACCACCGGCTCCGGTTTCATGATCATACCGGTACCGCCGCCGTATGGGTAGTCATCGGTGGTCCGATGGCGGTCATCCGTGAAATCTCTGAGGTCCGCGGTCTCAATCTTCACGAGACCTGCCTGGATGGCCCGTGCAGGATTGCCGAAACTGAGAAACGAGTCGAAGAGCCTGGGGAATATCGTCAGGATAGTTACGTCAAGCATCGGGAACGAGCCCCTCCAGGGGATCGACGAGCATCTCGTTCTTCTCCGTATCGACGCTCATCACGACCTCATCGATGTACGGGAGGAGCACTTCACCGAAGGAACCTTCTACATGAAGGACGTCATGAGCTCCGGTGGGGGTGATACGGGTAATTTCGCCAAGATCTCGGCCGTCAGTGGTAGAGACTTTCATCCCGATGAGTTCAATCCAGTAGTACTCGTCCTCCTCTTTGGGCGGGAGATTGTCCTCCTCTGTTTGGACGAGCTTTCCCACCAGTTCGCGGGCACTCTCGGGGTTGTCCACACCCTCAAGCGATGCAAGGATCGCTCCGCCGTGTACGCGCGTTTTCACCACTTCAAACGGTGCATTGTCAAAGAACAGGACGGCTGACCTTCCGAATACGTCGAGTGATTCCGTATAGGCGTGTATTTTGAGTTCCCCCTTCACTCCGAAGGGTTTGACCGCCTTCCCGATCACGACGAGTTTCTTCCGGGACGTACCCATGCTCCTGGCCCGGAGGGCAATTCCCGTCACGTCCGCGGGGCCGGCCATCGTCTATTCAACGATGTCCAGAACCGCTCGCTTCCTGACCTTGGTGGAGGCTGCGCTCAAGATCGTCCGCATGGCTCGCGCGGTGCGACCCTGCTTGCCGATAACCTTACCCAGATCCGGCTTGGCGACCTTCAGCTCGATGACGGAACCTCTCTCGCCCTCAACTTCTACGACTGACACTTCTTCCGGGCTGTCTACGAGTGCCTTGGCAATGAACTCTATCAACTCCTTCATCGGTCCCCTCTCTTCCTCCGAAAGCGATCATCGAGACCGTGAACGAACAGACTGCGGGAAGATGTTATGATGGAGTGGACGCCGTACGGGCACATTGCTTCAAAATTCGACGCACGGTCGGTGACAGCTGCGCCCCGCTGGCGACCCATTTCTGGACAGCTTCGACATTGAGGTTGATTCCGGAAGTCTTGTTTCGCGGATCGTACGTCCCCAGTACTTCCAGAAATCGACCGTCCCGGGTAAAAGGATTCGCAGCCGCGACGACGCGGTAGAATGGTTTCTTCTTCGAACCATGACGTGCCAAACGTATTCTTACTGCCATAGACAGACACTCCTGGGCCTCGGCTTGCATGCCAGTTTATAAGAGATCAATAATGCTGGACTTAGCGGGGGATGTCAAGGAAAAAAGTGAAACGGCCCGCGGCGCTGTCTGCTCGGGCGACAGAGCATCCTTGGTGCGCGCAGGCCTGGGAATTATTATCCGCGGTACGTCCCCCTCCACGATGAACGGAATACTTGTCTTCGTGTCGGAGGCGTACCGGCTGTTGAAACCTTACTGCAGCTCCATCGGCGGCGGCATTGGGCTGGGAGTGAAAGGAGGAACGGGGCCGGAAGGTTGCCGAGGACCCGGTTCAAACATCGAGCCAGGAGGCGCACCGGGCGAGGTGTATGGGCTGGCGCCGAGGCCGCCTTGAGGCGGAGCCACCGCTTGTCCTCGTTCCGGAATCTGTTCTTCAGTCACAGGCGGGGCAATCGCTCGCCTTTCTGCCTCCGAGACACTGATCAGCCGTCTGCTCCTTCTGCTGATGACGGTTCCGGGTGGAGCCGAATACGATGGATGTTCCAGGTCCATGCCGGAGCACTTCCAGATGTACATGTACGTGTCCGCAACACAGTTGACGATCGTGCTGTACATCTCGTTGAAATCCAGGGTCGTCACCAGCATGTTCCGGTCGAACTTGTTGGGCGGCCGGAACATGGAGAAGACGTCTTCCCGCATCTTCACGGTGTACAGGTCATTACGAACGAACCTGAAGGTCGGCATGCCTGCCGGTCGGAGACGCTCCATGAGTTCGCCGAGCGAGTTGAACTCGCCATATCCATCGTAATAGAGCCACAGATCGATGTGATCGTCCACTATGGCCTGCGCGAGGTTGCCGGAGACCTTGTCTTGGTACGTCACGTCGGGAAAGGTCGGCAGTTTCAGGATCGCGATGTTATAGGCAATCATCCCCAATCGGCTGGACAAATTGGCGGGAGACGTGTCCATCTTGAGGTCACCGCCCTTGAACACTTCGAGGCAATAGGGTATGTCACGCATCAAGCGCGCGTAGGCTTCCCTGCGGATCTCTTCGAAATCCTTTTGCTTGAGAGGATTCTGCTCCACGTCGCGCAGGGACTGAGTCATACCGCGAATAAAGTCGTCGCGATTCTGATAAATGAACTGGCCCATCGCTCGCGGGACGATCTTGAGCAGATCTCCGGTCATGATCTTGGAATACTTTATGAACAGGTCATAGCACTGTAGATCGGCCGCGAAGCCTGGGCCACAGCCTGCCTGAGCCGGGACGTGCGGGGAAATGAAAAGCACCAACGAGAGCATACAGGCACAGATCGCCATCCGATTTCGCATTGACTCTCCTCCTCGACCGACAGAAATTGGTCTGCGGTCCGGGAACTCCCTTTGTCAATGCCACCGTACCATATCTCAACTAAATTGTAAAGAAAAACTCATAACATATTGTAAGTAGATAATTTATAATAATAGTAATGCCAAATGTCCGATACGTGAGAAGCTTTGGTCGGACCGGTATGCCGCCTGTCCATCCAGAAATGACACGCGAGCGGCCTCTCCCACCAATCTATGGTCGGCTTCGTTGCTTCTCCCGGAAACCGAAGTCGGACGAGAATACTGCCAGCTACCACAAGCCGAATCAATCTTTCAGAGTTTGTTCTTCCACTCTGAGAGGAGATGGAGGGCCTGGAGCGGGGTGAGGTTGTTCGGATCGACCTGCCGCAGCTCGTCCAGAAGTTCGGCACCAGGAGAGCGGAACAGCTCCGACTGAACTGCGTCCCCTTCCGCGCGGTTTTTCTTGCGGCTCCTGGTGGAGTTTCCGGTATGAGGCTCCGCGTTCAGCTCTTTCTTTTCGAGATTCTTCAGTATTGCACCCGCCCGGGCAATGACCGGGTGAGGGATGCCCGCGAGTTTGGCCACCTGTATGCCGTATGAGCGACTGCAGCCGCCCGGCACGATTTTCCGCAAGAACACGACGCTGTTTTCCCACTCCTTCACGGCGATGTTGTAATTTCGCACTCGCTCCTTGTACCGAGCAATGTCCACCAGTTCGTGGTAGTGGGTCGCAAAGAGCGTTCTCGGGCCGCGATCCGGCCTGTCGTGCAGGTACTCGGTAACCGCCCACGCGATGGAAAGACCGTCGAACGTGCTGGTTCCCCGACCCACCTCGTCAAGCAGTACAAGGGACCGTTCCGTGGAGTTGTGAAGAATGTCCGCGGTCTCGGTCATTTCCACCATGAAGGTCGACTGGCCGAACGCGAGGTAATCCGCCGCGCCTATGCGGGTGAAGATTCGGTCCACAACCCCCACGACAGCCTCTTTTGCCGGGACGAGGCTCCCCATCTGCGTCATGACCACGAGAAGCGCCACCTGTCTCAGGTATGTGGATTTTCCCGCCATGTTGGGGCCGGTGATAATGAGGATCTGATCCGTTGACCGATTCAACAGGATATCGTTGGGCACATACATCTCGCGCAGGTCGAAGGTTTCCACCACCGGATGCCGCCCTTCGACCACGCGGATCTCGTCTCCGTTGACGGCCGTGGGCCGCGTGTATCCATGGAGCGCGGCAACTTCGGCCAGCGACAGGAGCACGTCAAGGGTCGCGACTGCCGCAGCGGTCTCCTGAATCCGCGGGATGATCTCGATCAGCTTGCTCCGGAGGAGGTCAAAGATCTCCTGTTCCAGCTCGATGATTCGTTCCTGGGCGTTCAGGACCTTGAGTTCGTATTCCTTGAGGTCCTCGGTTATGTAGCGTTCCGCGTTGACCAGGGTCTGTTTCCGCACGTAGTTGGTGGGGACCTTGTGTTGATGGCTCTTGGTGATCTCGATGTAATAGCCGAATACCTTGTTATAACCGACTCTCAGGTTGGCAATACCGGTCTGTTCGCGCTCTCGGGCTTCTATGCCTGCGATCCATTTTTTCCCATCCAGGCTCATGGAGCGAAGCTCGTCGAGTTCCTCGTGGTAGCCGCCCCGGATCACTCCGCCGTCCTTCAAACTGAATGGGGGATCGTCCACCAGCACCGAGGCAATGGCGTGGACGACGTACGAGAGGTCGTCCATGCGCCTGATGCTGTCGATCAGTGGCGTGTCCAGGCCGCCGAGCAACTCGATCGCCGAGGGGAGACTTTCCGCGGAGGTTTTGAGGTGGACAAGGTCTCGCGGTCCCGCGCTCTTGAGCGAGATCTTGCCGGCTATCCTTTCCAGATCTGCCATGTCTTTCAGGACGTCCCTCAGTTCACCTCGCAACACCGCGGCCTCTTTGAGGTGCTCGACCGCTTCACTGCGCTGGGCGATTTCCTCTATGTCCAGCAGAGGGTACGAGATCCACCGTCGCATCAGTCGCGCACCCATAGGGGTGATGGTGCGATCGAGGAGCCGGACGAGAGTCCCTGTGGCAGAGCCGTCTCGCATGTTTTTGAAGATTTCGAGATTTTTCAATGTCGAGTGATCCAGGACCATGTAATTGCCCAGATGGTACACTCGCGGAGGCTTGATGTGCGCCGGCGCATCAACGCGGGTTTGCCTGACGTAGGTGACGATGGTTCCCGCGGCCACGGTGAGCGCAGAACCGTCATCCAAGCCGAACCCTTCGAGATTTCTCACACCGTACTGATCCAAAAGAGCGTCAGCACAGGTCTTGGGATCGCCAATCCAGTCTTCCACGGTATGAACGTACAAGGTGTCGTCCAAAAGAGTGCGCATCGCGTGATCCTCGGGGAGACTGTCCGGGATCAGGACCTCTTTGGGGTCGAGCCTCCGCAATTCCTCGGCAGCCAGGGCGATCAGGGAGGTTCCGGTGACGAGCAGTTCGCCGGTGGAAAGATCGAACGCTGCCAGTGCAATCTCTTTCCCTTTGGAGGCCAGGGCGACCACGTAATGGTTCTCTTCGGATTTGATGGTCGCACTGTCCTCGGTCAGGCCGGGCGTCAGGACGCGCGTAACCTCGCGGCGAACGATTCCCTTGGCCTTTCGCGGGTCTTCCATCTGATCGCACACAGCGACCCGCTCACCAGAGGACAGCAGCCGCGAGATGTACGAGGCCGCCGCGTGATGGGGGAATCCACACATGGGGACGCTCTCTTCTTTGTTTTTGTCCCGTGTGGTGAGCGCAATGTCCAGGAGTCGGGAAGCCTTCTTGGCGTCATCGAAGAACATCTCGTAGAAGTCGCCCATGCGAAAAAGGAGAATCGCATCCGGATGCCGCGCCTTGTGATCGAGGTACTGGCGCATCATCGGCGTTACAACTGGGTCTTTCGGGTTCCGGTCCTCGGGATCGGGGCTCATTTTGGCTCCGGAGTCAGGCAAGATGGGCGAGGTTTACGCTACAGAACCGGCAGAAGCGTGTCAAGCTGCAAGCAGCTCTCCCTGAGGCCGGCTCGTCTTCAGATGTTGACGGGCCTGGGATTCGGGTAATTCCAGGTTGTTCGCGCTCCCGAAAGATGAGCGATCCGTTTTGGCGCGATGAGGTAAAAAATTCCTGAGTTTTCAATGACCTGGCCGTGATAAACCTTGACCGCGGCTGAAAAATCTGATAGAAAGTGAGAGTCTACCGCTAGAAGACCTCATTGGAGACTGAAACTTTAGCATAACCGCCAGACCCTCCGAGAGGTGAGGAGCATCCTCCGGACGGAATTCCCAGAGCTAAGCTGCGCGTCACCACAGGGGAATGAAATGAACACCTTGACTGTACACGCCGACCGAGCCCAAATGAACGATCGGACATCCCGTCCATCAGTTGGCAGGATCTTCTCACTCCGAAGAGGGGCCTTCTTCGGATCGCGGCCCTGGGGTCGGCTCCCCTCATTGGTGCTGATTGCCTTCCTCGCCGGCTTCCTGGCTGTTTCTCCCGTCACTGCCACGACGGGGATTCCGGAACTGGACGATGCCCTCGAAGCTCAGAAGTCCGGTCGCCTAAAAGAAGCCGTTACGATGTACACAGAGGTCCTGGAGAAACACCCCCAGTCCGCGGAAGCGATGAACTGGCGGGGCATGGCGTACGACGAACTCGGGGAATATGACGCGGCGCTGGCAGACCTCACGAAAGCCGTCAACACCAGCCCCAACTATGCTGACGCCTATAATAACCGCGGCGAGGTATACCGCAAGCTGAAGAAGTATCGCGAGGCCATGGCCGATTACCGCAAGGCCGCCTCTCTGGAACCGAACTTCGCCGAAGCCCACTACAACATCGGGCTTTTGGCGCAGTATGTGGAAAAAAATCCCGCGGAAGCAGTGAAGGAGTACGAACAGTATTTGAGACTCAAACCGAAGGCCGCGGATAAAGACCAACTGGCCGAGAGAATCAAGACTCTCAAGGCGGCAGCGGCCGCAGCACCGACACCGAAACCCGCGGAGGCCAAACCCCCTGCAGCGCAACCGCCAGCCGTCCAGCCACCGGCTGCTCAAGCTCCTGCTGCTCGGCCTCCAGCGGCCAAGCCTCCGACCGCTCAGGCCCCTGAGGCTCAACGACCTGCAGTCCAACCACCGACCGCTCAAGCTCCGGCCGGCCAGCCTCCTGCAGCAACTCAGCCGCCCAAGGCTCCGAGCCCTGCCGGCCCGCCGAAGAAGTTTCAGCCTGGTGTCCCGCCCTCCCCAGCACAGCCGGCCGTTCCGTCTGTTCCGGGCGTGCCGGGCCTTCCCGGTGGAATCCCCACATCGCCGGAGCAACTCCAGGCCCTCTTGACAAACGTTCTGGTACCCGCGCTCATGGCGAGCCTGGTGTTCGTGTTGATCGGCCTGCTCGTCTACATCGTTCTCACGAGCCTGCCGTATTTCCTCATCGCCAACAAGACCGGAACGTCGGGCGGGTGGATGGCGTTCATTCCCGTCCTGGACAAGTACCTCAAAGCCAAGATTGCGGGAAAGGGCGCGTTCACGTTCGTACTGTTCGTCCTGGGAGATCCGGTCGTTCAAGTGGCGATCTGCCTCGGCCTGCTCTTCCTTGGCGCTCTGATCTCACCGGTGATCATCATTGCGGCTATCCTGGTGCCCGCTCTCCTGTACCTCATATCCACGTTGATCTGGATACCGATTTGCACGGGAATCGCCGACGCCCGCGGGAAAGCCGCGTTCTGGGGATTGCTTATCTGTCTCCCGATGATCCTGCTAACAGTCGTCCAGGCGGTGGTAGCCATCGTGGATGTCAAGTTGCTCATGGATCTGAACATGGTTTTCACGGGGCTGGCTGGACTCTCGCTCCTCACATGGTTCGCAGTGCCGTACTACCTGGCGCTGTCCCGATGACGGGAACTCTCCATGTGGGACCCAAACCTGGCTCCGGAGCAGTTCCGGCGTGACGAGATCGTCACTCGGGTCACCCTCTTCGACACGCAAGATTTCGGCCGACTGGAAGGCGCTGTCCGTGAAGACGGCGCCTTCATGTTTTCCGCACGCTGCCGGTTGGTGCTTCGGTTGTCCCTCCCGTTCTCCGATCTTTCCCGGTTCAACAGCCTATTGCTGAAAGTTAGAAATGGTTCCGAAGGGCTCCTTCTCGTGGGACTGAGGCTCCGTCATGGCACGAAAAGCCATGGCGACTCTCTGGAGCCGGTTTCGTTTTCCGGAGGGAGAGAGGAACTCCCGCCTGCGCAATGGCGGCAACTGCAATTCCCCATGGAGTCCTTCGGCTTCTACGGTTCACCCGCAGGATGGGCTGACGTGAGGGAGATCGAGATCGCCTTCGGTCGCGAGCGTACCGCTGACGACCCGGGAGCGCTCCGAATTGCGGTGGGTTCTCTCGAAGCGGAGCTTCGGCGGATGCCTCCCGGCCCTCGGCTGACTCGCTCGGGCCTGGCCGCGATGCTCCGATCGAACCTCGCGAACGCGTCCGAAGAAGCCGGACAGCGGGCCGAATCGACCCGTGAGGTCACGAGGCTGCCATACACCCATGACAACCTGGCCCTCCACATACCGCCTCCCCATCCTTACCCGAAGGAGCGAGGCCCTGAGGTCCTGGAAGGTACGATCATGGGTCAGGTCCTTCCCGACCCGCTCCCGTGGGATGCGAACCCCTTGGGCGTGCAGGAATGGACCCATTTCCTCAATCGACACCATTTCATGAGGGAGCTGATCGTCGCTCTCGTGGAGCAACGCGACGATCGTTACGCGCGAAAGCTTGACGATCTCTTGGACGGATGGATGAAAACCAATCCGGTCCCGGTTGATTCCAACGGCGGCGCGGGACCCGGGTGGGAGACGCTCACCGCAGCCTGGCGGCTACGCGAATGGTTGTGGGTGGCGGGTCTAGCCTGGCCGCTCGGGGCCTTCAGAGAAGAGACGCGCCGAGATATGCTCTGCTCGATCTGGGAACATGCCCGAAGCCTCCTCGACCATAAGGGTCATCCCAACAACTGGATCGTGGTCGAGTCCGCGGCACTGGCGCTCGCCGGGCTCTGTTTCCCTGAATTTCGCGACGCGGGCCTTTGGGTGCAAACCGGGATCGAACGACTCCAGAGGGCATTTCGCAGGCAGTTCCTCGAAGACGCGGTCCATTTTGAGATCTCGCCGCTGTACCACGCCATCTGCGTGCACGCGCTGCTGGAAGTGAGAGAGGCGGCCGAACTGAGGGGATTTCCCCTGCCCGAAGAGTTCGATACACCTTTGGAACGATGCACGGAATACCTGTCCGCTCTGTGCCGTCCGGATTTCACGTGGCCTTCTCTCAATGATGGCGGCTCAGCCGACGCTGACTACACGGGACTCATGAAAAAGGCAGGGCGGTTCTTCTATCGCCGCGACCTGACGTGGGTCGGCACTCGAGGAGGGGAGGGGATAGCTCCCGAGCGAACGTTTCATGTCTTTCCCCACGCGGGGATCGCGGCCATGCGATCCGGGTGGGACCGGGCGGCGAACTTTCTCGTCTTCCGGGCTGGTCCGCCAGGCGCGTTCCACATCCATGACGACGCGTTGTCGCTGGACGTGACCGCGCGGGGTGTCCCATTGCTCGTGGACCCTGGGATCACCACCTACGCGCCCGGCCCGCTCACCGATCATTACCGCTTCGCGCAGGCTCACAACATGGTGCTGGTGGATGGCGTGGGGCCGGAGCGTTCCGGCATCCCTTTTCGGGAACGGATCGAGAGTGCGGAAAACTCTTTCTTCTGGCATCGGACTCAGTATCTGGACGTGGTTGTGGGGGTGTGCTCGTGGCCGCGGAACGGACGCGGGCCGAAAATCGCGGTGACACGCACGGTGGTCTTTGTGAAAGGCGATTACTGGATTGTCCGGGATACGATTTCAGGGGAAGGGGAACACGAAATCTCCACTCGCTGGCAGTTTGTCCCCGGCACGATCGACGTGAAGGCCGACTGCGGTGCCATACGGTATACCAGCGGCACGGGACCTCATCTTGAGGTCTGCTTGTTGCCTGATTCTGACCAGCAGAGGACCGAAACCTGGGCGGGTTCGTGTGCCGTCGAGCGCGGGTGGGTCTCCCTCGCGGGACGCGATATCGCTGCCGCCAGGTGCGTTTGCCGGCGGAGAGCCTCCTTGCCGGTGACTCAGGCCTGGCTCATGGCCCCCTTTTCCGAGCGACAGGTTTCAGGGATGCATGGCTCCATGATCCGCGGCAGCGATGGAATGGATGCTTTTCAGATCCTCTTTCCGGAAGGTGGTAGAGACCTGATCAGACTCTCCGCGGACGGGCGTGCGGTCGAAGGGGACCTGTGCCCTCCCCGCGGACCAGGGAACGCCACTTCTTGAATGCGGTCGCGTATTCGCCCTCCCACTCTCACGGACTTGCCATTCGGGGTGCCGCTGCTGGCTTTCCCGGCACGGGCACCCATGCAAACAGCCGGGATTCGGCCACGGGAACAGCACCGATGGAGGAAATTGGCTCAGGAAGGACGGCCGGCAAGATGCCGGCCCCACTGAACAGCCACCGGCTGGGGCCTCAAGGCAGAACCCATCTTCGTGAAACCGCGGCTTCCTTCACCCCTCCACATGCTACATGGTATAAGTGAGCATGCCTGACCTGCCAGCCAATGCGGAATCACACGTGAGACGATGGTACCTCTCCAGCGCGGTGCTGCTGTCGGTATTCTTTCTCATCGCGGTGGGGCTGCAGTACAGCGGCTTTCACGCGCCCATGTACTATGATTCTGCAGGCCAGATTGCGGAGAAGCGGCACCTTTTCCAGCACGAAGGAATCTCGTCCGTTATCAATTTGTTTCCACAGCGGCCGATTCCGATGATGACTCTCTACCTGAACTACCTCGCGGGAGGATTGAATCCTTCGTATTTCAGGTTAGTCAATCTGCTTCTCCTGGCTTGCACGGCTCTGGTCGTGGTCTGGCTGCTCGACCTCATCCTGGACATCCCGGGTCCCTGGAATCGAGGCAGGCCAATTGAGAAACACTGCATCAGCATCTTTCTCGGACTGGTCTTCCTGGCCCACCCCTTACAAATTTATCTTACCCTGTACATTTGGCAGCGAATGGCGCTCATGTCCTGCCTGTTCTTCTATGCTTCCTTCGCGTGTTATCTGGCGGTGCGCACCGGCAAGGTCCGGAATCGTACGGCCGGGTACGCGTCATGTCTCGTGCTGTTCGTATGTGCGCTTCTGAGCAAAGAGAACAGCGCGACCTTGCCGTTCGTTTTCATCCTCGCGGAAATCGCTTTCTTCCGCGAGGGTTGGAATCAGGTGGCGAGGCGGGGGGCCGTCTATCTTCTCGTGCTGATCGGACTAGTCGGATTCGTCTCCCTGATCCAGCACCCTCACGGGAATGCTGCGCTGGGAACCGGCATCATGAGCACGCTCCAGAACTATTATGCGGACAGCGGCCTGACCGTGACCGAGGTCGCCTTGACGCAATGCCGGGTCCTCTTCCACTACGTGTCCGTGATTCTCGCTCCGTTTCCCGCGAAGGTTCAACTGATCAACCCTCAGGTCGTTTCCCGTTCGCTGTGGGAACCGGCTTCGACGCTCCCCGCCATAGCGGCAATGGCGATCGTCTTGGGTGTGGGTCTCTACTCCCTCACGAAGAGACCGCTCCTTGGATTTGGGATACTCTTTTTTCTGGGGAATCTCCTTCCGGAGGGGCTGCTTGTTCCGCAGTATGCTTATTTCGGATATCGTGCATCTTTGCCGATGTTCGGCCTCTTGCTCATCGCTGCCGACGTTCTGCTCGCCGTCTTCACTGTCCGGGAAGAGAATCGATCATGGCGACTGGCCAGAGGTGTGGTACTCGGGCTCTGCCTCGGGTTTGTCTTTCTTGAAGGCCTGTCTACCTCCCTCAGGGCAGACCTGTGGAGCAACAGCCTCCGATTCTGGCGAGACTCGGTCGATCAGTTCCCTTCTCAGTCCGATCCAGGGATTGAAAGCAAGGTGGCTTCTCATGCGGTGGGCAATCTTGCGGCAGCTCTCTATGAGGCGGGGCGGTACCCGGAAGCTGCGGCCTACTACGAGCGAGCGATTGAGTTGAGTCCTGGCGATGCGCGCAAACTCGCATCTCTTGGCGCTGCGTATGGGGAAATGGGGAGGATGGAAGAGGGAAAATCTTTTCTGGAGCGGGCCATCGAAACTGACCCTCGCTGCACGGTCGCGTACAAGAACCTTGGCATGCTGCTCATGAAAGAAAAGAGCTACGAGCAGGCTTCGGAGCGTTTCGAGCAGGCCCTCAACTTTGCTCCGTACGATCCTTCGCTGCATAAGGCTCTCGGCCGGGTTCTCCTGGCGCGAGGGGACGTGACCCAAGCCATCAAGACGTTCCGCCAGGCCATTGAGCTTGACCCTGCCTCCCCGCTCGGGCACTACGAACTGGGGCAAGCACTCTTCATGCAGGGAGACATTCCAGAGGCTTCCGCACAGTTCCGGAGAGCCGTGGAACTCCAACCCGGCTACTGGCAAGGTTATAATGCTCTGGGGATCGCACACGCACTGGCGGGAAGGCGCTCCGAGGCTGTTGCTGCGTTTCGACAAGCGCTCAGCATCAACCCGACCAACCAATCAATCAGGGCAAATCTGGAGGCCGCAATCGAGGAATTGCGCCACAGCGAGCAGCGGCAGCACGAGAAATCGTCGGAATGATCCGCCGGACGCCTATCGCATAGCACGTCGCAATCCAAAGAGTAACTTTGGATGGAACTTCTTTGTGCAATGAAGTTCACCCCAGATTATTTCTTTGAAAGTGAGTCGCTCTGAGACTCGCGGCTCATCTGCGGGGATTGGCGGTCTGGTAGTCGTAGACAAAGTAATCGACCAATTCGTCGATGGTCTTTTCCGTGTTTCGGGGAAGATCTGCCTTCACGACAGCGGCGCTGGCGTTGACCTCCCAGGTGGTCGCGATAGTTTTAAACGAGCGATTCCTGTCCAGCCAAACGATCTCATCGAGGCGTACCGTCACGGCGTAGAAGACAAGATCGTGGGAGCTTGCCGTGGCGACAAAGATGTTGAGCCAGGGATTGCCGGGGGGCTCCGGGACGTTGCCGATTCCCAGGGCCCTGATCCCTGAATCGAGCAGCTTGATCACCACCGTATCCTGGAGGTGTTGCCTCGAGACGCCGGCCTTGCGGGCATCCTCGCCGAATTCGTGCACCCACACGATCATGCCGTCCAGCCCCCGCAACGCTCGTCCGAAGCGCTTTGACTGGTCCATACCGAGTTCCTTTCCCAGAATTGCGACGCACATCGCTGGAACACGAACCGTCTCTATCCGAAAAAGGTTCCTCGTTCAACAAATTCGGAGATGAATGGGTCAGAAAAGCGAGGGATCACCACGGCGGAATCGACGTTTCCGGCCTGACGAAAGCACCACTTCACGCAAGAAATTCTCTTATGCAACGGATCACCTTGTCTCTCTGGATCTGGGTCAAACCCGGAAACACAGGCAGCGCTAGAACTTCCCGAGCAGCCTGTTCGCAATGAGGAAGGCTGGGCGGCGGACCTGCCGAGTCCCGGAAGCACTCCTGGAGGTGGAGGGGCACAGGGTAGTAGATGGCCGTACCGATTCTTCTCGATGTCAAATAGTCCTGCAACTCGTCTCTTCTTTGAGTCCTTATCACAAACTGGTTGAAAATGTGCCGCCTTCCCGGCAGTTCCACGGGCAGGCGGATCAGCCCCCGTTCCTGCAGGTCTGCCAGGCCCCGGACGTACGCCCGTGCATTGGCTCGGCGCTGCTCATGGCATGCTTCCAGGTGCGGAAGTTTCACGCGAAGGACCGCGGCCTGGAGAGCGTCAATCCTGAAGTTACCCCCTACCACGTCGTGGTAGTACCGCTTGGTGGCGCCGTGATCGCGAAGGAGGCGGATTTTCTCGGCTAACTCCAAGTCGTTGGTGGAAACCAACCCGGCATCACCCATGGCCCCGAGATTCTTTGATGGAAAAAAGGAGAAACAACCGACATCACCCATCGATCCAGCCGACGATTCGTAATACTGCGCGCCGATGGCTTGAGCCGCGTCCTCTATTACGCGCACCCCCCTTTTCCGGCAAATCTCGATAATGGGTTTCATTTCAGCTACCTGGCCATAGAGGTGCACAGGCACCGCTGCTCGCGTTCTGGCGGTTATGAGACGCTCCAGCTCTGCCGGGTCCATGTTGAACGTCACGGGGTCGATATCGCAAAAGATGGGGACCGCACCGAGCCGGTGCACCGACCCGGCTGTGGAAAAGAACGTGAAGCTCGGGACAATCACCTCGTGGCCAGGTCCGATTCCCATGGCCATCATGGAGACGATCAGCGCGTCGGTCCCGGAAGACACCCCCACAGCGTGCTCAACTCCCAGGTATTGAGCCATTTCGCGCTCGAAACCTTCAACTTCGGGGCCGCCGATAAAACGATTGCTTTCGACCACCCCGACCACCGCATCCTTCAATGCGGCCTGAATCGGCCTGTGAACGGGTTCGAGATCGAGCAGAGGGACCGCCGGGTCCTCCTCCGTCAAGTGTACAAGGTCATCCTGCTGCACGTTTCCTCCACAAGGTTGAGCGAGGGGGCGTGGGGGGACCCACGGGGGGCAAGAACGCAGAAATCCTGGCCCCTTCCGAGGCCAGGATTTCATCATCGGTCACAGCGAGTTACGCTGATCTTTTCTTAGAAGCAGTCAGGCGGGGGGCACGGCACGGGCACGCACTTCACCACCTGCGGGTATTTAACCTTCGTGGGGACCTTGGTGGGTACCTTCACGGTGCCGCAAATCATCGAGGTCTTCCAGTTAACGGCCCACTTGATCGTGGGAGAGCACGGACCGCACAGGTTGCACTGGCCCTTGGTCTTGCCGGCGCAGAGATCGGTCATCACGTCCTTCTCAACCATGACGATCTTCGGCTTTCCCGCTTTTTCCAGCATGGTGTACGGCTTGCCGGGAATGGTGACCATCTGTTTGCAGGGGACCGTTACACACTTCGGCAGCGTGGGTTTACCCTTGTCCAACTTGTACTCAGTCTTGAACCCAGGGGGACAGGGTCCCGCGTCCGCGGCGAATGCTACGCCAACCACAGCTAGCGACACGGTCAAAACCGCTAGAATAACCAACGACTTCTTCATTCCAAACCCTCCTTTATTGAAGCGTATCCCACATAAGGAACTGTCAGTTCAAGATTATCGGCAACGTACCACGAAAAATCCGCCTTTGTCAAGAAAAATCCAGTATCCCGGAAAATTTAACGAAAGCAAGCTACTGTGGCGCTCGTCGCCTCCTCCTTCCACATAAGTCCTGTCGGCCCTTCCGACAAGATGAAACCTTTGTAAGTCCTTCCCGAACGAAATGCAAAAGAAAAATCGTCCAGGGGAAAAATTTTCTTACCGTGGGGACACGCGGGGGCGTTCAGAGCCAGCGAAAAAGAGCAAAGCCGTGTTTCCCTCTCGTCCCACACAGTAAGCGTAGGATGCGGTGACCAACGGGAACCGCATCCTACGGGATTTCTTCGCGACAGATGCGGTTCGCTTCGCTCACCACATCCTACGGGACCTTCCAGCAGCTGATGCATCAAATCCTGAGGATAATCGTTTGGACCACCGGTTTTCGCCCGAGAAGCCGGTTGACGTACCTCCGAACCGCGAGCCTGATCTCCTCTTTGGAGTTGTCCCAGTCTTGGGGGGTCTTTGGATCCAGGTATGCGAGGCGCTCTTCCAACGCGATGCGCGCTCCGTCCAGGACTTCGGGTTCCACCTCTTCATAGGTCACCCCCAGGGACGCAAACTCGGGGCCCGCAACGAGTTCTCCGGTGTCCTCGCGGATCACCACCACCACCGTCACCATCCCCACCTCGGAGAGGACTCGCCGGTCGCGCAAGACATCGTGTCCGATGTCGCCCACCCCCTTGCCGTGCACGAATATACGGCGGACGTCGAGCTGTTCGACGATCCGTGCACCGGCCGCGGAGAGCTCGACCATGTCGCCGTCCTGCGCGAGCAGGACGTTCTCCGGAAGCACCCCTTCGTCTATGGCAATCTCCATGTGTCGCCGAAGGTGGCGGTACTCTCCGTGGATCGGAATGAAGCACTGGGGGTGAACCAGCCGGATCAGATACCGAAGCTCTTCCTCACTCGCGTGACCGGACACGTGGACGTCGGAGACCTTCTCGTACATCACGCGCGCGCCTCTCCGGGAGAATTCGTTGATAATCTGGTTTATCGCGCGCTCGTTGCCGGGTATGAACCGCGAGGAGAAGACCACCACGTCACCGGGTTTGACCTTCAGATACTTGTGCCGATCCAGGGCCATGAGAGCGAGCGCGGACATCGGCTCTCCCTGTGAGCCCGTGGAGAGCACCGTGACCTTGTGGTCCGGCAGTCCTTCCAGGTCCTTCATGTCAACGAGAATGCCCTTAGGGATGGTGAGGTAGCCTCGTTCGGATGCAATCCTGGTGTTCGACACCATGGACCGGCCGACCAGCACCACTTTCCGTCCATACTCCTCCGCGATGGAGAGTACTTGTTGTATCCGGTGGATATTGGAAGAGAAGGTGGCTATCAGGATTCGCGCGTCAGCCTCACTGAAGATGTTCTCAAAGGCCGGCCGAATCATGCTTTCGGAGAGCGTGGTGCCGCGATTCTCCGCGTTGGTGCTGTCTGAGAACAGCGCGAGGACCTTGTTGCGAGCGAGCGCGGAAATCTTTTCAAGATCGCACAGGCGTCCATCAACCGGGGTTGGGTCCAGCTTGAAGTCACCGGAATGCATGATCGTCCCTGCGGGAGTGGTCACCGCAAGGCCCACCCCGTCGGCCACGGAATGGCACATGCTGAAGAAATCGATGCGGAACGGTCCGAGTTCGATGGGTTCTGCCGCAGAGATGATATGTCGGGAAGTAGACTTCAGCAGATCGTATTCTTCCAGCTTCTGGTCCACGAGTCCCATGGTGAGCCCAGTGGCGAACACCGGAACGGGAGTCTTCTTGAGAACATAGGGGAGCGCGCCGATGTGGTCCTCGTGCCCGTGAGTGAGAACGATGCCGAGGATGTTCCAGCCTTGCCGGATCACCGCGTCCACGTCCGGGATCACAATGTCCACGCCTGGCATCGACTCGTCGGGAAACATGAGACCAGCGTCGATAAAGAACGCGTCCTTCTCGAAGACTACGGCCATCATGTTCAGGCCGATTTCTCCAAGCCCCCCCAATGGAAAAATAGTAAGTTTCGGGATTTCTCTCTGATTCATACAGGTCTTTTACAATTGCTCCGTAATGAAGTGAAACGGCGGCGGCCTGCAGGTCCTCTCTAGACAAGTGAGCGAACCGCACCGGCGCGAATGCCGCACGGTTATAGGGAGAGGCTTCCTAGCGTGGGGCCTCTCCCCTCGGTGATTGTTATCGGGTTCTTTGCACGGCGAGAGCCAGGTTTACCCACCATCCTCAGCGCAGGCCACATTGAGTGTCCGGGTCCGGACCGCGATCGATTCCAGCCGGGGCTCAGATCGGGCGGTTCGTCCTCCGGGAATGTTAGCTGCCTTCCTTGTCTTTGAGAAGTGACTCCATCCTGTCCAGGTATTCCTTCACGGAATCCTGCTGCATGGTGTAAGCCTTTCTCAGGTTGACGCCGTATTCCCTCATCTGGTCTTCCGCTGCCTGATTGTAGAAAGGCGATTCCTTGAACGTCTTGAAGAAGACTTCCTCCGTCTGATCCATGAACATTTGCCACCATGAGGCGTTCACGTCATAGCTGGACCGCATCGCGGCCAGCCAGGAACTCCACTTGACCTGTCCCTTCATGAAGTCGAGATCGGTCATCATTTTCTGCCAGGGGTCCCACATCTTGCCCATGGTCTTGGTCCACTGATCGAGAATCTCCTTCATGTCTCCGTTCCTCCTCTCGTCTCTGCGTTCGACGTGGTGCGAAGGGGTAGACGCCGGTCTCGTGACGGAGCACACTTCTCCCCCCTCAAAACCCGCTGAGGATTCTCCTGACTGAGCCACTGAATGAAGCGTGACTCTCTTCGTCGAATATGTCAAGCCTCTGCGGAAAGATTTCGCCCTGACAGCTCTTCGTCCAGGTCTAGCTGAAACCTCACCGGCCCCCTGCTGCCGTCCGGGAACCGTTTGTGAAGCGCGAACTCTGTCGAGGGGTCGGACCAGGAGGTCGCGATCGCTGCATGTCCCTTGGGGAATTCGGTGGTCTCCACCTCGATGAACTCCAGCGGAGCCAGCGCGGAGGGAGGATCGACGAGATCGTCTTTGGCCGCGTAGCAGATGAGGAATTTGATCTCCTTGTCCCGTATATAATCGAAATTGAGGCGCCGACCGAAGAGCCGAACCGGCAGGTCTCCGTCGGCCGATATGGGGATGGTGTACGAGTCGAAGCTCAGTTGCGTGATAGCGATGGGGAGATCGTTTCTGTCGTAAAGGAGCCAGTGATTAATGGCTGCCGCGGTCTTGCCGATACCCCGGATCCCTTTCCGGAGCATGGTCTCGAACAGGTTGATGTCTCGATAGTAGGTAAAGATGGGCGCTTCCCGCTCAATGCTCTTGAGCTTGTAGACCCAGCTCATGACCTTGCCGTCTACCACCTCGTTGCCGCTGGGGAGCACCTTGGTCGCATAAGCGAGATTCCGGAATCGGGGGGTAATGTGCTCGAGGTAATCCACCAACCCCCGGCTCCGGGTCCCATCCATTGGGGCCACGCACGTGATCAGCGCGTCAACGAGTCCCTCGAGTTCTCCGGAGAGCAGATTGAGCAGACAGATGAAACCGCCCTGGCAAAACCCGTTCAAGGTTACCGGCTTTCCGTGCCTCTCCTTGAGAACACGACAGAAATGTGCAGTGTCTCGAGCGTCGTCCTCGCCGGTCATGACCTGCACCGCTTCGACCTCGTCTATGTTCTTGACGATCCGAGCATAGGTCGGTATCCCCTGATTGGCGAAGGCATGCACGTAGCTCTTGTCCTCGGTCGGGAGAAACGCCAGGATACCCGAACCCAAAACGTACGGATGCGCCACGAGAATCGGTTTGATGGACGGATCGGTTTTCACCCCCGGCTTCGTTGGATGAACCTGATACAGGCCCATTCGGTCGGTTTCCGCCACCAGAGAATATCCTGCGCGGTCGAGATGAAACCCGAACTCTTGTCCGATATCTCTGATCGCATCGGGGTAGTCCACGACCAGTCTCCTGAGGATCTCGACTTTCTCGGCCATGTACACGTCGACAGTCTCGCCGCCGTTGCCCCAGAAGGTGTTCAGAAGGGCAGGGACAAACCGGTTCCATTCCCTTCGGTGGTACTCGTTCATCTGTCGGATGGAAGCACGCGCGCCGGTCTGGGATATCTGCGCGTTGAAATGGTACAGCTCGTTGTAATCACGGAGATTCTTGTCCGGCGTGTTTTGCTGAAGAGCCTTTTCTTCTTTCGACGCAAAGGAATTACTCGCAGTGAGAAACGGCGTCACGAAATCCTGCCACGCGCGGGCCATGCCGTTGGCAAAGAGTAAGACGGCCACCATTGAATCCATGGCCGCGGAAGTGATCTTAAACGGTACATCGGCAATTCTCTTGAATCCGTGCTCGTGGTCATCTGCACCGGGCATGACGGACCTTCCCTGTGGAGCAGCTGCCAACTTCTCTCAGCGATTCATCAAGTCGGCTATCCACCAGGGCATCATTCGTGGCAACTGCTCTGTATGACATCTGATCGAACCATGTTGGTGGGGTACGTGAACCCAAAACATCGATCATTCCTCTAATGAAATAATATCACTTCTAAAGCCGGATGAGAAGTCCGTCGTTGAGCGGAGAGAGGCTTTCCGCGACACGGGCCGGCCCCCTGTTTATCGACGAACAGGGCAGGGGGTGAGGCGCGGTTCAAACCTATCAGCGCGCAATTACTGGAGGTATCGTGCTACCAGGTCTCCCACGTCGGTCGTCGTGTGCCCCATCCGACCCGCTTCGAGGCTCTTCATGTCGTTCGACAAGACTTTGACCACGGCCGCTTCCACCGCGTTGGCTGAAGCAGTTTCGCCCAGAGTTTCGAGCATGAGCCCCCCTGCGAGGATGCAAGCCAGCGGATTGATAAGATTCTTCCCGGTATATTTCGGCGCGGATCCCCCGATAGGCTCGAACATCGAGACACCGTTAGGGTTGACGTTGGCCCCGGCGGCAATGCCCATTCCGCCCTGTATCATGGCCCCAAGGTCCGTAATGATGTCGCCGAACATGTTGTCGGTCGCAATCACGTCGAACCATTCGGGGTTCTTGACCATCCACATGCAGATAGCATCGACGTGCGCGTAATCCGTGGTGACATCGGGATATTCCAGGGCGATTTCCGCGAAGGTGCGCGTCCAGAGGCCCCATGCATACGTCAGGACGTTACTCTTCCCGCAAAGGGTTAGCCTCTTACGGCGGCCTTTCTGGCGAGTCGTCTCGAAAGCGTAGCGGAGCAGGCGTTCCACTCCCTTGCGCGTGTTGATGGATTCTTGAATGGCCACCTCATCGGCAGTCCCCTTCTTGAAGAAGCCGCCGGATCCGACATAAAACCCTTCGGTGTTCTCCCTGACCACAATGAAGTCTATGTCCTCCGCTCCTTTCCCCTGCAAAGGGGCTTGAACCCCAGGGTAGAGCCGCACTGGCCTGAGATTCACATACTGGTCAAGCTCGACGCGAAGCCTGAGGAGAATGCCCTTTTCGAGGATGCCGGGAGGCACATCCGGGTGTCCGATCGCTCCGAGATAGATAGCATCCACCTTTCGGAGATCTTCCAGCACTGAGTCCGGCAAGATCTCTCCGGTCCGGAGGTAGCGGTCGCCGCCAAGATCGACCTCAACGAATTCCAGGGAAAACCCTCCGACGGACGCCGCGGTGGCGAGGACTTTCCTCCCCTCCCGGATGACCTCCGGGCCGGTGCCGTCTCCTGGGATCACTGCGATGGAGTAGGATCGTGACATACTAACGCCTCTTCTCATGTTTGATACGTGCAAGCGCTTGAGCGGAGCCGATTCCTCCGAAGCGCCGCGGTGCGCCGGTCCTCCAGGGACTCGCCGCCGGGACCGCATTGGCGATCCGCAGGTGAAGTTTTCTATCATACACCAGTCAAAAGAGAGAGCTCAACGAGGTTTTGCGGAGCGGTTTTACAGGGGCATTCCGGTGAAATAACGGGGTATTACCGTCCAAATGAGGTAGATAAACTACCTAAAGGATACCTAAAAATTATACCTTGACAGCGCCCGGGTTTCGTCTAGTCTATTTACAGCCCGGTTGGTATCGAAGGTTCCCGGGAGTCACAGGCCGACCCCTGCGTTTTTTTCTCGTAGGGGTTGACTTTTGTACCGTGCAAGGCTATGTTCATGAGTGTAAGGCCGTCTTCCATTTGTATCATGACTCCCCCCCCTTGATACCTTACCGGAGACGGTCTTCCTTTTTTCGAAGTGCGTACCGGTACAAGCCCGTGCCAAAGCGGCTCGGAACCATTCAGGCCGCTTTTGAAGAAGAACGGAGCCAGGTCGTTCGCGGGCGTAGCGACTTGCATGTTTTCCCAGTAAATTCGTAAGAAACGCTGCCCGGCGGCTGAGGGGGAATCCGCACCATGGCCACACGGCGATTGCCGGAATGGATCCGATCTGAATCACCGGCCGCTGCCATGTCCGCGCACATCAGGCGCAACTCCTATGACAAAGGCTTACCGACCGTCTGCACGGAGGCGCGTTGCCCTAACAGGGCCGAATGCAGCCGAAATGGCACCGCGACCTTCCTGATCCTCGGTGATCGGTGCACGCGAAATTGTCGGTTCTGCGCGGTGCGGCACGGCACACCTCTCCCGGTGGACCCCCACGAACCTGAGAGGGTTGCATCAGCCATCGCAGCACTGGAGCTCCGGCACGCGGTGATCACTTCGGTCACGCGAGACGATCTCCCGGACGGAGGCGCCGTAGCCTTCGCAAGCACGATTCATGCGATCCGCAACTCATCCCCCAGCACCACCATCGAGGTGTTGGTCCCGGATTTTCACGGTAACAAAGAAAGCATCGATCAGGTGATAAGAGCCCGACCGGAGGTCATCGGCCACAATGTGGAGACGGTTCCGCGCTTGTACCCTCTCGTAAGGTCTGCTGCATCGTACGAGCGCTCGCTCGCAGTTATCGGCCACGTCGCGAACAGCGGCTCCGGGATTGTGAGCAAATCGGGGATCATGGTCGGCACGGGTGAGGGCCGCGAGGAGATCGTGCGCGTCATACACGACCTGGTGAAGGTCGGATGCCTTGTCCTGACCATCGGGCAGTACCTCCGACCTACCCGTGGACATCACCCAGTAGCTCGGTTTGTCACTCCCGAGGAATTTGCGGCGCTGAGGGAGCTCGCCCAGGCCGCCGGGATCCAGCACGTCGTCTCGGGTCCGCTGGTGAGGAGTTCGTACCGGTCCGGAGATATCCTGACGAAGTTCCGCTCTGCCGTGCGTTCTTGAGTTCCGGTTTTTTTTCCCCCTTTTTGTTTGTGGCGGGCAGGTAACCAATTCCACACCCGACCTTGCCTGCGCGCTTCCTTCCGCTCCTCGAAAGAAGCGGGACTGGGCAACGCTTCAACCTCCATCGAGACCTCGTTTCCGGCCGCACGTCCCGCAGCGCGGCCACGCGGAGCGGAAGGCCATCCTGCGACAAATCTATTGGCCTGCCGTGCGAAGCGCTTCCCTGATCTTGAGGCCGAGTTCGGTGGCGAGGTCGGAATCAGACTCCTTGAGCACCGCGGCGATCTCTCTCCATTCGTCCTCATCGCCGGTGAACGTAATCTCGATGATTTCGTCGTTGGTATCATTTACCATTGCTTCGGTGAGTTCCATCCTCAATCTCCTTAAGCCGGTGTTGGAGCGCGCTGCGGATTGCCTGCGCGCTGTCGCAACGGACGGCCACTCCTTTGTTCATGGTGCCAGGGCGCGGGATCGTTTCGTCGATTCTGCCCGCCCCCTTGGGGTCCGCAGAGAAACCGGGTGCCTATCCCCGATAACTGCATGATAAAGGCAACTCCCGGCCGCGGGGACCTCTTGGCCATGCTCGAGACCCTGCGGCTTGAATCCTAATTTACCTGATTTCGAAAGGGCAACAACTTTTATGAGCACATTCCCAGAATCAGGTGAAGGGAGCAGAGGCCGCGAAGTTCAGCGAAACGGCATAGCTTGGGCAACCCTCGCAGCTCCCCTCCCGCTGGGAGAGGGAGCGAGGCCGCGTGCGTCTCTCCGCGAGGAAGGAGAGGGAGAAATGGAGGCAGGGCTCGCCTGTCCGGCTGTCCCCTGTTCTACAGGAAAGGGAGGGAGGGTGCGTCCGAGCCGCTCAGAAGCTGCGGGAGTGGTGATGTTTGCACGTGGCAGGAAATAGGCAAAAAAAAAGCAATCCCAATGAGGAGGATTGCTAAGAGGGTATGGTTAGGAGTCGTTGTTCGACCACTTATATAGCAATCCGCGTGCCACACTCACAACTCATTGATTTCACGGGGAGCACCCGCGTTCACTCCTCCGTTTGGGCAGTTTGCCCTGCTAAATTTTTTCGCACTCGCCGCTTTCTGCTCTTACTGGGTGCGCATTTTTTTCGCATATGAATAACAAGCCTGATATCAGCTTGTTATATCTATCTCGATCCACGCCTCTCCCTGAGCGAACTCTCTCCAAAGCCATCGTCTGGGCAAGGCTCAACTCGGTCCCCGATACCACCATGGAGGGAGTTTCACGGTCGCGTACGGTGACCCTCTCACCTTGACAAATGTAGTCTCAGAGCCGACAAATGCGTGCTGCGAAAAAACCATCCATCGGTTCGTTCTCAGGCGAGGGGAAAGTCCTAAAATACCGACCCTGGGAGATAAGGGAAGCCAACCCCACTTCCCCCTCGTCGACGGGAACGCACGCAAAACCGGGCCGTTGGGCTAAGAAAAGGCTTACCACGCCGGTGGTTTCCTCAGGGGTGACGGTGCAGACCGAATACAGGAGTTCGCCACCGGGTCGCAGAGCAGGGGCAGTCGCAGTAAGCATCTGAAGCTGACGCGCCGCAAACGCGGCCGGGTCCTGGGCAGTCAGTCTGTACTTGGTTTCGGGGTTGTGGCGCAGCACGCCGAGGCCGGTGCAGGGAGGGTCGAGCAGAATGCGGTCGAAAGAACCCATGCCGCGGATAAAGTTCGGATCGGTCGCGTCCCCTCGTCTCACCTCGACCCAAGAAGCGCCCAGGCGCTGAAGGTTCTTTCTGGTCTCCGCGACGCGGCGGCTCTGTTCGTCCATTGCTATGATTTCCGTATCCTTTTCGACCAGAGCGGCAAGATGCGCGGTCTTTCCTCCTGGTGCGGCACACGCGTCGAGTATGCGACCCCCGGAGACCGGGCGAAGCAGAGGTGCGACCATCTGGGACGCTCTCTCCTGAACGGCGAACAGCCCATCTTCGTATCCGGGGAGCGTATGGACGGGGCCTCCTCCGCGGGGGATTGCCAACCCGTCACGCAAGAACCCGATGGGCTCGGCTGCGATCCCGGCTCCTTGCAGGAGTTGGACAACGTCTTCTCGAGTCGTCTTCAGGGTGTTGACGCGCAGGTCGAGAGAGGCGCGTGAGTTGTTGTGCTCGAGGATTCGGCGCGTCAGATCCTTCCCGAACTCCCCGATCCAGCGGGCAACCAGCCATTCCGGGTGCGAATAGTAGACCGAGACCGAAGCGGGAGTGTCTGCAGGCGGTGGGTCTGCTGCCGAACGATTCCGGAGCGCGTTTCGCAAGAGCGCGTTCACGAACCCTGCCGGGCCGGGGCCTACCCGATGGCGCGCTTGACTTACTGCCTCGTCCACCGCGGCGCGGTCGGGTATTTTGCTGAGGAAGATGATTTGGTACAGGGCAATCCGCAGTATTTGTCGAAGTCTGGGCTTTACCGGCTTGCCCGAACCCGCGGCGCACCGGTCTATGATCCCGTCGAGTCTCAGGCGCCACCTGACGACACCGTACACGAGTTCCGTGGCCAGCGTTCTGTCCTCTCGCCGAAGCGCCGATTGCGAGAGCGCGGCGGAGAGCGCGTCTTCGACGAAGCTGCCGGCACGGACGCGCTCCAGTACAGCGAACGCGATCTCCCTCGACGGGGACACGGGTGACATGTGGCTACGCGCGGCCAGCCATCTTTTCCAGTCTGGCGATGCGCTCTTCGAGCGGAGGATGAGTCGAAAAGAGGCCAGCGATAGCCCCGCCGGAAAGGGGGCTGACAATGAACATGTGCGCGGTGGCCTGGTTCGCTCCTTCCATCGGAACAGCTTCCACTCCCCTCCTGAGCTTGTCCAGCGCGCCGGCCAACCAGAGCGGGTGACCGCATATCGCGGCTCCCGCGTCGTCCGCAAGGTACTCCCGCGATCGGGAGATTGCCATTTGAATGATGGTGGCAGCAAGGGGAGCAAGGATCATCATCAGGATCATCCCGACGATGGAGCCTCCTCCGTGCTCATCGTCTTCACTGCGTCCTCCGAAGAGGAAGCCGAACTGGGCTACATAGGTTATGGCGGTCCCGATGGTCGCGGCAACGGTCTGGATGAGGATGTCGCGGTTCTTGACGTGGCCCAGTTCATGACCGATCACCCCGGCCAACTCCTCCCATGAGAGGATTCTCAGGATCCCGGTCGTCACCGCGACCGCGGCGTGCTCGGGGTTTCTGCCGGTGGCAAAGGCATTCGGCGAGTCCTCGGGGATGATATAGACCTTCGGCATAGGGAGATTTGCGGCCGTTGTGAGTTGTTGAACCATGTTGAAGAGGTCCGGCGCCTCGGCCTCAGTCACTTCCTGAGCGTTGTACATGCTGAGAACGATCTTGTCGCTGAACCAGTAACTTCCGAAGTTCAGCGCTAGAGCTATGACCAGTGCGATGGTCATGCCGCCCTTTCCTCCAAAGTACCCCCCGATGGCGATGAGGAGAGCACTGAGGGCTGTGAGAAGAATCAACGTTTTCAACTGATTCATGTCGCGTTTCTCCTGGTCTCGTACCGTCCAATAATCGTTGTCTATGGCTCCCTGATGGGCGAGGTGCCGTGATTCATGTGCAAGTGGTGTCCCATCGGTATCCCCCGGGCTCTAAAAAGCTCGGCTGCTTTGACTCTTTTCCGTGAGGGAGCCTGCACCTCTTTCAGCAAGAGCAGTCCTCTACCGGTTCCCACGAGCGCTCCATCTTTGCCGATGTGGACGATTCGTCCCGGCTCGTCCTGGCCTTGTTCCGCGAACGCGCGCCACACTTTCACCTTCTCGCCGGAGAGGTCGAAAAACGCCGCAGGCCACGGGTCCATCGCCCTGACGAGGCGTTCGAGGAGTCCGGCCTCCCGGTCCCAGTCGATTCTGCCGTCATCTTTGGCCAGAGGCATCGTGTAAGTCGCCTGCTCGTGATCCTGGGGTATCGCTGCAATTCGGTGGTCAGCCAATCCTCGTACTGTTTCGACCACCAGCGCGGCGCCGGGTTCCAGGAGACGATCGTGCAGTGACCCCGCGGTATCGTCGTCCCGAATTGGGACCTCACGTTGGAGCAGGACAGCGCCGCTGTCCATTCCCTCATCCATGAGTATGGTGCACAGGCCCGTAACGCTTTCCCCTGCGAGGATCGCTGCACTGATGGGGGATGCTCCCCGATATCGCGGCAGAAGCGAGGCGTGCAGATTCACACACCCCATCTGCGGAAGGTTCAGTAGCGACATTGGGAGGATTTTTCCATAGGCCGCGACGACGATCACGTCGGGCTTCCACTGCTCGATCAATTCGACGGTCTCCGGTGTGGAAAGCCGATGCGGCTCGGCAACAGGGAGCCCCAGTTCCTGGGCCGCCCTCTTCACGGCAGTCGGGATCCGTTTCTGCCCGCGTCCTTTTGGCTTATCAGCCTGGGTGATGACGCCCGTAACCTGGAATTCCTGATGCAACGCACGGAGGGTTGGAACGGCAAAATCGGGGGATCCCATGAACACGACCCTGAGGCTCACCGATCGCTCCTCGCCTTCTTTCTCAGACGCCGGTGGTACAGGCTCCGCTTCAGAGCGGACGCGTGATCCAGGACCGTAGTCCCGTTGAGATGATCGATTTCATGTTGGAGCGCGCGGGCCATCAGCCCTGAGGCCTCTATGGTGATGGGCTTGCCTTCGAGGTCGAGCGCCTCTACCTTCACGTTAGTGGCCCGCGTGATCTCCACGCCGAATTCGGGGACGCTCAGGCATCCCTCTTCTTTGCTCTCCGCGCCCTCAGCCAGGCAGATACGCGGATTGATGAGAATAGTCGGCTTCTTCTTCTTGTCTCGGGGCTCCGCATAGGCGTACTCCACGTCCACCACGATCAATCGTAGTGCTTCGCCGACCTGATTCGCAGCCAATCCGACCCCCGGCGCGCGGTACATGGTGTCCGTCATGTCGTGGGCCAGTTGGCGAATGTGCTCGTTGATGTCGGTAATCTCTTCCGCATTTCGGCTGAGTGCCTCGTGCGGGACGATTACTATGGGTCTTACAGCCATGGCGATACCCGCTCGGTCCAGTGTTGCCGCCATTTATATTGGTGCACGGCACGACCCCTGTCAAGCACCATTGCACGTCCACGGGCACTTGACAGGGTGTCCTGAGGCCGTTCTTTGAAATTCGCGACGCGCTCTGGGTTGACGGCCAGCGATCCTGAGCCGATCGCATCTCGATAGCAGAGGAGACTCTGCTATCGGCATCAGCCAGCGGATATGGTGATCTTGCGCGGAACTGCTTTCTGCACCTTCGGCAACACCAGTTTCAACACACCGTCGGCAACGGAGGCAGTGATCTTGCTCTGATCGACGATTTCGCTGATCCTGAACGTGCGAAAATAGTTCCCGCTCCGATACTCCGTGAGAAGCGGCTGAAAATCACCGGTTTCTTCCGCCACCTTTCCCACGATGGTGAGCATGTTCTCCCTCAGATCGATCTCCACACGATCCGGGCTGACACCCGGCATGTCGGCGAGCAGGACCAATTCCGTTTCTGAATCGTAGATATCTACCGCGGGCGAAAAGTAAACGCCTTCACGGGTAAACTCTGCCGTCGGCGTATCAAGTTCCTTCTTTTCCGTGGTTTGAAGCTCCTGGTTCGACATCGCTTTCCGTCCTCCTTTCGCCAGGCGTCATTCCGCCTTTATGTGAATCTGTTTCGGTGCGGTGCTCTTCTCGAACGGAAGAGTCACCGTGAGAACCCCATCCCTGTAAACGGCCTTCACGTTTTCTCCGTCGACCCTTCCGGGAAGGGTGACGCTCCGCTGGAATGTCCCCGTGGCTCGCTCCCGGCGGTGATAGCTGGCTTTTTCATCCAACGGGACAGGCTTGCGTTCTCCTTTGAGAGTGAGAGTGTCGCCCACGACGTCGATCTCGAGGTCATCGGCTTTGATTCCCGGCAGTTCCGCTGACACTTCGTACCCCTGGTCGGTCTTTCCCACGTTGAGGAGTGGAAAGAGCCTGGCCGCGCGCCACAGAGGTTCCCTGACCGGCCTCATAGCTCCGGTAAGTGCGTTGAACAGCTCGTCCACTTCATGCTGAAGATCACTCAGGCGCTTCCAATACATCGTGCGTTCCTCCTTGAGACACATTCTCTTGTCGCGGCTGATTTCTCTCCCCGCGGTCCCGTTCGTTTAACTTCTCCAAAAATGCAGGTGTAACCCGGCAAGCGCCGGTTCTCGGATTTCAGGTATTCATTGCCAGCCCAACTGTCAAGTTCTCCCCCGTACGCGCGCTGGTATGAGATCCTGGGCTGTACTTCATGTTGACCACGAGGTCCGGAATCGGTTCTTTACAGTGGCGGATGGGGGAGTTTAGCGCTTGCCGGAAGTGACGTGCGATTGAATGGCCGCTGACGTGAGGGATTCTCATAAGACGGAGAACCCTGCTCGGTCAGTTACAACAGTCTCCGGAGCTGGATCGGTGGGACCGACTTCTTAACTGTCTTTTCCTGAAAGACAGGCAACATGCCGATCCCACCACACTGTCTTAAATAGGTGACCGAACTTGCGTAAAGACGTACCATATCAGACCGGTCGGAAAGGCCGGTCCTCGTTGCCTCGTGTTCAGTGGGACTACCCCGCGCGCTTGGGCGTGCGCTTCGGCTTAGTCGCCTGGGGCTTGTCAGGCGCCTTGGACTGTCGTTGCCGGGCGACTGCCGTCTCTTTGCCCGCAGTCACTTCCCGGGGTACCGTTTCCGCCGGTCCGGCGGCTCGCCTCTCGATTTCCCCTTTGACGGATTCGAGTCCCTGTTGGAGCGAATCCACCGAATCCTTGAGTCCTGCAAGCTCTTGCTGCAATCGGTCCGAAGTCGCTGCTTCCGCGGCACTAGCCAACTGAATCCTGAGCGCATCCACCTCGCTGGCAAGACTCTCCATGCCGCGGCGAACCGGTTCCTGGGCGTCCGCCATGATTCGTTCCAACTGCTTGGGCGCGGATTTCGCTTTAGTCTCGACCTCGCGAACCAGGTCGGTCACCGCGTCCAGTGCCGACTTGATCGACGCGGAGTCGCGTTCCAGGCGCTCAATCTCCCTCTTGGATGCAGCCGCGTCCACTTGCGTGCGCAGAAGGGCAATCGCGTCCGTTACCGCGGCAAGCTCCGTTCGGGTCGGCTCCAGAGAAGCGGCAAGGGCGTCGACCCCTGCTTGAGGCGCGAGCGTGGCGAGCTGGCGCTGCTGCGCGGTGAAGTCCTCGCTGAGCTTGGTCGATTCCTGGGCCGAGGTCTCACGCTCCTTGGTCAGCCCTTGGGAGAGTTCGTTGCGTAGAACGCGTTCGGATTCGGCGAGCATGGCAGTGAGACGGCCTTCCAGGGCGGCTATCTTCTTTTGGACCGCATCCAGGGCAGGCGTCAGTTTATCTTTCGATTGCTCGGTCCTGAGCTGGTCCACCTCGCGCTTCAGTGCGGAGATGTTGGGAACGACCGCCTCCAATTGCTTGCCGATCGGTTCCAGCCCACGCTGGACCGCCTGCGAGATGACCGCTGCCTTGACAGCCCCCCGACGGTCCAACATGGAACCGATCTGGTCCCGGTATCGGTTTACAACCCAGAAAAGGAAGACAAAGAGGAGAAAAGGCCAGCTCAGCAGGAATCCGATAAGCTTTCCCGTGAGGCCGAACAGCTGGGTGACTATATCGCTCATCTCATACTCCTCATTTCTCGAACATCCGCGAGGCACGCCACGCAGGCGGAAGCGCGCCGGCGCGAGAAATTAGCCGAAATCAGATCCGGAGACAACAGAAAAGAGTGTGCGCAGGGTAGCATTGGGCTATCCGCGGCAACAGGTCACCATCGTTGACTCGGGGCCAATCCCCAGGCTCGGCCTCGTCACCCCGGCGAAGGCCGTGGTCCGGTCTCGCGTCTCTCGGTAATGAAAAAACTGGATTCCGGCCTCCACCGGAATAACGGATAAAAGACTCTACTTTCTTATGGTCCAGGCTGAGCAGTCAATCACTCCAGTAAGTGAATGCATTCGCGTGCGGCCGTTCACTAGTGTTCTGTCCAGGATTTACCTTGGCACCTCTGTGGGCTAAAAGTGCATGTACCAGGCCGCTATTTCCCATAGTTATTTGCGGGACAGAGCACTAGGAGGGAGCAGCGGCACGCTCCTTCCGTATCGGGGTCAATTCCACGTCCCCTACAGCGGCAATACGATCTCCGGATACGGCGATAGCGGCATCGACTCCCGGCACCTGCACTGCCCATTCCACTGCCGCCTTCAGGTCGCGGGCCTCGCGAATTCTGTTGCCGAGCGCCGTGGCAACCGCGTCGGCCAAAGGAACGTCCCGCGAGATCACCGTGGCCGCGTCGGACCGACCAAGGCTCACAGAAGGCCCCACCGATGCGGACGAGGTACTGATTCCCAGCGGAATGGGGGTCGGCTGCACGTGTATGCCGATCTGTCCGCTCAGCGGAGAGTCCCCGGCAAAGATTCCGACTACGAGGGGCCTGGATACCTTCAGAAAGATATCCCCCCCGTTTTCTACAATCACTTCGGAGGATTGCGGGAGCAAACCTCTCCCGACGAAATCGGCCACCGCGCCGGCGACCGCGGCCATTGGGCCGGTTCCGGCCTTCCTTGACGCGCGGATCATTTGCACGACTATCGGCGCATCGTCAGGATGCTCCCGGATTGGGACGAGACTGGTGAGAAATTCTGCCCTTGCCGCGATCGCTTGCTTTATTTGGGCGCGGCAAAGGCGTATAAGGCGTTCCGTTTCCTTCTCGAGTCGGGCCAGGGCCTTCACATAGAGGTCAGAAGTCTCCACTACGACGCGGAAGGTCTTGAAGTCGTCGGTTTCTTCAAAATCCCGGTACGTTCTGGGTTCGTAAACAATGGGAATGGTCATGGCCTGCAATCCTTTGCGCGAATTTCCATGAGCGATACTATACTTTGTTCGCGGCAAACGGGTATAAGATTCCAGAGGTGACAGATGACCGCAGAAAAGATCCTCTTGGCCTCCGTAAGAGAAGCGACCGAGGCGATCGACCTCCTCGGTTCCAACAACAGCGCCTTGATGGCGACCCGAGCTATTCACATCAACGTTCGCTTGCGGTCGGTCCCGGGCGAAGAGGCTCGTCTATTGAAATGGACTTACAATGATGTGGGCGCGGAGGCAGCCATCAGTCGCGATGCGTACCAGGGAGAAGAAGGCGCGATTACGGACATGATCGTCATGGGGACCGTGTACCAACATCGCGAGGTGCGCAGAGTCCTGACGGACAACCCGAAACTTCGTCGTTGGATCGATGCAATTGAGAAGGTCGTGGAAAACGCCGGGGAGACCCTCGACGCGTGATGCCAAGCCGAGGGTGTTAATAGCGGTAACAGATTCCGGGCTTCGTCGAAAATGGGGGGTCGAGGGGAAACATTGCTTCCGAAGACAGTTTCCCCCCGTTGAAGGCGAAAACGGTTACGAAATTTCCTGGCCGTCTGGGACGCTCCTCGAGCCCGTCGAGCCGAACAATCAGCAAGATCACTAATTACGGTCGCTTAGCGGATCTCATGTCGCTAGACTGGACCAATTTCATCACGAGCGTGTCGTTGCACACTTCAATGCTCGTGGTGGCATCCACCGTGGCCTGGCGCGTCGAAATACTCAGGCCGTGCTGGCTGTTGTACAGCTCCAAGCAGCGGTCTCTTCCCAGTATTTCGCGCATCTGCAGCACGATTTCAGCGAGTACGCCGTCGGGATTGAACGAGTAGGTCGCATAGCGGAACAACTCGTCGCCCCGAACAACCTCTCGGATTTCTTGCCCAAAGTCGTCGTAGGAAAAGTGATCTCGACTTTTCTTGAGCAAATCCATCACTTGAGTCTTGGTCATTCCGAGTTTAATGTCCCGAAATCCCACGGGAATCTTTGCCACGGAACTGCCGAACACTGAACCCGCCATGATGAGCGACAAACATACGGCGAGCCAAAGGCAGGATCTTCCTCTCCTCATAGAGTCCTCCGGTAAGGGGTGTAAGCACAGTATACTACTAACTGGGCATCGAGAAAAGCTAAACTTCCAATTATTCACCAAGATCGGGAATGAAAAAGACCCCTTTACCCCACTAACACAATGCTTGTACGCGCCGCGGCATGGGAGTGCACACGGCGCGGAACCGGCTACGAGAGCGGGTATCAAATGTCATGGCCCTTCCCGTTGCGCGGAACGGACACGGGAGAGCGGAGCAAATTGTTGCTTTTGCGAGGCGCGTTCGGATGTTGCGCGCGATCCGCGTTGTCGCGCTGTACGCGCGGATTTCGCTGACCCACGGTCATAGCCTGCTGCACCACTTTCTGAAGCAAATTGGCAGGTATCGCAAAGCCGATGCCCACGTATCCGCCGCTCCTGGAGGCGATAGCGGTGTTCATTCCCACGACCTCGCCGTCAAGATTTACCAGCGGGCCGCCGGAATTCCCGGGGTTGATCGGCGCATCGGTCTGGATAAAGTCTTCCACGTCCGAGATACCCAGCTCTCGGCGGCCTTTTGCACTCACAATCCCCTGGGTCACGGTTTGCGTCAGTCCGAATGGATTGCCGATCGCCAGGACCCAATCACCGACCTGCAGACCGGCAGAATCTCCGAGCTTTGCGTAGGGGAAGCCGTTTCCGTCTATTTTAATGACCGCGACATCGGTCTTTGGGTCTGCTGCGATTACTCGAGCCTTGAATTGTTGTTTGCCTTTGAACGTTACCCGTATCTCGTCAGCACCCTTGATCACGTGGCGGTTGGTCAGGATGTACCCGCGGGGGTCGATCAGGAAACCCGAGCCCAGACCTTGTTGCCGATAGCTCTTCGATCCTTGGGGTGCTTGGAAAAACCGTCGGAAGAATTCGTCACCGAAGAATTCCCTGAATGGACTGTTTTCGAAGAACGGGTCGACATCCTGCATAGGAGCTTGTGCGGTCCTGGTTCTCACCGCAGACACATTGACCACCGCAGGGGTGACCGATCGAGCGACTTCTCTGAAGGATTGCTGCAACCCCTTGAGAGCGCTCACATCAGGCGGTC
>JACRDG010000115.1 GCA_016218715.1 Desulfomonile tiedjei | reverse complement strand
CTTGCCGGTCCATTAAGAAGTGACAGGCAAGATGCCTGTCCCACCAAGAAACCTAAAATCCGCGACCGGACTTCTGAAAAGGTGTACTTAGCCGACACACAAAGCTTCAACGATTCCTTATGGACCCATCCTCAATCGGGGAGTTCCTCTCCCAAAAGCCCTGTCGGTCGGGTCAGAAGAATCACGATCAGGATCGCAAAGGCCACCGCATCACGATATCCCGACAAGGCTTCGGGCTGGACGGCTACAATGAGTATCTCGGCCATCCCGAGAATGAGGCCTCCCAATGCTGCGCCGCTCACGCTTCCGATCCCGCCCAGGACTGCTGCTACAAACGCCTTGAGGCCGGGGATCACTCCCATGAGCGGTTCCACTGCCGGATACCGCATAGCCCAGAAGACCCCGCCGACCGCGGCCAGAGTCGATCCGATGACGAACGTAATGGAAATCACACGATCCGCGTCGATTCCCATCAATCTCACCGTGTCGATATCCCGTGAGAGCGCGCGCATGGCTATGCCAACCCGAGACCGACGGACCACTGCCATCACGACGGCCAAGAGCACCGCGGTCACGGCAACGACCCAGATCGAAAGACTCGGGATCTGGACTCCTTGCACCACTAACACGCCGTCGAAGAGTGAGGGGGTCGGGAAGGTCTTCGGCCGGCCGCCGATAATGACGATCCCCAGGTTCTCCAGGAGGAACGAGACGCCGATGGCCGTTATGAGCGCACTGATTCTCGGGCTGTTTCTGATGGGCCGGTAAGCTCCGCGGTCGATGAGAAAGCCGGTAAGACCGGTCAGCGCGATCGAAATGGCGAACGCAATCGGCCACGGGATCCGGAAGATAGCGATGCCGAAGAAACCGATGTACGCGGAGACCATGAGCAGGTCGCCGTGAGCGAAATTGATCAGACGCAACACGCCGTAGACCATCGAATAGCCGATGGCCAGCAGCGCGTACAGGCAACCCAGGGTAAGGCCGAACACAATCTGTTGCGCGAAGAATGCGAAATCCACTACTCGATAACCTGCCCTGGAATCAACCCTGTCGACTTACGGATTCACGGTGGTAACGTATACGAACTTGCCGTCCGCGACCTTGTTTATCACCATTGCCTTGACGGGATTGCCGTCCGGCTTGATCGACATCTTCCCGGTGACCCCTTCGAAGTCTTTGGTCGTGGCGAGGGCATCGCGGATCTTGCGCGAATCTGTCGAGTGAGCCCTCTCGATCGCGTCGAGCACGATGAAATACGCGTCCGCTGCCATGGCGGCAAACGCGTCGAGCTGTTTCCCCGTCTCTTTTTCGTACCGGACGAGGAACTGCTTTCCCCGTTCGGTGGAGATCATGGCTTTGTGAAAGTGCGCGGTAAAGTAGACCCCTTCGACGGCCTTGCCGCCCAATTCAATCAGCTCCGGGGCCTGCGCTCCGTCACCGGTAAGAATCGGCACGTTCAGGCCCATCTCTCTGGCCTGTTTTGCGATCAGCGCGCACTCGGTGTAGTAGATCGGTGCGTAGATGATATCCGGGTTTGAGGCCTTGATACTGCTCAACTGAGGGGTGAAATCGCGATCGCCGCTCTTGAACTTGGTTTCGGAAACGATCTTTCCCCCTCCCCGGGCGAACTCCCGTTTGAAGTAGGCAGCCAGGGCTACACAGTAATCCTGAGAGATGTCGTAGATGAGCGCGGCCGTCTTGGCTTTTAGCGTGTCTCGTGCGAGCTTGGCGGCAACGTCTCCCTGGTCCGGGTCCGTGAAGCAGACCCGAAAGATGTATTTCTTCCCCTGAGTCACGATCGGGTTGGTTGCGGTGGGAGAGACCATGGGGATCTGACGCCGTTCGGTAATGTCTCCGCCGGCCAGAGTGTTTCCGGAGATCATCTCCCCGATTATGGCGACTACCTTATCCTTCTCGATGAGTCTCGAAACCGCGTTGGCAGCTTCGACCTTGTCCGACTTGGTGTCCACAAGCATCAGGTCGACGGGCCTGCCCAGGACTTCGGGCTCCATATTCCTGGCTACCGATATCCCGCTCCAGCCCATTTGGCCGTATGCTGCAACACCTCCGGTCATGGGAAGGTACGCGCCGATGGGAACCGGTTCCGCCGCTGCCGTGCACGTTGCAAAGACTGACAACACCATGAGAAGCGCGCAAATGGTTCGCACCATGTGTCACCTCCAACGGAAAGCCGCCTGACGCACTGAACGCCTCGCCCCTGCCAAACCGCCGATGACCTTATACTCCCGTGGTTGTTCGCACATCCGAAGCGACCCACTGTCGGTCGGCTCAACATATAATCACAAACGAGCGCGAAAAGGAAACGCTTTGTCCGTTGTACTTCCATTGGGCATTTCCGGGGAAATACCCGCCGGAACCGCGGTCGCGGGCCGGACGACCGCATGACGTGGAGGTGGTCGCGCAGGCGCCCGAGCCTGAAGTCCGCAGCGACAGGTTTACCCTTTGACGAATCGAATCGGGACGTGTATCGTGCCCGGCCATGAGCGGTATCACAAGCGATCTTCGAGTCGGTGTCGTCGGTGTGGGGACCATGGGGCAGCACCATGCCCGTATCCTGTCCCAATCGGCAGGAACCCAGATGGTGGGTTTTTACGATCCGGACGCGGAGCGTTCGCAGCAGATTTGCGAGCGCCTCGGGTGCGACTGCTTCGGCTCCCTTGACGAACTCCTCGACCGGACGGAAGCGGTGAGCGTTGCCGCGCCCACATCGTTGCACCTGGAGATCGGGGAGAAGTGCCTGCAGCGCGGCATGCACCTGCTCATGGAAAAGCCGCTGGCACACGACGTCCCGTCCGCGGTGAGGCTGGTGGAGTTGGCTCGGAAAGCCGGCGTCACCCTGATGGTCGGCCACGTCGAACGGTATAATCCCGCGATCCGAAAGCTCATGGAACTCCTGCAGCAAGAACCCGAGGAGATCATCTCCATCGACGCTCGGAGGCTGGCCCCTTTCGACGGGACCCGTTGCATGGACGTGGACGTGCTCTACGACCTGCTCATTCACGACGTGGATCTTGCTCTGGAGATTGCGGGATCAGGCGTGCGGCGAGTTTCCGGAACGGGAAGGCCTGTGTTCTCGCAGCAAACCGATGTGGCCCACACCAGGATCGAATTTGCGAACGGAACCACCGCGGTATTCTGGACCGGAAAGTGCTCTCCAAGGAAAGTACGTTCCCTTACGGTCACCACCCCGCGGCGCTACCTGGAGGCTGACACTCTCGCCTGCACCCTCACCGTCTGCCGGGCCGAGCAGGTCCCTTCCGCCACGGCAGGGATCTGCTTCATGGGTGAAATTGCCAGTTCGTCGATACCGATCGACAGGGAGGAGCCGCTTCGTTCCGAGATCGAGGATTTTCTCCAGGCCGTCCGCCACCGCGTGCCACCCGTGGTCGACGGAGCTCGGGCTGTCCGCGACATGCAAGCGCTCGAACTCATAGCCAGGTCCATATCCCAGGGCGGCACGGTCGTGGAGGCAGATTCAGGGGACTAAGTACACAATCTCAGAAGTCCGGTCGCTTATTCTAGGTTTCTTGGTGGGACAGGCATCTTGCCTGTCACTTCTTAATGGACCGGCAAGATGCCGGCCCCACTGAACAGCCAAGAGCAGAGACTCCAAGCGAGACCGTATTTATGAAAACGTGGACTAAGTGCTGGTTCAGAGGACCTTGTTCAGGGAGTACTCGATGATTCCCGCGGCGCCTGACTTCAAGAGCTTTGGAATAAGCGACCGGACCACCTCTTCGGAAACAACAACCTCTACCGCAAACCAGTCGGATTTGTACAGGCCCGACACCGTCGGTGCGTTCAACGAAGGGAGGAGCCCCACTATGGTATCCACCCGGTCCTTGGGGACATTCATCTTGAGGCCGACCATCTTGCGAGCTTCCAGCGCGGCCTGAAGCAACAAGTGAATCTGCTGGACCTTGTCCTTCTTGAACGGGTCCTTGTACGCCCCGTGATTAGCGATGAGCTGCGTGTTGGTGGTGAGCAGATTGTGGATGATTCGCAACCCATTCGCGCGGAGCGTGCTCCCGGTTTCGGTCACGTCGACGATAGCGTCCACAACCCCTTCCCGGACCTTGGCTTCGGTGCTCCCCCACGAGAACTCCACTTCGACGGGTATCCCGCGTTCCGCGAAGAACTTGCGGGTAAACCGGACCAACTCCGTCGCGATTCGCTTCCCCTTCAAGTCTTCCGGAACGTGGTACGATGACTCACCGTCCACGGCCAGGACCCAGCGGGCCGGGCTCTGCGACACCTTCGAGTAGACCAGATCGTCGATCACATGCACGTCGGATTCATTTTCCAGAATCCAGTCCTTTCCCGTGAGCCCAACGTCGAAGATGCCGGACTGGACGTACTGCGAAATCTCCTGAGCCCGTAGACGGGCCACGACGATCTCGTCGTCGTCAATAGTCGGGAAGTAGTTCCGCGGGGAAACGTTGATGTTCCAACCGGCGCGGCGAAACAACTCTATAGTAGCCTGCTCGAGGCTTCCTTTCGGTATGACGAGCTTTATCGGATCCTTAATCTTCAATTTCCTGCAATGCTCCTTCTGAGGTCATGCGGCGGAAAAAGCAGCTCCACTTTCGCGTGTGGCATGCGCCTCTCCCCTGCTGTTCGACGAGGAGGAGGATGGTGTCCTCATCGCAGTCCACCAGCACCTCCCGGACTAGCTGAATGTCTCCCGACGTGTCTCCTTTGCGCCACAATTCCTGCCTGGAACGGCTCCAGTAGCAGGCTCGGCCCTCTCGCAGCGTGGTTTCCAGTGCTTCGGGATTCATGTACGCCATCATCAGCACTTTTCCGGTGCGGATATCCTGGGCTATGGCCGGAACCAGCCCGCCACCCTTCTTGAAATCGACTACCGACTCCACGGCCGGCCTGTTCGAGACGGTCACTGATCTTCCTCCGGTTCAGACATGAACTCCTGTTCCATGGCATGAAGAATTCCCATGACAATGCTGGAAGCCACTTGCGCCGCCTGGGGTTCAATGGTCCCTTTGATGACGCCGTCGAGCAGATGGTTTAGCACCTGCACCGCGTCCGAGGGTGCGCGCACGAGAAAGTCCGCGGTTTCTGGTGACGCAGACAGTGCTGCACTCGAACCGGAAGACGCTCCCCTGGCCCTTCTCGGGGGGGTTCTTACGTCCACGCCGCGGGCCTGCAAGATCTCGTGAAAGATGACGATCGCTTCTTCCGTGTAATCGTCACGCTCTTGTTTGAGAATCCTGAGTATTTCGTCAGTGGAAAAGGTTTCCAGCAGTCTCCTGTCCACTTCATACTGTGCCATGACACCTCCCCATTCCCCCTACAGAACCGCGACCGCGGCGCGCTGCCGACAACGACCCGGTGCCGACGGGGTTTCCGTCCCCGTTGCGTCACCTGCGAGGCGAGCCACCTCACGGTGTAATCGTTCACCGGGCTTGAGGCGGCTCTACGCCCGGCGAGGATGGAGGGGAAACCATCTCCCCCTCCAAACTTCCCCCATTGTCATTTCGGGGGAGTGCGTTTGTCTCGGTGAACGGTCACCTCACGGTTCTATCGTATCAGGAAATCCACAATGCGGATCGTCTGGTCATCGCGCTCCCACTCCATTTCGTCAACCCATTTCCAGATCTTGTTAATGGAGCAACCGGAGAGGAGAAACATGACCAACGCTGCCAGCAGCAATTTTTTCATATGACGCCCCGAGCGGAGATACCGTGGTGATGCAGGTGGGCAACCTTCAGAGATTCATCATACATCGGGACGATTCAGGAAGCAAGGGCGTTCAAGTACTAAAAGCGATTTCTAGATAATTATCTCATCATATGAAAATAACGGCTAAAATAATTGATATTCCCACGCGAGTGTGATAACATCACTTCACCAATCAGCTCTCGAACCGACTGCATCCCTCCCTTGGACCTGTCGCGGTCGGTGGAGCCGAAAGCAGCGGACCTCCTGTCGGGTGACACCGGCAGGCACTCCGGTCCTGGAGGATGCGATGAGGAAACTGGTGACAACTGCCACGGCTGTAACTCTGGTACTGGGAATGGCATGTTTTGCGTTGGCGTACGAGACCGACTTCGACGATCTCTATGAGTTCAACCGCGATCTCCCTGGTTGGAAGCTCGGGAGGGGAGTGACCAACATCCTCTCGGCCCCGTACGAGGTGGTGGTCAACATGACCAACAACGCCGTCGACGGTGCGACTAAGGGTGCATATTACGACGGGCTTCAGGGTTACCTCATGGGCTCCCTGAACGGATTCATTGCAGGAATCGGCCCGGGGGTCTGGAACGGTGCCAGACGGCTGACCACGGGAGCACTGGAGATACTGACTTTCTGGAAACCCGAATACGGCCCGACGATCGATCCGGAGTACGGGACTCACGACCGATCGTTCCCTCCGTTCGATTACTATAACGCCAACAATTTCTGGTACGTGAGGCCGTAGCACCAGCGGCCATGGCATGTCGTACTGCCGAACGGACGCACACCGACAAGAGAGTTCCATCCCCGGGCTTCCGGCTCGGGGATGGTGTCATTTGATCGCATGCCCGAGGATCATCTCGGGCTGGGCAGGTTCTCCAGGTAGAGTTGTGCGCTGTACGCGGCGATGGCGCCGTCACCCACCGCAGTGGCAATCTGCCTCAATATCTTCGAGCGGATATCTCCCGCTGCAAAGACCCCGGGTGTCGAGCACGCCATTCTATCGTCGGTGATGACGAATCCTCGCTCGTCGGTCTGCACGAGATCCCGCAACGACCCGAGGTTTGGGTTGAGGCCCACATAGAAGAAGACCCCTGCCACCGGAAGATCTTGCTCGCTCCCATCTTTTACGGACCGGATCGTAACCGCGGTGACTTCCTTTTCCCCTTTGATCGCGATGGGCACGCTGTTCCAATGGAACGTGAGCTTAGGCTCGGCAAAGGCCTTCTCCTGAATCTCCTTGACCGCGCGCAACTGGTCCCTCCGGTGGATCACGTGCACCGCGCTGGAAAACCGGCTCAAATAGACGGCCTCTTCCACCGCGGAATCACCCCCGCCGATGACAGCCACTTCCAGATCCCGAAAGAACGGCCCATCGCAGACCGCGCAATAGCTGACGCCTCTTCCGGCCAGAGCCATCTCACCGGGTATGCCGAGCTTCACGGGTGAAGCACCGGTGGCCACGATCAAAGCACGGCAGGTGAAGCTGTCCCCGGATTCCGGTGTCAGCGAGAACCCTTCAGGGGTCCGAGACACTTGAACGATGTCCGCGTAGGCGATATCGACTCCGAACTTGCGCGCGTGCGCTTCCATCTTCTGGGCGAGGTCGACGCCGTATATCGGTTCACTGAACCCCGGGTAGTTGTCCACCCATTCGGTCGCGGTCATCTGCCCGCCAGGCATCCCCTTTTCCAGAACGAGAACGGGGATCCGCGCCCGCGCGGCGTACATGCCCGCGGTAAGACCCGCCGGGCCTCCCCCGAGAATGACGATATCCCTGAACATGTCAGGAAACCTTGTCGAGCAACTCTTTGATTCGACTCTTGGGCGCCGCGCCAACGATCTGGTCCACGACCTGACCGTCCTTGAAGAGCATCAGGGTAGGGATGCCTTTGACTTGGTACTTTGTCGGCGTCTCCTTGTTGTCGTCCACGTTGAGTTTGACTATCTTGATCTTGCCCGCATACTCGGCAGCAAGTTCTTCCACAACCGGTCCTACTGTCCTGCAGGGCCCGCACCACGCGGCCCAGAAATCGACCAGTGCCGGAAGCTCGGACTTCAAGATCTCTTGATCGAAATCTTCGTCGGTGACGTGATGCAGGTTCTCGTTATCTCCCATGGCGTGGTTCTCCTCTCTATTCTCCGCATTCTTGATTGTGACAGTGCTGTCTAAGGAACGTCTTCAATCTTGCCTGAACCTCCTGGGGCACTTCCTCGGAGACCCCCTCTCTGCACAACTGCAACGTCGTTTTCAGGGCTTCGAAAACACCTGCGCAGGGCGGACACACATCCAGATGCTCCTCAATGAGTATACACTCGTTCTTTCCGATTTCTCCATCCAGATAATCGGACAACCGATCGCAAAATTCCTTGCATCTAGTCATGATGTCCCGACGCGCTCCTCTTGGAAGATGTGTTTCTCTCCGCGTAGTACGCGTTCAAGGCCTCCCGGACGGAGTGGCGGGCCCGGTGGAGCCGGGATTTGACCGCCGGGATCGACGATTCCATGATCCTGGACACCTCTTCGAGAGAAAAACCTTCCACGTCTCTCAGCACCAGGACCGTTCTATACATGAATGGCAAACTGTCAATGGCCCTTTCCAGTTTTCGTTTCCCTTCCTGAGAGAGCAACATATCCAGAGGGGTACTGATGAATTCAGGAGATGCCGGGACAAAATGAATATCCGAACGATTGCCGATCTCGTCGCTGAATTCCACCACTTCGGGATGGTTCTTGCGAAGAAACATCAGCGCCGTATTGGTGGCAATCCGAAACAGCCACGTGGCAAAAGAAGAGCTGCCGGCAAACCCGTGCAATCCTCTGTAAGCGCTCAGGAAGGTCTCCTGGAGCAAATCCTCGACCTGACTGTTGTCGTGAACCATCTTGCGCAGATGGCGATAGATTCTGCCCTGGTATTTCTCCACGAGCATCTCGAACGCATCGTAGTCGCCGTCAACTACTCTTGCTACTATTTCCCGATCTTCGTCCATGATTTCCACGCGGTCGGCCGATACACGCAATGAAGAACACGTCAGGAGATGCAATGCCGCTCTCTTAACCATAGTCTCGCCCTGTTCTGTCTGTCAAGGGCTTAGCCTCGGAATGGGTTTCTGTAAAGGATTTCCACGAGATCGGGGTCGAGCGCGGACCGGGAAGAGGTCGCCAGAAATCGGTTGCGGGATTTACTCCCCGCCTATATCATGAAGCAACGTACCGAGGAGCCATCATGGACGAACTGATTTCCCAGATTGCAGACTGCCTGATAAATTCCAAGAACGCCGTGGCGTTGACCGGTGCGGGGATCAGCACGGAATCGGGCATACCCGACTTCCGCAGCCCAGGAGGGCTCTGGACCCGTGTCGATCCCGGTGAATTCTCCATTGACCGATTTCTCCAGAACCCCGCACGATTCTGGCGGCTTCACCTGCGATTGAAAGAGTCCGGGGATTTCGATCTCGCGTCGGCAAAGCCCAATCCCGCGCACTTCGCTCTGGCGCGAATGGAGCAGATGGGCATCCTCAAATGTGTGATCACCCAGAACGTGGACAACCTCCATCAGAAGGCCGGTTCGGTCGACGTCGTGGAGTTTCACGGAAATCTGCTCCGCGCGGTCTGCCTCAAGTGCCGGGCACTCGAACCCATCGCACAGGCTGAAGCGCGACTGTCCAATGGACAGGAGGAACCCCCTCGATGCCAGGCATGCGGGGGACTGCTCAAGCCGGACGCGGTTTTTTTCGGCGAGGCGATCCCGTCGAGGGCCCTCATGATTTCGCAGGTTCAGTGTGAGAAATGTGACGTATTGCTCGTGGTGGGGACGTCCCTGCAGGTCTTCCCGGCCGCTCAAATCCCGATCACGGTTAAGCTGAAGTTCCCGCCCGCGACCGTGGTGGAGGTGAATCGAGAGCCATCAGCGATGCATGAACGGATCACGGATCACCTGGTGTTGGGGAGCGCCGGGGAAGTCCTGTCGCGCTTGTCGGATTGCCTCGAAAAGAAGAAAACCTGCACCGCATGCTGAACGCGATGCGAGGTCTAACCTCGGCCCGGGAAGCTCTTGTCGGAATGAAGCGTCAAAACAGCACGGCGGTTTCGACGAAAAACCCCATCCGGTTCATGTCCACGGTGTCTATGTCGCGCTTGAATTTCATGTGGGAGTAACGGTACCCGCCGGTGACGCTCCACGTCCAGAACCGGTTCACGGGGACGTCCACCGAAGTTCCGGCTTCCCAGTCCCAGGCTTCCAGCCCCTCGTAGTTGATCCAGTTTACCCGGGCCGAGATGTTGGGCCGCAGAGAGATCCCTCCGACGATCGGATAGAAGGTGCCGTGAAGGCCAACCGTGGGGACGAAGCGGGTCTTGCTGTCGTCGTAGTTGTACGTGAGCAACCCGAGGCTGACATTCCTCACGCGCGTGCGCACCGTGGGGAAATCGAAGTCGATGTTCGTTCCGAAGAGGATCTGCGGAGTCATGTAGAAATCGAGGTCGTATCCGATGCGGTAATCGCTCACTGCATGGAGCGAGTCGTTCTTGGATTGCTCGTACACCGTCGACGGCTCCGCGCGAAAACGGAGGACATGGATGTTGTCGAATCGCCCGCTCAGGCAGAACTCCCAGGCGAGCTGATCTTTCTTCACTCCGAGGTTGTTGCCGAGATCGATTTTGGTCCGGTCGGCCTGAATGAGGTCGCCTCCGAGAACGGTGAACCACATCCGCGTGCCGGCGTCCAGACGGATATAGGAGGGGATCTCCCACGCGTGCACGTTTCCGAGGAGGAGGAAGCAGAGGGCGGTCAACCAGCAAATTATAAGTAGTTTCTTCATTATCTTGCCCGCTCGACGCAGGAAACAATAAATTACTTTAATAAAGCGAGACAACTCATACATCTTTAATGGGAATTTGTCAAGAGAATCCCACGGCGGGGCGTTCGGGAGCATGCCATGAAGGGGTGATTCCGGAGAGAGGGGATGTCAAAGGAGGGTCCGGTTACTCCATGAACTCCACGGAGACGACTCGCGAAGTCCCTGCATCTTCCATGGTGACGCCGTACAGGGAGTCGGCTTCCTGCATGCTCCGTTTGTTGTGGGTGACGACGAAGAACTGGGTACGATCGGAGAGTTTCCGCAGCATTTCATTGAATCGGGACAAGTTAGCATCGTCCAGAGGAGCGTCTACCTCGTCCAGAAGGCAGAAGGGGGAGGGCTTGGTGAGGAAGATGGAGAAGATCAGGGCGACAGCGGTCAGCGCCTTCTCTCCGCCGGAGAGGAGATCCATGTTTTGGATCCGTTTGCCGGGTGGCCGAGCGAGGATTTCCACTCCGGTTTCCAGCAGGTCCTGTGCGTTGGTCAGCTCGAGGCGCGCCTCTCCTCCTTTGAAAAGGAACGGAAAGATCTCCTGAAACTGCTCGTTCACCGCGTCGAAAGCCTGGCGAAACCGTTCTTTGGTGGTCTTGTTGATGGCATTAATGGTCGCGTACAGGGAATCGACCGCCTTCTGCAGATCGTCTTCCTGTTCGAGGAGGAAAGTGAGGCGCTCTTCGATGAGACGGCTCTCGGCCCGGGCCGCGAGGTTGACTTCTCCCATTGCCGCCAACTTGTCTCGGATCTCAGCCATCTCGCCCTCGTCGGGGAGGACCTCGGGTACCGCTGCAGTTCTCGGGTCCACGTGGTGGCGCTCGAGGATCTTTTCCACCAGATCTTCAAGGATCTGTTCCACCCGGACCGATTCCATCTCCAGTCCGTGGACGGCTTCGCGCAATTCTCTGACGAGCCGGGCTCCGGCCCCTGACTGCTCCTCCAGGGTCCTTACCCGGGACGACAAATCGGCTGCGCCTGTCTTGAGCGTCTCGACCCGCGCCGCCTGGCCCTGGTGCGTTGCCATGAGTTCTTTTTCCCTGGCTTCTGTGTGGGCTGTTTGCTCGAGAAGTCTGGTTTTTTCCGCCTCGTTGTCCGTCATCTGTCGGGTGAGTGCCGCGCGCTGGTTCTCCAGCTGGGCTCTATTTTCCCGTGCGGATCTGCACTCGCGTTCGATGGAGCGGCTCCTCTCCTCAAGCTGCGCCAGTCTCACCTTCATCTCTTCGGTCTGCTGCGACCTTTCGCGAGCCTTTAGGCCGAGTCGCTCCACGTCGGCCTGAGTCTCGGTCTTTTGCTCTTCCAGAGCGAGCCGTGCTTGCTCCAAAGAGGTGATCGCAGCGCGGCAGGTTTCGAATTGGGCGGAGAGCGTTTCAACTTCGGCCGCGAGTCTTTGGTTCTCCTGAGCGAACACCTCGATTCGCCGTTGCGACCCGGATATCTGCGAATCCAGACGCTCCCTGTCTTTTCGAAGGCGAACTTCCTTCAGATTCAGCTCGTTCAAGCGTCGATCGTTCGCCTCGATGTCCTTGACCAACCCCTCCAGAGCGCCTTCTTCTGCTTCCAGGGACGATCGTGTCTGCTCGATGGCCGTTTCGAGGCCGATACCCTTGGCTTTCAGTTCTGCGATCTCTCGGCGCTTCTCGAAAACTTCCTCGGCTCCCTTTTCCGTGGTCCCGCCGGTAATCTCGCCGTATCGATTGATCACCTCGCCGCCGCGGGTGACCAGATCGACCCGAATGCCATTCTGCTCCCAGAGTTGGACAGCCTGTTCCATGCTCTCCGCGACGAAACAACCATCGAGGAGAAATCCGCCGAGCTGCTCGAATCCGTCTCGGAAACGAACTACGTCCCGGAGCCGGAGCAGGCCCGCGGGTTCTCCGCTCGATTCGGCCTCAGGAGAGCATCGCGGCTCGACTGGAATGAACGTTGCGCGACCGACGCCTGCCTCCTTCAACTTGTTCGCTGCCGTTATCCCATCGCGAGGCGAAGAGACGACCAGATGGCTCAGCCGGTCCCCCAACTTGCCGGTCAAGGCTCGCTGGTATTCGGGTGCAACTTCGATCACCTCCGCGAGCGGTCCCCAGAGATCGCCGCTGTCGAGCGGTTCCTGCTCCTTCATGAGGAACTGGACGCTCCGGTCATACGCGCTGTAGTCTCGCTGCATCTCTTCGAGCGACTGCAGGCGCGCGAGATTGCCGGCCAGCTCCTTTTCGGCCTGTGAGAGATCTTTCCGAAGAGCAGCTATCCTCAGGGCAGTGTCGTTCCGTTGCTGAGAGAGTTGCTGTCTTAGGTTCCGACTCTCCTGCAACGAAGAGGTTGTCTCCGCGATATTTTCGGTCAACAGGTCCAGCTCGCGCCGGTCGGAGGTAAGGCGGCCTTGAATCGCCTGGGAATCGGCCGCGATTCTGTCTCCGGAACTCTTAATCTCCGCCTTTCTTTTCTCAATGCTTTCTCGCTGGTTCCTCTGCTGCGCGGTTTCTTGAAGCGTCCGAAAAATGTCGTCCTTGAGTTGATCGACTCGCGTGCGTCCGACGGAGAGCTCACGTTCGGTCTCGTCAGCGGCGTTGAGTTCCTGTTGCAACGTACGGGTCGCGGCTTCGAGGTCCGCCTGGACCGCGGCCTGGTTCTTCTCAAGTTCCTCGGACACGGACCGGGCGTGCTCGATCCGGCCCTCCAGCGTCTGCTGCTCGGCCCGGAGGTGCTTCTGGCGCTCGTCGATCCGTGTCAACGTGGTTCGATCCGTTTCCATGCGGTTACGCACTCGAGCCAATTCGAGTTCGGTGGCATGGCGGGTTTCAAGAATCTCCTTCAGTTCCCGTTCCGTTTCCAGAGCCTTGAGACGGTCTGCTTCCAGCCTTGCCTGGATTACGGAAACCCTGGCCTCCGCATCAACCAGAGTGCGGCGCTTGGCCGAGAGGTCCGCGTGGAGCAGCGAGAGCTGCTCCATGAACTCGTTGCACCGATATGCGTGAAGACTGACGTCCAGCTCTCTGATGCGCTCACTGAGTTTCACGTACCGTTCGGCCCGTGCAGCCTGCCTTTTCAGGGAAACGCTCTGGCGTTTGACCTCACTTACGACGTCGCTGATGCGGATCAGGTTCTGCCGCGTGAGTTCCAGTTTCTTCAGTGCGGCTTCTTTGCGGGATTTGTACCGGACGATGCCCGCTGCTTCTTCGATGAGCACCCTGCGCTCTTCGGGTTTCGCCGCGACCACGAAGTCCACCTGCCCCTGTTCGATGATCGCGTAAGAGTTACGCCCGACACCGGTGTCGAGGAACAGGTCGGTCACGTCCGCGAGACGGCAGGATATGTTGTTGATTTCGTAATGGGATTCACCGTCCCGGAAGAGGCGGCGCGTGATCATGATCTCGTCGTAATCGGCCATGGAGGGCGGCGCGAGACCCTCGCTGTTTGAAAGCACGAGCCTTACTTCTGCCATGCCCACAGGCTTGCGGGTTTCGGAACCGTTGAAGATGACGTCCTCCATCTTCTTGCTGCGCAGGCTCCGCACCCGTTGCTCGCCCATGACCCAGCGTATCGCTTCAAAGACATTACTCTTCCCGCAGCCGTTCGGCCCCACGACCGCTGTGATTCCCGGTCGGAATTCGAAGACGGTCTTGTCGGGAAAGCTCTTGAACCCTAGGATTTCCAGCCTTTTTATGTTCATGTCGTACGATCGTCGTCCTGTGGAGTCGGGCGGATACTACCGACGGAGAGCCCGAAAGTAAAGCAAAAATCCCTTTTGTACGCGATCATTCAGTTGCGTGGGCTGGTTGAGTGCTCAACATCGGGCATTAATGAGGGAAGTCCTTTGAAGGCCAATCGGGCGGCAACTCGGATCTTATTCTTTCCTCGACGGGTAGCCGCCGAACTGCAAGGAGCCAAGACAAGGCCAGTTTTTTGGAGACCTTTTCACTTTCCCCTTGTCCTATAGTGTATAGCGCTATAGACTATGGTCATGATCAAGGCCTTCCGAGACAAGGATACAGCGCGCCTTTTCAACCGCGAACCCGTGCGGCGATTCCGGAAAGTTGAGCGAGCTGCCCGCCGGAAGCTTGAAATGGTGGACGCTGCTGAGATCCTGGACAACCTTCGGTTTCCACCAGGCAACCACCTGGAGGCGTTGAGGGGTGACCGGAAGGGACAGCATAGCATACGGATCAATGACAGATGGCGCATCTGCTTTGTCTGGGGCGCCGACAATAACGCCTACGATGTGGAAGTGTGCGACTACCATTGAAACGGAGAGAGGAAGCGAGACATGAAGAAGTTACCGCCGATTCATCCGGGCGAAATTCTTTTCGAGGAATTCATGAAGCCGCTGGGTTTGAGCCAGAATGCGCTTGCACGTCATCTGGGGGTTGATCCCCGGGCAGTCAATCAGGTTGTGAATGGGAAGCGGTCGATCACCGCGACCATGGCGTTGCGGCTAGCGAGGTATTTCCGGATGACCCCGGGCTTCTGGATGAACCTACAGGCGCGCTATGAACTGGAGATGGCCAAGGATGCGGCAGAGGCTGAGATCCGAAAGGCTGTGAAGCCGCGTCCGTTGAAACCGCATGAGGCGACGGCCTGACGGATAGTGACCACCCGGTGGTGTGGGGACGCTTGGCAGGAAGGGGGCGGTGAAGGGTTTCGGCGATTTATCCGGGAAACGCATTGACTGCAGAGTTGAACCTTGGATCCAGATTGAAGGGGCCCTGCGATCCACCCTACCTGCGTGTGCTGGGCCGTGTTATGATACCTTCATGGGAGCGCATGAGGATTACGATTACATTCTCATTCGGGATTCAAATATTCTGGTCCGAGTTCTCCGTGGCGCCGTGGAAGAGGACGATGTGGAGGCAGAATTCTTCGACGTGAGAACCGGCGTCCAGCTCAAGGAGATCCATCCCGCTCTGCAGAGTGCCGAACTCAGGAGGGGCTATTTGCTTCCGATCGAGTACGCTGCCTCCATCCTCGCTGACGGAACGGTCCCCGGAGAAGACCTCGCCATAGACTTCTCCAAGGTGGTCAGCATCCAGGAGGTGAAACAGCGTAGGCTGGATTCCGTTGTTGCGGATTCGATCCTGGATCAGCTCCGAATCGTCAGCGGCCTTCTCAGCAGGTTTCTGGATGCCGCGGATACTGCCGGCAAGGAGCAGCGATTCTGGATGGCTCGGCAAATTCTCCCGACCATACGGAAATTTTCCGGCCGCGAGCTGGAAGAACTCGAGGACGTCGTCGAATGGCTTACACGACCGAAGAAATAACGGTTCCCCACCGCGAGGAGACCGCATTGCAGGCCCGAGTCGATTCGAGGGGGTCGGGCTCATGAACAAACCGGCTGTGACGGCTTGTTGCATTGTGATGCTGCTCTGGTGGGGAGTTTCCCCCAGTTTCGGCAAGAAAGACGCGACCAGTATCTACAAAGAAGGGACCAGGCTGGAACACGCCGGGAAACATGACGAGGCGATCCAACGGTTCTCCGAGGCCCTCGATCTCCTGAAGCCTGACGAGCGCAATGCCCACGCGGTCAGGCTCGCCCGGGCCGATGCATACCGCGGTAAGAACGACCTCGGCAGTGCATTGAAGGACGTCCAGCATGTCCTCAATTCACCAGACGCTGAAGGAGAAATGACCGCGTCGGCTCTCCGCCTCAAGGCTGTGATCTTCCTGCAACAGGATCGCATCAAGGATGCCCAGCGCTCCCTTACCGAGGCAATCAAGACTGTGCACGAGAACGATCGGCTGCGAGCATCGTGCTTTGCGGACCGGGCGATCGTGTTCATCAACCTGGATGAGCCGGACAAGGCCGTCAGCGACCTGAACAAAGCACTCCAATTGTATCCGGACTTGCCGTACGCCTACGCGGTGAGAGGTCTGGCATATTTGAGGCTCGACAAGATTGAGTCCGCCCGGCGTGACAGCGAGCACGCGCTGAAGCTGAACCCGGAAGCGGACACGGCTGCTATGGCGCGCAAGGTCATCGACGAGCTGTCCGCCGCTGCTTCAGGACCGCTGGGCGTTTCAGTGCCGCTGGACTCGCGCGGCCATATGTACGTTCAGGTCCGGTTTAGTAAGAAGGGGACGCCTCACCGGTTCATGTTGGACACGGGAGCCACGACTACCCTCATCCCGCAGGAGCTGCTCGACGAAATCAGCCAGGAGACGGAAGTCACAAAAATTACGGCGGGCATGGTGACCATCGCGGACGGTACGACCCATCTGGCCACGGCATATCGGGTGAAGAACGCGTTTCTCTATCACATCCCGCTCGGAGAGATCGAAGTCATGGTGCTGGGCAAAAAGGGGAGCAGGATGATGAGCTTGCTGGGCGTCAGGAGCATGCAAAACCTGGTGGTTTCCATAAACAACAAGGAAAGAAAAGCTGAAATCAGGCGAGTCGATTCGATCATGGGGAAGGGCACGAAGTTGCGGTAGGAGGCCGTCCGTGCTGCCGGCTACCTCGTGAAGTACCCGAAAAGATCCGTGTCCTCGGCAATGGGGCCGAGCGCGACTATCGAGTACTTTCCCTGGTTGAGCATCTGATCCGCGAGTTCCGCCAAGCCGCTCGGGGTGACTGCCTCGAGCGCGTCGATGATCTCATCCAGCGAAACGTACCGACCGAAGTAGTGCTCTCCTTTGGCCAGTCGATTCATGCGTGCGTCCGTGGATTCCATGGCCAGGATCAGATTGCCCTTTACGTGACTCTTCGCGGTGTGGATGTCTTCCTCGGTCATGTTGGACGCGAGTTGAAACGTCTCCCTGCCCATGGTGGTGAGCAGCTCTTCCAGTCGGGCAGGCTCACACCCGGCATAGATCCCGAACATGCCGGTATCCGAAAACGAGGAGAGGAACGAGTAGACCGTGTAAGCGAGTCCCCGTTTTTCTCGAACTTCCTGGAAAAGCCTGGAACTCCAGCCACCACCCAGCATGGCGTTGAGCAGGTACGCCGCGTGGCGCCTTTCGTCGATGCCGCTGGGACCTTCCACGGCAATACAGACATGCACCTGCTCCAGATCGCTCTCGACCACGTGGGCCGATGATTCGGTCTTGGCAGGTTCCCATCGTTTGTGCGGCGTGCCGTTGAGGAGCCGTCCCAGACCTGCCTGCATCAAATCCACGAACCGGTTGTGCTCCAGATTTCCCGCAGCGCATACCAGGGTGTCCCGGGCAGTGTAATGCTCCTGCTTGAATGCCACCATGGTGTCGCGGTCCATGCCGACGATGTTGGGAATCGTGCCGAGAATAGGCTGCCCGAGGGGATCGTCTCGCCAGAAGCGGGTTCCCAGGATCTCGTGCACGAGGTCCTCAGGGCTGTCCTCCAATTGAGCGATCTCCTGGCAGATGACCTGTTTCTCGCGTTCGATCTCGTCTTCCGGGAAGGATGGATTGAGGAAGATGTCGGCAAGCAGGTCGGCAGCCAGCTCGAGGTTCTCGTTGAGCACCCGGCAGTAAAACGCGGTCAACTCCTTGCTGGTAAACGCGTTGAGCGCACCGCCCACGGAGTCTATCTCCTTGGCGATGGTGACCGCAGATCTCCGGTCGGTCCCTTTGAAGACCATATGCTCGATGAAATGGCAAATGCCGTTCAGAGAAGGAACTTCGAACCTCGAACCCGACCGCACCCAGACGCCCAGTGACACGGACTGCATATGCGGCAGCGCTTCCGTGACAATGGTGACGCCGTTCTCCAGTGTGGTCTTATGATAGGCGGAGGGGTCTGCGTACTTCGACCGGATCAAGAGGGATCACACTTCCTTGACCAAGGACACTGATTCAAACGTAACTTCGCGTTCCAGAGCGCGTGCCGCCGGCGGCTTGTCCGGCAGCGCACGGCCTCTGAGTGGCCAGCTATCTGTGAAACGGACTATTAATCCTCGGGCTCATCGGGCATCGCTTCTCGGCGAGAGAGTTTTATCTTCCCTTGCGCGTCGATACCGATCACCTTGACGGGGCACGGGTCTCCTTCTTTGACCACGTCCGTTACCTTACGGACCCGCTGCGGAGCGAGCTGCGAGATGTGCACCAACCCGTCGGTTCCGGGAAAGATCTCCACGAACGCGCCGAAGTCGGTAACTTTCCTCACCACACCCTGGTAGATCTTTCCAATCTCAGCCTGTTGGGTGATCTGTTCGATTGCGTTCCTTGCAATCTCGAGTCCTCGCGCATCCATCGAGGCAACGACGACCTTTCCGGTGTCGTCTACATCGATCTTCGTGCCGCTCTCTTCCTGGATGGCCCGGATCACCTTCCCGCCCGGACCGATGAGTTCCCGGATCTTGTCGGGATTCACGTATATCACGAAGATCCGGGGCGCGTACCGGGACATCTCTTTACGCGCCTCGGGGAGGAGGCTGTTCATCTTGGAGAGGATGTGCTCGCGGCCCTCTTTGGCCTGATACAGGGCCGAAGTCAGGACCTCGCGGGTGATTCCCTGAATCTTGATGTCCATCTGAAGGGCGGTGACACCCTTGGCTGTTCCCGTCACCTTGAAGTCCATGTCTCCGTGGTGATCCTCGTCGCCGATGATGTCCGAGAGTATCACGATCCGGTCGTCAGCCTTGAGCAACCCCATTGCGATGCCCGCAACAGGCTCGTCCAGGGGCACGCCCGCGTCCATGAGGGCCAGAGAGGTCCCGCACACCGTGGCCATGCTCGATGAACCGTTGGACTCCAGCACCTCGGAAACCACGCGGATCGTGTACGGAAACTTCTCGTCATCCGGCAGGAGAAACGAGACGGCCCGCTCCGCGAGCGCGCCGTGCCCGACCTCTCTGCGCGAGGGTCCTCGCAGGAACTTGACCTCGCCGACCGAGAAGGGGGGGAATTTGTAGTGGAGCATGAACGACTTGTACGACGAGCCTTCCAGGGCTTCGATCTTCTGCTCGTCGGACGAGGTGCCGAGGGTAGCGATCACGAGGGCCTGTGTCTCGCCCCGGGTAAAGAGCGCGCTCCCGTGGGTCCGGGGCAGGACGCCGACTTCACAGGAAATGTCCCGAATCTCGGTAAAGGATCGTCCCCCGATGCGGACCCCCTCGTCGAGGATCATGCCGCGCAGGCACTGTCCCTCGATGCGCTCCAGGTAACCGAGCACCTCAGAGCGACGGGTTGCGCCTTCTTCGCCGAGCGATTCGACCACGCGGTCGTAGATTCCGTGCAGTGCCGCATAGCGGTCCAGCTTGGCGGAAATGTTCATGGCTTGCCGGATGGGTTCGCCCCATTCTGCCTTGATCTTCTCGACAAGTTCGGTGTCGTCGACCGGGGGGACCACTTCACGTTTGGGTCTGCCGGCTTTTTCGCGGAGCTCTTCCTGGGCCGCCACGATCTTAAGGATTTCCTCCTGGGCCTGAAAGATGGCTGTGAGGATCAATTCCTCGGGGAGTCGATCCGATCCGCCTTCCACCATCACGATCCCGTTGCGTGAACCGACGACGACCAGGTGGAGATCCGAGTATGTACTCTCCAGCGAAGACGGATTGATAATCAGGTTGCCGTCGACCCGTCCTACGCTGACTGCTCCCACAGGCCCCCCGAACGGGATGTCTGAGATGTGCAGCGCGGCGGACGCGCCGTTTATGGCAAGAATGTCGGAGTCGTTTTCGCCGTCGCTGGACAGCACCGTGGCGATTATCTGGGTCTCTGCCTTGAATCCCTTGGGGAACAGCGGTCGAATGGGACGATCGATGAACCTGGCCGTAAGGATCTCTTTTTCCGTCGGTCGCCCCTCCCTCTTAAAGAAACCGCCGGGGATTTTCCCGGCAGCGTACGTCATTTCGAGGTAGTCCACCGTAAGGGGAAAAAAGTCGATGCCTTCTCGGCCGTGTTTTTCTGAGACGGCCGTAACCAGGACCACTGTTTCGCCGACAGTAACCAAGACCGCGCCGGAGGCCTGCTTTGCTATACGACCTGTCTCAAATGTAATTTCTTTGAGCGAAACAGTGCCTTTTGCAGTATGTACCATAGTTCCTCTAATCCTCTTTCACTTTGCTCATCATCTCGGTCCGAGTTCCGTCGGGAGAGCGAAGTGCCTTTTATTTTCTGATTCCCAACTCTGAGATGAGAACCTTGTACCGATCGACGCTCTTGGACCTGAGATAGTCCAGAAGGCGCCTGCGTTGGCCGACCAGCTTCAGGAGCCCTCGGCGTGAGTGATGGTCTTTCTTGTGGGTCTTGAAATGTTCGGTGAGATATCCGATCCTTTCGCTCAATAGAGCGACCTGGACTTCGGGTGAGCCCGTGTCGGACTCGTGAAGCCGAAATTTCTCGATGATCGATTGCTTCTTTTCACTTTGGAACGCCAACTCTCGCCTTCCTCCTCGACGGACGTTTGTGACTCTACCAGCCTAATTGCTTATTATTAGCACGCGATATGGCCGAAGTAAAGATGATCGTTTCGCAAAGAGAGTTTTTTCCCATAATCCGTCGTTCCCGTCAAGAGAAAGAGACGCTGTGCCGATTTGATTATGGGCTCTCTTGAAGACTGCGGGACGGTCAGACCACGGCAACAGATCGTCCTGAGCCTTGCCGGTCGGCCGTCCGCGCCCAGGAGTAATCTCTCCACCAATCCTTCGCCTCTGAAGTTATTAAATTGTTCGCTCCGATGAACGATAGATCACCTCGCCGAACGACCCTGCCGAAGGCACAACCCGCTGGTACTCTCACTTTGCCATCGGTTCGAGCCGCAGATCACGTTTGCCTTATCTTTCAGTTTACGCTATTATGAGCACTGATAGTCCACAAGTCACCGACCCCTTTGGCTGGCCCCCCGTGACCGATCCCAACCGGTCAGCCCTGGGTCCGTCCACTCGCGACTGTCGATGTATCCAGGAGGAGAAAAAAATGGACTTTCTCAAGAGCCTCACCGACATCGTCGGACCGGAGATGATCACCGCTTCTCCCGTCGATTGCCTGGCCTATTCCCGGGACATGTCGATTCATGCCGGGGTGCCCCAGGCTGTAGTACTCGCCCGAGACACCGAGCAGGTGAGCCAAATCCTCGCCTTGGCGAATGCCGAAAAGGTTCCCGTCGTGGCGCGGGGCACGGGGTCTTCCGTGACCGGCGCGGTCCTCGCGGCAAAGGGGGGAATAATTCTCGATTTTACGAGGATGAACGCCATCAGGGAGATCGACAAGGCCGACGGGTACGTGGTGGTGGAACCGGGTGTGATCTGCAACGCCCTGAACGCGAGGCTCGCTCCGACCCACTTTTTCCCTCCGGATCCCGGGAGTGCGCCCATAGCCACCATCGGCGGTATGATCGCCACCAACGCCAGCGGAGTCCGGGCGGCAAAATACGGCACCACGAAGGACTACGTCAAAGGGCTCACCGTTGTTCTCGCGGACGGCCGAGTGATCCAAACCGGGAATCTCGCGCCGAAGAGTTCGGCAGGGTACGACCTGACCCACCTTTTCTCCAGCTCGGAAGGGACCCTGGGCATCATCACCGAGGCGGTCTTGAAGATTCTCCCCATCCCCGAATATGAAGCCTTTGCCAAGGCTTCCTTCCCCGATGTGGACACCGCCGGGAGAGCGGTCGAGCGGATATTCACCGCGGGCCTGGAACTCGCCACCTGCGAAATCCTCGACAATATCTGCCTGGATGTGGCTCGAGACGCATTGCGCATGGACATCCCGAAAGAGATCAATTGCCAGCTCTTCATGGGCATCGACGGCCCCAAGCTCGCGGTCCAGGAGCAGATAGAGAAGATCGACGAAATCTGCACCGCTGTGGGCGGATTGGGCAATGTCTGGTCAGATGACCCGATCGAGAAGGCGAAACTGTTCGCGGCCCGGGGGGGGCTCGTTCCCGCGATGAGCCGCCTGAAGCCCGGGTACCGACTGGTCCCGCTGGTGGAGGACTTTGGGGTGCCGATCAGTTGCATTCCCGAGACCATCGCGGAAATACAGAGGATCGGCGAGAAGCACGGTTTCCCGGTGGCGACCTTCGGTCATATCGGCGACGGCAACTTGCACGCCACCTTCATCATGAACCCCACCGTCCCCGAGCAATGGGAGAGGGTAAAGCACATCGCGTTGGACTTCATCGACATGACCCTCCGCCAGGAAGGGACGGTCTCCGCTGAGCACGGGGTCGGCATGGCCAAGTCGCCTTACATCGGTCGCCAACTCGGCGAAGGGCTCAACGTGATGAAGGATATCAAAGCCGCGCTCGATCCCAATAACATTCTCAATCCGGGAAAGATGGGGTTCGACGACTCCATCCGGGACATCCTGGACGAAAACGTCTTCGAGAAGTACCTCATCCACCCGGAGGCGATCCAGCACTTCCCCGAAGGGGTGGACAACGAGATCCTCGCGTGCATCCAGTGCGGCTTCTGTCGCGCGGGCTGCCCCACCTTCGGTGAAACTACGCTCGAATCGCTCAATGCCAAAGGGCGGGTAACGCTGGCGTACAACATGCTCGTGGGGAACATCGAGCCGTCGGAGGATCTGGCAAAGCGGCTGTACCAGTGCATGATGTGCCTGAATTGCCGCGCTGTCTGTCCTGCTGCGGTAAAAGTCTCCGACGTGGTCCGCGCGGCGCGGGAACGACTGGTGGAGAAGGGGTTCCTCCCCGAGGTGTTCAAACCCGCCCTCGCGTCCATGATCGACGCGGCCAACCCTCTGCTGGCTCCCGTGGAAAAGCGGGCTGACAGTTATCCTGCCAACTATCGGAAAGCGGTTCCGGGCGAGACCGACGCGATTCTTCACATGGGCTGTGTCACCAGCTTCCAGGATGTGAAGATCATCCCCGCGATCGTGCAGGTCCTCGACAAGGCCGGTGTCAACTACGGCGCCCTGGGAGAAGAGGAATCCTGTTGCGGCTACCTGGCCTACCTTGTAGGGGATATGCCGACATTCAGGAGCGCCATGGAGAAGTATGGCGAACGCACCGACAAGTACAAGCCCAAAGAGCTGATCACCACCTGCGCGGGATGCCTCAAGACGTTCCGCGATCTCTATCCCAAGTACGGCGGAGGCAACGGCCTCACCGTGCTCCACGCGGTGGAAGTGGTGGAGAAACTCATCAACGAGGGCAGGTTGCAGTTCAAGACAGATGCGCCGCAACTGAAAGTCGCGTACCACGATCCGTGCGACATGGGTCGCCACATGGGTGTGTACGAACCTCCGCGAAACGTGCTCAAGGCTCTTCCCGGCATCGAACTCGTCGAGTTTCACCTGAACCGCGACAAAGCCAAGTGCTGCGGCGGTGGCGGCGGCATGAAGGGGTTCGACAATCAGTTAGCCGGAGACATAGGGTACAAGCGGCTCCTCTCTGCCGTTGACCTTGGCGCGGACGTGATCGTGTCCGCGTGCCCGTCCTGCAAGGGGTCGTTCAATCAGGCCGCGGCCCGGGCTCGAAAGGAACGCAAGGCCAAGATCAAGGTAATGGACATCATGGAACTCGTGGCCAATAGACTGGCCTAAGTCCATCTCGAGCGCAAACCGACGAGGTTGGGGGAGGATCTTCTTGCAAGAAGCTCCTCCCTGCATTTGCCTCGCGGCAAGCAATTCTTTATTGAGCACCTCCACCCCATGTGATCGCGGATTTTACAGTCTGTCAGGAATTTGAACAGGCGGTCCTCTCCTCTCAAGAAGCCACCCGGGCAGTCATCACCAAATAATACATAAGATCGGATAGTTATCTCGCCACCGCGGCCGAGCTGATTGGCGCGCTCATTGCAAGACAACAGGTGTGTCGTCGCGGCCCAGCTCGAAGAGCGACGGCAAGGGCGCAACTCGAAACGGTGAGCACCGATTGCCTCACCATGCAACGAAGGGGGCCGAACACAGAGTGGCCGCCGTTCGCCAACCGGTGGACATTCTGTCGCAGGTCCCTCAGGGGAGGTGAGACCAAGTCCCAATTTAGAGAGTCGATTTGGGCGAAAACCTCTCTTCAACGAAGGTTTTCCCGGATTCTTTCATTCCATGCGAATCGGCCTAAGGCCGCAGTCCCTGTCATTCGTCATCTCGGTGTCAGAAGGGGGTGCGCCATGTTCGACGAATGGGACAGCAGGTTTGACATGGAGTGCGGGGCGGAGATCGGAAGCGTCGAGACCGACGACCTGGTCGACTCCGGCGTTCGCGACTGGTTGTACGGCAATGCCTGGCGGCCGCGGGACACGGGGCCTCGGGTTCCTCTGCTTGCGCCAGCGTCGCAACCGTCTCCTAGCCGCAGCGTCAGTCTACGCCTCGTAACCAAGGAGGCCTGACGGCTGACCGCACTTTCCCCCGTACGCTCATCCATTGCAGCGGGTCGGCTCGAAGCACGGGCCGGCCGTTCTGCGTTCTGGCTATGTCTGAAGAGCGTGTGCCGCCACACCTTCGCTGGATGCCACTGCTGGCTTGCCCAGCAGTGCTCCTCATTTCGAGATCTCGTCTCTCCATGGACGCAGCAGCTTTTCAGGAAGCACGCGTAGGATGCGGCGACCAACGGGAACCGCATCGTTCGAGGTTCCGTCTGGGCAGATGCGGTTCGCTGCGCTCGCCACATCCTACGGGACCTCTTTCAATTGCCACGAGGAAGTGCCAAAGCGTGTTGAATCGGTGGCGAGATGTCTCAGCCGCGAAACTTACCGGCCAGTTCCCGGCAGCTCATCTCGCGTGCCTGCCCACTCTTTGTCCAGAAGATTATCTTGTAGTTCTTCCAGATTTTGGCCCTCTCTTTGTAATCGAGGGGCAAGCCTACGGCACTTACGATAACGCCCAACACCCCTTTTCCATGGCCCATCTTTCCTAACAACTGCACAGCAGCCTTGACAGGCTGTGTGTGGGCCTGCTTCAGGGCTTTCTGTCGGTTGCAAAGAGCCCGACTCGTTGCTTCAATCTGCTTCCTGGCGTCTCTGACGTCTGTGCCTTTGAGTTCCACCAGTGCCACCAGCAACTCATCTCGATCCGGAAGACAGCAGAGAAAAACAGCATCGCATACCTTCTGGCTTTCGGGCCAGTTCATGGCAGGATGATCCAGCTTGGCCGCCAATACTTGTTCATCGCGAGCAAGCTTGATGCTGAAAGACCGGCCGCTCTCCGAAATGCTGGAGCCGTTGACAAAGCATTCCGCCGGGATAGTCTTCACTAATGCTTCGCGCAGTCGTTGCATTGCCACTACTCCATGCCGTAGAGCAATTTGTTGAATTCGCCGCCCAACTCATTCGCCACGGATTCCAATTCCTCCGCGTCGATGAGCTGGGTGTCATTTCGATCGACTATGTCCTGCACCGCGGGTTCGGCGGTCTGCCGCAAGCGGTAGGCCGCCACCTTGCTCGGATCGAGCCACCGTTCCTCACCTTCGGGAATTTTTCCCTTGAACGAGACGTGGCGCTGAATCATGTTGTTCACCACGTACAGTAGATAGGGTGAGTGGGTGGTGATGAAAAAGGAGTGGGCTTTCCTGTTGATCAGATAAGCAACCGCCTTCATTACCTCGACTTGGGCACTTGGATGCAGATGGGTTTCGGGCTCCTCGAAATAGAAATCGAGGCTTCTCCTGGATAGAGCTCCGTAACAGCGGGCAATGGCGAAGAAGGGCCAAGTCTCCATTTGGCCGGAGGATGTGGCGCTCATGGGCAAAGCCTCGCCGTCGCCGGCCTGATCGAGTCGCCATTCCCAGTGCGGCACACGGCCCGAAAATTCCGGCACTGCCTCTCCTCCAAGGGCTTTCCGCTCGCAGTCGGTCAACCAGCCGAACGCTGTCCAAGGATCTGTCTTAGATTCCGGAACTTCCTCCGCTGCTCCTTCGATAAAGGACCTGAAAATGCGGGCGATTTGGGTCGGTTCTAGGAGCGTGGCAAGCTGCCGCAAGGGCTCGGGGTGTGATTCGGCGTAAAGCAAGTGCGGACTCCCGGCGAAACGTGTGACTAGCGAGCGTTCCGTCGGGATGAAGATCTGTCGTACATCGGCCACCTCTTTTAAAGAATCTTTGTCTTCGCCCCACAGAGAAAACCATTGTCGGATCTGATTTCGCAACTCCTTGAGAACCCGTGGCATGAGCGAAACCGGATCAATCCTAAGTTGCCAATTAGCAAGCCGTTCTTTCTGGCTCCCTCTGCAACGGTACTGGAGTGTAGCGGTTCCATTGGCGAAATATTCAATAGATACCCCACGCAGGCGGCTCAGGGCCATTGACACCGCTAAATCCTCACCACGCCTATGCGCAGCCAGCTCGTCAGTGTAAACCTTGGCCAGATGGGTCTTCAACCCCCTAAAGAAGTAGAGCACCTGTGCTGCGAGAGACTTGCCCGACGCCTGTTCCCCGATAAGAATGGTGAGCGGTCGGGGCTCGATCTCCAGGTGTTTGATGGGGCCGAGTTTTTGGATAATGAGCTTATCGTTCACGGCTGACCTTCTCTCGTTGGTTCATGAGATAGAAGAGGACTTGAGGGCCCGAAGCGGCTCATTGCCACCTCCTTTCAGGCAACCCCACCACATCATAAGTGTTTTCAGCGAACGCGCAATCGAAAAGAGTGAATTAGCCGACAGACGGGTGTTTCAAGCAAAAAAAAGCCGGGTTCATTTCAGACCCGGCGCTGTAGGAGGTAAAGGAGTGTTGAAGTTCTCGTTGTCAAGTGTTACTTCAACAATTGAGTATAATATACCAAAATACATTGCGTTTGTCAATAGGCATTCTGAAAAAATCCGCTGTTGCCTCCAGCGGGACGAATGCAGGCCCCAGTATTGACTTTCTCCCTCTGGGAGAGGGCAGGCCTTCGGCCGGAAATGCCTAAACCGGGCAACGCCTTCCTAGGGAAAAATGGCTTTAGGGCAGTTCTATAGTTATTCTCAATAGTTCTCTGGGATTGGGATCGCACTGCTGGACAAGCCAGCGGCACCCGGAAGGCAGTCCGTGATTACTTTCGAGAACTGCTATGTCTTGCCGTTCCGGGGGACTATTTGGGGTTGGTTTTCATGTTTCGGACAGCTTTGGCTTTGTAGGCCGTGAGGTACCCGATCAGCCAGCCGAACGCGATGGCATTGAGGATCAGCGCGCCGATTTCCATTACCCGGGTCAGGTCTGACGCGAGAAAGCCTGCTTCGGCCAGCCGAAGCACGTGGAAGAACAGGACCGGCGTGTCGATGCCGAGAAAGACGAGCGCGGGAACGACAAACCGCTTCTTGTCGTTCCACATGGCCAGGCCGAGCAACAACGACGGAACGATCGTCACTCCGAAGTAGACCGTCTCGACAATGACCGCGGTGGGGTAAGGCGCCGGGTCCATGCCGGCCATCCACACGTAGCACAGGTAGAGGAAGCCCTTCAGATAGAACCACAGACCGGCGAACCACATGGGAAGGGGAAAATCTAAGTCAAACCGCCTTTCGGGACACCACAAGGCGGTCAACCGCGTGAAGTCTATCATCGGTTATCACCGTCGCCGGAATCGAGATACAAGGGAAACTGGTCGCACAACTCCCGGACCTGACCCTTGACTTCGGCGATAATCTGGTCATTTCCGCGGTTTGTCAAGACTCTTGCGATGAAGGCTGCAATAAGCCGCATCTGATCCGGTCCCATGAACCGCGTGGTCACCGCGGGGGTTCCGATGCGTATTCCTGACGCCTTGGCCGGCGGAAGCGGATCGAAGGGGATCGAGTTCTTGTTCACCGTTATCCCGGCCTCTTCGAGCAGGTTCTGGGCTTCCGCTCCGTTTATGCCCTTGTCTGAGAGGTCAACGAGCACCAGGTGATTGTCTGTGCCGCCGGATATCAACGTAAAGGAGTGTTCCATGAGCGCGTCAGCGAGCGCTTGGGCGTTGGCCACGGTCCTGCGCTGGTAATCCCGGAACTCCTCGGTGGCCGCTTCGGCCAGAGCGACTGCCTTCGCAGCGATGACGTGCATGAGAGGGCCGCCCTGTATTCCGGGGAAGATACATGAGTCCAGGGTGGCTGCCCATTCCTTCTTGCACATCACCATGCCGCCCCGCGGGCCGCGAAGGGTCTTGTGGGTCGTGGTCGTGACAAAATCCGCGTCCGGCACGGGTGAGGGGTGAAGCCCCGCAACTACCAGCCCTGCAATGTGCGCGATGTCCGTCATGAGAACTGCTTCCACTTCGCGGGCAATCTCCGCGAAGGCCTTGAAGTCAATTATCCTCGGATACGCGCTTGCCCCGGCAATGATCATTCGCGGGCGATGCTGCCGCGCGAGGTCTCGAACCATGTCGTAATCGATCCGGTGGTTATCGGGTCGCACGGAATACGGGACGACTCGGTAGATCTTTCCGGAAAAGTTTTTCGGATGCCCCATGGACAAGTGGCCGCCGTGGGCAAGATCCATACCCAGATAAGTTTGCCCGGGAATCATGACGGAGAAATAGACCGCCATGTTGGCCTGAGTTCCCGAGTGCGGTTGGACATTCACGTGTTCCGCATGGAACAGCTCGCGGGCCCGTTTGCGGGCGAGCTCCTCCACCACGTCGACGTTGACGCAGCCCCCGTAATAGCGCTTTCCCGGATAGCCTTCCGCATACTTGTTGGTCAGGATACTACCCTGGGCCTCCACTACGGCACGGGAGGTAAAATTCTCCGAGGCGATCAATTCGAGGCGATGCTGCTGTCGCTCTTTCTCTCGCATGATAATTTGGAAGATTTCTGGATCGTTACGTTCAAGGGGGGTCATCGTCTTCTTTCGTTCCAGTGAGCAAGTCAGATTAGGTTACATCTTCAACGCAAAGATGAACGGGTCACCTGTGATCGGTTGGGGTTCGCCTCGCCTCTGGGGTTTGTTGAACCGAGAGCACGTGTCGAGCAGGAGAACCATTCGGCCGAATCCTCATTTTCGGCTCTCGAATTCCAGGATCGCGGCCGGCCACGGTTTGTCTCGGGCGATGCGAAGTCCCCAGCAGTCGGCAATTATCCGTGCCGCTGGAGCACGAGACTCGCATTCTGTCCCCCGAAAGCAAAGCTGTTCGAGAGTGCCCATCGTACCTCTCTCGATGCGGCTTTGTTAGGGGTGTAATCCAGATCGCATTCCGGGTCCGGATTGTCCAGGTTGATCGTGGGCGGAATGACACCGGTCTTCAGGGCCATGACCGAGAAAATCGCCTCCACCGCTCCGGCGGCTCCGATCATGTGTCCGGTCATCGACTTAGTGGAGCTGATCGAGACCTTTTGTGCGGCCCTATTGAAGAGTTTCTTGATGGCTAAGGTCTCCATCTTGTCGTTCAGATCGGTGGACGTGCCGTGGGCATTGATGTACTCGATCAGTGAAGGATCTACGGCTGCATCCTCGAGAGCGTACCGCATGGCCCAATACGCGCCCTCACCGTCCGGATCGGGCATCACGAAGTGATACGCGTCGTCTGTCGCGCCGTATCCTGCGATTACGCCATGGATCTCCGCTCCCCTTTGGATCGCGTGCTCCTCGGATTCCAGCACAAGTATACCCGCGCCTTCAGAAATAACAAAGCCGTCCCGGTCACGGTCAAAGGGGCGGGATGCCTTCTCGGGCTCGTCGTTTCGGGTGGAGAGCGCCCTGAGCGCGTTGAAAGCGGACACGGACAGCTTGGTGACCACTGCTTCAGAACCGCCGGTCAACACGACGTCCGCACGCCCTTCGCGGACAAACCTGAATGCTTCTCCAATCGCCGAGGTTCCCGACGTGCACGCGTTGACTATGCCCATGTTGGGTCCCTTGAACCCGTACTTGATCGAGAGCATGGCCGCGCCCAAATTGATCACAGCCTTGGGAATCACCAGCGGATGGATTGACCTGGGCCCCTTGGAGATGCAGCTTGCTACCGCATTTTCGATGGTTTCCAGCCCGCCCATTCCGGACCCGAGTACTACGCCCCAGCGATAAGGATGTTCCGGCGGCCAGGTCAAACCCGATTCCTGCATGGCTTCGCCTGCAGCCACCAGCGCGAACTGCTGGAATCGATCCATGCGGCGCAGTTCTTTCTGCGAAACGTGGCCCACAGGATCGAAGTCCGCTTTGACCTCTCCGGCTATGCGCGTCGCGAATCTCGATGCGTCAAAGAGGGTTATGGGACCAATTCCTGAGCGCCCGGCAGTAACGGCCTCCCAGTTGGCGGCCACGCCGGTGGCCAGGCAAGTGACCATCCCCATGCCGGTAATAACGACCTTGTGTTGCACGGTCTCCTCCGCTGGGCTGGTTTCCGGCCGAGAAATCTACGAAGCCTTCCGGTGCTCCCTGATGAAGTCGGCCACATCCTGAACCGTCTGGATCTTTTCGACCTGTTCATCAGTGATTTCCAGGCTAAACTCGTCTTCCAGGAGCGCGATCATGTCATAGATGTCCAGGGATTCCGCTCCCAGGTCTTCCATGATCTTCGAATTCAACTGGATATTCTCTTTCTTGACGTCCACGAGCACTTCTGCGACGAGATCCACGACTCTCTTTTCCAGATCGTCCATCTTGGCTATCCTCCCTGGTTAGTACAACAAAAGCCCTCTTCAATGCTTCTCACTCACGCGACCGCGAGGTTGCCGGCTGTCGTGACGGCCGGACACGCGACGTGCCTGTCACATGTACAGGCCGCCGTTGACCCGGATTACCTGGCCTGTAACGTATTCCGACATCCGGGAACACAAGAAGAGTACCGCGGCAGCCACTTCCTCGGGGGTTCCGATCCTGCGAAGCGGAATGTGCCCGCGTATGGCCTCTAACTGATCCTCCGCGAGTTTTTCGCTCATCCCACGGGCAATGAGCCCGGGAGAGACCGCATTCACGAGAATATTGCGCGGGGCCAACTCGCGCGCGAGCGCTTTGGTCAACCCGATGAGCCCGGCCTTGGCCGCAGAGTAATTGGCTTGGCCGGCATTGCCGGATTCTCCCGCGGTCGATGCCACATTGACGATGCGGCCCTTTCGATTTCGGACCATGTGCTTGCTCAAGGTCCGGCTCAGATGGAATGCGCCGGTCAAATTGGTCGTGAGCACCTCGTTCCAGTCCGCGTCCTTCATCCTGCCGACCAGTCCGTCCCGGGCGATTCCTGCGTTGTTCACGAGGATGTCTATTCTTTTCCGTTCCGCGGCAATCTCGGCCACCCCGCCTTCCACCGCGGTCGCGTCGGAGACGTCGAAGCGCACGAGCCGTCCTGTGGCTCCCGCGTCACGGATCGCTGCGACCGTGGCCTGGGCTCCCTCTTCGTCCCTTCGGTAATTCACTATCACGAAAGCGCCCGCTTGGGCTAGAGTCAGGCAGATCGCTCGGCCAATTCCCCCCGCGCCGCCGGTGACCAGAGCCGTCTCCCCCTCGAGAGAGATCAGCGACGAGAGGTCCTCTTTCATGAGTTTGTCCCGTCCAGGGAGCTCATGGACTCCAGGTCGGAAATGCTTATGGTGTGCACCGTGCGGTCGATGCGCCTGAGCAGGCCGGTAAGCACTTTTCCAGGCCCGATCTCGAGGAACACCTCCGCGCCGCTCTGAATCATGGTCTTGACACAGTCTTCCCACAGAACCGGCCGGACCACCTGATCCATCAACAGGCGCTTCGCTTCGGGAACCGACGAGGGGTACGCCTGAGCCGTCACGTTGGACAACACCGGGAACGCCGTGGTCCGCAGTGTTGCGCTCTCCAATCGATCGGAAAGGGTATCTCGCGCGGACGCCATGAGACTCGTGTGAAACGCGGACGAAACCGGCAGCATCACCGCACGAGTCCTCTTCTGACCCTTCACAGCCTCCATCACGCGTTGCACGGCCTCGAGGTGTCCGGAAACAACCACTTGATCGGGCGCGTTGAAGTTCGCGGCCTCCAATATTTGGTCTTCTCGGCAGTCGTCCACGATTCTGCAGGTGTCTTCCTTGGAGATTCCGATCAGGGCTGCCATGCCACACGTTCCAGCCGGTTGGGCCTCGTCCATGGCCTGAGCCCTCGTCCGTACGACGTCAAGGGCCTCCTCGAAATCGAGAGCCCCTCCAGCACAGAGCGCTGAGTACTCCCCCAGTGAGTGGCCTGCCGCCACAACCGTGGAGAACCGGCAGCGTTCCCGGAGTAGCTCGAGCAGGGCCATGGAGTGCACAAAAACGGCCGGCTGCGTGTGAACCGTCCGATTGAGCTCGTCTCCGTGCTCGCCAGCCATTACGCGGCTCAGGGGATATCCGAGTACCCGGTCCGCTCGCTCGATGAGCGTGCGCGCGGAAGCAGACTCCCGTGCGATATCCATTCCCATGCCCGAGAACTGCGACCCCTGGCCGGGAAACATGAGAGCCACCGTGTCGTATTTGGCCGCAAGTGCAGTGACTGACATGCTCTACGGGTTCACTCTGCCCCTTCGACAACTTGTCTGCCTTTGTAGAATCCACAACTGGAGCAGATCCGGTGAGGCATTATGGGCTCTTGGCACTGGGGACACTCTACCACCGCAATCGGGGTGAGCTTCTTGTGAGTTCGTCGTTTGTCTCTTCTGGTTCGGGAAACGCGCTTCTTTGGTACCGGCATTTCTCATCCTTTTTCCATAGATCTCTATGAGTCTCACGTTCTGAACGAACGGAAAATTCTCTCTCCTACGCGTGCGGAGCCGAGCCTGCGCGACGCATGCGCTGCGCGAGGCCGACCAACGAGAACGCAAGTCACTCCTGCTCCGGCACAATCGCAAGCGCCGTGGGACGTGAACCTGCGGCCCGGTTCCCACGAGAAAACAACCGGCATCGCCCCGACCGTAAGGGTCATGGCGCCACTTCATCCTTCAGGCGAGCCAGAACCGCCCACCTGGGGTCTGTTGCTTCCTCGGCCCCACACGTGCATGCGGGGGAGCCTTTCAACTGGCCGCACCGCGGGCAAAGGCCAGGGCAATTCTCGTCGCATAACGGCTTCATCGGAGCTGCGAGCAAGAACTCCTGCGCGATGATTTCATCCGTATCCAGCGCAGCCCCCTCGACGATCACGGCGTTGTCGTCGAGTTCCTCGGCGGTGACCTTGAATTCGTCTGCAAGGTCGCCGGAGGAAACAACCAAGTCTACCTCGATATTCGTGTCAGCGGAAAAATCCGCGAGGCATCGGGCACATTGCAGGCGCAAACGGCCGCTCAGTGCGCCGGTCACGAGAACCTTCTTTCCGTCGGGCACAATATCGAGCCGTCCCGTAATTCGCCGACCTATCTGAGGACCACCCGGGACGACGGGGCCGCACAGAGACACCGGCAGTATGTCCTCGTCTCCGAAAAAGTTCAATTGCAAACCGTCTGCGGGTATGTCTTCGAATCGAATTTTCATGGTACGATCATGTAATTCTCGTTCAAGTGTAAACTCAAAGAATATAGCCTGCTGGACACGCAAGTCAAGCAAAAACTTGATCGCGCGGCCTCCACGGAGCAGGCTTCCCTCGGCTGCGACCACCCATCCGCGGCAACAGCTCCTTGTACCATTATAGGTAGACTTCTTGATGCACGCCATGGGCACGCGCGATCGAATGGGCCGACGAGGACCAGCACGGCCGAGTTCCGGGATCGCCGCATTATCTAAAGTTGTTTCTCTAAATTTATCAAGGGAAGTATAATTGAAAAATCAAAACATATTGACATTATAAATGATATTTGATATCGTTATCCAAATCCCTCTGGAGAAATCGCCCCATGAAAACGTGGTCCTTGTTGGCACTGTCCGTGGTGGTCCTTACGGCGATCGTGATGCCGACGGCTGCTCCTTGTCACACGCTCAATCCCTATCTGCCGTGGAATGCTCCAGCGGCCGAGCCTGTTCCACCGTACAACTTCGATCAAGTTTTTCCTCAGATTTCGCGATGCTTCTATCTCCCGTGTCCCATATACGGGGCCTTTGCGGATCAGTTCCCTGATTTGCCGCCGGTGTGGCAGCCGGTGGCCGGGCCTTTCGGATTTCCGGTGCCTGTGCCGTAGCGTTCGTTTGGAGAAGGTGGTGTCCTATCCGGAATCTCTGTCCTGGACTATGTAGCGGGGCCGGCATCCAGCCGGCCGCTGCCGATGGAGGGGACTGGCTCCGGAAGAATGACCGGCAAGATGCGGGCCCCACTGAACAGCCAGGAACAGCGATCCCATGGGTGACACCGTTGTTATGCAATGGAGCGGTTAACGCTCGGTTTCGCCCGTGCGGTTCGGCTCACGTACAGACCCGTGAGATGCAGCTCGCTTTCATGCTCCGCGGCGCGAGCCCCCGTCAGGACGCTGCCGACTCATGTTCAGTAATCCAGGCGAGGATTCGGGGATAGACTTCCGCTTCGACCCGGGTCCCTACGAGCAGATCCAAATGGCCGTAGTCTTCTCCACACGCGAATCCTCTGCCAAAGGTGACGCAGGCCCGCCGCTCGCCGTTCTCGGTGAACTCGTCTGACGGGAGCACCGCGGCCGGTGGCGCAATGAGGTCTTTCGATCCCGCAGTAACGAGAATGGGCACCGTGGAAGCGTCCAGTCCTTCCAGGTAAGATCGCTCGCAAGAAAGCCCAAACTGCCTGTTTTCAACGAATCTTCCGAAATCCAACCACAATGTGCTGGGACTGACAATCTGCGAAGCGAGGGCCAGGATGCGTCGCGCGACAGCGGGTTGCAGGTTCGACTTGTGAAACAGGCCGAGGAGAACTCCCGGCAACTGATAAGCCAGCGGCGCAAAGGTTTTCCCGAGGAACGGCACGGGAAATATGGTCAGGAATGCCACGAGCTTCTTGATCTTCAAGAGACCCACCACCAACGGTGAACCCATCTGCGCGAAGTCGATCGGAGAGCCGACCGCTACTGCGGAGGCGATCGGCGACTGAGGGTGCGAAGCCAGATGAGCCAGGATCAGCATGCCGCCCATGCTGTGACCGACCCAGTGTACCGCGCTGGCACCGGTCCGTTCCAGGACACATCGGATTGCGGCAGGGACGTCCCGGAGCAGGTGATCTTCGAAGTGCCAGGAATAGGGGACGTCTGAAGCTCTCAAACCCGGGCAATCGCTCATTCCCGAACCACGCAGTTCCACCGCCCAGACGTCCCGTCCCCGGCCCCTGAGAAAGCGGGCCAGGGAGGGGGCATCGGGAAGATCGAAGACGTACCGGTTGGCGCTCAAACCGTGGCACAGGATGACGGGAAGCCCCTTGATTTCCCCGGCCGGTCTGTAGTGGTGGAAAGCAAGTCGCCATCCATCCTCGGTTCGGAAGAACACAGTTTCGTCCTGCCCGGTCGGTGCGGCGTAGAACCATTGCCAGAAGTTGGCGCAGCCGGCCAGCGCGGCAGCAACAATGACGAGCGTGAACAGGATATTGAGCGCGGTATCGAGCATCATGACTCCCCTGGCACTCGGTTTCTTGAATGAGGCGTCCGTTCCTGTAGGTCCCGGTTTCCGTCTATCGCCGTGACCTCGCTGGCTGTTCGGTGGGACAGGCGTCTCGCCTGTCATTTCTTAATGGACCGGCAAGATGCCGGCCCCGCTGAAGAGCCAAGAGCTGGCCCATGAGCTACACCGTATTTGCGAAACCCTGTACTTAGACCCACGCAAGACAGAGCCGGGCTAGCCATGTGGCGACGAGACCGACCAGCACGACCCACATCGTGTAAGAGAGGACCCCTCTGACACGGTTCCACAGCGGAATGGACCTACCCAAGGTAAAGTACTCCGCGACGCGGTAGGGTATTTGAAGCCAGCACAGAACGTACAATATCGGCCCCATGAGGTTGAGTCGCATCGCCTCCGCGCCGTTGCCCGCTGACAGCGCTACGAAGCTCCTGGTGAGGCCGCAGCCGGGACACGAAACTCCGAAAACCGTACGGCTCAAGCACGTTTCAGGGAGAGCAACACACTTGCCTGCACACGGCAGCGGGAATTCCAGCCCACCGCGTTCGGACGATTGCATGACAAACGAACCCGTGATTGCCACAACCGCCAGAGCGAGTATCAGCAGGTGCTCCGTCCGGGATTGTCCGGGGTCGTGTGAGGCCATGGGGTCAGGATAGTGCCCCGAGGCGGATTGTCAAGTGCGACTTAGCCCAGGCAGACCCACTTCGTAACCGCGTCGCGGCCGATGAAACACCAAGGTGGTAACACGGGTGCGGAGGGTTCCGGAGCCATGGCAAGAGAGCCATAGGCAGGTACAATTCTTGACATTATTCCTATGCTCTGCTAATTCCTCCGAGATTGAAGGGGTAGCGCGCCCTTCATTGGGGACATACCGCGAATGGAGGAAATGAATGGGACCCATCGGTCGAGGTCGAACGAGATGGCAGTTGGTGGCCGGTCTGGCGATGATCGCTCTTTTGTGGTCGGCCGGAACTGCCCGGGCCGATGACTGCAAGAGGGTACCCAACGTTCTCATCCTCTTCGACGCTTCTGGCTTCATGAAGGAGAAAAACCGGTACGAAAATCTGCTGACGCAAATGGACTACTTTCAGCAGGCCTTGCCGGTGACCGCGGACGGTTTCTTCAACGTAGGCGTGCGGCACTACGGGTTGAAAGTGGGACTGGGATGCCAGAATACGGAGAGCATCATGTCCCTGCAACCTTGGGACCCGGAGAAGTTTCAGAACTGTTTTCCCAAGTCGGTCTCCTACGGGGTGAGTTCGCTTGCGGCAGGGCTGAGAGCTGCAGGAGATGACGCCGCCGGAGAGACGGGCAAGACTGCCATCCTCGTGGTGGGGAGCGGAAACGAAACCTGCAATGCAGACCCGATCAAGATCGCGGAACAGTTGTGCGCCAACAATCCCGACCTGGAGATCCACACCTTTCAGGTCGGCACCAGCCAAGACGGCACCTTTTTCCTCAAGGGGATAGCAGCGAAAGGTCGAGGAACGTATACGTCGCTCGATCAGATGAACAGCCCGGCCGTGTGGCACGCCTGGATGAAGCAGCACCTGGTCCGTCCCTGTCCGGCATCGGTCCCCATTCCCGGGCGCGATCAGCCTCGGGCCACGAGCCTTGGTCCCATTGTTTTCGATCGAAACAGTGTTTCCGTGAGGTCAGGCGACCCACAGGCCGATGCGGCGAACACGGCGAATTTGCAGGCTGCGGGTGAGTTGCTGACATCAATTCCCGCGGCTCGAGTGGTTCTGCACGGGTACTCGGATGACAAGGGGACCCTCAAGCAAAACCTGAAAATGTCAAAGAGAAGAGCCGAGGCAGTAGCCCAGCAGCTCATGACAGCCTTCCGAATCCCGGCGTCGCGCCTGTCGGTGGCCGCGCACGGCGCTGTTGCAGGCAAGCCGGGTAGGGCGGTGGAATTCGAGATTTCTCACTGACATGCCGGCCCGTGGGCAAACGCACCAGGGAGCAGGGCACAGAGCTCAGCGAGGTACGATCCTGCGGGGGAGCCGGCCCCAGGACGTGGTAGAGCGTCCCATGCGGGTGTTTTGGTCACGGCCTTCACGGGGAACCGTGGACGTGATGTGGAAATTGTTGACCGCACTGGCGTTCCTTTCGCGCTGGCGATGGTGCCTCACCGGGCTTTGGCTGGGCTGGGTCCTGGCTCTAGGGACCTGCCTGCCAGTGGCCCACGCCGCGGACATGGGGGTCGTCCAGGCCGAAAAGCTGTTGAGGGTAGGTCAGGAACTCTCCGACAAGACCAACTATCTGGAAGCTCTCGACCTCATGGAAGAGGCCCGGCTGACTCTCGAAGCCGCGCAGGCCGCTGAGACGGGTCTTTACGGCGATACGCTGTTCGCGATCGCGGAAACCAAGATCAAAGGACGTTTGCACCAGGGCTTTCCCGCCCAGTACGTCAAGACCGCGCTCAAGGATATTCGTGCTGCAAACAAGCTGAGAGAAATGCTTCGGGATGTCTTGCCGCAGAAACTCGGAGAGGGGTATTATCTCGAAGGGTACGTCCTGAAGAAGTTTTTTCTGAGAAACCGGGAGGCCATCGTCTGCTTTCGCAAGGCTGTGAAGGCCGATCCCAGCAACGCCGCGGCAAAAAGAGAGCTGAGCGAGCTGATCCCGCACGAGGGTGCCGCCAAATAGTTCCGCCGACATGACCGCGTGATATTGCACGCAGCGATTCCCATTCATGAGGAGAGAGGCCAGAGGCTTCGCCTGCACCATGAAAAAGCCCAAAGAATACGAAGAGAGTGTCGAACATTTCGACCAGCACCTGGAACGGCTGCGTGCAATAGTCGAAAAGATGGAACAAGGGGGGCTCGGCCTGGATGAGAGCCTGAAATTGTTTGAGGAAGGAATCCAGCTTTCACGCCGGCTCTTCGACATGTTGAACCGCTCGGAAGGCCGCGTGGAAGAGCTGCTTGCCACGATGGAAAAGGTCCCTTTCACCCGGGCGGACGAGTAGGGGCGGGATTGTGAACCTCGACGAATACCTTACCTACCGCCGCGAACTGGTGGACAAGGCCCTTGACGATATGCTGCCTAGGGACGATAATGACGCCACGGTCCTGAACGAGGCCATGAGGTACAGCGTCTTTGCGGGCGGCAAGAGAATCCGCCCTATTCTGGCCATGTCCGCGGCGGAAGTGGTCGGGGCGAAGCCCGAGAGTGTTTTGCCTCTGGCAGTGGCGCTCGAATGCGTCCATACGTACTCTCTGATCCATGATGACCTGCCGGCCATGGACAACGACGACGTAAGGCGAGGAAAGCCGACCTCCCACAAGGTCTTCGGCGAAGCCCTGGCGATTCTAGCAGGGGACGCACTTTTGAGTTTTGCGTTCTCCGTCCTCAGTTCCCCAGGAGCCGAACGAGTGTATCGCCCCGATAGGCTCTTGAAAGTGGTCGGAGAGCTGGCCGCGGCATCCGGCCCCGCGAAGTTGATCGCAGGCCAGGTCGCGGACATCTCCTGTGAAGGGAAGGCGGTGGACGAAGCGACGGTTGAGTTTATCGTACAGAACAAGACCGCTGCTTTGATCAGGGCATCTTTGACTTGCGGCGCTACGCTCGCCGGAGGCACCCGCGAACAGATTGAGATTCTGGGGACTTTCGGTGAGCTACTTGGAACGGTTTTCCAGATCCGGGATGACTTGCTGGATCTGGAAGGAGATGCCGCCAAGCTGGGCAAAGCGGTGAGAAAAGACCAGGACCGCGGCAAAGCCACGTTCCCCAGGCTCTTGGGCAAGGAAAAGGCAAAGGAATTGATGCGTCGGAGGCTCGAAGCAGCTCTGGAAACGCTCAAACCACTCGGACAAACCGCGGAGCCGCTGGCTCGGATCGGTGAGTATGTTGGCAGCCGCATGAGTTGATCTCGGTACGATGGAAGAAACGACCACCCAGCAAAACGAATCCGTTCTCAAGCGTATCCAATCGCCGGAAGACATCAAAGAGTTGTCTTTGGATGAACTGCAGGCGCTGGCCGGCGAGGTTCGCGGCGTCATCATCGACACCGTCTCCAAACGTGGGGGCCACCTCGCGTCGAGTCTGGGCATGGTGGAGGTGACGCTCGCTCTGCTCAAGGTTTTTTCCCCGCCGCAAGATCGCATCGTGTTCGATGTTGGGCATCAGGCCTACACCTACAAAATCCTGACCGACCGGAAAGACGCGTTCCACACGCTGCGCACCAAGGGCGGTATATCGGGTTTCCCGAAGCGACGGGAGAGCCCGTACGACTCGTTTGACGTCGGGCACGCGGGGAATGCAATCAGCGTTGCAGCCGGTCTGGCCCAGGCGCGTTGTTTCGACGGAGACGATCACAAAGTGATCGCGGTGGTAGGGGACGGATCGCTTACCTGTGGGGTATGCTACGAGGGGCTCAATCAGGCGGGCGTGGCGAAAAAGGACCTCATCATCGTACTCAACGACAACGAGATGTCCATTTCTCCCAATGTCGGAGCAATGGCAGCATATCTCAATCGGATCATGACCGGCCAGATCGTGAGGCGGTTCCGAGATGAGATAAAGACCATTCTCAAGAATATTCCCGGAGTGATGGGCAGGTCCATGTATGTGCTCGCCAAGCAGTTCGAGGATGCTCTGAAAGGGTTCATCACGCCCGGTCGTCTCTTCGAGGAACTCGGCTTCACCTATGTGGGCCCCATCGACGGACATCGGTTAAAGCATCTCATAGACACCTTTAACAACGTGAAGCGCTTCCGTCGGCCGGTCCTGATTCACACCGTCACCTGCAAGGGGAAAGGGTACTGCTTCGCAGAGCAACAGCCGAGCCGATTCCATGGCGTCGGGCCGTTTGACGTGTCAACCGGTCGCATTGAAAAGGATGAATCCCCTCCTTCGTATACGACGGTCTTTGGAAAGACCATGGTGAAATTGGCGCAGAACGATCCTCAGGTCGTTGCCATCACCGCAGCCATGGAGTATGGCACGGGCCTGGCTGAGTTTGCGCGACTCTATCCGACCAGGTTCTTCGACGTCGGCATCGCTGAGCAGCACGGCGTCATCTTTGCTGCGGGCCTCGCGGCAGAGGGGTACCGGCCGGTGGTCGCGATCTACTCCACTTTCATGCAACGTGGCTACGATCATCTCATCCACGACGTGTGCATGCAGCAGTTTCCCGTGGTCCTGGCCATGGACCGGGCAGGGGTGGTCGGGGAGGACGGTCCCACGCATCATGGCGTCTTCGACATAGCGTTTGCCAGGAACATCCCGAATCTCACGTTCATGGCCCCTTCCGACGAGGACGAACTGGCCGACATGTTGGCTACGGCGCTGACGTTGGATGGGCCCGTGGCCATCAGGTATCCTCGTGCGCGAGGATTGGGCGTGCCTCTCAAGAAGGAACCGGTGCCCATACCCGTGGGACAAGCACGAATGCTCGTTGAGGGGAGGGATCTGCTGGTCATCGCCCTTGGCTCTATGGTGGCACCGGCCGTCGAGGCAGCCCGCAGGCTTGCCGAGCAAGGGATCTCCGTTGGCGTTCTCGACGCCCGCTTCGTCAAGCCGCTGGACAGAGAACTCATCGTTAAGAAGGCTCTGGCCACTTGCAAAGTGATTACCGTGGAAGAAGGGATCCTTGCGGGTGGTTTTGGGAGCTGCATCCTGGAACTCTTCTCCGAAGAAGGCCTGGAAGGGGTCAAAGTGAGCCGCATGGGAGTGCCTGATTCCTTCGTCGAGCACGGAACTAGAGCGGAACTCTTGTCAGATCTGGGTTTGACAGCGGACGGAATCATTGACCGGGTCCTGGCCATGCTTGATGGCGATGCCGCGACCAAGCCGCGGCGACTGGCCTTTGTCCGAGGAGCACGTGCCGATACCGGCGCAGTGGTTCCCTCATCCTGAAATGGTGGCAGAGGTCCTTTCCCCAAGACTTTTTCAGTTATTCCAACAGATTCGCCGAGTCCCCTCGTTTCTCCGGAGATCTCCTCATGAACAAGGCCAGGGAAGGCGGCGACATGTCTGATTTTCCCCATCGCGAGCCGGTATTATCAGCAGAACTGGAGTCGAAGGTCTTTCAAGACCAGGCCAAAATGATCCTGTTGTTCAAGGCGGCTCATGCCCTTGCGTCCACGATGGACCTCGATCAGCTGCTCAACGTCATCGTGAGCGAAGTTCAGCGAGTGCTTGATTGCGAGGGAGCCGGAGTTCTGCTCTACGACAGCGAAAGGGACGAATTCGTTTGGCGAAAAGTTCTGGACAAAGAGAACCTTCTCGCATCCGCGCGGGACGAAATTCGGGTCCCGGGAGATCAGGGTGTCTGCGGATGGGTTTTCAAGACAGGCCAACCGGCCTTGGTTCACGACGCGGCCAATGACCCTCGGCTGTATAGGCCGGTGGAGCTGAAGTCCGGCTTCAAAACTCGCACCATGATCTGCGTCCCGTTGCAGTCGAGAGAAAAGCGGCTCGGAGTGCTGTACGCTCTGAACAGAATCGACGGCTCTTTCACCGAGGCAGATACTGAAATCATGGCGGCCCTGGCCGGCAATGTAGCCCTCGCGCTCGAGAACGCCTCGTACTACGAGAGTCTCAGCAAGTCCTACAAAGAACTGGAGAGGCTCAACCGCGTCAAGAACAAGATCCTGCACCACCTCTCACATGAGCTGAAGACGCCGCTGGCTATCCTCGAGGCCTCGCTGAAGATGATGGAGCAACGCATCGAGCGCAAGGGCCTCGTACCCGAGGACTTTCCCTTTGAGCGCTTGTACAGGAACCTGGGACGCCTCCAGGTGATCGAAAAACAGGTGGGACACATCGTAGAGGACAAAGCATACCCCGAACGGGAGGTCGTTCTGCAATTCCTCGACCATCTGAAGGATTTCGTGGAGATACGCCAGGAAGAGGAACCCGGCTTGGCCGAGGCCCTCGAATCTCTCCGACGGCGAATCGACGACTTCTTCCCCAGCGAGACAGTACAGAGGGCAGGCGTTTCAGTCGTAACCGCGTTTCAGGAGGCGGAAGCCCGCGTCGCCCGCATGAAGGGCGATCGTGTCCTGGACATCGAGTTTGTGCCCCCACCCCCGGCGATCATCAAGATCCAGGGCCACATCCTGATATCCTCGCTCGACGGCCTGATCCGCAACGCGATCGAAAACACTCCGGACCGCGGCAGTATCGTGGTCACAGGAGAGATGTCCCCTGCGGGGTACACAATTACGGTTCGAGATTACGGTGTAGGGATCCCTGAGAGTGAGCAACAGAACATCTTTGAAGGGTTCTATCCCGTCAGCGAGACCGACATGTACACCTCGGGGAGGCAGTACGACTTCGGCGCGGGCGGCAGTGGGACGGATCTGCTGAAGATCAAGATTTTCTCAAAGCGCTTCGGATTCAACATCCGTTTCAGAAGTCGGCGCTGTTCTTGTATCCCCACCGTGCGCGACCGGTGCCCCGGAGATATAGCAAACTGCTCGTGCTGCGCTACCGTTGAAGATTGCTACGAAAACGGCGGCACGGAGTTCGTGATCGAGATCCCGCCGGAACTTGTGGAAGCCGAAGGCTGAATCGTCTCTCGACAATCCGTGGAAATGTCTTGTGAATCCATGGTCGAGAAGCGGGAGGCAAGGCACTCGCATCGACCGCGGTCCTTCATCGGAGGAGTCTATTCAGCCTATCCAGCCTCTGTATGCGGCCCAGGTCTCTTCTCATGTCCCGCGTGGTCGCGTCAAGCTGGCGCATGGTCCGGGAGATATTCTGGTCCGTGCGTATTGCGTTCCTCATTCGCGAGTTCAACTCAGTACTCGTGGGAGGATCCCCTTTGGGGACCCGAACCGCAGTCGCTGGCTGGCCGTTGTTCTGAATCACCTTGGCCTTCGACGCTTTGTTCGGGGCCGGAGGCTTTGCGGGCTGCTGGGTCCCCTCGGCGGTCTGTTGCGTGGTCACCGTCGCGGATGGTGGAAGCCCATCCTTGTCTTGAGCTGCTGCGGGGAACCCGATCGAGAGCAGGACCGCCAATGAGACGAGGAAACGCGAAACCCGCAACACTGTAGCACGGGAAGCGCACATCCATCCGGAAGAGTATGTTCTGGGTTTCATAGGTAGTCCCCTCTTCGAAGACCGATCGCTCATATTATACGACACTCGGGCACAGAATTCGGGTCGGCCCGAGGGGCCGAGGCACTCTAGCGCGACGGTTCTGTTTCGTCCAGCACGAGCACGACATCGTCGTTTGCACGTTCCACCGCGAAATCCCGAGCAGTCTTGCCGTTGTTGGCCGTGATCGCCGTGTCTGCACCCCATGTGAGGAGCATTTTGACCACCGGGGCATGCCCCTTCTCGCACGCCCAGATGAGCGCGGTCTTGCCTTCGTTGTCCGTGGCGTCTATGTCGGGCCCCGAGGCCAGAACCCGCTGGACGAGCTCGGCATTGCCGCCGAGACTAGCCCACATGAGCGCGGTCCGGCCGTGTTGGTCCTGCAGGTCGATCTCCGCTCCGTCGAGAATCCCCTCCACCACTTCTCGGCTTGCGAAGAGCACGGCCCACATGAGCGCGGTTCGCCCGCCGGCGTCCTGCACGTTGACGTCCGCTCCCTGCCGGAGGAGGCGTCTCACGATGTTCCCCCGATTCTTGTAACACGCCCACATTAGACATGTCCTGCCGGCCCTGTCCTGGGCGTTGACGTCCATCCCCGACCCGAGGAGCAGGTCCACGTGAACCGTGGTTTGCCCGATGCAAGCTTCGATGAGGACCTCGGCGTCCCGGCCCCGCCCTTCGTGAAAACCATCCTCTATGAGGACCGCTGGTTCTTTTTGTGTCGGCCGACGCTGGGGCGTTTCCCTGGTAGCCGGTTCGCCGGACGGCTCCGTGTTCCGCATCGGTGCTCCCATGCTCTGGAGCAAGTCGACGACCAGGGAATGCCCTTTGGTAGCCGCCCAATCCAATGCGGTAAAGCCCGCCTTATCTCTCGCCGTGAAGTCGGCACCCCAGTCGAGGAGGAGCTGCACCACCTCCAGTCGCCCCTGGTAGGAAGCGCGCATAAGGGGAGTCAGTCCATACCTGGTCCCTGAATTGGGGTCCGCGTCCGCGTCAAGGAGCATCCGGACAATGTCCGGGCGTCCGGCCGAGCAGGCCTTCATCAGTGCGGTCTTGCCGTCTTTGTCCCTCGCTTCCACGTCTGCCCCTGCGTCCAATAGGAGTCGGACAATATCGGCATACCCGCGATGGCACGCTCGCATCAGAGGGGTCACTTCGTATTTGTTGCGGGCATTTACGTCCACCCCTTGGGCCAGGAGCCGTTGCACGAGCTCGACATTGGCTGCGCCGGCTGCTGAGATCAGCTCGTCCCTGGCCTGTTTGACGCGCGCATCGACCAGGAGCCCGCGGTCGAGGGTGAGTTCGAGCGTTTCCGTCCGACTTTCGTCGGTGGCCTCGATCATGGTTTCGATGGTCTTCTCGGTTTCTTCGTCGACCGTGGCGCCCCGCTGAAGGAGAAGCTCCACCACCTCTTCGTGAGCCTCCTGAGAAGCCCAGAGGACGGGAGTCATGCCCATTCGGTCTGCCGCGTCGATAAATGCGCCGCAGTCCAGGAGGACGCTTACGATAGGGACTCGCCCCGCGCGGGCAGCCCACATCAACGCGGTTCGTCCGGACTTGTCTCGCGAGTCGACCGCTGCTCCCCGGTCGAGAAGGCATTTGGCCACCTGGACGTGGCCTCGATCGGCCACGATCATGAGCGAGGTCCAGCCGGCCTGATCTCGGGCGTCGGGATCCGCTCCGGCATCCAGGAGCACCTCCAGGGCCTCGATATTACCCTGGTACGCAGCTTTCATCAGCGCGGTTCTCCCCGCGATGTCGGTCGCGTTGACCCTGGCGCCTTTCTTGAGGAGGAGGTTAATGATCCCGATATTGCCTTCCGCTGCCGCGCGCATGAGACAGGTCCAGCCGGTCTGATCCTTGGCGTCGACCTCCGCTCCCTTGTCCAGCAGTTTGGCCATTGCAATAGGCAGGCCTGACCGCAGAGCCAGAATCAGTGCGGTAGCCCCATCCAGGGCCCGGGCATTGACAGAAGCCCCCCGCTCCAAAAGCAATTGCAGAACCTCCGTGTGGCCGTGGAACGACGCCATCATGAGAGGCGTGTTTCCCTCTCTGTCCCCGATTTCCGTGTCCGCTCCCTTGGCGAGGAGCGATCGGCAGATTCTCGCATTGTTCGCGAGGACCGCGGTCATGAGCGCCGTGTACCCCCGGTCGTCCTTTACGTTGAGGTCAGGTTTCTCGTCCAGAACGGCCTTGACCACGCGGCCCTGGCCGACGGTGATCGCCTTGATAAGCGGGGTAAACCCTCCGTCCCCCCTGCAGTTTACGTCAGTCCCCTTCTGGAGTAGCTGCCGCACCACCATATCCTGGCCCTGCTGGATGGCGTCGAAGAGTGCCCTGGTTTTATCTCGTGAGAAGAATGCGGCCATCGCACCATGCCGCCTCCCGCACCTGTGGGTGCTGGAACGCGGACCGGTCTCCCTTCCGTGATTGATGGCGGAACCGCCAACCTCTCGTCCGGCCTCCCCAGTGTGAGCACCGAGCGTGGAGTCCTGCTCCTCCCTGCACGCAACTTTGTAACAGCAAAATCAATATATTGCAACACTTCGAGGCGGGGAAGACACCGATATCGCGGCCTTCGTGGCCGTTGTCAACAATAATGCCCGGAGTGAAATGATGGGGCAGAACCCGCTGGACCCAATGCCAAGCCTAACGACCTCGCCCCATGAGGTATTGAAGCTTCTCGTCCAGCTCTATGAAGGAATCCATCATCAAACGGTGAATCAGGACCAGTCGGTTGTGCTCGGTGGTCGCTCCCTTGAGTCTGCGATCGATCTGCTTCTGCAGGTTCGCGAGTTCGGGGTGGGCGAAGAGGAATCGATCGCGCTCTTTCAAGGCCTCTGCGTGCTGCGGGGATCTGACCGAGCTGAGATGGTCCATGATACACCTGGCCGAAATGCTCCTCAGCAGGACTATGGTCCACTCACAGGCTCAGGTCCGATCCCAGGCCGGGCGGTACGGTCTCCAGTGCGCTGGCCGTGCCCTGCGGTCTAAGGTTGCCTCGCACCGAGCGAACGCGGCTGCGAGGCCTGCTCAACCCTCCGCTGCTGCATCCGCGGCAGGCTGGTCGATTCCGAATTCCTTGAGCTTGTGTTGGAGAGTACGCCGCGTTATTCCCAAGACCCGCGCGGTACGGGTACGGTTGCCGTCGTTCTCTTCGAGAGTTTTGACGATCAACTCTTTCTCCATTTCTCTGATGGTCATGCCCGGACGCAGGCCTTCTCGAATTTCCTTTACATCAGAGTCACCGGTTGCCTCGCGTACGGGGAGGGGAAGCTCGGAAAAGGGGACATAATCGTCCCGGGAGAGGATGACGGAACGTTCCACCACGTTTTCCAGCTCTCTGATGTTTCCCGGCCAAGCATAGCGCATCAGAGCGTCCAGGGCACGCGGGTGGAATCCTTGCAGATTGCGGCCGTTTTTCTCATTGTAGACCTTGAGGAAGTGTTCCACGAGCAGCGGTATGTCTTCCTTCCGCTCTCTCAGGGGAGGCAACGGGATGGGAACAACGTTGAGGCGGTAGAAGAGATCTTCTCTGAATCTTCCGGCCTTGACCTCTTCTTCCAGATTTCGGTTCGTCGCGGTGATGATCCTGATATCCACTTTGACGGTCTTCGTCGATCCGACCGGCTCGAACTCCCGCTCCTGAACGACCCGGAGGAGCTTGGACTGCGTAGCAAGGGTCATCTCGCCGATTTCGTCAAGGAAGATCGTTCCACCATCGGCCAGTTCGAACCGACCGGGTCTGCGAGCGATGGCTCCGGTAAACGCTCCTTTCTCGTGCCCGAACAGCTCGCTCTCGAGGAGCGTCTCAGGAAGGGCCGCACAATTGACTTTGATGAACCGCCGGTCTGTCCGGGAAGATCCCTGATGCAGCGCGTTCGCGATCAGTTCTTTTCCCGTTCCGGATTCCCCTAAGATGAGCACGGTCGCTTCGGAGGGAGCCACTTGCGCTACTCGCTCCATGACCTCCTTCATCGTCTGGGAACGGCCTATGATGCTGGATGCGTCAAAGAGATTTTCAATCCGGCGCTTCTGAAGAATGTTTTCTTCTTTAAGCCGCCAGAACTCGAGCGTCTGCTGTACCTTGATCCGTAGCTCGTCGATATCGAGCGGCTTGGTGAGGTAGTCGTGCGCGCCTGACTGGAGCGCTTGTACGGCGGTTTCCACAGATGCATAAGCCGTGATGATGATGACCGGGATCCCCGGTGAGATCTGCTTGATCTGTTTCAGCGCCTCGATGCCGTCCACATGGGTCATGCGATTGTCCATCAGGACAAGATCGAAGAACTCCTCCGCGACCCGGGCAATAGCATGAGAACCGTCTTCTGCCTCGACCACCTCATAGCCGTCCAACGAAAGGTTGGCTTTGAGCATTTTGCGTTGTGATGACTCGTCGTCCACCACGAGGATCTTTGACTTGGGAACTGTCATAGATCATCCTATCCCGCACGTATGGGGTATCTCATCCTGGGCGTTCAGGTGAAGTCGCAGGTGTGCCCCGCCACGAGGACGGCGAGACCGTCACATCGGAAAGGTTTCCTGGGACGGAGGCGAGAGATGCACCGCTGTTTCAATGGGTCCTCGGGCGGTTCTATTGACCACAAACACCATCGGGGCCTCCCATTATGAGGAACCGACAGCCCTGGGCTCATCCTCTACCGAGGGTGGCATCTCGTTATCACCGGCGAGCACGTACGCGTTCAGGGTTATGATGAACCGGGTCCCTTTACCGGGCTCGGATTCCACCTCAATCTCTCCACCATGACCCTCAATGATACTTTTGACAATGGCCAAACCCAATCCGGTCCCTTTTTTCTTGGTTGAAAAGAAGGGATCGAAGATCTTGTCCAGGTTTTCTCGGGGAATCCCTTCACCGGTGTCTTCGACGACAATTTGGCACTTGCCTTGACCGTCGCTGCCGTACTCGACGAACACCTTGCCGCCTCGCGGTGCGGACTCCATGGCGTTCACCAGGATGTTGATGAACACCTGCGTCATCTGGTCTGTGTCCATGAGCACGAGCGGGGCTTCTTCGCCACCTGGTTTCTTGACAATTTCCACCCCGGCTTCGCCGGCCTCCCGGGAGACGACACGAATGCAGTGGTCAAGGATATCCTCCGGGGAGCGGATGCTCAGCTTCGGCTCTCTGGGCCTTGAATAGGCCAACAGTCTCGATATGACCCTGTTCAAGCGATCCACTTCGGTGAGCATCAAGTCGGTGTACCGGTAGTCTTCTTCCTCCAACGGCAGTTTCTTCTGGAAATACTGGATGAAACCCCGGATCGAATTGAGCGGATTGCGTATTTCATGCGCCACGCCTGCGGAAAGACGGCCCAGCGCGGCAAACTTCTCGCTGACGATCACTTTTTGTTCCAGGTCGCGGATTACGGTCAGGTCGCGCACGATGATCACCGCCCCGCGGCTGAGTGCTGAATCCGGTTCCTTGAGTGATGATACCGAGACGCCGAGAAACGCGCGATCCTTGCCGTCGCTGGAGATCTTTATCTCTTTTTCGATAATCTCCTCCGGGTCGGCGAGGACTTGTCTGATCTCGTCTTCCACCGGCAACAGTTCCGAAATAACGCAGCCTTCCACTTGTTCCCGGGGTTTCTTCAGAATTTCCAAGGCGGTGGAGTTGAACGTCGCGACCCTCAAAAAACGATCCGTGGTGATGAGACCGTTTGCCATGCTCTCTACCACGTTTCGCGTGTAGGTCCGCATTTCGTCGAGGGTCTTGCGCACGAGATACGAATTCTGCACCACGAAAATGAAATACACGCTCGCAGAACCGATGACGAACAGGATCGCGCCCATGAACACGCCCAACACGATGTCCTGTTGGCGCATCTCCTTGAATCGGTCCATCTTTAGGCCCAGGAACACGACCGGCTTGTGGTCAGAATCGAACACGCCGAGCAGTTCTTGGCCAATGCGGGTATGGCGGGCCATAAGCTCGGCCTCTGCGATCTGATCGGGAATCGGGGTGAACGGCATCCAGATTTCGAAGATCGCCCGGCCGTCGGGAAGCTGCCTCTTGAAAGAGAGCGGCTCTCCCGTGCGGATAACCGCCTTGACCAGATTCATCTCCTCGCCCATGAGGAGTCGGAGGCCGATCTTGGCCGGCTCGCTGTGCGCGACGATGATCCGGTTCGCGTTGATCAGTCCTGCCCATTCCACGTCCGGGTCCTTGGCTGCCTGCTCGATGAGCAACTGGAGCTGCTCGAGTCCCCAGTCCGACTGCATAAAGCCCGTGCGGGTCCCTGCCTCGAGGCTCCGAATTACGGACACCCCCTGCCGCGCGGCGAACTCTTCCATGCGCTCGTTTTGCGCGTTGATGTTTCGCAAGGTAAAGAGTACGACAATTACCAAAAGAGTCCCGGCCACCAAGACAATGGACAGTACCGGGAGGTACCTCATTAGCGCCTTAATTCTCATCTCAACCGATCCGACCGTTCTCTCGCTCGGTCACGGAATCCTCGACAGGGGGGCATCCCCATCGGCCCGACGCGTCCCCCTGCGCGCTCGATACCGGAGTACCAACAAACCTCTCGCACGCAGCGTGCCCGGAAAAGTTCACAGCAGTCCTCTTCCGAACCACTCCTCTTCGGTTCCCTGCACTCCTATCATCTTCCGGGGTCCGCTTCAACCGCTAGTATAGCATTCTCCTATTTCCTTAGATACTCTTGACTCCGCGCCAAAGCTGAACAAACGTTCTACAGTAAGCCATCAGCTTTTTGGAGCAGCGCCGGGACCGATTAAGACTGCGCCGGGGGAGGAGGTGTTTTCAGGCAAAGACTGGTTGTTTGGAAAACTGGTTGAAAACCGCGGCCAAATATGTTAAGCAGGATATTAAGAAATGGGGAGAACATACTGAAACCCCTACCTGTATTTAGGCAAGCAAATACGCCTGCCCACGTGCGTTTCCACCCAGACGGGGGTAATGAGTTCGTCCCGGCGAGGAGTCACAAGTGAATCTGACGACTACTATCCAGGCGGACCGTGGTGAGCGAGCCATGATTGAATCAAATGCGAGTTCAGCCGATTTGTCTTTGGTTGCGAAAGGTCGGGAGTTCCTGGAGCGAGGTGATATTGCTTCAGCCGTAGAATGCTACGGGCGGGTATTCGACCCTGATACGGTCGACGAGAGCGAAGCCCGCAGTATGCTTATTGAAGCTCGTTCCCACCTGTCTCGAAAGCACGTTCTGGAAGCCCTCGAGTGTTTCGAGGAGGCCCTGATCATGGGGACCGAAGTCCAGCGACGTCAGGCTCTCGACGGGATCACCAGTGTGGGCGAGATCAGGTCCCGACTGGGGTCCCTCACCGCGGAACTGAAGAAAGGCCTCAAGCAGCGTCTTGGAAAGAAGTCACCCGCAACGAGCGGGCTGGCGCTGGTATCGGACCAGGACAACGTCGTTCTGATATCAGACGAGGCGATTGCGAAGCTTCCCAGCTCTCTGACTCGAGGGAGCAGGATCACCAAGCTGCCACAACACCTGAACGACATGCATCTGCCACTCCAGACGCGCCATTGCATCCCGTACGCTCATGAGGATGACGTGCGTTACATTCTCGATGTGGCGGCCCACCTGAGTTCCCCGCCATCTACGGAGCGGGATACTTCATAACCCACCGACGCGTCCGCCTGAGATCCGGTCCTCGGTGGACCGATGCGCGCGATGTCGCTGCAGGTGGCGATTGCCACTCCAGCTCTTGACGGCTTTGCAAGAATGAATTAAATCAAGCGTGCCGTCCGATTGACGAATCGTTATTCTTGCAGCCGTTCGAGGTAACATGTCGTGCGCGTTCTAGGTTTGGACATCGGTTCCAAGAGAGTCGGCATAGCGATCAGCGACGAACTCGGCTTCACGGCCCAAGGGCTGGACACGCTCATGTGGAAGAACGCCGACGCGTTGCTGAGCCGAATAGCCACGCTCGTGGACCAGTACGGCGTCAGTGAGATCGTCGTCGGGATGCCGTACAACATGAACGGGAGCGAAGGGCCGCAGGCCGTGAAGATAAGAGGCCTGATGCAGCTCATCAGCGACAAGATCGCTCTACCCGTGAGAGAATGGGATGAGCGGCTCTCTACCGTGGCCGCGGACCGCGCGTTGCTCGAGGCCGATCTGAGTCGGGCCAAGCGCAAGAAATTGGTCGATAAGATCGCGGCGGTGCTGATCCTTCAGGGGTACCTGGACAGACAAAGTTTCAAGGATACACTGGACGTATGAGGGTCTCTTTCGCATCGGTGTTGAAGGGATTGATCGCGGTAGTTATGCTCATCGGCATAGGAACCGGCCTGTACGCGGCGCACTCCAGGCTTCCGGGTCTTCTCCAAGAGTTGGCTTCTCCAGGCAAGCACCCGACTGTCACTCCGGGCCAGGAAGTTATTGTGGCCATACCGAAAGGGGCCTCCCTTTCGCAGGTAGGCTCCATCCTGCAAGAACAAGGGGTGATCTCGAGCCGTTTCGTCTTCAAGCTGGTTGCCCTGATCCGCGGCGAGCAGCGCAAGATAAAGGCGGGGGACTACGCGCTGAAAGCCGGAAGCGACGCCGGACTCGTCCTGGATCAGTTGATATCTGGCAAGACCTTGATGGTCACGATCACCGTTCCCGAAGGGTACAACATCTTCCAAGTCGCGGGGCTGCTGGAAAAGCAAGGTGTCGCCTCCTCGGATGAATTTGTCAACACCGCGCGGGACAAGGCCTTTCTCCAGGAATTGGGGATAGAGGGGCCGAGTCTGGAAGGATTTCTCTTTCCGGATACTTATCTCTTCCGGTACTCCGAGGCGCGGGACCACAGGCTGATCGTCCGAAAGATGGCACAGCGGTTCTTTCAGGTGTACGACGAGCACGTACGACCGATAGCCGACAAATACGGGTGGACCACCAACCAGGTGGTGACGCTGGCGTCTCTCATCGAGAAGGAGGCCACGGCATCGGAACACGGCCTCGTTTCAGCGGTATTTCACAACCGCTTGCGCCTCAACATGCGCCTGCAGTCAGACCCGACTGCCATTTACGGCATCAAACCGATGGGAACCAAGATCACCCGGGAAGACCTCGACCGCAAACAGCCGTACAACACCTATCAAGTTTCCGGTCTTCCGCCCGGGCCCATCGCCAATCCCGGCAAGGAGTCACTGGTCGCCGCGGTAAAGCCCGAGAACGTGGACTTCCTCTATTTCGTGGCGCGCAACGATGGGACTCACCAGTTCTCGCCCACGCTCAAAGAACACAATCATTGGATAAACATCTACCAGCGTCGCCCCCGCGCGGAGACAAAATAGAAGGGGTCGCAACTCTGCCGGAGCGGTGGCCGTTGCTAGCAAGGTGGATGGGCCTGCTGAGATGCCGATCGCATTGCACCCCGGAGGCGCGCACCTTGAGTTGCCATGGGTTGGCGATGTCTGGTGCTACGATTTCACCGCGGTAGGTGGTTTTGAGGCAGTTCCCACTAGCGCGCCCCGCGGGAGAGCCGCACGAACAGTCTAATCGATTGGCCCAGCGCTCTGAGCGTCAGTGAAGCTATGAACGCAATAACCGCCACGGGTATCCCCAGAGCAATGACAGCCAGGAGCAACTGAAACGCAGTCATCCCACCTTGTGGTGCCTGAAGGCGCATGAACACGAACATGGCCACTACGACCAGCACAGCGCATATCACGGAGACGATTGCCAGGAGACGACACTGACTGACGAGCCGATTCAGGTCGGGAAACGCCGGCTCGTCCGACCAATCAGGGGCCGTCGGTTCGACAGCGGTGGGCGTGAGGCTCAGGCTCTTCACTTCCATCACCTTGGTGCTTCCGCTCCTTTTCGCTATGGTCACCTTGCTCGGGGTTTCCGGAAGCTTCGCCTCGGCTTCCCTGACCTTCTTGGAAGGATCGGGATGACTAAATCCGCAGCGGGGACACTTGGTAAACTCCTGCGCCTGAATATTGCCACAGGCCGGACAGATGAAGAGACCGATGTCCACCGTTCTTTCAGATACGGGGACACGGTCGTCGAGTTCTGCCTGAGTGAGCGCCTTTGCCGCGAGGAGCTTGGAGAAGACGCTGTGAAGCGCAGGGGCCGAGAGAGCGTACCTGTGCATCAACGTGGCGTCGTCCACGCCGGCTTTTATGTCCCGAAGGATATCCTTTCCCTTGATCTTGCGCTTGTCCATGAAAGCCCCCTGGGAGCCTGTCCTGAAACTTTAAGGGTTAGATAGATCCTGCTACTCGGCGGCAGCCATCATGAACGTCCTGGCGATCCACAGCAGGCTCCTATGAGTCTGACAGACTAAGCTCGTAATCGTTCACCGGGCTCGTCACGCGATCGCGTACACGTATCCGTCATCGCTCCCCACAAAGACCGTGTCTTGAGCGACACAGGGAGCGGAATAGATCGGCCGCCCGGCCTTGAATTTCCAGACCTCTTGGCCTTTGCCTGCGTCCAGTGCGTAGAGGAAGCGATCGCCGCTTCCGAAGTAAATCATGTTCTCAGCCACCGCCGGAGAAGAGTACACGGCACTGCCGGTCTCGAAACGCCATCGCTCCAAACCGGTTCGCGCTTCCACCGCGTAGACAAGGCAATCCGCACTGCCGAAATAGACGACGTCGGCTCTGACCGCGGGACACGAGGTGATCTTGTCTTCAGCCTGAAAACGCCACTTTTCTTGTCCAGTGGCCGCTTCCAAGGCATAGAAGTTTCCATCTCCGCTGCCGAAGTAGGCAAAATTGCCGGCCATGGCGATCGCGGTCGTGACGGGACCTTCGGTCTTAAATCTCCAGAGCTCTCGTCCGCCGGTGATGTCGAGCCCGTACACGTTCCCGTCCATACTCCCGATGATAATCCTGCCGGCATCTGCAGCCGGCGACGAATAGACGGGGCCTCCGGTCTTGAACGACCATCGGGTTGCGCCGGACGTGATGTCGACCGCATAGACCTGGCTGTCCAGACTGCCGAAGTATGCCAGCCTGAACAGCACCAGCGGAGACGAGTAGATGGGGCCGCCGGTCGGGAATTTCAGTATCGGCTCGCCGGTTTTTTCGGAAAGCACGTGGAGGTTCCCATCCAGGCCTCCAAAGACCACCGTCGAGCCGGTGACCGCGCAGGAGGAGTAGATGGAGGTTCCCGTCGAGTAGATCCACTTCTCCTGCCCCGTACGAGCGTCGACCAGATAGAGGTTTCCGTCGAGGCTCCCGAAAAAGGCACCGGCCTTCGTCACGGCGGGTGAGGTCGATACCCAACCTCCGGTCTTGAACTTCCACTTGAGTTCGGTGAGCTGTTTCACGGCTGCCGCATCGTAGAAGCCGGTGCGTTGCGGGTTGCCGCGGAACATCGCGTCCTCGCGCGAAATGGTCACCGTTGTCGCAGCAGTCTTGCCTTCGACGACAGTCCGGACGTCGTCTCGGACCGAGGGAACGAGGGGAGCAGACGCGCTCTCCTTCACCGGCGCGGATTCAGTCGTCTTGGACGCGAGTGTCAATCGGTCCTCTTTGGCTTTCTTGTACTTGGACACGATGATGCCGCATTGCGGGCACTCGTCGAATTTCGTGAACTGGGGCATTCCACACGCAGGACAGCGATATATGGCGAAGTCCACCGTTCGTGGGGCCTCGGGCATCCGGTCCTCCAGATCGGATGGCTTGAGGATTCCCGCGTCCAGCAGCTTTCCGAACGCGCTTTGCAGACCTTGCGCGGAGAGGCTATACTTGTTCATCAGCGCGGTGTCGCTCATGCCTGCTCGTATGTCGATTACTATTTTCCGCGCGTCGATCTTTACCTTGGTAGCCATCTTCACCTCATAGAGGCCTCTCTCGGCCGGCTGACCATCTCGACGTTTCGGATGGCCTATAGGAAACACTTGCCCGGACCGAGGCTTCCGAGCCGCTTTCTCGCATCCGATCGCGGGCTTGGGCAAAGCGAATAGTGACCGCACTCGACCATGTGTGTGAACGCGAGAGCGGTTACGCGATTCTTGCAGAATAAGACTAACAGATTCAATTGGTTATGTCAACGAAAATGGCGGATTCTCTCCCTTCCGGGACACGGCCGGAGGCCGCCGGTGACCGGACCCGCGAAGTCCTGGAGTGTTGTGGAAGGATGGGCAGTACGGATCATCCCTGGACGACCCTGCCGAGGACCGCTGTCAGCTCATCCAGATTGTACGGCTTGGACACAACGGCCTTGAATCCGCGCTCGGCGAAGTCCCCCATAATGGGGCCGCTGGACAGGCCGCTCGATGCAATGGCCTTCGCGTGGGGATCTATGGTGAGTAGTTCCCCTATGGCTTCCATGCCCCCCATTCCGCCTTGCACCGTGAGATTCATGATCACCGCATCGAAGCGCACCCCGTCTTCCATCGCCTTCTTGTAACACCTGATCGCTTCGAGGCCTTCAGCCGCGCATTGCACCGCGTAACCCATGAGGTTGAGCATTTCCTCCAGGACGTCCCTCACCATTTTTTCGTCTTCCATCACAAGAACTCGCCCTTTTGCACCGCAATCGGCCCGATCGAGCGCCTTTCGGGGCGAGATCTCGCGATCGACGGCAGGCAGGTATATGAGGAACCTGGTCCCAACGTTCAATTCCGATTCCACCGCGATCAGGCCTTTGTGACTCTTGATGATGGCGTAGGAAGTGGCGAGGCCCAAACCGCTCCCCTTCTTCTTCGTGGTAAAATACGGATCGAAGATCTTGGGGAGATTCTCCCGCGGAATTCCGACCCCCGAGTCAGCGGTGGTTATTCTCACGTACTTCCCTTCGTCCAACCCGCGCACATCCCCTTCCGCAAGGATCACATTTTCGGCTGTCACGTGAAGGTTCCCTCCCTCGGGCATGGCCTGCTGTGCATTGAGGACGAGGTTGTGAATGACCCGACTCATCTGGCCCTCGTCGAACTCCACCGGCCAGAGATCCTGAGGGATCGAACATTCGCACGCGACATTGCTTCCGCTCAGGGCAAACCCCACACACTCTTCAAGCAATGGAGCAATGTACCCCGCCTTCATGACCGGCGGTCCGCCCTTGGCGAACGTGAGCAACTGCTCGGTCAAGGATTTGGCTCTCCCGCAAGCCCGCTCCGCTTCTACGAGGCGCGGAAGGGTGGGATCCTCGGGAGCGGCTCGCAACTTGGCCAGGTTGAGGTTGCCGAGAATGGCCGTGAGGCTGTTATTGAAGTCGTGGGCGATGCCGCTGGCCAGGACTCCCAGCGATTCGAGTTTCTGGGCTCGAAACGCGTCTTCTCTCAGTCGATGACTCTGGGTGATGTCGCGCTTGAGGAGCCAGAAACCGCTGAGCGTACCGTGCTTGACTACCCCGATCAACGTGTTTTCCGTGTATCTGGGGCGGTTGTCAGGGAGTTCCGTTACCAGTTCCGCGGACTGAGGAGCGAAACCGCTGTTGATCCATTTCTTGAGCAAACGCCTCGTCTCTTGCTCGTCAGGAAAGAGATTTTGGAGCCGGGCGCCGATCAGATTCTCTATGGCTGGAGCCCCGTTGACCCGGGCAAATTCGTTATTCCCCTCAACCAGCTGCGCGTTCAGTATCGCATTGAGCGCCTGCTGTTCGGACAAGTCCGGAGATACCGGGAGTTCCGGGGCGAATTCGCTTATGCCCGTCGGCAGTAGGTGCACGAGGTTCTTGTATTTTTCATTGAGAAGCAGTTCCTTTCTCTCCGGGGTGAGGTCTTCGACGAGAATGAGGATCAGGCGCTGTTCACGCACCCGGATCGATCTGAGATGAACTCGGCCCCAGATCGTGGTGCCCATCAAAGTCAGCGTACCCTCGAGGTACTTGGGCTTCCGATCGACGAAGATGGCCGTGAGGGCCGAACCTGCGCGGGATGCCTCATCCGGGTCGGGGAAGATCGAGTCAAAGGATCTGCCTCTCAATTGGGACGAATCCCCGGTTATCTTGGCAAGGGCCCCATTGGAAAAGAGTATCCGGGTCGAGGCGTCCACGAGAAGGGCCGGCACGGGGATCGCCTCCAACAGCTTACCGAAGGCAGCCTGCTCGATCCAGGTGAAGTCGAAACCGGCTGAAGAGGTCAGGTGCGGACCAAAGAGATTGTCGAGATCTATGGTCTCCGTGGGATGAGGGTCAGAAACCACCCGCGGGACTTCTTGCGAGTCGTTTGGGGACGGGTCGAGTTTCGGCAGGTCTTTTTCTTTCATACCCTAGCCTCTTTCAACGGCGGCCGTTCAGTTCAGGGACATACCAAGCCGACTCTATCATATCCGGGTCCTTTGAACCTTGTCAACTTTTCCCCGTACCACAGCCGCGAACAAACCGGAGGACTTTACCGACCATTTTGGCGGTTGCCTCTTTTCTCGTCTTGAACTATAGATCCATGCCTGAACATGTACTATCCTCCGACAGGGTTGAGCGTACATGTCCGAAGGATCGAGTCCCAGCACGCAGGTATGATAATGCCTTCAGCACCGGTAACGTTCGAAAAACCGCCGCGCACCGACGCGAGCCCCCTCCGTGAAGAGGTGGAGAAGCGGTACCTCGCCTACGCCCTCTCCACAATCGTCTCCCGAGCCTTGCCCGATGTGCGGGACGGGCTCAAACCCGTTCATCGACGGATTCTGTTTGCCATGCATGGCATGCACCTGAGCGATTCCGCAAGGATGCGGAAGTCTGCTGCGGTGGTCGGGGAAACGATTGGAAAATATCACCCCCACGGGGATCAGGCCGCGTACGATGCCCTGGTAAGAATGGCCCAGGATTTCAGCCTGAGATATCCGCTCATCGAGGGGTTGGGGAATTTCGGCTCTCTCGACGGTGACTCCCCCGCGGCCATGCGCTATACCGAGACGCGACTGAGCGCGATCGCGGGACTGCTCCTCAAAGATATCGATCGGGGAACCACGTTCTTTCATCCGACGTACGACGCCATGGGCGACGAACCCGACGTGCTTCCTGCCGCAATACCGAACCTCCTCATCAACGGCTCCTCGGGAATCGCTGTGGGCATGAGCTGCTCGTTTCCGCCTCACAACATGCGTGAGGTTCTGGCCGCGTGCCGGGCGTCCATCCAGAACGAGGGGATCGATACCCGAGGGCTCCTGAAGCATATCAAGGGCCCCGACTTTCCCACCGGTGCGGAAATCCTGTGTGATTCAGGATCACTGGAGGAGATCTACACCGCCGGACACGGCTTCATAAAAGTTCGCGGGCAGTTCGAGATCGAGAAGCTCGGCAGAGGACGGACAAATCTCATTGTGACCTCAATCCCCTATTCCGTGAACAAATCCCGACTGATAGAGAGAATTGCCAGCCTGATCAGAGACAAGAGGCTCAAGTATGTCTACGACGTGCGGGATGAGAGCACCAAGGACGTACGGATCGTGCTCGAGTTGAGGGGAGGGGATATCAAGCCGGATTCCGTGATGGCTTTCCTCTACAGGCACACGGATCTGCAGATCAACTTTCCGCTCAACTTCATTGCCATCACGCCTCAGGGGGTCCCGGACCGACTGCCGCTCGATCGCATCATCCGCTACTTCCTCGACTTCCGATATGACAAGACCGTTCTGAGACTCCAACATCAGCTCGACGTGCTCACAAAGCGGATTCACCTTCTGGAAGGCTTCAGGATCATCTTCAGAGACCTCGACCGGGTCCTGGCGATCATCCGGTCGGCACGAAGCAGAGCTGAAGCGGAAGCAGGGCTCACCGCCGAGTTCGGCCTGGATCGGGAGCAGGTCGAAGCAGTTCTGGAAACACGTTTGTACCGACTGGTCGCCATGGAGATCGGTAAGGTTCTGGACGAGCTCGCGGCCAAGACCAGGGAAGCCAAAGGGATTGCGGAAGATCTGGCCAGCGCTCAGCGCCTCTGGAAGATCGTGGACAACGAGTTGGCCGAGATCTCGAAGAAGTTTGGTGACGAGCGACGTACGCGGATCGTGGAAGAGACTCACGCTCCCGCGATGGCCTACGATCCTGACGAGTTCGTCGATCATGGCGACGTCACGGTGATCCTCTCGCGGCAAGGATGGATACGCCGCATCAAGAGTGAAGTCGATGTAGGGGCATCGCTGAAGTTCCGGGAAGGAGACGGTCCGCTCGGCTGGGTGAGAGTCAACACCGGAAAAACGGTGGCTATGTTCTCGAATCTGGGCAAGGTCTATGTGCTGAAGGCCCTGGATGTCCCGTCCAGTTCCGGTTTTGGCGAGCCGTTGGGAAGCATGCTGGGACTCGCTGACGGCGAACACATGGTCGGGATGGCGGCCCCTGACCCGGCGATTGCCGCACCTGCCGAGGAACGGGTGACCGAAGATCTCGGAATCGCATCCGACGAGGGTGACGGTACCGACGTAATTCAAGCTTCCCTGTTCGACGAACCGGAGGCGGAACATCCCCGCCAGGTTGACGATGTCTCGGTTCCGGCTCCGACCCGGGGTATTCTGGTCACGCGGGAAGGGAAAGGGTTTCGGTTCGACTACGGCATCCTCCGGGAACCCACGAAACGGGCCGGAAGGAGGCTTGTGAATCTGGCTGGGGAGGACACGGTCGTGGCAGTGAAGCCCGAAAGAGGGACGCACGTTGCGGTGGCCGTCGATTCCGGCAAGATGCTGGTTTTTCCCGCGGAGCAGGTCCCGGTCCTTTCAGGTCCCGGGCAAGGAGTGCGTATGGTAGGGCTCGCGACAGGCTCGCTGGTGGCGGCCTTCGAATCAGTGAATGAGGGAGAAAAGCTTCGCGTCCAACCACCGCAGGGAGAGGCGGAACGCATCATGGAGGTCGACGACCTCCCCGCGGGTAATCGCGGCACACGTGGCAAAGTGGTCTGTCCCGGAATCGTGGAGATGGAATCGATCGCAGTCGATGAAGGACCCATTTCATGAGTGAAAGCTATACCGTTGAAAAAATACAGGTTCTGAAGGGGCTCCGCGCGGTCCGTAAACGGCCGGGTATGTACATCGGGGGTACCGGGCCGGAAGGGTTGCATCAACTCGTCTGGGAGATCCTCGACAACAGCGTCGATGAGGCGCTTAACGGGTACTGCGACCTGATCGACGTAGCACTTCTCGCGGACGGCGGCATCTCCGTGGCAGATCACGGCCGCGGCATTCCTGTGGAGATTCATCCCGCGACCGGAAAGAATACTGTGGAGACTATTTTCTGTAACCTGCACGCGGGCGGGAAGTTCGACGAAAACGCCTACAAGGTGGCAGGCGGGCTTCACGGCGTCGGAGGCGCAGTGGTAAACGCTCTCAGCGAGCGGATGGTGGTCGAGGTGAGCCGAAACGGTTTTCTCCACCGCCAGGAGTACCGTCGCGGCAAGCCCTCAGGACCGCTGGAGAAAATAATCCCGGCAGCCGGCACAGGGACTAAAGTGACGTTCTGGCCCGACCCAACGATTTTCGAGGAGCACAGGTTCTCGCAAGATCTCATACGAGAGCGACTTGAAATCAAGGCGTTCCTCATCGCGGGGCTCACGATCCGATTGACGATCGAGAGCGAAGGAAGTGCGGAAACGTTCGTCTACCCGGAAGGATTAACCGATTTTCTGAAGAAACTGGCCGAAGGGAAGACCATGATCGATGCTCAGCCCTTTCACTTCAGGCACGACAACGACTTGCGTTTGGAAGTCGCGATGGTCTGGACCGAAGAGACGAGCAGCAAGATCCTGACGTTCGTGAATTCCATACCGACTCCCTCAGGCGGCACCCACGAAACCGCTTTCAGGAACGCGGTGACCAGGGCCATCAGAACGTACATCGAGAAACGAAACGGCCTACCGAAAGGAATCAAAGGGATTTCCGGCGAAGATGTCCGAGAAGGCCTCCTGGCGGTAGTCTCAGTCTATCTGCACGGGAACGTTGAGTTTCAGGGACAGACAAAAGAGCGCTTCAACAGCAACGTCGGCCATCTTGTCGAACCGCCCCTGCGCAACGCCCTGGAAACCTGGCTCCATCAAAACCCAACGCAGGCCGCGGCGCTGGCCGGGAGGGTCGTCCTCTCCGCTCAGGCGAGAACGGCGTCCAGAGCTGCAAGAGATGAGGTCAGCCGTAAATCGGCCACCCGTAGGCTTACCCTTCCCGGCAAGCTCGCGGACTGCTCTTCCCAATCACGCGACGAGACGGAACTCTTCATAGTCGAGGGTGACAGCGCCGGCGGGTCGTCAAAACAGGCCAGGGACAGAAAATTCCAGGCGATTCTCCCCATCCGGGGGAAAATCCTCAATGTCGAGCAAGCCTCCGCGGAGAAGATGAAAGCCAATAAAGAAATACAGAGTCTGGTGCAGAGCATCGGAACCGGGATGGGAAAAGCCTTCGATTACGCTCGCCTGCGGTACGGTAAGATCGTGATCAATTGCGATGCGGACGTCGACGGTCACCACATCGCCACGCTCCTTCTGACGTTTTTTTACCGCTATCTCCCGGACCTCGTGCGCAAGGGGCATGTCTACCTCGCCATGCCGCCGCTCTATCGCATAACCATTGGTTCAGGGAAGAAGGCCGCCGTCAGGTACGTTTTTTCGGACACGGACAAGGAAAGGCTGCTCAAGGGAAAGAACGGCAAGGAGGTCGAGATCCAGCGCTTCAAAGGTCTGGGGGAAATGGACGCAGCGACGCTCAAAACCACCACGATGAACCCCGAGACGAGGACCATGCTGCGAGTGTCCATAGACGACGAAGGCAAGACCGACGAGATTTTCGACACCCTCATGGGAAAGGACGTCAGGAAGCGCTTCTCCTTCATCAAGGAGCACGCCCGAGAGGTCCGCGATCTCGACATCTGATGCTGATGGGCTTTTCAAGAGGGGGGTTGGGGGAAACCCTTCTTAAAAAGGTTCCCCCAGATCACTATTTTGGAAGCGATGGTATTAGTGGGCCAGTTGGCGTTTCTGAGGAACGGCCGAGGCCGAAGGCGCGGGCGGCTGGGCTCGGTTGTTGAGCAGTTCGAGCACGGCTCTCTCCGATTGCTTTATCTGGTCGTTTTGCTCTGATTCCAGCGCTTTCTGCAATACCGGCGCCACTTCCTGGGGCTTGACCATCCCTACCCGCCGGAGAAGCGCGACCGCCGTTTGCTTTACCCGGACATCTCCATCAGCGAGGCCGCCTTCGAGCATCTTGAGGGTTTCGGGAGATTCCGGACCGATCGAGACCGCGGCGTTCATTGCCAGAAGACGCGGTTCCACGTTCGGTCCTTGGGTCATGGCAAGCACCTTGGGGAGCGCTCTTTCGGCTTTCTTGCCGAGTCCCTTGAGCATGTTCACCGCGAGAATCTGGATCTCCCGTGCGGAGTCGTTCATTCCCTTGACCAGCGAGTCGATGATCAGCTCCGGCTTGGATCGGTACCTCATGAGCCCGATGAGCGCCTCTTTACGGTCACGAGTTTCGTGTTCGTCGAGCGCCTTGTTCAAAACGGGAACAGCATACGTGCCCTCTTGATCGACCATCACGAGGGCGTCTATCACCTTGAGACGGTCGGCGGGTGCGACAACGTTATAGGCCTCGGATATGAGGGCCAAGGCCGGCCCGGCTTTGGTCTTCATCCGCATCAGCACCTTCACGGCATTCGCGGCAGCTACCGGCTCTTTCTTGTTCAGCGTGTCCATCATTCCGGGAAGGACTCGGTCCGGATTTTCGTGCCCGATCTCTCCCAGGGCGCTCACAGCTGCCTTTGCCGTAGGTTCCTCCTTGGAAGAGAGGGCATCGACCAGCACGGGAATCGCCGAGTCATCCGCTTTTCCCATGTTTGCGAGCGAGATCACCGTATTGAGTTTGAGCACGGGATCGGGATCCGCGGTAAGTTTGCGTAAACCGTCCTCAACCTCCTGATTCCCCTTGCCGACAGAACCCAGAGAAAGGACCGCGGCTCGGCGCACCGCGACGTCGTTGTCCGAAAGAAGTCCCAGGAGCGGATGCAGCGAGGCCTCGGACTCGCGACGAAACGAGCCGAGTGACTCTGCTGCCTTTTCCCGAACCTTGGGTTCAGGATCCTTCAATGCTTCGATGAGAGGCGGAACTGCCCTCGCCGGTTTGTTTCAGGTGCATCCCAGCTCGTAGGCAGCCTTGGCTCGGACCTCAGGATCACTGCTCTTCAGTTCTTCTATATGCTTGTCAATCGCAGAAGCCCATGCTAGGGGAATCGCGATCAACAGGACCACAACCAGTGCTGAAGATAGTTCCAGAACGCGTCTCATGGCTATTGCCCTTTATTTCCAAGCACTTCACTCTTCTTTCGCTCCAGATAATCTCGGTTGATCTTCAGAAATCCCTTTTTGCCGAAAAGTGAGAAGCGTAGCCACTGAGCGGCAAAATAGAGAAGGGCTACGTCGTCGTCTCGGATCTTTTCCAGGATGTCGTCATCCACCTGGAATTTTTGAAGGAAACTGCTCTCGAAGACAAATTTTCTGAATCGGTCCGGATCGTACAGGGCCGTCAGGAACATGCCCTGCATCCGCGGGTCCGCGATGGCCTGCTCCCACTGCTCGTGTGCGTTCATGACGTCTTTCAGGTTGTGGTCAAGGTCGTCGTACTCGCGAAGTCCCTGACCTCTGCGCCATTCCTCCACGGTCCATTCGTGCGTCTCGAGGAGCCCGTGACACTTCGTCGGGTTGCCGATGAAGGTGTACTCCACCCCCTGCTCCGTGTCGAGCGGGAAGAGTCTGCACGAGTACGGGCGACTCTCGTACACCGAACATCCGGTCTCGCGGACGAACGGACACCTCTTGGCCTCGTCCTCGTTCATCTTCAAGATGATTGCGGGCAAGCCGCTCCTTGAGGAGATGACCCGATGGGTATACTTTTCGATGAACTCCGTGGAGGTGATCTTCAGGGCTCTTCTCAGCTTGATCACGTCCAGAGAATGGAGGAATATGGTCACGTCCCGGCAACAGGAGTTGAAGCAGTCAATACCCGAGTGGCACTTGAAATTGAATTTGTCATCCCACGTCATGACCCGGTCAAGCCGGTCAGCAAGCTGATCTCTCAGTTTCATTCCTTTAGCCCTTTCTTGCTCGTGACGGAAGCCTTGGCGGACTCGCCTCCGGACACTCGCTGGATGTTCTCCCTGGCGAGCGTGTTGCCGGGGTCGAGTTCAAGAGTTTTGTTCCAGCATTCCACCGCCTTGACGGGATCGCCGAGCAATTCCCATGCGATTCCCCGCTGATGGTGAGCGCCTACGTAATCGGGCCGTATGGCCGCGGCTCGGTCAAAACACTGGAGCGCATAGGAGAAGTCTCGTTTGTGTATCAAGAATATCTGGCCCATATTGTACCATGCCTGCACGTAGTACGGATTCAGGTCCAGGCATCTCTGAAAAAGCATGACTGCGGCATCTTCCCTCTTCAAGAAGGTGTAGACAACCCCGAGGTTGTATAAGATCGCGGGATTATCCGGGTCGATTCTAGAAATAGTTTCGAGTCGTTGGGCCGCGGCGTCGAATTTCTCAGCTTCCATGTCGGAAAAGGCCCGCTGGAGTTGCACCTGCACCGAAAAGAATTTCCGGCTCCGTTTGCCTTCCTGGATTTCCTCGAGATCCTTGATGATTTCCGCGACGTGCCCTTTGCGCTTCTCGTCGGTTTCCAGGTCGAGACACTGTTGGAAAGCTTCCGCGGCCTTGTCGATTCGTTCACCGCACCCTCGGGCGATACCCAGTCGGTAGGTGAGGTCGAACCGTCGCTGCGGAGGGGCCTCGGCAATGGCTTTTTCGTAATATTCCGCGGCGAGCAGGTAGTCCTCGAGGCCGTCGTAACAGGAGGCTATAGCCTCGAGAATGGTGTGTCGATCCGTCGAGGTTTCGAGGCAGGCCTTGAAGTGCCCGATGGCTTCGTCCCAATTTTCGAGGGACATTGCTTTGAATCCGAGGACACGCAGGCCGGCGGCATCATCGACAGCATCGGAGGGGAGGGGCTTTTCTTTGAGACAACACTTCTTGAATTTTAACCCGCTTCCGCAGGGGCACGGGTCGTTTCGTCCGGGGAGATTCATGTATCAGGCTCCTCAGGCTGTGCTAGCCGTAAATTCTAAATTTACCACAGACCCGCTCAGGTCACAACGGGGTAGGCGACGAATTTTTGAAGAAAATTTACCGGGTTGTTGAAGAAAATTTTCTTGACAACCCCTTCCGAATTTGATTGAATTCAACATTCCTATGATATTCGGGAGTTCTGTTGGCGAACCCGGATACCCACATGATTTTTTCACAAAAAGTTTGAAAAGTCGTCACTGGTCGGGATGGTCAGGAGTTGGTGGAAGGCGTTTCCGATTGCGGCCCTTGTTCGATACCGAAGAAAGCTCGGGGTCAGACCAGTGATCGGGGCGGGTGACGGCCGGGGTCAAACTCGTACGTCGTGACCACGTCTCCAATATTTCCGCAACCGCTCTGATCCGATGAGGGTCGCGTCGACCATATATAGAAAGGAGGAGCGTTCAACCAAGAGATCTTCGTGAACGCAGCGTATCAACACACTATCCAAGACATCAGGAGAAGAAGCTCAATTTAACTAGGAGGTTGGTTCATGCCAAGCTACGTTATTCTGGAGAAATGCGATGGATGCAAGGGTCAGGACAAGACCGCCTGCATGTACATCTGCCCGAACGATCTGATGGTGCTGGACAAAGACAAGATGAAGGCTTGGAACCGCGCTCCCGAAATGTGCTGGGAGTGCTACAACTGCGTAAAGATCTGCCCGCAGCAGGCTATTGACGTGCGTGGCTACGCGGACTTCGTGCCGATGGGCGCCTCCGTGGTTCCGCTCCGCGGCTCCGAAGACATCATGTGGACCGTTAAGTTCCGCAGCGGCATGGTGAAAAGGTTCAAGTTCCCCATCCGGACCACCCCTGAAGGCTCCGCGAAACCGGACGGCGGCTATGGTGAGGTGACCACGGATCTGGCCAGCCAGTGTCTGTACAATGAGCCCGAAGCGCTCAGGCTCGCGGCACTTCCCACCGTAACGAAATAGTCCTGTATCTTCGAGGAGGTATAAGAATATGGCGAATTTCGAGACAGTCGAAGTCACCACTGACATATTGCTCTGTGGCGGAGGTATGGCGGCTTGCGGTGCAGCCGTCGAAGCGTCCTACTGGGCCCAAAAAAACGGCCTGAAGGTCACCCTGGTTGACAAAGCAGCCATGGACCGCTCCGGAGCGGTTGCCATGGGCTTGTCCGCAATCAACCAGTACGTTGACATCAACAGCGGCAACAACACATGCGAAGACTACGTCCGTTACGTGCGACAGGACCTCATGGGTATCACCCGTGAAGACCTGGTCTATGACATTGCTCGTCACGTCGACTCCAGCGTGCACCTGTTCGAAAAATGGGGCCTCCCCATTTGGAAGGACGATGCTGGTAACTTCGTGCACGAAGGTCGTTGGCAGCTCATGATCAACGGCGAGTCCTACAAGGTTATCGTGGCCGAGGCCGCCAAGAACGCACTCACCCAGCGTGGCGGCGAGTATTTCGAGCGGGTTTTCATCACCACGCCTATCCTCGACGGTGATCGCATCGCCGGCGCGGTGGGATTCAGCACCCGTGAAGACAAGTTCTACGTGTTCAAGGCCAAAGCGGTTCTGGCTGCCATGGGCGGCGCAGTTCACGTGTTCAAGCCGAGAAGCGCTGGTGAAGGCCTCGGGCGTGCATGGTATCCGCCCTGGAACTCCGGCTCCAGCCTGTACTTCACCCTGATCGCCGGTGCCGAGCAGACCTGCCAGGAAGTTCGTTTCATCCCCGTTCGGTTCAAGGATGGCTACGGTCCTGTCGGCGCGTGGTTCCTCCTGTTCAAGTCCCGTGCGACCAACGCATTCGGCGGCGAGTACATGGTGGAGCGCAAGAGCGAACTGGCGAAGTGGGGCTCCTACGGCGCAGTGAAGCCGATCCCCGCCAACCTGCGTAACTATCTTGGCATGTTGGATGAGTTCGAAGGCCTCGGCCCGATCTATATGAGAACCGAAGAGGCCATTGCCAACATCGCAGCCAAGTTCAAGGACGACCCCAAGGCTTTCAAGAAAAAGATGAAGGAACTGGAGGCCGAGGCTTGGGAAGACTTCCTCGACATGACCATCTCTCAGGCCATTCTCT
>JACRDG010000112.1 GCA_016218715.1 Desulfomonile tiedjei | reverse complement strand
GGTTTGGCTGTTCGCCAATTAAAGCGGTACGCGAGCTGGGTTTAGAACGTCGTGAGACAGTTCGGTCCCTATCTTCCACGGGCGCAGGATATCTGAGAGGCTCTGTCCCTAGTACGAGAGGACCGGGATGGACGGACCCCGGGTGTTCCGGTTGTCGCGCCAGCGGCATAGCCGGGTAGCTACGTCCGGATCGGATAACCGCTGAAAGCATCTAAGCGGGAAGTCGACCTCAAGATTGGATATCCCGGGCTTCGGCCCCTAAAGACCCCTCGGAGATTACGAGGTTGATAGGCCGGAGGTAGAAGTGCGGTAACGCATGGAGCTGACCGGTACTAATAGGTCGTGAGGCTTGATTCCCTCTTAAAATGAGTCCTCGATCACCTATTTGGTTGATATACATTGCGAGGTCATTGACCTCGCAACGCATTTTTTCTTAGATGTACGACTTCCCGGTGGCTATGGCGGAGGGGCAACACCTGTTCCCATTCCGAACACAGAAGTTAAGCCCTCCAGCGCTGATGGTACTGCGTGGGTGACTGCGTGGGAGAGTAGGTCGCCGCCGGGATTCCCCAATATGACCCCCGTTCCAACCGGAACGGGGGTTTTTTATGCCGACTCGTCGGTGAAAATGCTCCCGCTGTTTATTGCAGGTGCCAACTGTAATGCCTGATTCGAGGGCCAGCCTGGCGGGGCGATCGCGTGTGTCCGGAGGAGGTATGACCAAGCGTTCCATAGGTCCTGGAGATGACGTCGAGGCGTGGTGTACCCGATGTCGGATGAACCTCAACCATCGGGTTATCGCGGTGGTGGGTGCTGAGATCCAGAGAGTGCATTGCCTCACGTGCGGCGGTGACCATAAGTACCATCCAACTAAAGGAGGGCAGACGCCTCGGAGTGAGACTCGAGCCATCAAGGTTCCTAGCGGCTCATCAACCCCGCGGCCCCGGAAGTCCGGCGACAAGGGCGCGAGCAAAGCCTTTGGGGAGTGGTCCACGTTCATGCGGGACATGCCCGATGGAACCATACCGCGGGCGTACAACGTATCGGAAGCATACGCAATCGCTGAGTACATCGAGCACCGTGAGTTCGGTACCGGCCGCGTGCTCAGTGTGCTGGGAGCGGAACGAATTGAGGTTATCTTCAAGGACGGCAGGAAGGTGATGGTGTGTAACCGGAAGAAGGCTCCGGCATGAAAGATTCACCTGCTATCGCCGACAAACCGGCGAGCCGCCTGCAACCGTGAAGGTTCCGGTGGGCCAGGCATCTGGCCTGTCCGATCAAGGGTTCTCATTTTCTCGTTTCTGAAAGAGTCTTCGAGAACCGCACGAACCGCACGCGCTACTCTCCACCCGCACGTAACGCCCGCTCGTGAGCCCACCGTTCGAGGGTCTTTATCTGCTCCCTCATAGTCGTAGAAAGCGGAACGATCGTTTCGAGGCAGATGTAGAGGTCGGTCTGCGTCATCTCGCGGTTCTGGACGAAAGCCCGGAAGAGCGCGCTCGTCACCCCTTGCTCTATCTCCGCGCCGTTGTACCCTTCGGTAACCTTTACGAGGGGCGGGAAGTCGAATCGATTGATGGGGACGTTGCGCTTGGCGAGATGGATCCGAATGATCTCCATCCGCTCCGCGTCCGAGGGAAGCTCAACATAGAACAGCTCGTCAAATCGGCCTTTTCTGAGAATTTCCGGCGGGAGAAGCTCTATGTTGTTGGCTGTCGCCCCAATGAAGACGGGAGAGGTCTTTTCCTGCATCCAGGTGAGAAAGGTCGCCAGGATCCGTGACGACGAGCCGCCGAGGCTCTTCTGACTCGCGTTCGCGATACCTGCCTCGATCTCGTCGATCCAAAGCACACAGGGCGAGGCTGCTTCCGCGGTCTTGATTACCCTGCGCAAGCACTCTTCGGGAGTTCCCAGGGCTCCGTCATAAATGCGACCCATATCGAGGCGTAGGAGGGGCAGCCTCCAAAACGCCGCGATCGCCTTGATTCCCAGACTCTTGCCGCATCCGCTGATCCCCATCATGAGAACGCCTTTGGGAAGGCTCAGACCATAATCTCGCGCCCGCTTGGTGAAGATGTCCTTCCGTTGATCCAGCCATCGCTTCAGGGTGGCAAATCCGCCCAGATCTTCGACACTGATGGGCTGGGTATAAAGCTCCAGGAGACCGCTCTTCCTCACGATCTGCCTTTTCTCCTCGAAGAGTGCTTCGAATTCCCTGGAGGTTACGGTCTGTTTCCCGGCGAGGGTTTTGCGGAACAAGTGCTGTAACTGCTGACTGGTGAGACCGGCCCCTGCTTTGATGAACAGATCTTTCGCCTCGTCGGTCAATGCTTCTTGGAGGCTGTCCCTGTGCCGCTCTTTGGCGACCACTTGTTGGAGCAGTCTTTCGACCTCTTCCACGCTAGGCAGGGGTACGTCCAGGAGCACCACGTCGCTCTGGATCTCCGGGGGAATCTCAAGGATTGGAGATGCCATGAATACAGTCTTGTACTCGTTGTCTATTCTTCTTGCCGCATCCTTCAGCTTTCTGAGAACAGGAGGATTCCCCTTGAGGAAGACGTGTATGTCGTGGAGGATGAGGAATGCGGCTTCTTGAATGCCCATGAACCAGTCGAGCGCGTCGAGGATTCCCGGTTTTGGCAGGACCACTTCGTCGTCCAGCGTTACTCCGGTCGTGCAGGACCAAATGTAGGTCCGGAAAGGCGGTTTAAAGGCCATTCCCAGGGCTTTCACCTCTGCTTCGATGCGCCGGTCCTCCTCAGTAAGGAGATAGACCAAGGAGGTTTTCGATACGACGAGATCTTTCATCAGCGAGCGGAGCCCTTTGTTCTCAGCCATGTTCTCTCCTATTTGTCCCGGACTGCCGCCCAGAGAAGTGACGTGTCAGCGAAGCTGCTTGATGCCTCCAAACCGACATCGGGTCGTTCGCGAATGGCGGAGGTAGCGCGCGGCCGGCTCGCTGGAGGATGTGCACATAGATATTAGGCAACCGTTCACCGGGATATACGCAGTCCCCCGAAATGACGACCACAATAATAGGCCTTTTAGGCTGTTCCGGCAACCTCTTCGATTTCGGAGACGACCTCCGGGACGGTCACGGTGCGGAAGATCGGTGCCAGAACAAATCCTTCATACAGCCTGATGGTGGTCTCATGGATTTCTCGCTCGTGGCAGGCACAGGCATCGGAGATCACAACGGATCGGAAATCGTTCTGTATGGCATCCAGAGCGGTGAGCAGCACGCACACATTGGTAACGATCCCACAAACAGCGACCGTGTGCACACCCCAAGTGCGGAGTGTTTGATCCAGGTCGGTCTTGTAGAAAGCGCTCATCCGTCTCTTCGGAAGGAACAGATCTTGGGGCTGCATTTCCAGTTCGTCGATTGGATGGTCGCCGCCGGTCCCTCGAATGGCGTGTGGACGCATCCTTCCCTTGAAGATGAAGTCTCCTTCCATGAAGCTGTCGCACGCGAAAACTACCCTATTCCCGGACCTTCTGAATGCGCGCGTCAATTCGAGTATGGGAGGAATGATCTTTTGCGCCTCGAGGTCCATGTGTCCATGGCCTTGAGTGTTGACGTTATCCTTCACCATGTCTACCACTATCAGGGCGTAGCCTGGCAATAGCTCCTCCTTATGGTCCCGGCCGGCTGATGGGATCGAGCCACTCAGTTAATCGCCTCTATTTGTGGCTGTCGGAGAACGGGGAGAGCAAGAGCTTGTCTCCCCTTTCCAAGAGCTTCATCGGGGACCACCACTTCTGCTCGCGCTGCGGTTGGTCCTTGTCAGGAAGTTTCTTTGCTTCGGGTTTGCCCGGTTCCGATTTCATCTGCGGCCCCGGCTGTTTGTCTTTCTCAGGGACAGAGGGCTCCTTGGCTTTGTCGGTCCTTGCCTCGACCTGTTCGGTTTTCTTCGGGATGAAGCGGACCTTTCGCCACGATCGAGATCGAGGTTCGTAGGCGTACATGGCAATCTCGTCCCCTTCGCGGCATTTCACCCACCATTCGTCAAACTCGGGTCGATACTCCACATCCACGATCTTCCCGGTGGTGGGAACCTCGAAGGAATCGATTTTTTCTCGCTTTTTTCCCGTGGGCGAGGCCCAGCTTACCACGACGAACCCGTAGAGTACAATTACCAATGCGGCAGTCGCGATTTTCAACATAGCGCTTTATTCCCCTTATCCCCCGGTACTATGGAGCCTTACTTTACCACTTCCGCCCAGGTAGCGTAAATCGGATCGCCTGGAATTCGGAGGGAATACTACGTTGTCGAAATAGAAGGCTGTTGCGTCACTCAATGCTTTCCAGAAACCGTAGCACGATGGTAGCGACTGCGGCAGAGCTTCGTCAATACCGCCACCTGAGACGTTTAGTATGTCAGCCTCATAGGAGCCTTCCGACCAAAGGCGGGTGTGCGCTTATGCGCCGATGTGCGGTCATTTCTCCAATGTGTGAGGCTTCGCTGCAGGCTCCTAGCGAGATCGGTTACCGGACACGCTTGCCCGGAGCAACAGATCCTAATACTGAACGTAATTGAGAATGGGTCTCATTCTCAATACGCTTCAGTGCACGTCGTTTCCAATAATTCATGGCAGCCCTTCTTCGCCCCATTACCTCATCGGTCAATGCAATGCATGGGCTATTCAATCCCCCATCGAGAGACCGTCCCTCCCTTCATCGGGAGGACGAGCCGCGGACAGGCTTCAGCACGTAAGTCCCTAGGCTTCGGAGCCTCAGATTCGGTCCTTGAGCGCGTCGGCCGACCATACGGCCAGCGGTCCGCACGCTCCGCGCGGGTCCATGCGGCAGCGGTAGCCTGTCCTGAGCACGCCCTGGGTCTCCAGCGTGTCCCAGCTCTTCTTGAAATAGCCGCACTCGTCATTGAAGCACACGTAGTGGATTTCGCCTCCCCAACTCGAATCGAGCGGGGTCTCCAGGGGCTCCATCTTGGCGCCGCAATGGGGGCACACAAATTCCTTCGTCATTGATTCCTCCTTGGCGTTCGCGGGTCACCCTCTCGTGTCCCGCTATCCGCGCAGAATGTGCGAGTACGCGACCTGAAGGAGTCGTCTTTCCACAGGGTATCGGTCGGCAGGCTTAATGCCGAGAACTCTCGTCGAAAGATATCGCCCTTCCGGACGAGTCGCTCCTTTTACAAATAAATCTTTTACGAAAAGTTCGCAAGATGTCCGTGGTCATGGCTAAACCGGAGACCCGCGAAATCTCCCTAAAGATTCGCGGATTTTTTTGATACCATGGGCGTCGAACCTACCATCCCAGGAGTCACCATGTCCGCGGATATCCAGGCGACCCTACTGAACGTCCAACCAGGGACGGGCGACGAGGACCCGATCGAACGCATCATCCTCAGAAGCATGAACGAAGGGGTGATCACGCTCGAATGCAACGGAAATATCTTCATGGTCAATCCAGCGGCCTTGCGCATTCTGGATCTCGCTGAAGAAGAGGTCAGGGGGAGCAACTACGAGCACGTCTTTTCCTTGTACCCGGAAAACGAGGAGTTCAAAGAGATTTTCAGAGAGGCGCTCAAGGAGAGTACCAGGATCGAGCGCAAGGAGACGCGATTCCGGCGCAGAGACGGCCAGTTCGTAGACCTCACCGTGACTTCCTCGTTCCTGGAGACTGACGCATGCGTCCCTTCTCTCGAAACTGTGGTGGTGGTTTTCCGCGATATCACCGCGTTCAAGTCCCTGGAGCGGGCAAAACGGCGAGCGGTGAATCACATCTCGCACGAACTGAAAACGCCGCTTGCGATTATCGGTGCGTCCGTGCAGCGGCTCGTCGATCGCGAGCTGCCGCGAGAAGACGCACTGCGCTCGCTGCAGAGGGCGCAGCGGAACATCCGACGGCTTTCCGAAATACAGAGCATCGTGGAAGAGATACTGAATCCACCTCCGTACAGTGCCGGGAGGAAAGACGTGCCTCGGCTTGTTGGAGCGATCCTCGATGATATCCGGCAGAAGGCGTCGGGTCGGACAGTGTCGCTCCTGTCGCGGATCGAGGTTGAGGAGACGGATCTTCTCGACCCGAATATCTTGCGTATGGTCTTGGTAACACTCGTCAAGAACGCGATCGAGAATACCCCTGATCAGGGCCAAGTCATTGTTTCCTTGAAGGAATCCGATTCGGGAATTCTGCTCCAGGTGCAGGATTTTGGTGTCGGAATCAGTTTGCGGAATCAGGAGTTCATCTTCGAGGGATTTTTGTACACGCAGCCTACGGACGAGTATTCCACCAAGAAACCATTCGAATTCAATGCCGGAGGAAAAGGACTGGAGCTGCTTAGGTTGAAAGTGCTGGCGGAATCGGGATATTTTGACATATGGTTTGACAGTACGCGTTGCCGACACGTTCCGACAGACGAGGATCTTTGCCCCGGCGCGATCTCTGATTGTCCACATCGGGCCGGACTCGAAGAATGCAGTGAGGCAGGTGGCACAACCTTCTCGGTGTTGTTCCCGAAGCACAGCCGGGCACGTGCCGAAGAGTCACGGCTTGCTTAGTGCTCCTTTTCGCGAGTTAGGTTGCGCATCCCGGGGGGCATGCTGGGAAAGGCATTTTGTTGGCCATTTTTCAGGAGCGAATGCCTTTCATCGGCGTTATTCCGGTGACCGAATCCCGGCTGCTCGCATGGGTGTCGCTAACGGCTTGACCGGCAATATTTTCTGGACCGGCCTTGACGCGCAGGCTGCAGGCCTCCCCAGAACCCCGTACGCCAACACGCGTTCTCAGACTGACTCGTTACCGTTACGTCTCACAAATCATGTGCGCAGGGAGCTGATATGAATCAAGCGCTACGAGAAAGGCTGAACCGGATGTTTGCACCCCGTTCCGTCGCGGTTATCGGCGCGGGAGCGGTTCCGGACAAGGTCGGGCACGCAATCATGGACAGCCTGGTTACCGGCGGTTTTCCTGGCCGGATCTATCCCATTCACCCTCGACACAAGGAGATCCTTGGACTGACCGTGTATAAGACCCTCGATGACCTTCCTGAGGTTCCGGACCTTGCGGTGGTCGCCTTGAACCAGCATTCCACGGTTCAGACCACAGCGAAAGTTCGGGAGATGGGGGTCGCCGGGGCCAGCGTCATAGCGGGCGGGTACGCGGAAATGGGGCCGGACGGCTCTGAACTCCAGGAGAAACTCAGAGAAGCTGCGGGCGACATGCCTGTGGTCGGGCCGAATACGCTGGGGTTCCTCAATGCGCGTGCTCGGCTCAATGTGACGTTCTACCCTCGTGTTCTGCATCCCGGCGACGTGTCGTTCCTCAGCCAGAGTGGCGGTATCGGGCTCGCAATAAAGGGGAGAGCGGATGACGAAGGGTTGGGAATCGCCAAATGGGTCGGGGTGGGCAATCGGGTCAACCTCGAATTCGCTACCCTTCTCGACTTCCTGAAGGACGACCCCGAGACTCGGGTTATCGGCATATTTACGGAAGGGAGCGCCGATCCCGCGGCCTTTGTGCGTCGGATAGCCAGTATCACGCCCCACAAGCCGGTGGTCGTGTACAAGGGGGGGCTCGCAGACGACTCGGACAAGGTCACGGTTTCCCATACCGGCGCATCCGCAGGGTCGGCCCTCGTCTGGAGCGGGGCCTTACGGCAAGCCGGCGCAGTAGCGGTATCCTCCGTCTCGGATATGGTGGCGGTCTGCAAGGCGCTATCCGTAGGGAAAGTTCCGCGTGGCAAACGCATCGCGATCTTTACGCACACCGCGGGGCCCAGCATTGTCGGGTGGGATATCCTGCGGAATGAGCCCGGTTGCGTACTCTCCAACCTGGGAGACAGAACGCTGAAGCGTATCGCCGACATCCTCGGGCCTGCGGTCCCTGTGGTGTACAAGAATCCCGTCGATGGTGCGGCCGGGGCGTTCCTGAGCCAACCATTTCACGACATCGCCGAGGCGTTGCTCGAAGACACGACCGTGGACGCACTTCTCGCGATCTTCTGCGAGCACAAGAATTGGCCGTATCCATCGGAGGCGCTCATCGACTTGGCAAAACGATTTCCTCAGCCGATCGTCGCATGCTTTATCGGGTCGATACGCAAGATCGAGGCTGACCGGTCTCAACTCCACGCCGCAGGCGTGCCGACGTACGTCATGCCGGAAGATGCCGCGATAGGCCTGAGAGCGCTGTTGCAAAGAGTAGGGCGTTCCGGGTGAGGTCGGCCGCCGGCCATGAACTCTTGCCCGCTCGCGCCCGGCCTCTCCCTTGCGGGCGACCCGGAATTCTGATAATGTTGGACACCTTTGAGGGGGTACCCATTTAACATGATGATATTATGCAATAATTGCGACACGGGGGGAATGGAATGAAAAGATCCAGGACCGGCGCCGCAATACTGGTAATCGTGCTCTTGGCGGCTGGTGTTATGGTGATCTCCTCCATCGTCTCCCTGGTGAGCGATACGGAGCAAGAGAGCTCGTCCTGGCGGGACATGTTCCTCGAACGCGGCAACAAGATCGGCGTGGTCACCCTCAAGGGGACCCTGCTCACCTGTGATGAGACCCTCAAGCAACTGAAGAAGTTTCGCAAGAAATCGTCCGTTAAAGCCATCGTGATCCGCATTAATTCGCCCGGCGGGACGGTGGGCCCTGCCCAGGAGATCTACCGGGAAATCGAGAAGACGAAGAAAAAGAAGCCTGTTGTGGCATCGATGGAGACCATCGGCACCTCGGCCGCGTACTACGTTGCGAGCCCGACTGACAGAATTGTGTGCTCGCGAGGCACCATTACCGGAAGCATTGGCGTAATTATGATGATGGCGGACGTGCACAAGCTCATCGATAAGATCGGGGTGGGAGTGAACATAATAAAGGCCGGGAAGTACAAGGATATCGGGTCAGGTGTACGGCCGTTGACCGATGAAGAACGCAAGATACTCGAAACGTTCGCTGCCGAGATCCACGAGCAATTCATAACGGATGTTGCAAAAGGACGAACCGGGAAGATTACCTTGGAGCAAGTGAAGGACATCGCTGACGGCCGGTTCTTTACCGGAGAGAAGGCCAAAGATATGGGGCTCGTGGATACGATCGGCAATTTCTACGATGCGGTCCGGATCGCAGCGGAACTGGGAGGCGTCAAGACCGAACCGGAATTGGTGTATCCTGAGAAAAAGTGGGAAGATGTCCTGGATGTCTTTCTCGAATCCGTCTCCAGCGCGATACTGACACGAGTACCTCAGCACACGAGGTTCGAGCCGGCTGCTCCCGCCATCCGGTGATACGGTGGATTGGCGGCTTGTACTATGGCGGCCGGTCTGTGACGAGATCTATGTTGAAGAGATTCATGGTCGAGGCCGAAACAGACGAACCTCATGGAGCGTTTCAGCCGCGTATGAAATAAAGCAATTTTTGGTGCGACTCAAGCAACTCGAGGAACGCACCGGCGTCTTTGTTGACCATCGAGTTGTACCTTTGTGAAATGGAGACTGGCGAATGGCGTTGATGGAATCTCTTACGTTTGATGATGTCCTCCTCGTTCCGGCTTATTCGGAGGTCCTCCCGAGCGACGTGGAAGTCCAAACCAGGTTGACCAGGAATATCTCCCTCAATATTCCGCTGCTCAGCTCTGCCATGGATACGGTCACTAACTCCGAAATGGCGATCAGCATGGCGCGACAGGGAGGCATCGGAATTGTGCACAAAAACATGTCGATCGCGGAGCAGGCCAGAGAGGTCGATCGAGTGAAGCGCTCCGAATCGGGGATGATTGTGGATCCTATCACGATCCACCCGGAGCAGAAGATCGGGGATGCCCTGCAAATTATGCGGAAATATCATATCTCCGGAGTCCCTGTGACCGTTGACGGTTTTCTGGTGGGAATCCTCACCAACCGGGATCTTCGCTTTATCGAAGACCTGGACATACACGTTTCGGAAGTCATGACAAAAGAAGAGCTCGTCACCGTGGACGAAGGCATCGGGATCGAGAGGTCAAAAGCACTTCTGCACAAGCATCGTATTGAAAAACTTCTCGTTGTGGACAAGGACAACCGTCTCAAAGGGCTCATCACGATCAAGGACATTCAGAAGGCTATTACCTTTCCCAGTTCGGCCAAGGACGAGTTCGGCCGTTTGCGGGTGGGGGCCGCGGTAGGCGTAGTGCCGACGGAAGAAGAACGGGTCGCTGCCCTTGTTAAGAAGGGAGTAGATGTCGTGGTCATCGATACGTCGCACGGCCACTCCAAGAACGTGATCGAGATGATCCGGAGGGTGAAGACCGGGTTTCCTGCTATCAACGTGATTGCGGGAAACGTAGCCACTGCCGAGGCCGTGGAAGATCTCGTCAAGGCAGGCGCTGACGCGGTGAAGCTCGGCGTGGGGCCGGGCTCTATCTGCACCACCAGGATGGTCGCGGGTGTCGGGGTCCCTCAAATCAGCGCGATCATGGACTGCGCCGAGGCTTCGGAGCGGTTGGGCGTCCCAATCGTGGCAGACGGCGGTATCAAGTTCTCGGGTGACATTACCAAGGCACTGGCCGCTGGCGCTCATACGGTCATGATCGGAGGCCTCCTGGCCGGCACGGATGAGAGTCCCGGCGAGACGGTCCTCTATCAGGGGCGTTCGTACAAATCCTACCGAGGCATGGGATCGCTGGAAGCTATGCGGGAAGGTTCCGCGGACAGGTACGGGCAGCATAAGGGGGTTTCCGGGGACAAACTGGTCCCCGAGGGAATCGTGGGCATGGTTCCTGCAAAGGGGCCGGCAGCTCATTCCATCACTCAACTCGTCGGTGGATTGAAAGCGGGCATGGGTTATTTGGGCGCACGCAATCTCGACGAACTGAGAGCCAAGGCTCATTTCATTCGTATCACCGCGGCGGGTCTGAGAGAGTCCCACGTGCACGATGTCGTCATAACCAAAGAGGCTCCCAATTATCGCCGGGAACCGTGAGCAGACGGGACCCGTACGAGACATACCGGACGTTATAGAGAATCAGACAAACGGTTCGGAATCGGACGATTCGGTTCCGTATCCGGGGCATTGTTCTGATGACAGTTTTTTTGGTCGACTCATGCTGAGACGCCCTCGAGAATAGATCGTCCTCAATGCGTTTCAGCATGACTGTCAAATCGACCTGCTAGGAAAAGTCAGATGATCAGAGCACTCATTTTTGGCGCAACCGGATACACCGGTATAGAACTCGTACGGATACTCACTGGCCACCCGAACGTGGCCGTCGTCGGAGGGACGTCGCGGAATTGGGCGGGCAAGAGGGCCAGTGAAGCCTTTCCCTTTATAGGAAAGGATGACGATTTCCGATTCTATCCCATGGAGAACTTTCAACCCGATTCGGATGCTGATGTGGCATTTCTCGCGCTCCCGCATGGGGAATCCGCGAGAGTCGCCCGACAGCTCCTCGATGCAGGGATGAAGGTGGTCGACCTCTCCGCGGACCTGAGACTGCACGACCCAAACGTGTACGGCAAGTGGTACGGCAAGCACATAGATCCGGACCTGCTCGGCAGGGCAGTGTACGGCCTGCCGGAAATCCATCGCGACAGCATCCGGGAGGCTGACCTCATTGCCAACCCCGGCTGCTATCCGACCTCGGTGATTCTGGGAACCGCGCCGCTCTTCAAACTGCCGGGAGTTGACGCAGCATGTCCGGTGGTCGATTCGAAGTCGGCCATATCGGGCGCGGGCCGGGGCGCGAAATTGACTACCAGTTTCTGCGAGTCGGGTGAAGGCTTCAAACCGTATGGAGTAACCCACCACCGGCACATCCCTGAAATGGAGCAGGAGCTCTCAAACCTGGCGGCAAGTACGGTGAAGGTGCGGTTCACGCCCCATCTGATCCCCGTGAGTCGTGGCATGGTGAGTACCATTTATGTGCCGCTCCGCTCGGATCTCTCGGCTAAGACGGCACGGGAGGCGTACACGGAATTCTACCGGCACGAACCGTTTATCCGCGTCCTCCCCGCGGGTGTGTTTCCCGACACCGCGCTGGTGCGGGGATCCAACCAATGTCACCTCGCGGTCGAGGTGGATGAACGTACCGGCTGGTTGATCGCCATATCGGTTATTGATAACCTGGTCAAGGGCGCTTCCGGTCAGGCCGTCCAGAACATGAACCTCATCATGGGCCGAGAAGAGACTGCCGGCCTCACCGGATTGCCGCTTTTCCCGTAATATGAATGGCGGTGAGGGCTGTCCGTCTTCTTTTCGTCAGCCGGAACAAGGAGAGGAGCATGTCGTCAACAAAGCAAAACGTCGGCGTGGATCTCGGACTTACCGACGATGAGAAGGCTGAGCTTCTTCAGATCGCTCGTGCGGCAATAGTGAGCCGTGCGGCCGGCCGGGAGGCCTCTTCTGTTTCTTCGGCTTCAGCCCGCCTTGCGGACAAGAGAGGTGCCTTCGTCTGCATAAAGCAGCGAGGGATGCTCCGCGGATGTGTGGGCATGCTCGAATCCGAGCACCCGCTGTCCAAAACAGTTGCGGAAATGGCTCAAGCTGCCGCTTTCCGTGATTCACGATTCCGCGCGGTCACGGATGAAGAGATCCCGTACCTGGATCTGGAAATTTCGGTGCTCACGCCCCTCACGGAGATTGCGGACCCCGAAGAGATTCAGGTCGGAGTGCATGGCCTCTTCATTCGTAAAGGGCACTATTCCGGGGTCCTCTTGCCGCAAGTGGCCGCGGAAAGAGACTGGGACAGGGTCACGTTTCTCTCTGAGACCTGCCGAAAAGCCGGGCTCCACCCCGATGCATGGAAGGAGAAGGACACGAAAATCTATGTCTTCTCAGCCGATGTCTTCTAGTCCTTGTCCTGAGGCGGTGCCCCTGAATAGACGTGCCGTCGCTCTTATTTCCGGCGGCCTGGACTCAGCCCTCGCGATCTACCTGGTCAAACGCCAGGGAATTGACATTACGGCCCTGCATTTCCCGTCGTTTTTTGCGCCGTTGGACCTCGAGGATGAAGGCGCTCCGGTGCGGGTTCTTGCTCGACAGCTCGACGTACCGCTGGTCCTCATACCGAAAGGCATGGAATTCCTTGAGGTGATACGGAATCCGCGCTACGGGCACGGCAAGAACATCAATCCATGCATCGACTGCCGCATCGACTCATTTGTCAGGGCCAAGGCGTTCATGGAGGAGATCGGGGCCTCCTTCCTCGTCACCGGAGAGGTGTCGGGACAGCGACCCATGTCGCAGCGCCGTGACGCGATGCGCTTGATCGACAAGCGATCCGGGTGTGAAGGATTGGTGCTGCGGCCGCTCTCGGCCAAGGTGTTGCCGCTCACGCGGCCGGAAACGGAAGGAATCGTGGATCGCGACCGGCTCCTGGACATTGCCGGCAGAGGGAGAAAGGTCCAACTGAAGCTTGCGCAGGAGATCGGCTTGACTGGCTTTTCCGCACCCGCTGGTGGCTGTCTGCTCACCGATCCGGGATTCGCACGTCGGCTGCGGGACCTGCTGACCGACAAGCAGGACGTCAACACCGCGGACTTGGAGCTCCTCTCGATCGGCCGCCACATCCGGGTGCGGCCCGGTTTGAAGCTCGTGGTCAGCCGCACCGAGATAGAGAACGGGCGCATCGAGGAAATTGCCCCTGCCGAAACGGTATTCTTCCCGATGGATTTTCCGGGGCCGACCGTGGTAGTCCTTGGGGTCCCGACTGCGGAGGAAGAGACCCTGGTGGCCGGCATTGTACGCAGGTACTCGAAAGAGTCTCGTCGCGGGGAAGCCATCCGCATCCGCGATGGGCAGGGCAGCACGCGGGTCTTGTCGGTCAACAACGTGGCCCAGGACGACTGGATAGCTGCCCACATTCTGTAATAACGGTTCGCCTTCAAAGAAGTAATCTGGGGAGAACTTCTTTGTGCAAAGAAGTTCCCCCCAAAGTTCCTCTTTGAATTGCGCCTTGTATTAGCCCTGTTGCGTGAGAAAGGAGATCGACGTGACGTGTCCGCATTGCGGCCGCGAGTTGGTACCGACAGAAGGCCAGAAGTTCTGCCCGTTTTGTGGTGGCGCCTTGAACTCGCCCGGGGCCGAGCAGAAGGGGGACGTATCCCCGGAACAAAGCGCTGGGGAACACCTCACTGCTCCCGAAGCGACAAGAGCACAGGCAGAGCAAGCGGGTGCCCCTGAGCGTCCTCGGCCTGTGCCGCCTGAGCGTGAAGAGACCGACTCGCTGGAGTTCCGACGAGAGGAGTACTGCCCCTGGGAAGATCAGGAGCAACTCGGTTTCTTCCAGGGAATCGGGGAGACGCTGCAGCAGACCCTGTTGACCCCCCGGTCTTTCTTTGCTCGGCTGCCCCTTTCCGGCGGTTTGCTCAATCCGCTGCTCTATGCCTTGATCGTGACTACCACCGGGACCCTGATAAGTCTCGTCTGGGCATTTACGCTGCAGAACCCACTGCTCTCGGTACTGGATCTTTCCGGCAACGGAGCGATTGTTGCCGGGCTGTTCGCCCTTGTCGTGGTGTTCCTGAGCGTGGTGCTCTGGGCGGTCTTGGTTCACGTGTCGCTCTTTCTCACTGGCGCGGCCAACCAGGACTTTGAAGCTACCTTTCGGGTGGTCTGCTACGCTTCAGGCCCCGAGCTATTCAACGTTCTCCCCGTTGTGGGAGGATGGGTAGGATTGGCGTGGAAGATCGCCATCATGATTATCGGGTTGCGGGAGGTTCACGGCATTTCGCTCCTCAGAGCAGGGCTCGCTGTGGCCTTGCCGCTACTCGTCTGCTGCGGCCTCGTGGTGGCCACCATGGGGGCCGTCGGCCTGAAGCTCGGAGGCTCGTGACGCCCGCGGGAGAGACACGCCGAAGGCCCTAAACGGACGCCCAACAAAACGGAGGTGGGCACATGATCAAGCGTATCCATACCAAAAATGTCGGCCCTGCCCCTGAATTAGCGATTGAGTTCGCCGACCGTTTGAATCTCCTGACAGGCGACAACGGACTCGGCAAGACTTTCTTCCTCGACGTAGCTTGGTGGGTTCAAACCGGGACGTGGGCCGGTGAGCCTGCATGGCCGGACCCGCGGTTCGATGGAGATTCTCGTATCGGCCGTCAACTCGCACCCGAGACCAGTCAATCCCAGTACGAGGACGATTCTTTCTTCAATTCATGGCACCAAGAATGGCAACTGGGCTGGGGAGAACCCGGTTCTGCCATTGTGATTTACGGACGCGTCGATGAAGGATTCTCCGTGTGGGATCCTGTACGGAACGGTACCTCCATTGAACCTCCCCGTGCACTGACGGCCGCTTGGCCAGAGGTGTACAATTTTTCTCAGGAAAGCCTCTGGAATGGCCTTAAAAGCGCAGCCCCGGGGACTTTGTCGCTGTCCCCACTTGGAGACCCGATCAAGAATCCTCGACCCTCGACCCAGGTGCTCTGCAACGGGCTGATTCGCGACTGGGTCGAATGGAGTTACCGGGCCACTCCAGAAAAGGCTAAAGCGTACGAGACTCTAACGAAAGTAATGGAGACCCTCTCCCCTGACCCGGAAAGGGAGGCGATTAAGCCTGATCATCCTATTCGGGTATCCGTTAGCGACGTGAGGGATGTGCCCACTATTAGACTTCCTTACTACGCTTACCCCGTGCCGGTCATTTACGCCTCTGCTGGAATGAAACGCATCCTGAGTCTGGCTTACGTTCTGGTCTGGTGCTGGTACGAACATCAGCAGGCCTGCCGCATCCTCAAGCAAGAACCGGCCAATGACTTAGTGATCCTGATAGACGAAGTGGAGGCTCATCTCCATCCGAAGTGGCAACGGTCGATCCTCCCGGCCATTCTCTCGGTGACCAAGGTACTTAGCGAGAAGATGAACGTCCAGATAGTCGCCACGACCCATTCTCCTCTCCTATTGGCATCTCTTGAACCGGAATTCGACGAAGCAAAGGACCGAGTAATTGTCTTCGACGAGGAAGACGGCAAGATAACCATTTCGCCCTTTCAGTGGGCTAAGTACGGCGACAGCAGCGACTGGCTGACCTCGCCGGTCTTCGGACTGCGCCGAGCCACTTCCAAGGAGGCTGACCGCGTGCTCGAAGCTGCATATGCTTATATGCGGCATGACGACATGAAAGCGTTCTCAAGCAGGGAAAACAGAGAGGAAGTCCAGAAAGAAATCCAGAGGGACCTGATGCGATTGTTGCCCGAAGATGATCCGTTCCTTGTGGAATGGGATTACTTTGTGAAGCGGGAAAAGCAAAGGCCAGAGGCTCATGATTCACTTTGATCCTTCCCCCGAGCCCACCGACTTTGATGAGAAGGTGCGGCGCCCGGGCCGCCAGTGGCTCGACGCTGACCCAACCACTCGACCGGCAAAGCCTCCGAACTGCTGGACAAGCTGCAAAGACCAGCTGGCAGAGGCTTTCAACTTTCTGTGCGGCTACTCGGCCATGCACATCGGCCTCGAAGGGGCGGTGGAACACTACCTCAGTAAGTCCGATCACCCAGAGTTCGCGTACGAGTGGACCAACTATCGGTACGCGTCAGACAGGATCAATAGCAGAAAGGCGGCACACGGAGCGAAGATACTCGATCCTTTTGAGGTTCAAAACGGTTGGTTCGAAGTGCAACTTGGATCGTGGCAGCTCATGATGACCGACCAGATCCCAGAAGCGCATCGGGAGCGCGCTCAATTTACTGTGGACAAGCTCCGCCTAGGAGCAGACGATTATGTAATACGACAGAGGCGCCAATGGTATCGCTGCTTCTACATCGGAGAAGAATCCTTAACCGGGTTAATGAGACGCGCGCCATTGGTCTGCAGCGCCGTGAAGAAAGTCATTGATCAGGTCGAACCGACCGAAGCCGAGGCCGGTGTTTTCCAGGACTTCGTGCAAGGGCTTGTCACGCTACCGAAGCTGTATCCGGATGCGCCTCAAATCGCAACACGGTTGACAGAAGAACTCCCTCCGTGCCCTCGTGGCTATTCCGCCTAGTGGGGTATTTGCCTGAAATCCGTCGGATGCAGCAGGTGCAAAGAGGCGGTGACAAACGGGAACCGCATCGTTCGCGGTGTTTTCTCGACAGATGCGGTTCGCTTCGCTCACCGCATCCTACGGGACCTTTGCTTGTTCTACTTCAATCCCATCCTTAAACTTCACCCGTACGACGTGCTTGCCACCGGGACGAAAGATGTCATTGGATTTGCGAGATTCCGGAAACACAAACGTACCGTGCTTCTTCCCGTCCTTAAATTCACCTTCCCAATGTAAGAAGGGCATACACTCCCGACCACACACGGTTAAGTAGGCTTTCCCTGTGAAAGGTTTGTCCTCCCTAATTGTATAAACCAGCCCGTCTTCTTTCATAGTCAACTCTTTGTCGAAATCGACTCCTTCATCTCTGTAAGCGCAGCCAGCCATTGAACCGATCAGCAATCCCAGTGCTACGGCCGAAACAACCTGCCACGGCAAGAACTTTATGATCGGCAACATGATTCGCACCTTCCTCATCAAACGGAGCACCGCTTGCGTGCTCATAAACCTGTTCCAGCCGTTGTGCGAAAGACAGAGACTCTCATTCAGCACTAGCGGAAATCATTGCCAGCTTTGTCAAGAAGATAGTGCCTGCCCCTTTTTTGATGGTCTGCCTATCGTCATTCTAGGAAGTTCTTTCCGAATGAAATCGCACTGCTGGACAAGCCAGCAGTGGCACCCGCAGCATCATTTGGAAGGGGTTGCCAACGGAGATCCTGCGGCAGGATTTCACGGAGTAGGTTCGAGCCCCCTGCAGAGCGCGAGTGCGTTCTCACCCAGCACGTCGATGTTGTACCCGCCTTCCAGCACCGCGTAGCATCTTCCTTCGCAACGGTCCGCGGCGAAATCACGCACGCTGCGACCGAAGGTGAAATAGTCGTCCGTGGTGAGCGTTCCGCCCCAGTCGTGGACATGGCGGTCGAACCCCGCGCTGATCGCGATGATGTCGTATTCATGGGAGCTGAGGGCGCGATCGACGTTTCTGAGAAACGCCTCCCGGTGGTTGTCCTGGATGTTGGCGACCTCCACATCCTTGCGGCCTGCGAAGAATCGGTCGGTTCCGTCACCGAAGTGGAGGTCGATGTCCAGGACGAGGGCCTGCGCGATCTTGCCGTTGTAAATCAGCTTTTCCAGAGAGATGGCCACATTGTTGAAGAAGCAGAATCCCCAGTGACCGTCCGGACTGGCATGATGCCCGGGAGGGCGCACGGCCGCGAAGCTGACCTGTCCTTCGCAGGCGAGTTCAGCGGCCATGACGGCCCCTCCGGCAGCCATCAAGGCAGCGGAATAGAGGTCCGGCTCTCGTTTCACCGATTCCAGGATTGACGGGGTATGCACGAGGAGGATGTCTTCTTCGTCGGCAGGAGACGGCTCCAGGATCGGGTAGTCCTTTCCCAACACCCTCATAATCGATTCGACCCTCGACGGTGTCTCGCAGGAGGCAGTGGGATAATCGGTGAGGTACAGATCGTGGTAGATGACCTTCAAGGATGCTCCAGACATGGCGATCGCCTCCGTGCCCGCGCGGCTTCTCGGGATCCCGGTCTTTCCCGCTTCCACGCGGCGATTCGGGGAACCGAGCGACCGGAGAGGGTATCTTTCCGTTGCGGATGTCTCCGCTTTCGGAAAACCTATTCCTTGCGGGCCGATACGTCGAGAACCCGGACAGGCTCGTCGAAGGTTTTCCAGCCGTGTTGCTGGCCTGCAGGGATGAAGTAGGTCTCATTGGGGTTCAGCACCCGCCGTTCAGTCCCCACGAACATCTCTATGCGGCCTTCCAGGACCACGCCGCACTGGTCGAACGGATGGGCGTGACCGTTATCTGCCAATCCCGGGCCGATTTCCATGCAAACCATGATGAGACTGTCTCCCAATTCGGCTTTGCTCATGACACCGGGACGAAAAGCCGCCAATTCCACTGTGGCCAGGTTCCAGAAAGCCATCGATCGCTCCTCTCGGTTGCTCGCGATAAACAGGTCGTCAGTCCTATCCAGGGACATGCGATTCGCCGCCGCCGATCCATCGGCTCCACACTTCTCGCTTCCAGTTTCGCTCCAGGATCGCGGCGATTCGGGAAGGGTCGCTTCTTTCCTCAGCCGTAAGGTACGGCACCATTACCACGGGAATCTCGTCGACCATGCGGGCAATATCCGCCGGGGTGTGCTCCTCTTCCGGGCCTGCCTCGCCTGCGGAGACGGAGAGGACGATCCCCGCGACCGCGAGCGATCGTTGGTGAAGAGCTGCCACGCTGAGGAGGGTGTGGTTGATCGTGCCGAGCCTCGATCTCGCCACCAGCAGCGTAGGGTACCCAAGGCGCTGAATCAGGTCGATCATCATGAGCTTCCCGTCAATGGGCACCATAAGGCCTCCGGCTCCTTCCACCACAACCAGGTCCCAGCGGCCTTCCAACAGCCGGATATGTTGTTCGATGAGCGCAAGGTCGAGTACCCGACCCTCGGCCTCTGCGGCTCTCGCAGGCGCCGCGGGGAGCGAGAACCGGTATGGCGCACACTCATCGAGGGTGAGTGCCCTTTCCGCCGCGTCCCGAAGAAACGCGCCGTCTTCGGGGTAGAGAATGCCTTCTTGCAGAGAACACCCGGTTTCCAACGGTTTCACGGCAACCGCAGCCACACCGTGCATGCGGGCAAGTCTCACCAGTCCCGCTGCGACGAGAGTCTTGCCAACCCCCGTGTCAGTGCCGGTGACGAACAATCCTTTCGTGATACAGGTACGTGACAAGTTCCCCCGCTGTGGTGGTGGACTTAGTGCATTATTGCACAATGACGATGGCGTATGCGCGGAAGCCTTGCAGGGTGCGGTGAGCGACGCGAACCGCACCCTGCAAGGTATTCGTCGCGAGACTCAGCCGGAAAACAGCGAGCGGGGCCGTTCGCATGCCACTGCCGTGCTCACCGGAACCCGACGAATGGAGCCCAGTTGGCTCGCAATACCGTGTCTCCCTTGACCTTCCTGCTCTTGGCCGTTGGGTGGGGCCGGCATCTTGCCGGCCACTCTCCTCCATTGGCACCACTCCGGCGGCCGAATCCATGTTGCTTGCATGGGAGCCGCTGCCGGCTTACCCGGCAACACCTCAGAATCTCGTCAGATTCTCAGATTCTTCCTCGTTACTCACCACAGGTTTCCTTGATGGATCGGGCGGTCGCGGAGATCAGCGTCCGCATCTCGTCCGGCGTAATGGAAAGAGGCGGCATCAATACGACCACGTCCCCCAGGGGTCTCAAAATGACTCCATGGCGTCGCACGGTCTGAGTCACTCGCGCGCCCATCCGAAGGTCCATGGGGTAGCTCTTTCTGAGAGACACATTCTCCATAAGCTCGATCCCGACCATGAAACCGCACTGACGGACATCACCCACATGGGGCAACGGTTGGATTTCAGCCGCAAGCAGCTCCGCAAGGAGCCCGATCTTTTCCTGGGACCTCTCGAGCACGTGCTCCGCCTCGAAGAGGTCGAGGGACGCACAAGCCGCTGCGCAGGCCAATGCATTCCCCGTGTAGCTATGCCCGTGGAAGAACGTCCGCAGGTCCTTGTGTTCTCCCAGAAACGCTCGATAGATCTCGTCGGTCGCCAGCGTGGCAGCCAACGGGAGGTATCCGCCGGTCAGACCTTTGGCCAGCGCCATCATGTCCGGGCGGACATCTTCATGCTGGCACGCGAACATGCGGCCCGTACGGCCGAATCCGGTGGCGACCTCGTCGCAGATGAGCAGAATGTCGTGGTCTCGGCAAATCTTCTCCAGCCCCTTCAAGAATCCCGGCGGGTGGATTATCATACCGGCCGCGCCTTGAACCAACGGCTCCACGATCAGCGCGGCGATCTGATGCGCCCGGTCTTCGGCCACGGCCCTGAAGTGGTCGAGCGACCGGTCCCGGCACTCTTCAGGGCTCAGGCTCGGATAGTGGTAAGGGAAAGGGGTTGGAATGCTGATCGTCTGAAAGAGGAGCGGCTGAAAAATCGCGTGAAACACGTCGATGCCGCCGAGACTGACCGATCCTATGGTGTCGCCGTGGTACGCCTGGGAAAGGGTGGCAAAGAGCGTTTTGTGTTCGTATCCGCGGTTGCGCCAGTACTGGAAAGCGATCTTGAGGGCGACTTCCACTGCGGTCGAGCCCGAATCCGAGTAAAAGACTTTGCTCAAGCCCTCCGGCGCGACGGCGACAAGCTTGCCCGCCAGCTCGATGGACGCGGTGTTGGCCAGTCCCAGCAGCGTCGAATGTGCGACCTGACCCAGTTGCCGCGTGACGGCTTCGTCGATTTCTCGCTTGCGGTGCCCGTGAACGTTTACCCAGAGCGAGGACACGCCGTCCAGGTAACGGCGCCCTTCCGCATCAATGAGATAGTTCCCTTCGGCCCGTTCGATCACCAGGGGCTCTGAACCCTGCCATTCCTGCATCTGCGTAAAGGGGTGCCAGATGTACTCTCTGTCCAGCTCAGCCCAGCTCTTCAACGCGTCCTCCCCAAATTGGTTCGCGGCCGCTGTCACAAGAAATAAGGATTCGTATTACCGGGGTATTTCCTTGCCCGCGTCGCTTTCGCTGCCTGGATTACTCGCGGCCGCCGCATCCGGGACTGACGCCTCATCCGACGAGTCGTCCTCGGCAAGCATGGCCTGGTCCAGGCGAAAATCGCTGGTGAAATATGAGGTGAAGCCCAGCACCAGACATCCTGCGAGACTGAAAAGATGGTAAGCCGTGGCAAACGATACGGCCACCACGGACTGAATGCCGAACAGAGCCAGGGCATAGCGCCCGGCCGCGTGAAACGTCCCGACAAACCCGGGAGCGGAGGGTAAGGCTACACCAAGGCAGAGGAACACCTGGATCGTCACCGCGACGAGGAAAGAGGCCTCTTGCACCGAAAACGCGACCAGGAAGAAATAGGTCAAGAGCGAAAACAATCCCCAAATGGCCACGGAACAGAGAAAAATAATGATCGCCTGCCGCAGGCTCGCCATGATCCCGAGGCCGTCGATGAGGCGCAAGGCCGTGCCGGTCACAAAGACCGTCGCGCGGCCGGGGAATCGGGCCACGATCCGCTCGGACAGGGCATGGACCCTCTCCCGGTTGGAGAGTATGAGCAGCACCGCAGCGTAACCGACGACCAACGCGGCCAGGAGCAACTTCCCCGCCATCGCGTACGACGCCGGAACCTCGGGAGAATACCACAACACGAGAGCGGCCAGCAGGAGAAGTCCGGACAGATCGAAGAATCGCTCCACGATCACCGCGCCGAATGCGCTGGAAAACGATACACCTCGGCGCTTCAGCAGGTACGGTCGCGTCAGTTCACCCAGCCGGGCGGGCAGAAACATCGTGGACGCGGCCCATATGTTGAGGAGGTCCCAGAGCTGTTTCGTCGTGAGCGAACAGAAGGGTTTCAGGATCAGGCCGAATCTCACCGCCCTCGCCAATTGAATCATCACCATGACCACCGTACACGGGATCAGATACACGAGTCGCATCTGCCCCATACCGTGGACAAGCTCCGTCCAGGAAATATCTCTGAAAGCCAGATAGAGAAAGAATGCGCCGAACGCGGTCCCAGCCACGATCAGCAGTGTACGCTTCTTGCCGGCACTCATGACAACGTTACGCCCCACGCTGTGAACCGAGCTGCTTGCGAAAATAGACTACGGTGGCTTCAAGACCCGTTTCCAGCGGAACTGTCGGGCCCCAGCCCAGCAGGTTTCGTGCGCGGGATATGTCCGGTCTTCGGCGGGTAGGGTCGTCCATCGGCAGCGGCCGGTAGGCCAACCCGGATTTCGTCTCGGGGATCATGCGGAGAACCATGTGAGCCAGTTCCTCGACGGTCACCTCATGAGGATTGCCCAAGTTCACCGGACCGGACTCCGAGCTTTCCATGAGGCGTACGAGCCCGTCTACCAGGTCGGAGACGTAACAGAACGAGCGGGTCTGGGAGCCTGTACCGTAGATGGTCAGATCCTCGCCGCGCAACGCCTGGCAGATGAAATTGCTGACCACGCGGCCGTCGTTGGGGAGCATTCTCGGCCCATAGGTGTTGAAGATCCTGGCGATGGCCACGTTCACCCCGTTGTAATCGCGGTAACCGACCATAAGGGTTTCGGCGGCTCGCTTCCCCTCATCGTAGCAAGCTCTGGGACCCACAGGGTTGACGTTCCCGAAGTAGGTTTCCGGCTGTGGATGCAGTTCGGGGTCACCATAGACCTCCGAAGTGGAAGCCAGAAGAATCCGCGCCTTCACCCGCTTGGCCAGCCCGAGCATGTTGAGGGTTCCGAGCACCGAAGTCTTGAGCGTCTTGATGGGGTTATTCTGGTAATGGATCGGAGATGCCGGACAGGCCAGATGGTAGATCTGGTCCACTTCCAGAAGGATCGGCTCGACCACGTCGTGGCGGATCAGCTCGAAATGCGGGTGGCCGACAAAGGGGAGGACGTTTTCTTTGCTTCCGGTAAAGAAGTTATCGAGGCACAGGACTTCCACATCGCGGGCAAGCAAGGTTTCCACAAGGTGGCTGCCGATAAAACCCGCGCCGCCCGTCACAAGGACGCTTCTCATCCAGTTTGCGCTCCTGCCAAAATTCTGCCCGCCCAGTATCCGACACGCGAAGGTATATGTCAATCACCATAATCGCGGAAGACCGACAACCCGCCGCGGCATTGGAATGGCGCAGGAATGCGCAGGAACCCATGCGCCCTTCCGGGCGTTCCCAAGGCGAGGTGACAGAACGCAGTCGTAAGATCGGAGTTCGGGGCACGGGAACCGTGCCCGCTCCTATCCGAATCAGCGGCGGCCTACTTGCACAGAGGTATGGCCTGCACGTTATACAGCTGAGGCATCATGACCGTACGACACACTGGCTTGTACACGATGTTATATGAGGGAACCTTCCTGTACTCACAATAGTAATAAGGTACCTTCTGGCTGACCACCTGGCAAAACGGCTGCGGGCAGCACTTGGTACACGGATCGATCCCACACGGTTGGCCGACCGGGCATCCCTTCAGCATAATCTTCTGTGTCCGGTACCCTACCTTGGTTACCGGAACGGACCGTGTGCACGGCTGAACTTCTGCCACCATTTCGGTGCGCACACAGGGAATCATCTTGGTTATGAGACACTGCTGGATGCACGGAGGCGGCGGCGGTGGACAGCAGTTGTAAGACTCGGCAGGGCTCTGGAACAACCCTGACATGAAAATCAACGACCCCACGATGACAACCACAACCCTTGCCATAATGGACCTCACCTTGTGTAGAGATATGTGCCGTTCTGTAAGACACTTAGTGAGTTGATCATATCACATTGGTAAAGAAATCTCAAGAGACTAAGTGAAGAAAAAACCATATCAATACGCTTTTCTTGTTCTTTACGTAATAATTAAATCGGACAGGCTCTGGGAGTTGCTCCGCGCTCCTTCCATGAAAGCCAATAGGCTTGAATCAATGGGAATGTTGGATGAACGACCGCTCTGCAGATTCCGGGCCTCGCCGCTCAAGTGCTCCATCTCACAAGTTCGGTCGCGTACTCGTCGCGAATGGGACACCGTGACCCACCGCGCCTGGTCGACGCCGGCGCGCTAAGAGTTGGGCGCAACCCCCCCGTTGTTCCAGGAGCTTTAATCGCGACAGGAGAGACCTCACCGGGCTCGGCTCGCAGCCGTACGGAAGTCCGGCGAACGACTCCCGTGGCCGATGGCGTCAAGGCGCGATCTTCACCGGCCGGATGACTTTTCCCGTTCGCGCACGCTCTGAACCAGAAGATAGGCAAAACCGATGAAGACGGCTATCCGCAGGATGGTCAAACGATCGCTGAGGGTGCCCGCAGTAAGGTCGGGGTAGATGAAGTATGCCATGATCATCATTCCGAGAATGCAGAGGACGATCTTGGAGGTCGGTTTCAGGAACTTGGCGCCGGCCATTCGGTTCTCCTTGGTGGTGCCACTCACTGACGGTGAATCAGGAGGGATATTGGTTTGTTACCGCAATCTCTTGCGAAACCACTGTCGCGGCAGCCGGTCGCGTCTCCAGGTATTTCCCGCTCGCGAAGCCAGATAGCTGAGAATACGCGTCTCCCGGAAGGGTTCCCGAGGGGGAGCAGCTACGTTCAGCCGCAGCGAATTTATTGATTTTATTTTACAACACTGGTATAGTGAACCGCGTGAAAATTTGTCCGACCCAGTCGTGTCTTCGTTGGTACAAGAGAATTGCGGTTTTCTGAGGCCTGTTGGTCGGACGGCGACTCTCGTGCTGGATCGATGTCTTCGGTGAAGAGGTATGTACGGACCCCATGAAGGTTGCCACCGAACATCTGCGCAGGGCGTGTGACGAGCATGCAGGATGACGCCCACGTGAAATCCCCGGGATTCAGCGGGACGGTGACCAACACGAGCCTCCCGGATGTAATACAGCTCGTCTGTATAGGCCGAAATAGTTGCCGGATGCACGTGAGAAGTGGTGCCCGGTCTGGGTTTATCGTGGTGAAAGAGGGCGAGATAACCCACGCCGAAACGGGAGCGCTCAAAGGGGAGGAAGCGTTTTACGAAATCATCTCCTGGGAACTGGGAGTGTTTGAATGCGACAACGTTCCGGTCGAAACGGAGACAATCCACGAGAGTTGGGACTTCCTGCTCATGGAGAGCATGCGCCGTATCGAGACTCCAGCCCCGCCCTAATAAGCAGTGCGGCGGCGGCAAGCCGACCAGGTCAACGAACCGTTGTTCCAGGTTGGAAGGGTCGGTGCGACCCCTCCACCGCGACTCCCTTGAAGAGCGACTCCGAAGGCTTGCGCTGTCAAAAATCTTGCTCCAAGAGTGGGCAGGATGCTATAATCCCGTCGCGGACGCTCAAGCAACATATTTGGAGGAAGGGGGATGCCGGCGTGGTTTTTCCCTGTATTTGAGACTTGTTAGCCGTGATCCTGCAAGATCCGGAACGGTGAAGCGATAAGCCGGCTACGCACGAGAGATGGCAGATCTAATTCTTACAAAGCAATCCCTTGACCGCATCGACCAGATTTTGGCGAACTTGCTGAAACGAAGCGGCGCTCATTCCGTTCTGCTGATTGACAAGGCGGGACAACTTATCGGTTTCCAGGGACAGATGAGCGAAGAGAAGGTGGCCTCCCTGGCAGCTTTGACCGCGGCCAGCTACGGCGCGACTACGGCCATGGCCCGTCTCTTTGGCGAGGAAGAGTTCACCTTGCTGTTCCACAAAGGAAGAGACGAGAACATTCACTTTTCCAACGTCGGGGATGAATGCCTCATGATCACCGTCTTCAACAACAACACACACCTGGGGCTGGTTCGTCTGGAGGTCAAGAAGAGCCTCGAAGAAATAGAAGCCATGTTCGCCGAGAACTTGAGGCAGTGGTTCAACACGTAATCGGTAAATCGCAGTCACGACAGGATGACTTGATGGCCATAATAAGTTTCAGATCCGATGAAATTCATTGCAAGATTGTTTATTACGGCCCTGGAAGAGGTGGAAAGACGACGAACCTGATGACGATCCACAAAGCTCTGGGCGAGCACGTTCGTGGCGAGCTTCTCTCGATAGATACCGCCGGGGACCGTACGCTCTTCTTTGACTTTCTTCCCATGGATTTGGGGAAGATTGGCAAGTTCAGGATCAAAATCTCGCTGTACACTGTTCCGGGCCAGGTTCGGTACAACGATACCAGAAAACTGGTGCTCAAAGGTGTCGACGGAATTGTGTTCGTTTCCGATTCGCTGGAAGCCAGGAGAAACAATAACATCGAGAGCCTTCAGAATCTGGAAGACAATCTGCGTGAGCAAGGCAAGAGTATCTCATCTATGCCAATCGTGCTGCAATATAACAAGCGGGATCTCGCGGGGAGCAAGGTGGCGGTGATCCCACTGGAGGAGATGGAGAAGGACCTGAATCCACAAGGGGCGTACCCGTCGTTCGCGGCCAGTGCCTTGCGAGGGGATGGCGTGAAAGAGACCTTCAAGAAGATCTGCATATTGACGGTTGTGGATGTGAGTACCAGGCTTCTCAAGAACAAGGGTTTGACAGCGACCCGTTAGCGAGGCCGACTCAGCCCTTCGGAGACACACTGTGGCTAACGAGCAGAAAACCAAGAGCCCCGAGGAACTGGGAGAGGCTGTCGGGAAGAAGATTGAAGCCCTCTTCCAGGGTACTTTCCTGAGCGAGGAGACCACTCAAGAACTGGACGTTCTTGCGACGTTTCGCGAGCAAAGCGGGACGACTCACGCAGGCCCTGCCGTAGCGCCACAAGAAGCTCGAACCAGCGACACCATCGAGATCCCACCGCCGTTCCAGCAGAAACCGGGCGAGCCGGCACCCGCGGCTAAACCTCATGCCGTCCTGTCAGCCCCCGCGGCCAAGCCGGCTGCCGCGAAACCGGCACCTGTTCCCAAACCGGCGCTCAAACCGGCCCCTGTCCCTGTGGCCTTTTCTGCGGCGGAAGACGGCCAGCCGTTCGACGATGTCGCGGAACTTATCGAAGCTCTGATCCTGAACCTGGAATGGGAAGTTACTCCCGAAGTGATCGAAGAGGTCGCCGACCGGTTCAAGGAGTTGGACTCGTATTTCTCCAAGAACGAGCAGGCCCGAAAAATCCTGGCCATGAACTATCGGGTTCTGCAGCGCTTCAAGCGGCCTCCAGGCGGCGCTTCCCATCCATCCCTCGTGAAGATGCTTCAGGAGAGCCTGACGGTCCTGAAGTTGATGCGGAAGTCTCCGGAAAGTAAGCAAACCATTGATGACCTGGCCTCCAGCGTAAACAATCTTTTTAAGGTGATTTCGGCGGACAGCGAGACAGCGGCGCCAAAACCCGCCGAAGTCCCTCAGCAACCCGCGGCTCCGCCACCCGCACCTCCGAGACCGCCAGCGCCGAAACTCCGCCCAGTTCCGTCTGCTCCGACTCCACCACCGATACCCGCCAAGCCTGTTCGCCCTGCCGCTGCTCTCCAGACCCAGGCTCCGGAAGCCCCGCCCGGTCGTGGACGCTCAGCCGGGCTTCCGTCGCGAGTGGGTTCAGCAGTGCGCTCTCTCGAAGGTCTGAGCCAGAGCCTGGCCAAAATCGTAGCAGAGTTGAGACAAGAGGGAGAGCTGGCCGGAGAAGAGGTCAGCACCCAGGTTCTCGAGCAGGTTTTGACCGGGGCAGCAGCCGTTTCCAGAGCTATCGGGGACCAGGAAGCCCAGGAACGTTTCGCCACTCTGATCAAGAAGGCGGAGATTACCATCCATTCTCTGGAGGAAGTCAGCCAGCGTTTTTCCCGAATACTCGGGGTTTTTCGCCAAGGCGGAGACATGTCGGGCGAGGAGATCATTCGCCGGCTGGGGATGCTGGAACAACTCTTTTCGGAAAGACTCGGTCAGCTTGCCTTCCTTCACAAAGAATTGTCCGCGGCGGCAGTTCCGGCAACATCGAGGGGTGGTGAAGGGGGCGCTCTCGATGCGAAGCCTGCCGGCGAGGGACTGTTGACCATGATTTGGGCGGGGACTCCCCTGGCGATCCCGTCTTCCCTGGTTGCAGCTCTTTTCCCCATCACCAAGGCTCAGGGAGAACAGTTCGGGGACAAGAACTCCATCATTCTCGGCGGACAGTCCGTTCAGCGTCTGCCGCTCAGGAAACCGCCGGCGTCGCAGCAGCACGGCACGCCGGTCCCCGCGTGGCTGCTGCATCTCACCGTAGGCGGCAAGGAATATTTTCTGCTCGTGGACAGGTCACTGGGCTATCGCACCGCACCCGAGGGGGTTGATCTGACCCGGCAGACGCGAGTCAATTTTGGTGCCACGTCATTTGCGATATTAAACTCGGCATCGATTCCATAATCATCTGAAACCAGCGAGGCATGGCAGAACCAAAAGCTACAGTCCAGTCAGCTTCTGCTGGTCGGAAGCAGACCTTCCAACCGGTGCGGTTCGGACGTCACTGGCTTATAGATCGCATATCTCAGGGAGGAATGTGCGATATCTATTTGGCCAAGAGCGTTGGTGTGGATGGGTTCCACAAACCGGTCGTCATAAAGAAGCTGCTGCCGAGATACGTCAGCAAACCTCGCTATGTGCGCAGGTTCGTCAACGAGGGGAGGACCCTCTCCCGGCTGAACCACGCAAACATCGTCCAAATTCTCGACATGGGGATGATCAGCGGGGAGTACTATATCGCGCTCGAATATATCGAAGGGCGCAACGCAGCCTACATTCTGGCCAAATCTGCCCGGACGGGGCGTCACATCTCCCTCGATTTTGCGATGTATGTGACTCTGGAAGTGGCAAAAGGCTTGGCGTATTCCCACCGCAGAAAGAGCCCTGCAGGAGAGCCTCTCCTCTTGGTGCATCAGGATATCAACTCGTTCAATGTCATGGTGTCGTATGAGGCTGAGGTAAAGATCATCGATTTCGGTATTGCGAGGATGTTCCTGGAGAGTGAGCCAGTAGAAGGCCTCCCCGTGGCAGGGAAGCTTCTCTATTTTTCGCCGGAGCAACTCCAGCGGAAAACAGTGGATCGCAGGGTCGATATTTACGGTGTGGGGGTCCTCCTTTACGAACTGGTTACGGGAGAGCGTCTGGTCGATCACCAGGAAACGGTAAAGGCCACGGTAAAATCGATCCTCGAAATGGATATTCGGCAAAAAGTTGAGTCGAATCCCAAGATACCCAAAGCATTGCACCCAGTCCTCATCAAGGCGATGGCCCTGGACCCGGAGGATCGCTATCCGTGGATGGAAGGGATGATCGCAGATCTCCGCGCCCTCATCAAGAATCTGTCACTGGACATGGATTCCACCGCGTTCTCCAAGTACATGAAAGAGCAGTTCCGACGAGAGATCCTGCTGGACAGGCAACGAATGCGCAAACTGCTGGCAGAGGGGCTGACGGACATCACTCGGACCCAGGATGTCGGCGCCGGGAACGAGAGTGTCGAGGCATGGCGCACACTTGACCTGGTGACTGCCGCGGTTCAGGCGTCGCCGAGCGTTTCCCGTTCGGAAACCGGCCAGGACCATGGTGCGACCGAGCAGATCGTGTGCTTCCCCGCGGGGAAGACCATTTACGAGTGTGGCGATCCCGCGGACCGTGTGTACGTGATTCAGAAAGGGAAGATCAGGACGTTCCTGGCCGCGGGGGATAAGCGGCAGACACTTGACTTTATCGGCCAAGGAGCGCTCTTCGGTGAAACCGCGTTGCTGGCCGGCACATCTCGCATCGAATCGGCTATCGCCGAGGAAGACACGCACGTGATCGCCCTGGATCGGGAGTCCTTCACCCAGTTGGTCGGCCCCGATATCGCAGGCAAGGTTGTCATCAGCCTCGTGGAGAAGCTTGCTTCGGCAGAAATCCTCATCGAGGGCTCGTTGTTTCAAGACATGCTCTCTCGCTTGATCCACGCGCTCATTACGTGCCATCGGACAGCTCTGGCAGGCAACGACGACGCCATACCCATAGCACGCTTGACGGGTGCCTTCGGGCTGGAGGACGAAGACCGGGTCAGAAAGTATCTGAGCAAGCTGGAAGAGCTTGAAATTGTCAAGACGGGCGAAGACGACGTGCGCGTCCGTGACATGGAGCGACTGGATAATCTGCTAAGCCTGCTGACGAAGCCAGGCAAGCTGCGCCTGAAGCTTTGATTTGCTGACCGGGACTCCGAGGCTGGCCGCGAGGATCGGCTTTCCGCAAGGACCGTTGACGTTTGAGAAGGTAACGTATGAGAATTCTCGTTGTTAATGCCGCTCCGCGCATGGAGGCCGGCAACACGCAGATGATATTGAATCCCTTTTTGGTGGGAATCCGTCACGAAGGGGTTGAGGTTGACATTGCTCTCCTGCAGCGTAAGAACATCAAGCGGTGTACGGGCTGCTTCACCTGTTACGCCCAGTCGCCGGGGATCTGCATTCATTCCGACGATATGTCGGGTCTGATCGATCGGATTCGCAGCGCGGACATGCTGGTAGTGGCCACTCCGGTTTATCTGGATGGGATGACGTCCCTGGCCAAGTGTTTCGTCGATCGGCTGGTGGTCTTCATGGACCCGCACTTCATCTCCGATGAGGAAGGGGTGCGTCATCCGCTGCGTTGGAAGTTTCCCGAGAAGCTGTTTCTCGTTTCAGTGTGCGGCTTTCCCGGCCTCCACAATTTTGACCCCCTGGTTCTCCACATGAAAAGGGTCGCGCGAAACCTACACACAGAATTCTGTGGGGCCCTGTTGCGGCCTGCGGTCTTTTCCGTCTTGATGAGAAGCAGGTATCCGGAGAAGGTCAAGGCAGTCCTGGATGCCGCACGGAGTGCCGGCCAGGAGCTAGTGCTGAAGGGAAGCGTGACGCCGGGGGTACTGGAAGCTGTTGCCGCAGACATCTGCTCTACCGAGGAGCTCGTCGCTACTGCCAACGCCTATTGGGACAGAGAACTGGGCCGCGGAGGCGACGAACCGGCCTGACGCGGCCTCATGCTCCGAAACAGGCAGTGCTGTTGCAGCATTCCGGCCTGGCACAGACCGGTCGACGTGCAGGGTGACCCCTCACTCGGCCGCGAGGAAGAGGACGATCTTCTTCGCAGCGAATCCTCTAGCGGTATACCGGACCTCGCGGACATTCGGACAAATGCTGCGACATCGAGCCGATCCGTCCTGCATCCGAGGCATTGTGCTGCTGGCAGTTTCCTGGTCGACTCATGCTGGAGCGTCCCTGCGGATCGGATCATTCACAATGCGATCCACTATAGGCCTTTGCGGTATATGACCTACAGAATCCCCGTCCTGCCGATCATCCTCTTCCTCCTGAGCGTCTTGCCGAGACAAGCTGTCGGTGGCGGAATCCTGCACGTCTTTCCCCCCACGTTTCAGAACGAGACCTTCGCGATTGCCCGACTGAGCGTCCTCCTGTCCAAGACATTGATCACGGTTTCCGACTCCTCCGTCGAGTACCGCATCGACCAGACCTTTCACAACGATAACGATTTCCCTCTGGAAGGCTCTTTCATGATGCCTCTGAACGGTGACGGAGCTTTGTCGGACGTGGAGGTGAAAGTAAACGGCCATGCCATCCCATTCCAGATGGTCCCTGCCGAAGCCTTTTTCCCGGAGTTGCGAGCGTTCACCGAAGGAATGAAAGATCCGGCACTCCTGGGTCTGGCGGGCAAAAACATCCTGCTGGTTCGCGGCGTGAGCGTGGGAATCCGGAAGCAGTGTTCGGTTCGCGTGGAGTTCAAAAGGCCCCTCACCATCCAGAGCGATCTGCTGGAGCTGTCGCTTCCTTTGGCCGGAGAACGTTACTCCCTGGGACCGGTGGGGCTCGTGGACATTATGGTTCGTTTCAAGATGTCCCGGTCGGTGAGGAGCGTGTTCTCTCCGACCCACCACATCTCCGTGGAGAGAGAGGCTCCCCATAGATGCCTCGTCACCGCCTTGACCGCCAAGAAGCCGGCACGGACCGACTTCACCCTCATCGCCCTGCTGGCCGGCCGTGACTTGGATTTAAGGGTTCTGACCCACCGCTCACCTGGAGAAAAGGGGGCTTTCATGGCGTTTCTGGAACCGCCGGTCCTGCAGCCCAAGGAGAACGAACCGGAAAAGGATGTGGTGCTGGTCCTCGACGCGTCGGAAAGCCTCGGAAAAACGAATGTCGAACTGGGCAAGAGAGCGCTGACGCTCAGTCTGGAGAAATTGCGCCCGGCCGACAGGTTCAACGTGCTCGTCGTGAGAGCGAAAATCGCGAGATTCGCGCACAGGCTGGTTCCTGCCACGCTGGAGAATGTGCGCGAGGCGGTCGAGTTTGTGAATACTGCATCCAGCGAAGGCGGGACTGACTTTTACAACGGGCTCATGAGCGCTCTAGAGCAGTTCTCGTCACGAAAAAGGTCGTGCGTAGTCATTGTGGCTGGGGACGGCCGGGGAACCGTGGGTGTAACCAACCGCGAGAATATTATAGACGACGTGACGCGCCGAAACAGAGTGCGAGCGCGGGTCTATACGCTGGCCATCGGCGTCTCGGCCGACGTGGCGCTTCTCGACAGGATCGCCGTATCCAACAAAGGTATCTGTTTGCATTTCTCGAACAAAGAAGATTTCGGCAAGATCATGCGCCGACTCTTTGCCGCAGTATCCCCACCCCGAGCGTCCGGTGTGTCTCTGGGCTTTCGAGGCCTTTCCGCAGAGGACCTCAGCCCCGAACCGATACCGGACATGTCGGGATCTGAGGGGCTCGTGGTCTTTGGACGGTACGAAGGGAAGGGGGATGTCCAGGCAACGGTCGTGCTCAAGGCGCGGGTTCGAGGTAAGGTGACGACCGTGACACGGAACGTCAGATTCCCCGAAAAAGAGGAGCGCCATCCGTACATTCCCGCGCTCTGGGCCATGCGCCGGGTGGCTCGCCTGCTGGAACGGGACTGGCTCAAAGGGCCGGAACCTGAAGGCAGGCACCAGATTGCTCGTATGGCGGAAGTGTTTGGATTCAAGGCGCCGTTCCAGGTGGTTTCCGGTAGCGATGTCCCCTTTCCCGGTTTGGGTCAGAAAGACGCCTCCGCCCTCTTGTGGATGTTCAAGACGTCCAACGTGGTCTCCGAGGTGGAGGCAGATCGGTACCGGAGCGTCGGGGACAAGGTATTCCGCTCAGACAAGGGTGCGTGGATCGATATTCGATACCGTGCCTCCATCCCCACGAAGACCGTGAAGTTTCTCGGAGACGAGTACTTCGCACTGCTCAAAGAAATCCCCGGGGTCGGCGAGTACCTGGCTGTGGGTCCTCAGGTGACCCTGCTCTGGAACGGCGGGGCCATACGAATTGTGGTGCCGCCCGAGCCCGCCGGTCAGTGACGGTCAGTCACGGGCCAAGATCCGTAACAGCGACGCACTTTCAAAGTAACATGCTGATTCGTATCAGATGAGAGGGCTTCTCATGAGGAGCTGAAGCGCCCTTCTTGCAGTCGCGGCGAGTTGCGGCTCTTCATCTTCGAGGGAGAGCAACTGGCGGAGGTGATCCGCATCTCGCAACATCAGCATGGCAAGGTCCCCTTCATCGGCAGTCATGTGGCTGGTAAGTTCACTCCATTCCACTTCCGTCGCCCAGAGAAACGCCGATGCCGCGGGCCAAAACATGATGGGCGGTATGGCAAAGCCACGTGAATCGAGGAACTGCATGATCGGCCGCAACCGGCCGGCCATCCGGCGGAACGACTTCCAGAGCGACCTGGTGTCTTGCCACAACTCCCTGGTCATGTGAACTTCTTTGTCTTTGTCGGTCACAAAGGGGGCGATGAGTGCGGCCAGTTCCCGAGGACCGCAGTTTCGGAATTCACCCTGTCGGATGAGTTCCGCGATGAGCAGCGGATGGTCGAGCCGCAACCTGGCAGCCCACCTGCCGTCATAAGTCGGTACCCCATGTTCGTCCACATAGCCGAGTTCTTGCAGCACGTCGAGATGTGCCTGAAATTCCCTGACAAGGCGCCGATTTACTTTCTCAGAGACTCGTGGGTTCTTGTGAAACGAGGCAAATGAATGACCGAGCAGCTCTTTAACCCCGGCAGGATCGTGGGACAGCAGCAAGTTCAGCACCATCGAGAAGTTGACGGTGATCCGCGACTGCAGCGGCTCCGGGGGAGAGAGCAACAGCTTCTTGGCCAGCCCGGTATCCATGAACTTGCCGGGAATGACCAGGATGAAACCGGTATTGTCTTTGCCGCGGCGGCCGGCCCGGCCGGTCATCTGGTGCAGGTCCGTGGCGGACATGTCAACGAAAGACGTCCCGTTGAAGCGGTCGCTCTGCAGCAGCACCACCGTCCTGGCAGGAAAGTTGACCCCTGCGGCCACGGTTGATGTGGAAAAGATGACGTCCAGATAGCCGAGCACCATCATCTTCTCGATCAGGAGCCGCCATCCGGGGAGTTGTCCTGCATGATGGGAACCGGCCCGCGTCACGAGCAGATCTTCCAGGCCTCGGTGGTTGCTCAGTTCGGGGTACGGTTCCACGTACGTCCTGACCGCGGCCTCAAAACCGTCTTCGTGAGGAGCCACAGACGAAGGCGCGAGCCTTTCAATGGCTCGGTCACACTCGGCCCTCGCTTTCATGAAGATGATCGCGGGGAGGAGGTGACACTCCCGAAGCGTCGCGATAATCTCGTTCATGTCCGGGGCCGGGAATTCCCGTGAGCGTCTTGCTTTTCGCTGGACCTGAGCGAAAGGCGCCACTTTGGGAAACAGCTTTTGCCCGTCCAGAAGGGGCGTAATCTCGCCGTTTGGCATCCTGAAGAGCGCGTGGAGAGGAACCGGCCGGCCTGTGGCCTGCACCACCGAGCACTTGCGACCGCGGATATGGCGGAGCCACTGGACCACCTCGTTTGCGTTCGAGACGGTCGCTGACAGGAGGAGGATGTGCACCCTCGCGGGGAGATAGATCATCACCTCTTCCCAGACGACCCCTCTTTCCGGGTCTCCCAGGTAGTGAGCCTCATCCAGGACCACGAGGTGCAAGTCGAGATCCTCGCCACTCTGCATAGCATCGTAGAGTTGATTGCGAAGGATCTCGGTCGTGCCGACAATGAACTCCGCGTCCGGGTTTTCCTTCCGATCGCCGGTCAAGATGCCGACGCGTTCCGGTCCCAGCGCTTCACCGAACTCTTCATATTTGGCATTGGAGAGCGCCTTGAGCGGAGTCGCGTACCAGACCTTGGCTGCAGCGGCGAGGTACTTTTTCGTCGCTTCCAGCGCGATCCACGTTTTGCCGGAACCGGTGGGCGCCACCACTAGCACATCTTCGTGCATAATCCGGGTGACGGCTTCAAGCTGAAACGGATCAGGTACAAAGGGGGCGGGTTCGGGTGTTCCAATGTCCGCGAGGAGCCGTTGAGCTGCCCGATGCGGCCGCGGTTCTTTGCCGGTTACGCGCTCCCGTCGGAGTCTCTCGGTTCTCGTTCCATGAGACGGAGTCTTCCGTCGAGTCGTTGCTTTTTTGTCGTAAAGAGCTTTCATCATGTTCCGGAGCCACGTTACTCCAACCACAGACAGACTACAAGGCTGCGCGCGTTCTGGGAGAAAGATTTCCCGAGATCACGTTCCCTCAAGGAAAACGTGTTACAATCTGCATCCACGGGAACGCGCACTGCCCAGGTAGTCTTCCGCTCTATCCACTGTTCGATCGCGAGCGCATCACCCGTCACACTGTCTGGGCACCGCGACCGACCTCAATTCAGTTAGACAACCAGTCCCAGGTTCGCGGATGACAGCTCCGTGGGTCGTGAGGTCGAGAGAGGGGTTGTTCGCTTGAGCCATGACGCTGCCACGCTCAACATTCTTGTCATAGACGACATGGAGCGGCTCGCCGTCCTCCTGGAACTAGGTCTGAAGAGCGCCGGCCACCTTGTTGCCACTGCTTTTTCCGGTCAGGAAGGTCTAGATCTGTACAGATCGGGCTCGTACGACCTGGTGATCAGCGATCTTGCCATGGAAGACGGGCTTGATGGATTGGAAGTATGCCGGACCATCCGTTCAATCTGCGAGAAAGCAAACCGGCCCAAGACCCCGTGTATCATTCTGACCGGATGGGGTTCCGAGTTGGACGAAGACGACCCTCGGATATCCGAAGCAGGGGTCGACCTCATTTTGACCAAGCCGGTGGAGTTGCCCGATCTCCTGACCGCGCTGGCCGCCTTGACGGCAACGTGAGAGGATGGCCGCCGTGCCTCCGGTCAGTCTCACCAGAAGGATCGAAATCCGCGTTACAGAGGAAGAGAGATGGGGCATCCCGCGGTCGTAACGAACATGGCCCAAAATCGGAATGAGAGTTCCGCTGCATAGTCGATGACGTCGGATCCTACGAAAACGTAAAGCACTGCCGAGCCGGTGAGAAAGGGCCCGAAAGGAATGGGGGTCGCCGAATGCGCGCCCCGGAGGAGGCCGATGAGCGCGGCAAGGCAGCCCGTCAAGGACGAGAAGAACAGGACGAATACGACACCGACTGGGCCAAGGAAAGACCCCATCATGGCCAGAAGCTTGACATCACCGAGGCCTAATCCCTCCGCCCCGCGCACCTTCTCGTAGATCACGGCTGGCACGTAGAGGATGAGGGCTCCGGTCAGTGCGCCGAGCAGAGAAATGCTCCATGTCATGCCCGGAATCCACTGGACTGTGGATACGATGACCCCAATGGCTAGGCCGTTCAAGGAAATGACGTCCGGAATGATCATGTGGTAGTAGTCGATCCAGAAGACTACGACCATGGCCGCACAGAAGAGAAAGAAGACTCCCGAAGCCGGGGTAATTCCGCCCTTCAGATACAAGGCCGTTGCCAGCATTGCCGTGACGGCTTCTATCAGGGGATACCGTACAGAAATCCGGCCCCCACAGTCACGACATTTTCCCAAGAGAAACAGATAACTGACGATCGGAATGTTGTCGTACCCTCGTATCGGATGCCCGCAATGAGGGCACCGGGACGGCGGGTGTACCAGCGATTCTTCCCGCGGGAGGCGAAGAATGACCACGTTCAGAAAACTACCCACGATTGCTCCGAACCAGAAGCACGATATTGCGATAAATAGATGTAGATGAGTTTCCATCAACGTAGCCGAAATGCCATCCGTTCAGGCACCATCCCCCATAGTCAGTTCGAGGGAGTGCTTTTTTCGCGGAGAACCGTTACCGTTCAAGTTTATTCAACGTCCTAATCGTGCCTTCCTTCATGTTCGCTCAACTCCGGTCGCGAGCGGCTCGGAAGGCTAGCGCCCAGAGATTGGGGGAAGCACGGCCGAACCGAGTCCCTATCCCTTATGCAACCCATCCCCGATCCTCGGGACGCTTCACTATAGCATTATGTCCTGGGCTGGAACAGTTGAAATCCTTCCACCGCATCTTCGCTTCGGAGTACCGAGTGCTCGGTTTCGCAAGTTCGGTCAAGCATTTCAGGGAGCATGGTGCGACAGGCATCTTACCCGTCATTTCCTCATGGACCGGCAAGATCCGGCCCCACTGAACAGCCAAAGACGGGGACCCCAATGGAGACACCGTATTTGCAAAAAAGTGTACTAAGCCACAACCACGCGACAGCCGAACCGATCTGCCACCACGCGCGCTTCGGCCCGCGACGGGACAAGAACAAACATCTCGTCCAGAACCGGTCCGGCGAGCCGCAGGTCGCCTGCGATCCGCCATTCTTTCTCGACTGCCCAGTTGGCTCCTCCGGTTCGCTGGACCTGGAAGAGGTGGATGAGGTCCGGTCCGAGGTCCTCGAAGGCCTTCTCAACTCCGTAGATGACCGGTCGAGCACCCATCGCGAACAGGCAGCTCTTCGGTAAGGCTATGCCGTACGGTTCAAAGGACCAACGCAACAAACCGGGGCGCCAGCGCGTTACTTCCCGGAGTTCCTCGGGAAACAGCTCCGTGAGGCATACAACGGGCAAACCGCCGCGGGTGAACCGGCCCGCGCCGTGGATCACGCCTCGTTCGAGTATCCTCCCGAGCGTGTCGAACGCCGTGTGATTGGCAAGAAGCCGGTCTTCGATGAGGCCGTCGCAGTAATCTGCGAGAGTCTGTCCGGGCCATGGGCCGGGGCACGATCGAGTATAGTGGACGAGGTACCTTCTTGTGCGGGCCAGTGTGTCGGCTTCCCGCAGGATTTCGGGGCTTGGGGGCTGCAATAAAGCCTGGGAATTCTCTCGTTGCGTCCCCTCGTGTGCTAGTGGCCAGGAAGATGCCGATCCTCTTGAGGACGCATCGCGGTCCTCTACCGGGGTCCCTTGACGAGTGGCGGGCTTCTGTTCGGGCCGCTTCCGCCTCCTAGAGTTGTTCTGCTCAGGCGGACACGCTGTTGCCGAGTTGTTCTCTTGATCCTTGGCTGAGGCACAAGCAATGTGCACCCCGCGTCGCTGGCCGATTTCCAAGATCGACGCCATGTTTCCACCAGGCCTCACGCCCGCGGGCAGGAGCAGAGACGACGTCGCGGCGACCAGGTGATCCCGTTCGGTTCGTCTGTACTTTGCTGCTGGTACGCGGCCGGGAGGAAACGTGGACAGAAACAGCGTGTTCTTTATGTCGAAGAGATCGCCATACCGGTGCAGAAAACGTTCCTCCTCCTCCTTCCCTTTCATGAATGGGAGAACGTCATCACACGCGATGAGCACCGGCCGGTTTTTTGCCAACCGGGTCGCAACGGAATAAGGGATGGTGCCGTAGCTCGATGCCAGAGCGAATCCCTGTTGGAACGCGAACTCGACCATCTGCCTGGTTGCGAGAATCCATGGGTCCTGCGCGGTCACCAGCCGACGAGTTCGCGAGTTGAGCACCATGGCTGCGGGCAGATTCAGGATCGAGCGGTTTCCGTGAGCGAAGACCACAGGAGGAACCGGGTGCATGGAGACCTGTGGGGCGTGCAGGTCCTCCAGCGTCAGCACAGAAACTCCCTGAGCGAGCCAGTGGGTGGAAATTTCTCCGGCCTTGTACAGGGTCTGCGGTCGCGCATGCCGCGTCGGAGAGAAATCAAGGTCGGATTCGCCGAAGGCCTCTGCTAACCCGCTGATCGTCTCGTCGCGCGAATGAATGTCGAATGGGTGTGTACGGGAAATGACCAACGAGCGTGAATGGTGAGAGAGATCCTCGCGCACGGAGAGGAGGGCTGCAGTAAACAGATGTGTCGATGTTCGATCCGCGGTCACCGTTTCTCGGTCGGATGTGTCTTGGGAAGGGTATCAACGCGCCTGATACCAGTTCACGGCATACTGGAGCGCATCGAGCATGAGGTTCGTGCTCAATGCCCTTTCGCATCGATCGACCAAAAGTTGCGAGTACAACCAGATGTCGTCTGAGAAACCCGGGCCGATGGCACTTCGGTGATTGGGTCGTTCGCAACGACGTTCAGGAGAAGAGACGATCATTGCCCATGGCGCTCCCGGCGAGTCCCGGAACGGCAGGGGGCACGCGCTGGCTGGCAATGCTCATCAGGTGACAATGCGGGTCAGGGCTTCTGTTCTTCGGTCTCCTCCAGAAGAGCCCGTTCCCGGTCGCGCACCCGGTTGGCGAACGGATTCCGCTTTCTGAACAGGAAGAACCCGTTGGGTTCGGACGATGCGAGACTCACCATGAACTCCACGGCTTTCCGCCTGCGCTGGACCGCCGACAATCTGGCTCGAATTCGGAATCTCGGTCTGGTATGTCGCACGATCAGGCTCCTCTCCACGGTCGTTCAGGCGAAGAAGTGCGCCACATGCTCTTCCAGCACGTAAACGGACCCATCCCTGTCCGTGTACAGCGGTATCCGTTCGGAACGGCAGTACTTGGCGTCTATGATCGCAACGACTTGGCCTGAAGATTCTTGAAGGGAGGTCAGTTCTTCCTGCGTCACTTTCCACGGAATCTCGTCTTGATCCAGAGCGTAGTTACCGTTCCAATGGCTGTTGTATGAAGTGGACGTTTTTTTGAACAAATCTGCGAGCGTGTACCATCCTTCCGAATTCACCACCGACATGAGGTCTTCCTGGTCGCGAATCGGAATGACAAGGAGAAGCTTCTTAAAGAATGCATTCATCAGAGTTCCAGTTCCAAGTTGGTGTCGATACTTTACGGCCACGAAGTCGGAGGAACCGCCTCCCAAGTCGTCGGTCAGGTCTGCTCTCGATTCACGGCAAGGTCAACGAGAGCGTCTGATTGGTCTTTCCCAGGGTCTGCAGTTCCTTGCCGTCAAAGCGAAGGCGCAATCCGCCCGCGTTGCCGGTTTGCAAATTGAATGTCGATCGGGCCGTAAAAATTTGCACCTCTCCGGGCGCCATCATCAGTTCTTCTGCGGGCCCGTTGTCAGGTTCCACCCTGACCCAAGCATTGGCCACGGCCTTGATTTCGAGAATCTTTTTTCCCGCATGATTGGAGGCCGTTTCCGGGAGCGCCCCGGACAGCGATTGTTCCTCCGATTCCACCCGGGCACCGGGGGAAGTGGGCTTGGACGGTTCCACTGTGGTTACCGTGACCGAGCTTGTCGCTGTACCATGCGCGGGGAAAAACAATCGACTGGCTCCTGTGACGAGTAGAATGCTCAATGACATCAATCCGGCCACAGTCAGCCCCAGTGTGAACCACGGGCTTCGCACGAACGACAGCGGCGCGGACTGTTGATAGAACACCGGGTGCTCCTCACCCGCATAATCGGGGAGTTCTCCGTCTTTGGTGAATTCGTCGAAACGCGCGAGGGCCTCGTCGGGGTCCAAACCGAGATCCTGCACGTACGATCGGATAAAACCTTTCACGAACACGCGTGGCGGGAGCAGGTCGTACCGATCCGTCTCCAAGAGTTGGAGATTCGAGACCGCTATTTTGGTGCTGTCCGAGATCTCCTCGATGGGTTTGCCCTTTTCTTCGCGAAGGCCTTTGAGATATGCACCAAAAGATTCCATGACCGTGGTCAAACCTGCATTACCTGTCATTCGTGACTGAGAATCCCCTTGTTCCCCGACCGAATCTGTGTGAAATTCCGGTTGTTCGGCTATCGCGGCCGACCCGAGCCGTTCACCGCGACAAACGGGTCCGAATTCCAACGGCCGGTTCCCGCACGAACCCTCGACTTCGATTATCATTCCGAGCCAGGATGATCAAGTGTTTATTTCCGAAGATCGATGGCAATCTCTCATCGCCGCGACCAGTCGGATCGCAGGGAGCTACCCTTCTACTGTAGCCGTTGTCTGCCTTTCCGGCGGCATCTACGCGGCCAAAGAGTCGGCGCTCTCGGATGGGCCGTGGCCCCTATATGGGCTGGGATTGGCGTTGGTTATCCTGCTGCCTGCCTTGAATCGCCGCCGGGTCCTGCTCCTCTGGTGTTCCGTCGCTATGTTCTTCTTTTTCTTGGGTATCCGTCTGTGTGCCCAGGACCTGAACTTCGGATCGGATTTTGCTCCACCCGCCTCCAAGTGCTCGGTGTACGCCACGGTGTCCAGCACTATCGGAACTGGCCCGGAGTTCCGAATCCTCCTCGTGTCAGACGGATACAACGACACGGAACGGAGTCCCTTACCAGGATATGGGAGGCTTTTTCTCAGACAAAACCCTATAACGCTCAGCGCGGGTGATCGCATCGCGTTCCGCACTCGTGTGCGCAAACCGACCAACCGGATGAATCCCGGGGAATTCGATTGGGAAATCTACTGCAAGCAAGACGGGACATCGTGGTTGGCATCCGTTGCCGGGCCGGATTCTGTTCTGTTAGTGAAGCGAGGATCGCGGTTAAACCCCCACGCCGTGCTCTTTGAGGCACGTCAGTCCATGTCTCAGTTCATAGACGCCCATTCAGGGCTCTACTTAAGACACTTTGTCCCTGAGGAAAGCCTCGCTGATGTGCGGGCCATCGTGAAGGGTGTCGTCCTGGGGGACCTCGCGGAAGTAAGCTATCAGGTGAGGAAGGATTTTGCCGATTCCGGTTTGGCTCACACGCTGGCAGCCTCCGGACTCAACGTCGGCATCGTCGTCCTCTTGGTCCTGACGCTGGTGAGGCTCCTCTGTCGCTGCATGCCCGAGATCCTGCTTCGTCTACCGCAGACAAAGCTCCTGGCGCTTGTTTCCCTGCCGGTCGTCGCGGCTTATTGCATGCTGGTGGGAGCGCGGGTCCCTATCATTCGGGCCACTATCATGGGGAGCGTCATCGCTGCTGGAATGATATTCGAGAAGAGGTGGGCCTCGTTCAACAACCTCGCTCTGGCTGGCCTTATTACCTTGCTTATTTATCCCCTGTCATTGTTCACCGCGTCCTTTCAACTCTCATTCGGCGCAGTAGCAGGAATCTTTCTCGGGGTTGTGCCCGCGATGCGCCTCCTCCAGAAGGGGCAGGCCGAAAGGCTCAACGCGTGGCACATCGAAGGCGACCTGACTCGGCCGCAGAGATTCTTACACAAGACCGGCTATGCCATTGCTGCGACGCTGCTGACCTCGCTCATGTCCACAGTGGCGCTTGCCCCCATTCTGTTGGACCATTTCCGCTACCTCCCGGTGTACACGCTTCCCGCGAATCTTGCAGGGTGCTCTCTCATGGCTCCTGCGCTGGGTTTCGGACTGCTGAGCGGCATTATAGGGTTTGTCTGGCCGTCCCTGGGGTCGTTGGTGCTGTTTGCGGCAGATGCGCTCGTCTACGGAATGATCAAAGTGGCCGAATTCTTTACGCGACTCCCCTGGAGCACCTTTCAGACAGGAAGCCTCGACCGACTGGAATGGCTTTTCGTTTGGGGTATCGTGGTGAGTTTTTTCTGGTTCGTCGGGAACCCGTCTCGGCGCTCTTTGCTCGGGCTTTCTCTGGCCGCTGTATCGTGTGTGGGGGTGGTGTTCTTCTCACCAGGCTCCTGGGCCAAAGACGCCGCTCTCAAGGTAACCTTCCTGAATGTGGGCAAAGCGGATGCTGCTTTGGTGCAGCCTCGCGGCTCACAGGGGGTCCTTGTCGACGGCGGTCTCGCTAATGACTATTTCGACACGGGCCGGAGTGTCATCCTGCCTTTCCTCAGATGGAACGGGACACGGGGTCTGGCCGGGATGATGATCTCACACCCCGATATGGATCATATGGGCGGCCTCCTCTCCGTAATTCCTGAAGTTCTTCCACGTCAAATCTGGTGGAATCCGGTGGAGCCATCCCCGCCTTATGTGGAACACATTCTGGCCGAAGCCGCGAGAGCGGGAGCGTCGATCGCTCGCGCCGACCGGGCCTGCGAACCCGTCACCCTCGGAACCGCGACGATGCGATTCCTGAATCCGCGGCGAGACCAGGAGTTGCATGCCGGTTCCTCGAACGAGATGAACGACGCGTCGGTTGTGTGCAGGATCCAATGCGGCGAGGTTTCGTTCCTCTTCACCGGTGACATGACTCGCGGAGCGGAAGAAGAACTCATCGCAACAGGGATTCCTCTGCGCGCGCGGGTACTGAAGGTGGGCCACCACGGCTCGAGGACGTCCACATCGAGGGGTTTCCTCGAGGCTGTGCAGCCTGAAGTAGCCGTTATTTCATGCGACTATCCCCGCGTGAAGGGATTCCCGTCACTCGAGGTCCTCGAACGTCTCCAATCCGCCGGTACGACCATTTACTGGACCGGTCGAGATGGTGCGGTGACCATGGAAACCAACGGGAAAACATTGGTGGTGAAGTGTGGGCGAACTGCTGAGCGACAGGGCGGTTCCGCCACCGCGGATGAGGAACCTTGACACGATGTCGCATTCAAGCGAGTAAGAGCGAGGGGACCTTCTTCGAACGCGAATTCGCACGAAAAAGCTGTAACCGGCGACCGGGACAGATGCAGTCCCTCGAAATAACGATTAATGAGGCCTTTCAATTGGGGAGCGGTATGACATGGAGCTGTTGTTTCTTTTGCTCGCTCTGATTGCAGGCGCATGCGCTCCGACGCAGGCGGGGATAAACGCGCAGTTGCGACTCTGGACCGGTGACGCGGTCCTGGCTGCCATGATCTCTTTCGCGGTGGGGACGATGTCGCTCTTCGTGTACGCTCTGGTCCTGCGGACCCCCTGGCCGCAAGTGAGGACCGCGGGCGATCTTCCGTGGTGGCTGTGGACCGGTGGCTGTCTCGGGGCATTTCTCGTCGCGGTGACGATCATGCTCGTACCCAAGCTTGGCGCAGCCACGATGATGGGGTTCATGATCGCAGGGCAGATGTTGGCGGGCCTTGTCCTCGATCACTACGGGCTCATCGGGTACGAATTGCGCCCTATGAACGAGTGGAGAATGCTGGGAGCGATCCTCCTGGTCGCAGGAGTAGTCATTATCAAGAGGTTTTAGCAGTGAAGCGAGAAGCGCCCGAACAGCCTATGGTAGGTGCCAAGAGTCCAGCCTTTTCCGACTCGGCTTGGCGCACCGACGGCCCGCGGAACAGCTCATACTTAAACTGGCGCCTATGCGCCCAACCCCCTTAGTAAAGGGAGAGCAGGTGGAATTTGCAAAGCAGGAGAGACCTCCGTTGACAAGGTGAGCTTCGCTTCACCCCTCGACATCTTCTTTTGGCTGGCAGATCAGGACGCTCCCCTCGTCCACCTGGAAGGTGCAGCGCACGTCGAGGAGATCCTTGAGCTTCTTTCTTGCACGGTGAAGCCGTACCTTGACGTTCCCGACGGTCGTTCCGAGAATTTCCGCAGCCTCCTGTTGGCTGAAATTCATGATGTCCATGAGGAGAATGACCGTCCGCAGCGACTCGGGGAGCAGGTCGATCTGGGCCCGAACGCAGTCGCTCATCTGCCGGCGTTCCATCTGTTTCTGAACGCCGGGCTCGTCGTCGATATCTTCCTGGCTCCAGTTCTCGGCATCAGGCGTTGGAGACGTGCGCACCTTACGGAAATGATCCACGCACAAATTGTGCGCCACGCCGAAGATCCAGGAAGAAGCCTTCGACGGGTCCCTGAGCGTGCCGAGGTGCTCGTGAAGCCGGGTGAACGTCTCCTGCGTCAGGTCGTCAGCTACCCACTCGTCCCGGACGAGGGAGACGATGAATTTCCTGACCTGCGAGTAATGTTGTTCGTGGAGGTCCCAGAAATCCATGACCAAATGCTCCGTGCTTCAGCCGCAACATGGCCGATCGGCCGCCGTTGCAGAGGTTGAACGCCGCGGATCCGTCCGACCGATCATTTCGTTGATACGGGTTTTGACCGTCGTGCCGGCACCGCGTTTCACCTGATCTCCTATTTCCGCTGCTTCCTGGATGTCGTCAAGGGTGAAATTCGCGGCAAGCGCCTTCTTGAAAAAGTGCTCGAAGCAGGGAACACAGTTGGCTGCTGCCGCGGATCCGAGGCTGATTAAGACCTTGGTTCGCTCGTCCATGGTGAAGGGAACCTCCTTTGGTTTTACTGTCCGTAAGACGGGCGAGGCGACGAAAAGGTTACAGCTCCGCGCGAGAAATGATTCCGCGGGCAGTATTGATTGTCAGGCGTCCCGATCGAGCTGCACCTCCGAGTAGAAGATGACTCAAGTCACTTGCTGACGACCATGCGATCAGTCTCTCTTGTGAGCCGCTCCTTGTCCAGTCTTTCATGCCGGTAGCCCCCGCGAACGGTGGAACTCGATCGGGTGACTTGCTGCAATTCTTGAGTTAACTTACGCATAGTGGGGATGCGCGGTAATCGCGTGTCCATGGTCCGATCAGGCACAACCAGAGGAACCGTGTGCGGCGGCGATTACGAAGAAAGGTAGGCTCGTGAATCCGAGACTGGTTCAGGTTTTTCGCAAGAGTTGGAAGTGGCTCGCCCTCGCTGTGGTGGCCGCGCTGATCGTCTACAAGGTCAGCTTAGGTCCGATACCCGTCAGCACTGTGCCGGTAGGAACGGGCGAAGTTGTGGCCGAGGTGATGGGAACCGGAACGCTGGAAGCGCACTACCAGGCAACGGTGAGCGCTCAGATCCAGGGACCTGTTGTCGAGTTGCTGGTCGATCAGAACGATTGGGTCAAGAGCGGCCAGTTGCTGGCACGGCTCGACGACTCGGACCTCAAGAGGGAAGTGAGCGGCCAGGAAGCAGTGCTGAATGCTGCCGCGGCGACAATCGAACGTGCCGTCGCGGATGAAGCGAGAGCGAAGGCGGTACGCCAGCAAGCCCGTTTGGACTACGATCGCTACTCGGGCCTCTTGACGGCCAAAACCATTTCTCAGGAGCAGATGGATAAGACCGTACAGAATTTGGCTATCGCGGACGCAGAGCTAGCCCGCGCGTCGGCGGCTATTGCCGAGGCCCGTCGCCAGCTAGTTGCTTCAGAAGAGAGGCTCCACTTTCAGCAGGCCCGGCTGGCGCACACGCGTATCACCAGTCCCTTTGACGGGTTGATTGTCCGGCGGGATCGAGAGCTTGGAGACATCGTAGTACCGGGAGCCTCAATCTTTCTCCTGGTGTCCAAGCGAGAACTGTGGATTTCAGCATGGGTTGACGAGTCTTCCATGGCAGGATTGGCGCCGGGGCAGCCGGCCCGCGTTGTCTTTCGTTCGGAACCGGGTAAGACATTTCCCGGCAAAGTGACCCGCCTGGGCAATGAGGTGGACCGCGAGACGCGGGAATTTCGTGTCGATGTCGGTGTGGAGTCGCTCCCCACCAATTGGGCGGTCGGCCAACGCGCGGAGGTTTATATAGAGACCGGAAGGAAAGCCGAAACAACCACCATCCCGCTCAAGGCAATCGTCTGGAGAAAGGGGAAGGCCGGCGCGTACGTGATAGCCGACGGACGCGCGCGATGGAAGGACCTCGCACTTGGCTTGCGAGGAATCGACAAGGTTGAGGTCACGCAAGGGCTCACCAAAGGAGACGCGGTGATCACAGGCCCTCAGACGTCGCAATTGGTAGATGGAACGAGGGTGTACAGTCAATGAATCTCGCGGTCAGGGACATCCGCCACAACCTTTCAAGGTTTTCGTTGACAGCCGTGGGGATCGGTATGCTCCTCATGATCGTCATGGGCATGGGAGGCATCTATCGAGGTCTGATTGAGGAGGCTACGCTCCTCGTGGACAAGATCGGGGCCGATCTGTGGGTGGTTCAATATGGAACGAGAGGTCCCTTTGCGGAAATCTCCCGAATACCGAGAAATCTTGAAGATCGCTTGCGAGCCGTGCCCGGAGTCCGCCAAGCTCGTGCCTTCGCCACATACGCCGTTCAACGGGAATTCCGGGACAAGCCCCTGCGGATGCAGGTCCAAGGGCTCTCCTGGCCGGACGACAAGGGGGAGTGGCTGCCGCTTATTGCCGGGCGTCGGCTGGGGGCCGCTCATTACGAAATGATCGCGGACAAGATCCTGGGACTCCAGCTCGGTGACAGACTGACGCTCGGAAAAAATCATTTCACGGTGGTCGGTATAACCAGCGGTATGTCCAGCATGGCGGGCGACGGGCTGGCGTTTTTCACGCTGCTCGACGCTCTGGAAATTCAGTACGATTACTCGGGGGAAGCCGTTCGACTGGAGCGCAAGGCGAGACGTTCGAGACTGGCCCGCATCGACATCGGCAACACCCTGCCAACATTTCTGGAGAGAACTGAACTTCCGTCTGCAAGCCTCCCGGCCATCGCCCGCCCTCCCGTGAGCGCGGTGCTCGTGCAATTGGAGCCTGGAGCAGATCGGGACGCTGTATTGGCAACCCTTTCCGGGTGGACCGATGTCTCGGTGTTCACCCGAGATGGGCAGAAGGAATTGCTTCTCAAGGGGGTCGTAGACCGGGCGCGACGCCAGCTCGGCCTTTTTCGCGCGCTGCTCATCATTATTTCAGCGGTCATCATGGCGCTCATCCTGTACACGCTCACGCTCGAGAAACTCCATGACATCGCAATGCTCAAGCTGATCGGGGCGCGCAATTCAGTGATCTTGAGTCTGATCCTTCAGCAGGCGCTTCTGCTGGGACTGCTCGGGTATCTGTTCGCATTCTACCTTGGGCAATGGGTCTTTCCCCGTTTCCCCAGGCGGGTCGTCATCATGCAGGATGACTTGCTCTTTCTGGCCCTGATCGTGGCGGCCATCTCGGTTCTCTCTTCCGCTCTCGGGATCTGGAAGGCCATGCGCGTGGAGCCGAACGAGGTGGTGTCATGAGCGGCTCAACGATTACGATTGACGCTCTGGGGCTCACCAAAGTCTATGGCAGCGGCAACGCCGAAGTGGTGGCGATGCGGGATGTATCGTTCACCCTGTCCAGTGGGGAGGTTGTCGCCCTCCTGGGGCCGAGCGGCGCGGGGAAGTCCACGCTGCTCACCGTAGTCGGGCTTATCAACACCCTTACCTCGGGAAAGCTTACCATAGGAAACGATCTGGTCACGGACGGTCCGATTGCAAAGGTGGACCTGCGGTCGTATCGCCGGAGATTCATCGGCTACGTTCTCCAAAAGGCGAATCTGATCCCCTTTCTCACTGCGCTGGAAAACGTGCAGTTGGCGCTGGAGATCAACGACGTTCCGGCACGAACGGCTCGCGCAAGGGCCCTGGAACTGCTGCAATATCTGGGCGTCGACCATCGGGTGGACAATTTGCCGCATATGCTTTCCGGCGGAGAGCAACAGCGAGTTGCGGTGGCCCGGGCCCTCGCCAACCGCCCGCGCCTGGTGCTCGCGGACGAGCCGACTGCAGCGCTGGACAGCGTCCGCGGTCGTCAGGTCATGGAACTCTTTCGCTCCGTGGCTCACGAGCACGGCACCACCGTCCTCGTTGCCACCCACGACCACAGAGCCCTAGACGTATTCGACCGCATCCTCGAAATGGAAGACGGCGTGCTCCAATCCGACCACCGGAACTCGGAAAAGGCTGGCTGATACGAAGTCGCAAGCCAAAGAGTAATTTTGGGGAGAACCTCTTTGAAAAGAGGTTTCTCCCCAGATTACTTCTTGGCTGGCAAGGGGATTATTTCTGGGCCAGTACGCCGACGAAGAAGCGGAAGAAGTAGAAGACCGAATCCAGGGGGTTGAGTCCGGCATTTCGGAGCAGGTCGGTCAATTCGCCTCGATGGAAGACCGTACCGATCCAGACTCCTGCAGAGCTGTTCGCAATCCAGCGCTGGAAACCGAGCGGGCCGTACAGGTTCGGCACGCCCACAAAGAGCTTGCCGCCTCGCCGAGTCACGCGGGTCATTTCAGCCAGCGCGACCTCGGGTGCGTCCAGATGCTCCAATGTGCTGGAATTCCACGTCAGATCGATGCTCTCTCCGCGGAAGGGGAGGTTCATCAGATCCGCAACCACCGCAGGGAGGAGCGGATCTCGCCGCCGGGCCTCCCGGAGGGCTTCCAGGTCGATATCGACCGCGATGCTCATTGCCACTCGGCGGTCCCTCGCGAGGATGGATGAGGCGAACGCGGGTCCCGAGCCGGCTTCCAGCACCTTGCTCGGCTCGCTGCCTGTCCCCGCGGACAGGAGATATTCCACGAGCTTCAGATTGAGCCGCTTCCTGAGCCCATCGTAGAATCGATAGACGACGGTGCCGGGTGCTCCGAGTTGCCAGGCTTTCGTTCCCATCACGTTTCCTCTTTGCGCACCACCGCCATGATCGAACTGCCGAACGGCATGTCCCAGTGCCGGAGGACCTTCCGTTCCGCGTTGACGACACCGAACAGAAGCCGATTGACCGCTGGATGCAGGGCCTCCAAATCCGATCGCGGAGGGCCGTCGGACCTGCGGGGCACCCAGCGGTCGATAATCCGATAGGTTGCCACGAGGGGGAACACGGAGGCAAAAAGATGCGTGATCCTGAGCACCTTCACCGGGCGCTTGCCGACCAGCGCGGCCAGCCTTGGCCGGGTGTACCGCCTTACTGCCCCGACCGCGTCGTGGTGTTCCGGATTCAGGAGCCAGTCATAGGCCGGCACCACGAGGACAAGGTGACCTCCGGGCTTGAGCGCACTCCACAATTGCCCGTACGCTGTTTCTTCGTCAACTGCCCCGCATTCCAAGACGTCCACCGACATCACCACGTCGAAGGTTTCGGCAGGGAAGGGGATCTCGTTGATGGAAGCGACACAAACCGTCTCCAGGCCGCGTTTATCCCAGAACGTCGCAGCGTGGATCGAAAAGTCGAAACCGTACACATCCGCGGTGACGTGCTGCTTCACGTTGACCAGGTTCTGGCCAGTTCCGCACCCCGCGTCCAGAAATCTTGCCTCAGGGCCGATTTCCAGTGACCGCAGCGCGTCGAGCAGCATCCCGTGAATTCCCTGGTACCACCAGTAAAACGTCTCGAATTCATAAAGGGTCTGGTATTCGTGAGGTTGCAAGCGGTCAATCCTCTACGGGGAAACTGAACGTATCAGGATCGCTGGGGTCGTAACGGAGGGATTTGAGCATGATAAACTCGGACTCTTCCAGGAAACGTATGGCATGCGATTCGTCGGTGCCGAGCATCACTCCCTGTCCGGCACCGAGCTGGAACTCATCGCGGGCCCCGGACTCCACATGGACCGTCCTGATATTCACGGCTCCGGACGTCATATGGAAGAATATCACGGTCTTTTTGTGATAGTGGTTCCCCATCACCGCGTTCGGTTTCATGCGGCCGCGGATGAGCGCCTCCCAGTGTCCGTCGTTGAGGATCTCCTGAAAGGTCCCGCGATCGTCAACTCGCTCGAAGGAAAGACAAACGATCGTATGCGACATCAGTCAATCTTTCTGAGTCTGGCCACGAAGATGCGGATCACGTACTGCATGCCGGTACGGAAAAACCGGTACAGACTCGGCGCGGACTTGGAAACTCCTTTGGCCCGGTCGCGGAAGACGTAGGGCATCTCGTGGACGGACAGACCCTTCTTGCGACAGGTGTACAGGAACTCCATGAAATACGCTCCGTAGCCGGTGGGCACGATCGACACCTTGTCGAACACCGAGCGACGCAGCACCACGAAACCGCTGTCGTAGTCCCTTATACCATATCCCAGGACCAGCGTGGCCAGCCCGTTGATCAATCTGCTGGACAGAACCCGCAGCCACTCGCGGTCGTCTATCCCTCCATCCGCGTACCGCGAACCGACGACGATGTCGTAATCCTTGAGCCCGTCTATCATGTCGGGGAGCATGGAGGGAGGCATGCACATGTCCGCGTCCATCCATCCGACCACCTCACCGCGGGATTCGATGATGCCGCGATTGAACGCCGATGCGAGACCTCTCGTGTCAACTCGCCGGATCAAGGTCACGCGACGGTCTTCCAGTGCCTCGACGAGTTTCCACGTGCCGTCCTCGGAGTCGTCGTCTACCACGATCACTTCGACAGGGTCCTTGACGTGTTCAAAGATGCTGTCGATCGTATCCAGAATGTTCTCGCGCTCGTTATACGTTGCAAGCACGATAGAGACCCGGGGATCCCCTTCCACAGTATCACCTCCACCTGCCATCATGGGTGGCACTCGACGAGTTTCTCGACCACTTCCGTCATCTGAGGCTTTGTCAGACCGAGGCCCGACGGGAGATAGAGACCCCGATTCCACAGGTCTTTCGAGACCGGGTAATCACCTGAAATGTCGGGGAATCTGGGATCGCTCTGCGCGTACACGGGTTGCATGTTCATCGGACAGAAAAAGGAGCGGGTATCGACACCCTTGGTCTTGAGCTTGGCCATGAGGTCGTCCTTGGAGAGACCGAAGCTCTCTTCCACGAGAATGCCGTACATCCAGTAGACGTTCTTGGCCCACGGTTCCTCGTACGGGAGGGAAAAATCCGAATTGCCGGCCAGTAATTCGTTGTATGTTTGACCGATGCGCCTTTTTGCCGTGATCTTCTCGTCGATTCGCTCGACCTGTGCGACCCCGATGGCAGCTTGGACGTTCGTAAGACGGTAGTTGAAGCCCATCACCTCGTGCACGAACCGTGGTTCCTGAAAACCCTGGTCCCGGAGCGTCCGCATCTTCGCTGCCAGTTTCTCGTCCCGGCACAGGACCATTCCCCCCTCGCCCGTGGTGAGGATCTTGTTGCCGTAGAAGCTGAAGCAGGCTACGTCCCCAAGGCTGCCCGCTTTCTTGCCGTTGACTTCCGCGCCGTGGGCCTGGGCGCAGTCTTCGATCACGGCGAGGCGATGCTTCTTCGCGATCGCGCAGATCGCTTCCATGTCGCAAGGGTGGCCGTACATGTGAACGACCATGATCGCCTTGGTCCGCGGGGTAATTTTGGCTTCGATGAGGTTGGCGTCGATACACCACGTCCTGGGGTCCACATCGACCAGCACCGGCCGGGCTCCGGTTTGGATTACGGTGTTGGCGGAGACGATCAGGGTGAAGTCCGGAATGATGACCTCGTCGCCTGGTCCGATGCCGAGAGCCAGCATCGACATATGCAGACCGGTGGTGCAGTTGCTGCAGGCTACGCCCCAGGGCATGCCGCAGTATTGGCTGAACTTCTCTTCAAAGAGGCGGATGTACCTACCGGCCGAAGAGATCCAGTTTGTCGCCAAACAATCCATGACGTATTCCATCTCCCGGCCGTCAAGCACCGGCTCACACACAGGTATCATAGCTCATCCTTTACTGAAGAATCGCAATAGACGCTCAGGAAGCTCTCCGGCTGCAAAGGACCCGAAATCGCCGCCCGAACGATTTCCGGCCAACATGCCCCGGAACTGCGTGACCCAGCGGACAGATGTCCACGGCAGCGGGGTCGTTCCCCAAACTTTTACCCCATACACCTGCATGCGTCGCAGGTCAAGAACATCGTGTACCATCCACCCACAGGTCTGCGAAAAATTGACGGAGCGACAGAAATCCACCATGATGCATCCCACGTTGCAGGTGAGTTCAGGCTCGGCGGGTTCCGAGGCATGAACGACCTCGCGAGGGGCTCCCGGCCTGACATTGTCGCCGGCTGAGGTTTCCTGAAAGACCTTTTGGAGGACGCGTTTTCGTATGGAGAGCAGTGTCGGTTGCCGGACCGGCGAAACGGCCGGTATAGGATCGGTTCCGTACCTCGTTTTCGCGGGACTGGTCTGCTACGCCATGGCCTTGACCGCCATCACCGGCGACATCGGTTTCGAGGGCGACGACTGGTGGATCTTTAGCTGGCCTTACTGGCACGCGTTTCCGCATTCAATTTGGGCATACGCACGAGATTGCCTGCGGCCGGTGGAAGGGGTTTACTGGATCTGCCTGTTCGAGTTTTTCGGATTCAACAAGATTGCCTTCCATCTGTTTTCGCTCCTGCTCCTGGCAGGCGCCAGCCTGCTCATGGGGCTCTGTCTCGCAAGGGCGTTCCCCGCACGCGGGGCGTTCGTGGCAGCAGCGGTCTCGTTCGCTTTCTTCCTCCCCACGGTCTCGTCATTGACCTACGTCGTGACCACGGACAATTCCCGTTTGAGCCTGCTCTTTTTTTGGGCGAGCGCGTTGCTGTTTCAGCGGTGGGCGCAAGGCGCAGCGACCGTGCAGGGCCTGTTTCCGCCTATTACAGCCTACATCCTGTCCTTCCTCACGTACGAAGCGCCCAGTTTCCTCATATTTGCGGTCCCGCTTCTGACGATACCCGCGCGGCTGCGCGCCGGCGAAGATCGGAAGAAGGACCGGCAAGATACCGGCCCCACTGAAGACTTGCGCGCGGTGTGCGCCCGAGATGATAGGGCGTTCCTCGCGAAGCTCGGCGGTGCAGTGGTAGTCGGGTTTGTCCTGGCGGTCTCCCTCAGATTCCTCCTCTTGAGCGGCGGGGCGGTGAGCCACAGCTCCGTGCTGCCGCAATGGGAGTTGATCTGGGCTTACCTGGCTCTCCTTCCTTTCTATGTGGCCGAACCGTTTGCGGCGATCGCTTCCGGAGATGTCCGGGCCTGGCTGCTTGCGGCCGCGGTGGCAGGATGGACCGCGATGGTCCTGTTCGCTGTCCGCTCGACGCGCGAAGAGCCTCAGCGCAAACATGGATTTCTGGACAGCCGCGCGTACCTGATGCTGGTCGCGGGGGTGGTTCTCGTGTTGGGGCTGCTCCCCTATCAACTTGCGGGATATGGGTCTGTTACGCCTAAAATTGCCGAATCAGCCTCGATACAATGGGGCTCGATCCCGGAAGGTTATACCGCGTGGTTCAATTTCAACTGGTCCAGCCGCATTTACAGTTCCGGCTCCTTCGGGCTCGCCATGCTGCTCGCGTCGCTCGTGACGGGATGGAAACACCCGCGAGTGCGTGCTGCCGCACGCGTGGCCGCAATCGTCGCGGTGGCTGCCATGGCCCTCTTCCATGTCGGCCTCGCCAACGATTGGCAGCAGGCCGCGGAAGTGCGGAACGCCCTGGTACGGAGCCTCATCAGCCAGGTCCCCTCAGCAAGACCCGGGACCAACTTCGTCTTCCTCGACCTTGAATCTTCGGCGGGCCGGGCGGCAATCTTCCGCGGCTGGAACGGCCTGAGAGAACTGATGCGGATGCTCTACTCGCAGCGGGATCTTGCCGCGTGGTATCTCTATCCCGATGCCTCGACGCCGCCCAACCGGTTGTTCCATCAGGCAGTCGCTTGTACGGATGGGTTTGTTACGAGAGGGGTGCCGATGGACCGACCGATACCTTACGACCGGCTCCTCATCCTCGGCCGCAAGGATTCCTCCATGGCCGTGCTCGACCAGATCGCAGCGGGCGGGCCGGTCGTCCGCTCGGGCATCAAATGGCAGGGCGCGTCGTCGCTACGCTCCAATCCCGACCGCGTCACTGGATGGACAGCACTGAACGGCCGATCGAGGCGTCCGGTCAAGGATCCGTGGTCCAGCGGACTCATCTCTACCTTGCATCTGTCGGGCATAAAGCTCAACTCCGGCGCGTCGCACGTATGGGGATCGCCGCGAGAAAACTTCTACGGAAAGAGCCTCCGTTCCATCCATTGACATGAGGCTTCACAACGGCAATCATTGTGGCGTATAACGCAGCATTCTGAACGACTGGTGCCCACTGCACCGTCAGAGCAGGAGAAGAGGAGTTCATGAGGAAGATTCTCCGGGTCCTTTGGTTGGCAATCAAAGGGATAGTCGTGCTCGCGTTGTGCGTGGAAGTCTTGAGCTTCGTCGTCATTTCGATCGGCAATTTTGTCCTGTACGGAGAGATCCGGGAGGGAGGCCGTGCGGTATACGACGGGTACGCTGTCTTCCTGCAATCGGAAGGGATTCGCAAGACCGCGTTCAACTCCAAATCGGACGATGCCAAGAAGAATGTCACCATTTGGATGCTGGGCGGGTCCACCATGCGGGGATCGACCTCGCCCGACGATAAGACCATTGCCAGCCAGTTGGCAAAGGCACTCAACGCGAGCGGAGACGGCCGGCACTTCACGGTAACCAACTACGGTATGCTCTCTTTCAACTCGCTCCTGGAGACGAAATACCTCCAGAAGCTCCTCATAGAAAGTCCCGAGAAGCCGAACCTGATCGTTTTCTACGACGGTACGAACGATGCCAAGTACTTCGCGGAACACGGCACCCCGTACGGTCATCACGGGTACCGTCGCGTGCGCGCCATCATCGAGAGCTATCGCCAGAGCTGGTTCGGCCTGCTCAAGCCCCTCAATGCAGCGATCTACTGTTCGTTCACCAAGGAGCTTTACGACAAGATCCACCAAATGCTGATCCCAATACAGCCTGACTCGGCCGGCTTGAACCAACTTGCACGGCTCACCGAAGAGCGTTACGACCATGTGAACAAGCTTGCCGTCTGTTACGGCACGGACTTCCTCCTGTTTTGGCAACCGGCCCTGTGGATCGAGCAATGCAATGTCCCGGAATCGGTTCGAGCACAGGAGAAAGGGGTGATCATGAACTCGGAACGCTTTGCCACGGTGCGCCGGAACCTCACGCTGCCGTACATGGCAATAAAAGAACGGCTGCACGCGAAACCTTACTTCATCGACTTTCAGGAGGCCCTCTGCGACAGAACGGTGGCCGCGTACGAACCCGACGGAGTTCACACAACAGATGCCGGCAACGAGATGGTGGCACAGAAAATGGCAAAGGCAGTCTTGGAGCGGTTGCCCAAATGACTGGGCTGACCAAGCACAGGATTTCGTAAATACGGTGTCGCTCCTGGGCCGGTTCTTGGTTGTTCAGTGGGGCCGGCATCTTGCCGGCCCATTCAGAAACGACAGGCAAGATGCCTGTCCCACCAAGGCCCCCGAAATGCGCGACCGAACTTGTGAAAAGGCGTAGTAATTACACCATTTCCTGAATACGGTCGAGTAGTTGTCCTTTCTTTTGCAAGCCAGCAGAGGCACCCATGCGAGCAGCCAGGATTCGGCCACCGGAATAGCGCCGATGGAAGGGACTCGCTTCGGAAGAGTGACCCGCAAGATGCCGGTCCCACTAAACAGCCAAGAGCAGGGACTCCAACGGAGATACCGTATATATGAAACCGAGTGCCAATCCTCCAGTCTCGAAGCCGGGAACTGCCAAGCATTGACCCTCCCTCGCACCGCATACGTCTTGTTGTGGTTTCCCAAGCCCTCGGAGACCTTCATTTTTCGAGAAGCAGTCAATCTTCGCAGGATGGGGCTCCCGCTCCAGGTCTTTACCTTGTACGGGGAACTGACCGCTGGCCTTTCCGCGGAGATGCGGGCGGCCTCCTCGGAGGTCGAAAGGCTCGGGATCCCGCTTCTGACAACCGTCGCAGGAGATCTCCGATTCTGGCGACGGCGCAACCCGAAGCTGGTGGGCGAACTCCTCCGCACCGTTCCCTTCCGGCGCTGGAACGGCATCGAGAAGGGTGCTGAAAATTTCTGGGCGTTTCTCTGCGCTTTTCACCTCGCCCGGCGGTTCGAGGAGGAGCATATCCAACACATTCACGCTCCCTGGGCGAGCGGTCCTGCGACGGCCGCCTGGATTGCTTCGCGGCTTACCGGCAAACCCTTCAGCTTTACCGCTCGGGCGTGGGATATCTATCCCGCGGATGGTGCCCTCGGTGAGAAGATGCGGGACGCGGCGTTCGTGAGGAGCGAGACCGGAACCAACATTCCCTATCTCGCGGGCATCTGTCCGGAGGCGGAATCCAAGATCCATCTGACGTACAACGGCGTCCCGCTTATCGAGCAGTGCGAGGCCCCGGTCACGATGCGGCGTCCCGTTCAACTGCTCGCGATCGGCAGGTTCGTTGGGAAGAAGGGGTACGACTACCTACTTCGCGGGTGTAGCATACTGGCGGATCGGGGAATCGATTTCCGGCTTACATTGGCAGGAGACGGCCCGAGAGGAGTTCAGCTCAAAGCCCTTGCCAAGAGGCTGGGGCTCGGCGGGCGGATTAGGTTCCCCGGGTTCGTCCTCTACGACAGCGTTTCCGCGTTGTTCTGCTCTTCGGATGTCCTGATCGTGCCGAGCGTGGTTCATGCGTCAGGCGACCGAGACGGAATACCCACCGTGATCATGGAGTCGCTCATGCATCGCGTTCCGGTCATAGCCACCGATGTTTCGGGCATTCCTGAGGTGATCGAAAACGAACGAACCGGACTCCTCATCCCCGAGAAAGACCCGGAAGCGATTGCAGACGCGGTGCTGACGATGGTGGCAGACCGGGATCGTGCCCTGGCAATGGCCGAGCGAGGCCGTGCTCGGGTCCGGGAGACGTTCGACCCGGAACGCTGCCATCGGAAGGTGTTGGATCTCTATGAAAGGCTGGTGCCCCTTCCGGGCGACACGGGTGGGGTTTGATGCCTTCAAGGATAGATCTCGCGAGCCGAAGAAGGCACGCGTAGAGTGCCGGTATGCACGGCAGCGACGTGCGGACCTCATCGCTTAATGGTTCCTGGTTGAATTGCCTGCGGCCAATACCTCGAATGGTGCGGTTCGCTTCGCTCACCACAGCCTACCAAGGGTTCCGCGAATACGCGATCGCATTAGTGCAGCAATGCACTCCATATCAAGAGTCCGCCTGAGGCCTCTTGAGGTATGCCCGTACTGCGTTGGTCACGAACTCGGAGAACGAAACCGGTCCCCTGCTTTCGTCGATGGCCTCGATTATGCTCACGGGAAAATTGACTGCCTTGAGTCTCATGATCTCCCGTGCCTGCGAACTCACCCGGACCGTCTCGGCCGCTGTTGCCTTGTCTCGGACGCTTGTGCCGAATTCGAGAGGCTGTCGCGGTCGGTCTGAAAAATTTCTTTCCAGGATCCAGAACTCCTCGTCCGTGAGGGAGAGGCTCCCGAAGCCGACGAGGCATTCCTCGGCGTCAGGGTCTTCGCGGACCCAGTCGACTTTCGCGTGACAGGTCATCCTCCGCGTTCCGCCATCGACCAACAGCCTGAGTTTGACGTTACTCCCCACGTTTGGGCCCGCGTACTGGCCGGGCGCCACATTGCACGCGACTTGAATGCCGAACTTCAACGCAATGTCGGAGTTGATGACGGGAGGTGTCAACGCATTTCGGGAATACACATGACCGGCGATATGCATGTACTCCATAGTACCCCTCCTTGGTGCCGTGATGTGGCAGTCTTCGGCGACGGTCGCCGCAATGCAGAAAGAAGTGTCCGATAAGGGAGATGGCTTTGGCGAGACGCCTGTTGCATAGGGGTCGCGACCACCATCCAACGCAGCGTCAGCATGCTGCGCAAGCATCGTTGCTGTTACACATAGGAAATACGGGCGAAGACGTCAACAAGAAAGAGGAGCGGCTCGTACAGGACAGCCGCACTGCGGCGGCGAATCGAGGTGCAACGGATCACTCGAACCGCATGGCTGTGACGGAATCCATGCGACTGGCCTTGATTGACGGGTAAAGTCCGGACACAATTCCCAGAATCGCCGTAAACAGGAGACCTATTACCACGCTCATCAGCAATGAAGCGGCAGACACATGCACCTCGAGCTGATTCTTGAGGATCTCTACGGTCAGCACTCCCGCCAGCACGCCCACAGCCCCGGCAACGAAGCTGATCAGGGTGCTCTCAGTCAGGAACTGGAGCATGATGACCTCCTCCCGGGCCCCGAGAGCTTTCCTGAGGCCGATCTCTCTCGTTCGGTCCTGAATCGCTGCAAGCATGACATTGCTGATGCCGAGGCCCCCAAGGATGATGGTCACCGCGAGCGCGGCCACGATGAATAACTTGACCAGGTAGGCAGTAGCCTGGACCTTTTGGATACGCTTCGGATAATGCATGACCCGGATTCCGTCTTCGTATCCCGTGTGCGAGGCCCTCAGTGTTTTGAGCACCTGCTCGCGGGCCCAATCCACCCGGTCCCAGTTATCGACGCGCATATAGATTTCCCGAATCCAGTAGAGCCCCTGAAACAGATTCTGGGCAGTGGTGATCGGGATAAATATCGAGCGCTTGATGTCGGTATGCTGCACCCCGCCCAGGGTGCCGATGACGGTGAAACTCAAATTTCCGACCCTGATCACCTGTCCGACCGGGTCCTTTCCCCCGAACAAATATCCAACCACATCTTTTCCCAGAACACAGACGTATTTCCGCCCCACCACGTCGGACGGGCCGATGAGACGTCCCTTGAGAACGTGCGGGGTCTGGGTGAGCCAGTACGAGTGATCCACGCCGAAAAGGCCCGGGCTCCACTCCGTAGTGTGAAACTGTGCGTCGACCGCAGGAAGGCTGACGACCGGCGCAACCGCCATCATGTGAGGAATCTGTTTCAGTCGTGCGACATCACGCTTGTAGAACTGGCCGGGGTGGTAATTCTCTTCCAAATCCCAGTAGGCCTTCATGACGGTGGCTTCCCCGAGAATGTCGAGGTGCTCCCCCATCTTCTTTTCCACTGACTGGCCCATGGTCTGGATCACGATGAATCCCGCGGTGCCCACGGCGATTCCCGCGAGAACCGCCTTGTAGCGTCTGCGGTTGCGCAAGACCAGGCGCCAGCACATGGAGAAAAGATCGTACAGTTTCACAGCCTACTGCTCCGCAGCCTTTCAACGAAGAGCGAGCCCGCCCCCTCCTGCATGCAACCTCTGTGGGAGACCCTCGTGAAAGAAATTCGACGCCATTCTATCCTCTTCCGCCGAAAAATACCATACACACAGAAAGGACGTGTCGCCCTTATTCCTGTGAGGCCTATCCATTCATCGCTCGCCGGCATACGCGATCTGCACTCCGACGTGAACGGGGTCACGCGGAGCGGGGTGAATTGGTGACCTCTTCTATGCGCTTCCGCAGCGTCTGCAAGAACTGAGAGTCGACCCCCTCTGGGGCGGTGGGGAGGAGCGTACAATTCTGGAAGAGCGGCTCCTCGGCAATGGGAATCCTGGCTGCCTGAACCGCGCGCTCCCACAAGGCCGTTTGAGGAATGGGAGAGTATTCCGCGAGCTTGGGGAGGGCACCGGCTTGCAAGACTACCTCCACGTCGTCCTCGATGCAGTCGCGAGTCTGGCCGGGGAGCCCGACGAGGAGGTACACTCCGATCTGCCTCCTCGTAAAACCCGCGTCCTTGAGATAGGCGAGCGCCGACAGGAAACTCCGCAAGTCTGTTTTCCCGCCGGTTTCTGCGTGAAACTGGTCAGAAGAACTCTCCAGGCCTATGCGGATTGTCTCGAACCCCGCATGCTTCATCGCTTCCGCAACGCGCGGGGTGATCTCGGACGCGTGCAGCCCGTTCGGGGAGTGCCAGCGCAGGCCGGGAAAGCTCCGGCCCGCGGCTTCCAGGATGGGGAGAGCGTGTCGGCCGGAGTCAACAAGAAACGCATCGTCGTACAGTGCCACGTCTTCGATATCATACCGGCCCACAGCGTGTTCGATATCACGGATCACGTCGGATGCCGGCCTCCGGACGAAGCGCGGAACAAGCCGGGCCGATGCACAGTACACGCATCGAAACGGGCAGCCTCTCGAAGTGATCAACGGGAGGAACCTCACCTGCCGCATAAGATCCAGTGCCGGTTTGAAGCGGAGTTCCGGCGACGTAGGGTTCCCGTTGGCCCGGATGCCGGTGTGCCGGAAAAGCGCGTGAGCCAGAGCCTTTTCGCCGGGCCCGGCGATCACCTCGTCCGGCCGGCAGTGGGCCGCGGCGTGCTCGGGGAGAAGAGATGCATAGATGCCACCAAGTAACAGCGGCGTCTGAGGGAAAGCCTCACGTAATTGCTCTATGGTTTCCCTGACGCCAGGATACCAGTACGTCATGAGGCTGGTGACCAGGATAGCGGCCGGCCGGTGGACATGACGGAGGTCTTCCCGTACGATCTCGGGATCGAGTCCGTATCGGCTGAACTTCCTGGGTGTTCCCTTGAGCGGTTCCGGCACGGGAATCGAGGTCCGGTGAAAATGACCGTGGGAATGCCTTCTCACTTTGACGGGAGGCGCCTTGGGATGATCGGGGTCCAGGCAGTCGACAAAAGAAGGTTCCCACCCGGCGTCCCGCAGCCACGAGGCCAGTACCAAAAGGCCTACCGGCCGCGCCCACAGGTCGTATGCCGCGAAATCGTGGATCCATGGATTCACCAGCAGAATATGGGGTCTCGTCATCCTTTGTTTGCCTGGGAGCAACTGTTTTGATAGTCTTGCCCTGACGGAACCAGGGAACCGAATGTCCGGCGCGATATCTTATACCAATGCGCGGCTAAAGAAGTAAAGTTGGAGGGAGGCCTCTTCGGGCCTCATGGAGGTTGATCAGGTGTTCAATTTCAAAGACCTATTGCAGCAAGCCCAGGGACTCCAGACCAAGATCAGGGACCTTCAGGATGAGCTGGCCGGAAAAACCGTGACCGGCGCGGCCGGAGGAGACATGGTGAGGGTGGAGTTCACCGGTGCTCAGGAGATGGTTTCCATAAGAATTGAAAAGGAATTGCTCGATTCCGGCGACCAAGAACTCCTGGAAGGCCTCATCGTGGGTGCAGTCAATGACGCATTGAGCAAGGTGCGGGAGCTCGTGTCCGGAGAAATGAGCAAAGTCACCGGCGGAGTCCGCATCCCCGGAATGATGTGAAAAGGCTTTGAGGTCGCTTCCATGATCGGACCACTCGAGAAGCTCATTCAGGCCCTGAAGCACCTCCCCGGTGTGGGGGAGAAGACCGCGACCCGGTACGCGTTCTATCTGCTCAACGCGAGCCCAGACGAAACCCAGGAACTGATCCGAGCCATTAAAGATGTGAAGCAGACGCTCCGTCTCTGTTCCGCCTGCTTTCACCTCACGGATGCGGACCCCTGCGCGATATGCGCGGATGAACGCCGCGACGTAACACGACTTCTCGTCGTGGAGACCCCTCTGGACCTGATGGCGGTGGAGAAGACCGGCAGTTTCAGAGGGGTCTATCATGTTCTCCATGGAGTGCTCTCCCCGCTCGACGCGATCGGTCCCGAGGACATCCGGCTGGCTGAACTCCTGGAGCGTGTCAAAGCCGGAACCATCACGGAAGTAGTCCTCGCGCTCAACCCTACTGTCGAAGGGGAGGCAACTGCCACGTACATCGGCGAGCGCTTGAAGGAGCAGTCCGTGAAGGTTTCTCGGATCGCCTACGGTATCCCCATCGGCGGTTCGTTGGAGTACACGGACCCGCTCACTTTGAGCCGTGCCCTGGAGAATCGGAAGGAACTCTGAACGGTCGTCCTTTACTGATGGCAGCCACGAGAGATCCTGTCTTTCTCGAGTTGGCCTTCAGGATCTGGAGATGCTGGTTCGGGAGCCACTGCGGGCTTACTCAGCAATGGCACCCATTGAAAGGCGGCTATTCGGATTGCCTACGGAAAATCGCCGACCCGCGGGCGTTCCCTCAGCACAATCGGTCGGAAGTTCCGGCAACTCCTATGAATCCCCCGAAATGTTCAACGCGTTCCCCATACCTCACTTGGGCCCTTGCTGATCCATGCCTTGCTGACCCTGTGGTCCGGCAGGCTTTGGCGGGCTCGGCTTCTGCTGGGGCACTACGCGAGGCTGCGGCTGCGGTTGCGGTGAAGGCGGCTTGTACGTCTGCTGAGGGATCTGCTGCTGGCGAACGTCGAATCCCGGCGATGGGGCACGCTGCGGCTGCGGTTGCGGCGTGAACTGCTGTCGCTGGAGTTGCTGCTGACGTATCCGCTCCTGTTGTTGCTGTTGTTCCTGCAATCGTAGCTGTTGCTGGCGTTGCAGTTGTTGTTGCTGCTGTTGCTGCAGACGTATCTGTTCCTGGCGTCGGGTTTGCTCCTGCTGTTGCAGACGGTCTGCCTGCCACTTGCGTTCCTCCTGCTCTCGCTTCATCTTTTCTGCCCGTTGTCGGACTTCTTCTTGTCGCTGTTGTTGGAGTTGACTCTCCTGGTTGAGCCGTTGCTGCTGCAACGCCTTCCGGCTTTTATCTTCCTGCTGTTGTCGCATGAGGTCGGTCTGTTTCTTCTGCTCTTCCTGGAGTTGGAGCTGCTGCTGTCGCTCCTTGTCAAGCCGTTGCTTCTGCAACGCACTTCGGGCTTTGTCTTCCTGCTGTTGTCGCATGAGGTCGGTTTGTTTCTTCTGCTCTTCCTGGCGATGGAGCTGCTGCTGTCGCTCCTTGTCAAGCCGTTGCTGCTGCAACGCACTTCGGGCTTTATCTTCCTGCTGTTGTCGCATGAGGTCAGTCTGTTTCTTCTGCTCTTCCTGGAGTTGGAGCTGCTGCTGTCGCTCCTTGTCAAGGCGTTGCTGCTGCAACGCACTTCGGGCCTTTTCTTCCTGCTGTTGTCGCATGAGGTCGGTCTGTTTCTTCTGCTCCTCCTGTGGCTGCTGAACCGCCGGACCGCGCTCGCCGGGTTTCGGTATCACGGTCGGCGGTACAAGCGCGCTCGGCCCAGCGGGGAGGCCGGCTTTGCCCGGCTCTCGGGGCAGGAGACGCTTGGAGAGGTCCGCTGCGTCGTTCAGGATGGAGGTCCGTTTTCGGAGGTCTTTCTCCGCGGCCGCCGTTGCATTCAGCTCCTGGATCTTCCCTTTTGTGGCATCGTCGTGTTTCCTGGTTTCAACAAGCTTCTCCAGTTCGGCAAAATGGCTTTGGAGACGCTGCCGGTTGGCAGGATCCGGCGCGGCCGCCACCGCCTGTTTCAGGGAGGTGAGCTGATTCGGGTTCAGCACGTCTTCTCTGGTCGCGGGCTGGAACTTCTTCAGCTCTCCCGAAAGCTCCGCGTTGAGTCGCTTCTGGGCAGCGGGGTCTCGTTCGGCTTCAAGTTTGGTCACGAGGCCCTTCAGTTGGGTTTGATGATTTGAAATCGGGAGCTTGCCTCGGTCAAGATCGGTCCGGAGCTTGGCAAGCTCTGTCCGCATGGCCAACCGGGCCGCAGGGTCACGCTGTGCGACAAGCTTAGACCGCATTTGCTGCAAGTTCCGTTGGGATACGCCGGCCAACTCTTTGACTACATTCTCCTGGTGTGTCATCTGCTTGGTGAAATTCTGGACGGCATGAATGTTCCGAGGGTTGTTGAACGAGTTCGCGACCGTGTCTGCGAGGTTGAGGCCGCGGGGCACACGATTGGCGAACCGCCGTTGGTCGCTCTCGAAGGCTTTGCCTTTCTTTTCGAAGCTGGCGATCCGTGACTCAGCCCAGTGTCGCCTGAAACGTAGGTGATCCAAATCTCGGCGTACTTCCCACCAACGATCCCAATGATGGGTCCGGCGGTACATCGAGGCCAGATAGAGAAGCTCCCGCTCGCGATATCCAAGGTCCCCAACCCAGTGGCGGTAGTGATGGATGGCTCGCCCGAGACAGACGTACCTGATGTACGGGACCACGACTACCGGATCGACAACCCAGGTCACGCCGACCGGGTACGGCACGAAACACTCCCCAATCTCGGGGATGATGAAGTAGAATCCGCCTGCTATAGGCCTCACATCGATCGGCTCATCGAGATAGGAGTCCAGGAAGTCCCAATTCTGCACGTACCAATACGATTCGCCCGGATAGCCCACGCCTGGCGAGACGCCGAGTGGAGGCGCCTCAGGAAGGGGCTCGGGAGGCGGCTGCGTTGCAACCGCAGGGCGCTCGCACGCGCTCGCGTCCGCGTAAACGGTGCCTGTGATGGTACTTTGTTCGATCAGGCGGTTCACGTTGGAGGAGGTTCCCCTGATGGGTTCGAAGCCTGTCTTTTCCCGATCCACGTAGACGGTACTGCACGGGGTAAGGGTTCGTTCAGTTTGATCCCCGGTAGTGAGATTCCGGATCTTGACGTTACCGGAAACCACGGTCACCACCGTCGTAGCAGGGTCGTATACCTCGACCACCACATCCACCGGCTGATCGTCCGATTCGGGCCGGATGGAAACGACAGGGGTCGCAATAGAAAATGGATGGGGCTGAGCGCCGGTGTCGGTCCTCCTGGTGGCGCGCACGACACCTTCTACAACCTGAATGGAGGGGATTTCACCGCCGCGGGTAGCGTCCTGTTCGGGAGCGATCGTCACGCTGGAGAACTCGCCCATGGATACGAGCGGACCTCTCTCCAGGCCGAGGAGCAGTTTGCTTTTTTCTCTGGTCGTAACCAATTCCCAAGGGTTGACCGAGCTTCCTCGTCCGAGGTTCTTCTCGTCTTGGCCATCATCCCGGGTAATCGCGGCCTGACCCTCCACGGCTTCCACAACGGCGCCACCAGCAGAAGAACCTTGAGAATATGATTGATCGGGCCATGACCAGGAGACAAGCCCGAACGCGACAATAACAACCATGAGTCTCCTGAACCGCAGCCTTGAGGTCTGCCTATTCATAGCATCGCTCCTTCCTGTGGGGCCCACTACCTGTACTGACACTGCCTGCCAACTCGCTGTTCCCGGTGGCTCCCCACCTGCTCCGTACCGCATCCTTGAAGTTCATGTTCCTGCGGCTGTTCAGTATACACCCGCAGGCCCTTTCCCGCACCAGGGTCTCGGCAATCAGGGTGTTCAACAAGAGCCGGCCGGGTATGCGCGAGGGTTCGTCCACCTGTTCTATTCGCAGGGTCGCCCACGATCTGACAAGAGAATCGCTCGCGGCAATGCCGCCGCATCGGGCGAGTGCGATTCCCGCTCCGCATTGGATGAAACCCCGGCGAGAGGCAGGACCATGCGCCGCTGATTTGTTAAGAATGCATGAGTGCCGGTGACAATCCGTGCTGTATATGGTAAAAGAATTATATTGATTGTCATTGGCTGAAACGATACCGTACCGCGCAGGATGCGTACTGCGGGAATCCTCGGCACATGAAAATTCCGCGAGCGTGACAAAGGCCCCATGTACGTTACGGGCCGGTCGCGGGCAGGTGGAGTGCGGTTGTCGCACGGCCAACGGCTGAGGCGAATCTGCCGGACCGGTGCTGCCCAGAAAAGGAACGAGGCGTGGATATGGCACTCGGCGCGGGGTACCCCCCATCTATCGATAGTTCCCAGGTCGAAGTTCTCGTCGTGGAGGACAGTCCGACCCAGGCCCTCTGCCTGCAAAGAACTCTCGAACTGGCCGGGTACCATGTTTCCATCGCCCATGACGGCCGGCAGGCCATGGACTACCTCGAAGGACACACTCCCACCCTCGTCGTCAGCGACATCATGATGCCGGGTTTCGACGGGTACGAACTCTGTCGCCTGATCAAGAACGACGAACGGCTCCGAGGGGTACCCGTCATCCTCGTTACCGCGCTCACCGACCCCGTCGACATTCTGCGCGGGCTTCAATGCGGCGCAGACAATTTCATAACCAAACCGTATCAAGAAAAAGAACTGCTGTCGCGGATCCAGTACTTGCTCATCAATACCGACCTCAGAAAGCAGTCAGCGGCCGGACTGGTCATGGAAATCTTCTTCGCGGGGCGAAAGCATTTCCTCACCCCCGAACGAATGCAAATTGTGGATCTGCTCCTGTCATCGTTCGAAACGGCTGTGATGAACAAATGTGAGTTCGAGAACGCCAACAAGGAGCTGAGAGCGGTCAATGACCGCCTCACGCTCGAAATAGCAGAGCGCAAGCGTGCGGAGGAAGAAAGAGAACGACTCATTCAGGAGCTTCAGCGCGCGCTGGCGGAAGTGAAGCGGCTCAGCGGTCTCCTGCCGATTTGTGCGTCCTGCAAACGGATACGTGACGATCGGGGATACTGGCGACAAATTGAGGCATACATTAGCGACCACTCGGAGGCGGATTTCAGCCACGGAATATGCCCTGAATGTGCCAAGAAGCTCTATCCGGATTTTGATCTCGAGGACAAAGGATAGTCTGTCGGCATTCCGGATCCCGGGAATGCTCAGCCGGGGCGAGAGGTGAAGTGCGATACGGCAGCGGGGCTCTCCGACGGCTTCGCATCGACCCTGAGCTGTTCGAGCGCGCCGCGAACCGTCGTGCCCCACGTTTCGAACGCAACTCTGATCCCCGCGGTGCTCAGGCTCTTCAAAGCAGCGGTTCCGCACGTCCCGGTGAGGAGCAGATCGACTTTCTTTTCCACGAGAAGCTTGCACACATAGGCGCTCGGAGAGTGAACCGTGGCCACGTTCCTCCGGTTGTCCACCGCTTCGACGAGCATTCCTTCTGAATCAAAAATGAGGATGTAGCAGGCACGGGCGAACCGCGGGTCCACTTCGGAATCGAGCTTGGTACCTGTTGCTGTGACCGCGATTCGCATGACAACTCCTCACGCGAGCCACACGACCGCGCGCCCACGGGGGCTCATCCCGCGCTCTGCCCAAAGTCACCCTGTTTGCGGTTCGAATTCTGTACGGAATCTAGCTGTCCAAGATAATGGATTCCTGCGGAGTCGGGCTTCCTCTCATAGACTCCTTGGCCGCAATCAGGATCCCTTTTCCCGTCAAGAGGTTTGCTTCGCGCTGCTCCTGGACATAATGCTTGAAGTATTGCGTGTACGTATGATCAGGACCGCACAGAGCATTGAGGCAATCAAACGCCTGTTTCCTCCAGTTCTGAAACGCCGTGGAATCAAAATCGCTCAGAAGAACGTGCCAGCCGGCCTCGATCAGGTCGTCTATCTGCTTCTCCGCTCGCATCACTCACTCCTTTCATCAATGAACCAGCCATGGCAACAATGCACACAACGAACCCTCTTACTCGGACCCCATCGCCGGTCAGTGTTTGTGGAAAAATCGTGAGCGTGGTGAACCAGACTACCTCCTCAATGTAAGACTGCGCCTTCAGATAATAGTTCCAACTCCAGTTCTCGATTCCTCTTCCTGCGGTTCTCCTCCCCCCGAACCTCACGCCGCTGGCGTGACGAATTTCACTCCGAAAACTCGCTGGAAGCGGTGGCAACAAAGGCTGTCGTTTAAGCGCGAATTTATATAACCCGCCGAAATATGCGAAGCAAAATGTATGCCATGGCTTCTTGAATCGTCGGCTCCCGAGATAGCGCTGCAATACTCGCGGGTTAACCATCCAGGGCCGGTTTAGAACGGGGACACCGTCTCAGGCGGAATGGGGGTCGGGTGACTGAGAAACGTGCAGTCGCCAGACCGATAGTAGTATTGTCAGGTACTTACGATGAACGGGGGTATCCGAAAAGCGCGCATGTCTCACCCCTCATGACTCATCTTCGCGCTCAAGACCAAACCGTTTCATGTAGCGGTACAGGGAATCGCGCGATATTCGCAACATCCGCGCAGCACCGTTTCGGACCCCGTTTGACCGGCGCAGCGCCTCTTCACAAAGCGACCGAATCACTTCGTCGGTTACGTCGTGAAGGCTGCGCTCATCTGGAAACAACACCCTGTGCGACCAGCTTTCCCTGATCCCGGGTGCGAGAGGGAGGACCACGTTCAGGCGTCCGCCCCCAGAGAGCATCAGGGATCGCTCGAGGACGTTGCGCAATTCCCGCACGTTCCCAGGCCAGTGGTAGCTCAGGAGCGCGTCCAAAGATTCTTGGTCCGGCTTGGGGATGTAGGAGAGTTGCATCTCAGAGGAGAGCTGGGACAAGATCTCTTCGACGAGAAGCGGGATGTCTTCCCGTCGTTCGCGCAGGGGTGGTACTGAAATGGAAAAGACGTTCAGGCGATAGAAGAGCGCTTCCAGAAAACGCCCCTTGCCTACTTCGCCTTCGAGATCCCTATGGGTCGCTGCAATGAGGCGCGCGTTCACTCGAATCTGCTTCTCACCCCCAACCCTGAGAAACGACCGTGTATCGAGGAATGCCAGCAGCTTTGATTGCAGGGCGAGGGAGAGTTCGCCGATTTCGTTGAGCAGCAGCGTTCCGCCTTCGGCAAGTTCCAGAAGGCCTCTCTTTCGCCCGAGCGCTCCGGTGAAGGCTCCTCGTTCATGACCGAACAGCTCGGACTCGGCCAAGTCATGGGGAATTGCGGCACAATTGACCGCAAAGAAAGGACCGTCCGCCCGTCTAGACCGGTCGTGTATCCACCGAGCGAGATAGTCTTTGCCACTACCGCTTTCCCCCTGTAAGAGGACGATGCTGTCCTTGGCCGCGGCATAGCGCGCCTGGGCGAGGGTAGCGTGCATCGCCTCCGAGGCGCATTCACGGAAGGCGATCCGGTGAGGTTCGGCCTTCTTTCGTTCAGTGATGTTGCGGGCGAAACCGCATGTTCCTATGATCACCCCTTCGCTGTTTCGGAGCGGTACTCTGATGTCATGGAAGGTGATTTCAACGCCGTTGATCGGCCGGGTATGTTCCTCTTCGACCGATTCGCCAGCCAGGACTCGCAGATCCACTTCACGGACACGTCTACCGGCCTCTTCACCATAGAGATCTTCCGGGCTGCGCCCTATGATCTGGGAGGCAGGGAGCCCGAAGAGTTTTTCCATGGCGGGATTGACATGGGTGTACCGCAGAGAGCGGTCCTGAATATAAATGCAGTCGCGAGCTCCTTCGAAGATGGCGCGAAAACGCTCTTCGCTCGTCCTCAGTTCGTGCTCCGATCGTTTCCGGTCACTGATGTCCAGGTTGATCCCGACCCACGAGACGATGTCTCCCCTGTCGTTACGAATCGGTATGCCACGGCTCAAGATCCATCGGTACCTGCCGTGCCGGTCACGAATGCGGTACTCCACGTCCCACATATCGCCGGTTTGGGCACAATGCTTCCAAAGGGACATGGTCTTGTGTGCGTCTTCGGACGGTAACCGGTCTATCCAGCCAAAGGTCTTGTACTCCTCCAACGTCAGACCGACCATATCGAGGAAGCTCTGGCTCACATAGGTGGCACCGGGGTCACTACCTGCAACCCATGCACCGTACGGGATAAGCTCGCCGATGCTGCGGTAGCGCTCTTCGCTTTGACGCAAGGCCTCTTCCGCGAGTTTGCGGTCGGTTTCGTCACTGTACACGGTAACAATCTCCTGGGTCGGCAGTTTGTATACGAAGTTCTCGCGCCAGCCGCCCAAGCGTCCTTCCTTGTAGAGTTTAGTTGGAAAATGTTCCGGTTGTCCGGTGCGCCACACGCGCTGGAGCACCTCGAACAGACCGAAGTCCTTGATGCCGGGAAATGCCTTGATGACACTCTTCCCCAGGAGATCCTCTCGACTGATGTGGTCTATTCTCTCGGCCGCGCGGTTGAAATCGAGGAGGACGAAATCTTCCGCCTCATTGACGGCTCTATAGATGGCGACGCCGTTGCTGATGTTCTCGAACAGTGCCCGGTAGCGGGCTTCGCTCTGCCGAAGTGACTCTTCGGCCTGTTTCCGGTAGGTGACGTTGCGCATCACCGACAGGCTCACTTGACCCCAGACCGCGTCGTACACCGCTACCGAGTCAAGAAGGACGTCGATGATCGATCCGTCCTTCTTGATGTACTGGTACTCGAGATCCGATATCCTTCCGCTGTCCCAGAATTGGTAGAGGTTCCGGGCCAGTGCGACCCTCGCATCGGGGGTCATGACGAGTTCGACACTCTTGCCGATGACCTCGCTTCGCTCGTACCCCATTTCGGTAAGCCATTTCTTGTTGACGTTGCGCAGGATGCCGTGTCGATCGATGGAATGCATCATGACCGGTGCGTTGTCGTAGACCTGTCTGAACCTCTTCTCGTTCTCGACGATGGTCTCGGCCGCGCGCTGCAATTTGGAGGCATCGGATACGACGATGCGGCAGAGTTTCTTGGCACCGTTCTCATATTGGACGGCACGACTTTCGACGTGGGCGTGAAACGTACCGGCGATTGCACGTACCAGTCGAATTTCGCATTCCTGAACCGCAAGGGTCTCGAAAGCCAGCCGAAAATGGGCCTCAAAAATCTCCCGGTCCTCCTCGAGAACAAACAGCGCAAAAGGCTTACGGATCAACGACCACTTGGGCATGGCGAGAAGGTTCGTTCCGGCAAGATTCACGTCGAGGATGATCCCGTCCGGTTCGAGCAGGAAATAGCCGATGGGGGCAAAGTCGTAGAGATCGAGGTACTTGTCTCTGGAATCCGTCAGTTCCAGGTTTGCTTGCCGCAACTGTACGTTTGCTGACTGGAGTTCCTCTATCCGGCCTAGAAGGGATTCTACCTGTTGCCGCAGGGCTTTCATTCTGGAGTCCGTATCTCCCGAGGAGCGCCTCTTGTCTCGAACGTGCTCGCTCATGGGGGGTGCGATCCGCATGCGGTGGGAGTCGAATTTGTCGATGCTTAACCAGGCCGCCGGCCGAGCGAGCGGTCATTATTCCTGGCAACTTCTCGCTCACCTGTGGGATCTACGATCGGATGATCGCGTGAGCTCGCTTCCCTGTCAAACCCGTGGTTCCGAAGCGTTTCCTGTTCCTGTGCCGGCGGGATCTGCGGATCCTGTCACCATGCCAAGAAGTGTCAACGACATTTTTTCCAGGTACTCGTTGACCGATCTGATGGAATCGAAAATATCGAGATAAAGAGAAGAGGATTCGGGAGGGCAAATCCCCGCAGCCAGTCGTTCCCAATGAGCCGACCGGAAGTCATGGAGGGTTCCGTCAAGTTCACGTGTCCGAGCCGCAATGTGTGTCAGAATGGCTGCGTCCGGCGTCACAAGGGCGTCCCTCGTGGTGTAGAGTATGCCGAGAAGCTTCTCGAACACTTCGTCCAGCTCGCTGTAAGCCCTCTGGTCGAACCTTACACTGTCCCGCGCCTTGATGCTGCAACAGTTCAAGACGCTCTCCAGCATATCGCCGATTCGCTCCAAACGAGAAGGAAACCTGATGACATTCCTCAGCGTCTCGGCCGCAAACCCCGCGGAAACGAGTCGCGGGGTCAACACCTTCTCGTGCCGATGTATCTCCGCAGCCAGGGCCCGACATACCTCCATTTCCGGTTCCCTCGCGTCGGAGAGGCATTTCGACAGCATCCTGGTCATCTCGATGATCTTACTGGTCATGATCAAAATGCCCTCTGCGGGAGAGACCGCATCGGAAACCGGTCTCTTGTACAGATCCTCGAGGCGCAAGGTCGAAATATCCACCTCATCGCCCACCGTGCTGAACGGATGTTTGTTGGCCCGCTCGTTGTTCATGTGACGTTCCTCACCAACAGATCTATCCCAGTTGTATCTACCAGAGGGAGTTGAAGATCGATTCCTTACACCCTTGTTTTCACGAGGCGCAGGCTGGGGTCAACCGTAAATGGTTACCAGGCGAATCAGTTTCCGCATTTCCTGAGAGTCGCCATCGGAGATGCCGGTAATCTTGAACCCAGCAGCGAATGGAGCGGAACCGGAAGCGTTCCTTGACCACCGACACTCGGCTTCGAACTCAAAGGGTTTAATCAACACGAACTTCTCGTGGAAGATTCGCAGGTGTTTCATCTCTCCGGCCGTCGCTAGCAGGTCAACGACGCCGAGGCCGTTTTGCGAAATGTCGCGGACCTTGCCGGTGTTCTCCGGCCTGTTCGTCTCGAGGATGGGCAGGTCAAAGTCGAGGTGGTATCGCTCGATCCCCCTTATATTCTCGGGAAGCTCTGCATCGTGTCTCAGGCTCAATTCCTCCGGCATCCCTTTGAGGTCGAGTGCCGCGGTAGCCACGAGATTCCGCAGCGTGCTCTGGAACCCCTTGGAAGATAGCTCGTATTTCTCCATCAATTGATAGCCGGTCATCCCCCCGCGAACGTCGGTCACGAAGTCCTGCGCGTCGATTCTTCGTACCGCAGGCAGCACGTACCGCTCGCCGACGCGATGCAACAATCCCGCGGTTACCAGGTCGTCAAAGAGGTCCTGGAGGCCTTCGGAACTCAACTGGTACTTCACGACGATCTCTGAATCCTCCAGCCCTGCCCGAAGGTCGTCAAGGATGGATTCTGCAAGGCCTGTTGGGTCGGACATGCAAACCTCCTCAAAGTCCGATTGCCTCAAATCTCCCGTCCGGCGCGATCGCGACGTTTCATCGCGCAAGCACGAGGTGTCGATGCTGATGTGCGATCATCCAATAAGCTCTCTGACCGCGTCCAGCAGTTCCTGCTTGCTGAAGGGCTTGGCAAACACACGAAGCGCCCCGTATCGCCTGGCCACACTGAGGCAAGTGTCGGGATCGGCAATGGAGCCGCCGCCTGAGATCGCTATAATCTTGATGTCGGGATAGTCGCGCTTGAGCTGTCTGATGGTGAGTGCGCCGTCTCCTTCAGGCATGAGGATGTCCGTGACTACCAGATCGGTGGGATTCTCCCGGAACAAGCTCGCTCCGATCTTCCCGTTTGCGTCTTCGATCACCTGGTGGCCGTCAATTTCCAAGATTTTTCTCAGCATCTCACGTATGAGGTCTTCGTCGTCTATCACAAGAACCCGAGCCATATTCCGATTCCCCCATTCCATACTCAAGGGTTTCCGGCGTCTAAGTCCGGTGCCGAAAGCCCCCGATAACCGTGCACGAAAGACGCCGCGGAGTCAAGTAGATCGGCAATGGATCAGAGAGGGTATGGCCCGAAGCGGAATTGTAACATCATCGCGAAACCAGCTCGTTGGCCAGAGCCGCGAGATCGATCCTCCGGAGCAGATCCACGGTAATAGGCCTCTTGGCATCCCAGAAAACGAATGCCGAAAAGAAGCAGCGGGCTGTTTCCGAGTTGAGCAGGGCTGCCCAGTAACTCGCCTGCTCCCGGCTTTCGCAAGGCAGAAAGTACGAGGTATCGTCCAGGACCACCGGAATGCCCGCGTGGCTGCCGACCGGGGAGAAACGCAACTGCTTGTACAATCCCGGGATTGCGACCTTCCAGGGCGAAAAGGAATACTCGCCGACTCCAAAGAGGGAAAAGCGAGGACGCTTGCGGTAGACAGAACTCGCACGGCGGTCGAGCAGTTCGCCGTGTGCAAGCAGATAGTTCCATGTCTTCGGGGCGTTCTGCCGTATCAGGCTCGTGTCCTCGCCGATAAAGCGCTGGGTGACGAGCATCCACCGTACGGGCCTGTCCGTTCCACCTCTTGCCAGTTCCGATCCCTTTAACATTGGGTAAAGGTAATCTTCCTCCAGCGCGACCAACTCGCCGAGTCCGTTGCGCCATTTTCGCCCTTCCTGGCGGAGTTCCATGACCTTCGCACAGTCGTGCTTGATGCCGGACCTCCACCTACAGCCGTTGGCGAATCCGTCGATCGCCTCCCGGGACGAGCTGCCATCCACGCGAACGTTATTGTTGGCAACACCCTTGGCCGTCTCCTGCGCCTGGAGCTGTTTCCAGCGTTCGTACGCCGCGAGGTCCGCGATGATAGTGCCACCGCGCAGTCCCCATGCAGTCTGATGGGTGTGTAATCCCAGAGCTTCGTACACGAGCGCCTCTTGACGGCGGGATCGACGCGAGAGACGGCAGACAAGCAGGCAGGCGCTTGCCGATATACCGAAGGACTTCGCAGCATCTATGAGGTAAACCTGTGAATCTGCGACACTGACGTTGTTGCGCCAAGCTTGGAGCAGCACCTTGCGCGCCACCGCGGTCTTGCAGAGCATGGCCAATGTTCCTCCGCGACCGTCCATGGCTTCAAGGAGTCGCAGGATCATCCACTCCGATATGTCGAAATTGCTCTTGCCCGTTATCCCGTCGATCCCGCGCAGTTTGCGTGAATTGGTCTTGGCCGGCAAATTGTCGCTCCCGAGGCTCCCCAGATCCGCATTGGTCACCCACGGAGGATTGCCGACGATGAGGAGCGGTTCGGGGAAATCCCGCATCAAGGCAGGCCAGTCTATCTCGAAAAAGTTGGCCTGCCGGATGGCCGCTTGCCGGTGGGAGTCGGTCTCGTTCAGGCCGCCACGGCTCATCTCCACGTAACGGGGATCGATCTCCACCCCGAGCGCCTCGCGGATCGTCGGGAAGCAATCCAGCGCAGCTCGCAGGAAATTACCCGTGCCGCAGGTCGGCTCGATGACGGAAGCAGGCTGGAGGCCGCTCCCACGCAGGAGAGCACAGACTTGAGCCGTCAGGGCAGGCGGAGTCTGAAAGTCGCCGAATTCACGAACCTGTCTGCTTTTCGTGGGAGAAATCATAACGTCGCCAGAGACCTTGCAACTGTGGAAGCGTCGGAACCGCGGACCGTTCAACCGTGTCGACCGAACGGCAGACGCAGGGATACCGCACCGCATGACCTCCGTCAAGCGGATAGCTCCGAGCCCTTTTGTATAAATTCATTGTCCTATGTTCGCCGTATGGATTGAGACTTTCTCGCCTGAAAAGGGAGGTCGGACGAAATGCGTGCGAAGGGTATATCCGAAAGGACGGGGCGGTAAGCTTGTCAATTGAACTGGAGACGTCTCTTGACGAGCTTGAAATCCGGCGGGACAATTGTCGCTTGACAGTGTTCGTTGTGCCCCGTCCTTGAACACTAAGACACTTGAGGTCCTTGCAGGTTCAGCAAAAACTGCGATCGACCGTCTTTTCGTCCTCAGCTCCACGCTACCTCCTGTTGCTGGGAACGACAGCGAAGCACCAAAGCTCGCGACAGCGCGATCCAAGAAGGTGATTGACAGCGGCGATGGCCGTGACGTATCCTTCATTCTGAGGAAAATCGCTTCTATTGCAGAGGGTTACCGCCCCGCTCTATTCTCCGAACAGCTCGCCTCAGGATTGGCAGTTGGAGGTAAGCAGGTGGCCCGAGCCCTCCTCAAACAGCAAATTCGATGACTCTCGCGACGCGTCCGCTGCCAGGGAGGAGCCGTTGAGTCGGAAAATAGCTTTTGTCACGTACGAAACCCCGTTTGCCCCTTGCGGAGGGATAGCCGCGGTGATGGGGCAGCTTCCAAGCCGGACTCAGACGGCTTCCGGGGTGGAGACGATCGTAATCACTCCGTACCACCACAAGATTGCAAAGACAGCCTCTCTCGAAACCGAGCACGTGGGAGAAACCGAGGTGCCATTCTACGATCGCACCGTCAAGGTAACCGTTCGACGGTATGTGAGTGCGATCGGTTGGTACTTCCTCGACGCGGAGGATCGCCAGTTCTTCGGCGGAGAGCGTCATCCCTATGACGTGGGGATTACCTCGGGGGATATCGGCGCCAATCTGGCGCGAGACGCCCTGTTTTTCGGCGCGAGTGTGGCTCGGGCCATCGAGGTGATCGACCAGGATTCCACCTGGATTCTCGCGATGCAAGACTGGGAGGCGGCTACGGCTGCGCTGGCTCTGGCAGGAGGCGGTGGTGGGCACCGGCTGTTCCTTACCCTGCACAACAGCTATGACAGCGGAGCAGTGAGCGACGACACGCTCCGGATCTTCGGGATCGACCCCGCCACGTGCCCCGGACCTGCGGGCCGGAGAGAGGCGTCAGTTCTGGAGAGAGGGCTTGCGGTGGTTCAGTGGCCGGTTTTCACCGTATCCGATCAGTTCGCTCTGGATCTCACCCAGGACCTCTTCCAGGCCTCCGTGATTGCCCCACATCTGCGGGCAATGCTGGAACCGAGACTCTGCGGCGTGGACAACGGCCCCTTTGTGGAGCTCGCCCTTGACACTTCGATCGTGGCGAAAGCGATGCGGGGCACGTTCACCCAGCTTCGGGCGTGGAAACGAAAGAAGAAGACCGAGGCCCTTCAAGCTCTCTCCCGCCTGGAGTCGTCCGAACAAACCCCCGTATGGGGGAAGGTTCCTCGGCTCAGGAGCGACGATTCCGTATGGTTTGTGATGGCCGGACGCGACGACGCGCGCCAGAAAGGTTACGACGTCGCGGTCCTGGCAGCCACGGAGTTTCTGGACAGGGGAGGGGATGCGCGATTCCTGTTCTTCCCGATCCCCGGCGACGAGGGGTTGGCAGGCCTGTCGTTCCTGAAGAACCTAACGGAGAGATTTCCCGAACAGGTATTGGCGCTCCCTTTCCTGTGGCGTGAAGGCTTTTTTTCAGCTCTGCAGGGGGCAGAATTCGGGATCATGCCATCGTTGTACGAACCATTCGGCATGGCCAACGAATTCTATTTGAACGGCACGGTGGGAATCGGCCGCGCGACCGGCGGTATCCTCGAACAAATCGTCCCCCTGCGGGCCGTATCGTCGTGCAGCCGGGCGGTTCAGTCGAGGGCGCGCGCCTGGCACTCCGTGTCCGCTGCCCCCACAGGGCTCCTCTTCCGGGAAAAGGACGGCATGGTATCTGCCTGGTCCGATTGGTCCGCAATCAACCGGACGGAGTACGACAGGAGCGGCGGTTTCCCCGACAGGCTCGAGGCACGAAGGAACTATCCGCTCTTTCGTTCCATGGCCGAGGAACTCCGCTTCAGCCTTGCAGACGGCGTTCAGCTCTCTCGGAACGACCCCGATCTCTATTTCCGCATGCTCGTGGACGGAATAGCCCACATCCAACGCACCTTTTCCTGGGACCGGGCCGCGGCCGAATACCTCCGCAATCTGCTGTAACCCGTATCCGCCTTGGCAGAAATCATCTGGGGAGAACCTTGTTGAAAAAAGGTTCCTCCCGATAATTCTGTCCGAAGACGCAGGCGGATCAGATTTCGCGGCCCATGGCTTCGGCGACGCGGCGCATATCGTCCATATAGGCCTGGAAGTCTTGCACAGGGATGCTCTGTGCTCCGTCGGAGACTGCGTTTTCCGGATCGGGGTGCACCTCGACGAGCAATGCGTCCGCGCCCGCGGCAATAGCAGCGCGGCTGACCGCGGTGACGTATTCACGTTTGCCGGTTGCGTGGCTTGGATCGACCACCACCGGGAGGTGGCTCAGCGATTTCAGCACCGGGATCGCGTTGATGTCCAGCGTATTGCGCGTGTACGTCTCGAAGGTCCTGATTCCGCGTTCGCACAGCATGACGCGGGGGTTGTTGTGGCTCAGGACGTATTCCGCCGCGTGGAGGAACTCTTCGATGGTGCTCATGAGGCCTCTCTTGAGCAGCACCGGTTTGTGAGACTCTCCCACCGCGTGGAGCAATGCGAAGTTCTGCACGTTCCTCGCGCCCACCTGGAGGATGTCTGCATATTGCGCAACCAGCGGGACCTGTTCGGGCGTGACGACCTCGGTGACGATGGGAATGCCCGCCACATCCCGCGCGAGGGCCAGGAGCTTCAGGCCTTCCTCGCCCAATCCCTGAAAGCTGTACGGAGAGGTCCGGGGCTTGAACGCACCGCCGCGCAGTGCTGTTGCGCCGGCTTTCTTCACGGCCAGAGCGGTCTCGACGATCTGGTCCTTGCTCTCCACCGCGCAGGGGCCGGCCATGACGAGCACTTTCTTCCCACCTATTTGAGCCCCGTCGATGGAGAAGACCGTGTCCTCGCTCTTGAAGTCGCGGCTGGCCAGCTTGAACGGGCCGAGCAGCGGGACCACTCGTTCGACACCGGGGCAGGATTCGAACGTGCTCGGCTCAACGCCCTGGTTGTCGCCCACGACCCCGATAATCGTCCGGATCTTGCCTCTGGAGAGATGGGAAGTGAGCCCGAGGTTCTCGATCTTGCCCAGGACCCTCGATATGTCACTTTCCGTTGCGACTTTCTTCATGACTACTACCATCGTGCACCTCCAAAAAAAAAATGCGGAGCGCTTGCTCCGCATTTTCGTGTTTTATGTTTTTCCGACCAGGTCGCAGGAGCGCGCGTCATCCTCCTCTTGGCTGCCAATAATAATAGTAATACTGCCAAGAAATCGAATGAAGCCCGCTTTGTGCCTGGCTATGAATCATGGATTAGACCTCGTTACCAATTATGATACCCGGTGCCCGGAGACAGGTCAAGGTCTTTTTTTCATTCCCCTGAAATTCTCACCGGAAGGTGTCGGAAGCGGCTGCGCAAAGCTCCCTCTCCTTCCGGGAGAGTTGGGGTGAGGGCCACGGGGCCGGATCGGTTCTATTCCTTCGCACCGCGGGCTTTGAGGAGTTCCACGATCTCCTTGCGGCCGTTCTCTTGCGCAAACTTCAGAGCGGTCATGCCCTTACCCGTCCTCGCATTCGGATCTGAGCCCTTCTCGAGAAGCAGGTTTACTGCTTCCGTGTGACCCGCATCGGCAGCCTCCGTCAGGGCGGTCTCGCCATCCTTGTTCCGCGCGTTGATATCAGCGCCCTTGTCGAGCAGGATTTTCATCACCTCCACGTGACCTCTCCAGGCAGCACCCATCAATGGAGTCTGCCCATTAGGAACCGCTGCATTGACGCTGGATCCCTCTCTCATGAAACGCTCTACTTCTCCCACGTCTCCGAGACACGCTGCATCCATCAAGGTCAGATGGGCTCCTCTATCTTTCAGCAATTTCACAACATCCCGGCATCCTTCACAGGCGGCGCACGTCAGCGCGGTCCATCCATTCTTCTTGTCCTTTGCATTAACATTCGCGCCTTTGTCCAAGAGCAGTCTCGCCTCTCCGATGTGGCATTCCTGAGCAGCAGCCATCAAGGCGGTCTCGCTATTCTCACCTGCTGCGTTGACATTGGCACCTTTGTCGAGTAGGACCCTCACGACCTCCAGGTGACCTCGAAGCGCGGCCCAGATCAGGGATGTCAAGCCATCTTTGTCCTTCGCGTTGGCATCAGCACCATTCTCGAGAAGTAGCGCTGCAATCTCCGAGTGACCCTTGACCGCGGCCGCTCCCAGGGCCGTTGCGCCATTCTGCCCTCTCGCCTTGACATCCGCTCCTTTGTCGACAAGCAGTCTGACCACCTCCATGCGACCTCTCACAGTAGCCCACATCAGCGCTGTCCATCCATTCTGGTCCTTTGCATTGATGTCGGTGTCCTTCTCCAAAAGCAGCATAACCGTTTGCTGATGGCCCTTCGCTGCCGTAGCCATCAGAGCTGTGTAGCCGTTTCGGCTCTTTACACTCGCATCGGCACCTCTGTCCAAAAGCAACCTCGCCGTTTCCAGGTGGCCGTTCTTTGCAGCACTCATTACGGGTGTCCAACCATCTTGATTCTCTGCATTGAGATCAGCGCCTTTTTCCAAAAGCACCTTCACCGTTTCAGCATGACCCTCCATGGCGGCCACTCTCAGGGCCGTGAAGCCGATTCTGTTCTTTGCATTCACATCAGCGCCCATGTCGAGGAGAACTTTCGCCACATTGGCGTGCCCCTCCCTCGCAGCCCAAATAAGGGGACTGGTGTCACCTTTAAGCGTTGCATTGGCGTCAGCCCCTCGGTCCAGCAGGCGCTGAACCTCTCGGGGGTCGTTGGCCAGAACAGCCTCCATCAACGCTTGGCTGTGGTCGGTACATGCTGCTAGAAAGAGGATCGCTGCCATGGTCAGCAGTCCCAATGCAACGCTAGCGAATCCAGGCCTGTGCATGGTAAACCTCGAAGGCTGGCGGACAGTCTCAATTTCCTGCTCTCACAGGCTTACAGAAGGACCGGCAAGATGCCGGCCCCACTGGAGCCGGTTGGAAGGTCGGGTTTGATTGGTCAGAAGGATATGCCGCGGCCCATGAAAAGGCAAGGTTCATCTCACGAGACACACCGGAGAGGATTTCGCGACCGGTACACTCGGTTTTGGCCTGGCGGGTGGCAGGTCTGTTTGCGATTTCGCGGGCTGGCAGTGCCGCGAGCCTGTATCGCAAGGGGGCCGTTCAGTGGGGCCGGCATCTTGTCGGCCACTCTTCTGAGGCCAGTCCAAGCCATCGGAGCCATTCCCGGAGGAGATCCATGGCAGCTCCCATGACGTCATGCTATTTCGCCATGTGAAAGTGATGTCGGCCGACCCTCACCCTAGCCCTCTCTCAGAGGGAGAGGGGACTCAAAGCAGAAGACGAGCGCCAAAGCGCTTCGTGTGCTCCTCAGCCACGGGGAAGGGACTTTCAGTGGCGCCGGCATCTTGCCGGTGATGTTCCACTCCCACGGGAGAGGGAGGAAGAGCCGGTCCAAGAACCGCGTTCCTCAAATGCGGTCGCGCGTTTCAGGGACCATGGTAAGACAGGCGTCTCATCTGCCCCTCAGAAAATGACAAGCAAGATGCCTGTCCCACCGAAACAGCCGGTGACGCGGCCGGCAAGATGCCGGCTCTACTGAACAATCCAGAACACAGGCACGAGGAACGATACCGCGCACTCCGCCGATTCTTCCAATGCCCAGCCTATCTCCGACCTCTCTAGAGAGGTGCCTTCAGGGTTTTCGACGCAAGGAAGAGATTGTTGATCATGACCGGCGGATGACACCTCCCGCAAACGGACATCTGCGCCTGCTGTTGACGATGGCAGACGACACAGGTCTGCATGGGTCGGACCGTCGGCTCGCCCAGGAGCGTCCCATGGGCGAGGTCACGGTGGCACTGAACGCAATCAATGTTGTGGGCCAGATGGGCCTTGTGATTCACTTCGTGGCCGGGGTTCTTGCTCCAGATATCGCCCACCTTGTGGCATTCTTCGCAGGACCGTGTGTAGACTTTCGCTCCGAGGAGCGCTCCCTTGTGTTCGCCGGTCATGCGTTCCAGCACGTAGCGGGCGCCATTCAAGTGAGCTTTGAACTCACCGACGATGCCGGGCTCAGAATGGCAGTTTATGCAATCCGCCTTTGCATGCACCGACCGGGCGTGGGTGGATCGCTCCCAGGCCACGTACCGGGTCTGCATGATCTTACAGCTCGCGCAAAAACTCGATTGCTTGGAGTACACAGCCATACCGCCCAGGGTGACCGCACCGATGAAAACGATAACTCCGACAACAATGATGAGGCCGAAGGTCTTTGCTACAGCCATTTCAGAACCTCTCTCACTGAGGTGAAGCGGTCGCGCTCACCTTCTGCAACAGCTTCTTGCCGTCTTCCAGTGCCTTCTGGAGGTCGCTGGGCTTCTGAAGCTTGTGGCTGTGGCAATGGTTACAGGAGTTGGGCTGCTTTGACGGGTCACCTTGGCCGAATTCCAGCGTGACCCTGGGAGGAATGGTCCGGAACCGATGGCTCCGCTCGTCGCCTCTGGTCGCGCTTTGCCCGGTCGGCGGCATATGGCAACCGATGCAGTCCGAATGCTGTGGAGCGCCCGCTATGGGAGCATGTCCCCTGATGGGATCGGTACTGACATTGCCGTGGCAACTGAGACACAGGTTGTTGGGGTTCATGGTTGTGGCGAATTTCGTTCTCGCCTCGTGCACGCTGTGACACGTGCTGCACCCGATGCCGGCCTTCGCGTGAGCGCTCCCTTTCCATTCGGGGTATTGTTGACGATGCTGCTTAACGTGCCCACTGGGCCACCATGCAGCCATATCGGATTTATCCGCTATTTTAAAGTGCTGAGGGCCCAGGTAATCTCCCACCTTGTAGCCAACGGGGTTGTCCCACTTCCCGTCTGGGCTCTTGCCTCGCGTGTGGCACTGTCCGCACACATCTGACGCGGCCCTGAAGGGCAATGTCGCTGGATTGATGATCGTCTTGAACTTATCCTCGAGCTTCGAGTCAATATGATTGCCTGCCGGCCCATGACAGCATTCGCAGCCGACGCTCAGCTCGTGCCAGGTCAGCTTTTCCTGATCGAACCCCACGACATGGCAGTATCCACATTTTTGCCGCCAGTCAGCTTTCTTCCATCCGTCGGGGTTGTACGGGGACCAGGTTTCGGCCTCGAAGTTCCACTGCGCGACCCTGACTCTCCAGTCCTTGTCGACATAGCGCTGCTTCCATTGCACGCCGTGAGTCATGATCACGTCTTCTTTCTTGAAATCGACCAGAGGGTTGGGGTCCACAAAATCGCCCTGAATCGCTCTGGGATTCTTCTTGGCGTCCTGCATGATCTTGGAATGCAGGGTGTTCCGGTACGTCACGGCGATCCGGCTGTGACATTCCGCACACTTGTCTGAACCCACGTACTTGGCCGGGCCCATTTCGGACAAGGGTTTGCCCTTCTCGCAGCCGGCGAGGCCAAGCAAGACAGTCATACCCAACAGCAAGACACTCATTCCCGCATTCCGACTTCTTTTCACGGTGGCTCCTCCTCGTGGCATAACTAGGGTGAACGGAACACGCCCATGCCGCACGCGCGGTGTGAGCACCCAATAGCTCTCACTGATTGTCCAGGCTCTCGTAAGTCTCCATCAAGACGACCTCCGCGTCTTCTCCGTAGAGCCAGAGAATAACCTTGGCTTCGTTGCCGATCTTCCAGATTGTCTGATAGTAGGCCAGGCCCCGCTTGAGCCAATCGTAGCGCTCCTGAGGCGTTGTAGCCTTCATTTGGACCACATCGTACGCTGGATGCCCTAGCTCTTTGTTAATCCTTGCTTTGCTTTTCTCGAAGAACGCAATGAGGTTGGTGGCGTCCGGTTCATGAGGGGGGAGTTTGAAGCGGATGGACAGCTTATTCAATTTCCCCTTTTCAAAAAACAGCCGTATGAGCTTCGCCCCATCCGCCGGCGCAGGAGGCCGAGGAGCGGACAGCACATCAGAACTCTCGTCAGATAACGGGATAGCGGCTTTGAAAAACACTTCCCGAACTTCTTCCAGGCTCATGCCCAGGTTGAGCCCCAGGAACTCGGTTTCCCGGCACCACGCCGAGGAACTGGAAAAGAGCACACTGCAGGAGATTATCGCAAGCCCTGCGACTACTTGCCGTACGGTGAGACTGGTGACCCAAAGAGTGCGTAACTGATGGCTGACGGCCATGTTCACTTTCCCGAGAGCGTGGACAGCCTACCGGTCAGGCGATGGGCACAATTGAAACGCTCTGTGGCCGGAAATTCAAACGATATGCGAGCTAAACTCATTCCGGCCGGGACCGAACACCTGCGGAACCGACAATGCTTGCCGACAAATTTCCTCAACTACAGTAGAACCGATAGTACCCTCCTTGGCAAGAAGAATCTGCAGCCGACTGTGTCTTTTTGCAACACTGCCGGTTCTGGACCGGGGTTCGCCCTTCGGGGCTGCCGGCCTCACTGAAGAGCCAAGCGCAGGGACCCCAAGGGAGACTCCGTATTTGCCAAAAGGGGTGCCTAAGCCCTTCCCTCCCGAATCCTTCGGCTACCTTTTGCTCGCTGGTTCGAAGTGACCTGTCGTCGTGAGGAAAGGCGGACTTCATCCCCAAAAAACAGTTGCCACGGGCATTCCCACGGCGCATACTTTTTTGGTACAGCCCTCAACAGTCATGTATGGAGATCCTCATGGTGCAAAAACTCGTCATAGGTCTCGCCCTCGCCGCACTGGCAATGGGCGCGGGCATATATTTCTCGGGCCAGCGTGCAAGAGAAGTGGCCGTCATCAAGGCAGCGGTGGAGAGGCAGCTGCCCGTCGTGGAGCGCCTCATCAAAGAAGGAGCGGATGTAAACGTTCGGGCGGACAACGGGATAACAGCGCTTATGGCCGCGTCGAGCAACGGCGACGACAAGATGGTGAAACTGTTCCTGGCAAACGGCGCCGATGTCAACGTGCAGTGCAAGAAAGGGATCAGTGCGCTGATGGACGCCTCCTCCCGCGGATACACCTCGGTCGTAGGTGCGCTCCTGGACGCAGGTGCGAACGTCAACGCACAGGACTCCAACGGATCAACGGCCCTTATGGGGGCTTCGCTGGAAGGGAACATGGAGATCGTGGCACTCCTGCTCAAACGTGGGGCTGACGTGAACAAGAGCGACCAAAAGGGGGCGACACCCCTCATCCGAGCAGTACAGAAGGGGAAGACTGAGGTGGCCAGGGGTTTGCTGGAGAAAGGAGCGGATGTCGATGCAAAGGACAAAGAAGGCTTCACCGCACTCATGTACGCTGCGCCTCAAGGTGACCCGGCGGTGATCGAGTTACTGGTGGACAAGGGAGCCAACGTCAATGCCAAGGATAACACGGGGGCTACAGCGCTGATGCTTGCTTCGTACCAGGGGCGTACCACGGCCGTCAAAATGCTGGTAAAGCGAGGGGCTGACGTGAATGTCGAAGAAAAGGGGGGCAGGACCGCTCTCATGTGGGCTTCTCTCAAGAAACACACTGAGGTCATGGAAGAGCTTAAGGCGGCTGGAGCCAAGAAATAACACGGCGTGCCGCCGAAATCCACCGGGAATGCATCTGCAGCGAACAAGAGCACTGCTGGGCAAGTGGCACCCATGCGGAATTTAACATACGGCTTCGAGAATAGCGCCGATGGACAGGACTGTCCTTGGAAGAGTGACCGGCAAGATGAGGTCGTCTCAGAATTACGCAACCGATGGGAATCGTGGCACGAAGTTTACCCCCCAGGGGGAGAGGGGACTATTCCGAGTCCTGGTCGCCTCCCTCTCCCTTTGGGAGGGTCGGGGTGAGGGCTGGCCAACCTCAGCATCTGAGTGCGTAATCGTGTCGGTTATCCTTGGGGAAGTCCCATCGAGGGAGGCCTCGGTCTAGTAATACCGCGAACGGCCGATCTGCTGCGAGCAGACGTTCTGTTCCGGCTTATTCTCGAGAATCAGCTCCACCACTTCCTGGTGCCCCTGATCCGCAGCGAGGCTCAACGCAGTAAAACCTTTTCTCGTCCTCACATTAACGTCAGCGCCGCTCTCCAGCAACAGCCGCACCGTATCTCGGTGCCCCTTGAGGGAAGCGCATATCAGCGCGGTTTGGGTGTAGCGATCTTTTGCATTCACCTCAGCGCCCCGGTGTAACAGCGATTCCGCAACGTGAAGATGCCCCCGAGCGGAAGCGGCCATGAGAGCAGTCTTGCCGTAACGACTTCGGGCATTCACCTGTGCGCCGCGTTGCAAGAGCAAGTCCACGGCTCGCTCTTGGCCTTTGGCTGCCGCGCGAATCAAGGCAGTCTTGCCTTCCCGATCGGGGATGTCCACATCGATCCCCTCATCGAGCAGGTTGGTCACTTGCGAGAGGTCGCCGGATGCGGCAGCCTGCGTCAAGTCATCAGCAGGGCTGTCCGGGATTCCGTGCGTTGCAATCAGATAAGCTCCGAAAAACACCAGTGGTATAATCAGCAGACATTTCCTGTAAGACAACAATCCGATACACTCCTTCGTAGCCTAAACTGTTCCATTGAAAATGGGATGCTCCCAATAGCAAAACGAGACCCCATAAAGCATAAAAAGTTCCTGCATGTCAATTCTTCACGGCAGAGGACGGGAGTCGCGGCATACTCCCGAGCGGTGGGCCTATTCGAACTTCATCGCTTCCACAGCCGTGAGCCGCCCAGCCCTCGCCGCGGGTAAGAGGCCCGATGCAACTCCTAGAACGACCGAGATGAAGACCGAGCCGAAGACACTGTAAAAGAATGTGGCGTAACCAGCGGTGGTCTCAAAGAGACTCTGGAGGATTCCCACCGCCCAGAGTCCGCACAGAATTCCCGCCACTGCGCCGATGAGGCTGACGGTCAGCGACTCGAAGAGGAATTGAAATACGATCATCCCCTCGGTTGCACCGACGGCTTTTCTGAGCCCGATTTCAGTGGTCCGCTCGTTGACGACAGCGAGCATCACGTTCGTGATGCCCAGGCCGCCCAGGATCAGGGTGACCCCTATGGCCGCGAGGAGAAAGAATTTGAAGATCAAGACGATTGTCTGAATGGCCGCAATGCGGTCCTTGTCGTATACGACGGACATAGATTGTGAGTATCCGGGTTGACGGTTGGCGAGCTGTCGGCGAACCTTCATATGTAATGCGGGGACGGTGTCCCAGTCCTTGGCCCGTACGTAGATGTTATGCAGTTTCCGCATCCCTTCGATTTGCGCCTGTGCGACGGTCAAAGGCACGAACACGGTTTCCATGTACGAAGGATCTTCAGCCCCTCCCAGCACACCGACGACTTCGAATGCGAGCCCATCCACCAGGATTCGCTGTCCCAGGGGGTTGTTCCCGTCGAACAGCTCCTTCCGAATCGTCTGGCCGATAACGCAGACATGCCGTTTGCGCGCTTCGTCTTCCTTGGAGAGTCGCCGACCTTGATCCACAGTCATGGCGACGGTGTCGAAGAAACTCGCTTCAACACCTCCCAGGCCGAACCGGAAGGTTTTCTTTTGAAAGGAAACCCTGACCTTGCCTTTCCATTCAGCCGCGGCGACCGTGAGGACATCAGGCAGCCTCTTCAGATATTCCACGTCGTCGGCTGAGTAATGGCCGTGATGCCATCGTGGAGTATTGTAGTAGTCCCATTCGGCTTTCACGATGGTGGCATTGCCCAGGATCTCGAGGTTACGGCCGAGCGTGCTTTCCACCGAGTCCCCCATGGTGACCACGGTGATAAGCCCGGCTATTCCAACGGCGGTGCCGATGATGGCGGCCTTGTAGCGCCGCTTGTTCCTGTAGACTTGTCTGAAGGCTGTTCTGAGAAGATCGTCCAGCAGCATAATGCAGCCTTTGGTCGAGACCGTGACCGAACCAACGCGGGATCAGCTCATCGCCCGGTGGCAGCGCCGGTCAGACTCGGGTGAGGGAATCTCGAATGGTGACGGAGTCCGGTGAGTTTCGGTTCGGCCGGAACGTGAGCAACAGGGAAGAGACACGCGTTACAGGAGCTGCGAAATCCCCAGGCCGTCTGTCATCCAATCGGACTTCATTTCCGGGAACCGCTATCAGGCGATTGAGAAGGGGCGCAACCAAAGGGAGATCCTTTGCAGCCACTCACATCCACATGACCGTTCCCCTGCGCGACTTCGATGAGCACCTGCTGAGTCGCTGAGATCATTCGCTCCATGGTGTGGAATTCCAGAACTCGCTCCCTTGCCGTTTTCCCCATGGACAGGCGCAGCGATTCTTCCTGAAGAATCCTTGTCAACCCGCTGGCAAGTCCTTCGCAATCGCCGGGCTCGATGAGGAATCCTGTCCGGCCGTCCTGGACCAATTCAGGGATCCCTCCCACGCGGGTAGCCACGACCGGCAGTTCACTCGCCATGGCCTCGAGGATTACGTTGGGCGAGGCTTCCTTACGGGAGACGATTGCAAAGGCCCACGCACGCCGGAAGGTCGAGCGGATATCCAGAGAGCCGGGAAAGACCGCCACGGAGCGTTCGAGGGAGAGGTTCCGTATAGCCTTTTCGAGCTTGCTCCGGAGAGGACCGTTGCCGTAGATTTCGAGTCGCGCGTTGGGGACGCGTTCCAGGGTGAGCTTGAAACCCCTCAGCAAGGTGAACGGATCCTTCAGCCCTACGAGCCGGCCCGCAAAAACCACCGTCGGGTTCGGGGCCTTCATCGTGTAGTCCGGCGAGAAGAGTTCCGCATCGACCGCATTGGGGACGACCGCGACGCGGCCGAGGTTCACGCGGAACCTCCGGCCGATCTCTTGCTTCATCGCCTCCGCATTGCAGATAATGCGGGTGCTCAACGGCCACATGTAGCTCTCATACTGCTTGGGGCGGGCATCACGGTAGCTGGAGACGATGGCGGGCACCTTGGCGAACGTGCCGAAGATTCTACCCCAGATGTTCGGTACCACGGTCAGGGTGTACAGGATGTCCGGCGTCTCACGGCGGAGCTTCCAGGCCAAGTGAATCAGCGCTGCAGGGCCCACGAAGCGCGGCGATCGGGAAAGCCAGAAAGGGTCTATCCCCGCTTCCCGCGCGGCCGGGACCATGTCCATTCCCCCGCGAAGGACCCACAGCTCCGGACGAAACACACTGCTGTCCAGGTTCTTCAACAGATTGATCGCGTAACGCTGGGTACCGCCGAACTCCAGATCTTGCAGCAGGAGCACCAGCCTGATCGGAGGTCGGGAGTCGGTTCCAGGAGTCTCTGCGGTTGGCATTATCAGGTCGTCCTCCCGAACAGGGCATATCCGAAACCAATGCGCTTCAGCCATGAACCAGGCTGACCCTCACCCTGTCCCTGCCCCAGCGGCAGAGGGGACTATTCTCCGCACCTGGTTTGCCCCCCATCTCCCAGGTAGAGAGAGGCCTCTTAGTGGCGCCGGCATCTTGCCGGTGATTCCGCTCTCCCTCTGGAAGAGGGTGGAGGTGAGGGAGTCAGATTTCCGCTTCCTACAGCGCAGCGGTATCAGGTCCTGTCAATCATTCTATGTCATATCCCTTCGCAGTCAATCGGTGAATGCGGACCACTTACTCCCGAGGCATTCCGCCGTCGGAGGAATGGAACTGCTCGTACAACTCCAGGACCCCTCGATGGCACTTCTCGGGATCGAACATGTCAAGGACGAGCGCTCGACCCTTTTCGGCCATTTCCAGGGCTTTCTCTCGGTCCTTTGTCATCTTGATTATCGCGTGGGCCAGTGCCCACGGGTCTCGCTGGCTTACCAGGTATCCGGTCTCTCCATTGAGTATCACCTCTCCTATCCCGGCCACATCGGTGGCCACCACCGGAATGCGGTGAATCAGCGCTTCGACCAACACGTTGGGTATACCGTCACGTTCACCGGTCCAGTGGATGATGCTCGGCATCACGAACACGTCGGCCTGGCAGAACAGCTCAGAAACCCGATCGTGAGTTATGAATCCGGGAAAGGAAATTCGTCGATCGAGGCCCAGAGCTTTGGTCAAGCCCTTGAGCATGATCCCGCGCGCGCCGCTTCCGGCAAAGGTCAGATGAAAATCGAGTCCGTGATCGACCATGATCCGGGCCGCCCTGATGAGGAACTCGAAGCCCTTGAAGCGCGCAAACCGGCCGAGTGCCAAAATCTGATAGGGTGGCTTCATGGGCACCGGCGCCTCCTGGAATTCTGCCAGGGGGTATCCGTCGTACGTCAGATGGATCTTGTCGGTTGGGCCGTCGGCATAGGCAGCCAGGTGGTCGATGTTGATCTTCGGATTGACCCGCACGAACTGGCTGTCCCTGATCTTCTCCCTCAGGGCTCCGTCAGGCGGAAAGATGTCCACCGCTCGACCCATGAAACTGAATGGAATCCCCGTCAGCTTGGAGGCGACCCATGCGGATGTCGCGGGTCCGTTGGCCCAGTTTGCGTGAATATGGTCGATTCCGTCCTCTTCAAAGAACCGGGCGAGCGTGAAACCGCACAGGAAACCCCAGAGATTCTCTCCGGCAACCTCCACCGACCGCCACCGCCTGAACGGCACGTTCTCGAAGAGCCACGAAACCATCGCAGGGTTTCGTTTCCGCCAGTACAGCAGATCTCCGGGCAGCCGTTTCAGGAATGGTGTTCCGAGGCGCACCACTTCCCTGGACATGGCTTCCATTTCCGGAGAAAGGAGTTTCTTCAGCTCTCCGTAATGGGTGTACACCCTCAGAGGGAGCCCCATTTTCTTGAGATTCACCACCTCTCTGAAGATAAACGTCTCCGAAGGTTTGGGAAACCACAACAGGATATAGGCGACCTTGGGAAGACTCACGTGAAATCACCTGCAGAAGTCGAATCGAGAATCGAAAACCGACGACACCCGGCCGGCGAGGTCAGCGAAGGCTCAGCAGCACATCTTTCCGTTCTCAAGGATTATCTCCTCCAGCCGGGCTGTCATTCTTTCGTTCCCGTAGAACTCCCCGGCGGCTATTCGGCTTCGGAACTCGTCGAGGCGCTCTTCGAAGCGCCCGAAAACCTCCGGCCCGGGTGACCGATTCAGACAATAATCCCCGTACCGCAGCGACGCAAGCATGAATGCGTTGAAGAACTGCTCGTACGCGAGATGAATGGGAAACGACAGTACCGGCTTGCCAAAATAGAGCGCCTCGGAGATCACATTGTGCCCGCCATTGGCAATCGCGTATCGGCAGCCGGACAGGTCTTCGAGGAAACGCTCCTTCGACGGCGCCCTGAACACCAGGTTCCTGCGGCTCGGACGTTCCCCGAATCCATAGACGATGAATTGATGGGGAAGTGAAACCAACACGTCGAAGAGGCGCTCGAATGTTGGAGAGGTCTGGTACACCAGAACGTGCTCGCCCTCTGTCGGCAGGATGTCACGGATGTTCGGATTGAGCAGGGGAGGAAAGACCTCGGTGTCTCGGGGATCGCGCGGGGTCAGCGGAAAGAACGCATTCACCATGTACCGGTCGGCGCTGCTGAACATCACCCGCAGCGGGGCGGCAAAGGTCAGTCGGGAGAGCCAGTGCCGGTTCGGCGTGGCATGGACGCACTTGGTCAGAAAATGCTGGTTGTCGATGCTGATGCACGGAATGCCGAGTCGCTGAGCCACGAGCGGGCTGAAATACTCGTACGAGGTGAGCACGAGCGTTGGATCGAAGGCCTTTACGATCTCCGTCAATCGCGTGACAACGCCGCCGCGGTTTCGCAGGACGTTGAGCGCACTGAGCAACGTGGGGCCGAACGCCACCTGGTTGTCCCGGTAATGGGTTGCCGGCATGGGGACTTCTTCGACGTCGTACCCCATGGTCTTCACCACCGCGGCCCTGTCCCCACCGACGAAGAGGAACTCGTGTCCGGGCATATGATGCACCACGGCCAGGGCCTGGTATATGTGTCCAAAGGAATCGCCCATAACACCGAAGATGATTCTAGCCATCCGGGACGGTTCCTCTCCTTTGTTCCGTTACGGGATGCCGTGAGATCGACGCTCGCTTCTCCGGGTTCATCCCTCGAACGGTTCGCGCGGAGTTGCCGGGCAAGGACGCTGCATCCCCAGCCTCGCGGGACGTTCAGTGGTGAAATCGAGGGGGCTTCCCGAAGACCCGAAGGGCCATGCCGCGGAATCCCGGTCGCTACCGCAACGGAAAAAGCTACCATTACCACTGGCTTGTGTCAAGCCGCAAGATGGCAGTGCCGCGATAGTGCCACAGGCGGGCAAAGGCCGAGATCTTACATTTTGGTAACAAATCCCTCGCTGACATACGACCTGGTAACACCTGCCTGGCATCTCTCACGCTGCCATAGTAATAACATGCCGATGTTACACAACGATTAGTCGCGGCGCCCTGTTGGCATGCTCTTCGCATCTCTTCACGCCATGTTCACGGAATCGAACGACCGGAGCTACCCGAAGCAGTCGCTCAACCGATGGGAACTGTCCGAAAAGGAATGTGGCATTGGTGGGACTGTCCCACCAACCCTGCGTGAGGAGTGCAGCGACGAATTATGAATCATATCCATATAGTAGATACCACTCTGCGCGACGGAGGACAGGCGCCGGGTGTGGCTTTCAGCTTGGACGAGAAGCTGACCATCGCGCGAATGCTCGACGACATCGGTGTCCATGAAATCGAGTGCGGCATCCCTGCCATGGGCGATGAGGAACAGCACGCGGTACAGAGCATCGTGAATCTCGGCCTTACGGCCCGAATCATGACATGGAACCGAGCGGTGATTTCGGACATCGAGGCCTCTCTTCGCTGCGGGGTCTCCGCGGTGGCCATATCGCTCCCCGTGTCAAACCGGCAGATCGCGAACAAGCTGGGGAAGACGCGCGGGTGGGTGCTCGAACGGCTTGAGGATGCCGTGAGGTTTGCGAAAGAGCATCAGCTCTCCGTGTGTGTGGGGGCAGAGGACGCGTCCAGAGCGGATCACGATTTTCTCGTGGCGTATGGATCGGTTGCACAGGCCGCAGGGGCCAATCGCCTTCGCTTTTCCGACACCGTCGGTCGCATGGACCCCTTCAACCTCCACGATCGGGTCTCCAGGCTGGTGGCTCAGGTGAATCTTCCCGTGGAGATCCACACGCACAACGATTTCGGCATGGCAACAGCCAATGCACTGGCAGGTGTCCGCGCTGGAGCCGCGTTCGTGAGCACCACAGTGCTGGGAATAGGGGAACGGGCCGGCGCAGCGGCCCTTGAAGAAGTGACCATGGCCCTGAACCATTTGTATGGGGCTGACCTGGGGCTGCGCTTTTCGCTTCTCCCCGGTTTGTGCAGGTACGTGGCCCGCGCGTCCGGCCGGGAGATCCCGCCGGACAAGCCCATCGTCGGGAGCGCGATCTTCTGGCATGAATCCGAAATCCACGCGGGTGCGGTCCTCAAGAATCCAGGCGATTATGAACCCTATCCTCCCGAAAAGCTCGGCCGGTCACGGGAAATCGTCCTGGGCACGCATTCCGGGCGCCGCGCGGTGTCGTACCGGCTGGGTCGCCTGGGAATCACTCGTGAGCCTGATGAGGTGAACCATCTGGTAAAGCGGGTCCGTTCCCTGAGTGGCCGCGTGAAAAGGGTGCTTACCGATGAAGAGCTAATGGGGCTGTGTCGATGACCGGGGATACCGTGGTGCGCAAAGAATCTGTTCCGTGTCAAGGTGAATAATATGGATTCCAGGGTAAATCAACTGGAACTGAAAGTACTCTACGACATCAGCCAGATTATCGGTCAGGCGTTGAACCTCGATCAAACCCTGGAGATGATACTCGGGATTCTTTCGGAATACCTCTCGATGAAGAGAGCCACCATCACGCTCAGGAATGGTGAACGGAACGTCCTCGCGATCAGGGCTTCGCACGGGTTGCGAACGGAAGAGAAGAAGCGGGGCGTTTACCGCCTCGATGAAGGGGTGACGGGACTGATTTTCCGAACCGCGGAGCCGTTCGTGGTCCCTGACATCACCAAGGAGCCGCTGTTCCTCAACAAGACCGGTTCAAGAAAGATCGAAAAGGGGCAGATCTCCTTTATCGGGGTTCCCATCGTGCTTCAGGGCACGCCGCTGGGGGTTCTCAGCGTGGACCGCCTCTTTGACGAAGACATCTCCTTCGAGGAGGACATTCGGTTTCTCACCATTCTCGCGGCCCTGGTGGCGCAGCTCGTCAGCCTGAACCGACAGGTGCAGACCCGTGAGGAAAACCTGATCAGAGCCAATCTGTCGCTGAAGGCAGACCTCTCGGAGAAGAGCAGGAACTTTTTTTCGGTGGGCACGAGCCCTGCAATGTCCGACGCACAGCAGTTGATCAGAAAAGTAGCCCCGACCAAGGCGACGGTATTGCTCCTCGGGGAATCCGGTACCGGCAAGACCCTCGTGGCGAGGATCATCCACGAGCTGAGCAGCCGCGCCCGTTTTTCCTTCATCAAGGTCAATTGCGCAGCGCTCCCGGACAATCTCCTCGAGTCGGAACTCTTCGGGTACGAAAAAGGTGCGTTCACCGGTGCCACCGATACAAAGGTCGGGCGGGTGGAAGAGGCCGACGGCGGGTCGATCTTCCTCGACGAGATCGGCGAACTCTCCATGCCGCTCCAGGCGAAGCTCCTCCGGTTCCTGCAGGAACGGGAGTTCGAGCGTCTGGGGAGCACCAAGACCAGGCAGGTTGACGTCAGGATCATCGCCGCGACCAACCGAGATCTTGGCAACGCCGTGGCTGACGGTTCCTTTCGCGAGGATCTCTATTACCGGCTCAACGTGTTTCCCGTGAGAGTGCCTCCAGTGCGGGAGCGGCAAGAGGATATCGTGCCGCTGATCAATTTCTTTTCGGAGAAGATTTGCCGTGAATACGGCTGCGAGCTCAAGTTCACGTACTCGGCTCTGGACGCGTTCGAACGGTATTCCTGGCCGGGGAACGTGCGTGAGATGGAAAACCTTGTGGAGCGGCTGGCCATCATCTTCATGGGCGGCACCATCGACGTTCGGGATCTCTCGACTTACCTCGCCTATGTACACCGCGAACCGCACGCCCCGCAACCAGGGCTGCTCGACTCGCTCCAGGAACGGGAGCGCCGCGATGTGATCGACGCGCTGGAGCGGAACAACCGCAACCAATCCGCGGCCGCGCGGGAACTCGGTATCACCCTCCGGCAGATGGGATACCGGGTGAAGAAGTTCGGCCTGGAAGAGATGCTCAAACCGAGAAGGCCGCCGCAGTAGGCGGTCTCTGATGTTTAGTCCTGCGTTTGGCAAATACGTTCGCTGATTCCCCTACGTCACCCCAACGGCGATCAGGGTCCAGTCCCGCGTTTCGACCGATTGAAGAACTGGAATCCGGCCTTGGTCGAAATGACGGACCACCGCGGAACCGGGCATCAAGTTAGCGCCTCTGCTGCACTACTCCCTGTCACCAAATCAAGAAGATGACAGCCTTCATCGCTCATGAACGACCGCAAAGTCGGTGTGTTCTCATCGGCTGCGTGGTATAATATTGTCCAAAATTCACGTCTAATAGCACCGAGTTGGACGAATACCAACAGCATCCCGACACCGTGGGGAGGTGTCTGATGTCCACCAGGGTAGCGAGTATTCTTAGAGCTAACGTTATAGTGCTCCTCTTCTTCCCCGCATTCTTGCTGGCGGCAGATTCGAGCCCTGCGGCCTTGCTCGACCGAAGTCTGGACTTGGTGCAGGCCAGCAGAGACGGTGATCTGGAAGAAGTCTCACGCCTTTTGGAAAGCGGTGCTGATGTAAATGTGAAGGCAAGAGGGGGCTGGACAGCGCTGATGGCGGCTTCGGCGGATGGTCATCTGAAGGTGGTGCAACTGCTCTTGGATAAAGGAGCGGATCCTAATGCAACGGCGAAGCATGGCCGGACGGCTCTCATGTTGGCTGCCAAGAGAGGCCACCTGATAGTAGCCAAAGCGCTCAAAGAGCGCGGGGCTAATATGACCATCCTCGCCGCGGGCATGCTTGGCGAGGTCCACGAGGTCCGAAAAGGCTTGGAGAAGGGCTCCGATGTCAACGCCAGCGACGACAATGGCCGCACCATTCTCATGTATGCTGCGGGCAATGGTGACCTGGCCCTTGTGAACCTGCTCCTGAACAGCGGCGCTGACGTCAATGCGAGGACCTCGTTGAGGGGCCGGACGGCCCTCATGTATGCTGCCGAGGCCGGTCACCGGGAAGTGGCGAGAGCGCTGCTGCGCAAAGGCGCCAAGGTCAGCGATGTTGACGAGAACGATTTCACCGCCCTGATACTGGCCGCGGGAAGGGGCCACGCGAAGATGGTGCAGTTGCTGCTTGCCGAGGATTGGAACATGGCCGGAAAAGCCCCGAGCGGCGAAACGGCCTTGGCAGAGGCCGTCGCAGGAGGCCACCTCGAGACTGCTAAGACGCTTGTTCGTGCAGGCGCACGACTCAGTGCCAGTAACGAGTATGGCAGTACCGTTGTGAACCTGCTCCTTGCCAAGGGCGGGCGGGGCAACACAAAAGCGGAGGCTCTCGAGAGCGCGCTCACGCATGCCGCCGCCGAAGGACATCTGGCCGTGGTGAATCTGCTTCTCAAGAAAGGCGCCCCTGCGAATGCGAAGGGCAAGGATGGCCGTACTGCCCTCATGGAAGCCGCCGCTTGCGGGCGGGCGAACGTGGTGAAAACGCTCCTCGCAAAGGGTGCCCGAGTCAATTCGAAAGCCAAGGATGGAGAGACAGCGTTAACCTTAGCTGAACAGAACGAACATAAAGACATCATGAAACTCCTCAAAGCCCGAAGCGGGAAGCCGTGACGGACAGGGAAGATTCTGTACGTAATGCCGTTCAGGTGCTCCTGTTCATTTGACTCGCCGAATGCCGGGATAGGTCTGTAACCTCATAGAATAACAGCAAAACAGTCATTGACCTTCTGGCCAATGGTACAGTGCCGTAGGATGCGGTGAGCAGAGCGAACCGCATCTGTCGAGAGAATAACCTCCACCGATGCGGTTCCCGTGAGTCACCGCATCCTACGGCTGGGTCCAAGAATACCTCACCGCATTTGGGCCATCGGAAATTTGGCGTTCTTCCATCCTTCAGCCGCACCCGCCTCCCTCGCCCGCGCAGCCGCCTTTGCCGCATCCACCGCTGCGGCCCTTGAGGTGTTCCATGTCGCCGTTGCCGTAGATCGCTTCCAAGCCCATCTCGATAAACCCGCTCATCTCGACGGGGAGGATGTGGTTCTCTTCCAGCACTTGCCGTGGGGTTTCGCCGATACCGCCGATCAGGACCGCCCGGCAATCCACGAGCACTTGGGCGAGCTTCAGCCAGCGCTGTATTCCGCTGCCGCGCTCCGGGGTCCTGCGGGCCTCGATGAATTGGAATCCGCCGTTGGAGGGACCCCATATCTGTAACGAGTCCGCCTCGCCGAGGTGCTGATTGACCAGGATCCCTTCCACGGTGGCCACCGCGACGTACGGCTTGCCTTCCGTCTCGATCTCATGGGTGCGCGAGCACTCTGACAGGCATCCGCGGAATTCCACGGAGCGATCGTCGCCCAGTAGGCCGACCGCATCGGCCCTGCAGCGGGTGCAATGCTTCATCTGGGGCACATACCGCTCGGCTTCTTTCTGGATCGCGGCCATCTGGTCGGTCGTGGGTTCGGGAACGCTCTCGAAAGGGGTCCCCTGAGTGGGGTACATGGTCATGCAGTTCTGTATGTCCACGCCGAGTTCGGCCATCTTTTGCGAAACCGCGTCGACGTGACGATCGTTCACGCCCGGGATGACGATCGTGTTGATCTTGACCACTCTCCCATGGGCTTTGAGCGCTGCGATGGCTTTGAGCTGCCGGCTCAACAGCAGTTCCGCGGCATTGAGTCCCCGGTAGATCACTTTGCCGTCTCGGACCCAACTGTATATCCGTGCTCCGATCTCCGGATCGACCGCGTTGACCGTCACGGTAACATGGGACACGTCCAGCTCCGTCAGGTCGTCGACGTACGGCGCCAGGTTCAGGCCGTTGGTCGCGAGGCACAGGAGAAGCTCCGGAAAACGTTCCCGGACCAAGCGAAGGGTACTGAGCGTCTTGGTGGGATTCGCGAACGCATCTCCCGGCCCTGCAATCCCTGCCACGGTAATCGCGGGGGCTCGTTCGAGAACCCGCTCCAGATAGAGGACCGACTGTTCCGGGGTCAGGACGGAACTGGTAACACCCGGCCGGCTCTCGTTGACGCAGTCGTATTTCCGGTTGCAGTAATTACACCTGATGTTGCATTCCGGGACGACCGGAAGGTGGACGCGGCCGCATGTTCCCTTGGCCGCGGCGTTGAAACATGGATGACGACTTATGTCCAACCTGATACTCATCTTCCGATTCCTCTTATATAAGCGCTCGCCATGTTTGAGGCTGTTCTGTTCCTTCAGGCGAACGGTTCTTTGCTTTAGATGTAGGAGTACCCCACGGGAGACGCTTCCTGTTTCGCTTCGAGACGGGCGTTGACGATCCGGTCGAGCAGGGACTGGGCCCCGCGGTAACCGAGGTGCAGGGTCCGGTGCCCTCCGAAGCGGTCGTGGATGGGAAACCCGACCCGAATGATCGGAACTCCCCATTTCCTGGCCAAGTGATACCCTTTGCTGTTACCGATAAGAATTTCCGGTTCCAGTGCCTCGGCCTCTTCCGCGATGTCGTAGAAATCGACCCCCTCACGGACGAGGGGAGGTTCGGGCAAGAGGTCCTGGGTCACGTCCCGGATGGCCTCGGCGAGTCTGCCGCTGCGGCCGCCGGAAGCACAGAGCACCGGCCTCACCCCGATCTCCGCCAGAAACGCGGTCAGCCCTGTGACGAGATCTTCCTCGCCGTACACCACCGCCCTGGCGCCGAAGAGGTACTTGTGACCGTCCACGTACGCGTCAATGAGGCGGCCCCGTTCCAGCTCATGGTTCACTGGGGTCCCGCGCCCGGAGAGCGCTTCAAGCACGGAAAAAAAGGCGTCGGTCTCACGCAGGCCTATGGGCATTCCCAGCGCGTGAAGCGGAGTCGAGAACCGATCGTGGAGCACCTTGCCAGCGCTCGATTGGCCCTCCAGGGTGCGACCGAACTCGATGGCCGCCCTGGAGCCTCCCAGGGCCCTGATCGCGGGAATAGGCGTTCCGCCGGATGGGAGCGTTTCGTATTCGACGAGAGCGGGCGCGTCCAGCGTCAGGGAGATGTCGGGGAGCACCGTCGCCTGCAGTTCAAAATCAGCGAGAATCTCCTTCAGATATCGTGTGTCCGCGGGTGAAACAAATCCCGGAAACAGAGCGATCCCGTCGTGAGGCAACCCCTGAGCGGCCAGCTGAGCCACCGCGGCTGCGACTGCTGCATGGAAACCTTCCATGTGAGTCCCCGAATAGCTCGGGGTCGATACCGAAACCAGCGCGGGCGAGCCATGCTCTTGGATCACTTCTGGGAAGTCTCGGACGAACTCCTTCACGAGCATGGGCACGTCGTCGCCGATGGTTTCCGTGAGACAGGTGGTGGCGATGCCGATCAGACCCGGCTGGTACTTGGCCATCACGTTCTTGAGCCCCAACTTGAGGTTCGGCCCACCGCCGTACACCGCGTGCTTCTCCCCGAGAGAAGATGATGCTATGTCCATCGGTTCGCGAAAGTGGCTGATAACGTACCGCCTCATATAGGTTGCACACCCCTGAGAGCCGTGAAGAAAGGGAACCGCGCCTTCCATGCCGCGGAAGGCGAGGCACGCGCCGAGCGGTTTGCAGAGCTTGCACGCGTTCGTGGTCGATACGTAAGGTTGGGGTTTTGCTCTCATTTCGGCCTCCGGATGCTGGTGTAAACTATCCGATCGAGACATTCGAAGCGACGGCTTCGACAGGGTCCGGCGATGCCAGGTCAGCGTCGAGACATTTAATTAGGCCGGCCGAGGCTTTCCGGGGGACAAACCGCCAGACCGGGCTCATCACGGTGGAGTAGACTTCCCGGGCGAAGTTGTGCATCCCGACAAAGCCTTCCAGCGCTTCCTTGCGCTCGTGATTGTGATCGCAGAAGCCCACCCCGAGCTTGTACGCGATGGGCCGTTCCTTCACGCCACCGACAAAGATGTCCACGTCCTTCTCCTGAAGGAACGCGGAGAGTTCCAGCGGATTGGAATCGTCTACGATGATCGTGCCATCGTCGGTGATCGCATGCAGCTCCCGGTAATCTTCTTCGGTCCCGGTCTGCGATCCCACGAGGACTACCTTGATCCCCAGGAGCCGGAACGCCTTCACGAGAGAGAAGGCTTTGAAAGCACCGCCGACGTAAATCGCCGCCTTCTTTCCGGTAAGAGCTCGGCGGAATTCCTCGAGCTGGGGATGGAGCACGGTCAGCTCTTCTCGGACGAGGTCCCTGGTACGGGTCATCATCTCGGGATCGATTGACTCGAAGAAGCGGGCAACGTTGTACAGGGACTCGGCCATGTCCTCGACGCCGAAATACGAGACCCGCAGAAAAGGCGTGCCGTACGCTTCTTTCATCATCTTGGCGAGATCCATGGTGGAGCCCGAGCACTGCACCACATTCAAGCCCGCGGCATGAGCCCGTTGGATGTCCGCCACTCTGCCGTCGCCTGTGATGTTGGCCACCACCTGCAAGCCCATGCGGCTGAAATACTCACGAATGATCCAGATCTCCCCAGCGAGGTTGAAGTCGCCAAGGATATTGACGCTCAGCGGAGAGATGCTCGATGTGTCTCCCGAGCCCATCAACTGAAACATCGCCTTGCATGCCGCGTTGTACCCGGCACGCTTGTTTCCCTTGAAGCCTTCCGACTGCACAGGGATAACGGGGATGCCCTTTTCTTGAGCGACCTTCTTGCAGATCCCCGCGAGATCGTCTCCGATGATCCCGACGATGCACGTGGAATAGACAAATGCTGCTTTCGGAGCGTGCCGGTCGATCAATTCAGTGAGGGCCTGGTAGAGCTTCTCTTCGCCGCCGAAAATCACGTCGCGCTCCTGGAGATCGGTGGAGAAACTCAAGCGATGCAGTTCCGGCCCCGACGACAGAGCGCCGCGTATATCCCACGTATAGGCCGCGCAGCCTATGGGTCCGTGAACGAGGTGAAGTGCGTCGGCAATCGGGTAGAGCACCACGCGGGACCCGCAGAACACACAGGCCCGCTGACTCACCGCTCCGGCGAGGCTGTCCCGGTCGCAGGCCATCTGAAAGGGTTCTTCCCCTTTCCGGTGTATTTGGTCTTGTCTCTCGTGAAATACTGTCGTTGTCATGGTCTTGGCCCTTCTTGCCGGTTGAAGTCGAGCGAGGAAGATCAAGGCCCTCACCCCTCCCACAGGGAGGGGGTTGGAGTGACGGTCCTTCCAACGTATTTCGACCAAGTGATTCTTGGGCATTCCCTCAGGCCAGCAGATACTTCTCGGCAGGCTTGCCCTCTTCCAGCGCGTCAAGGATCTCGTCCACCGCGTCCTCGCCGATAACATCACGATACCAGTAGCCCTGGGGATAGATGACCATCACGGGGCCTTCCTCGCAAAGATTGAGGCAGCCTGTGCTGGAGACCATCGCGTTGAGGCCACGGTCGACCAGTGCTTCTTGCAGATAGGGAATCAGTTGGAGCGATTCCTTCTTGATGCATTTCCCTTTTGCTTCGGTACCTCGAAAACTGGCGCACACTAAAATATGATGATCCGGTTTCCTCATCGTCGTTTCCTTCCTGCTCGGCTCCTGTCGGAGTCTCTGGTTTGTCTGGTTGCGATCTCCGGTCTTCAGCTACAGATCGGGGTCTTTGGCGGAAGTTCCGTTCCCCGTTGCCCTACATGACCAGTTCAAAACTCTCCTCAGGCGCGTCCCGGTCCTGGCGATCCATGAGTGCATCCAGGATCTTTTCCAGCAGGCGCATGCCGCCGCGGTACCCAACCGTCGGGAAGTAGCTGTGGCCGACGCGATCCAGAATGGGGAATCCGAAACGCACCAGCGGGATGTCTTCGTCGCGAGCGATGTACTTCAGGTACGTGTTCCCTATGAGCAAATCTACCGGCTCATTCTTGATCCACTGATGCAGCAGGAACATGTCCGCCGGGGCGCTCACATTCACCGGGTGCGGCACATTCCGGGTGATCTCCCGGATGCGAGCCTCGAAATCCTTCCCCGCGGTCCCGGTCACGATGTGCACGGGCCACATGTCGATGGAGACCAGGAACTCGGTGAGCGCGATGAGCTGATCCGCATCGCCTGCCAGTGCCACTTTTCTCCCGTAAAAGTACTGGTGCATGTCGGTGACGATGTCCAAGAGCCGGCCTCGCTCCTCGTTAAGCGCGTCAGGCACATTGATGGCAGCGGTCTTCCGCAGGGTGTCCACGAAGCGGTCCGTTGCCTTGAATCCAATGGGAAGGTCGAGGATCTCGCAGGGCACCTTACATTTGGTATCCAATGCCCGTGCCGCTGGACTCGAAGCCATCCGGCCGAGGCCGATGGTCGCCATGCTGTCACCGGTGCTCATCAGGGCTTCCACGGTCACTCCCCCTTTGGGGAACATCTCGTACTTGCCTGTCTGAGGCCGATTGAGCACGTTTGAGGTATCGGGGAAGAGCACGATGGGAACCCCCATCATCTCCGCGATGCGTTTAATTTCTTCCATGTCCGACGGTTCCACGTAACCGGGGATGATGTTGATCCGGTTGGCCCTGGTCCCGGTGGACTTCGCGAAGTAGTCCACCATCGCTTTGGTCATGTTGGCAAAACCGGTTACATGCGTCCCCACGTAGCTGGGGGTGTTCACGTGGATCACGAACTTGCCGCTGGGGATCTTGCCGTCCGCTTCGGCCTTGCGTGCGATCTGCGGGATGTCGTCGCCGATGGTCTCTGAGAGGCACGTGGTGTGCACCGCGATCACATCGGGGTCGTAGATGGTGAAGATGTTGTCGATGGCCTGCACCAGGTTCGCCTGCCCGCCAAACACCGACGCCCCTTCGGTGAAGGAGCTGGTCGCGGCCATCACCGGTTCTTTGTAGTGGCGTGTGAGTGTGCTCCGGTGGTAGGCGCAGCACCCCTGGGAGCCATGACTGTGCGGGAGGCAACTATGAATGCCCAGAGCCGCGTACATGGCGCCGATCGGCTGGCAGGTTTTGGCCGGGTTGATGGTCAAGGCCTTGCGTGGGTTTATTTCTTTGGGAGTATGTCGCAGTAACATGGGTCCGTTCCTTCCTCCATGGCTCAATCGCAGGCGTATTTGGCCGCGAGCTCGGGGTTTTCCTGCCAGGGAGCTTTGAGATATGTCCAGATCTGGCTGTTGACCATGCGGTCGATCTCCCGGTAGAAATTGATGGCTCCTTTGAAGCCCGCGTACGGGCCGCCGGAATCGTAACTATGGAGCTGTTTCATAGGTATGCCGCTCTTCTGTACGGCGAATTTTTCCTTGATGCCGGCGCAGAAAATGGCCGGCTTGTAGATCTCGAGAAGCCGCTCGGTTTCATACTGGCTGATGTCGTCGATCACCAGGGTGCCGGCCGCCATCTCACGCATCATTCCGTCGTAATCCTTGAAACGGAATCCGTTTTCCTGCATGCGTGCCAGGTCTTCAGCGCTCTTGCGCGGACGGTATCGTTCCGGGTCGGGATGGACTTCCAGCTCCTCGATGTTCCGGCTGTCCGCGTCGACCTTAAGATTAGGCAGGACGTGGCGACCCTCGTAATCGTCGCGATGCGCGAATTCGTAACCCGCGGATATCGTCTTCATGCCGATTTCAGCGAAAAGCTCCTGGTAATGATGGGCACGGGAGCCGCCGACGAAGAGCATTGCCAGCTTTCCTTGGCAGCGTGCCCGAATCTCATCGCGAACCTTGATTACTTCCGGCATTTCCCGAGCGATGACTTCTTCCACTCGCTCGATTAGTTCGGGGTCTTCAAAATAATTGGCGATCTTGCGCAGTGTCTTCGCTGACGCCTCGGCTCCGATGAAATTGATTTTGATCCACGGGATCCCGAACTTCGTCTCCATCATTTCCGCCACGTAGTTGATGGAGCGGTGGCACATGATGGTGTTGAGATCGGCCGTATGGGAATTAGCGAACTGGTCGTAGCTCGAATTGCCGCTGAATGTCGCAACGAGGGTGATGCCGCAATCCTTCAGGATACGGTCGATTTCGAACGCGTCGCCGCCGATATTGTACTCGCCGAGCAGGTTGATCTTGTATTTGCCTTCCTGAACGGTATCATCGAGTCCCACGATATGGGTGAAGAGGCCGTTGTTGGCAATGTGGTGGCCTGCGGACTGACTCACCCCCTTGTACCCTTCGCAACTGAACGCGAATACGTTGATTCCCAACTGTTCCTTCATCTCACGCGTGACCGAGTGCACGTCATCGCCGATGAGTCCCACCGGACAGGTGGAGAAGACACTGATGGCTTTGGGTTTGAACAGATCGTACGCCTCCTGAATGGCTGCCCGCAGCTTCTTTTCGCCTCCGAACACGATGTCTTCTTCCTGCATGTCCGTGGAAAAGCAGTACGTCATGAAGTTTTCACCCGCAGGCTCCTGCGCACGCGTCTGGTTGCGGCGGGTGAGCCAACTATAAAAGCCGCAGCCGATGGGCCCGTGGGTAATGTTTACGATGTCGCGGGTCGGCCCGAGCACAACGCCTTTGCACCCCGCGTACGTGCAGCCGCGCTGGGTAATGATGCCGGGAATGGTGCGTGTGTTCGCGCCGATCTCAGGCACGTCCTGGTTCTCTGCCAAACTGTTGATGACAATCTGTTTGGCGCGTTTGCGGGCCACCTTGGTCGGAACCTTCCGCAGAAGTTCCTGCTTCACTGCCGCGGGGTCGATCGGTTCGACCTCCGGAGAGATGGTTTCCTTACTGACTACTTTCATCGTGTTCTCCAGTGATCCAACGGTCGTTCAAAGGACGTGGATCTCAAATCTCGCATCCCGAGTCTGGGCCAGAGCATCACGCGTCATCCAGGACGCTGTCGCCGCCTTCACCGGTGCGTACGCTGAAGGAATCGGTCGCGGGGCTCACAAAGATCTTACCGTCGCCGGACTTGCCGGTCTGATTGACTTTGATGATGGTTTTGACTGTCTTTGGCACGAGCTTGTCCGGGACGACAATGAGGAGCAGGCGTTTGGGAATGAGGCGCTGGCTCTGTCCGAGCTGCGCGATCGCCTCTTCGTATCCCTTCTCGGCCCCTTCCAGGAGCGTGTAATCCACCAGCCCTTTGCCTCTACCCAGGACCTCCTTGGCGGTCATGGAGAAGATCCCCTCCTCGGTGAGCGCCTTCTTGGTCTTGTTCATCATGTTCATGCGGATGATCGCCATGACTTCTTTCATATCGTCACCTCTTCGGTTTCACCGGAGGCGGTCTCCTTGATCCCCGAGCTGATGGTGTAGACTTCATCCACCGGGCTGACGAAGATCTTCCCGTCGCCGTACGCTCCTTTGTCTCCGGTGCGTGCCGCTTTGATCACCGTCTTGACGACAAAATCCTTATCTCCATGCGGCACGACGGTAATGAGCAGTTCCTTGGGGATCTCGTCATAGGTAATTTCGCCGATCTTTATGCCGCGCTGCTTGCCGCGGCCGACCACCGACACCTTGGTCACTGCCGGAAATCCGGCTTCCATCAACGCCGCCAGTACGTCGTCCACCTTGGTGGGCCGTACGATGGATCTGATCATCAACATATTCGTCACCTCGTTTCCTTCTGTGCACCGGTGGGTCCCTTGCCGGTCAACCTGCAAGTCCGTGCTTGATCAACAGCTTTTCCAGTTCGTCCGTGTGCATGGGTTTGGGCACGACGTGCGTCTGGTTCTCTTCGATCTTCTTGGCCAGGGTCCGGTATTCCCCGGCCTGGGAGTGGCCCGGATCGAACTCGATGACTGTCTTGCGATTGATCTCCGCCTTCTGCACCATGTTGTCGCGAGGCACGAAGTGAATCATGTAAGTGCCGAGCTGCTCCGCGAAGGCCTCGATCATCTCCTGTTCGTTATCCACCTTGCGGCTGTTGCAGATGAGTCCGCCGAGCCGAACACCGCCCGCTTCGGCAAACTTCACGATTCCCTTGCAGATGTTGTTGGCCGCGTACATGGCCATCATTTCACCGGAGACCACGATATAGATCTCCTGGGCCTTTCCTTCACGGATGGGCATGGCGAATCCGCCGCACACAACGTCGCCCAGGACGTCGTAGAAGGCGTAATCGAGCTTCTCGCTCTCCGCGTAGGCTCCGAGCTGTTCCAGCAGGTTGATGGAGGTGATGATGCCGCGGCCCGCGCAACCGACGCCCGGTTCCGGCCCGCCCGATTCGACGCAGATGGTGCCGTTGAAGCCCGTTTTGCGGATGTCTTCCAGCTCCACGTCTTCACCTTCCGAACGCAGCGTGTCGAGCACCGTCTTCTGGGACAGGCCCCCGAGCAGCAGCCGGGTGGAGTCCGCCTTCGGGTCGCAGCCGACCACCATGACTTTGCGCCCCATCTCGGCCAGCCCAGCCACTGTATTCTGGGTGGTCGTGGACTTGCCGATGCCGCCTTTGCCGTAGATCGCTATTTTTCTCATGTTGGTTTTCGAAGCTCCTTTGTTGGCTTTGGGCAGGGATAGGCAAGAGGCGTGCCATCGCGGAGCATCGCGGAAAGAAAGCTTCTAACATGTCGTCATGATGAATGAATGAAGTCTCAGGATGAGCGGCGGAACGCTCCCGACCCGTCCGCGATGCCCCGCAGGTTCACAAAAATGTAAGACGTGACTGTTACATTTTTGAAAGAAACCCGCCGTCCCCGCCTCCGTCCGGATTGAACAGAACTTGCCAAGAGCGGCCTTCTGTTTTAAGAGAGACCACGTCCGGGATCTAAAGACGGCTGAAAACCACGGCTGGGGAGACGAGGGACGAGCAACGGGGAGCATCATGCGTAAGAGCATGAAAGACCAACAGAATCAGGATCCCTCCCTTGCAATCCTTAACATGGATCTAGGCTCTCGGAGGAATTTGTGCTATTAATAAATGTTTGAACTTTTGCCGAATTGCGGAGAGAATAATGAAGGCCCTTCTCGTCAGCCCCAGGCATCCTCAAACCTTCTGGTCTTTCAATAGCGTTCTGAAAATGCTGGGAAAGAAGGGGCTTCTCCCACCTCTTGGCTTGATGACCTTGGCTGCACTCCTTCCTAAAGAATGGTCCCTCACGATTTGCGACATGACCGTTCGGGACATCTCCGAAGAAGAATGGCGTGAATGCGACCTCGTAATGATTTCAGGACTTGTCAGCCAACATACCGGCATGGTTGAAGCAGTGCGAGAAGCCAAACGTCGCGACAAGACCGTCGTTGTGGGCGGACCCTGGGCGTTTCACATGCCGGAAATCTTTCTGGACGCGGGCGCGGACATCGTGGTGCGGGGAGAAGGTGAAGTGGTCATGCCGCAAGTGCTCCAAGCTCTCGAGAACGGGGCCTCGGGTGTTTTCATCGAAGCGGATCGCATGGCGGACATGGAAACCTCGCCCACGCCCCGGTACGACCTGATCGACATGGATGCATACGTCGACATGCCGCTCCAGTTCTCCAGAGGGTGTCCGTTTCAGTGCGATTTCTGCGACGTGACCCTGATGCTGGGAAGAAAGGTGCGGACCAAGTCGCCGGAGCAGATCATGCGAGAGCTTCAGGTGCTCTATGACATGGGATGGAGACGGGCTGTCTTTTTCGTCGACGACAATTTGATCGGCAGTATCGCTAAGGCAAAGGAGCTGCTCAGAAAACTGATCCCGTGGATGGAGGAGAGGGGCTATCCGTTCGCCTTTTACACCCAGGCGTCGGTCAATCTTGCCGCTGATGACGAGCTGCTGGAGCTGATCACGCGCGCAGGCTTTTACCGCGTATTCCTGGGAATAGAGACGCCGGACAAAGAATCGCTCGAGCTGGTGAGCAAGCACCAGAACGTCGGCGTCGACCTCGACGAGGTCTGCGAAAAGATAAACCGTGCAGGGCTTCAGATCATCGCCGGCTGCATCATCGGTTTCGATAACGAGCGGCCGGGCGCGGATCAACGCCTCATCGACTTCGCGCAACGCAATCACATCCCGGAGATGTTCGCCACCCTTCTCCAGGCAAGCCCCGGAACCACTCTTTTCAACCGTCTCCAGAAGGAGAACCGCCTGGTCGATATGGCCATGACCGACAACCTCGGCAGTCAGACGGCCCTCCTCAATTTCATTCCCACACGGCCGACCAGCCAGATCGCAGAGGAGTTCCTCAGGCTGTACGATGTCCTCTATGATCCCGGCACGTACCTGGAGCGCTGTTTCTCGCATTTCGCACGCATGCGGCCGTGGCCGTTTCGGAAGGCCCGGACTCCCATCAAGTTCTCGGAATTTCGTGCCGTGGCGATCACGCTCATCCGACAGGGGGTGCTCGATTCTTCCAGATGGACCTTCTGGAAATACCTCTATCGTGCGTGGCGCACCTTTCCCGACCGGCTTCCCAATTTCGTTGCTTCGTGCATTACAGCGGAGCACTACTACCGATACCGCCATACCATCAGAAAAGAGATCGAGTCGCAGTTGCTGCGCCGGGACGATTGCGTCGGTGGCGAGCCATGTGAGGCTGTCGGCGCACGCACGTGAGCGGCCTGATCCCTCTGCCCGAGATATCGGTAGGCCTTTGGGCTGACTATGCTTCTGCCGAAGGGGATGTTGCTGCACAGGCGCTCACTTTCAGGAAGCTCCTTGGTGATTTCAGCGGGGTGCCTCAAGAAGGGCACCGGCACCCCAGCGGAGGCCGGGGTCCGGACCCTGCCCCGACGGAAGTCGGGAACCGGTTCTTCTTTCCTGGATTACGACCTTCGCCGGAATGACGAACGGCGAACCAACTCGCCTTAGTACTGTGTTTCATAAATACGGTCTCGCTTGGAGGCTCTGCTCTTGGCTGTTCAGTGGGGCCGGCATCTTGCCGGTCCATTAAGAAGTGACAGGCAAGATGCCTGTCCCACCAATAAACCTAAAATCCGTGACCGTATTTGCGAAAAGGTGCACTTAGGTTGGCGCCTACGGAATGTTGGCGGGTGATCGCGGGCTGTGCTGCTACCGTTGCGAGACTATAGATAGTGTTATAACAGAGGGAAGCATACCAGCCGTCTCTCCCAGACAGACACGGGGGAAACCATGCAAGCAGAAACCAGGACTACCCCCTTGCACTCCTGGCACTCGGCCCGCAAAGCCACGATGGGCGATTTTGCCGGGTGGAACATGCCGATGTGGTATCCGTCCGGCGCGGTGGCTGAACATCGTGCGGTCATCACCCATGCGGGGATCTTCGACACCAGCCACATGGAGCCAATACTCGTCAACGGCCCCGGCAGTCTGGACCTGCTCCAGCATTGCTTCACCCGGGATTTGCAAGCCTGCGTCGGGAGCGGGCGCACCGCGCTCAAGCCCGGGCAATGCGTCTATGGAGCGTACCTCGACGAACGCGGCGGGGTGATCGATGACGCCATCGTGTATCAATTCGCTGAAGACTCATACATGACCGTGGTTAATGCTGGAATGGGCGAGATCGTGGCCGGTCACCTCCGAAGTCACGGAGAGGAATTCGAAGCCCGGATCGCCACGCTTCCCGGGGCTGTAGGCAAGATGGACCTTCAAGGCCCGCTCTCGGCCAAGATCCTCGCCACGGTGCTCCGAGACCCTGACAGGGTCCTCCGCGATATGGGCTACTTCTCTTTCAAAGGGCACTTTGACCATGCGTCGGCCCAGGCAGACACGACTCTCGCGGACGGAACGCCAATCCTGCTCTCCCGCACCGGATACACGGGGGAATTCGGGTTCGAGATCTTTGTGGATGCTCGCCGCGTCCTGGATTTGTGGGAGACTATCCTCTCCGCGGGCCGGGATTTCGGGCTCATGGCCTGTGGGCTCGCCGCGAGAGACTCGCTCCGAGCAGGAGCGGTGCTCCCGCTTTCCCACCAGGACATTGGTCCGTGGCCGTTCATCAATCATCCTTGGTCGTTTGCCTTGCCCTTCAATAAGGACCAGACCTCCTTCACCAAGCGGTTTATGGGCGATTGCGTCCTTGAGATGAGGGACACGGCGGAGCATACGCTTCCCTTTGTCGGGTACGATCCGAGAAAGGTGCTCCTCCACGATCGGCCGGTGGTGCTGGACAGGGCGGGGCATGAGATCGGCGTGGTGCTGACCTGCGTGGCCGACATGGCCATCGACCGCCGCGGGGACCGGATTGTGAGCATGGCGAGCCCCAATGCACCGGACAACTTTAAGCCGCGAGGGTTGAGCTGTGGCTTTATACGGGTTAAGATGAGACGTGAGCCGGGTGAAGTCGTTGTACTCCGGGACAGCAGGCGGTCGATCGAGGTCACGATCGTCGAGGACATTCGGCCGGATCGGACCGCGCGCTACCCGATGAATCGCATGATTTGACTGCTGGAGGGATGGTGATGAAGGAAATCGATGAGTTAGAGCTTCCTGGAGACGTTCGCTACTCAGCCACCCACGAGTGGGCCCGTATGAGCGGCGATACGGTGAGAGTGGGCATATCGGCCTACGCCCAGGACCGGCTCGGAGACATCACGTTCGTGGAAATCCCTCAGGTAGGCGCTTCCTTTGCGCAAGGGGAGCGATGCGGCACATTGGAATCGGCCAAGGCGCTCTCGGAGCTGTTCATGCCGGTGAGCGGCGAAGTGGTTGCCGTGAACAGCTCCCTGGAAGAATCCCCGGAACTCATCAACCAGGAACCGTACGCGGGCGGCTGGATCATCGACGTGAAGCCGGGGAATCCGGCCGAATGGGAGATCCTCATGACAAGCGACGCGTACCGAAAAATGCTCGAAGGGTTGGAGTAGATGCGATACCTGCCCCATACCGATCGAGACATCGCGGAGATGCTCGATGTTGTGGCCGCGAAGGACCTGGACGATCTGTTCGCTACGGTCCCGGCAGCGTGCCGGCGGGACAACGAGCTGCACCTGTCCGAACCGTTGACCGAGCTGGAATTGAGCCGTCACGTGGAATCGCTGGCCGCGACCATGGCCGTCTCGCCCGAGTACCGGCTGTTCGTGGGAGCGGGGAGCTACGAGCACTTCATCCCCGAATCGGTACGGTATCTGCTGGGCCGGTCCGAGTTTTCGACAGCGTACACCCCGTATCAGCCGGAGATGGGTCAGGGGACGCTACAAGCGGTGTACGAGTATCAGACGCTGGTCAGTCGGCTGCTCGGGATGGAGGTCACGAACGCATCGCTGTACGACGGAGCCTCGGCGCTGGCCGAGGCAGTGCTCATGGCCATCCGAGTGACCGGCCGGAAGCGCGTGGCGATCTCCCGCGCGATTCATCCCTCGTACCGGCGCGTGGTGCAGACGTACGTGCAATCGACCGATTTCGAGGTGCTGGAGCTACCGTACCTGCCGAACGGGCGAACCGACCTATCGTCGGTCCCGGAAATGAAAGATTTGGCCGCGGTGGCAGTCCAATCGCCGAACTTCTTCGGATGCATCGAGGAGCCGAAGGCCGTGGGGGAAGCTGCCCATCAAGGGGGTGCCCTCTTCGTCACCGCATTCTCGGAGCCTCTTGCGTACGGGCTGTTCAAGAATCCGGGGAGTCAGGCCGCGGACATCGTCTGCGGGGAAGGGCAGAGCTTCGGCATTCCCCAGTCGTTCGGCGGCCCGAGTCTCGGGATGTTCGCCACCAGGACCCAGTACGTGCGCAGCATGCCAGGCCGCCTGGTCGGCCAAACCCACGACGCGGAGGGGAGGCGGGCCTTTGTGCTGACCCTCGCCACCCGGGAACAGCACATCCGACGAGAAAAGGCGACGTCGAACATATGCACGAACAACAGCCTCTGTGCGCTGGCAGCGGCCATGTACCTGGCCTCGCTGGGCCGCACCGGTTTGCGCGAACTCGCCGCGCTCAACCGCGACAAAGCCGAGTACCTCAAAAAACAGCTCACGACAGCCGGTTTCAGAGTGCCTTTCGACAGCGCCACCTTCAATGAGTTCGTCGTCGAAGTTCCCGCAGGCTTCGACGCAGCGTACGAGAGGCTTCTGGAAAAACGCATCGTCGCGGGCCTTCCCCTTGGCCGCTCCTATCCTGAACTGGCCGGCTGCTATCTCCTGGGTGTGACGGAAACCAGGACCAGAGCCGACATGGACGATCTGGTCAGGGAGCTGAAATCATGAGCGAATTTCCTGGTGCCACCGGCCTGGTGCTGAACGAGCCCTTGCTCTGGGAGAAAGGGAAAGTCGGTCGCCGCGGTATGAGCCTTCCCCGACGTGACGTTGAAGCTGCTCCTGTGGACGAAGAACTCATCGGTGAGGTCCCCGATCTCCCCGACCTGAGCGAGGTCGATGTGGTCCGGCATTACACGAGGCTTTCCCAGTGGAATTTCGGGGTCGACTCGGGCATGTATCCGCTCGGTTCCTGCACCATGAAGTACAACCCCAAGATCAATGAAAGACTCGCTGCGCTCACGGGTTTTGCGGGCGCGCATCCGCTGTTGCCGGATCGACTCTCGCAGGGCGCGCTCAGGCTCATGGCGGAGCTTGAGCGTTTTCTCGCGGAAATCACCGGCATGGATGCGGTTTCGCTCCAACCCGCGGCCGGAGCGCAGGGTGAACTGACCGGCATGCTGATTATCTTCGCGTTTCACCAGAGCAAGGGCTCGCCTCGATCCAAGATCATCGTCCCGGATACCGCACACGGAACAAATCCCGCCAGCGCGGCCCTGTGCGGGTTCCAACCCGTAAAGGTGGCATCCAACGAGCAGGGGATCCTCTCGGCGGAAGCCGTGGCAGCGCTCATGGATGAAGAGACCGCGGGGATCATGGTCACCAATCCCAACACGCTCGGCCTCTTCGAGGAGAACATCCGGGAAATAGCGGAGATCGTGCACGCAAAGGGCGGGAAGGTCTACTGCGACGGCGCGAACATGAATGCGGTCATGGGGATCGCGCACATGGGGAAAATGGGGGTCGACGTGCTGCATCTCAATCTGCACAAGACCTTTTCCACGCCTCATGGCGGCGGCGGGCCCGGCTCGGGGCCGATCTGCGTGACGAGAGAGCTGGAGCAGTTCCTGCCCGTCCCGCGGGTGGTCCGCGAGGACGGCACGTGGGAGCTTTCCGAAGAATTTCCCCAGTCCATCGGCAAGGTGCATGCGTTTTACGGTAATTTCGGTGTGATGATCAAGGCGTACTGCTACATCCTCAGCATGGGACGCGACCTGAAAAGAGCCAGCCAATTGGCTGTGCTGAACGCCAATTACGTGAAAGCAAGGCTCAAAGACGTGCTGCACCTGCCGTACGACCGCCCGTGCATGCACGAATGCGTCTTTTCGGACAAGCTCCAGAGGCAGCTCAAGATCAGCACCATCGAGATGGCGAAACGCCTCATGGATTACGGCTTTCATCCGCCGACGGTCTATTTCCCCTTGGTGGTGCACGGTGCGATCATGATCGAGCCGACAGAGACGGAATCCAAGGAGACCCTGGACCAGTTTATCGAAGCATTTAAGGCTGTGGTCAAGGAGGCTGCCGAAAATCCGGATCTCGTCAGAAATGCTCCTTCCCGCTGCAAGGTCCGACGGCTCGACGAAACCGCGGCCGCTCGCTTCCCGTGCCTCGCCGGCTGATGCCGAGCCGCTTTCAAAGAAGTTCCCCCCAGATAACTCTTTTGACAGCGGGCGGGCAGCACCAGGAGGGGGCGAAGATGAAAGTCGGAGTGGTCGGAGCGGGTCTTGTAGGATCGACGTCAGCCTATGCGCTGGTGATGACGGGTGTGGGGAGCCACATCGTGCTCGTGGACAAGAACCGGGCAAGGGCTGAGGCGGAAGCGAACGACATTTTCCATGCGGTCCCGTTTGCGCATCGGACGCGTGTCAATTCAGGGGACTATTCGGACCTGGTCGGCAGCCGCCTCGTGATCGTCGGAGCGGGGGTAAACCAGAGGCCGGGCGAGACGCGGTTGCAGCTCCTGCGGCGCAATGCCGAGGTCTTTCGCGAGGTGATCCCGCGGGTTCTCGAGTATGCCCCGAATGCGGTGCTCCTCATCGTCACCAACCCCGTGGACATCATGACGCATCTCGCGGCTCGCTTTGCGGAAGGATACGGCATCCCGGCCGCCAGGGTGATCGGGTCGGGGACCACGCTGGACACCGCACGGTTCCGGGTTCTGCTGGGGGAATGGTTCGGGGTGGACCCCCAGCACGTGCATGCGTACGTCGTGGGGGAGCACGGTGACTCGGAGGTGTTGACCTGGTCCCTGGCATCCATCGGAGTGACGCCGCTGCAAGAGTTCTGCCGCGTGCGAGGCTGCGTGCTGGACGACACTACGCGAGCACGAATCGACCGGAACGTGCGACGAGCCGCGTACACCATTATCGAAGGGAAGGGCGCGACGTATTACGGCATCGGCAGCGCGGTAGCGCACATCGCGGATGTGATCCTGGACGATCACCGGGCCATTCTGACCGTTTCCAACCTTACTGAGGAAGTGGAGGGGGTAAAGGGCGTAACCCTCTCGCTGCCCAGACTCGTTGGCGGTGACGGGATTCTCGCGACTGTGCCGCCTCCGCTTGACCCGGCAGAATCAGCCGCGCTCCGAAAGAGCGCCCAGGTGATCCGAGAGGCTATGGATGCACTGGATGCGCAGGCGTCATGAATAATAAACGGTAATGGTATGGGTTAATCGTGGGCTCGCAGAGATTCAAGATGTTGGGCGATGGCCTCCCGAATGTTGCGCTTGGCCTGCTCGATGCTCTTTCCGTTACTGAAGCAACAGGGAATCGTGGGACTATAAGCAAAGTACCCTTCATCTTCCGGTTCTTTCTCAATGACAATCTCGAAGGAAAAATATCTCATCTCGGTGCTCCTCAATGAGCGGTCTATGCTCCACCTCACTTCAAGGGAACCACCTGTGGGCGGATCAGAAAAACTCGTTCCAAAACTCGTGGTCGATGTCCAGGACCCTCCGAGGCTTCAGGCCCAGCTCCAGCATCTCGAACATCGAGACCAGCTTGTCGGCATCCACAAGCTCTATCGGCGGCGCCCCGTCCCGTAACGCTTCTCGACGGGCGTCCGCGGTAAACGATCCTGTCGTAATGAAGATTCCCTTGTCCGTTCGGCCGGTCATGGCACCGCGGAAGTTCCGAATTTCACTGGAACCTACGGCTCCCTTGTATCGCTTGCACTGGAACAACACCTGAATGTTCATGAGCGGATTCACCTGGAGCAGACCTTTTCCATCGATGCCGCCGTCTCCACTCCTGCCCGTAACCTCAACTTGCTGGAAGCCTGCCTCTCTCAGAAATCGCTGACACAGCCTCTCGAATGCGTCCGGCGGCATTTGCCGCATCAATTCCAGGAGGTCGGCCCGATATTCACCGGTCAGCAAGCCGCCGAGATCCGAAGGGGCTATCTGGTCCTCGGGGATCTCCTTATTGTTCGTTTGGGACTTCAACCGGTCATCGAAGCGAACCTTCTTGGCTATTTCCTGGGCAAGCTTGTCTGTGAATTTCTCGCGGAGCCCCTTCTCCGTTAGCCGCCATACCCCGCGTTCCGACGAGTCGAGGTACCCTGACTTGACCAGATAGAATCTGGCCCAGTGGACATCGTTAACGAAACGGCTGCTCCCGCTCTTGAGCTGCTCATCGAGTTGGCGGTCTGAGAGAGCCAGGTTCTTTGCCACCGTGTCACGGACCTCTGTGGGTGTGCCGGAATTGCCAAGCTCTTTCAAGGCATTGACCAGCGGTACGATATACTGAGCGAATCTTTGTCCTGCCATATTGGTTGTCTCAGCTTTCCAGATTTCGCTGGCTTAATACTCGATTTCGTAAATACGGTTGCGGATTCCCATAGCAAGCGGCTTCTCGTCATCGCCGCGGCCTCACTGGCTGTTGGGTGGGACAGGCATCCTGCCTGTCCATCAGAGAATGACAGGCAAGATGCCTGTCCCACCAAGGCCCCCGAAATGCGGGACCGAACTTGCGAAAAGGAGCACTAAGCCTCGGTTGAGTCACAGGCCGGGCAATCCCTTTACGATCTTCATCGTTTCCAGACTCACCGTAACGATCTTCCCGATCAGCCTGACTATATATTCCGGATCGTCAGCTCGGTTGGGGTCGTTCACGATGCCACTCCGTTTGTCTGTCCGCACCTGATAGCGGTCAATGATCCACTCCAAGGCTGAACGATTGCCGAGGCGATATTCGAAGACCTCGGGCGGGATTCCCGCGAGCGTGAGAAAGTCGTTATAGATAATGGCGGTCTTATCCTTCGTCAGCTTCATCTTCTCGACACGCCAGTTGAGCGGCTTATCCGGATTCTCATCCTTTTGCATCGGGTATTCGGGCTGAGACTCGTAGTTGACATGCAAGTCTGCCAATCGTTCGCCGGCCGATGCGAACCCATGGAATTGTTCAAGGTTCTTGGGCAATGGTATTCGTGGAAGCTCCCTCTTCAGATTGACCTTGAACATCTTGCAGTATTCTGGAGAATGGAGGATTCCGTAAACGTAGTGGAAGATTTGCCATTTGTCCGTGTCTGCACAGAGAGTGGAGGAAAACTGCTCAAGAGCCCAGTCGGTGATGTTCTCCCGGCGATTGTTACCGTCTTCGTCATAAGTATAGAATGGGAAGGACTGTTGCGGGTCACCGAATAGATTAAGATTGGGTATGAACGCGACCATAATGGCAGCGAAAGCCTTTCGGCCGTACGCCCCAACGCATACTAGGCGATTTTCTCCCTCGGTAGCCGTAGTCGGGAGAATTGTTGGAAAGCGGTAGACTTCTTCATTCATAGTTCTATCAAAGTACAAGCAGACTCTCGTAAAGGGTCTGTATATGGATGGTCGAATGCTTTGCTCTTCGTACTCTAGGGTTCTACCACGTGTCATGTCTAATTTGAGATCTCTGCTCCACGCTAATCTCGTATCATCATTGAGCACGAAATCATCCACTTTGGGTTTGTCGGCAATCCTGAGCCAACTAAATACTTGTTCGTTGTAAGCCGTGATGGTGCGTCGCATGTTTTGCCCTAATTCTGCCGGGTTGAAATTGTAGGCCCATGCGTCTCGGTTGGTGTTCACACCCAAACTGAAAATGGTGAACAAAGCTCGGTCACCGAGGTTTTTGCCCACCGTTCCCATCGGCATCATAAGATCAAAATCGGTCCTAAGACCTTCTGTGAGCCAAGCATGCTTAGCCTGAGGGGTCATATCGAGCCACTTGATGCCGGAATACGTTCCAGTGGATTCCAAGAACGAGAGCTTGTCTTCTTTCCTCCAGAAATCGTCAACAGCGGAATAGAATATCCGGCAACGACCAGCGGTGTGATTCACAAGTCTGACAAAGAGGTTGATGCTTACGCCAATTTGTATCCCAAAGACATTGTGAGTTGTCCCTGAAATCTTGGGGTTGTCTCGGACATCCCCACGGAGGTTGAGGATGTAAATGAGATCGAAATCCTGTTCAAGGTGTTTCCGCATCCCATCAAAAGCTTTTTTCTCTATGAAGCTGTTGTTTGAGACAAAAGCTACCACGCCTTCGCCATTTTCGAGAACTTTGTCCGATGCCCAGCGGACGGCCTTAACATAAGGGTCGGCCAGTTTGTTTTTGTTGGAGGCTACACTATCGTGGGCATAAGTATGTGATACCCGCGTGTCCATGGTTTTGTATTTCCGATTCTTATTATTGTCGTTTTCGTTTAGCTGCTTCGAGTTGTACGGGGGATTCCCAATTATGACGAACAGCTTGGTTCTTCTCAGCTTCTCGACCCGTTCCGTGTTTTCTTCCGTGAACATCAAGGACAACTGCTTGTCCTCTGCCAACTCAAAGGTGTCCACCAGGCAGATCCCTTCAAAAGGTTTGTATTCGCCGGAGCGTTCGTAATACTCGTGTTCGATGTTCATGGACGCGATGTAGTAGGGGAGCAGCATCACCTCATTGCAGTGCAGTTCGTTGGCATATTTCTGAGGGAGGGCTGTCTTCTTGATCTCCCGCATGATCCGTGTGATAAAGTTTCCCGTGCCAACAAAAGGGTCGATTATGTGGACGCCTTCGTCACTGAGGCTCTTGCCGAACTCCTTGTTCAGGATTTCCTCAACGGATCGGACCATAAAATCCACAATAGGCTGAGGTGTGTATACTATCCCGTGCGTGTCTGCCTGCTTGACCGCGAAACCCTGAAAGAACTTCTCGTACACCGTGTTGAGGAAGGTCTGCTGCTGGCTGTAGTCATCGAGCGTCTCGGCTCTCTTTTCCAATGCTCCGTAAAAGCGATCCAGTGGGCGCAGAAACTCTTCTCTACTGAACTTCCTTGATGTGAGGGCATGGATAACCCGTTCAATTTCATGGGCGATGATGTTGCGGTCAGTGAACTCGGAGTTGTGGAAGACCTTTCGAAAAATCCGCTCGGTCAACAGATGCTGCACGAGCATTTCTTCGACTGCGGCATCCGACAAATTGGGGTTAATCGATGAGCGACACACTTCCGCGAAGGCATTGAAGGCTTGCAAGAAAGGTTTATTTTCCTTGCGTTCGACCTCGATGAGTTCGACGACCGTGGCGGCGATTTGGGGAATATGAGGTTTGAACTCTTCGACCGCAACTTCCCAGTCCCGTTGTGTCTCGGAACTGTATCCAAAAAGCTCCTTTACGACATAGACCAGCATGTCGGGCTTGGTGATGTCAGCTTCAAGTGCCTCCCGGGAATCCTGCCAGAGAATTGCTGTGTCCGGACTCTGGAAAACGATATTGTTCCTCGGATAACCCTTCCGGAACTTCGTTTGCACTTCCTTCCGGAGGTCATCATGCGTGTCCTTGGCCTCCCAATATGCCTGCGGGATTTTGAAGCCGTCCACCGCAGCGCCGTCAACGCTGAGGGGTCGCTGGCCTTTCCTGACGTATTTGTATTCGCCGATGAAAGTCCACTTGGCCTGTCTGCAGCAATGCTCCAGGAGCCTTTGGAACGCAGCACGGACAGCCGTCTCATGGGTGACGCCGAGCCGGTGAAATGCTTCGAGGCCTGCGTAATAGTCTTTGACGGCCTTGTGATTCGGTTTCAGCTCGATAGTCGGCATGGACAGTCCGCCTCCCGTGCGGAGGTTCGTCGTGTTTCTTCTTCGAAAGAGAGAATACGGTCACTGACTGGAAATGACAAGCGGTTTCACAATGCTCCGTTTCATAAATCCGGTTTCGCCACTCGCTCACGCACTCATGCATGAAACCCTGCGAGCGGCAACAGCTGTCTGAATGGAGGAGCCACATCTCCTGTGCCCTGAAGGGGCATACGGTGAATAGCCGTGGGTTTCAACCCCCGGGAGACGAGCCCCGCACAAACGAACCCGGACCCTGAAGGGGTCCACCAACGTCATTATTGGTCGACCCCTTCAGGGTCGCATCTTTGCATGAATTGGGCGCAGCAATCCACGGGTTTCACCCGTGGCTATTCACCGTGCGCCCCGTCAGGGCGCAACCGAATTCATCAAATGGGCAGCGTGGAGAGCCCGGTCCCTGGTACCTCGCCACCCTGCAGCCTTACGTAATGTCGCGAACAGATGGGGCTCTTGACCGGCCCTCACCCCAACCCTCTCCCAGGGGGAGAGGGAATGGACTGGGAGCAGACAATTGTCCCCGCTCCCAGAGGGAGAGGGAAATCACCGGCAAGATGCCGGCGCCACTGGGAGCTCCATTTCCCTCTGGCGTAGGGTGTGGCGAGCGAAGCGAACCGCACCGTTCGAGGTATTCGCCGCAGGAACTGCAGGCAGAAGCGAAGGTCACTCAAAGGAAGAGGTGGCCTGAAACGGGAAAGCCCCGGGACCACAGCCAATGCCCAGGGCTTTCCATAAGGCGATTGCACGCGGGTCTACTTGCCATCGAAAAACAGCTTTTGCACCTGGAAAGGAATCGGCCCATATTCCTTGACCCAAGCCTGGTTCTTTTGGTTCCATTCCTCCTGCTTGAGCAACCTGTCTGCTTCAAGCGTCCGCGCCAATTCCACGAACTTCAACCTGTCATGTGGCTCCGGCTCTTTCATCTTTCGTCTCCTTTGTGTTGTGGAGCGTTAACGTGAGGACCCGGATTCAGGGGAAGGCTGGAAGATATCCAGATTCGCGTGGGGGGTTGAGATGGTAACGGATGGAACCGTGCTAGTTCCAGGATACCACTCTGGAAAGCAAGGTCAAGCGAAGATTAGATGCGGAGACACATGCGAGAATAATTCAGCCGCGCCCATAGTGGTTACCGAAACAGATGTGCTCCAAGGGAGAAGGCTGAGTACACTTTGGCGCAACTACGGTCACGTATTCGGGGGAACCGCCAAGCCCCGAAGGGGCTGACCAACAGTAGCCACGGGCGGGAGCCCGTGGTCGGCAGCCTACACGATCACTGAGGAACCGACCCTGAAGGAGTCGACCAAGCACGAGCACAGGATTGCGAGTTTGGTGGACCCCCTCAGGGTCCGGACTGTCTTCGAGAGGCCTTTGTACCATGGGTTGAAACCCATGGCTATGCAACGTGCGTCCCTCCGGGACGCCACATGCAGCACTCATAGCATGCCGCAAGTACGCCGCCGGATCTGTGCCTCAGAGTACTGAGGTGCGGCCCGATGGAAGATTCCCGGCTTGACGAGCCTGTTCATAACCGATAGAGTGGAATAAGCCGGCAGGCGTCAGCAGAGTCGGCCAGGCTCACGGAAGGAATTCCCCGATGGCCGATTCCGAGAAACGGAAGGTCAGCGCCAAACAAATTGTTACCGATATCCGCGCCGGCATGGATCGCACACAATTGAAGCGTAAGTACGGCCTCTCCGACACGTCCCTCGAGACGGTGTGCCGGAAACTGGTGGCCGCGAAGGCCTTAAGCGAAGCCGAACTTCGGAAACGGGGGTTCACGTCGCCGAGCGAAGGCGAACCGCCGCAAGGTCCGGAGCACGGGTACCTCTGGTACTGCCCTGCTTGCCACCAGGGCCAGGAACGTGAATTCGAGGAATGCCCCGCGTGTGGCGTCGTGGTCGAGAAGTTCCTCGCGCGGCAGACGGGAGATGCCCCAGTCGAGCGTGCCTCAGTCGAAACCATGGGTTACCTTGAGGCCAGCGCATCGAAGTCGTGGACCCCGGTCGTCTGGAGCGTCGTGGCCGTGATGGTCCTTGGAGCCTTCCTGTTGATCTGGTCTCGCCATCGAGCCGGGGAGCGGACAAATGTTGCCGCGGTCACGCCGAAAGAGACTTACCAGAAGGCCCTCGGCTTGGCCAAGGATATGAAATCGACCCGTCCGCAGGCGCCGGCACAGGAAGTGGAAAGCTCTCTCTTTGCCGAAACCGAAGGGGACGCGCAGAATTCCACGGACACCTCCGAACAGATCCCGATCCCCAAACCCAGCACTCCCCTGAAAGTAACCGAGCGACCACCGGGCAGAGAATTTCGACAGCCGACCACGGAGCCCCCTCGCCCCGCCCCGCCCCGCCAGGAGCCACGCACGGTACAGAAGACCTACGCCACGGGCACGCTGCGGTTGTTTACTGCGGGCGACTTCAAGCAGGAAGTTGTCGAGGCGTCGAAGGTCTATCCGGTGCTGTTCCAGTTCTATAGCGACACTTGACCGCCATGCAAACGGATGGCATCCGTTCTGAGTGAAGTTGCGGGCGAGACAAGGGGGAAGGCCGTTGTGGGCCTGGTCATGGTATCTGAGCGGGAACTGGTCTCAGCTTTCGGCATCCGGAAGATCCCCACGATTTTCGTCGTGCGAAACGCGGAAATTACCGCAAGCTTCGTCGGTGTCCTTCCCAAGGCACAAATCCACAAGATCCTCAACGACTCGGGCGCGTGAAAGCGAATCGGATTCGAAGAAGTAATCCGGGGAGAACCTTTTTTGAAAAAAGGTTTCTCGCCGGACCCCTCTCCAAAAACTTCTTGTTTCCTTGGCTTTCCGTCTCTCCTCGTCGAGGAGAGACGGAAAGCCAAGGGCAATAGAGTTTCTTGAATGAGGCCAGAGGGGAACTCCTTTACACAGAGAAGTTCTCCCCGGTATTACTTCTTGGAAATCGGAACGGTTTTCATTTGGTAGAGGCGGTAGGTTCCGTAGTCATGGACAAGCTGCAAAGGAGGGATGTGAGGCACAAATTGCATTGCGGGTACCTGTCGTTTGAGCAGGACGTAATCGAACCGATTCACCGTCAGCAGCCGAGAAAAGGCCTCGAACCGCGGGTGTATTCCATTCGATTCCGCGGGTTCCACGCCCGCGGCGACCAAATCCTCCTGTTTCAAATCGAACTCGGGGGTCAGTGCCCAGTGGCCGGCAAAGACTCTAACTCCGCGGATCGCGGGGAGGATCTTTCCGGCTTCCGTGTTGCACAGCACAGTCGGTGGCCACTCACCCCTGCCGGAGAGCCTCCCGACATCCGCTGCGACCTGCTTCAGCTCGGAAGGGAACCGGTGAGCCGAGTACTCTGATAGGAGAAAGGGGACCGTGATGAAGAACAGCACGCAGCAGCTCGCGGTCCCGACCCGGCAGAGCCAGCGGGCCCACGTGCCCGGCACGCGGCTTACTCGCTCCAGAAGACACGAGAAACCAAGACCGGCCAGGATGGTCATGGGGAAGTGCCCGCCATCGCAGATCTTCGTCTGGCGAATCGGCAACACCACGAGGAAAACGACGAGGAGGCCTATCCAGAGCGCAAACCATCTACCTCGCGACCACTGAGCGTTGCGGAAACAAAGCACGCTCCCCAGAATCGCAAAGGGTAATGCAGCTCCGTAGCCGATGAGCCAGAACCACCGCTCCCGCGGATGATCCCCGCTCAACTGGGCAATGTAGACCCACACATCCAGCCGTTCCAGCGAATGGTAGTAGACCAGTGCGGGCAACGCGGCGCATCCGATGATGACCAGCAGTTTCAAGGAGCGGGTCCACGCCGAGTCGCGGGACCCCATCAACAGGAGGACATAGAGGCCGTAGGTCCCGGCCAACATGGCTATTTCGTGCGGCCTCGTCCAGCTCAAGATCAGGGCGAGGATCGGCACAACCAAAAGGGTCCCCAAGCCGCGTTCCTGCTCGTTGCTGCGCTCGCGAGACAGGAGAGCCGCGATGAGCAGGGCCATCCCGGCTAGGGCCACGCTGTGATACGGATAGGCAAAGAACGTGGAGAGCAGGAGCGCGTCCTGGTAATCCAGATCCGCGGCTACCGCGGGCAATCCCGTTCCTGCGACCTTGTTGATGAGGATCATCAGGCCGGAGAATCCCGAGGAGAACGCGGCAAAGATCGTGCCCCACCGAGCTGCAGTCTCAGGGAAGCCGAGGAGCAGCGCGACCCGAAAGGCAAGGATCACCGTGAGCGCAGCTCCGCAGATACCGAAAAGAATCAGGACCGCAGTGACGGGGACATTCAGCACGCGGCTCACGTTCCCCACCAGAAGAAAGTAGAGGTTAACGAACACCCTGGGATGTGGCATCGTGGTGAACAAGTCCTCAAACACCACGCGGCCGTTCCGTGCCTGCTCGGCCCAGGCAGCGTACGACAGATTGTCGTCCGGGTTCTTCAGGAACCCCGATGCGACCGTCGGCCTGCCTGCCGGCCCGAACTGGTCTTGGAAACCGAAGCCTGCCCCAGTCCACATCCTCACGCCGACGAGCAGCACCACCAGCCCAAGTGCGACCACGTACGGAAACCGGCTTCCGCTGGTTCCGGTTTGCAGGCACGTAGTGAGGCTCTCTGCAGGCATGTCTTCGGGCATCCACTCGGCTCCTTGCGGCTCCGCTCGCGGAGATGGCCACGTCGCTGGGGATAGGAAATACCACAACTCCGGGAGGCGTCCAAGCTCATCGGCCACGTCGCAGTTCGAGACCGACGTCCAGCCCAAATCCTCTTCGGTGCCACCATAATAGTTGCCTGAACACACGAATTCTCGTAATCTTGATCGACCGGGCCGCGGGAGAGACACCCGCTGAATGGAGGTGTGGAGCAATGAACATGCACCCTGATCTGACAGGGAAGGTGGCTATCGTAACCGGCGGTGGAAAAGGTATCGGCAGATCCATTGCCCTGGGGCTGTCGGAATGCGGCGCCAAAGTGGTGATCGCCGCGAGGAGCGAGCAGGACATCGACGCGGTTGCCGAAGAGATCCGTGAACGAGGCCGCGAGGCGCTGGCATGTGTGACCGACGTCACGCACAGCGACCGGATCGACGCTCTGGTTGAGGAGACCCTCAAGGCGTTCGGCGGCCTCCATATCCTGATCAACAACGCGGCGAGGAGCTTCCTGCGGCCGCTCATGGACCTCCGGGAAGACGGCTTTGACAAGATCTTCGATACCAATGTCAAAGGGACCTTCCTGCTCAGCCGTGCTGCCGCAAAGGTGATGATGGCGCAGGGCGGAGGCCGCATCGTCAATGTGACCACCGTCGGCGCGGTGCGAGGCGGACCGCTGATGGGCGCGTATTACGCGAGCAAGGCCGCGGTGAAGATGCTCACCATGTGCATGGCCGTGGAATGGGGTCCTATGAATGTCCTGGTGAATGCGGTGGGGCCAGGTATGACGCGGACCCACTTCAGCCAGCCCATCTGGGCCAATCCGGAGATCGAGCAACAGCTCGTAAGCCGCATACCGCTCGGCCGCATCGCGGAACCGGAAGATATCGTCGGCGCGGTGCTGTTTCTCTGCTCCGACGCGGCCAAGTTCGTCACCGGGCAGACCATCTACGTCGACGGAGGCACCCTGGCCAATACCTGATACCGAGCCGCTCTCAGAGAAGTAATCTGGGGGAAACCTTCTTTCAAAAAAGGTTCTCCCCAAAGTTACTCCTTGGTTTGCGACTCGGCATCAGCTCCTTGACCACGCGCGGGAGCGACGTGCCCTCCCGTGGGCCCCCGAGAGTATTCGGTGGGACAAGAAGACTCCTGTTCAAGCCGCTCTTTTGCAATCGGAGAAAATGATGAGTGTTGAAGATCCGTGGAAACCCTTTCGAGACGTGATGCAGAACCCATGGGAGTATGCCCGGGCGTGGAAGGAGCGGACCCGGGGTAAGGTAGTCGGGCACTTGCTTCCGGACGTGCCGGAAGAGATTATCCATGCCGCCGGGGCTCTGCCGGTCGCCATCGAGGGAGCGGGCATCTATGCATCCCATGCCCAAGCCCACATACCCGGGTACACGTGCAACCACGCCATGGGCGCGCTGGAACTGGGCCTCCGAGGCGATCTGGCCGTGCTCGACGGTATGGTAATACCCTATGTCTGTGATACGACTCGCAATCTCTTCCATATCTGGGATCGCTGCTTCCCGGACATGGCCAACGAGTTTCTCCGCATCCCCAAAAGGATCGGCCATCCGAAGGTCGAGAGCTATCTCACGGCCGAATTCCAGCGTTTCGCGGGAGTAATGCAAAACCTCACCGGCGAATCTGCCGGACCGGACCGGTTCGTCTCGACCGCGGCCCTGTACCGGAAGAGCCGCGCTCGACTTCGGGAGGCGTACGACCGACACCGGCAACAGCCTTCAGTCTGGACCGCGGACCGAATCAACCTGCTGACAGCGTCAGCGCTCAGGGCCGACCGTGCAGAACATCTGGAGTGGATGGAAGCTCTGCCGTGGGAGGACCATACAGCCGAAGATTCCAGCTCGCGGATTCGTCTGTACGTGAGAGGCAAGGTCTGGGATCCGCCGGGGATCCTCGAGATGCTGGACAGCCTCGGCTTTATTATCGGCCGAGACGAGATCGTGACAGGCTTCCGCAGCATCGAGCAGCACGGGGAATCAAGCCTTGACCCCATGGAAACGATCGTTCGGTCCCACCTTCGCCGCGTGCCGTACCCCGGGTACCACATCGATCCTGCCCAAGCTGTGGAAGGTTTCGTCGCGCGGGTCCGCGAGGCTACCGCTGCAGCGGTGCTGCTCTTGAACCCGAAATTCTGTGAGGCCGCGGCATTCGACACGCCGGATCTTCAGGTCGCGCTTGAAAAAGCGGGCATTCCCAGCCTCGTGCTGGAGACTTCGGCTCGCGGCGTTTCGCTGGGACAGATTCGCATCCGGCTGGAGGCTTTCCAAGAGATGGTCTCCGGAGAGCTGCCTTAACGGAGGAAGAATCAATGCAACCGATTCAGACGCTCAAACGTCTCAAGCAAATCAACATGGATTACTACTCGGCCGCTCACACGGCGAGGCAGAATGGGAAGTTCATTGCATACGTAAACGCATTCACTCCGGTGGAACTGATCTACGCGATGGACATGATCCCGATCTATCCGGAAAACCATGCAGTGATCCTGGCTGCCAGGCACCTCTCGACCGAGACCGCCAAGGCCGCGGAGGGGATGGGTTACTCCATGGACCTCTGCTCGTATGCCCGGTGCGATCTCGGCTCGATCAAACTGCGACTCAGTCCCACATGGGGCCTGCCGAAGCCGGATCTGCTGTTGATATCCAACAGCCAGTGCGGGACGCTCACCAAATGGTTCGAGGTCCTTAGCCGCATGTACGACGCGCCGATGGTCCTCATCGATGTGCCGCATTCCGGGCATGGTGAGAAGGATGAGGCCGCGGAGCGGTACATTCGCGGCCAGTTGGAGGAACTCGTCGGCACGATCGAAACCATAACCGGCCGCGGCCTCAACCAGGCGCGGCTGAGAGAAACGATTCGGCTCTCGCAAGAGGCTTCCGTTCTTTGGACTCGCGTCTTGACCGCCTGCGCAAACAAACCTTCGCCGATGACGGTCTTCGATCAGTTCATTTCCATGGCCCCCATCGTGGCGCAGCGGGGGACGCAGGAAGCCGTGGACTTCTACCGAGAGCTGGGCGAGGAACTCGATCAAAGGGTCCAGGCAGGGGTCGGAGCGATCGAAAACGAGCGATTCCGGCTCTTCTGGGACAATCTGCCGCTCTGGCCCGAGCTTCGCCGGCTGTCCACCTTCCTGGAAGAACGGGGCGCATGCCTGGTAGCGTCTCTGTACACGTGGGCCTGGGCGCGGCTCGCGGTGGGAGCGGACGATCCGTTCAAGGACTGGACCGAGCAGTACCTCTACACTGCCAACCTGCACCTGCAGCGCAGGATCGACGAGTACGCGACCATGGGAAAGGAATTCGGTCTCGACGGCTATCTGTATCACTCGAACCGGAGCTGCAAATTCCTCTCCCAGGACATCCCCGAGGTCCGTGCCGCGGTGACGGAACGTACCGGCATTCCCGGGGTGATCCTGGAAGCAGACCACAACGACCCGAGGCTGTACACCATCGAGTCGCTGGAAAACCAGATCGACAGCTTCATCGAGCTGCTCAGCTCATCGCGTCGCAGCGGGTGACCGGCCTAAAAGCAGGTACGAGGGAAATTCTTTTCGCTCTCCCATGCAGACTAGGGCTCCAAAGACTCACGGGGTTTGCATCCACTCCTACGCGCTGAACACGGTCATCAGTTCCACCGAGGCGTTGGGGCTGAAGACTCTAACGTTCGCCTCGATCCCCTGCAGATGCTGTTCGACCGCTTGCCGCGTCACGCCGGGAACCGCGTAACAGGTGAAGACCGCGTTGCGCGTGTCGGGGTTTATCATCGTGCGCCGGTCAGGACCGTAAATCACCGAGGAGATGACCCCTTCCCGGTCGGAAATCATCATGTCGCGCGGCTTCAAGACCTGTTCCTGCCCGTTGATCCTCGTGTACTGTTCGGTCCCCTGCGCGATGTCCACCTTGAGGGGAACACGGGTCAGGTCCAGGTCGTGGCCTGCGGTGAGGAGCATGTTCCGCAGCTCGGCCATGAACATGGCTTCCACCAGCGCAGCGACCCGTGGAATGGGCTTTCCCTTGAACAGGACCGACTCGAGCTGCTGCACCACGTGGTACGTCTTCTTGAAACGCTTGTAGTAAGCCTGGTACGCCTTTATGGGCCCCAGCGATTTAAGCTCGCCGAGGTCCTTGAACAGGCTTCGCAGGTCTTCCTCCAGTTCTCCTTTGAGTCGATCCAGCTCCGGATGCCGGTCGGGGTTGGCAACGTCCCGCATGACGAGGATTCCGGCATGCGCGCCGGGATACGCCTCCTTCCATCCATCGGTAACGGTAAACATCTGAAGTCCCCCTCGTTTCGACCGCCGTCGAACTGAACGTGACGAAATTCCTCACTGAACCGCCATACACCCCAAGCCAAAGCGCGTTGTGGGAACCTTTCGGCGAGCCCGAACCACCAAACCCTTCCCGCACTCTTTTATATTGTGGCACAGGTTGCATATTTTTGGTAACCGTTCATCGACGGACGGGTCCAAAACCGCAGGGATCCCCTGGGAATCCGACAGAGCAGTGGTTCACCAGGACCAGGCAACCGCCTGAAATTGCGACGGGATACAATTCCTCAGAGGGAGCGATTCTGATGACGAGAAATATGGTAGGTCCGGCCCTAACCTTGGTGCTCGCTTTTCTGCTGGGGCAGTCTCCGACGGTCTCCACCGCTCAGGCCCAGGACCGCATCAGCGCCGGAGTAAAGGTCGTGCCGGAAGGAAGGCTCAGCACCAGGGAGAAAGCGGCGGTTTCCTATGCAGCGGGAAAGCTCCTCCGCCATGTGGATCTTGCGAGATCAGGCCTCAGGTATCGGCAATACGACGCAGCAGCGGGCAATGTGGACAAGGCGCTGAAACTGGCTCGGATCATCGAGAACGCGGTGCCGACCGCCAAGGTTACCTCGGTCATCAGATCCGGGAACCTCACCTACCAGGACGAAGAAAACGTAAAACAGTTGCTCGTTCCGGTGTACCCGGAACTGGACGAAACGAACTCGCTCCTCTTTTCGATCAAGCGCGCCAGACGGGAGGGGTCAAGCCAGGCTGCGGAATCGGCCGGGGCATCGGGCGACTATCAACTGCAATACACCACCGTGACGCTGAACGTCCCGGACGCCAAGTATTATCTGGAGGCTGCCGACACCGCGCTGAAGAAGAAAGATATCGAGGCCGCGGACAAGGCGCTCGCCACGATCCCGGAGGATGTGATCTGCGAGTACGACGAACAGGAACTCCCCCTGGCCAAGGCGCGCTGGGAATTGATGAGTGCATCGAGGAAGCTGGCGCAAAAGGATTACAAAGAGGCCAAAGAAGCACTGCAGAAGGCTGCTTCATCAGTGGAAGCCTATACGGCACAGACTGGTGAAGGGGTCTCAGACAAGGCGCGGCGTGTGACGGATGAAATAAAGGACCTGGCTTCAAGAATAGACCAGAAGAAAGAAGGGGCCGCGGAAGCAGTCCACGGGCTGTGGGAAAAGGTGGTGAACTTGCCCTGAACGCACGCTCCCAGCCATGCAACAAACCTGGCCGAGAAGGCACAAAAAAAGCCGGGAACGGATCGGTTCCCGGCCTTGCGTAGTTTTCGAGCGCGGAGAGGAGTTTCAGCACCCCTCCGCCGGCGACCTCTTCCTCCATTGCGGAGTCCCACTGTGGCCATAAAGGCAGGAGGTTGATGGGTGATCTACGGTGCCCGAACCCTATATTGCTTGACGGGACTTCAGGACGTCTTGGATCTATGCCTGACCCATGACGGTGGTGTTCGGACGAGGACCGCTGTTTTCGAGCTTGATCTCTTCAATGATGGAAGCAATTTCAGCATGAAGGATCTCGAGCTGCCAATTGAAGTAGATGTCCTCGCCAAAGTCCCGGAGTAACTGCTTCTGCGCGTTGATGAAGTCCTTGGGAGACACCGCGCCGGAAAAGACATGGATAGGATTGATGAGTGTCGCAATGATTTCTTCCTGCCGATCGGGGGTGCAATCGCTATTTTCTTTTTTCTGGCTCATTATGCCTTCCTTGTTTTTTATCATACCCCTCTCCTTGCAATGCGAGTGCCAACCACAGCGCGACGGAAGCTGTGATGATATATCAATAACTTGACTCCGTCGTTTTCCCAAGGTACCCCACCGACCTGTACGGAATCCGACAGGCTCCAACCCCGGTCAACCCCCGGGAGCCTGTCATACGGCGCTCCCGCGGCACTGACCGGAATCGGATGCTAATGTCCGATGCCGCGCGAATTTCCCATCCCATTGGAACATTTGACGCGTGTCTATTTCTTCCCTATAATGACTCTGCTGGTTCTCAAAAGTTCTGAAAAAAAACGTGACCTTGCAACAGTCAGGAGGAAACCCAATGCTACCAGGCCCCATGGAGCTTGTACTCATTCTTCTTATTGTCGTTGTGGTCTTCGGCGCTAAGCGAATCCCGGAAATCATGGGAGGGGTCGGAAAGGGAATCAAGAGCTTCAAACAAGCCGTGGACGGCGAAGAACCGGCTCCTGTCGAAGCTCCCGTGCAGAAGACCGAACGCAAGTAACGGAGTGCTACAGAAGCGCCTTCAAACCTCCCGTGCAACCTGAGCCTGCCTCGTCGCCATGAAGAAGCTAGCGGGACAAGATCATCAAAACGAGAGATCCACGAGCCTGTTCCTCTTTCATGGGGATGAATTCCTGGTAAAGGAGCAGGTCCACCGGATTGTCGATAACACTCTCGCCCAGCAGCTCCGAGAAACGAATCTCGTGGTGCTCGACGGCGGCCGTCTCGATCTGGCCGAACTCTCCACTCAGCTTTTCACCTCTTCGCTCTTCGGCGACGCCCGCGTGGTGGTGGTCGAGCAGACTACCGCGTTCATGGGGCGGACCGACCAGACCAAGCTCGTAACGAAAGTCATGGACTCATGGAAGGCCGGCGATCGAAAGGCCGCGTTCAAAGTCCTCAGCCAGTTACTAAGCCTTGCCGGGGTAGACGCGGAGGAGTTGCGGCAGGCTCCCGAGTCCGTCGCCGACGTTTTCGGCGATGCGGTCCTCCGGGAGGATCGGGGAACCCTGACGCTCGTTAGCCGAGAATTTCTCGCTGAAGGGAAGGTCCCGGAATCCAGGACAGACGAGGCGGTTCTGGAAGAGATCATCCTCTCCGACCTTCCCGAGGGCACGCTCCTGATCTTCACCGCCGCTGTGGTGGACAAACGGAAGAAGCTGTTCAAAGTCGTGGAACAGCGCGGGCGCGTGGTCGAGTGCGCGGCACGCGAGGAGAAATACGGCACCGGACTCGAAAGATCATTCTTCGACGAGCGCGTTCGCAGCGCCCTGTCCGCGGCAGGCAAGACCATTGCCGGCAGGGCACTGGAGAAGATGTACTCCCGTTCCGGCAAGGAACTGCGCCAGCTCCACTCGGAGCTGCAAAAATTGATCGGATACCTCGGCCCGCGGACGGAAGTAACCGAGCAGGATGTCGAGAGTGTCTTCTCTGACTTCCACGAAGCAGCCTTCTTCGAGCTGAACGGCGCAATCCGAACCGGGGACATCCGCAAGTGCCTTCCTGCGCTTCACGAGAACCTCAAGGTCGTATCGCATCCGCTCCAGACTCTTGCTTCGATGGCCAACGAGGTGCGGAAGCTGATGGTCGCCAGGGAGCTGTTGTTTACCGTATTCCGCTCATCCTGGCAGCCCGGAATGGCCTTTCCCCGATTCAAGGGGGTCCTTCAGAAGGTCCGTGAAGAGAATCCCGGCCTCATGAAGAAGGGGAAGTTCCAGTTGCTCTCCGGGAACGATTACGCGCTCTACCTGTACCTCAAGGATGCCCAAAAGTTCACCATGGAGAAATTACTTCGCTCCCTGGAGGCCCTGCTCGAGACCGACATCCTGATGAAATCGACCCGTATGGGCTCTCATGCACCCCAGGCGCTCCTCGAGAAGGTTCTCTTCGAGATCTGTTCCGACCGGCAGGCTTCTCGCTGAGTCCCCCGTTCGGGCTCGCCAGGGCTTTCATGCCGAACGAGATATGACGTTGGCCAAGGATGCGGGCCTGCTTCAACGTTGACAACGCGAGACCCGCATTCTAATATGCTTACTTCCTGTCACCGCATCTTTTACCCGGACTGCTTTTGGTCTTCACCACATACGAGGCTGCCATGAAATACAAAATCGGCATCGATGTTGGAGGCACTTTCACCGACTTCCTCCTGACCCGCTCGGATGGGCATTTCTCGACATACAAGGTCCTGTCGACACCCAAGGACCCGTCCATCGCCACGATGCAAGGAATTGCCGAGATGGCGCAGGACGAGGGGATGCCGCTGAAAGCCTTCCTCGGTGCGGTGGAGGTGATCGTTCACGGAACCACTGTCACGACCAATGCGGTTCTCACGTATCGCGGTGCCAAGACTGGGCTGGTTACGACCGACGGGGTGAGGGACGCCCTCGAAATGCGACGCGGTATCAGGGAAGAACAATACAACAACCGGTACACGAATGTGGAACCGCTTGTACCTCGATATCTCCGCTTGCCCGTGACCGGACGGCTCGATTACGCGGGGAGCGAGAGAGCGCCCCTGGAAGAAGAAGAGGTGAGGCGCCGGGCTGAATTTTTCAAGCAGCAGGGGGTACAGGCCGTCGCGGTCTGCTTCATGAATTCCTTTGCCAACCGCGATCACGAGGATCGTGCTGCGCGGATCATCCGGGAAGTGCTCCCCGACGCGTACCTGTCGGTTTCCACCGATGTGCTCCCCGCGATTCGCTTCTACGACAGGGTCTCCACCACGGTGCTCAATGCGTATGTTGGGCCTACCCTCAAGCGATACCTGGAAAGCCTCCTGAAAAAGCTCGAAGAAGCCGGGTTTCCCAACGTGCTCCTCATCATGCAGTCCAACGGCGGGGTCATCTCCCCGAAAATTGCGATGGAACACGCAGCAACGACGCTCCTTTCAGGCCCCGCCGGAGGCCCGGTCGCCGGGGTCGTGTACGCGGGCATCCAGGAATATCGGGACTGTATCACCATGGACATGGGGGGCACTTCCTTCGACTGCGCGCTGATCAAGGATGCCAGACCCTTTACCACGAGCGTCGGAGAGATCAATCGGTTGAGATTGGCCTTACCCATGCTCAATGTGGTGACCATCGGCGCGGGAGGCGGCTCCATCGGATGGATCGACGAGGGAGGCCTCTTGAGGATGGGACCGCAGAGCGCGTCGTCCGATCCAGGGCCGGCCTGCTACGGGCTTGGTGGAGAAGAACCGGCTTGCACCGACGCGGACCTTATTCTGGGCTACCTCGACCCGAACTATTTCGCGGGTGGAAGGATGCCGCTCTATCCGGATCGTGCCAAGAAGGCCGTTGAAGAGAAGATAGCCAAGCGAATGGGCTACGACCTGTACGAAGCTGCAGCGGGCATGTACAAGGTGATCAACGTGAACATGGCCGCAGCGGTCCGGGAGGTCGCGGTCAAACACGGCCAGGACCCGAGGGACTTTCCGCTGGTGGTGGCAGGCGGAGCAGGGCCGAATCATGCCTGCATGATCGCGCTGGAACTGGAAAATCCCGTGCTCATCGTTCCGAGAGAATCCTCGATATTCTGCGCTGCGGGTATGCTTATGTCGGACCTGAAGCACAACTTCGTCAGGACATATGCAGTCCTGCTGCAAAACGCCGATCCCCAGGTATTCGGCCGCCTCTTCGACGAGATGAAGAGAGAAGGGAAACAGCTTATCCTTTCCGAGGGGATCAAGGAGTCGGATATCGAGTATCGGTACTCGCTCGATTTGCGGTACGTCAAACAGTACCACGAGGTGGAGGTCTTTGTAACCGCACAAGAAGTAGACCGTTTCGATATCGACGCGATGGCGAAGCGGTTCCATCCCGCACATAATGCCCTGTACGGTTATTCGCTGGAAGATCAGGGGACACCGGTCGAGTTGATCAACATGAGACTCGTCTGTATCGGTGCGACCGAAAAACCGAGATTCCAGGAACAGAAATACGCTGGCGAAGACCCATCCCACGCGTACAAGAATCAGCGCAAGGTGTATATGCCCAACCAGCGTGAATTTCGCGACATACCGGTCTTCGATGGATTGGCGCTGCAATTCGGCAACCGGATCGAAGGCCCGGCCATCGTCGAGCAGGTCAATACCACCACGTTCGTGGCACCGGAATTCAACGTTTTCACGGATCGTTACGGGAGCTTCACCATGTACCTCAAGGACCGTGAAGACGAAGTTCAAAGGAGGATCCTGTCATGACCAGCGAGATCGATAAGGTTCTCGTCTCCATCCTCCAGCGCCGCCTGAAATCGATTACCGAAGAGATGAGCATTGCCCTCACCATGACGACGCGTTCGCCGATCCTCTGTGAGGCAAAAGACTTCGTCACCGGGCTGTACGACGCGAAGGGCAAAATGCTGGAACAGACGGAAAACCTCCCGATTCTCTCGTTTTCCCTGGGACCGGTGTGCGAGTACATCGTCGATTATTTCGGCGACGAGATTTATCCGGGCGATGTGATCTTTCACAACGACGTCTTCTCCATGGGAAACCAGAACAACGATGTTGCCGCGTACAAGCCGATCTTTTTCGAGGAGGTCCTGGTCGGATGGGCCGCGTGCAAGGGTCACCAGGCGGATATCGGCGGCGCGGTGCAAGGGGGGTACAACCCCAATGCCACCGAGGTGTGGCAGGAGGCGCTGCGCATTCCACCGGTGAAGGTCTTCGAGAAAGGGAGGCTCCGGAAGGACGTCTGGGACCTGATATTCGCCAATATTCGCCTGGACATCGTGCCGGAAGACATGCGCGCGGAGATCGGCTCTTGCGTCGTTGGAGAGCGCGGGCTCCTCAAGATCATCGAACGCTACGGCCGTGAAGCATTCGAGGCCCACAAGGAGTACCTCTTCGATTCCACGGAAAAAATGATGCGCGCGGAAATCCGCACCATCCCGAACGGCGTCTATTGCGGCGAGTCCACCTGTTACTTCGATGGCAAGAACCCGGGTTCCCAGTACACCATCCGGGTGAAGATCACCGTCGAGGACGAGGAGATCACGTTCGACTACTCGAAGACGGACGCGCAAACTACCGGGTTCGTGAACGGGACGTATACGTCCAGCGCGTCTGCCACCACCCTCACGTTTCTCCAGATGGTAAATCCGAACATGCCCCACAATGACGGCATGATACGGCCGCTCCACATAACGATCCCCGTCGGGACTATCCTCAACGCGGCCTACCCCGCGGCGACGACGTACGGAAACCACCTCTGTCCCAACAATGCCGACGTGATCATGAGGGCCCTCGGACCAGCGATCCCCGACCGGGTGACCGCGGAGTGGAACGAACTCTTGTGCTCGCTTACGACCGGGACAGACCCGCGCAAGGGGACTCCGTACGTGGACATCGGCTTCATGGGCCTAAAAGGAGGATCGGGAGCCATTCACGGCGTGGACGGATACGATCACATCGGCATGATCGACGCGTCGGGCGGCGTGCTGGACCAGGATTACGAGATGTTCGAGCAGCAGACCCCGCATCTCCTCGTCAAACATGAGTACTGGCACGACTCGGCAGGACCGGGCCGCTGGCGCGGAGGCCTTGGTGTGGAGACCGAATTCATCATCGGATCGGACAAAACCAAGGTGGTTACCTTCGGCGATGGTGACGTGGAGGCCGCTCGAGGTGCTATGGGCGGCATGGAAGGCACGCTCAACAAGATCGAGCTGACCTACCCCGATGGCCGCGAGTACCTGTGCACCACGAAGGATCTCGTGGAGAACGTTCCCAAGGGGACCGTCTATTTCCAGCAGGCAGGCGGCGGAGGCGGGTACGGCGACCCGTTCCTGCGACCGAAGGTGAAGGTGGCCGAGGAGGTTCGCAACGGCATTGTTTCCCTTGAAGCCGCGCGGCGTGATTACGGCGTTGCGGTGGACCCTGAAACCTTCGCGGTGATCGAAGACGAGACCCAGAGGCTTCGATCGTCGAGACCCATTCGAGAAAACTGAACATACCGAGCGGAGTTCGCGAATGAAGACCTTCATGCCCACTCTTACCTCTCGCGAGGAACTGGCTGAGGTCCAGCTCAAGGGATTGCAGTGGACTGTAAACCACGCGTACCACGGTTCCGCGGTCTACAAGGAGAAACTGGACCGGGCCCACGTCAAACCGGACGAGATCAGGAGCCTCGACGACTTGAACCGCCTGCCGTTTACCTCGGCCAAAGATCTGGCAGACGGGTATCCGTTCCCTCTGCTCAGTGTTCCGATGAGCGAGGTGGTCCGGTTGCATGCATCCTCGGGGACGACTGGCAAGAGGAAGGTCCTGTGCTACACGCGGAAAGACATCGACGATTGGGCGCATTTCTTTGCCCGCTGTTACGAGATGGCTGAGCTGACCCCGGAAGATCGCGTGCAAATATGTGTCGGGTACGGGGTATGGACAGCAGGTGTGGGATTTCAGCGCGGATGCGAGAACTTCGGCGCACTTGCGGTACCTGCCGGTCCTGGCAACCTGGAAATGCAGATGGAATTCCTCATGGATTTCCAAAGCACGGTGATCTGTTGCACCGCGTCCATGGGGCTGCTCCTGGCGGAAGAGGTGGAACGGCGCGGCGTGCGCAACAAACTGGCGCTCCGGAAGATGATCTACGGCTCCGAACGCTCTTCAGAGGCGATGCGGATCCGCATCCGGAACCTGCTCGGCCTCTCGGACATGTACGATATCCCTGGAATGACGGAACTGTACGGGCCGGGGACCGGTCTCGAGTGCCGCTGCCACGATGGCATGCATTACTGGGCGGACTACTTTATCCTGGAGATCCTCGACCCGGACACGCTGGAACCGGTCCCGGACGGGGAGATCGGCGAGATGGTGGTCACGACCCTTCGCAAGGAGGCGGTACCGCTGATCCGGTACCGCACCCGTGACCTGACGTCGCTCAAGCCGGAACCGTGCTCTTGCGGTAACATTCTCCCCAGACACGACCGGATTCTCGGGAGGTCGGATGACATGTTCATCATTCGAGCGGTGAACGTCTATCCGGGCCAGATCGACAGCGTGTTGAGCGGAACTGTAGGGATCGGCAGCGAGTACCAGGTGCTGCTGGACCGGCGAGAAGGGAAGGATTTCATGGTAGTCCGGGTCGAGCGCGCGCTCGATGCCGCTGCTGCTGACGATTCGGAAACCGCGGCCCGATTGAGGGGTGCGCTACAACAAAAAGTCCTCGTGACACCGGAAGTTGAGATCGTACCCTACTCGTCGCTCCCGCGAAGCGAGCGCAAGACCAAACGAGTCTTCGACAACCGGCCGGAGTAGGCAGGGGCTCAGAACCGGAGGATTCATCATGGCCACTGATTTCACCTTCGCATACGGTTCCAACATGAACCGGTCCGAAATCCGCTCGTGGCTGGAAGCAAACGGCTACGATTCATCGCTGATTGTGGAAGCAACGGTGGCTACGTTGGAAGGGTACGGGTACGTCTGGAACTACTATTCCCGCGGGAAGGCTTGCGGTACGGCCAACCTGGAACCGAAAGAGAATTCCGTGGTCTGGGGCGTGCTCCTCGAGTTCGAGGAAGATCTCTTGAAGGCCTTCGATCGCAAGGAAGGCCACCCGTACGCGTATTCGCGAGGAGACCACCGGGTGGCGGTTCGCCGGCACCAGGACGGGAAGAACGTCCTGGCGTGGCTCTATCGCGCGTCTCCCAACAAGGGTGGCCGCATAGATGTCTGGCCGACCCGCGACTACAAGAAAGTCATCATAGAGGCCGCCGAATTCTGGCAATTCCCCGAGGACTACATCGAGAAACTCAAGGCTTGGCCTGCTCAGTAAGAACCGCTCCGGGTGAGGCCTCTCTCCGTGCACTTCATCGCCGCCAGCTCATTGTTGTTCATCCCCCGGGGGATCAATCGAGCGGCAATTCACCTGTTCGGTGGACCGATGAAGCTGTTTCGTAGCGATTTGGCCATTCTTGCCATACAGTAATGAATAAACGACTGCAATAAGGAGTATTGCGCAAATCACAGCCAGAGCGATGCCGATAGGAACGTGGTAATACTCGGCCAGCACCATCTTGATGCCGACGAAAACAAGGATGGCCGCAAGTCCGTAGTGGAGATGGTGAAATAGCCGTATCACGCCGGCCAACGCGAAGTAAAGGGCCCGCAAACCGAGGATAGCGAATACATTAGATGAGTATACAATAAACGTGTCGTGCGTGATCGCCAGCACAGCGGGAATTGAATCGACCGCGAACACGAGGTCAACCGTATTCAGGAAGAGAAGGGTGATGAAAAGCGTGGTGGCACAATAACGACCGTTTCGCTTGACGAAAAACTCCCCTTCGTCGTATCCGTCTGTGCAAGTGGCGAATCTGCGGAAGAGTCTGATCAGGGGATTCTCCTCCGGACGAATTTCCGTTTCTGTTCTGAAAGCCATCTTCAGGCCGGTTGCTACGAGGAAGGCGCCAAAAACATAGGTGATCCAGCTGAATTTCTGGATGAGAGCCACTCCTGCGACAATGAAAATCCCTCGCATCACTACGGCCCCGAGAATGCCCCAGAAAAGCACCTTGTGCTGATGTTTCGCTGGAACCGCGAAATACGAGAAGATGAGCACGAAGACAAACATGTTGTCCACGCTCAGGAACTTCTCTATGAGATAGCCGGTCAAGAATTCGAGTGCCTTGTCCGACCCCATCCAGAAATAGAGCGCAACGTTGAAAAGGAGGGCGATCGCTATCCAGAAGGCACTGAACAGTAATGCCTCGGTAAGGGCAATCACATGCGCTTTGCGGTGAAACACCGTGAGATCGAGAATTAATAAGGCAAGAATAAAGCAATTAAATGCAACCCAGATGAAGATTTGATCTTCCACTCTACCGATCCTCGTCACGGGCAACCAACCCTCAGAGAGCGTTGGCTCGCTAGCCGTGCCCCGCCTGTTGAAACAGACGCAACTACCTTGCTTCTGAGAGTACACACCCTTGGTCACCCGGTCAACCATTCCTGCCACCGTGCTCGTCCGGCGAACACAGCAAGGTATGGTACGACCTGGGATCGCGCAGGGTGGCCCCGACGTGAAAGGCCGGAATTATGAAATGGGAAATGAGTGAGGGCTACCTGTGAGGAGTCGTCGCGTCAGCGCGGCTTCGTGCCACGGGAACGCGGCGGTATCAACCGGGATTCGGCTTCCCGTCGCGAACCGTCCGCCGGATCATTTCGCTGAGTTCCTTGACACCGTAAGGCTTGGCCACTACCCCGCAGAATCCGTAATTAGCGTAGTCGGCCATGATCGGGTCGTTGGAGTATCCGCTGGAGACGATAGCCCTGATCTGGGGGTCTATCTGCCGGAGCTTCCGAATCGTTTCCCCTCCGCCCAGCCCTCCGGGAACGGTGAGGTCCATGACGACCACATCAAACGGGCGTGCCGCCTCTCTGGCGATCCGGTATTGCTCGATAGCCTCGACTCCGTCTCGGGCCACGACCACCTCATATCCCAGCAGCGACAGCATCTCTTGCACCAGGTCTCTGATGAGTGCCTCGTCGTCCATGATGAGGATTTTGCCACTCCCCGCGGAGATCGGGGCCTCGAGGTCTTTCACCGCCGGCCGGGGTTGCCGGGACGCAGGCAGATAGATGGAGAAAGCGGCCCCTACTCCGATATCGGAATCGACGGTGATCAGGCCGCCATGGTTCTTGACGATGGAAAACGACGTGGCGAGGCCGAGACCACTCCCTCTATTTTTCGTGGTGAAGTAGGGGTCGAATATCTTCGTCAGGTATTTCTTAGGGATGCCGCTACCGTGATCCTTGACGACAATCTTCACATAGTTCCCGGCCTCGAGGAGCAGCCCGTCGGCCGGGGTTACCGCAGCGTTTGAAGCGGAGACCTGTATGGTCCCGCCGGCCGGCATAGCGTGATGGGCGTTGATAACCAGGTTGTAGAATACCTGGTTGATCTGTCCGCCGTCGACTTCCACCGCCCAGAGGTCGTCAGGGAACGAGAAGTCGCATTTGATGTTCGAGCCCATGAGCGCAAACTGGCACGCGTCACGGATCATGTCGCCGACGGTCGCCAGCTTTCTGATGGGCGTGCCGCCTTTGGCGAATGTGAGGAGCTGTTGCGTCAAACCTTGGGCGTGGAGACATGCCTTCTCCGCATCGGACAGTCGGGTGACGACCTTGCCGTCATCACCCAGGCACATCTTTGCCACCGAAATATTGCCCAGGATCGCGGTCATGATGTTGTTGAAGTCGTGAGCGATCCCACCGGCAAGAATGCCCAGCGATTCGAGTTTCTCGATCTTTATGAGTTCCTGTTCGGTTTTCCGTTTCGCGGTTATGTCACTGGCGAAATTGAGCGTTGCCGGTCTGCCTCCCCAGTCGATCAAGACCGCGTTCACTTCGAGCCACCGGATATTCCCGTCTCGGTCAAGAATTCTCAACGGATAATCGCGTGGTACGGGTTCTCCCTGCAGGCGCTTCCTGTATCTGGTCCATGCGATCTGCCGATCGTCAGGGTGCAGGAAGACCTGCAAGGGTCTCGACATCAGTTCTTCTTCCGTATAACCGAGAATTTCCTTTGCCTTGGGATTTACAAACTTGAGCATGCCGTCCTGAATGACGAGAATCGCGTCGCTCGCGTTCTCCACTACGAGCCGGTATTTCTCCTCGGAGGCCCTTAAAGCTTCTGCAGCCCGTTTGCGCTCGGTAATGTCTCGCACGCAGACCTGAACGGCTCTCCCGCCGCCGAACTCCACGAGTCTGGCGTTGATCTCCACATCGAACACCGAGCCGTCCCGGCGGATGAGCCTCATTTCGTACTGAGCGGGGACCTTTTCACCCCGCATGCGTGCCAGGGCCAATTTTTTCGCTATCGTCCGGTCTTCGGGGTGGCAGATGCTCCACGCATCTTTACCCTGGAGTTCGTCGATTTCGTATCCGAGCATCCGATACAAGCTCGCATTGGCGAAAATGATCGCGCCCCCCTTGTGGACGAGTATTCCATCAAAACTCTCTTCGACGAGGGTGCGGTAGCGCTCTTCGCTCTCGCGGAGTTCCTGGTCCGCTCGCACTCGCTGGGCGACTTCGATCTGCAATCGTTCGTTGGCCTGGCGCAATTCTGCCGTGCGTTCTCCAACTCTCATTTCGAGTTCGGCCCGGGCCCCGAGCAGCTCTTCTTCGGTCCGCCGCCGGGCAATTTCAACTGCGGCAAGGTTTCCGAGCAGCGAGAGCGCATCGACGTCCGACCGGGTAAATGTGGTGCGGGTCCGGTTGAACACGTAGAGCACCCCGAGATTCGTTTCGCCCATTTGAATAGGGACTGCCACCCCGGAGATCAGGCCTTCGGCCCGGACGATGGGATGCACCGTCGAGTCGACCTCTTCGAAATAGTTATCCACAATGCGCGGCCTACCGGTGACCGCGACCTTTCCCCCGAGGCCGGCGCCGAATGGCAGTCGCATTTTCTTGAAAGCTTCGGTGTTTATGCCTACGAGGGAATGCATGTACACGTCGCCCCTGGTCTTGTCGCACAGGGCGATGTACGAAGAGTCTCCTTGGAGCAGCACTCTGCTCTTCTCTACCACCAGTAAGAGATTTTCATCCAAGCTCCGTTCGGACGTCATGGCCACGGCCAGATCGTACAAGGCCTGGAACTTTCTCAGTTCGGTGGCCAGATCGGCTTCGGCCCGGACCCGCTTCGTGACGTCGACCAAAGTCCCGATAAGCGTAGCCTCGCCGCCGTAATCCATGCCGGTGGCGTAAACCTCGATGTGAACGACCTCGCCGTCTTTTCTGATCCCCCTGAACTGGTGGTTAAACGAGCGACCTTGCACGCTCGCCGGGTCGTTCAAACTCCGGTCCACACGCGGCCAATCGTCCCCAAAAACGATGGTCCGGACTTCACGTGTGTCGATCAGTTCGTCTACCGTGTAGCCGAATATGTCGGCCATCTTGGGATTCACATATCGGAAGACGCCACCGCGAATAAGGAAGACCCCCACCACCGATTTTTCGGTCAGGTTACGGAACTTGGCCTCTGATTCCCGGAGGGCCTTCGCGTCCCAGCGATGTTCCGCCTTCCATGCTTCCAATTCCGCTATTCGCGCGCGGAGGTCCATCAATTCGTCGGCGAGTTCTCTGGTGGTGGCGAAATCGTCCCGCATGTTCAGGCCTTGAGTAACAGAACGCTCGGAAGTACCGCGGATTGAAGGGGGCCGTGTAACGGTCTGACGATAGTCGATCTATGCGGCTCCTGTCAAACGCAAACCCGCGGGAATCGGGGAGCGGGATCGATGGTGTCCCGTGCCACGAGGGTTGGCGTGAATGGCTTGTTGTGCAACAATAGGATGTTGGTGCAAGCCTCGAACGCCCTCTGTCTCCGCGGTCGGGGTTCCCGCACGGCCGATCCGGGGTGAGGAGTATGCTCAAGAAACTGTTGGTCCATCCGCTCGCTCGAGAGATGGACGTGAACGATCCGCGGACCACACTCCTGCGCAAACGCATACTGGAGGAGAAACCATTCCTCCGGCGCATCTATCAGGAATGGTACGAGGGGTTGATTCAAGCGCTCCCTGCGGGCGGAGGGCCGGTCCTGGAATTGGGTACCGGAGCCGGCTTCCTGAAAGAGCGTCTCCCTGACGTGATCGCCTCGGACCTGCTCCCGTTGCCCGGCCTGTCCCTCGTCCTGGACGCGCAGGAAGTCCCGTTACAGGATGGGGCACTGCGTGCCATCGTGATGATTGATGTCCTTCACCACCTCCCCAAGCCACGGCGATTCCTTCACGAGGCGGCGCGTTGTGTGCGGCCGGGTGGCGTGGTCGCCATGATCGAGCCGTGGGTCAGTACCTGGTCGCGACTGGTGTACACGAAGCTACACCACGAGCCATTCCAGCCGGAAGCGTCGCAGTGGGAATCCCCCGTAGCCGGTCCCCTTTCCGGCGCGAATGGAGCCCTTCCATGGATCATGTTCCGCCGCGATCGGTCCCGATTCGCTACGGAGTTTCCCGAATGGCGGGTCAAGAGCATTGAGCCGGATATGCCCTTCAGCTATCTTCTTTCAGGAGGTGTATCCATGCGAGCCCTCGTGCCGGGATCGGCGTACGGCCCTGTACGGTGGGTCGAAAGACTCATGAAACCGTGGATCGAATCGTGTGCCCTTTTCGCCAGGATCGTCCTGGAGAGACTGGATCATGGAACGCGGAACTAAGCACTCCTTTTCCCAAGTTCAGTATCCGATGGCGGGTAGCTATGGTAGGACAGACGTCTCGCCTGTCCATCAAGACATGACAGACAAGATGCCTGTCCCACCATTACAGCCAGTGAGGCCGCGCTGATGAACGGAAACCGCGTGCCGAAGGAATGCGCGACCGTATTCATGAGATCGAGTATTAAGGACAAACCTGCCAGTTCCCCGCGATGGGCGAGTGTCATAACTCCGTTATCAATCCTTTTGGTGCTCTTGACTTTTTTCGCCCTTTCCGTGGGGCTCCACTACGCCGGCTTTCATGCACGGATGATTTACGATTCCGTCGGTCTCATACTCGAGAACGCCCATCTCTTCGCGCGCAACGATCCTGTAGCCGTAATGGGCATCGTGCCGGCGAGGCCTCTGTTCATGCTGAGCCTGGAACTCAATTACCTGCTGGCGGGGATGGACCCGTATTGGTTTCGTATGGGAAACTCGGCCATTCTGGCGCTCGCGGGGCTGGCGTTGACGCTCTTAGCGCTTGCAATGTTCGAGACTCCCGCTCTAGCGGTTCCGGGGACTGCGCGCGCGAAACGGTGCGTCGCGTTCATGCTCGGCCTGTTGTTCGTGGTCCATCCGGTGCAAGGCTTTGTCGTGTTGTACATCTGGCAGCGGGAAGCCATCATGGCATGCTTCTTCTACCTGGCTGCCCTGGCTGCATACCTTGCGGTTCGGACCGGCCGGTTTCGGCATGACATCCTCGGGTACACCTTCACTGGAACGCTGTTCTTTGCTGCTTTAATGAGCAAGGAAAACGCTGTCACCTTTCCGCTGACGCTGGTCCTGGCGGAGCTGACCCTGCTCCGCCGAAACCTTGGAGAAACGCTCAAACGCCTTCCCGCGATCGTGGCGATCGCACTCCCCGCGATTTCGGTGCAACTGTACTTAAATCACAATCTTCACGGGCCGGATGCCGCCTTCGCCCAGGGAATCCTGGAGCGACTCCACGATTATTACAAAGAATCGGGGTTGACGCCGGCAGATGTGCTGCTTACGCAATGTCGGATACTCTTCTCGTACCTTGTCATGATCCTGGCACCATCCCTTTCGGGCATGCAGCTCGTCATGCCACAGATCGTATCTCGTTCACTCTTGAACCCTCCGATTACCTTGGCGGCCGCGGCAGGGGTCGTGGCGTTGATTGCGACAGGTATCGCACTGATCAGAAGACAACCGCTCCCTGCATTCGGCATGCTGTTCTTTTTCCTGAGCCTCGTGCCTGAATCGGCATTCATTCCGCAGTATCTCTATTGCGGGTACCGGGCGGTGTTGCCCATGGCAGGGGTCCTGCTGATCGTGGGATGGGTGACCCTGGAAGCGTTATCAAGAAGCCCGAGGCCTGCACGGACGTTCGCGGTGGTTGCGGTTCTTCTTGTAGGTGCCGGCTTTCTCGGAACTCTGACGTTCCAGCGCTCGCAACGGTGGGACCCAGTTCTTCTCTGGAAGGACGCGTTCGAGCACCTGCCTACATTTACGGGCGACGTGGAGATTACACCCTACATGGACGTGCTGGGGAGCTACGGCCAGGAGCTAAGCAATTCAGGCAACTATCAAAAAGCGGTTGAGGTCCTGTCCGCTGCTGCCGACATTGACGCACAATCGCAGAAGTACAAAAAGACTCTCGCGTTGGTCAAGTTGGGACTTGCGCAGATCAACAAAGGCGACCTGGCAGATGGAATCGGGACTCTTAGATATGCGGTCAAACTCAACCCCGGCGATTCCTGGGCACGTTATCAGCTGGGAGCCGCCCTCGTCGGACAAGGTGAAAAGGAAGAAGGAATGCAGCGGCTCAGGGAGGCAGTCAAGCTCAATCCGAAGGACTTCGCGGCTCGGAGCCTCCTGGCGAACTGTCTTCGAGATTCGGGGGCTTTGGACGAGGCCATCGAGCACTATCACGCCGCTGTCAGGTTGGAACCGCGCTCGGCCTGGATCCGCAATTCCCTGGCTGCAACGCTGGAGAGGTCCGGGAAACCGCAACTGGCTTTGGGATTCTACCTACAGGCGGTGGAGCTGGCGCCCGAGTCACCGGAACTGCACTTCAACCTTGCCAAGCTGCTGGCTGCTGAGGGACACCCGCAAGAGGCCGTGAAACACTACCAGTCGGCTATCCGACTCAATCCCGGCTTCGTAGGGGCCACGGCGAACCTGGGAACGCTGCTGCTCAAAACGGGCAGGATGCACGAGGCACTCACAACCCTGACGAAGGCGGTTCAGATGTTCCCGAACAACGCGGAACTCCACTACCAGGCGGGCCTGGTCCTTGCCGCGCTGGGAGAAACTGTTGAGGCGGTAGGGGAGTTCGAAAAGGCCCTGGCTTTGAAACCGGATCACCGCGGCGCCGGCGAGCAGCTCCGGAACATCGCAACGGGCAAAAGCCGGGGCGAACTGAAAGGGAGCGACATTCCAGCCTCCGGAACAGATTCGGCGACGATGGTGCCGGAGAGAGCAACCACCCAGTAAGCGTCGCGGGTCTGGATTTTGCCATTTCTCTGAGGGCTCGGCCACCATATGACGGCAATTGACCAATCGGTTCCCACAGCCAGGGCATTAGAAACCGGACCTCGTGATGCGCACAGGCCCAGGGTATACCTGACGCTTTCCGCGGTCTCTTTTCTTGTCTTTCTCGCGGTCGGGGTCGGGCTCAATCATCCGGGGTTTCGGTTCGGGATGATCTACGATTCAGTTGCAATGCTCTTGGGCAATTCCCATTTCTTTGCCCGTCAGGATCTCGGTTCGGTCATCGGCATAGTGCCTCAACGCCCCGTTGTGATGCTCAGTTTCTACGTCAACTATCTGTTGACCGGTCTTGACTCCTATTATTTGAGATTGTGCAACGCGGTGATGCTGGCAGCAACAGGAACTGTCCTCGCTTTCCTGACGATCGCGGTCATCGGAGTCCAGGACCCGCCCGTTCCTGTCCGCGGTTACAAAGCCAAGCTTGTGGCGTTCGTGACAGGTCTCTTGTTCGTGGTTCACCCCCTGCAGTCCTTTGTGGTCCTCTATGAGTGGCAGCGGTTTGGCGTGATGGCCTGTTTCTTTTACTACGCGAGCTTAGCCGCCTATGTCGGCACGCGCGTGGGATGGTTCCACAGAACCCGCCTGGCGTATCTGGTCACAGGTCTACTTTTCCTGGGGGGGATGCTGAGCAAAGAGAATGTCGTTACGCTTCCGGTCGTTCTCTTCCTGGCCGAGGTGATTCTCTTTCGCCAGGCCCGCATGCAGCTGCTGGCAAGGGCCGGGGTGATCGCCCTGATCACCGTACCCGCGGTCGTGATACAAGTGGCACTCACTTTCATGTTCCAGGGCCTGGAGACTCCACAGGATCAGACGGGGCTCGTGCATCGCATTCTGCTGTACTACGGCACGGCAGGCGTCACGGTCCCGGAGGTGCTCCTGACCCAGTGTCGGGTAGTCCTCGACTATCTTACGACCATACTGGTCCCGTTCTCCTCGATGCCGTTGATGAAGGCTGAGACGATTTCCAGGTCCTTCTGGGATCCCCCCACAACATTTCCGGCCGTCTGCGGGGTCATCGTGCTCGTGGCCACGGGGCTCTTGCTCTGCCGGAAGAAACCCGTGATTGCCTTCGCGATCTTCTTCTTTTTCATCACCCTCGCGCCCGAATCTCTCTTGATCCCGCAGTATTTGTATGTGAGTCACCGGGCTATTCTGCCTATGGCCGGGGTACTGATAGGATTCGCCTACTCCATGATGTGGCTGATGGCCCAGGATGAGAGCAGGAAGGTTACCTCGGCAGTCACCGCTGCCGCCGTGTTGATCGCAGCCCTGTGGGGCACACAGACCTTCTCACGAGCCAAGAAATGGGAGCCTTTGACCCTGTGGGAAGAGGCGTTCCACAGTCTGCCGACGTTCTCTCCGCATGTGGAAACAGTTCCCTATTGCGATATCCTTGGCAGCTACGGCGAGGAGTTGAGTCGGGCAGGGCGGTACGACGCGGCCATTGAGATCCTCAAAGAAGCTGTGGACGTGGATCCGCTGCCAGGGAGTGAAAAGAAGACGGTGGCCCTGGTAAACCTCGGCAGGATCTTCACGAGGTTTGGCAAGGCCGAAGAAGGCTTGCAGTATTTCCGCCGGGCCGTCGAGGTCACGCCTCGCGGCGCGCACGCCTGGTACAACCTCGGCGTGGCCCTTGTCGGAACCGGGAACAAGGAGGAAGGCATTCGATGCCTGAGGAAAGCCATCAAGTTCTATCCTGCCGACACAACCCCTCGGCTCTATTTGGCCGACCTCCTCAAGGGAGCAGGCGATCTTGACGGAGCCATCGAACAGTACTCCGAAGCAAGCAAGCTCGAACCAACGAATGCCGCGGTTCATAATGCGCTGGGTGCTGCCTGGGAAAAGACCGGAAACACTACCATGGCCCTCGGCAGCTACCGGAGAGCGGTAGAATTGGCCCCCGCATCGGCGGAATTTCACTTCAATCTCGCCAAAGCCCTCACGGCCTCGGGGCTCGTCCCTGAGGCCATTACGCACTACCGGAAAGCTATTGCCTCCAAACCGGCACTTGCCCCCGCTCACGCCAATCTGGGAGTGCTTTTGCTGAAGTCGGGAGACCCCGTTGAAGCGCTGAAGCGATTTGAGGCGGCGCTCCAGTTGGATGGGCATAATCCTGACCTGCACTATTGGACCGGGATAACGTTGTCCGCGCTCGGCAATACAGCGGAGGCCATGAAAGAATTCCAGACTGCGTTGGAACTAAACCCCGACCATCAGGGGGCCATGGAGAACCTGAAACGTTTGCATCAGGTTGAGCCTCGCCATGACTGAAAACCTTTGGAAGCGATGGCAAGGATTGACAGAGTGTCGAACCGGGAGATATAGTGATAGAGAGCCTACGACAGACCCTTAGGTGAACATGGCGACGGTCTTGCCCACGTCCAGTCATCAGGGTCGCCAGGTTGCCAGTTTGGCAAGGGTCGGGAACGGTCCTTCGGCCGGTCTGCGAATTAACGGACCCCGAAGCGGCAAGATCGCCGCAGAATGCCGGTGTACAGATTCGAGATCTTATATGGGGGAGGGCTGCGAATTCAGCGCCAAGATTTGTAGGAGGTCCAAGCCAATCACAAAAGGGGGAGAACTATGAGAAAAGGATTGTTGGTTTTTGCAGTGCTTCTTGGGTTGGTCGCATATTTCGGCATGGCGACCCAGGCCGCGGATGAGACGATCAAGAAGGGTGACTTTGTCACTGTCTGCAAGCCTGGAACGGACTGCGGCAAGGTTGAGACCGCCTCAAAAGACCCGAAAGCGTGCAAGTGCGGTGCGGCAAGCGAGCAGCTACACGTGCTCAAAGTTGAAGGAGATGTGGTAGTGCTCTGCCAATGCGGGGGGGGCTGCGCCTGCGATCTCAATGCCAAGAACCCGTATCTGTGCGGTTGCGGCACACCGGTCAAGACGGCCAGACTCGTGAAGTAATTGTCGGCAGTCACAACGCGACTGCCCTAATCGGCCCGAAACAACGGGTGGGGGAGGCTCGACATGGCCGAAATGTCCTTTAAGTCGGTGCTGGTCATTCTTTCCATGCTTTTGGCCTGGACGCCGGCGTTCGGGGATGACCACGCCAACCTGGGGAAGGAGCACTCCTGGACAAAAGAGGAAGCGGAGACACTGCGCTCTTTGTGGATCGGCTTGCTGCCTCCTCCACCAAAAGATCCTTCCAACGCCTATTGTGATAACCAGAAAGCCGCAAAGTTGGGCGCTCGAATCTTTTTCGACAAAAGGTTCAGCAAGAACGGCAGGGTATCATGCGGCACATGCCACCGGCAGAACTACAACTTCACCGAGGAGATGCCAAGGGCACACGGAATGGGCTCCACGGTCAGGAGGACGCAACCCATCATCGGCATGGCGTACCTTTCCTGGTTCTTTTGGGACGGCCGAGCGGACAGTCTCTGGGCCCAAGCGCTCGGGCCCCCGGAGAATCCGAACGAGCACGGAATAACGCGAACCCTGTGCGCCCAGATCGTTAGCGAACATTACAAGAAAGACTACGAAGAGGTTTTTGGCCCCTTGCCCGATCTGGCTTCAGAAGTTTGCCCTCCCATCGCGAAGCCGGATCCCGATGATAAAGAGGCTTACAAGGCATGGAACCTGATATCGCCGGCGAAGGCCGACGAAATAACCCAGGTTTATGCGAATATCGGCAAGGCCATCGCAGCGTACGAAATGGCCATTGTTCCGGGACCGGCCAGGTTCGACAGATATGTGGAGGCCCTCCTGGACGACAACAGGCAAAAAATGGCGGAGACGCTCGACGCCACGGAGGTGGGAGGCCTCAGAATCTTTATTGGCAAAGCGAAGTGCGTCAAGTGTCACAACGGTCCACTGTTTACCAACGGCCAGTTCAAGAGGACGGGTGTATATCAGCCAGCCGAACTCCCGCCGGATACCGGCCGTGCAGAAGGAATACAGAAAGTACTCGCGAGCGAATTCAACTGCCTGGGAAAATACAGCGATGCAGGCAAAGACGAATGCCGGAAATTGAAGGCCCTCGCCGCGGACTCAGGCAGGTACGTCGGAGCTTTCAAGGTGCCGACGCTTCGGAATGTGGCAGAGAGAGGCCCTTACTTGCATGCCGGCCAGTACTGGGCCCTGTGGGAGGTGCTCCGATTCTACAGCAGGAAAAATACCTCGCCGGATGTGAATCCTGAATTTCATCACGGCGGCCTTACCGAAGATGAAACGAACTTGCTAACGGCCTTCCTGAAGACTCTGACCGGTCCGCTGATGGTCCCCGAATTCGGTGGCGGGAAGGATGACGGCGGGCACGATCATTAGCTGCAAGACGGAAGAGGCGCTCCTGTAAGGGCATCGTTTGCGGGGTACGATGGATGGGTGAAGAGCCGCTGAATAAGAGATCGAGTGAGACGCGAGAAGATGTCGCCGGCCCTTGACCGCGAGGAGGATAATTCTTACAATAATACTAAAGTTTGTGCGTCCTGCGGGCCGAAGTGATGAACCATGTTTTGATTTTCATGACCTGCCTCGCCGTGATGACCGGACCTTTTACGGCCGTGCCGCTGGAACTGTGCTCTGATGGAGGTTCGGCGAGACATTGTCCGCTCGGATGTCACTGCTGCGACCGATCCATACCCGACAGCGCGCAGGCTGAATCGGCAGTCATGGCTCATGGCTTGCTCTGCGGCTGTTCCTCTCTGCAACGCCCCTTCACGATTGCACCACTCCGCTCCGTTCCTGTGGCAACTCAGATCCCTGAAAGCGACCCGGCCGGCAAGCCTGTTGTCGCGAACTTATTGGCTCTCCGTCCTCAGTCTTGGCCTCGAGATGCGTACCGCGGCGGTCGGGATGGGACGGACGCTTTTCTGGTGAAATGCTGTTTTCGTTCCTGACTTGTTCGCCAATCAGCGGGACGTCGCTCCAAATGCGGTGTCTGAATTGCAGTTCGTAATCCCGTACTACTGGGGACATTTCTCTCGATCCCGCGCCGCGCGCGCCATTGCAGCGGCAGACCAGAGGGGAGACCTATGAACGAACCCTACAGCAGAGCGCGGCTGAGCAAGCAGGCGATTTCCAGATTGCTCGTCGTTGCGCTTATCTTACTGTCTTTTTCTCTTGGATATTATCTTTCCGGGCACAAGGGGCCGGCCGAGCATGCGGGTCCCCCACAGGCTAGTGTGGAAAAGGGACCGCAACTCGAATCGGATGCAGTGAAAAAGGCCGCTCTCCCTACTATCTGGACCTGCTCGATGCACCCGCAGATCAAGCTCCCCAAAGCGGGCAAGTGCCCGATCTGCTTTATGGACCTCATTCCGCTGGATAGTGCCAAGAGCGGCGATCACGACCACGGTCCCACGCGCTACGAAATGTCGGAAGCTGCGAAGAGACTCGCGGAAGTGACCACAAGCGAAGCAAAGCGTGAACCGGTGCGAGTCAAGGTGAGAATGTTCGGTATGGTGACCGAAGATGAAACGAGAATCGCCGCTCTGACCGCCAGGATCGACGGACGTTTGGACGAGATTTTCGTGAACTTCACGGGGGACCGGGTGAACAAAGGGGACCCCATGGTCACCATATGGAGCCCAACGCTCATCAAATCCCAGGTGGAGCTGTTCGAAAGCGAGCGGGGCCCCGCGTTCGATCCGTCAGTCCTGAAAGGAGCCGAGGAGAAGCTGATCCAGTACGGTCTTACCCGGGAACAGGTCGAGGACATTAAGCAGAAGAAGCAGCCGATCAACTCCATCACCCTGAAAGCCCCCATCAGCGGCGTTGTCACGAAAAGGATGGCCTTTCTCGGGCAATTCGTCAAAGAGGGGCAGGACATGTACACCATCAACGATCTGTCCCACGTCTGGGTGAAGATGGACGCCTACGAGACGGACATGCCCTGGGTGCGGTACGGTCAGGAAATCGTCTTCAGTACACCGGCCATTCCCGGTCGTACATTCAAAGGGAGTGTCCTCTTCATCGATCCGATGCTGGACACCAAGACGCGTTCCGTGAAGATCCGCGCGGAGGCCGAAAACCCCCATTTTGTTTTGAAGCCTGGAATGTTCGTCACTGCGGAGCTGGAGGCCGAAGTGGACAAGGCCGGCCGGGTCATCAGACGGAAGTGGGCGGGCAAGTACATCTGTCCGGTCCATCCGAAGGACGAACCGAGTTCCGAGCCGGGAATTTGCCCCGAGAGCAAGCTCCCCATGAAGCCTGCAACCTCGTACGGCTACACAGATGACCCCAACCCGGAATTACCGCTGGTCATTCCCGCGTCAGCGCCGTTGATCACCGGGAAACGTTCGATCGTGTACGTCGAAGTTCCTGGCACGAGACAACCGACCTATGAGTTGCGGGAAGTCGTGTTGGGACCGAGGGCCGGTGACAAGTACGTGGTCTATGAAGGGCTGAAAGAAGGGGAGCGCGTCGTCACGTACGGGAACTTCAAGATCGACAGCGCCATGCAGATCCTTGCCAGACCGAGCATGATGGCCCCTCCCGAAGAAACCGCCAAAACCCAGGCAGAGCCCGCCAAAGAGGAAGAGGCGATCGAACGCATCCAGGTGCCGAAAGAATTCCTCGCTGAGCTGACCCCGGTCGCGAAGGAATACGCAAAGCTCAAAGACGCACTCGTCGAGGACAAACCGGAGGAAGCAGCCCGGTATGCGGGAAACGTGAAGCACCTGCTCAAGGGGGTGAACAGCTATTTTCTCGACGAGAAGGGCAAGCTGGCCTGGAGTGAGCTTTACCAGTCCATGACCGCCTCGCTGAACACGCTGGAAAGTCAGCAAGGGATTGCGGAAGCACGAAAGGCCTTTGATTCCTTTTCCGAAGCCTTCGCAAAGGCGCTCATGACGTTCCGGCACCTGGCTGAAGGCCCCCTATTCCTCTATCACTGCCCCATGGTTTCTGATGGGCGAGGAGCCTACTGGATCGAAGAGAGCCGTGACTACACGAATCCGTATTTCGGCCGCAAGCAGCTCAAAGGCCAGGACATGCTCAAATGCGGTGAACTCGTGGAACAGATTCCCTCCGACGCGATTGCCGGCACTGAAGCGAAGGCGGACGCTGGTTCGCAACCCAAGGATGCAAGTCCAAGCGAAAAACAGCCGGAGGGAGCGAAATGACGGGTACAGCCGACAAGAAAACCGATCCCGGTGAGCGTCGCGAGGGACCTTCGTTCTTCTCCCGGTTGATGCAGTTTTGGATCCAACAGAAGCTACTTATGGTGCTGGTGGTTCTGGCCACGGTGTTTTGCGGCCTGGTGGTGGCTCCCTTTGATTGGGACCTGCCCTGGTTGCCGCGATATCCGGTGCCGGTGGATGCCATCCCCGATGTGGGAGAGAACCAGCAGATCGTGTTTACCACGTGGGAGGGACGATCTCCGAAAGACGTCGAGGATCAGATTACGTATCCGCTCACGGTTTCTCTCCTTGGTGTTCCGGGAGTCAAAGCGATCAGGAGCAACTCGTTCTTCGGGTTCTCGACTATCTATGTGATCTTCAAAGAGGATGTGGAGTTCTACTGGTCTCGTTCCCGGATCCTCGAACGACTCAATTCGTTGCCCGCAGGAACCTTGCCCGAAGGGGTTCAGGCCGCATTGGGCCCGGATGCCACCGCGTTGGGACAGGTGTTTTGGTACACGGTGGAGGGGGAAGGATTCGGCCTCGATGAGCTGAGGACCATACAAGACTATTACGTCAGGTACTACCTCCTGTCTGCAGGTGGAGTCAGCGAAGTTGCGTCGGTCGGGGGTTACGTCAAGGAGTACCAGATCGACATCAACCCCGATGCGATGAGGGCTCACAACATCACGCTCCCTGAGGTCTTTACCGCGGTGAAGCTCTCGAATTTGGACGTGGCCGCAGGGACGATCGAGATAAACCGAGCGGAATACACGATTCGTGGGCTGGGTTACATTCGTTCCGTGGACGATGTACTCAACAGCGTCATCAAGGTCAATGACAACGTACCGCTGTTCATCAAAGACGTGGCTGCTGTGTCGCTGGGCCCTGCCATGCGAAGAGGCGCCCTGGACAAGGAAGGCGCAGAGGTCGTGGGCGGTGTCGTAGTGGTCAGATTTGGCGAGAATCCGCTCCAGGTGATCAAGAACGTCAAGGCCAAGATCAAGGAGATCTCACCCGGGCTCCCTGTGAAAAAACTTGCGGACGGCAGGATAGCGCAGGTCAAGATCGTTCCGTTCTACGACCGGACCGAGCTGATCTACGAGACCTTGAATACGCTGAAACACGCTCTCAGTGAAGAAATCCTGGTAACCATCATCGTCGTCATCGTCATGGTCAATCACCTCGTCAGCTCCGCGTTGATCTCAGCGGTGCTCCCCCTCGCTGTGCTCCTTACCTTCGTGGTGATGAAGGCCGTGGGGGTCGACGCCAATATCATGGCCCTGTCCGGGATCGCTATTGCGATCGGGGTGATGGTCGACATGGGGATCATCCTCTGTGAGAATATCCTGAGACACATGGAGGAGGATCCGCCCGGAAAGGGAACCCTCTCCATCGTTCGTGAGGCCGCGGCCGAAGTGGGAGGAGCTGTCATCACGTCGTCGCTGACGACGATCATCTCGTTCCTGCCGGTATTCGCTCTTACCGGGCCTGAAGGAAAGCTGTTCAAGCCGGTTGCGTTCACGAAGACCTTCGCTGTGGCCGCTTCGCTGCTGCTGGCTCTGGCGATCATACCTCCTTTGGCTCATCTGACCTTCGCGTCCCGAAAGCATGTGCGGGGCCGCACGCTAACCATCGTGTACGTGCTGACCGCGGCTATCGGAATCGGATTGGGATTCTATTACTCCTGGTGGCTCGGAGGACCCATTGCATTTGTCGGAGCGTTCAAGCTGGCCTCACAGTTTGCTCCGCAGTGGCTCGCGGGGGACAAGAGTTCTCAGATACTGAATATGGCGGCCCTGAGCCTGGTCGTGCTCCTTCTTACCCAGCACTGGTTGCCCCTCGGTCCACAAGTCGGTTTCCTGCGCAATCTGGTATTCGCCTCCGGGATCATCATTCTCCTACTCGGCGTCAGGAAGATCTTCACGGCGTTCTATACGCAGATCCTGAGATGGTCTCTGGATCATAAGGCGCTCTTCCTCACCGGACCGGTGTGCATCGTGCTCCTGGGATTGACCATATGGCTTGGGTTCGACCGGGTCTTCTCATTCATTCCCTGGACGGCACAGCGGTTCCTCCCCGCGCCGCGCACGGAGGTCGTGGCCGAGCGCGTCGAGCAGCCGCAGACTAAACAGGACGTGCCTCCGATGGAGGGGACACCGCTCGACCCGGTCAGAAGCACGAGCCTGTGGACGAAGCTCGCTCATACATTTCCGGGTCTCGGCAAAGAGTTCATGCCGGATCTCGACGAGGGGTCGTTCCTGTACATGCCGACCACCATGCCCCACGCCTCCATCGGCGAGGCCCTGGACGTGATCCAGAAACAGGACATGGCGATAAGATCCATTCCGGAGGTGGAGTCGGTCGTGGGCAAGATCGGCCGGGTAGAGAGTGCGTTGGATCCCGCTCCTATCTCCATGGTGGAGACGGTGATCAACTACAAGCCCGAGTACCAGACCGACCCGGTAACCGGCAAACGGATCATCGATTCCGCGACGGGCAAGCCGATCAGAAACTGGCGACCCGAGATCAAGAACCCCGGCGACATCTGGAAGGAGATCGTCAGGGCAGCGCAACTCCCCGGTACCACGTCGGCTCCCAGGCTCCAGCCGATAGCAGCCCGGATCGTGATGCTCCAGAGCGGGATGCGTGCTGCGATGGGGGTGAAGATTCGCGGGAAGAACCTCCAGGAGGTCGAGCAGGTCGGGATGGAGGTCGAGAAATACCTCAAAGAAGTCCCGTCCATCGAGCCTGCTTCGGTGATTGCGGATCGCGTGGTTGGTAATCCTTACCTGGAAATAGATATCGACCGAAGGGCCATCGGCAGGTACGGAATCAGGATACAGGATGTCCAGGACGTCATTGAGATCGCCATCGGCGGGAAACGCATTACCACCACCGTGGAGGGGAGGGAGCGGTATCCCGTTCGGGTCCGGTACGAGAGAGAATTACGCGACTCGATGGAATCGCTCAAGAATATCCTCATCCCGGGGGAGGGGGGGGTCCAAATACCATTAAACCTCGTGGCCACCATACGGTACACCCGCGGGCCCATGACCGTAAAGAGTGAGGACACCTTTCTGGTCAGTTACGTCCTCTTCGACAAGAGGGCCGGGAAGGGAGAAGTGGACGTGGTCGAGGATGCTAACCGGTACTTGCAGCACAAGATGAGTACCGGCGAGTTCAAGCTCCCGGCCGGTGCATCGTTCGTCTTCGCCGGATCGTACGAGAACCAGGTTCGGTCCGAACAGACGTTGAAAATCGTTATCCCGGTCACGCTGTTTCTCATATTCCTGGTCCTCTATTTTCAGTTCAGGTCGGTTCCGACGTCGCTCAATGTGTTTTCCGGGATCTTAGTGGCGTGGTCGGGCGGGTTTCTCATGCTATGGCTGTACGCGCAGCCGTGGTTCCTGGACTTCAACGTCTTTGGCCAAAGCATGAGAGAACTCTTCCAGGTGAGACCGTACAATCTCAGTGTGGCCGTGTGGGTTGGGTTCCTCGCGCTCTTCGGGATCGCGACAAATGACGGCGTGATCTACTCGACCTATCTGGACCAGGTGTTCCGAACCCACAGGTTCGCCTCGGTGGAAGAACTGAAGGACGCAACAGTGGAGGCGGGCGCAAAGAGAGTGAGGCCCGCGCTGATGACTACCGCAACTACGATCCTAGCTCTGATTCCTGTTCTCACCTCACAGGGCAAGGGTGCGGACGTAATGGTTCCCATGGCGTTGCCAAGCTTTGGGGGGATGACGATCGATATCATTACCATCTTTGTCGTTCCCAACATCTACTGCCTGGTGAAGGAGATAGAATTCAAGCGCCACCTCAAGGAGGCCAAGGTATAGAGACGCGCTCCATGCCGAAGCCAGGAAAGGGCGCTCTAATGGTGGTCGGAGAGCAGAACCATGCCGGGAGCTCCGCAGCCGTACCAGGCACAAACCAGCAGCGAGAGGCGCCTCCCGCTCGGCATAAAGATTGAAAAAGAGGAGGAATGACATGACCAGAATTGCGAAGAATGCCCTATCGTTCGTGGGAGTTCTCATGCTTGTTCCCATGATCGCGTGGGCCGCGGACGTGGTTGATCTCCCCAATGGAAGCAAGCTGGATCTTTCCCAAATCTGCCCGGTCTGCAACATGAACCTCAAAGGGGGAGAGCTTGGTCCAGCCGCGGTAGTGTTCGACGACGGCAAGGTGGTCGGGTTCGACGGACCGGGGGATCTGTTCCGATACCTCCTGGACCCGTCCAAGTACGGGTTCGACGCGGCGAAGATCAAGGAAGCGTACGTGACGGATCATGAGACCAAGAAATTCATCGATGCGAAGAAGGCGTACTTCGTGACCGGCACCACCCTCACGGGCGGTATGGGGAGCGAAGTGATCCCGTTTGGAAGCAAAGAAGCCGCGGAGAAGTTCAAGACGGATCATCACGGGAAAAGCGTGGCTGCGTACGCTGGGGTCAAAGCGGAGGATGTCAAGTCCCAGAAGAAGATGCTGAAGATCAAGCGGGAGGGCACAGGCTCGGGGCACGGCCATTAGACCGGAGTGTTGCCCCTTGCATCGGGGAAACCCATGTGGGCAGCATCGGAACTCGCCCTGGCGGTGCGGTGCGGTGGCTTCTGCAGCCATGGGCCTTGACGACTAGGCGGCAAACCGCGATGCTTCGTAGGCATCGAAAGGAGTGTCCTATGCATAGATCGAAGGCATGGACAGGGGTCGCGGCAACGATCGTCGCCGTACTGCTCGTGGTAATGGGTGTTTCACAGGGCTGGAGCGACGCTTTACTAGCGTTGCCCGACGGGTCCAAGGTGGATCTTGCCAAGCCTTGCCCGGTTTGTGGAATGATCGTGGGAGGCGGCCTTGAAAGTCAAGCAACATACGCGTATCGGGACGGTCGGTTGTCCGGCTTCGGAGGCGCGGCGGCTGCGGTGTTCAAGGACGGCCACGTCGTCGGCTTCGAGGGAGCACGCTGCCTGTTTATCTACAACAGCATTCCCAAACGCTTCGGCATCGACGTGGGAAACATCGTCCATCGCTATGTAACCGATTTCAACACCAAGAAGCTCATTGACGTCGACAAGGCCTTTCTCGTGCTGGGAAGCACGGTCAATGGGTTCATGGGGCCGGATTTGATAGCGTTTCCCTCGAAAGAAGAAGCGGAGAAATTCAGCTCGCAGTACTACGGCAAACGCATCGTCGAACCCGGTACCGTTGGAATCCAGGACGTGGAAAGACAAGGCGGTCCGCCCAGGAAGTGACCGTTCTGCTGGCAAACAATCCCCTGATGCGCTCACCCCAACTCTCTCCCAAAGGGAGTGGGAGTAGATCAGGAGCCGAGAACAGTCTCCTCTCCCGCTGGGAGAGGGACAGGGTGAGGGTCGGCCGACTTCACCGCCCAAGTGCGAAGTTGCAGTACGGAACCTGGGACAACAGGCCGACTGCGCGCTTCATTGCCTCAACTCCGCTCTACGCGAAACCCCGCTTGCCAAACCCCGCAAAAACTGGCATGATTGACCGACTTTTCCCCGAACGGTGCGGAGGCTTCGATGACCGCACCACTGCATGATATACCGAGGAAGCTACCGTTCTAGTGGAGGCCCGCGAGAAGAGCGGGTCGGTCGTATATCTGTTAGAGTACGCCGAGGCTCACCTGTGTGCCGCCGGCATTCCACCATCCTGAAGCTCATTGGCATTCCAGCTGAACGGCACCGCCCATTTCAAGGCGCGGAGTTATGGCTTGGCAGTTGCCCCGGAATCTCCTGTGGCAGGGGACCTGAAGGGGTGCGGAAGCGGCGATTTTCATCCGGTTCTCTGCAGCCGGATGATCGGAAGCAATATCAAAGAGAGATGTCGGGGGTAAGCATGAAGTATCAGGAAGCTTTCAGAGAATCCCTGGAGAATCCGGGAGCGTTTTGGAGCCGCGCGGCTGAGCAGATCTCCTGGGGGCGGAAGTGGGACTCGGTCCTGGACAGCTCCAATGCGCCATTCTACAGGTGGTTCTCGGGCGGGGTGCTCAATACCTGTTACAACGCCGTAGACCGACACGTTGAAGCAGGACGGGGCGACCAGACCGCCATTATCTACGACAGCCCGGTTACGGGCACCGTGAAGAAGTTCACGTATTCCGAGTTGCTGGAGAGAGTCTCCAAAATCGCCGGTTTCCTGAAATCCCTCGGAGTGCAGCGAGGGGACACGGTGATCATCTACATGCCCATGGTCCCGGATGCGGTGATGGCGATGCTCGCTTGTGCGAGGCTGGGAGCTATCCACTCCGTGGTGTTCGGAGGCTTTGCCCCTCGCGAGTTGGCGGTGCGCATCGAAGACGCAAAGCCTCGAGTAATTATGACGGCATCCTGCGGGATCGAAGTGCAGAAGGTTATTCCGTACAAGCCGCTCCTCGACGAAGCCATCAAGATTTCAGCGCACAAGCCGGAGAAGTGCGTAATCCTCCAAAGGCCGCAGGTCGCCGCGGAGCTGAAAGACGGCTACGATTTTGATTGGGCCGAATTGGAAGCCAAAGCCCAACCGGAAACGTACGTGATGTTGGCTGCGACCGATCCGCTGTACATTCTTTACACCTCCGGCACAACCGGCAAACCCAAAGGGGTGCTCCGAGACAACGGCGGGCACGCGGTGGCCCTGTACTGGACGATGAAACACATCTACAACATCGGTCCAGGAGATGTTTATTGGGCTGCGTCCGACGTCGGATGGGTCGTGGGGCACTCGTACATCGTGTACGCACCGCTCCTGATAGGCGCCACGACGATCGTTTTCGAAGGGAAGCCGGTGGGAACTCCCGACCCCGGCGCATTCTGGAGAGTGATTTCCGAACACAAGGTGAAAGCGCTCTTTACCGCGCCCACAGCCATTCGGGCCATCAAGAGGGAAGATCCGACGGGTCAGTATCTCAAGAAATATGACCTGTCTTGCTTCGAGTGCCTGTTCCTTGCCGGCGAGCGACTCGATCCCGACACGTACTTCTGGGCAACGGAACTGCTCCAGAAGCCGGTGATCGATCACTGGTGGCAGACGGAGACTGCGTGGGCGATTGCCGGTAACTTCAAGGGGCTCGAATTCTTCCAGACCAAACCCGGCTCGGCCACCAAACCGATGCCCGGATACGACGTCAAAATCCTCGACTCGGGGACCGGCCAGGAACTGGGCCCCAAAGAGAACGGAGTTATCGCAGTCAAGCTGCCGCTGCCCCCTGCGAATTTCGTGACCCTGTGGCAGGATGACCAGAGATTCCTCGAGTCGTACATGAACCCGTATCCGGGTTACTACCTCACCGGAGACGGCGGGTACATGGACGAAGAGGGATATGTCTTCGTCATGGGCCGCGTGGACGACGTCATCAACGTCGCAGGCCACCGGCTCTCCACGGGCGGCATGGAGGAAGTGCTGGCCACACATCCCAGTGTCGCCGAATGTGCGGTCATCGGTGTGGCGGACGACCTCAAGGGACAGGTCCCGGTGGGGTTGTGCGTGCTCAAAGCAGGGGTCACCCAGCCTCACGAGGAGATCGTGAACCAGGTCGTCAAGATGGTCCGAGACGAGGTAGGGCCGATCGCGTCGTTCAAGAAAGCAGTTGTGGTGAGCCGGCTCCCCAAGACGAGGTCCGGCAAGGTCCTGCGAGGCACCATGCGGAAGATCGCTGACGGAGAGGCATATACGACGCCGTCGACCATCGATGATCCGACAGTGCTACCAGAGATAGAGGCCGCGTTGACGACTATTGGATACGCCAAGAAGTAACGGAATTACTTGGGTGACCTACCCGGCGTCCTCGTCCCATTTCCCCCGTCGTCAGGGGAAAGGGGCACGGGCGCAGCAAACAGAGCCCCCACGCGTTCTTCCTTCCTCGCGCGAAGGGAGACCCCTTTCATGACAAGGCAGCCCGGCGACCCATCCAATTTCTTGGTTGACCCCGAGCTACCTCGATCCTACAATGTCCGCAGTAATGAACGAAGCTCGAATAGACTGAAAAGACTGACTACTCATATCATATTGAACTTTATGGAACCTCCGACAAACGCCGCGGGATCGGGCGATCCGGTTCTGTATCCAACGCATTGTTCCGATACCAGTCTCCCGGTCGACTCAGGCTGGAGTGTCATGGCGACTAAGATCCTTCTCAATGCGCTTCAGCATTACTTTCATGGCGGAAAACGCCTCAACGTGGCATGAAAGTTTCAATGGCCGTGGCGTCTGAGACCTGTGCCGGGCGACCTGCTTGCGGCACCGGCAGCAGGCCGATTCTTCACTCCAGCAGGTAGCCCTCAGCAGACGGGGCCTCCTGCGATGGCCGGTGACGAGAGTAAGGGCACCTGCTCGGGAACCTGCTCGCACGGGCGAATCCGTCGCCCGAATTCCGGGTGCCCGCTCCTGTCCGAACGCCACTCCTCGGGTCCGGCCGACTGTGAAAGCGGCTGGTCTCCACCACCGTTTCCTAACCTGGGAGGCCTGTCATGGCGCGAATAAAGAAGGTCCTGGGCAGGTGGGAGTTTCAGTTGCTCCTCTTCCACGTCAGCCTCGTTCTCTTCGGTTGGCCCCTGGTGACCTTTCAGGACATTAACCGAGTGAAAACCATGTTCGTGTACCTGATCTTGGCTTGGGCTATTGTCATCGGCCTGCTGTTCCTCGTAAGCCGAAGCCTGGCCGAGCCCTCTCCATCCGAGGATCTTCAAAACGGCGATAAATAGGGGTTGCCCGTGCTCGACTCCTTTGCGGTCCTATACATCCTGTGCCTCTACATGAGCATCCTGTTTCTGACCGCCCTGTGGGTGGAACGGAGGTCGCGCGAGGGGGGGAAGAGCCTGGTAAACAACCCCTTTGTGTATTCACTGTCCCTGGCGGTGTACTGCACGGGGTGGACGTACTACGGGAGTGTGGGGAAGGCTGCTACCTCGGGGTTGTTGTTTCTCCCCATCTATCTCGGGCCGACGATCGCGATCGTGCTCTGGTGGGTAGTCCTGCGAAAGATGGTCCGGATTAAGACGACCCATCACATCACGAGCATCGCGGATTTCATCTCCGCCCGGTACAACAAGTCTCAGAGTGTCGCGGCCTTGGCAACGCTCATCGCCCTGTTTGCTGCGATGCCGTATATCGGGCTCCAGTTCAAAGCTGTTATCTCCACGTATTCGATCATTACGACTCACGGCGAGGGTGCGTCGCCGTGGATGGCTGCAAACATCGGCCCCGTGGTTGCGGTGTTGATGTGCGTGTTCACAATCATTCTCGGCATCAGACGCCTCGATCCCACCGAGCGCCATCCCGGGCTTATCGCGGCGATCGCTGTGGAATGCTTGGTCAAGCTTCTAGCGTTTCTCGCGGCAGGAATATTCGTCACGTACTTCATGTTCGACGGATTCGGAGACATCCTGAGCAGAGTTCCCGACGAGTTGCCGGCTCACGTGCTTGCCGGCTGGGTCTCGGACCAGTCCTCTCCCGTCACCTGGACGACGTACATGGTTCTGGGCATGGCGGCGATCATGTTTCTCCCGCGGCAATTCCATGTAACCGTGGTGGAAAACTTCGACGAAAAGCACATACGCACAGCGATGTGGATGTTCCCTCTGTACATGTTGCTGATCAACATCTTCGTCTTCCCGATCGCTATCGCGGGGTTGGTGAAAGGGTACCCGCTCGCTGAGGCGGACACTTTCGTGCTGGGGTTGCCGATGCACACGGGACAGAAGTGGCTCTCCCTGCTCGTATTTCTGGGGGGAGGGTCAGCAGCGACGGGCATGATCATTATCAGCTCCATAACCGTTTCGACCATGATCACGAACCACTTGCTCCTGCCGGTAGTGGGATGGGTCCCGCAGCTTGGATTCCTGCGGAAACAACTGCTGAAGTGTCGCTGGGTGGCGGTCGCAGGGGTCATAACCATCGGGTACTGGTTTGAGCGGCAGGTCGGCGAATCGCACATGCTGGTCAACATCGGCATGATTTCCTTTGCCGCTGTACTGCAGTTCGCTCCAGCATGCCTGGGGGGGATCTTCTGGCGGCGAGGGAATGAGACCGGAGCTTTGCTCGGTCTGGGCGCCGGGTTTCTCGTCTGGTCGTACACGTTGCTACTTCCCGCGTTCGTGAGGAGCGGCTGGATCCATGACACGTTACTCCAAAACGGCCCCTGGGGGATCGGTTTCTTGCATCCGGAACGGCTTTTCGGTGTGTCGACCCTGGATAATCTCACCCACACGGTGCTCTGGTCCATGCTGTTCAATGTGGGGCTCTACTTCATCGGGTCCCTCTATTCCCAGCAGAGCGAGGAAGAACAGAGCCTTGCCAAAGATTTCGTGGGTGCCCTCACCGTCGCTCCGACCCTCGGCCCTACCAGTCACCGGGAATCGACCATCGACCTCGCGGGGAAAACCCGGAGGATCGAGGAACTTCTCGGGCAGTACTTCACCGAGTCCGAGGCCGCTGCCATGGGCCAGAAGTGTCTCAACGCGGCCGGTCTCGAAGGGAGGCCGCGGATATCCATCGTGGACCTGGCGGAACTCCACAGTGAGGTAGAAAAGCTCCTTGCCGGGTCCGTGGGTGCTGCAGTCGCTCACAAGGCCCTCGCACAGGCCGGAATATTCATGCCGAGCGAGGCACGAGAGCTTTCCGAAGTCTACGCGGAAATTCTCGCCAGCCTCAAGGTGACCCCCGAGGAACTCAAACGAAAGATAGACTATTACCAGGAGCGAGAGGCATTACTCACCCACCATGCGGCAGAACTCGAACAAAAGGTCAAGGAACGAACCCGCGATCTCGAGGCCGCGCAGGAAGAGTTGATCAAGAGAGAAAAGCTCTCGGTCCTCGGCCAGCTCACCGCCATCGTGAGCCACGAGTTACGCAACCCTTTGGGCGTGATCCGGTCGTCCGTGTACTACGTCAATCGCAAGATGAGTCAAGTGGACGAAAAGACCCGCAAGCATCTGGATCGTATAGAACAGCAGGTCGCAATCTGTGACTCGATAATCGGCGAACTCCTGGAGTACACGCGCGGGAGACGATCCACCGCTGTGCAGGGGGAGATTAATCCGTGGCTGGAGGAAGTCCTGGATCAGCTTGCCGCGCCGCCGGAGGTATGGGTGGAGCGCGATCTGGCACGCGACGTGCCGCCCGCTTACTTCGACGCGGAAAAGATGAGACGCGTGGTGGTCAACCTGTTTGAAAACGCGCTCCAGGCAGTCCTGGCACGACAGGCGGAGGAGTCTGACAACTCGTACCGGCCTTGGATACGGATACAAACCGCAGCAACCTACGAGGGAATCCTCATCCGACTGGAAGACAACGGCAGCGGCATGAGCCAGGAAACCGCGGGCCATGCCTTCGAGCCCCTGTTCACCACGCGGGCGCGCGGGACCGGCCTCGGTCTGGCCATTGTCCGCAAGATCGTCCTGGAACATGGGGGGTTGGTCTCGCTCAACAGCGAGCCCAATCGAGGAACCAGCGTTACCGTGGTGATACCACTCCAACCGCCACCTCTTCCCGTGGCCGCACGGGATACGGTTCCGCAATAAAGGAGTCGATCGTGAAGGGGCGAATTCTGCTGGTGGATGACAACGCGGACTTTCTCGATAGCACCAAAGATGTCCTGGAGGACGAAGGGTACGAGGTCATCACCGCGACCAGTGGCGAAGAAGCGGTTCGAAAGGGCACGAGCGAGTGCTTCCACGTAATAGTCATGGACATCAAGATGCCCGGAATCAACGGGGTCGAGGCGTTCATCAAAATAAAGAAGAAAAAACCCGCGGTAAAGGTCATCATGTGCACCGCGTATATCGTGGAAAGTCTCATAAGAGAGGCACTGGCACTGGGGGCTCACGCGGTCCTGAACAAACCCTTTGAGATGGGTCTCCTCATCAGAACCATCGACAACGCTCTTCTCCAGAGCAAGATTGAGAGTATAATCCTCGTGGCGGACCGCGACAGGAAGCTGTGCGCCATGCTGAGACGGGTGCTGACCGCTCACGGCCACCATGTCGTAGTCGCACACGATGGTCCTGCAGCTCTGGAGGAGGCGCAGAGGCACGCCTTCAATATACTCCTTCTCGAGTCGAACCTGCCCGGCCTTACCGGGCTCGAGGTTCACCACAAGGTGAAGGCGAGACAGCCGGAACTTCTAGCCACGATCATCATGGGGCCTGATTCACAAATGGACGAGGGTGGCACCCCGGCGCTCCCCCGGGAAGTGCGTCTTACCGGGCTAAGCAAGCCGCTGGACATCCCTCAACTGGTGGAACTGTTGGATGGTATTTGCGCCGCCGAGCGCGTCTGAACGTGCATAGAACCGGAGGACGAATCCCTATGAAGGTAAAACGCTTCCTGAAGAAACTGCTGCCGTCGGGGCAACCGCCGGACGAGAGCATCAAGAGCGTTCTCGTCGTGGATGACGATGGCGACCTGACTGACAACCTGACCGATATTCTGGAAGCCGAAGGATATGAAGTATTCTCCGCAGCTTCCTCCTCCCAAGCCGTCAGGGCCGCGCGCGAGGTCAGGCCGTGGGTTGCCCTCGTGGATCTGAAACTCCCGGACGGTTCCGGCACCGCGCTCTTATCGGAACTGAAACGGGTGAAATCCGAGACGGTCTGTATCATGATGACCGCTCACGCTGACGTCGATTCCGCGGTCATGGCGCTGGAAAAGGGGGCGTTCTACTACCTGCGGAAACCGGTGAAACCGGACGAGTTGATCGAACTTGTCGAACTGGCCTTCGAGACGCTTCGCATCAAGGAAGAGAAACGGGTTGCCGAAGAAGCACTCCGCGCGCGCAACAAGGAACTGGAAGAGATTATTGCGCGCTTGAAGAACACGCTGGGGTAGCCCTCCTCCGGCGTGGGGTATGGTTTCGAGCGTCGTACCCGAAAGGCTACAAAGAAACATGAGAGCGCCCTCGCGCTCTCACCGGATTGGTGGGACGGGCACCTTGCCCGCCATTCATTGATGTTCCTCGCGACTCGCGGGACTGTCCCACCAATGCTAACCGGCTCATCGGAGATTTATTGTAGCAACGACCGGATGACTATGTGGGTGACGGGCACAGGCAAGACCGGAAAACGAAACGGGAGCGACAGGTCCGCTCCCGATCCGTTCACCTCAATTCAGGCTGACCGATCAGCCGCCGATCTCTCCCGGAGAAACATTCTCCCAGACGCCCTGCCAAGGTTTTTGCCCGTGGAAGGTCTCTATTTTAATCCCAGCCTCTTCCGTTTCCGCTGCCACGGGGCACTCAGCACGGAACTTCTCGATCCTGTCGCCGAGTTCTTCCACGATCATATGCAATTCGTTCACCTGCGGGACGACTGCTGACTTGTCACCGGTGGAGATCTGGTCAAGTTTGAACACGATCTCGTCGATTTTCGCTTTCCAGCCGCTCAATTCTACGGCCACCTTTTCGCAATAGGTATCGATTTCCATGACCGTTCCTCCTTGCGGGAACAAGGTTGTTGGTTGGTCGCTGCTGAGTCGGAGCGAGTGCGAGCGATCGATTCGTTCCATCATGTCTCGTTCCGCTGCACAGATGTCAACGTGCGCCGAACCGCGGCAGCCACAATAGATCCCCCTATCGCTGTCGGTTCTGTGGAGACGGACTCGTCCCGAGCCTCGGAGCGGCCCGGTTCTCACGATTTTGTCCAAAGGATAAGGCGCCGTTCGCGGTTGTCAATGGCCGCGAGAGCGCATCGCCTCGTTGAATCGGCTCCTAGAAGGGCGACCCGCTGCCCACCGTATCCAAATCTCGGAGGGTCACACAACCGGCGGCCTGGAGCCTCTTGACGAGAAAGAGAAAGAGATAGGCCGCCTGGAGAGCATCCTCAAGTGCATCGTGCTTGGCAAAGAGCGGGAGGCGATATCGCTTGGACAGCTCGGTGAGATTGTAGGACATGCGTGTCTCGATAGCGTCGTAATAACTCCGCCGCTGAACTTCCTGATACGCGTACGCGAGCCTCATGGAGTCGAAACACGGATTCTCCATACGCGCGCCGAGGATATTGCGGCACGCCTTGTTCACGAAAGCCATGTCCAGGGCGATGTAGTGACCGACCAATAACGCATCCCCACAGAAATCGACAAACTCCGGTAGGACTTCTTGCAGAGGTGGAGCAGTCTTGATCTGGCTCGTGGTGATGCGATGAACTAATGTGCTGTCTTTTGGAATCGACTTGGTCGGGCGAACGTACGAGAAGAAATTGTCACCGATGACGATCTGCAGGTCCCGGATGCGGACCGCACCGATCGAGACGATCTCTTCCTTGCGGTGGTTGAAACCGGTGAGCTCCGTATCCAAGGAGACGAACTCGCAGTTCTCGATGGGCCGATCCCTATCGAACTCCGCAAAACGCCTTCGATTTCTCTCGATGGCGGGGTGTTTATCCGGTCTTAGCCACTTCCACAGTCGTTTCACGCGGATTCACCATCCAGGCACAATGAGCCGCAAGCGTATATGAGCTTGGTTAGTCGACGACACTCAGTTCGGTCTTCAGATAACCCTGTATGCGGTTGATCACGCCAAAGGCTTCCTTGAGCGTCTGTTTTTCCACTTCCGACAGCTCTCCCGGATCAATGTAATTGTTCGGTGTTTCGCCGGCCTCCATCATCTGCATCTGGTGCACGAGCCGGAGTTGCATTTGGAACTCGTACGCTTCTCGCGTTTCGGTGTAGAGTTCTCGGGGTATGTGGTCTCCGTCTGCAAGGAGCTGAAGCCTCGTCAAGGTGTTCGTCTCCCGGATACCGAATTTCAGTGCCATCACGCGGCCGAAATCGATGATGGGGACCAGGCCGCGGGTCTTGAGGTCCAGGCGGTTCTTGTGTTCTCCGTCTTTCTCCACGATGAAGTTCCGGAAAAAGGTGAGAGGCGATTTCCCGGTAAGACAGTCTTTGGCCAGGTGCATTAGGAACAGTGACTTCTGCGGAGCTTCCCGCACCAGATAGTCGCGAAGACGCTCGCCGAGGGCGGCCCGGCCGTATCCCGGTCGGAAGTCAAAAAAGATCGTAGCGTGGAGGACCGCCTGCGGTTCCGGTGCACTCATCCATCTCTCAAAGTAATTGTGCCAGGTCGAGTACGGTTTGCGCCACTTCGGATTGGACGCCATCATCTCACCTTTGCACGGAGGATACCCGCAAGCCTCCAAGTGTTTGATGGCCATATTGCCGAATCGGCGGAAATAAAGCTTCGCAACCTTGATCTGCTCCCACTCCTCAGGCGGTGTCTCGTAGAGCAGGGCATTGTCCTGGTCGGTCTTGAACGTTTGTTCCATGCGCCCTTCGCTTCCCAGCATCAGCCAGCAGTAAGGGTACGGCGCGGGACCGAGTTCTTCTTCCAACAACATCAGTACGCGGTTGACGATGTGATCGTTGAGGACCGCAATCATGCGGGTCACGTTGTTGGCCTTGGCCCCTTCCTCGATGAGGGTCCTCACCATGAGCGGAACCTTGTGCGAGAGCGGATAGAGCCCCTCGATGGTCGGCTGGTTTCCGATTTCCCGGAAGAGGGAAATCGGCGACGTCCCCTGGTGCACCATGATGTCGTGGGCCGTGACCACTCCCACGATCTTGTCCTGGCTTTCAACCGCGAGGTGATGCACCTGGTCGTTCATCATCTGGAGAAGGGCCTCGAAGCAAACGGCGCTGGCGGAGATCGACTTGACAGGGCTCGTCATGATGCGCTCGACCGGGGTGTTGACGTCGAGGGCCTTCGCGACCACTTTTTTCCTCAGGTCATTGTCGGTGGTGATCCCTATGATGTTCCCCGCTTGGTCCTGGACGAGCAGTGACCCAATGTGGAGGTGAGACATCTTGGCAGCTGCATCTTGAACGGTTTCCGAGCCAGCGATCACCTCGAGGCCCCGCTTGAGGACGTCTCCTACTCGTGCGTTGAAAAGATAAAGCCCTTCCTGTCCTTTCGGCCTCACTCGTTGACTGCGCAGCTCAGTGTAAGCGATCCCTACCACATCCTCGGAAAACCTCTTGAGGAAATAGTGGGCCACCTTGGGATAGTTCTGGATCAACTCCAGGAAGACCTCTTTGCCAAGTAGATAACAGAAGGTGTCCTCCACGGTCTCGACATTGAGGTTGGCCTTCGATCCTCGTATGATTCCCAGTGCCCCGAAGTAGCCGCCTTCTCCTCGGAAGTCTTTGAGTGTGACCACATCTTCCGCATCCGTGAGATAGACTTTCACCCCTCCCCGGGAGATGAGGTACAGATAGGCCACGTCGCTGAGGTCTTGCCGAAGGATAACCGTCCCCTTGGGAAAAAAGTCAATCGTGAATTGCTGGGCAAGGTCCTCGATAGTTCCCCGATCGAGGTCCTTGAAGGGATGAGCGGACGACAGAAAATCCAGAACTGCACCCGGGTCCGCTGCGTGTACGTTGTCGGTCTGTGCCATGGAAACTCCCCTCGCAATCAGCGTATTCCGAGTTTCGAACGGTTCGGTGTGCCGTCTCCATCGTGCTCGTTCACGCGCGACTCAGGTTGACCAAGACCGGTGAGCCCTCGGCTCTGCCGGAGCGCATTTAACTCAACGCATTGGAGCTGAGGCCAAAGGTTTCCTGAACCTGTTCCAGCAAGCGGTCTATGACCGCAAAGGTCTCTTTCAGGGTCTTGCGCTCCAGGTCCGAAAGCACCACGGGACGGATGAAACAGTCAGGATCGAGGCCGGCTTCCAGCATTTTCAGTTGATGGACCAGAGTCAGTTGGACTTGAAACTCGTAAGCCTCTCGGGCATCCGCGTACAGGGCCTGCGACAGGTGCCCGTCCTCTGTGAGGCCTTTCAGCCGGGCGAGGGTTTCCGTCTCGCTTATGCCGTACCGCAGTGCCATGACCCGGGCAAAGTTCACGAACGGGGAGAGGCCGCGTACCTTGAGGTCCAGACCCTCACTCTTCTTGCCGTCCTTCTCCACAATGAAGTCTCCCATAAACGAGAGCGGAGGAGAAGCGAGAAGGCAATCGCCGGCGAGATATCGGAGGAAGCGGTCGTTGCCGCGTGCGTGTACGGTGATATACTCACGGAGACTCTCCCCAAGCGCGGCATTCCCGTGACAGGGCCGCAGGTCAAAAAAGATTCGGGCCAAGCCGACTTCCGGGGGAATAGGATGCAGGAGCCATTCCTCGAAGTACCCTTTCCAAACGGAGTATGACTGGCGCCATCGGGGATTGGAGGCCATGAACTTCTGCTTGCACCGCGGATAGCCGCAAGCCTGCAAGTGTTCCACGGCCTTATCAGCGAACGTCCTGAAGTATTCCTCCACATCGTACGGGTCGATGCCGTTTTGGGGGTCCTCATACACCAGAGCATTGTCCTGATCGGTCTTGAACGTTTGCTCCTTCCGCCCTTCACTGCCGAGGTTGAGCCAGCAGAACGATACGGGCGCAGGGCCGATTTCGTCCGTGAGGAGCCTCAGGAGCCGACTGAGCAGATTGTCGTTGAACAGGGTGATAACCTTCGTAACGTTATTTGCCCTGGCTCCTTCCGTCAGGAGCGTGCGCACGACCATCGGAAGTCTCTGCGAGACGGCGTAGAGGCCCGATATCCTCCGCTGGGACTCGATATCCCGGATCGGGTAGAGGAAAGCGGCCCCCTGGTACACGATGATGTCATGCGCGCTGATTACGCCGACGATCGCCTTGCGGTGTTCGACGACCAAATGATCCACCTGCTCCCGCATCATGCGAAGCAGCGCGTCGAAACAGGTGGCCTGTGCGGGAATGGTCCGAAAGGAGGGGGTCATGATCTCCACTACCGGGGTGTCGTAATCGAGGCCTTCAGCCACCACTTTGGTTCGTAAGTCCCTGTCCGCGACGGTGCCGACCACAGACCCGGTCTCATCCTTTACGAGAAGCCAATCTACGCGCAGGTGAGCCATTCTAAGACCCACCTGCTGAACCGTCTCGCGACCGCTCACCGTTTCCGGCAACGTGTTGATCACGTCACGGACCCTGAGGTTGAACAGGTAGAAGGCGTCTTCACCGCGACTTCTCACCGTCGCTTCCCTGAGTTCAGAGTAGACCGCACCGACGGTATCCTCTGAAAACGCCTCCAGATAGTATTTGCCAAAGCGAGGATTGTTCCTGACAACCTCCAGAAATGCTTCTTTCTTAATGAGGAAGCAGAACGTGTCTTCAACGGCTTCTACGTTGAAATCGGCCCTCTTGCCGCTGAAAATGGGCAACGCGCCGAACGAGCCACCTTCACCGCTGAAGTCCTTCAACGACACCATGGTGTCGTCGCTTGCAATGTATTCTTTCACTCCCCCCTTCTGGATGATATGGAGGTGGGTCACCTCGGTCAGGTCTTGCCTCAGGATAATACTTCCCTTGGGATAGTGAGCTATAACGCACTGTTTCGCCAGGTCGGCCAGGGTTGCGGCACTGAGTTCGCTGAAGGGGAGAATTCTCCTGAAAAAATCCAGAACCAGCGTCGGCGCCACAGCACGGCTATTATTTCCTGAGGCCACAGAGCCTCCTTTGCGCGATGGCTTGCGGTGAAGGGGAGCGCCAGGCAACGAACGAGCCCGCTTCGGCTCCGATCCGCAAACCGTTGCGTTGCACCAAACTCGGCCACGCGTGTCTCGTCCAGATCTTTCTCTGTATGGGAGCACCGATCAATATGCGCCGGCTCCCGCGCTACATTGACTTCCGGTCCGAAAGCGGCCCTTTCGAACCCTATCCCCATGGCTGCCGCGACGCGTCCTGTAGATCTTACTTGACATTGGTCAGCTTCCCGGGTTAACAACGAATTGTAATACATCATCATCCAAGGCTCAAGCAAGAGTCTCCCGTTTGGGCGACACCATACACAGCGCTTCCGGCCCCGGTGGATTTTTTGGCGGATCCAGGTGTGCGGGTGGAGAGTGGGTGGTGCGTTTCTCGCCTGCGGTTGATCCTTCTGTGAAGAAGTGATCTCGTTCCTTATCATGCTGGAGAGATCAGGTTCAGCAAACGTGCGCGCTGGGGCGTGCCCCAGTTGCGACTGAATCGGCATAGGCCGGCCGCTCACGCGGCCAGCCCGACGGGAAGGTCCACGGTACTCCAACACCGTGTGCAGAGAATCGGAGCCCTTCGGATCCGATGGGCCGGTGCCGGTATCGTGATACCCTAAGATTCGTTCGATTTGGTTGGGATAGGCGCTTTTCGCCCCGAGTGATCCGCGCGGATGCACCGTGAGGCTTGGTGCCGGGTCTTCGGTCACGGACAACCGCGTCCGAGAGATCGGGATCCGCGTCGGCAGCGAGCAGCGCACGCAAGGGAGAAATCCAAGTTCCCTGACGTCGGGAATCGCCTTGCGAGGGTGGTTGGCCCTCGCAAATCAGAGAAGGAGGGACGTATGATGGAAGAAGGTCCGAAGTGGTATGACGCTCATCTGGAGGAGTACCGAAAGATAGCGTACATCAACAGCATGGAACAGTACAAGGAAATGTACAGCCGGTCGATTGACGACGCGGACAATTTCTGGGCTGAGATGGCCGACGAGTACGTATCCTGGTACAAGAAGTGGAACTCCGTGCTCAACTACGATTTTGTGGCTGGCAAGATCGAGTGGTTTGGTGGGGCAGAGCTGAATGTGACCTACAATTGTCTCGACAGGCACCTGCCCGCATTAAAGAATAAGGTGGCCTATTACTGGGAGGGAGACGATCCGGCCCAGTCGAGGACCGTGACCTATCAAGAGCTTTATGACGAGGTCAACAAGCTTGCGGCGGTGCTCAAGGCCCAGGGGATCAAGAAGGGCGACAGGGTGGTCATCTACCTGCCCATGATCGTGGAGCTGCCGGTCGCGATGCTTGCCTGTGCGCGCATAGGAGCGATCCACAACGTCATTTTCGGCGGATTCAGTGCAGAGTCCATTGCCGGACGAGTGCAGGACTCCGAGGCCAAGATGGTGATCACTTGTGATGGGGGGTACCGGGCCGGCAAGCCTCTGGCCTTGAAGAAGAACGTCGACGAGGCTCTGACCCGATGCCCGAGCGTGGAAAAGGTGATCGTCTTCAATCGTGCCAACTTGGGCCTCCAGCTCGATCCGAAAAAAGAGCTTTGGTGGCATGAACTTGTGGCCGATCCGTCGCTCCCATCCTATGTGGAGCCGGAGCCTATGTCGTCGGAGGATCCGCTGTTCATCCTTTACACCAGTGGCAGCACCGGGAAACCCAAAGGGGTGTTGCACACCCAGGGCGGTTATTTGCTTCAAGTGGCCATGACGACCAAGCTGGTCTTCGACCTGAAGCCCGAGGAGACCTTCTGGTGCACTGCTGACATCGGCTGGGTCACCGGTCACAGCTACATTGTGTACGGTCCGCTCTGTTGCGGTTTCACCAGTGTCATGTTCGAGGGGGTTCCCAGTTACCCCGATTACGGTCGATTCTGGGAAATCGTGGCCAAGCGCCGGGTAGACAAATTCTACACCGCGCCCACCGCGATTCGAGCCCTGGCAAAAGAGGGTGAAGGGTATGTCATCAAGCACGACGTCTCTTCGCTGAAGCTGCTGGGAACGGTCGGCGAGCCTATCAACCCGGAAGCTTGGAGATGGTACCACCATTGGGTCGGCCGCGATTGGTGCCCCATTGTGGACACCTGGTGGCAGACGGAGACGGGGGCCCAGCTCATGACCCCGCTCCCCGGCGTCGCGCCCATCAAACCCGGCTCCTGTTCCTTCCCGTTCTTCGGTGTGGATCCGATCATTCTCGATCCGGAAACGGGCGAGCCGACAAAGTTCCCCGGTCAGGAAGGGGCGCTTTTCATCAAGAAACCGTGGCCTGCCATGATGAGAACGGTCTACGGGGATCACCAGAGGTTCGTCGACACCTATTTCTCGCGGATCCCCGGCATGTACTTCACCGGCGACGGCGCCAAGAAGGATGAAGACGGGTACTACTGGATCATCGGAAGAATCGACGATGTCATAAATGTTTCCGGACACCGTCTTGGAACGGCGGAAGTGGAGTCGGCACTGGTTCTCCATTCCGACGTCGCAGAAGCGGCAGTGGTCGGCTTCCCGCATCCGATCAAAGGAACGGGTATCTACGCGTTCGTCACGCTCAACACCGGAGTCATGAAGAGCGATGACCTGAAAAAGGACCTGGTAAAGATGGTGCGAACGCAGATCGGTCCCATTGCGACGCCTGACGTCATTCAATGGGCAGACGGTCTCCCCAAGACCCGGAGCGGCAAGATCATGCGACGCATTCTCAAGAAGATCGCCGCGGGCCAGATCGATGAGCTGGGTGATACGACGACGCTGGCCGATCCAACTGTTGTCCAGAATTTGGTGGACGAGAGAATCGCCGTAAAAGGGTAGTCCGCCTACCGTTCGCAGTCGAGAGCTGATAAAGGAGCGTATCGGCGTCGGCTAGACCATAACCTCATTTGTACCCAGGTGCTCGACCTCGCGGGGGCTCCCAGCTCCGCGAGGCCGAGCCTAAACACACGCGATCTAACCGCCAAATTCCTCGTCCCGCAATTTGAAAGACTCCGGCAAACGCGCCGTAGCGCGCGATGATAACCTCTGATATACTCCTGTCTCGGGCATGCATCGGTGCATGGAATCGCTCGACAAGAAGGCCGGCTCGTCCGATCCCCGAGGTCCGTGCTGGCGTCCTCTCAGGAATGGGTGGGCGGTCACACGGTGAACGAGGAGTAACTGGGCACGCGATGATGAGTCCTGATAACCGCATTCAGTTTGTAGACAAGAAGGGGGTAACCTTTGAGGCGGAAGAATGCGGCCAAGAGCACTATGACGCACTGAAGCAAATGTACGACGAATTTTACCCCAAGGGGGAGAGTCAAGGGCTTCCTCCGCCCGGGGAGCACGACCGTCACCGGTGGATCGAACGCCTCCTACGATTGGCAAGAAACTTCGTTATCTGGAGCGGGGACAAGGTGGTAGGACATTCGGCTCTGATTCCGGACCCGGAAGAGCGAGACGGTGAATACATCATCTTTGTCAGTCGGCCATGCCGCCAGAGGGGATTGGGCACCGCCCTCACGAGGATGGCGGTGGAACGTGCCCGCTCCATGGGTCTCGTAAGAATATGGCTTACGGTAGAGTCGTACAATTTCAGGGCCATCAAGTTGTATCGAAAGACGGGCTTCGTGTTCACCGATCAGGGTGAGAGAGAGAGGACCATGGTTCTCATCTTGTGAGGCACGATGGTGAATCCTGCGGCAGAGGCGCCGATAGGCGGCCTGTCGAATTCAGAATGTTTGCCGTATCTCGGATCACCTAAGCTGTTCCGAACATCGGCTTTTTTGCGGCACCTGGTGTGACCGCATGTCGAGAGGCGGGGCAAAACCCCACATGTGAACCGGTTGATGACAGGAAAAGCAATGATCAAGACAAGAATTCCTCCGCAGAACCCGCAGGCTAACCTGAGAGAGTACTACAAGACCTACCGGACTTTCGCCTGGTCTGACTTCGAAATGGAATTGACCCGCTCTGACAGCGGCAAGGTCAACATTGTGAATGATGCAGTGGACCGATGGGCTGCACATCCCGAAAAACAGAAGCAACCTGCGTTGGTCTTTGAAAGGGGAGGAAAGGTCAGGACCTTCACCTATCTGGACTTGAAAGAACAGTCCTGTCGCTGGGCCAACCTCCTGGTAGAGAAAGGATTTGAAACAGGAGATCGCCTGTTCATCTTTCTGTCCCCTTGTCCGGAAATCTATCTGTCGATGTTGGCCTGTGCTCGGTTGGGAGTGATTTTCTCAGTCATATTTCCGACTCAAGGTTTTGACGAGCTGGAGTGGATGCTCTCCAACGCGGAACCCCGCGGCGTGTTGACCGACCCCGACCTCGTGGAGCGGCTCTCCCAGGACGCAATGAAGGGAGTGGATCATATCTTCCTTACGGGTGACGTCATCACCGGTCAGTTTGCGCAAGAGATCCCGTTGGCAGGCGTGATCGAGCGGATGCCCACCGGATTCACGAATCGTGCATTCCCGGGCGAGACTCCTCTCTTCCTTCTCTACACCTCTGGGTCAACAGGACCGCCCAAAGGGGTCGTGCATGCGCACGGAGACATGCTGGGATACGTGATGACCGCCCGGTACGTGCTGGACCTCAACAGCGATTCGGTGCTCTGGACCGACGGAGATCCCGCGTGGGTTACCGGCACCGTGTACGGAGCGTTTGCTCCGTGGTTGATCGGGGCCACTTCGGTGGTTCAGGGGGCCCCTTTTTCCGCATCGACCTGGTATCGCACCCTGGAAAGACATCAAGTTTCAGTCTGGTACACCACGCCGGCCACGCTTCGGCGGCTCATGGAAGCCGGCGACGACCTCCCGAGACGGTACGATTTCTCGCGTCTCCGCCACGTCGCCACCGTGGGGGACACGTTGATCCCCGATCTGTTCTTCTGGGCCAGAGAGCACTTCCCACGCGCGCCCCACGATACCTGGTGGATGACGGAAACCGGCATGATCTGCATTGCCAATTTCCCTTCAGAGCCCATCAAACCTGGTTCCATGGGCAAGCCGGTGCCGGGGATCGAGGCAGCCGTCGTGGACCGCGACGGGAACTCCCTTCCGATCCTCACGCTGGGCGAGCTTGCGCTGAAAACCGGCTGGCCTTCCATGCTCAGAGGCATCTGGCGCGATGAGGAGCGATACGCCGACTATTTTCTCGACGGTTGGTTCCTGACCGGGGACATGGTCATAAAGGATGAAGACGGGTACTACTATCACCAGGGCAGAAACGACGACCTGATCAAAATCGAGCAGAAGTTTCTCGGACCGTACGAGATTGAGCAAGTTATTCGCCTGCATCCCTCGGTCACCGAAGCCGCGGTCATCGGGAAAGGCGCCAGCAAAGGCAAGCCCACGGTGAAGGCGTTTGTGAAAGTCAACCCGGGGTTCGTCCCATCCGCGCGCCTGAGCCATGAGATCCGGGCCTTTGTCAAGGCCAATCTCCACACCGATATCCCGCTGACTGAGATCGAGTTCATCGAGGAACTCCCCAAGACACGCTCGGGCAAGATGCTGCGAAGGGTTCTCCGAGCCCGAGAACTGGGTCTCCCCACCGGCGACCCGTCCAAACTGAGAGAGTGACGCGACTGGCTATCTTTCGGCTCACCAGCGTTCGAACCATGCGCTGAAATCGAGGTGTCTGTCGAACAGAAACGGCAGAACGAGCAGCGTGACCAGACCCATGAGCACGAAGGCGAGCCAGGCAACTTTGCGGAAGACCGACCGCGTGGGGGGAGACGGCCAGTCCGGCTCCATGAATGCGAAGATCGTCCCCCGCTCCGGTTTCCAGTCCAGATTCCACAGCAGCCCCGCTGAGATGTACAGTGCGGAAGAGGCGAAGATGTTGGGGAGCCACAGCGGGGTATACTCGCCGTCCCTTATAAGGATGTACGCGTCGAAGATCCAGCTCACGGAGAACATCCACACGCATACTGCCACGAAGCTCTGACGCAGAGGTACCCTCCCCGTGGCCGTCCGGTACAAGATGCCTACGACCCACGGAGCTGTCAGAAACGTCAGGACCGACATGACGATGGAGTCGCAGCGATCCCACGTGGGATCGCCCGTGTAAGGGGCCATCACGGTCAGGCTTGTCGCTGAGATGAGGAAGGTGATCGCTTTCCAGGGAGCAAGCAGGAACTTCCAGTAAGTGCGGTGCGAGATCGCGTATGCGTCGCGCTCTTTCAGATACAGCATCAGCGAGGCAAGACAGGCCGAACCCCACAGGAACATATACAGAGGATACCAGGTTGCCATGATCCCCAGGTTCCTAAAGCCAAATCAAGAAACACAGGACTTTGGGCAACTGCTCTACTCAATTTCTTGTTTCAGGACGTCCTCTTGAGTCTGTTCGATCTCGGTCTGGTAGTACTCGTCGGTCTTTGTTCGATCGAGCACTTTACCGCCCAAAAGTTTTTCAACGTCCTCAGTCAAAGCCAGGCATTTGTCACCTTTCACCCCGCGCACCTCGATCTTGACCGTCCCATCCGGTTTCAAAAATACGTCGATCTCCTGGATCTCGCTCATTCTCACCTCCGAAAAGAGCGTTCACCTCTACGGGGTTCACGCATCAAGATCGGCATGCAGCCGATTCGCTTTCAAATCAGTAGTCTGGGGCGGACCATCTTGAAGAGAGGCTCGTCCGGAATTACACCATGCGCCTGACCGTGATGCGGATGGTGTCGTCAGCCTGGACTTCCTCTTCCACCACGGTGAAGTCTTGCTGTTCCAACTGCTCCTTAGCCACGCGATACGCATATCGTTGGGCGATCCGGTTGAGGAACCGGCTTTGGTCGACGTCCTTGATTCCGTACCAGTCAGCCACCAGCTCGTACCGTTCCCCCTGTTTCCGGAACCCGATCTGGTACTCGGGGTTGGAAGTGGCGATCCGTAACTCAACGGGAGTGCGGATCCCTTCGTACCCGCGTATCTCCACATCGCCTTCCTCGTAGGCTATCTGGAGGTCTTCGAGAGCCTGCTTGAGGTGCTCTTTCGAGACGATTCGCGTGGCGAGCGTCGTGAAGTGAGACATACCCATTCCCTTCAGCGATAAGGTCACGTGAGCTTGATCAAAGGATGATCCTTCATCAGCACCTGCCCCGTGAGCAGATCCCGCACCGCTACACACAGGCGCTTGTTTCCGTCGACGGAGAACTGGACCGGGAATCGTTTCTCACCTCGCCTTGACTTGGGCCGCGCGTGGATGAACGTCGGGCATTTCTCGTTCACCCAGAAACGGCTGATGATTTCCGGTTCTTCGCGCTGCTGGAACCGTGCCGCGCCCGACGGGTCGAACACCAGATCCAGCAAGGGACCGTCGCCGCAGGAGAAGCACTCCTTGCGGCCGAGCTCGTAGATTTCGAGTCCAAGGAATTCCTGGTCGTCGTATGACGCTCTGACCGTGACCTGGCAAATCGACCCTGCGGTCGGATAAGGGGTGCCAGGCTGCACAATGGTGAAATATTCGTGCTCCCCTTTTTCCCGGCTGTAGTACCGCAGAGCGTACTCATGCTGGACATGGTCGTAGAAGGCTGCCCCGCCCACAAACGCCGCGGCTCCCAATACGACAGCGTCCAGGGGTCGATGAGTCTTGACCTTGCGGCCGAACATCTGCCTGACCGATCGCCGCACGCTGGGGATCAGGCTCGATCCACCGATCAGCAGCACCGCCTCGATGTGCTCTGCTTCGTAGCCTCGTTCCCGAGCGCTCGCCAAGGCTCGGCCCACCGCGGCCTGGAGTGTTTCGAACAGGCCGTTTTCATCGAGGAGATCCTCGAACTCCGAGCGGCTGTAGCGGCCGGACATGATCTCACCGCTCTGGGGATCGACGACGGTGATCTCGGCAGAGTCGGCCGTGGTAAGGGCTTCTTTCGCGCGCTCGACTTCCATCAGCAACAATCCTGAGATATGCCGGACATCATCCGGTTTCCTGCCGGTGCGGGCGCACAGGTCGCGGAACAGCCACTGATCGATGGTGGTTCCGCCGACTTCGGCCCCGCCTTTGCCGAGGACCGAGCAGCGTTTTCCGCCCTGGGCCTCCTTCTCCATCCGAACAATGGAGACGTCCAGGGTGCCGCCCCCGAAATCGAACACCATGTAGACCGAATCGGCCTGAAGCTGTATCCCGTAACCGAGCGCCGCCGCGGAAGCCTCATCGAGAAGCCTGTACCGCTTGATGCCCGCCTGATCGCAGACGCGGGTAAGCCAGTCCTGGTAGTGCTCGAAAGCCTCGACCGGGACTGTGAATGCGACCTCTTCATCACCGAGGTCAATGGCTTCAGCCGCGTACACGAGTACCCGTAGGAGAAAATCCGCGCCTGCCTCGGATACCTTGACGGATCGGCCGTCGATTCGCCGGGGTATTTCCAGTCTGTTGGAGATATATCGCTTCATCCACCGGAACGTGGATTGCGAATCAGCCAGCCCTTTTTCTTTCACCTGCTTGCCGATCCAGACCTGCTTTCCGGCATAGCTGATGAGGGAAGGGATGTACGGCACTTCCACCGCGTGGTGATCAGCATCCTCGTGTCTCGCCTTGAGCGATACGTCCGGGATGGGAAGGGAGCGGGCTTCACCGACCGCGTCGTCCCACACGGCGGTACGGGTGTTGGACGTACCGAAATCGATTGCCAAACGCCCTGCCATTATCGCCGAGCCTCTTCCACGAGGGCTTTCCGAATCACGCGACCGTTGTACCGGTACCCGACAAACCTTACCACCACCGGCTCACCCGAAGAGAATGAGGAGTCCGTCGAGAGCGGCCCGCATTGTTCGGGATCGAAAAGGATCTCTCCTCCGCAGGAACCTATAGGTTCGAGCCCCGCGGTCTCGATCGCGTTCATCAGGTGCCTCGCGAGCGTCATGACGCTCGTACTTGAGATCTCTTTCCCCGCTTCCATCAGGGAATCCTGCAGCCTCAATTGAGAGAGCGGCGCTGCGATAGTACCGAACAATCCGTCCATACCGTCAGACGAGTGCTGAATGGTGTGGGATTCGAGTTCCTGGAGTCTTTCGCGCAGTGCGTTAACGGTTTGTCTGGCCTCCCGCAAGTCGAGCCTGAGGCGGGCAAGCTCGCTCTTGAGGGAAATCAGCTCATCCGCTGCAGCGCGAGCTTCTGCCGAAGGTTTGCCAGTGAATACCAGCCATGCGTTGATGAACCGGTCAAAGACGGTCATAAAAGAAAACATCCTGTCGAGGGTTCTGTTGGCATCAACTACTACGTTTCGCAACTACGGTCGCGAAATCCTGTGAGACACGTCAGTCATCGCGGCCTCACCGACTGTTTTGGTGGGACAGGCATCTTGCCTGTCATTTCTTAACGGACCGGCAAGATGCCGGCCCCACTGAACAGCCAAGAGCTGGCCCATGAGGGCCCGTAGGATGGGGTGAGCGAAGTGAACCGCATCTGTCGAGAGAAAGCCTCGAACCATGCGGTTCACTTTGGTCACCGCAACCTACGCCCGAGTCCCCGAATGCGTCCGCGTATTTGCGCCATCGTACACCAAAGGCTTGGCACAAAACAAACATTTCGGCTCAGGCCACATCGTTGCTGCGGCGAAAACGGATTCTACGGGATTTCAGAAAGCCTGGATTCCGGCCTCCGCCGGAATAACGGTAGGGGCGTCCGCCAAGGTGGCTGGCTTCAAGAGCGCAACGGTTACTTCGAGGTAACCTGTAAATACTATTATCCGTCAATCTCGATGTCAAATTGGCCGGCCTCAATCCGGGCCGGGGTCCGATCGATCTCGATGTCGAAGCGCCAGCGCCATCTCATCTGGGCAAGCAGGAAATCGAGCCAGGTGCGTTCGCTCGCGTCTTCTGGCTTCCTGGAAAGCCCTTGGACGCGGTCCATCTCTTCCCGGGTCGTCGGTCGCCGAAAGATTCCCGACTGGAAATTCCACATCGTGATCGTGCTGTCGTGGCTCCCGCTCACCAGCATGCGGCTCTCCGGGTCGGTAGCGAGACAGGTTATCGGCCCTGCGCCCTCTTGGAGCATACCCCATGCTTTTCCTTGCGGCATGATCCAGAGCCGCACCGTCTTGTCCCAGCTCCCGCTGGCCAACACCCGGCCGTCACCGCTCACCGCCAGCGCGTAGACCGTGTCTCTGTGCCCTGTCAACCTCTTGATCAAGGTGGCGTGAGGCAGAGCCCAGAGGATCACGTCGTCGTCCGCGGCTCCGCTGGCGAGAATTGTGGAATCGGGAGTGAACGCGAGGCACCGGACCGTGCGGCTGTGACCGTGCAGCACGGCCAGCGGCTCTCCTTCGGGAAGGCTCCAGAGACGAATCGTGGTGTCCTCGCCCGCTGTCGCGAGCAGCCGGCCGTCCGGGCTGAACGCAATGCAGCGGATCGGCAGGGTGTGCCCCGTGAGCGTGGCCAGGAGGGTTGCGTCGCGTATGCGCCACAGCCTGCACGCTGCGTCGTTGCTCCCCGCAGCCAGAAGTCGGCCGTCCGCGCTGACGGCCAGGCTCATGACCCCCTGCACGTGGCCGTCGAGCCGCTTGTCCGGCTTGCCGTTGGGCATGGTCCAGAGAACCACCGCGCGTTCCGCTCCGCATCCGCTGGCCAGCAGAGAGCCATCAGGGTTTCCGGCCAGGCAGGTTATTGGATGGGTGTGCCCGGCGAGGGTGGTGAGCGGCTCGCCGCCCGGCATCCTCCAGATGCGGATCGTACTGTCCCAACTCGAGCTGGCCAGCGTGCTCTCGAAGAACGAGCTAATCAAAAGGGAAGTGACACGACGGCCATGGGCACGGAATCGCGCGCTGGGACGATCTACGATCCCGAGAATCGGGGCCTCGGATTCGCACCTCAGCGCGAGCTGAACGAGCTGCTGGAAGCCGGTTCGTGCGTCCGCCTCGATAGGAGACCAATCCTGCTCATCGAGCTTCCGCAACGCGCGCACGCTCCAGACTGCAGGCGCAGTCTGCGCGAGACGCCAGAGGGTTTCCCAGTCCTGGCGGTCCTCAAGTATCCCCAGTGTGACCCCCCATTCCCGCGCGGTCATTTGCCCCATCTGGCGCTTGTGCCGGACCCCCGAGACGAGTTCCACCAGTTCCAGTCGGCCGGCCTGGCGGGCCCGTTTTCCAATGCGGCCCCGGAGGTCCTTTCCCGCGCTCGCGTACGCCTCTCGCAAGTGGCTCATGTCGAAGTCGAGGCCCTCATAGTCGGCCCACTGCTCGGTGAGGAAATAGAACAGCGCTCGCTGGCCGATGTCGAGCGGCTTGAACCCTCGCGTCTTGGCCAAGTGCTCAGCGACCGGAGCGCCGAGTTCGATGACCGCACGGCACAGGCCATCTTGAGCCTGTTCCGAGTCAAGAATTCGGTCGAGCAGATCCCGTGCCCTGCCAGCTATTGTCGGGTCTGCATCCTCTGCCGCGAGGGCCACGAAATAGGCCTGATCGAGTCCGTCGTCTTGGAGAATGCCCAGCCGGCCGCTCTGCAAAGCAGAGAGGACCCGTACCCACGGCGGTTGGCTCGCCACGTAACCGGCTTGCTCGATGGCGCGGCCGAGTTCGGGTGTTCGGCGGATGACCCACATGTCCGCGAGGGCGTCGATGGCTTCCTGGTTCTCGAGCTGACTCAGGCATGCGAGCGCACGATTCGCGAGGGGAGCCGCCCGATCCGCGATGGCCGAGACCAGCGGCTCGACCGCATCGGCTCCCGCCCCGGAAATCAGGTCGGTACGCAAGCAGAGAAGCGCACTAAGCACGCGCACCGTCGGCGGTCTCCTCGCGACGTACCCTTGCTGCCGAATCACCCGTTCCAATAGTTCAGATCGGCCGGTGGCCCACCGCGAGCATAGCGCGTCGACCGCGTCCGGGTTCTTGAGACGTTCGAGGCAGCACTGGGCCTGTTCCCTCGTTTCCCGGGACGGGTCCCGCAAAGCCGCGACGAGCGGGTCGACCACTTCCGCTCCGCCGCGGACGATCTCATCGAGCCTGCCCTGTTCCAGGGCGTGGAAGACCTTGAGATGCCACCCGAAGTCCGGCTGCCACGCCTCCTCGGTGAGGCTCGCTGTCAAGCGCGGATGACGAGCGGCAAGCCACAGCTCGTAAGCAGGCCCGGCCGTCCCTTCGTTCGCGAGCCGGCTCACGGTTTCCAACACCAGGTTCTGCAATTCCTTCTTGTTGGGTGAGCGTAAATTCTCCGCGAGGAGCGCGATGGCTTCCGGTGAACCGTCCCGCGCGAGGTGCTCGACCGCCGCGCGAACTCGATCCGCGTCGGGAATCGAGTCACCGCTGAGGAGGAGTTTCCTGAAGTCTTCCAAGCAGTCGGTTTCCATCGGACGGTAGCTCGTTTGCCGTCTGATACGATTTCGGGCTCAGACGGTGAATTTAGGCATCCCTCACCCTGTCCCGCTCCTCATGGGAAGGGGACTCTCAGTGGCGCCGGCATCTTGCCGGTGATTTCCCGCTCTCTCTGGCAGCGAGTTGGGATGGGCATCAGGATTCCTCGTCTGACAACGCCATCGGATCACCCTATCGGGGATGACGCGGACTGGGCCCGTCCTTCCGCCAGCCATTTCCGCAGCCCGTCGATGGTCTCGCGGTGGGAATGGCTAATGGGCACCTGCTTGGCCAGAGCCGCGATTACGTCCTCCGTGGTGAAATCCCGTCCCGGCGTCCGGCGGTCGCCGAACGCGGTGTACATGGCGTCGATGACGGCCTGTTCGATCTCCGCGCCCACGTACCCCGCAGAAGCGTCCACGAGCCGGGCCAGGTCATAGCCCTGCACGGGGCGCTTGCGCTTGCGGATATGAACCTCGAAAATCTCTCGGCGCTCCTCCGCGGTCGGCAGGTCCAGGAAGAAAATCTCGTCCACGCGACCCCTGCGGAGCAGTTCCGGCGGTAGCAGCGAGATGTTGTTTGCGGTTGCCACCACAAAAACCGGTTGGGTCTTCTCCTGCATCCACGAGAGGAGGCTGGCGAAGACACGCATGGACGTTCCGCCATCGCCGCCACCCACGGAGAGGCCCTTCTCGATCTCGTCTATCCAGAGTAGGCACGGTGCAATGGTCTCGGCCAGGGACAGTGCCCGCCGCGTGTTCTCCTCGGACTGACCTACCAGCCCGCCGAAGAGGGCACCAAGGTCCAGCCGGATCAGAGGCATGTGCCAGAGCCCTGCCACCATCTTTGCGGTGAGCGATTTTCCCGTGCCCGGTATTCCGATGAGCGCGATCCCTTTGGGAGCAGGGAGGCCGTAGTCCCGGGCTTCCTGGCTGAATGCCGTCTCCCGGACGCGCAGCCACTCCTTGAGCACATCCAAACCGCCGACGTCACCGATTGTTTCCGCAGGAGAGAAGAACTCCAGAGCGCCCGATTCCCGGATCACCTGCTTCTTCTCCGAGTTGACGAGATCTATGTCGCGTTCGTCCACGCAGCCTTTGGAGACGACGGCTTTGGAAAAGATCCTCCTGGCCTGATTGTGCGAGAGGCCCAGCGCGGCGCGCACTAGTTTCTCACGTCCCTGAGGGGTCAGAGTGACTCTCACCCCCGGAGTCGCAGTAAGCCTTGAGAGGATTTCGTTCAGTTCGTCAAAACCGGGTGGAGGAAAGTCGACGACCACAGCATCGTCTTTCAGCTCGTCGGGGAGCTTGGGCGCTGGCATGGTGACGATCAGCGTCTTCCGGTTGCACTTGAAGTCCTGTGCGAGCGTGCGGAGCTTCCGAATCACCCTCGGCTGCCCGTGCCAGCACTGGTGAAAGTCACGCAGGACAAAGACGGAATCGTCCTCCAGGTGTTCGATCTGAATCAGCGCGCTTATGGGATCTTTGGCTGTCGGTGGAGCACCTTCGCCAGAGATCACCGCGAAATAATCCGCGTGATCCCACGTGTAGAGCCTTCGGTTGGTCTCTTCACACAGTTGTTTGACCTGTTCGAGGACGCACTCCTCCTCCAACGATACCACGCAGATCAGTGTAAAACGCGATCGAAGATAGACTTCCAGCTCCTGAAGGAAGTTCATGCTGCCTCTCCGTTTCGTGACACAAATTCCGGCGTGCGTTCAGGAAGGTAATATGAGGGAAAAAGACCTTTTTTCCAAGAGGTTCTCGCGAGATTACGCCGTTGCGCACTCACAGGATCGGCGGATCGATGCCGGTCACCGAGACCATCCCTCGGGCGTCGATGTGAACCTCACCGACGGGTGTACCGGCAATGTGGAGCGCGTCATATCTGTTCGACAGGAGATGGACCTCCTGGTTGGACGATCCTCTGAGGTTCTTCCCCGTCCTGAGTTCCCGGACAAACGGCCCTGCAATCAGAACGTCCACGGAGGCCAGTATTTCCTGCGCGAGCGGCAGCTCTTGAATCCGTTCCCGTGTCAGACCCGAAAAGAGTACGAGCGAAAGAAGGGGCATTTCTCTGACACCGCGGACGAGGTGTAGGAGGCCTTCCGCCTGTTCCAGAGGCTCGCCGCCGCTGACGGTTATGCCTTCGAGCGTAGACTGGGATTGCTCGATGCGGTCCAAGAGGTCCGAAACCGGAACCAGGAGGCGAGGAGCGTGAGAATGGGTCCCGGGATTGAAACAGCCGGGGCAACGGAAGGAACACCCCTGAAACCAGAATACTGCGCGATTTCCCGGGCCGTTCGCACGGCTATGCCACTGCACGGCATGGAGGTTGAGCATGGGCAAAGCCGGAAACCCCTTCATCCGCCGGTTTCGGTCGGGCGGAGCGCGTCTCGCGGTTCAGACCCCGCCGCCGGTATCACTATCGCTTATGGTAATCAGGATACCGTGTGCTCAACTGCCAGCACGATTCAGCTGCCTTGAGAAAGAACGGTCCTGTAGTCAGCATGGTATTGAGCGAAATGAGCCCGCACATCAGCCACGAGGTATGGTTCATCATGCGCAAAGAAAGCTCCACCGTGTGGGCGAAGTGCGTCACAAACAGTTCCTGCAGGCTCTTGATCTCTTCCTGGACACCCAGGTGGACTCCAACGTTCATCTGAGGCAAAACAGGCGCTAAGCCGCTCGTCTCTCGTCTCGCGAAGCGATCCTGGGGGATCGTCGGTTCCGCGCGAGTATGAAAACCACCCTCGCCCTGATTTGAGACGGCCGTCGTCACGCTGGACTCATGCAACGCTACCGTCAACTGTCGGTCGACAATCCCCTGGATCCTTTGGATCAGAGATTCCCGCACTGTTTGCACGAGCATTTCCGCGGCGGTGGGCCGGTGCGACTCATCGGCGACCGTGCCGGTCTCGTCCGGGACCGTTGAGGAATCCTCACCAATGCGTCGAAACAGGTCGATCATGTCGTTGGCGGTAAAAGGTTGATGGTCGTTACAAGTGGCCGCGGGTGAGGTCGTTTCACGGGCGGTATTCTCAGCCTGTTCCCGCAGTCGGTCTGCTTCCCGGGTGGCCTCTTTGAGTTGGCGCGAAAGATCCCTGTTTCTCCGCATCAGTTCGCGGTAGGTCGGCTCTTGCCGCGCAGCCGGTTCCGCTTCCGGGGGGGTGCGCTCGATCCGGCGAGGCAGCGGCCTCTCGTTCGACCGGGCAAATCTCTTTCTCAGGGCGTTGGCCGAGAGTTGACGCCCCTGGTCCCGGTACCCTTCTTCGGCCGCGATCCTGGCGATAACGCTCCACTTCCTCCCGTGGACGCAGACGAGTTCATTCAGTCTGCCTATAAGATCCTTGCTCGCGGGGACACCTTGCGCCAGGACGTTGTCAGAGCCGCTCTCTTCTCGTCCTTTCATCATAGCCACTCCTACACGAACGACCTTAGTACACCTTTTCCCAAATACGGTGTCTCCTTTGGGGTCCCTGCGCCTGGCTGTTCAGTGGAGCCGGCATCTTGCCGGTCCATGGGGAAATGACAGGCAAGATGCCTGTCCGGGCAAGACAGCCACTGAGGACGTGATAGCTGACGGAAACCGCGTCTCACAGGAATACGCTACCGTATTCATGAAATGGAGCACTATGCGGGAACATTGGGACGGGATCGTTCGCTTTGCATGGTAAACCGTATGGTTCTCGATCGGGTTGCGCTCATTTGTTCCACCCACCCGTTCTCGATGCAATCGGCAATCCACTGGAGGCTTCGCGAACTGAAGCCTCTCAAGCATGCCGCAATGTCCTCCGCCAGTTCTTTCCGATCTTTGGCTTTCAGGGTCGCCGCAACTATCCTTCGGTCCTTGAGTTTTTTCTCGTCGAAATGATGAGGCCGCGGGAGCAGCGATATGTGGTGAGGCGGGCGGGCGATGTACAGTTCGTCATCCGGGCAATCCCGGTTTCTCCAACACGTGAGGGAAAAAGCGATCTTGTCCAGTTCCCGCCTGGGGCATCTCGCAAGGAGCGATCGGACGCGGCTTTCAAGGCGCCGCCTGGCCAGCGCACCGGCCACACCTTTGCGTCGGAGATACGGTATCCAAAAAGAGATTACGGACGATCGGTTCTGGGGCTCGCTGCCGCCGCGCATCAGGGTAACGTTGGAATGACGCCGCATGGCCGCTGCTCTCCGTTCCGAAAGCTCGTGCACGTACGAGTCTATTCCAAGCCACCTGATTGCACGGTCCATATCCCGTCTCGTCTTCAGGCCTCTGAATCCTCGGAAGAGGGACCTGACCTTGAGATAGCCGGCGTAACAGCCGACTACCACTGCAATGACCAGCGCATCGAGCATCAGTAAGTCCAAGACCAGATCGCTGGATTCCACCACTGCTCCCCTCCCGTTTCAGAACCGGGCACTCTTGCGTCCCGTCCTGCACTTCATTCCGATGGCAGCTTCTGGAGGCCGGATACTACTAGTGGTTGGTCTCTTCGCCCCCCGGTGGGTGCTGAAAACAATTCTGTGTCCACATGATGTGCCGGCCGGCAATAGCTCCAACGAGGTGCGCGGCCTCAACCATCCTTCAACAAGCATACACGCGACGCCATGGTGAGACAAGCCAAATATGAGTCTCCTTGCCGCGCTCCAGTTAAAGGTGAAGCAAAGGACAACCGGCTTCACTTTAAGCGCCCTGAGGCCTTTTCTGGTCCACATTCTGTCGATCTTGGTCGAACGTTATGCGCTGTTGCGACGCGCGCTCTGATTCATTTTGATACCGCACTCCGCGCATCCGTCGTCGTCGAAGACGATCGTCTGGAGGGCTCCGCACGCGGGGCACCGGGGCGCCTTTTGCCGCTTCTGCGTGGAATTCTGAGGCGGCTGGTCGATTCCCAACTGCCTAATCACTTCGAGCAGGTCGACGGTGGCATCAAATGCGTCCATTCTCTGGTCGAGGTCTGCTTCCCTGATCGCTCCTGCCTCCACGAGCTTGTCGAACAGACTTTGCAGACCTTTCGAGGAGAGTCGGTACTTCTCCATCAAGTCCGCATCGCCCATCCCGGCCTTGATGTCGATGAGCACCTCTCGCGCATCGAGGAGGGGACGTGCTCCTTTGAGCGGCGGCTGATCTAGAATAGGTTCAGGGCCTTGCCGGCCTTGCTCGCCCTCGTCCTCTGCAAAGACCGCGGTCCCTACAAAACTGGGCATGCGCTGATCGAGTTCCGCCTGAGAGATTGCTCCCGCGCTGACAAGTTTTTGGAACAAACTCTGGAGACCCTTGGCCGAGAGATTATATATTTGCATCAGGGCGTAATCGTCCAATCCTGCCCTGAGATACTCAAGAGCCTCTTTTGCGTCAATTTTGGGTTTCGCCATCGAATTTCCTCGTATCTAAGACTGTCCGGTCGACTTCGAACCAATTTTCCGTTCCGATAACCGCGGATGGGAAGACTTTTCCAGTGCAGGGTCGGCATTAATTGTATACCCGTTATTATGCTTTCAGACAAGATTTTTCCCTTGGCGAAGGTGATTTCCGACCGACTCCCAGAGGCATAGCCCATTGCCGAATCGGCCATAATGATGTAAGATAACCGCTACATCCATATATGCCAATTCCTTGGAAGGTTACCTGGGGGCGTGGGTCGCGCTGCGGAGGGGGGGCCACGGGGGAATAACCGCGACGTTGGCTGAAGTGGATCTATGGTGGAGCGCTTGGAAAAGTGCCGCGAATTCCTGAAGCACGGCGCTGTGGTGACAGGAAGCAGAGATCATGCCCAATCAGAGAAAGATCAAAGCCGGTGAGCTCGTCAGGGACATCCGCTCAGGGGCGACCGATAGTGCATTGATGGAAAAGCACGGGCTTTCCGTGGGTGGCTTGCAGAAACTGTTTAAACAGATGCTCGCGACTGGAATCGTTCAACCCGACGAGCTTTGTGCCAGGAATTCCGGACAAGAGAGTTCGGTCGTTCTGGAAGAACCGCGCGCAGTCCCGCGGGTCCCGCTCCATTTTAGCCTGCCCGTTCAAATGACGGACCGTCCGGAGGTTGCGGGCGTTGTCGAGGAGATCAGCGGAAAGGGCCTGCGAACCACGAACATCGAGACCAAGGTCGGGGAGGTCATGAAGCTCGCGATCCCGGCCGACCGGCTGTTTGCCATTGAACCACTTGCCTTCGAGGCAAGATGTCGGTGGATGATCCGCGACGGAGCCGGGAGCAGGTGCACTGCCGGTTTCGAGATAATCCGTGAACTCTCTGGAAGCATGGACGCACTGATAGCGGCAATTCAATCCATTCCGCTGGAAGGCCGGAGCATATCCGACCTCGATCCTTTCGAAGACGAGGACGAGGAAATCACCGAAACCGTCGACCTGGCGACCCTGTTCACCCATGACGTCACTTCCTCCGGGAGCTTCAATTTCAGGGGGATCAATCAGACATGGTTCGGCAGGTTGCTTCAAGCGCTGCCGATTCCGGCCCTACTCGTTGACCCGACGTTTCACGTGACGTTCCTGAATAGCGCATGCGGTAATGTTGGTGAAGGCTACAAACGCATTCGCGGCCGGGCCTTCTCCTCCCTCTTTCCCGATGCATCGGAAGTGGAAAAGGCGAACCGGCTGGTCCAGACTGTATTCTCCACGAGAAAACCGGAAAGCAGCCAGGCGGAAATCGAGATCGGCACAGGCAAAGTATGGGGACGGATACATTTGCGGCCTGTGCGCATGGGGCTCTCCAGAAGTGTGCTCGTCCTGGTCGAAGACCTGACCCACGAGAAGGAGCAACTCGCCCTGGAACAAAGGCACAAGGAACGCCTCCTGGCAGAGATCGCCGAGCGCCGGAAAGCCGAAGTTGCGTTGCTGCAGGCGGAACGTCTCAAGGCTGTGGGCGAACTTGCCAGCGGCGTTTCCCATAACTTCAACAACCTCTTGCAGATCGTGATCGGCAACGCGCAACTTGCCCTGGCCAACCTGGAGGAAGGAGATGCTGCCGGAGTTCGCTCCAACATCGAGCGGATTGTACGGAGTTCTACCGTCGGTTCCGGCACCATCAAGCGGCTCCAGAATTTTGCGCGTAAACGGGTCGATCAGAGCCGATCCGAATGGAAAGTGTTCGACTTGTCCGAAGTGGTGAGACAAGCGGTCGAAATGACGACCATATGGTGGAAGACGGTCCCTGAAAAGAGCGGGCTTTCCATCAGCCTCGTCCCCAGGCTCACCGATCACTGTAAAGTCAGGGGAAGGGCGGAAGAACTGTTCGAAGTGGCCATGAATCTCATCAAGAATGCTGCGGAAGCACTGCCCCAGGGAGGAGAGATCAGGGTCGAAACCCTCTGCGATCGAGACCAGGCAGTGCTGCGGGTGACGGATACCGGCGTGGGGATCAGTCCGGAGCACATGGGCCGACTGTTCGAGCCCTTCTTTACGACCAAGCAATCGCACAGCGCCGGCATGGGACTGGCCAGCAGCTTTGGCATTGCAAAGAGTCACGGGGGGGCCATCCGTGCGGAAGGCAGACCTGGTGGGGGCACGGTCTTCACGGTCAGTTTGCCGTTCGTGCGCGAGGATTACGATCTCGAGGGTTCCTCCGCCGCCCCCGATCTTCCTTCCAGTCTCAGCATTCTGGTGATCGACGACCTGGAACCCATTGTCTCGTTCCTGAAAGAGGGCCTGGAGCACCACCGTCACACGGTTCTGACCGCGCTCTCGGGGGAGGACGGGTTGCAGCTCTTCCGGGAGACTCCGGTCCACGTGGTGATCTGCGATCTGGGCATGCCGGGAATGAGCGGGTGGGAGGTCGGGAAGAGAATCGCGACCCTCTGCGAGGAACAGGGTCGCCCCAAGCCCGCGTTCATCCTTCTCACCGGTTGGGGCGACCAGTCAGAAGAAACGGGGCTGGTGGCCGAATCCTGCGTGGATCTGGTGTTGGAGAAACCTGTGCCCGTTTCCGGTTTGTTGAAGGCGATCCGCGGGCTTCTGAGGAGCCAGTAGTCCTTTTCAAAAGGACCAATGCTGCGATCCGGCCAGGCGCCTGAGCGGAAGTGAACTCATACCAAATCGCAATCGAAGGAGTAACTTGTTGGGGAACTTCTTTGTGCAGAGAGGTTCCCCTCAGATTGCTTCTATGGAAGCCGCCTGGTATCACCCTTCTTCCTTCCAGGCTTTCCTGCTTCTCACGATCCTTTTCTGAACCACCTTCCAGGCATCGGCGGTGAGGAACGACTCGCACCATCGCCGCAGCATACGGCGGTACATCTCCCACGGCACGGCAAAGGTGATTTCGTCAGCCTTGAGGTACCGGCGTTCCGAGGGATCCCAGCCGCCCAGGACGGCCTTGAGCCGCCCTTGCTCGAAAAACTTTATGGGCCACGTCACGATGTTGGCACATCCGGCACCAAAGGGGGACGCGACCGCTTCGAGATCGTTGGTGACGAACGTCGCGAGCTGGTGAAGGCCGGAAATCGCTTCCGGCCTCGCGAAGAAGACCACTACTTCAGGTTCTTCGTCTTCGCGGAACCGGGTGACCGGCTTGAACACGCAGAAACGTTTCGGCGCGGGCCTCGGGTCGATAGTCTCGTAAAATCTTCGGGTCATGTCAGGCGATTCGAGATAGCGTTCTCCCTCCATCACGCCGGGTATTCCGGTCGATACGTAATGCACGATAGATTCCAGTTGCGGTTTCAGGTATCCGAGGAAGAATGCTCCGCCGAGGCATCCGAAACGTTCCCGGTCGAAATAGGCCGCGGTCTTTCGTTGCCTGGCAATAAGGAGCTGGCCCATGACGCAGGAGAAATTGCCCCAGATTTCCTTGAAATCGACTTCCCGACGGGCCTCGGCTTCGATGGAGGGAAGTTTGCCCGGCTTGGGAGTAGTGCCGTTTTCCGGCTCCTCGTCCGTATAGAACATTCCCATGGGTTCTTCGGCGTACCCCAAGGCTTCAAGAAAACCGCTCAGATTCTCGCTCTCATCCGCGGCTGCGACCATCGTGCTCCCTCTCTGCGTCACGACAAGCGTTGTCTTTGCCTGCGCAACGGCTCAGAAATAGCGGTCGTTCTCGCCCATGATCCGGGCGATGGTCTCCAGATCGGGTTCAAAAGGATTTTTCACCGGTAACGGCAATTTCAGTGCGTGGGTGTCGAAGAACGGGGTCTCCTTGAGCTTGAGGTTGTAGGCCATCACCATGAGCATCTCCAGATTCGCCGCGTCGAGCACGTTATAAGAGAGCAACGTCTGAAGGGCCATGCCGTTACGGTTGGCGATAAAGTCCTTCCAGAGCAACACGGCGAAATACCCGTCCATGCCGTCTAGTTCTTTGCGGTCGATCCCCATCTTCTTTTCGCAGCCCTTCAAGCCTCCGGAGTAGCCAAGGCTCTTCAGCACGTACCGCAGATCGATATGGGCCTGATGCAGCTTGATGCCGAAATGGTTCTCGATAACGGGAACGTCAAAGGACTTGCCGTTGTAGGTAACGATGACCTTATACTGGCGGATATCTTCCACGAACCGGTCCAGGTTGCGGCCTTTGACATAGTGGAACACCGTTCTTCCGTCGTACATGGCGATGGTCGTAATCGCGTTGTTCGGCGCGGCAAGGCCGTTTGTTTCGATATCCAGGTACGCGGACACTGATCTGAACTCGCCGTACAGCCGCCAGAGTTCACTTGCCGGAAGCAGGTCGGCAAAGTAGTTGGGATCGCGGTCCGCAAGATGATCGCTGGACTCGAGGAGCCGGTAGCGAAGGAAATAGTTCTTCGTCCCGAAAAGCTCCCTCAAGGGGATCTTCATAATGTCGTCCCAGCTCAGAATTCCCTGAGCCCACAAGTTCAGCTCGGATTTCGTCCCAATGCCGGGAATGTGGCAAAAGGTGTTTCTCAACATGGTTGGTCTGGACCCTTCTCAGGCGCTGATTGCCGAAGTCCGGCGCGTCCGGTGGATGATCTCGGTACGAGCAGTTGCCAAGAATAATGTCCGATTGGACGACCGGCGGCCCGAGGGACCCCCTCACTACGGACAACGCAGAGCCGTTAAACCTTCGTTCGACGGTCCCTCGGGCCGTCGTGGCGAAACGGTCAGAAAGATTGGCAACTACTATACTATACCAACACGTCGGGAGCGCTGCAAGCCGAGTTGAAATCTTTGCGGGAAGCGCGTATCATCGACCTCCGGCCGAAGCGCTACACAGATACGGTAATGGTTCACCGGACTTGAGGCGACTCGGCGCCCGTTGAGCGGAACACCCATACCAGTGAGAGAGAGGCTCAGTCGTATGTCAAGCTTGAACCTGAAGGCGGACGATTCCCATCGGATACAGGTTTCCCAATTGGACATGCCGCCGAGGCTCCTGTTGGGTCCCGGCCCATCCAATTTTCATCCTCGGGTCCGCCAGGCCCTGTCCGCGAACGAAGTCGGCCACCTCGACCCGAAATTCATCGAAGTGATGAAGGAGACCCAGGAGTTGCTCCGTTACGTGTGGCAAACAAGCAATCCGTTCACCATTCCGGTGAGCGGCACGGGGAGCGCTGCCATGGAGGCCACGCTGGCAAACTGCGTGGAACCCGGTGACGTGGTGCTCGTCGGCGTCAATGGGTACTTCGGTGAACGGCTCTGCGACATGGCCGAGCGGTACGGCGCGGAGGTGCGCCGCATCCAGAAACCGTGGGGCGAGGTGTTCACCCTCAACGAGATCGGATACGGGCTGGAGACCCACCGGCCAGCGATCCTCGGCCTCGTGCACGCGGAGACCTCGACCGGCGCTCTTCAGCCCATGGATGGGATCGGGAAGCTGTGCCGCGAGTTCGATACGCTCCTTCTCCTGGATACGGTGACCAGCCTCGGAGGTGTGCCGGTGTTTCTCGACCGGTGGCACGTGGACATGGCGTACAGCGGTTCCCAGAAGTGCCTGAGCTGTCCTCCGGGGATCGCGCCGCTCACGCTGGGGCCTCGCGCGCTGGAGAAACTCAGCCAACGCAAGACCAAGCCGGCCAACTGGTACCTCGACATGACCTTGCTCGGAAAGTACTGGGGCGATGAGCGCACCTACCATCATACCGCGCCGATCAATATGAATTATGCTCTGAGGGAAGCCTTGCGCATTGTGGCTGAGGAAGGGCTGGAAAATCGCTGGGATCGCCACAGAACTAACGCGGAGCTTCTTTGGGAGGGACTGGCAGACCTCGGCATCGATTGCCACGTGGAGCGGGAACACCGACTGGCCAGTCTCACCACGGCTCTCGTTCCGGACGGGATCGACAGCAAGGAAGTGGCGAGCCATCTGTTGCGGAATTACAACATCGACATCGCGGCCGGGCTCGGACAGCTTGCCGGCAAGGTGTGGCGAATCGGCCTGATGGGTTACAACAGCCGGCCGGAAAACGTGGTGCTGCTCCTCAGCGCCATGAAGAAGGCCCTGGAAGCGCTGGATTAGTGGGCGGCACGGGGACGCTATTCGCCGCTTTCAGTACCAGGAGCAGGAAACTGGGGAGGGGGAACATGAGGGCGGAGTTGTCGGGCTTTCTGAAAGTGCTTGTCTGAAAGAGCCCGGTCGCCGGACACACGCAGCGCGAATCCGAGGTTGTAGTGTGCCTCGAAGTTGTTCGGGTCCAATTCTACGGCCCGGGTGAGCATTGCGATCGCGTCCGGGTATTTTCCCATCGCGATATTTGCCACACCGAGGTTGGTAAGCGCCTTGCCAAACGTGGGTTCCAGTTTCACCGCCCTGGTGTACTGCTCGGCCGCCTGTGCGGGCAGGTCGGACAACAGATAGGCATTGCCCAGATTGTGAAGTGCCACCGCGAGGGTCGTCTTCACGCGCGCTGCTTCAGCCTGTTCCTTCGCCGCGGCCTCCCTGTTGCCGGCTCGTTCCAGGAGGAGCGCCTTCTCCAGCCGTTCGTCAATGTATTGTTGCTTCCATGTCAGTGTGTTCCGGAATGCCCCGATCGCGTCCTGACCCTTGCCGGCTCCCATGAAGGCATGCCCGAGGTAGTTGGCAGCGGTCCAGTTTCCGGGGTTGCGTTGCAGGTTGTACGTCCAGAGGCTGATAGAATTATTCCAGGCCCTGGCGTAGAGCGACGTCTGGATCGCGCAGACGATGAGATAGGCCAGTATCCCGGCGATGACTGCCGTACGAGCTCCACCGCGGGCCTGGGACCGGGCTCGCCCCGCTGATATCGCCAAGAGGCCGCACATTCCTACCATGGGAAGATACAGGAAATGGTCAGCCACAAAGGAGAGCCTCAGGTACGCGAATTTGAGCAACCCGCACACCGGAGCGAGCGGAATGAGAAAATTGAGGAGGCACCAGATCGACAGGGAACCGATTTTGGCTCGATACAGCCATACAAGCACCATGGCCCCAACCAATGCGATGGACGGTAGCCACCAGAGCGCTTCCGAGATGTCCACCTGCCAGCGGGGATAGATCGGACTCAGTCCGGAGGGAAACAGAACCTTGGCGAGATAGAACCAGACGGTCGCGCCTGCAATTACCGGTCGCTCCGTCAAGGAGAGTTCCGGAATTCCCTCCGCCTCCATGCTCAGATGTTCGCTCCCCATGGCGAGTAGTCCGGAGAGAATCGCGACCAGGAAGAACGGTGCCACGGGCATGAGATTTGCCTTGAGGAACCCGAGCGTCGACGGTGTCCGGTCCCGAGAACCACCACCCACGACACCTTGAGCCGGTCTCTCTCCCGGCGCGGACGCTGGCTCATGCCGCGTGAACTCCAGTAAGGAGGGACCGACACGTGGCGCGACGAGGAGCGCGGTGACGCAGAGGGCCACCGGAAAGACCACCACTGTGGGTTTGGCGAGAACCGCGAAAACAAAAAGGCTGAGTGCCGCCGCGTACGTTGCCGCGCTGCCTCTGCGAGTAAATCGGATGAAGGCCAGATACGCCCCCAAATAGAACGCGGTGGCCATGAGCCCCTTGCGTTGGGCAAACCAGAGAACCGACGAGACCTGCACCGGATGGAGCAAGAAAATCAAAGCGGCGAGGACGGCAACGTCCGACTCAGCCCCGACCGCGCGCATGAGCTGAAAGACCAGAATCCCGTTCAGGCAGTGAAAGAGGATATTCAGAAAGAGCGTGAACCAGGGGACCGGCGAGTTGGAGCCGATGAAGAACTTGTCCAACATGAGGCTCACGGACGAGAGCGGCGCGTAGTACCCGGAGACCACTTTCCCCTTGAGATCGGCAAACAGGCTCACGGTGGTCTTGAGGTAATCGGTCGAGTGGAGGATGTCGCGGTATGCGACCAGGTCCCAATCTACAAACGTGGTTCCCATATGCGCGAGGTAGATCGCCAGCGTGACGGCGACCCCCAGCCCGAGGAGGATCCAGTGCCAGTGTTTTTCCCCTGCCGCGGCGTCGCGTGGCTGGGGCTGATGCTGCGTTAGCACGGAGTCCCGTTGCTTTTCGGCCGCGGTTTCCACGATCGATGCACTCCAAAGGCTGCTAAGGGAATAGAGCCTGTCCGGCTTCCACTTGTAGCATTCCCCGAGCGATTGGTTCAATGCCTTTCGGGCATGCCGACGGAGCGCTCGTTTTCTCTTTCCTTCGCCGCTGACCGGCACTCCTGCTTGACCGGGGGCATCTCGGAGAAGTATGTTCCCGCATAACCGAAATGGCCGGGGACGGCAGCCGGATAGTGCCTGAGCCATCAACGCCGGCGCTGTCCGGGGTTAGGAGCCCCATCATGTTTCTGCGCGCACTTCTCGCGTTTCTCGCTCTGCCAGGGCTCTTTGCGTTCCTCCTTCCACCGGTTATCACGTATCTCGATCCCTGGCGCGGGCAGATGTGGGCTGGAGGGTACCCGGTTCTGGTGGCAGGCGCGCTGGCACTTCTCTGGTGCGTTCGAGATTTCTACGTCTCAGGCAAGGGCACGCTGGCCCCGTGGGACCCGCCGAAACGTCTCGTGGTCGTGGGTTTGTACCGCCACGTACGCAACCCCATGTATATCGGGGTTCTTTTACTGGTCTTGGGATGGGCGCTTGTCACCTGCTCGCCGCTGGTTGGCGTGTACACGGCCGTACTGGCGGTTTTCTTCCACCTCAGGGTCGTCACTCACGAAGAGCCATGGCTGTCTCGCCAGTTCCGGTCCCAGTGGACTGAATACGCCGCGGCCGTGCCGCGCTGGATGCCGCGAGTAACCCCGTGGAACGCGGTTTCCGACACCAAGTCGCAATCCAAAAAGTAACGAAAGGTTGCGGCTGACCCGTTCTTGTGCCACAGTTCCTCCGGATCACTTCCCCGACACAGCGCTGACAGAAGAGAGAACCTTCCGGTGAAGCCCGCTGCCCACACCCCTTTGACATCGACCAGTCTTCTCGTTCCTGCCGTGTTCCTGGCGAACGCCCTGCTTGTTTCGCTGGCGTGGCTCTATTTCGTTTCGCACGGATTTACCGCGAACGGGATCGTCGACGGGGTGTACGAGATTCAGGCATCCATGCTGGGGCAGGGGAGGCTCTCAATTATTCCGGGACCGCTGGAGCGGTTCTACCACGATGCGCTCATGTATTGGGGGCACTACTATTTCTACTGGGGACTGCTCCCGTCTGCGGTGCTGCTCGTCCTGACCACGATTTTCGGGAGATTCGTCGGTCACTATCTGATGGTTTTCGGTTTTTTGTTCCTGTTCGCCTACTTCTATCAAAGGATCATCGCACGAATACTTGAATGCGCGTCTGCTGATGCATCGCGCGGTCCGGAGGTGACAGGCCGGAGCGTTGCAGCTCCGATCGGCGCGCTCGTCCTGACCTGGGTACTGATCTTCGTCATCCCGTACCCGCACGGCGAGGGCTGGTTTTTCGGGAGGTTTGCCGTGTACGAGCAGCAGGTCCTGTTCGGTCTTGCGCTCGCGCTCCCTGCCTTGTACCTGCTTATCACTGGCATCGAGCGGAAGCGATCCGGTCCGGTGGCGCTGGGCGCGCTCTTGTTCGTCCTGGCGTCGTGGACACGGGTCACATGGGTTCCGCTTGCCCTGATAGTGCTGCCGGCAGCAGGAGTGCTCGTCTGGCGCTGGAGTAAGGCCGACGACACCGGGTCGTCTTCGGCGGGCGGCGTGTTGGCGCTGGGACTCGCGGTTGCCCTCATGGGCGGACTTCTGTTGCTGAATTACGTGCGGTTCGATTCGCCGTTCGATTTCGGCGTGCGGTTTCAGAATCCAGGGCATTATGCGTACTTCCGTAATGCGAAGCTGTTTTTCTCGCAGATCACCATGCTCTGGAATGTCCTGTTCAACACGGTCTCGTATTACGGGTCGCCTCAGATGGCAGAAAATCTGGGGCTCGCTTCTCGTTCTTTCGCTCATTACGAAGGGTTTCCACCGAGTTTCTTCTCGTTCAATCCGCAGTTCTTGCCGCTCGCTCTGCTGATTCCGGTGGGTTTGTGCCGGACCGTCAAAGCGCGCAGCGCGCTGGCTCTGTGGCTTGGTGCGCTTCTCGCGGTAACGCTCTATCTCAATGTTGTCCTGGGGCTCTTCGGGACCTTTGTGATTCTGCGATATTTCGTCGAGTTCTACTATCTCTTGATCGTGGTGTTCCTTGCGGTGCTGCTTTCGCTGGTCCGCCCGCGGTACGGGGTGCCGATATTCGTGCTGATGCTCGCGCTCCATATCCCGTCAACGGTGAGCGATTTCAAGAGCTGGTGGCCGGAACTGAGGACCGCAGACGCGGGAAACGGCCTTCGCATTACGTCGCCTGAAGGGACGACCCCGTTCATCGAACAGAGCGTCCTGTGGCCGTCCGGTTCGTTTTCCGCGGCTGACCTGGGTCGTCTGCCGCCGTACGCGGCTATGGGGTTCGATCGGGCCGACGACGGAACGCTGGCCGGAAAGGATATCTTTGTCGTGTACCTCGTCCCGACGAACGCGCGCGGTGATGCCTCTCCTCCGGTACTCGAAATTCGAGGTCTCCGCGCGTTGCACGAAGACGGTCAGGCGCTTATTTTCTTCGAGAATCGGTTGGTCAGGTCTCAGGGCCTCAGTACAACGCGGGAGGTTGACGTGCGGCTGGAGCTTCCGTTCAGGCTCAGCGCGGCTGGTCCCTATCAGGTCATGGTCATCTTTCTCCGCCCCGGGGAGTCGTATCTCCCCGGACGGAGCCGCGGGACGCCTCTGGTAAGTCTTCGCGAGATTTCCCTGAAGAGTCCATCTCTTCCAGAGGCTTCCAGGTCTCTTCTCCCAGGGCCGACTCGTACGAACGGAACGTACACGAAACAATGAACTGGTAGGCAAACATTCGCGGCCAGAGCATTGTGAGACGGTGATACCAGCGGGTGATCCCTTCCACCAGCGAACTCCTCCCGGTGGAAGAAAAGACCAGCTCGAACGGAATCGGGGTGTACCGGACCTCCAGCAAACGATACCCTTTCTGCCGGAAGAACCGCGTGAACGAGTCCAGCGTAAACAGATGCACGTGTGTCCGGTCGAGAATCCCTCTCGGCCCGTACTCGAAGCGCCCGAGCAGAAGGCTCAGCCGGTAGAACCATATGGCGATGTTCCCCGTGGATGCGATCAGCCTGCCGTCGAGTTTCAGGTGCCGCCGGAGCGAATTCATGAGCGCATCCCGGTTGGCAATGTGCTCTATGACGTCTGACAGAATAATATAATCGAACTCTCGACCATACGGCAGGTCTGGAGGCGTCTCCAGGTCGTGGCGCAGGTAACGGTGCACGAACGGTGAAACCTTTTCCGCCGGGATGCTGTCCAGCCCGACCACTGTGATGCCCCGCCGCGCGTACTCCTCCGCGAGGAGACTCTGCCCGCATCCGACGTCCAACACCATGGAACCCGGCTTGAGCGAGTCGAGAATCTGCATGTGCGAACTGTACCGGTTTCGTTTGAGTGTGTAATTCTCGCCGAGATCCACGAAGTAAGTGGCCCGACGGAGGATGTGGAGCTGATGCAGGCGGTACCCGATCGCGATGCGAACGGCCCGCGTCGCGTAAGCGATCATTTGGCCCGTGCTCACATCCTTGTCGTGAAACTCCGGCACCGGTACCGTGCCGATCCGTATGCCGAGGCACCGGATCTGAATCAGCAGGTGGAGGTCGAAGAGATAGTCGCTGACGTTCAAACCGTAGGGTATCTTTCGGAGCACCTGTGTCGCGATGAGACGGTACCCGCAGTGATAGTCCCGGAGGCCCATCCCCAGTATCAACTCTTCCGCCAGCGAAAGGAGCCGGTTGGCAGCCAACCGCACCGACCCCGGATGCTCCATCCGATCGCCGATTACCGCGTCGCACTCGTCGACGAGCGCTGCTTCCAGAAAGAGCGGCAGATACGCGGGATCGTACGTTCCATCACCCCGGAGGATAACTACGTAGTCAAACTCTTTGCTAATGGCGTAATCGAAGCAGTTCTTCAGGTTCTCGCCGTAATGGTAGGGTCGCGGTATCCGGACGTACCTGAGCTTCTCCCAGGCCTGAGTATGACGCAGGTCGAGAAAAGCCCCTTCGGCTTGTAATTCGCTGAAGACGTCGAAGATGGTTATTTCTCGAATCAAGGGAAACAGGTCAGGATGTATCTGCGCCAGAGTAGCCTCGAGCCGCGCGACCCCCTGGTAGGCGCTGACCACGATCAGGATACTCGGGACCCGATCTCCCAACTCTCTTGTCAGGGCGGAGAGACGTTCGAGGGCCCTTTCCACTTCATGGTGATGGTGGCTCACGCGGGCTTCTCTTCTTGCGCAACGTTTGCTCTGGTTCTCGCATCTTGCTATCACAAGACGACCCGGGGTGTCAAATAGGCCCTATTTGAGGGAGCTGCCCTCGTCGCGGCAGGGAAGGGGCTTGACGCGGAGCCGCGACCCGGCATAGATTGCCTGATCACTATGCCATGAATGGTAGAGGGCGATGCGCGTTCAACTCTTCGGGACTTGCCTCGTTGACACGTTTTTTCCCGAGACCGGCGAAGCAACGGTCCGTTTGCTCGAGTACTTCGGCGTGGACGTCGCGTACCCCAGAGAACAAACCTGCTGCGGGAAGCCCGCGGACAGTGTGGGTTACCAGGATGTGTCCCGGGAAGCAGCGCGGCACTTCCTCTCGGTGTTCGAGGGACCCGATCCGATTGTCGTGCCTTCCGGTTCGTGCGCGTCCATGATCAAGCACCATTATCCGGGCCTGTTCAAAGACGACAGTCGCCTCAGGGCTAAGGCCGAACAGACCGCGTCACGCACGTACGAGTTGACTCAGTTCCTCGTTCGTGTCCTGAAGGCCCACCAGACCGGCTTTCGAGGAAGCGGGAGTATCACGTACCACGCCTCGTGTCAGCTCACCCGGGAACTGAGTGTGCGAGAAGAGCCGATCCTGCTCCTTAAGTCCATCGAGGGCGCGCAGTACGTTGCCTTGCCGGAAGCAGACCGCTGCTGCGGATTCGGTGGCGCATTCATGGCCAAGATGCCGGAAGTCTCCATGTCCCTGGCGTACGAAAAGGCTCAGAACATCGTCGGGGTCGGTGCGGACACTGTCACCGGGTGCGATCAGGGCTGCCTCATGAACATCAGTGATGCTCTGAAGCGTGCTGGAAGCAACATCTCGGTGAAACATATTGCACAAGTACTGGCGGAGGGCATATGAGCGGGCCTGTGACGAGTCTAACTTTTCACGAGAACGCGCGTGCCGCGTGCAAGGACGCGTCCCTGCGTCAGTCGCTGAAGAAGTGCACGGGGATCTTTCAGAAGAAACGCAGGGAAGCTGTCCAGGCGCTCCCTTTGGAAGAGCTCCGCGACCAAGCGTCCGCGATTAAGCTGCAGGTGCTGGACGATCTTGGCGCTTATGTCGACCGCTTCGCCGCGAGCGCCACCAGAGCTGGTGCCGTCGTGCACCGGGCAAAAGACGCTGCAGCGGCCCGTGAAACGATTTTCCACATCCTCAAAGACCGGTCCGCGACGAAGATCGTAAAGTCCAAATCCATGGTTACCGAGGAGATCCACCTGAACGAGCATCTCCATCGACGGGGGATGCAGGTCATCGAAACCGACCTCGGCGAGTACATCGTGCAACTGGCTGGGGAGAAGCCGTCGCACATCCTTGCGCCCGCGATCCACAAGAATCGGCAACAGATAGGCAAGCTCTTTGCAGAAAAGCTCCGGGTGCCGTACACCGAGGACCACCTGGAGCTGCTGAAGATCGCTCGCGACACGCTGCGGCAGGACTTCCTCACCGCGGACGCGGGGATCACCGGCGCAAACTTTGCGCTTGCCGATACCGGTTCGGTGGTCCTCGTGACCAATGAAGGGAACGGGAGGATGGCCACCACCTTGCCGCGTCTCCACATCGCGGTGCTGACCCTCGAAAAGATCATCCCGTCCCTCGCCGATCTTGCCACGTTTATGCGGCTCCTGCCGCGCTCCGCTTCGGGCCAGATCCTCTCGAGTTACGTGTCGCTCATCACCGGCCCGAAGAAGCAGGGTGAATCCACAGGAGCCGAAGAGGTCCATATCGTACTCGTGGATAACGGGCGTTCGGAAATCGTTGCAGGGGACTGCCGCGAGATCCTCAAGTGCATCCGCTGCAGCGCGTGCCTCAACGCCTGCCCGGTGTACGCGACGATCGGCGGGCACGCGTACGGTTCCACGTACCCCGGACCCATGGGCATTATCCTGACGGTCCTTCTCGACGGCATGGACAAGGCGTATCCGCTGCTGGACGGGACAACGTTGTGCGGCGCGTGTGACGAAGTCTGCCCGGTAAAGGTGCCACTCACCAAGATGCTGGCGACCTTGCGGGAACGCCGCATCGCCGAAGGTTTGACCTCGACGTCCGAGAAAGCCGCAATGGCGGGTTTCAAACATGCGGTGAACTCTCCGAGGGCCTTCGATTGGGGACAGCGGGCTCTGCGCCGCTTGTGGCCGGGACTGGTCTTGCTCTCGGGAGAAAAGATCCTGGGCCGCGTCCCGCAACCTGCCGACAGAAGCCTCAGGAGGCGGATGTCGTGAGCACGGAGGAGGTGTCGGCGCTCTTCATGAAGAATCTTACCGCGGTCAAGGCGATTCCCGCGCGAGTGAGTTCCATGGCGGAACTCGGGAGGGTGATCGCGGAGCTCCTCCGAGAAGATCGCTCGGTGTACTGTGCAGCAGTGACGAAAATCGAGAAAGGCCTCAGCATTGACCCAGAGAAGCGCGTGGACAAATACACCGCCGCGGAGGTCACGGTGGAAGAGGCGCTCGCGGCCATAGCCGAAACAGGAAGCATCGTGTGCACCTCAGCCGACGGGAAAGCCATGCAGGCCAACGTGCTGGCGCGGCGCCATGTGGCGGTGGTACGCGCGGACCGGATCTTCGCAGATCTCGATGACTACCTAAGCTCGATCGGCGGAGTTCTGCCTGCCAACATCACGCTCATCACCGGGCCGAGCCGCACCGGAGATATCGAACAAACCCTGACCGTAGGGATGCACGGCCCCGGGCGTCTCGACGTGATCGTTGTCGATGCGGATTAAG
>JACRDG010000114.1 GCA_016218715.1 Desulfomonile tiedjei | reverse complement strand
CATTTGATGTTACCACCAGTCCAGAAACCAATACGCATGGGAGCATGGAGGCGAACCTGCGGGAGAGCTTCGCGGTCCTTGGGCTCGATGTCACGCTCTTCTTCTAAGGTACCGATTCTCGGATTCATTGATTCTTCCGGTCCAGTGCAAGCCCTTCCCCGACTGCTTTTTCTAAGTGCACCGTTTCACCAATACTGCGACGCATTTCGGGAAGCTAGGAAATGACAGGCGGAACGCATGTCCCACCTAACAGCCGCTGGGGCAACGGCGACAAGCGGCAACCGCGTCCTACAGAAGTGCTCGACAGTATTTGTGAAATGGCTTGGTAAGCCGCTCAGGGGTACAGCCGTTCTATTTCGGCTTTCCATACACGCAGCGCTGCAAGCGCTCGGTCCGCGAGTAATTCCTTCTTGCGCTTTTTCGGTGTTCCCGGGGGTGGCGGATCGATGATGCCGAAGTTGACGTTCATGGGCTCGTACTTCCCTGAGGGCTTGTCCCGTGTATGCTTCAAAAGCGCACCCACTGCCGTCTCCGATGGTGGAGGCTCAGGGGTGATCCCCAGTGACAGCAGACCCGCCATAATACCCACCACCAGTCCCGAAGCAGTAGACTCGATATACCCTTCCACTCCGGTGATCTGACCTGCAAAGAAGACGTGCGGGTGGGTCAGCGATCGAGAGAAGCGGTCCAGCAGCGAGGGTGCCTCCAAATACGTGTTCCGGTGTATCGACCCCAGCCTGGCAAAGACCGCGTTCTCGAGGCCTGGTATGAGGCGGAACACCCGCTCCTGTGCCGGATGGGTCATTTTCGTCTGGAAGCCGACGAGGTTGTACAGGGTTCGATCCTTGTTTTCTGCACGGAGCTGAACGACCGCAAAAGGCCTCGCTCCTGTGGCGGGGTCGGTCAGCCCGACGGGCTTCATGGGTCCAAAGGCCAGCGTGTCCGGTCCTCGGCGTGCCAGCTCCTCTACCGGCAGGCACCCTTCAAAGTGAGGTATGTTGTCGAAGGGATACGGGTCGACCTTGTCCGCTTCCAGGATCTCTTGCACGAACCTCCGGTAGGCCGGCTCATCAAAAGGGGCGTTCAGATAGTCCCCCTCCCCGTCTGCGTACCGGGACGCGGAGAAGAGCTTGCTCGGCTCCAGACTCTCCGCGGTCACGATCGGGGCAATGGCGTCGTAAAAATACAGCCCGCCCGATCCGAGAATGCGGGCGACATCCTGAGCGAGAGCATCCGTGGTCAGCGGCCCTGTCGCCACGATGACCGCGCCTTCCTCGGCACCGGGCACTCGTGTCAGCTCGCGCCTCTCGAGAGAGACGAGCGGCTCCGCAACGAGCCGTTCGGTAATGAAACGCGAGAAGGCCCCCCGATCTACCGCAAGCGCCTTCCCCGCGGGAACCGCGGTCGCGTCGGCTGCCTCCATGATCAGCGATCCCAGACAGCGCAACTCTTCCTTCAGCAGCCCCGCGGCAGATTGGAGCACAGAGGATCTGAGAGAATTGGAACAGACCAGTTCCGCAAGATCCGGCGACCCATGGGCAGGTGAGTAACGATGGGGTTTCATCTCAATAAGGCGTACCGGTATCCCCATCTTCGCCAGTTGCCACGCAGCTTCCGATCCGGCCAGCCCCCCACCGAGAACGGTAATCGCCATCTCCGCTTCCTATCAACAGCCTTTCTCAAGCGCGGGCCATTCGGACGTCATTCTTGGCAACCGGTTTTGTCTCCCGCAATTTCCAGGGCGCTGTACTATACCATCTGGCGGGTCACCGAATCAACGCGAGGAGGCCCCATCGCTCGCCGCTGAAGAACGGATTCGGAGTTCCCGGACTCCGATCCTTTTCACCCTTGGCTGAAGCCTGCTTGCCTAAATCAGAGGGTTTCTCCTTCAGCCGGGAAGCAACGAGGGTGTCGCTCCCCTTCAACACGGTCAACTTGACCGGAACGGTGCCGGGCCTGACCATACCAAGCTCCCGGGCAGCCGCCAAAGACAGATCGATGACCCGATCGTCTACAAAAGGCCCTCGGTCGTTGATTCGTACACGGATCTCCTTGCCGTTCTGCAGATTCTTTACCTTGACGAGGGTCTTCATGGGGAGTGCGCTGTGAGCGGCCGTCAGGTCAAACATGTTGTAGACCTCCCCCGACGCGGTCTTCTTGCCGTGAAACCCCGGTCCATACCACGACGCGACTCCGTGTTCGATGCGGCCGGGTTCCACTTTCTTCAGGGTCTGGTAGGTCTTTCCCTTTATCGTATACGAGGAGCCTTTCTCCACTGGAGGCGGTTCTTGCTTGACCGTTCGGAGCGGGCCCGCACACCCCGCGAGAGTGACGATGATAACAGCATTTAAGGCAAGCCGTTGTAAGTATTTCATGTCACATCTGCTTAGGCTTTACTAACAACATCTTATAATTCCATGCTTATTTATCATACTAAACTCCAAAGGTCAAGCTCGCGTTTCAGATCGGCCCTGCCGTGCCTGCGACGATGGGATATCGCTTGCGGCAACTTCGACGGCACCGTGGGCCGGATCGAGACATTCCTTGACGGGTGACCGAAAAACGGTCTAATCTCAGCTTAGACAGGGTTGGCGAGGCGCCGGTTCTCCCGAGAGGATTCGGCGGATGCCCAGAGTGGTCACACGATTCGAGGGGCTTGCGTTTGTCCCTCGTCAACGGGGAGCCAGGTTCAATGATGTGGAGATATGCCAGGACTGCCGGCGTCATCGGAAGCCTGCTCATTCTTTTAGGGTGCGATCCCGGGGCCTTGGTCAAGGAGAAAGTCCCCGAGCCCCTGAAGAGTGCGCTCACCTTTGGGTCCGCGGGAGCAGGGACGGGTCAGGCCAAGCCAGTTGTCGCGAGCATTGAGATCGCCGTGCCCAAGAAGGACGCTGCTTACTCTTCCGGCGAGCCGGTCGCCTTCAAGGCCAACGTAAAGACTGAAGGATTGGACAAGGCCGAACAGCCGGGCGTCACCTGGACGCTGTTCGATGGGCAGGGGAAGCCTCTCGGTCCGGTCGGTCAAGGCGTTTCGGTCAGCAAAGCTCTATCGCCGGGCACGTACCGGGTAGACGCATCACTGCAGTACGGTTCGGAAACGAGACAGGCTCGGGTGAGCTTCTCCGTGGCGCCGAGTGTGACCGGTAAAGTCGTCTCCCGGGCGGGCACTGGAATTCCGGGGGTGGACCTTAAAGCGTTGGATCCGGAAACCGGAAGTGAGATCGGCTCGCTCAAGTCTCGTGATGACGGAACGTTCGTCGTAACTTTCTCTACGAGCGATTACGTGGTCGTAACTCCCCACAAGGCTGGACTCTCCTTTGCGCCGTACCGTCGGTATGTGAAGTCCAGCCCGCCGCCCACGGACCTCCGGTTCGTCGGAAGCGAAGGGGAAATAACCGACCTACAGCTGGTGAAAAAACCGAATGGTACCGAGCAGAAAACAGAGGTTTGCCCGAGCGACGACGCCCTCCTCACGCTCAAACTCCAGACTGCCAACAAGCCGGTAAGCTATGAGGCTTTGCTCGTCCGGACAGGCCCCAAGAGCGAAGATCTGATAAGATGCGAGCGCGTGGCGCCGGCCTCGAAGGGCGCAGAGGAACCTGCCGCTCCCGAGTCCCGCACGTTGAAGGTGACCTTCCCCTCTCCCTCCGATTTGAACATTGCGAAGGGATCTTTTTCGCTGAGACTGGTGGTCACCGACGACAAAGGGAACGTCCTATCGGCTCAGGCGCCGGGGGTCTACCGGGTGGATATGAGCCGCTGTTTTTCGCAGACCATGGCAGAAGCCAAGTCACTCCAGGAGCAAAAGAAGTTTCAGGATGCGGTATCCGCGTACAATCTGGCGGAACAGATGGCGCAGATTGCTGCGGAAGACGAGGAGCCGGCATCGGTCATGCCCAAGGTTCAATTCGACCGAGGACTTGCTTATCTGGGCATGAGCAAGGTCGCGAAACGAGGGACCTCCGAACAACGCCACGACCTTGGAAGGGCACGTGTGGATTTCTCCGCGGTGTTGAAACGAGGACCGAAAGACCCGGAAGCGTTGCTGTTCCGGGGACTGATCCATTTCGAAGCCGGAGACCCCGAACCAGCTCTAGCGGATTACAGGGAGGTGTTGCTCGTCGCTCCCCGAACACCCGTGGCCAAACTCTTGCGCGGGTGCGCGTACGTGAAAACGGGGCTCAAGCAGAACCTCTCTCTAGCAGTGGATGATTTTACCGAGGCTCTGACAGCGGAACCGGAAGACACGGTCCTGCGCAAGGCACGGTTCGAGACTCTGAAAGCCTTCGTACAGGCAAAGGGCAAGAAGGAGAGTGAGAAGGTGGACACGGCCGAGATTCACCTCCCGGATCCTCTCGACAGGATGGACTTGATCAAATACATCAGAGAGTAGGCTCACCCGAGTAATCGTTCACCGGGCTTGAAGTGGCTCGGCACCCGGTGAGGATAGAGGAGGAGACGCATCTCCCCCTCCAAGCCTCCCTCATCGTGATTCCGGCCGGTTGGACCTATTCCGGTGTACGGTTACTCACCCGATTTCTGGTGATGGGACCGGCGTTTCAGAGTGGGCCGATCTCGCGAGGATCGACCCGACCGATTCTCCTGCCGCTCCTCTCCAAGAACCACGAAAAGCTGGAAGCTGATGTTTGAGCACTGGCCAAGGATGCGTGTGAGTTTCGAGGCAATCCTCTGTTTGCTGCTGCCGGGGATTCTCACGGGCTGTTTCAGTACTCACTCCCTGCGGGAGATTGTCCGCAATCCGTATCCTTTGATCGAACAAGACGATACGGCAAGCCGGTTCGGTAACCCGGAAGACGACGTGGCCATCGAAGTGCGGAAGGCAAAGATCGACCGGCCGGTCGACAACCTTGCAGTACATTACGTCACGCTCTTCCCCGACGGAGAGGTGATCAGACCTGGCGATACGGAAGAATACGTCAAGATTGGCGGGAAGAACGCGTACAAGGTCACGTTCCGATCGAAGTACATCCGCAAGAGAATACGCTGCGACGATTCCAGAAAGCTTACACCTGCAGAGATCGCAAAAGGTTGGAAACTGGCGGTTATACGCGATCCACACACCGCGAAGCCTATTCAGGCCATGTTCAGTCCCGTGATTCCCACTCAGAAGGTCCTGTACCTTGTGGAAGGGAACTCGAGTGTATATTATATTTTGCTAAGGGCTGACGGTGACGCCATAAAGGATGCTCAGAAGGAATTTGAGAAATTCGTGCGAGAAGGAATCGACTATCAATAAACGCCTGTCACGTTACGACCTTTGCATCATGGCCGTTCGCCGTATGGGTGGGTTTCAAACCCGCCCCTATTCGCCGGCGTGACAAGAGCAAGAGAAAACACAGGTACGAAGGGGAACGATCGTGAAATACGTCGGTGCCATATATCGTCCACCGAGCGAGGCTTATAGCCTGATAATTCAGGCGACCATCGGTTGCAATCACAACAGGTGTACCTTTTGCGGCAGCTATCGAGACAAATCTTTCGCCATCCGAAGTATCGAAGAGATCAGAGAGGATTTGGAAGACGCCCGCCAGATGGGGCCGGTGGAGCGAGTTTTCCTTGCCGATGGCGATGCCTTGTGTATTCCACAGCGCCGGCTCAAGGAAATACTCTCGGAAGTAAACCGGTATATCCCTTCGGTTCAGCGGATCGGCATTTACTCCAACGCCAAGAACATTTTGAAGAAATCTGTGCAGGATCTCCAGGAACTCCATGCCCTGAGGCTCGGCATCATCTACCTCGGCCTCGAGACCGGCGACGGCCAGCTACTCGAAAAGATCTGCAAGGGCGCTACGTACGAGCAAATGGTGGAAGCTGCCCGGAGAGTGAAGGAGGCGGGAATAGCCCTCTCCGTGACCGTGCTCCTCGGGATAGGCGGAATCGAAGGGAGCGAGCGGCATGCCCGGGAGACTGCAAGGATCCTGACGGACATGGACCCCGACTACGTGGGCGCGTTGAGCTTGATCCTGGTTCCCGGAACACCGCTCCACAAAGACTTCGCTGAAGGCCGGTTCCGGCTGCCGGACCCATTCGGCCTCATCAACGAGTTGCGGATCATGATCGGAGAATCCTCATTCACCCATTGTGTTTTCCGGTCCAATCACGCGTCCAACTACTTGCCGGTCAAGGCGACCTTGCCGCGTGACAAGGAGGCGATTCTGGCCGCGATCGACTCGGTGCTCCGTTCTCGGGATCAAGCACGCCTGAGGCCCGAGTTCTTGCGGGCCCTGTAACCGGAGGGGTGGAGCAGTGCTTGCTCGCCTCTCGCACAGCAGTTGCCGGAAGTAATGTCCGATTGAGAAGTAACTATTTGGGCAGCCGGGGAAACAATCCCCCGGCCCCCCTTTAGAAAAAGGGGACGAAAGGGCATTGTGCAGTTCCGCACTTAGTAAATGGGGGTTAGGGAGATTTTGAGCGTTGAAGAAACCCGAAATATTCAGACGAGCTACTCTGCCCCGCGCATAAGTGAACGGTCACATTGAAAAAGGCATTCAGTGGAAGGAGGGGTACCACCTATGCCTGGATTCCTCGGCATAGATTGCGGATCGGTCAGCTTGAATCTTTTTCTGGTAAACGAGGGAGCGGATCGGCCGATCTCCATCTACCTCAGAACTCGCGGAAAGGCCCTCCAGACGTTCATCGACGCGTTGGATGAACTCTGTGCCGAGTGCGGCAACGATCTGCGGTTTGAGTCGGCCATGATCACCGGGAGCGGTCGGGAGCTGCTCTCCGGCGTGCTGCAGGTGCCGTGCATCAATGAGATAACTGCGCATGCCGCAGGGGTTTTTCGGGTTAATCCGCAGGTGAGATCCATTATCGAGATCGGCGGGCAAGACTCGAAATTCATGCGGGTGGAACCCCCTGAGGATGGAGATTGTCCTCGGATCGCAGTTTTTCGCATGAACGAGATCTGTGCGGCGGGGACCGGAGCCTTTCTCGACGAACAGGCGGAGCGGCTGGGTGTCCGTGTCGAGTCCTTCGGCCCGCTCGCTCTTCAGAGTGAGAAACCCGCACCTATCGCCGGCCGCTGTGCGGTCTTCGCCAAAACGGACATGATCCACCAGGCTCAGGAGGGGACGCCGATTCCGGACATTCTCCTGGGGTCGGCGTTTGCGCTCGTTCGGAACTACATTGCCACCCTCGTGAAGGGCGAGCCGCTTGTGCCACTGGTCGCTCTTCAGGGCGGAGTCATGCACAACCAGGCGGTGGTAAAGGCGTTTCGGGAACTGTTGGGCCTCTCGGAGGAGCAGATAACGATTCCCCCGCACTTCGACGTGATGGGTGCCCTTGGATGTGCCCATCTGGCGCGACAGAAGGAAAGCATACCGGGATTGACAATCGAGAGGCTGAGAGAAAGGGCTCAACGAGCGCTGGAGGCGCCGATCGCACGGTCGTTCCTCCCGCGACTGGACGAACGCCTGAAACAGGATGTTCCTCCCAACCATCTCGCCCATGAGAGAAAAACCGTACAGCCTCCGCTCGTGATGGGGTTGGACGTTGGATCGGTGTCGGTGAAGGGGGTCATCATCGATGGAGCGGGCCGGGTGGTGAGGGAAGACTATCGCCTCTCCAAGTCCCGCGTTCTGGAGGGTGTCCGGGAGGTCATAGGGGCCCTCACCGGGGACGACCTCGTCCCGGATGCCGTTGCCGTGACCGGAAGCGGCAGATATCTCATCGGCCGGATACTCGGCGCGGAGCTGATCGTCAACGAGATCATCGCGCAGGCTGGAGCCGCGCTGAGTTTCGATCCGCAGGTGGATACCGTGGTCGAAATCGGAGGACAAGATTCCAAATGGATCTCCCTCCAGAACGGCGCGATCGAGGATTTCGAGATGAACCGGGTCTGCGCTGCGGGTACTGGCAGTTTCCTCATGGCCCAGGCTCATCGGCTTGATCTGCAAATGGGCGCGGAATTTTCCGGCGCTGCCTTTGCGGCACGGATGCCGGCTGACCTTGGAAACCGATGCACGGTGTTCATGGAATCGGACCTGATTCACCATCAGAATTCGGGTGCATCCGTAGAAGATCTTGCAGCCGGAGTCTGCATGAGCGTCGTTCAGAACTATCTGGAGCGAGTCGCCAACCATCGGCCTCTGGGTGAGCGCGTCATGTTCCTCGGTGGAGTTGCCGCGACACCCGCAGTGAAGGCTGCGTTTGAGCAGCAGACCGGGCACCGGTTTCACACCCCGGCATTCTTCAAGGTGTCGGGCGCTTTCGGTGCAGCTCTGAACGCCCTGGAGGGCTTGCGCAACGGAACGATCGTTGCGACCACGCGCAGTACGGTTGCTCAGGTCCCTTCGGACATCAGGGTAGAACAGTTTTCCTGCCGCGGGTGCACGAACAACTGCCAGGTTCGGAAGTACCACTGCCAGGATCGGATCGTCTTCCACGGAGGGCTCTGCGAACGTTGGGAAAGGGAGACCCCCTCAGACAAACGGCCTTCTGAGCCGAATCCGTTCTCCTTCCGCTCGCGACTCCTCGAACAATGGACGGAACGAGAAGTAGATTCCACGGTGAAATGGGGGATGATCCGATCCCCACAGTTCTACGAATGGTTCCCCTTCTGGCAATCGTTTTGCCGGGCACTGGGGATTTCGCTCGTTACCGGCCACCCGTCGGATAGACGCCAGCTCGAGGAGGGGAGCAGTTTTCTCCATGTGGAGACCTGTCTTCCCATGAAGGTGTTGGCGGGGCAGGTGGCGGATCTCCAGGCCCGCGGTGTGAGGACGATCTTTCACCCGTGCATCCTGTGGGAGCCGTCTTCAGGAGTGGGAAAGGCGCCACTCGGGTACTGCCCGTACATCCAGGCCTCATCGCAATTCTTCAAGGGAACGCTCGACCTGGAATGGAAAGAGCCGGTGATCAGTCACGAGTTCGACGCGGACTCCCTGCGCCATGAATGCGCCCGGCTGGCCCGCGATCTGGGCTTTTCTCGCGAACAGACTGCAGACGCCGTCGAACAGGGGCTCCACGACCTCAACCGCTTCCGCCAGGAACTAAGGAACGAGGGGAAACGTCTGTTGGGCGATCTGAGAGATGATGAACGGGCCCTCGTCGTCCTCGGGAAGCCCTATCACACAGCCGACAGCTTCTTGAACATGAACCTCGGGAGCCTCCTCCAGCGGCTCGGCGTCAAAGCGATCCCTTCGGACCTGTACCCCATGAGCGAGGAAGATCATCAGCCTGTAGTTTCCTGGAAATACCAGGACCAGATGATCCGACTCGCCGGAAAGATCAGGGAAGATAGCCGGCTCTTCCCCGTGTTGATCACGTTCTTCGGCTGCAGCCCGGACCCCTTCACGCGGCGGCACATCAAGGAAGCACTCGGGAGCAAACCTCTCCTGGTGCTTGAGATGGACGCCCATTCGTCCAGAGCTGGCATGATTACCCGCATCGAGGCCTTTCTCGAACAGATCCGTCTCGATTCGCGGCTGCGGAGGCATCCACGCACAGCGGAAGCGGCGAAGGTATTCGCGCTCGGTGCCCGCAGCGGCACCGAAAGCCCGGCCACCCTGGAGCGGACAGCGGAGGAGCATTCTCCGTGTGCGGTTCCTGTAGGAGCCTTGCCGGAACCGGCGGCAGCGTCCGTTTCCTCGAGCTTTCCCCTTCCCGAGGTGCTCTATATCCCCTATTTCTGCGAACACTCCTACGCGATGGTAGCAGCCGCGAGATCCTTCGGGGTCGATGCCAGAGTTCTGGAACCGCCTGACGAGGAATCCGAGCGGATCGGCCGCCCCCACACGGTGGGAGGTGAATGTCATCCGTACGTGCTGGTCTTGGGCGACTATTTGAAGCTGGCGCGGACTTTACCCTCTGGGGAGGCCGAGCGGTCTCTGTTCTACTTCCTGAACGCGGACGCGTGTCGCTTGGGACAATTCTCGGTGTACATCGACAAGGTGCGGCAGCAGCTCGGCCTGTCCCTACGCGTCATAACCAACCTGAACGAAGGGCTCACGGCATTCGGGCTGTCCTCGAGCAACCGGTACAGTCTGCTGCTCAAGACCTGGGAAGGACTCAATGCGTATGACGTCCTCATGCGGCTGTTCTTGAGGCTTCGGCCGTTCGCTCGGCAAAAAGACGCGGCAGAGGAAGCCTACCGTCGTGCTTGCCTCACGGTTTTCCAAGCGCTCTGCCAGGGGCGCATTCGCATAGGCATGGAAGAAGCCTTGCACGAACTCTACGCGGTCGAGACCGACGAATCGTCGCCCAAACCCGAGGTGGCTGTCACCGGGGACTATTATACGCGGGTCGTACCGTACGCCAACAACGACGTATACCGTGATATCGAAGCTCTGGGCGGCATACTGTGGCCGCCGCCGACCCTTTCCGATTGCTTTAAGATGGGCGTGATGAGAGACTCCGTTTGGAACCTGCGCGGGGGACGAAGGCTCGCTGCAGCGGGGGACGGGATCATGTTCGCCTTGATGGCCTTCTCGGAATTCAAGGTCAAGGGTTCCAAGACGGCCAGACGTGCGCTCGACGCGCCGTTGGACATACTCGGCTTGACCATGTGGAAAACCGCGAGTTCTCTCGCTCACACCGGCCTACCCTCGGGGATGACCGCGCCCATGGCTACCGCATTGCGCCAGGCGGAACTCGGAGCGGACGGCGTGCTCAATCTGATGACGCTGAATTGTTCCTATGGGACCGTCGTGACCGCCGCGCTCGCCAGAGCGCTGAAACAAGGATACGACGCTCCCATGCTGACCCTGATTTTCGACGGGCTTAAGAAGACCAATGAGAAAACCCGACTGGAAGCCTTTATGGAACAGGTCTGGGACCGTTTTCACCACCGACTGACCCGACAGGGTGTCGCGTGACGCCAAAGACGACAGAGGTTTTTGGAAAGAGAGCTGGGGAGAAATCTTTTTCACAAGGATTCTCCCCAGATTACTTTTTGCGAAGCGAATCGGGAGGAAAGAAACGTCTTTCGCGTTGGTAAATCAACATATATACTATGACGGGTTGGAGACGAGTATCAGGCTGCGATCGAGGTTCAAACCGGAACATTCCGGAGCGTTCCGCGGCAAGGAATGCAGGATCTCACGGTCTGTCCTGTCCGCACGGAGCCGAGGAAGAGGCGGCGATGCGAGTCAGCCGCAGGTCGGACCCCGGCACGCCACACCAAAGTACGGGCATACGCGTCACATTGCCGAGATTAACCGGCCACCGGGGCCGGAGCAGATTCCCCTGTCTGTTCTCTAACTCTGAAACGAGATGAAGGGGATACTGAACCTGGAACTGAGAAAAATGCCGGTCTGCGCTTCCGGTTTTTTGAACGCGCACCGGTAGCCGATGTAGAGACCACCGTTGAACAGAACCATGCGCATGTTCGTTCGTACCGTCGCGGTCGTCCGCTCCCAGACGGCAGGGCGGTTTGGCGTTTGGTTTGTCACGAAAGGAGTTTCGATCGATGCGAGTTATCACCGTCTGCGTGGGAAGCGCATGCCATCTCAAGGGCTCCCACCAGATCATTGGGTATTTCAAGGACGCAATTAAAGAGGCGAACCTTGATGCGCAGGTAGAACTGAAAGGCTGTTTTTGCATGGACGAGTGTACCCACGGAGCCAACCTTCTCATTGACGACCGGCTCTTCCATGCCAATTCGATTGACGATGCCCGCGAGATCTTCGAAACGGAGATACTGAAGAAGCAGGCATAGAAGGTGGACATATCATGGACCGACCCGCACCCAGGCCCCTTCCATGGAAGAGTTGGAGCGCCTTCACGAGCTGGGCACAGGATTTTTCCCTCAAACAAAAAGTCCTGGGAGGATTCCTCGGCGTCGTAGTGCTCGTGGGCATTTTCACGAGCTTCATCGGTACCCGACTTGCTCGGGAAACCATCATGGATCGTGCACGCAGAGAGCTTCAGGGGAATCTTTCCACCGCGAGTTTCATCCTAAAGAACTCCCTCGAGAACCTGCAACTCAAGATACGACTCTGGGCCGGCTCGGAGAGAGTCGCTGAGGCTCTGGCACGAGGGAATGCAGAGGAAATACGGAACCGCCTGGCAATGGTTGCCGCGGAGAACGATATGGATTTTCTTTCCATGATCAACGAAAAGGGCCAGGTGGTAGCCCAGGCCTATGTTGCGGAGAGCAAACCTGTTGACGTCTCCACCGGGCCCCTTATCAAAAGAGCGTTGGAGGGTAAGGGCGCTGCCGGCCTGCGAATCTTGCCTGCAGCACGTCTGGCCCGAGAAAACCCCGCGCTCGGCAAAAGGCTGGGGGACAAAACCACCGACGGCATGGTCATGGAGGCTGCCCAGCCGATCATGAGCGGCGGCAAAGTCTTGGGCGTCCTGTATGGCGGGATCCTCCTCAACAATAATGATTACGTCGTGAACCGGATTTCACGGGAGGTCTTCAGGGGCGAGACCTACGGCAATAAACCGATCGGTGAGGTGACGGTTTTCCAGGGCTCCAACTGCATTTCGACGACCTTGCGCGGGAGTGACGGTCTTCCGCTCGCCGGTCTTGCCGCTTCGGGAACGGTGGGTACCAAGGTCCTGACACAAGGGGAAGTGGGCATGACCTGGGAAGATCTTCAAGGATCGACCTACCTGGCTGCTACCGAACCCCTCTTCGACCTTGATAAGAACATCGTGGGCGCGATCCAGGTGGCGACGCTTGAGCGGCCGATCAGTTCAGTTGCGGACACACTCGTGGCCACCTTCATGGTGGTAGCCCTTTTCGGGGCTCTCCTCATGGGGGCCATTTCCTATTTCCTGGTCAAATGGATCAACCGTCCGCTGGAACAAATGCTCCACGCGGCAAAGCGCGCCGCGGAAGGGGACCTCAGTCACGCGGTGCCGGTGTTCGCTCGGGACGAGATAGGAGAACTTGCAGCCACGTTCAACCTCATGATTCGCAACCTTGCAGAATCACAGCGCAAACTTGAAGAATGGGGCAAGCAGCTCGCCACCAAGGTGGCCGAGCAGGTTGGCGAGCTGGACCAGGCACGGGAGCAGGTAGCTCGCGTCAAGAAGTTGGCCTCTCTGGAGAAGATGGCAGACGGCATGGCGCACCTTATGGCGCACATTTCAGATCCGATGCTTCGAGTCTCCGGATCGGAGGAGATCAGTTCCACCAGCCGTGTGCTCGTCCTGGACAGCGACGAGAAGGTCCTCGACGTCTGCGAGCGTATTCTGGTGAGCGAAGGCTTCGGCGTCAAGGTAACCACGTCGGTCCAGGAGGCTCTCAAGGAGTTGGAGAAGGAATTCTGGGACGTGGTGGTCGCGGACATCGACATGCCCGACATGGGCGGAAAAGAACTTCTCAAGGAGATCAAATACCGCCAGCCTGAAGTGCAGGTCATCATGACCGCACCGTTCAAATCCACGGAAGCCGCCATAGAAACGGTAAAGATGGGCGCGTACGATTATATCCCCAAGCCCTTCGGCCCGCACCAGATTCTCCTTATGGTCTACACCGCCCTGCAGACAAGGCAGATGCTGGAACAGACACGGCGTCAACACGCGGAACAACGGGCCGAAACCATTTTCCAGCGGCTCCCGGTGGCCATAGCTCTTGCCGACAAGGAGCATCGGGTGGTTTACCACAACCGGGCCTTCCTGGAACTGGCAGCTCACAGCGGGCAGGAACCGGACCAGGTCAGGGGGAAGACCTTCGAAGAACTCTTCGGCCAAGATCCCCTCCTGCAATTCAAAGGGCAAGAGGAAGCTGCCGGGTCGCGATGGCTACAGCTTGAGAAGGTCGGCAGGACAGCCAAACTCTACAACTTCAAGATACCCGAAGAGGATCTGAGAGTTCTCATGCTCCTGGATATCACCGAGACCGTCATCAAAGACCAGCAAGCTGACGTTTTCAAAGCGGAGACCATTTCCAAGGCCCAGCAGGTCATTCACCAGCAGATGCGCGTAGCCCAGGAGATCGCAGGTCTGCTGGGAGAGACGACGGCTGAAACCAAAGCAGCCCTTTTCGAGTTGATCAAGCTCGCCCGTGAGGGAGCAGTGCGATGAGCGAGCCGCTGTTCATCGAATCTGGAGGTGCTCACGTCTGCAAGTACGGAGAGATCCTGTGCGGAGACTCGCTCTCCGTCGCGGGCATCAGCGGAGGCAAGCTCATGGTCCTCTCCGACGGGCTTGGCAGCGGAGTCAAGGCGAACATCCTCGCAACCCTCACCACCAAGATCGCGCTGCGGCTCATGGAACGGGGGCTGCCCCTGGAAGAGGTGGTTGCCACCCTGACCGATACCTTGCCGGAGTGCAAGGTGCGGAAGATCGCATACAGTACGTTTACCCTCTTGAAGGTGCTGGATGACGGCCGGGTTTACCTCGCGGAGTTCGACAACCCGCCGACTTTTTTTATGAAACAGGGTTACAAGAGCCAGCTGCAATACAAGGACCGGGTCATCGGCAGCCGCAAGATCCGCGAAGCCCATGTCCATGCGAATGCGGGGGACTGGCTCGTAACCGTGAGCGACGGCGAAATCCACGCAGGAATCGGCGGACTGCTCAACCTCGGATGGGACTGGGACAAGATCGCCAAGTTTCTGGAGACCCAGATTCATGAAGACGCGTCCGCACAGAAAGTTGCCCAGATCCTGGTCGACCAGGCCAATGATCTCTACCAGGACAAGCCCGGCGATGACACCACGGTCGGGGTGCTCAAGGTACGTCCCAAGCGTTTCGGGTCCTTTATGATCGGTCCGCCCGTCAAGCGCGACGACGACGGAGCGGTGGTGAAAAAGTTTCTGGAAGCCCCGGGTCGCAGGATCCTGAGCGGGGGCACCACCGCGGGGATCGTTGCGAAAATCCTCGGACAAGACGTGGTAGTGGACCTGTCGTCGATGACCGAGAAGATTCCTCCGATCGGCAAACTGGATGGGCTTGAACTCGTGACCGAAGGGGTTCACACGGTAAATGCGACGCTGGAAATCCTCCAGAGCGTTCAGGATGTGGACGAACTGGTCGGCAAACGGGACGGCGCAAGCAAGCTGGCGTGGGAGTTCCTGTATGCGGACAGCATAGACATCTACCTCGGTCAGGCGATCAACCCGGCTCACCTGAACCCCAACCTGCCGCAGGAAATGGGATTCAAGAGCCGTAGCGTGCAGGCCATCGCGAACCTCTTGCGATCGAAAGGGAAAGAGGTACGACTGGAAATTCATTGAGTTTCTCGAGATCCCGTGTGCCGAACTTGCGCGGCGAGCGTGTTTCGCTGTAAGATGTGGGAGTTGGCGCAGGAGTTATCAATCGGAACCGCGCGCCGGCACGTGGCGACTGGACTTCAGGCAGGCTCAGCCTGCCTTTGTCATGTCTTGGCGCCTGATTCCGCTGTGAGGTCAAGAAAGCAACGCAAGGATCGAAACCTATGAACCTACCCTCCCCGATCGGGCTAAGCGAAAATCGGGAGATCGACGGCTTTGACCTGCTTGAAGTGCTCGGGCTAATGAAGGAATACAATCGCCAGGAAATCTGGCGGCGTTATCTCCCTGCCGAGTCGGCCACTGAGAGCATCAGCATGTACGTGTCTGCTGATCCCTATTTCGTCGAGACTCACATCCAAAGGATGCAGCGGATCATCCTGACAGAGAAGTTCAACACCAATCCTTTCTTCATGCAGCAGGTCGTTCAGAGGATCATGGCGCTCCACGACCACGCATTGATCATGGAGAAGATCCGCCAGCAAGGGATCGATACGGGCGAAAATCCGATCTCACTCTCCTGTTCCTTGGGTGACACGATCATTGACCTCATCATTCACAGGAACGACCCCCCTGGGGGCAGCCCTGAGCGGCCTCGTGGAACCTCGTTCATCGAGCAGGCAGAGAACCGGCCCCTGGACGTGTACGATCTCTCTTCCACACTCTACTTGAGCAAGCAGGACGAGACCGAGGCGATCTTTCAGCGCTATCAAGGGCAGGGACGTCTCGCGGACCCTTCCGCCAGGCCGGAAGTGAATATTTCCTGCATCGTGGGAGACTATTCCGTTCATCTCCACGTCCACTACATTCCGACTGATGAAGAAATCTGCGTGCCTCCGCCGGGAAACGCTTCCGCGTTGACCATGCACCAAGTGATCGAGCGGATGAACTTCCGGCACTCTGCGGAGCTGATTCTCAAGGAGATGCAGAAGGTAGGGCTCTCTGTGACGCTGGAACAGGTCGAGACAGGATTCACGCTTCAGCGGTACGTCAACAATACGGCACTCCGCGTCGATTTCAAGAGGATGTGAAGGGTGAACGGAGGTCTGGCCGCGGGCGGAGTTGCGACGTTCTCCCCAGACAAGTGTTGCCTCTCTTGAAGCCAACCACTTTGCCGGAAGCCCCTCCCGTCATTCCGGCGGAGGCCGGAATCCAGGTCTTTCAATCCCGTGAGTCGCGGGACTGGACCCGGCCTACGCCGGGGTGACGATGTAGCCTGAATTGAAGTGGTTATTTTGTCCCAGGATCTTACTTTTGAAGCGACGGTGCATCGAACCAGATGCCGGCCACCTTGGGGTTGCGCTTTGCTTGCTCGAGGACGAGGCTGATCAGGACATCGTCCTTCTCTTTGGTGAAGCGCGCCTTGAAGAGTGCGATCACGTTGCCTCCCCGAGCATAGAAGCCGAGATATTCCTGCGACTTAAACTTTCCCAGCTTCCGCTGCATGTTCCCCTGTATTTGAAGGAACGTATCCCGGTCCACTTCAGCCTTGAGGCTCTTTGAAAAGTGTTCGGTGTACTTGCCGTAATCCCCTTCGGCGAGCCCGTCAAGGATTCCTTGGAGTGTATCCGTCGCCTGGAGGCGGAGATCTTCGGGGCTGGCCTCGATCGCGGCAGCGGGCGCGGTGGAAAACGAGGCCACCAGGAGAACAGATGCCACAAGGGACAAGAGGTTCCGTCTCATATCACCGCGCCGCCAAACGTCCTGTCTACTTCTTATCCTCTTTCACTTCCGTGAAGTCCGCGTCCACGACATCTTCTTCTCGGCGGGCTGACGTTCCTGCTTCACCCGCGGGGCCGGCGCCGGCATCGGGGCCGCCAGGCCCTGCACCGGCACTCGCCGAAGCCTGCTGGTACATTGCCTCGGCAAGTTTGTGCGAAGCCTGTTGCAGTTCCTCCATCGCGGTCTTGATTTCCTGCGCGTCGTTCCCTTCCATCGCGGTCTTGGTTCGCGTGACCGCCGCCTCGATGGCGCTCCGAGTAGAGCTGTCCACCTTGTCGCCATGCTCTTTCAGGGTCTTCTCGGTCAAGTAGACCAGTGAGTCCGCCTGGTTGCGAGCCTCAATCAGGTCGCGCTTGCGCCGATCCTCTTCGGCATGGAGCTCTGCGTCGCGGACCATCTTCTGGATCTCTTCCTCTTTCAGACCGCTCGATGCCGTGATTTTGATCGACTGCTCCTTCCCGGTCCCGAGATCCTTGGCTGCGACGTGGACGATGCCATTGGCATCGATATCGAATGTCACCTCGATCTGCGGCACCCCTCTCGGCGCAGGAGGAATCCCCACCAGCTCGAACCGTCCCAGAGTCTTGTTGTCCCCAGCCATCGGCCGCTCGCCTTGTAGCACGTGAATCGACACGGAGGGCTGGTTGTCCGACGCTGTCGAAAAGATCTGGCTCTTGCGAGTGGGAATCGTGGTGTTCTTTTCGATCAGACGGGTGAAAACCGCTCCAAGGGTCTCGATACCCAGAGACAACGGTGTCACGTCGAGCAACAGCACGTCCTTCACTTCACCTCTGAGAACCGCGCCCTGAATAGCCGCGCCTATGGCGACCACCTCGTCTGGATTGACCCCTTTGTGCGGCTCTTTTCCGAAAAGCTCCTTGACCCTGGCCTGGACCGCGGGTACGCGGGTCATGCCGCCGACGAGGATCACTTCGTCGATCTGAGCCGCAGTGAGACCGGCATCTTTCATGGCGGTACGGCAGGGGCCGACGGTCTTTTCGATGAAGTCTGCCACGAGGGTCTCGAACTTGGACCTCGTCAACTTCATGGTCAGGTGCTTGGGCCCGGATGCGTCTGCCGTAATAAACGGCAGATTGAGATCGGTTTCCATCGAGGAACTCAGCTCGATCTTGGCCTTTTCAGCTGCCTCTTTCAGGCGCTGGAGGGCCATCTTGTCCCTGCGAAGGTCGATCCCCTGGTCCTTCTTGAACTCGTCTGCCAGATAATCGATGAGACGCTGGTCGAAGTCTTCGCCACCCAGGTGCGTGTCGCCGTTGGTGGACTTGACCTCGAACACTCCTTCGCCAAGTTCCAGGATGGAAATATCAAAGGTTCCGCCGCCCAGGTCGAAGACCGCGATCTTTTCATCCTTCTTCTTGTCCAATCCGTAGGCCAAGGAGGCGGCAGTAGGCTCATTGATGATGCGCAGCACGTTGAGGCCCGCAATCCGGCCCGCGTCCTTGGTTGCCTGGCGCTGGGAATCGTTGAAATAGGCCGGCACCGTCACCACAGCGTCCGTGACCTCTTCTCCGAGGTAGTCCTCAGCGGTCTGTTTCATCTTCTGGAGCACCATTGCAGCGATCTCGGCCGGCGAGTATCCCTTGCCTCGAACCTCGACCCAGGCGTCGGCGTTGTTACCTTCGACGATCTTGTACGGAAGGACCTTCAGGTCGCCCTGAACCTCGCTCGATTGAAACTTCCTTCCGATGAGTCTCTTGATGGCGAAGAGCGTATTTTCTGGGTTGGTTATGGCCTGTCGTTTGGCCACCTGTCCCACGAGTCGCTCGCCGGAATCGGTGAACGCGACCATGGACGGCGTCGTACGGCCGCCTTCGGAGTTCGGCATCACGACCGGATCTCCCCCCTCCAGTATCGCCACACACGAGTTAGTCGTCCCCAGATCTATCCCTATAACTTTCCCCGGCATTGTCTCCTCCTGGTCGCCGCGGGCATGCGACGACGATATTCATATAAGATACATTCCTTGTTATCTTTTTTGGCTCTCGCAATCTCTCTGTCGTGATTCCGAGGGAGTTCCTCGCCACGGCGAACGGTTACCAGCTACACTTCCGTCGGTTCTGTGGAAACGACCACCTTGGCTGCGCGCAGGAGACGGTCGTGGTACAGGTATCCTTTTTCCAGCACCTCGATAACCTGGTTCGGAGGACGGCTCGCGTCAGGAATTTTGGCCAGAGCCTCGTGGACGTACGGATCGAACGGTTGGCCGAGAGCCTTGATTTCCGTTACCCCGTAACGTTCCAGCACGTTCCGAAACATCTCCGCTACCATGCACACCCCTTCTGCCAGGGAGTCGCCCCTCGTGTCTTCCGTACAGTGCGCCAAAGCTCGGTCCATGTTGTCGACGATGGCGAGGAGGTCCTTGAGGAGATCCTCGTTCCGGTACTTCAGCAGCTTACTCCTCTCCTGCGCGACACGTTTCTTGTAATTCTCGAGGTCAGCCACTGCTCGTAGCCAGCGATCACGATTCAGAGCCGCTTCCGCGACCGCTTCCTCCATGGAAGGAGGCTGCTGCTCGGGTGCGCCACCGGGCTGTGGCTCTCCCGCGGGCTGGGCCACCACGGCAGGCTCTGTCGGCGGGTGCTCCTGGAGCGCCGTTGGCTCATCGGCTCGCTTATCCTGCTTGGATCCATTTGATGCGTGAAAGTTGACTTTAATCTCGCGTTGATCGCTCACGCTTACCTCCCGTCGGCCCTGCAGACACCGTTTCTCCTTCCAACGAGCACTGTTCGGGAACTTCTCCGCTTAAAGAACATCACTCGGCATGAATTCTCTGAAAGCGAATCCCTTGAGATCGCTCGTTCCTCCCGCCTGCGGCTCCCGAGGATGCAGAGAAAATGGTTTTATAATGCCTTGATATCTCGTAGTTAACCCGGGAACTGCCCTTCAATGCATTTGGACACCATCACCCCGATTGTCAAGTGGGAGCCCCGCGCAATTTCAGTCCACCCGGGGAGGAGCCATTGCGGATAAGGGGTTTCTCCCCAATGGCTCATTTCTTGGCCGTGGAGTTCTTCTCGTGATAGTAGCTCAGCAGCTCCTTCTTGGTCTGAAATACGGTGTCGGACAGGGAGACCTTGTAGATATGGGGATTGGAGAATCGTTTGTACTCAGGTTCCAGGCTGGCCATCTGTTCGGCCGCTCTGTTTCGCATTGCTTCCAGGTCGGGTGACTGGTAGACCTGTTTTCCTCCGACGAACACGGGGACCAGGAGTTCCTCCACAGTGTACGGCGGGCGGTAAGTCATCTTCATGTAATCGTACATAGGATGGTGGGCCCGCACGTACTGGCCGGAAGGAAGAGGTTCTTGCTCGTCGGCCAACAGGTCCCCGATCATGCGGCCCCCGCCATTACAGAACCGGAAGATCTTCTTCACTCCCGGATTGGTGACCTTCATCGGATTCTCCGAGATCTTGATCTTGGGTGTCAGCCGGCCCTGAGCATCTCCCGCGGCCATAAGCTTGTAGACCACTCCGAGCGCGGGAGTCTGGTACGACGTCATGAGTCGCGTGCCAACGCACCAGATGTCGATCTTGGCCCCCTGGTCGCGAAGGCTTTCGATGATCCACTCGTCGAGATCGCTGCTGGCGAGGATCTTAACGTCAGGGAAGCCCGCCTCATCCAACATCTTGCGCGCGGCCTTGGAGTAATAGGCGAGGTCGCCGCTGTCGATCCGGATGCCGAGTAGCGGTTTTCCTTGCTCCGCCAGCTGGCGTGCCACCTGGATCGCAGTGTTGATCCCTTCCAGGGTGTCGTACGTGTCCACCAACAGGACACAATTGTCAGGAAACACGGTCGTAAAACCCTCGAAGGCATCGATCTCGTTGTCGAAGCTCTCGACCCAACTGTGCGCGTGGGTCCCCTTCACCGGTATCCCGAACAGCTTGCCTGCCTGGACGTTCGACGTTCCCACACAGCCCCCGATGTAGGCGGCTCGGGCTCCGTACAACGCGGCTTGCACCCCATGCGCCCGTCGGGTTCCGAAGTCCACGACCGGCGCCCCTCGCGTGGCAATGTTAAGCCGAGCGGCTTTCGTGGCAATAAGCGTCTGATGTCCTACCAAAGCGAGCATCGTGGTTTCCAGGATCTGAGCCTCGTCAATGGGAGCCACCACACGAATGAGCGGCTCGTTGGGGAAAACCACGCTCCCCTCGGGTACTGCCCACAAGTCCCCGGTGAAGGTCATACCGGTAGCCAGCGCGTCGAGCGCTGCGGGAGAAAAGAACCCGAGGCTCTTCAAGTACGCGATGTCATCAGGAAACAACCCGAGATTCTTGACGTACTCGATCACGCTTTCCAGCCCGGCACAGACGCAGAATGCCCCCTCGTCCGGATTCCTGCGGTAGTAGAGGTCGAAACAGGCTTGCTGCCTGTGACGCCCCAGCACTCGATAGCCGGCCACCATGGTCAGTTCGTAGAGGTCCGTGTCCAGGGTCAGGTTCCTGCATTTCAGGCCGCCCAACGCCCGTTGAGGGTCGATCAGGCCGAGAGATGCTCCAGAATCGGAGTCGATCAGTTCCACGTCTTGCAGAAGCCGACCGGTGGACGGGTCTCGAAGGATCGGCTTCATGATCTGACCGGACTTCCTTTCTGCGCGAAGAGAGCCCGCAACGACTCCTCGTACGGTTCGGTGGCAATGCCGTTCTCGGTGACGATCCCCGCGATCAGATGATGAGGGGTTACATCGAAGGCGAAGTTGCAAGCAGGGACCCCCTCGGGAGCGATCCGCACCCCGGCTATGTGGGTCACTTCACACGGATCACGCTCCTCTATGGGGATTCCGTTGCCGGATGGAGTCGCCAGGTCCACCGTGGAGAGCGGCGCAGCCACGTAAAAGGGTATGCCGTGATATTTGGCAAGCACTCCCACGGAGTACGTGCCGATCTTGTTGGCAGCATCGCCGTTTGCCGCGATGCGATCCGCCCCCACGATAACCTTCTGGATCCTGCCCCGCTGCATGAGGGTGGCGGCTGTGTTGTCCGGGATCAACGTGACAGGAATCCCGAGCTTGTGCAGCTCCCAGCACGTGATGCGAGCCCCCTGATTCAAGGGTCGGGTCTCATCGGCAAAGACGCGGATCTTCTTCCCCTCCTCGAAGGCGGCCCTGATTACTCCGAGCGCGGTGCCGTACCCCGCGGTGGCCAGCCCGCCCGCGTTGCAGTGAGTCAGCACCGTATCGCCTTCATCCAGCAGGATGGAGCCGATCCGGCCGATGCTCTCGCAGAGCATGCGGTCCTCCTGCTCCATAAGCACCGCCTCGGCCACGAGCACCTTCTTCAGCTCCGATACATCCAGATTGGCAGCAGCCTTCGCCTTCATCCGCTCCACCGCCCAGAACAGGTTTACCGCGGTGGGTCGCGTCGCGGCGATCTCGCTGCAGACCTGCCCGAACAAGGTGTCGAAGGCGCCGCGATCGTCGTCGCGCGCGTTCAGAATTCCCAGCGCTATCCCCATGGCTGCTGCGACCCCAATGGCCGGAGCGCCTCTCACGGCCAGACGCCTGATGGCGTCGCACATCTCAGGTACCGTACGAATCTCGATGTACTCCTCGCGCAATGGCAGGAGCGTCTGGTCCAGGAGCCTGATGTGGTCTTGCTTCCATTCGATCGTTCTAAAAGGATCTTTCAACGTTCTTCCCCGACTGAAGGTTTCAAATATTTCCGAGCGCGCTCGGCCCGGTGGCCGGCACTCAGTGAGCCCTAAGGTAACGGCCGGTCGCAGAATAGTCAATGATTCGCTGAATTACCGCTCGGGCAAGCCCTGAACGCTTAACTCAAGATTATCTTTCATAATCCCTTGGTTGTATGATTTTCTTCACAAATATCTTGTAAAACTATTACATTCCTGCTATATGCTTGCACAAAACTATCTGAGAGGTTACCGATGAGCCTCAGAGCACCCTTCATAGTCGCCACTCTCCTCGCTGTCCTGACCGTAATCGCAAGCGGACCTGCGTACTGTGAGAGAACCGTCTACCTCAGTGTGTGTCAGGAATTGGTCAACCAGGCTCGCACGTACGAAGCCCGGGCCACAGCGCACGGTCGAATCGCGAAATCACTCATGGCCCAGATCCAGAGCGTGGCCGCGCTGCCCAAGAGCCAGGCTACCATGGCGAGCATGGACGCCCTGTTCGCTCAGTACGATGAAAATCGGGCTCTCGAGGGCAAGTTTCAGTTAATGTATCGTCAGGCAACCGAGGAATCCGACAAGTGCATGAAGACCGCTCAATAGCCAGGTGTCGGCGGTCGCGGGATATGCCGGCTGCCGGCAGCGGGGTTGGACGCGGTTTCAAGAAAGTCACACGGGGAGAACCTTTTTGAAAAGGAATTTCTCCCCATACCCCCATAAGCACTAACCTTAGTACTCGTTTTCATGAATACGGTCTCGCTTGGAGGCTCTGCTCTTGGCTGTTCAGTGGGGCCGGCATCTTGCCGGTCCATTAAGAAGTGACAGGCAAGATGCCTGTCCCACCAAGAAACCTAAAATCCGCGACCGGACTTCTGAAATGGTGTATTAAGGCTGTGCGGTTCCTCCGTCCGTCATTCCGGCGAGAGCCGGAATCCAGGTCTTTCAACGCCTTCTGGACTCCGGCCTCCGCCGGAGTGACGTCGCCTGCTCGAAGCAGCCGGCTGCAATCACGAAGGCGTGTCCTGAAAGTCAGCGCCTATGCCCCATGCCCCTCTCCAAAAACTTCTCGCTTGGCCGGTGCAGAGGAGCAACAGCGCGTTGACCCTCGACCGCACAACACTCCTATGAACAGCTCTGCGCATTCGGAAGAATGGATCGCCCTGCACGTCGGCGTTCCTCCCGTCATGATGGACGGGGTCGCGAATTTCTTGCATGAACGCGGCTCCAGGGGCGTCGTTCTTGACGATGAGAACCCCGAGCACCCCTCGGTTATCGCGTATTTTCCTCGCGACGCGTGGGAAGCGGTCTACGCGGAGCTAAAGAATTACCTGGCCAGGCTGTGCGATCTCTTTTCCGTTTCGGATGTTCCGGTGGTTCGCGTTACTCCGTTCAAGGAAGAGGAGTGGTCCACCGTCTGGAAGAGCTATTTCACCAGCTTCCCCGTGGGCAAACGGCTGATCGTGACCCCTCCCTGGCTCAAGCCGGAACCGTACGGGAGACAGATCCTCGTCATCGAACCCGCGGACGCGTTCGGCACCGGGACCCACGAGACCACGCAGGGGTGTTTGATTCTGCTCGAAGAGGCCATGGAGCGGCTTGGTAGCCTGTCAGAAGGTGTGAGCCTCCTGGATGTGGGATGCGGCACGGGGATCATCGCCATCGCCGCGGTCAAGCTCGGCGCGACCGACGTAACCGGGGTGGACAACGATCCCGTGGCTGTGCAAGCTGCTCTCCATAACGCGGCCCTCAATGGCGTGGAAGATCGCGTTCACCTGGCATGCGTCGAACTGGCCGCTCTGGCCAAGCCCGCGGACATCGTCACCGCCAACCTCGACCGCCTGACGCTCCTGGCAAACCGGGATCGACTGGTTTCTTTGTTCCGACGCTTCCTCATCGTTTCGGGGATCACCATCGAGCAGTGGGAGGAGGTCAGAGAAGCCTTTCTCGCTCAGGGGCTGATCCTCGTCCGGGAGATCACCCGCGCCGAGTGGGGCTGTGGTATGTTCCACAAGAGATCCTGAATTCCCGCTGCATTCCAATGAGAAAATTTTGGGGGAGCTTCTGTGGGCGAACAAGCTGCTCCACACAGGGCGAATACTTCGTTCCGCGCGACCGGGGTCGTTGCTCGAAGGCTCGCCAGTGTGACAGGAACAGGTGGCCCCCCGTCGAAGAGTCTTAGCCCTCCCAAGAAACTAGAGGTTTGTGGATAGGAACCTGGCGGGAAACCTTTTCTCAAACGGATTGTTGACTTAATCCAGCAAACGAGAATGTCATCGACCATCCACGGGGGATTCGGATTGCAGATGCCAGCCTAAACTGCAGATCGGAGAATTGTACCCGGATTATTAGGCGAGGAACTAAAGAAATGCATGTGTTTTCAGACTATTAGTTGATTTGGTACAGGATAATAAATGGAATAACTTGTCGAGCGTCTGATCAAGGTGGGAGCGAGGGTGTCAGGTTACGGTCGGAAGTGACAAGTTCATGTGGATTCAGCCTTTGACTTGCCCCGAAACCATTGAGGCGTGTTCGGGTGAGGTCTCCTGAGTTTTGGTTGACTGAGGGGCCTACGGTGCGGTACGCTCAAGAAGAGGAAGAATTAGGCTTTTTCATCAACATGACGACGATCTTGCAGTCCTCCTGCGTTGTGCGGGCCCAAGCAGGGGCCTACTCGGCGTCAAAGTTGCCTCCCCCACCCCCACCAGCACCAAGACGCTCCACAATGACAAGACCGGCGCTTAATTCCGGTGTACATTTAACAGGGCGGATAAGGAGTGAGTATGAACAGCAAGCCAAAGGCTGACGCCGCCACGAAGGCGACAGTTTCGTTGCCCACGAAAAATGGAATTACCCTCAAGGTCAATGGAGCAGTAAAACAGATAGAGATCGCTCCCTGGACAACACTGCTCGACGCCCTGCGCGAACACCTTGGTCTGACCGGGACGAAGAAGGGGTGCGATCACGGCCAATGTGGGGCCTGCACGGTCCTCGTGAACGGCAAGCGAATCACCTCCTGCCTGACCCTGGCGATCATGCACGACGGCGCAGAGGTGACGACGATCGAAGGCCTTGCAGAGGGAGAAGTGCTCCACCCCTTGCAGAAGGCTTTCGTCGAGCACGACGCCTTCCAATGTGGGTACTGCACTCCAGGCCAGATCTGTTCTGCCGTAGGGTTGCTCCGTGAAGGCAAAGCAAAATCGCCCGAAGACATCCGCGAACTGATGAGTGGGAACATCTGCCGATGCGGGGCTTACGCCAATATCGTCGCCGCAATCGAACAAGTGAGTCGGATGGGGGAACGGGGGGACGAAGAATGAACAGTTTTAGCTACACCCGAGCCGACGACGTGGCAACCGCCTTGCGTGAGGTCGCCGCGGACGGAGCGGCCAAGTTCATTGCAGGCGGCACGAATTTGATCGACCTGATGAAGGAGAACGTAGAGCGTCCGAGCCGGCTCATCGACATCACTCGCCTTACCCTGGGGGGAATTCGCCCAAGATCAGACGGCGGATTGCGGCTCGGTGCGCTCGCGACGAACACAGATGTCGCCTACCATAAAGAGATCGAGCGGCGCTATCCGTTGCTGTCGAAGGCTATCCTGGCCGGCGCATCGCCACAGCTCCGCAACATGGCGACGGTAGGAGGCAACCTGCTGCAGAGGACGCGCTGCTGCTACTTCTACGACACTGCTACGCCCTGCAACAAGCGCACGCCCGGGGTGGGCTGCTCCGCCATCGCGGGGTTCAACCGCGCTCACGCTATCCTGGGGACGAGCGCGGCCTGTATTGCCTCGCACCCATCCGACATGTGCGTCGCGCTGGCTGCACTGGAGGCGGTCGTCCGGGTTACCGGGTCAGTGGGAGAGCGCGTCGTCCCCTTCGCCGCGTTTCACCGCCTTCCCGGCGACACGCCGAATATCGACACAAACCTGCAAGCCGACGAGATCATCACGGGTGTCGATCTGCCCGCAAGAGGTTTTGCAGAACACCACGCGTATCTGAAGATTCGTGACCGCGCGTCATACGCCTTCGCTCTGGTTTCGGTGGCCGCCGCGCTGGAAATGGACGGCAACACGATTACGGAAGCCAGGCTCGCGCTGGGTGGTGTGGCGCACAAGCCGTGGCGTGACCCCCAGACCGAGACAATGCTGCACGGTCAGAGCGCCACCCGGGAGAACTTCAAGCGAGTCGCCGAAGCGCTGCTTCGCGACGCCAAGGGTTTCGGCCGCAACAGGTTCAAGATCGAGCTGGCGAAGCTCGCCATTGTGCGCGCCCTGAGCCAGGCGTCTTTCAAGGAGGCACACTCATGAGGACCGAGCACATCGGAAAGCCGATCAGCCGCGTTGATGGACGTGCCAAGGTGACCGGCGCAGCGAAGTACGCAGCCGAGTACAACGTCCCCGGTCTTGTCTACGGTGTTGTCGTTTCCAGCGCCATTGCGAAAGGGAGGATCACCCGGATCGACGTCGCCGAGGCGCTCCGACTGCCGGGCGTGTTGCAAGTATTCACCCATGAAAACAGCCCGCTGCTCGCACAGTCCGACAACAGCTATAGCGACGAGGTCGCACCTCCCGGATCCCCTTTTCGCCCGCTGCACGACGGCGAGATCAGGTACAGCGCCCAACCTGTCGCTCTGGTCGTCGCTGACACCTTTGAACTCGCACATTACGCGGCGTCACTCGTTCGGATCGGGTACGAGCGCGACGCGCATGCCACGAATCTGAATGAGGAGCGGGAAAGGGCTTATCAACCGAGACCCAGGGAATTCATTCCGCCGCCGGAGTCGCGCGGCAACGCGGAGAAGGCCTTTGCCGAGGCCATTGTGCGCCTGGAAGAGGAGTATAGTGCGCCAATTGAGCATCACAACCCGATGGAGCCGTTTGCAACGACCGTACTTCGGGAGGAGAATGGCAGGCTCCTCGTGTACGATAAAACCCAAGGGGTGCAGAACGTTCAAAACTACCTTTGTAACGTGTTCGGTTACTCAAAGGGAGACCTGCGCGTTCTCTCGCCGTTCGTCGGCGGGGCATTTGGTGCGGGGCTGCGCCCCGTGTATCAGGTATTCTTGGCCGTCTTGGCCGCGCGGGAGTTGAAGCGCTCGGTCCGAGTTTCGCTCATGCGTCAGCAGATGTTCACCTTCACGCACCGTCCCGCTATCTGGCAGCGCGTCGCTCTGGGAGCCGCGCCCGACGGCACGCTCGAGGCTATCACTCACAAGGCGATAGCTGAGACCTCGCAGTTCGAAGACTACAGCGAGACCGTCGTCAACTGGTCGGGCCTGCTCTACCGTTGCGACAACGTCGAGCTTAGCCATACGGTAGTGAAGCTCGACCTGCACACGCCGGGCGATATGCGTGCGCCTGGGGCTGTGTGGGGCTTGCACGCGCTTGAATGCGCCATGGATGAGCTTGCCTTCAAGGTGGGCATCGACCCGATCGAGCTGAGGCTGAAGAATTACGCCGAAAGGGACCAGAACGAAGGCAAGCCGTTCTCTAGCAAAGAACTCCGCGCCTGTTACCGGCTCGGAGCGGAGAAGTTCGGCTGGGCGAGACGCAACCCCCAGCCCCGGTCAATGCGGGAGGGCAATGTGCTGATCGGCTGGGGGATGGCGGGAGGCGTCTGGGAGGCATTTCATATCACGGCGGACGCGAAAGCAACGCTGACTGCCGACGGCAGGCTCACGGTCAGCAGTGCAACGGCGGATATCGGCACCGGCACGTACACGATCATGACCCAGATTGCCGCAGAGATGCTCGGGCTGCCGATCGAGGATGTGACGTTCAAGCTCGGCGATTCGTCCCTTTCGAAATCGCCTGTGGAAGGCGGATCGTTCACGGCATCCACGGTCGGATCAGCGGTCAAGGCCGTCTGTGAGAAAATACGCAAAAAGCTATTCCAATTAGCGCGGAAGATCGATGGCTCGCCGCTCGCCAACACCAAGCTGGACAACGTGAGGTTTGTCGACGGACAAATTCGATCGCACAACGACTCGTCTCGGGCCGTTTCTCTCATCGAGGCGATGCGGCATGGCGGGCTCAGCGCTATCGAAGAGAAAGCGTCCGCCGGACCCACCCCGGAACAGATGCAATACTCGCGCTTCGCCCATTCGGCGGTGTTCACGGAGGTGCGGATCGATGAAGACCTCGGCACGATTCGCGTTATGCGGGTCGTCGGCGCTGTTGCGGCCGGGCGCATCCTGAACCCGAAGACGGCGCGGAGTCAGGTTCTCGGCGCGATCGTCATGGGCATCGGCACCGCGTTGGAAGAGGAGAGCGTGATCGACCACACCTTCGGGCGGATCATGACCCACAACCTGGCGGACTACCACGTCCCGGTCAACGCCGACGTGCATGACATCGAGGTGATCTTCGTTCAAGAACAAGACGAGGCCGTCAACCCGCTCGGTGCCAAAGGGCTGGGTGAGATCGGCATAGTCGGCGTTGCAGCGGCGATCGCCAATGCCGTTTTCCACGCCACCGGCAAACGCATCCGAGACCTGCCGATAACGCTCGACAAGTTGTTGTGAGAAGTTTGGAGTGAAGATCCGGATGTTCTTTCGTTTGGACCCGCACAAATTAAGGCAAAGATTCGGCCACGAGAGCTTAGTACACGTTTTCGTAAGTTCGGTGCCGCTTGCCTTGCTTGCTGGAATCTTCGTTCGTCACGCCGGCGAAGGCCGGAATCCAGGATTTCTGGACCCCGGCCTTCGCCGGGGTGACGTCGGAGAATCTGCGACCGTACTTATGAATACCTGTACTTAGGAATGGGACACGCGCCTGACAGAGGGAGACCGTAGTAGGGGCAGGGCTTATCGTCCGCCAGCTCCGAGACTGCAATGAGAGCAAGGATGGGGTAAACGCCTCCCCTACGACGATCCAGGCACACGGCCTGAACCAGATTTTCGATGCCGGGCGAAGCTGAGCTAAGGATAAAATTCATTGTCAAAAAGGCGCTCCCCGGATTACTTCTCTCCATGTGAAACGGTATCAACCCTTACCGTATCCTTTGCCAAGAGAAAGTGCACAAAGAACAGCGCGACCCCCACACAGAGCGCTGAGTCGGCCACGTTGAACGCGGGCCAGTGAAGGTCCCCCCAATGCACGTCGATAAAATCGACCACCGCGCCGAACCGCAACCGATCCACGAGATTCCCCACCGCTCCGCCACAAAAAAGGGCGTACGTGGTCACGAGCAACGTATCGACAGCAGGCCCGGAAATCAGCATCCAAACGATCACCGCAAGTACCGCAAACGACATGAGAATGAAGAACCCGCCTCGGAAGGTCCAGGCGCTGTCAGCACCGATTCCGAACGCGGCTCCTGTATTTCGCACGTGGATGATATCGAGGAATCCGGGGATGACGGTCAGGCCGCTGTTCACCGGCAGCCAGGCCACGATCAGGTACTTCGTCACCTGATCCGCGACCACGATCAGTACCGATATGATTCCAAATATGAGAATCCTTCTGCCGCGATGCATGCTGGTCATTTTGTGGGGCACCGACCTCGTGGTGTAGTTCGTCCTCTCGCTGCGGACGCGATGAGGTAAGCACGGGCGGGATGGTCCCTGTTTGAGAGCCGTTCGGCGCTACTCCTTCAGAGTGATCCCGGACTCCTTCAGCACGCCGGCACACCGCGGGCAAACTTCGGGATAGTCCTTATCCGTGCCGGTTTCCGGATCCCATGTCCAGCATCGAGGGCACTTGGCTCCTTCACTCCGGGAGACGGTCACGCTGACCGCTACCTTGTCTTCAGCCCGTTCCGCCGGGATTTCCGAAGCCCGAAGCTCCAACTGGGACACGATGAAGAACGCCTCGGGGTCCTCCATGGCAGAGACAGCCTGCACGACCTCAGCCGATCCTTCAATGAGTACCTTGGCTTCCAGTGAAGAGCCGATGAGTTTCCCCGCGCGTGCCTCTTCCAGCGCCCGATAGGCCTCCTGGCGCACGGCGAGCAGCGTTTCCCATCGGTCGCGCTCCGCGTCGCTTAGGGTCACTTCGACGATCGGCTCGGGGAATGCACTCAAATGCACGCTTGCGGGCTCATTGGCTCCGCGTGGGACCTGAGCCCAGACCTCTTCCGCGGTGAACGGCACGAGGGGAGCCATCAGTCTCACCAGAGCGGATAGAATCCGGTAAAGTACCGTCTGGGAAGATCGCCGGAGCCTACCATCGGTCTTCTCGCAGTAGAGCCGGTCTTTCAGGATATCGAGGTACAGAGCGGAGAGGTCAACTGTACAGTAGTTGTACAGCGTGTGAAAGGCTACGTGAAACTCGAATTCCTCGTACGCCCCCCTGACCCGGCGAATGATCCGGTTCAGCCCGTCCAGGGCGAAGCGGTCAAGCTCGGTGAGCTGATCTGCAGGGACCATGGCCTCGGCCGGATCGAAATCGGAGAGATTTCCAAGGAGGAACCGGCACGTGTTCCGGATGCGTCGGTACGCTTCTGCCAGACGTTCGAGTATCTCCGGTGAAATCCGGATGTCGTCTCGATAATCTTCCGCGGATACCCAAAGCCGCAAGATGTCCGCGCCGTACTTCGTGATGATTTCACTGGGCTGGATCACGTTGCCCAGCGATTTGGACATCTTCTTCCCCTGGCCGTCCACCACGAACCCGTGGGTGAGCACTGCCGCATAAGGGGCTCGGCCTCGCGTGCCCACCGACGTGAGCAACGCGCTGTGGAACCACCCGCGGTGTTGATCGCTCCCCTCGAGGTAGAGCTGGCACGGATAGCCGAGATTCGAGCGTGCTTCACAGACCGCGGCCCAGCTCACCCCGGAATCGAACCAGACGTCCAGGATGTCGGTCTCCTTGACCAAGGCAGAGCTGTTGCAGGAAGGACAGGCCGGCCCGTTGGGGAGTAAATCTTCCAACTTGGTCTCGAACCACGCGTCCGCGCCCTGCTGCTCGAAGAGCTGAGCGACCCGTTCGAACAGCTCCGGAGGGGCCACGATTTCGCCGCAATCTGCGCAGCGCAGCGCGACGATCGGAACGCCCCAGCTCCGCTGGCGGGATATGCACCAGTCCGGCCGGTGCTGGATCATGCCGTAGATGCGGTCTCTCCCCCATCTCGGAATCCAGCTCACCGTGTCGATCGCTTCCAGTGCCTTCTTGCGAAGCCCCGTCTTTTCCATGGAAATGAACCACTGATGGGTCGCGCGGAAGATCACCGGCTGCTTGCACCGCCAGCAATGCGGATAACTGTGTTCCATCCTTTCGGAGGCCATCAACGCGCCCAGCTCTTTCAACTTGGCGATCACGTCCGTATTCGCGTCGAAGACGAATTTTCCCTTGAAGAACTCCACTTCGTCCGTGAATCTGCCGTGATCGTCCAGAGGAGCGTACACGTCGATGTTGTATTTGAGGCCGACCTCGTAGTCTTCCTGGCCGTGCCCCGGAGCGATGTGGACGCAGCCGGTGCCGGTGTCGAGCGTCACGAAAGGCGCGAGGATGAGCTGCGACGCCCTGTCGTAGATAGGATGCGAGCAGACGAGTCCTTCCAGGGCGGTTCCGGGGAAGGTTGCTACGATACGATAGTCGGTGATGCCGAAGAGTTCCATGTTGATGGGGACAAGTCTCTCGGCCAGGATGTACACATCGTCGCCCGATTCCACTGCTGCATACGACTCGTCCGGGTGGACCGCGATGGCGAGGTTGGCGGGAATCGTCCAGGGGGTGGTGGTCCAGATGACCACATAGACGCGCTTGCCCTTGGTTTCGGGGATTAGCCGGGAAAAGTCTTCCCGAGCGGGAAACCGGACGTAGATGGACGGCGAGGCAGCGTCCATGTATTCGACTTCAGCCTCAGCCAGCGCGGTAACGCACGAAGCGCACCAGTAAACCGGTTTCTTGCCGCGATAGACCGCACCGCTGGAGAAGAACTTCCCCTGTTCCCTGACGATGGTGGCCTGATAGGAGTACTTCATGGTCAGGTACGGGTCTTCCCATTCGCCGAATACGCCGAGCCGCTTGAATTCTTCTCTCTGGATGTCGATGAATTTCTCTGCGTACTTGCGACACCGCTGGCGCACCTGAAGACTGGTCATGCGGAGCTTCTTCTCGCCCAGTTCCTTGTCCACCTGATGCTCGATGGGGAGCCCGTGGCAGTCCCATCCCGGAACGTAATCGGAATCGTACCCGGCCATGAACTTGGATTTAACTATGATGTCCTTGAGTATTTTGTTCAGGGCCGTCCCGAGGTGGATATTCCCGTTCGCGTACGGAGGGCCGTCGTGGAGGATGTATTTTTCCCGTCCCCGGCTTGCTTGCAGGATTTTCTGATACATCTTCTCCGCTTCCCACGCCTTGAGCATCTCGGGCTCTTTCTTGGGCAGGTTCGCCCTCATGGGGAACGAAGTTTTGGGAAGATTCAGGGTGTCCTTGTAATCCATCGATGCCCTCCGCGGGATTTGACGCTCCGCACGCTGCCGTCGCCGCCGCACGATCCGACGAACGCACGGTTCATCGGGCTCGTGCCGCAGCAAGGGGTATAAACTTTCTTTTTTACCAGAGAATCGCGAAAAGTCAACGGCCGCGACCCGTCCTCTTGCCGCGCCCTCCATCTCCCAAGCTTTTTCTCTGGCTGCAACAGCTCGAAGAGTGCTATAGGGAGACTACGGCACCGGGAAGAGCCCGGTCTGTCTTTCCGGAGGAACACGAGACTATGACTACCTACGACCCGCAAACCGCGCCAGATCCCGCCGAGTGGCTGGCGCTCGAAGAGATAGAGCAGATTCGCCTTGTCGCGGCCTACCATAAGCCGATAGAGGAGACGATTCAAAGACCGCAGATCCATTTTGTGACGCACGTGGTTGTTGAGAACCAGATCGCCGAGAAGATCGAAGTCGTGCGGGAGACGCTGGAAAGGCTCATGGCCGAAGGACTCGACCGGCACGACGCGATCCACGCGATCGGCTTGATCCTGATCGAGCATCTCTCGAAGCTGATGCACGCGGAATCGGCCGAAGGGGACCCGACCGAGAGGTACTACGAGAATCTGAGATCTCTCACGGCGACCAGTTGGGTGAGAGACGTCAGTTAACTGCTCCTTTTCGAAATACGGTCGCGCATTCCCGCTGAACGCTGTTCCGGTTCATGGCAGCGGCCTCGCTGGCTGTATTGATGGGACAGGCATCTTGCCTGTCACTTCTTGATAGACCGGCAAGATGCCGGCCCCACTAACAGCCAAGAGTAGAGCCTCAAAGCGAGACCGTATTGATGAAAACGAGACTAAGTGCTCCATTTCATGAATACGTTTGCGGACGACTATCGGATGCGCTTCGGTCTGCAACATTATCGCTCAGGAGACAGATCATGGCTTACAGCGAGAGTCTCGATGAACGCATATTTCAGACGGTTTCCACCTGGGAAAACGTCGGCCGCAAGAAGATGTTCGGCGGCGTCTGTTACCTCCTGAACGGCAACATGCTCTGCGGGGTGTACAAGGATTACCTGATCCTCAGGCTGGGTGAAAAGGAGGCTGCCGAAGCCAAGAAAGCCTCCTTTGTCCGGGACTTCGACATCACCGGCCGGCCCATGAAAGGATGGGTCATGGTCGAGGAGAAGGGCTTTGCTGGCGCCAAGCTGGACAAGTGGCTCAAGAAGGCAAGGCTCTTCGTCGAGACCCTGCCCAAGAAATAGTGACTACACAGCGGCGTGAATCACCGCGGCCTCTCTGGCTGTATTGGTGGGACAGGCATCTTGCCTGTCCATCAGGAAATGACAGGCAAGATGCCAGTCCCACCAAGGTCCCCCAAATTCGTAACCGTATTAGGGGCACCAGTGCTCCAAGCAGTCACCCACATGCCACACAAGTCGCT
>JACRDG010000111.1 GCA_016218715.1 Desulfomonile tiedjei | reverse complement strand
GGTCTACCTCGTCTCCGCCGGCGCCCGGACGGATTACGTCTTAGACAACACCCCGTGGCAGACGGGCGAGGGCGCGGACAAGAACTTCTATCCCCTCCGCTACCCCGCGAGCATCAGCTGCGTCCCCGCTGGCAATACAATATTTTTCGCCGATCGTGACAACAACACGATCAAGTCGGTATCGACGATTGCTGGAAAGATATATACGCTTATCGGGAGTAGCGCCGGAAATCCGTTTGCCGATGGAATGGCGCCTCTCGACATGACCCCTCTACTGCCGATCATGTTTGAGCCTGACCGGGTTTATGGAAATTACTTCTTACATGAACGAGATTTTCATGGGATTCGGGTTCTGCGTCCGTCCAATAGGGTTTACAATTTTGCCGGAACGGGGGCGATAGGCTACTCCGGCGATGGCGGCCCCGCGACCGTTGCACTCCTGAACGATCCGCGCGCCGTCGCCGTCGACTCCCGCGGCAACGTCTACATCGCCGACACCGGCAACCACGCCCTCCGGATGGTCGTCGGCGGCGCTCTTCCGTAAGACGAACCCGGCCGGCCCCGCACCGGTACAATTCGGGGGGGTATCTGCTCGGGATTGATGTCACCGTGACATCAATCCTCGAGCAACCCCCTCAGTCTGCGATACTTACAGCGAGTTGATCCCGTTAGCCTCCTTGCTTCCGCGTTGCCCGTCCGCCGTCCCGCTTTGTATCGTCAGGTTAGCGACTTATCTCTTGCGGCCCCTTTTTCTTGTCCCGCTCCGTCGATTTGTGTAATCCTGTTCCCGTTAATTCTAATTTGCGGCTTTTAGGTCCGAAGTAGGGGTACAACCGTGACGCGCGAAGAGGCGTTGCCGATCCTCACGGCCCACCGGGATGAAATCGGAAGGTTGTCCGTGAAATCCGTCGCGCTCTTCGGTTCCGTCGCACGGGATGAAGCGGTGCCCGGAAGCGATATCGACATCCTCGTCGAGTTTTCCGCTCCCGTCGGACTTCTCGAGTTCATTCGGCTGAAGCGGTTTCTCGAAGAACTGTTCCAATGCCCCGTTGACCTGGCGACGCCGGACGCCCTCAAAGACCACGTTCGGGAGAGGATCCTCAGGGAAGCCGTCCGTGCCGCGTAGAAGTCATCGGCGAGGCGGCACGGCACGTCCCCGCGGAGATTCGGGTAAAACACCCGGGCGTTCCGTGGAGGAGATGCGGGGGATCCGGAACGTGGTGATCCATGAGTATTTCGGCGTCAGCAGGGACATCCTGTGGCGCACGGTACAGGAAGACTTTCCTCGTCTCGCGGTTTCCTTGAAGAAGATTTCAGGCGAGGAGTGAGAAAGTAGACCCTTTCCTCTCTTATCAAAACGGTCACCGATCTGTCATCCATCTGTCACCCATACTGTGCAAAGCTATGGAATCATTTTGGGCATCTTGCGACAGTGCGGGATGCCATGCGCCCTCTCGGCTTTGTCCGACAAAAGGGCAGGCACGTCAGGTCATGCCATCCGGTCACGCGATGAGGGTGGTGCGCGATGATGGGAAACTCGCCTCCAGGGGGGTAAAAGGTTTTGAAAAGTCAGGTCAGAGGGGTGAAGGTTTTCAATGTGTCATGCTCCGGGAAAGTGTGTAGGACGAATGGATAAGATAATTTTCCGGTACTGGGGAAAAGCAAGGCAAAGCGATGGTTCATACCACCTCCTTGTGTACCACAGTTTGGACGTTGCTGCGGTTGCGGCTAAATGGTGGAAGGCAAGTCCGGCAATCCGCCGCGGCCTCATAAGAACCGACACCCTGGCAGAAGAGACACGCCTTGCATGGACTCTCTTCTTCGTCGCCCTTCATGATTACGGAAAGTATGATGTCCGTTTCCAACTGCGTGCAAAGCCGATTTGGCGGTCAATATATCCGGATGCGGGAAGTTACAGGAATCTCCCCTCGGAAGCCGACTGTCGAGGATATTTTCACGGTAACGGCGGCCTATACTGGTTTAAACCTGACAATAGAGAAATTCTTGCATTCTCGCCAGAGCCTTCAAATGGTGGACTGTCGTTTCTCGACAACCCTGATATTAAGACGTCCGCGCGATGGGAGGCTTGGAAACCGTGGCTTGAGACGGTGACGGGGCACCACGGCCATATTAGGAAAGCTGAAAATGTTGTCACCTCGCCGTTCCCTCCCACCAGTGACCGGCGTCTGGCGGATGTGGACCGGCAAGCGAGGCTGGAATGGATTTGGGAACTTGAGCGCTTTTTTCTGCACCCAGCGGGTCTTTCATTGAACGACACGCCGCCGCCTTGTTCTCCGCTGCTCGCGGGTTTCTGCTCGGTTGCCGATTGGTTGGCGTCTCGCTGTGACGCGGAGAATTTTACATACTGTCATCAGCCGAAGGATCTTAAGACATACTTCGAGGCGCGTCGCGACGGGGATGCATCCCGGATTCTCGACCTCGCCGGCGTCATTGGCCATCCCCGGCCATATGCCGGGGTTACTGCCTTGTTGGATCCGAAGGATGTTCCTCGTTCCGTGCAGACGCTTGTCGACGGCGTTCCACTGGAACCGGGTTTGACCCTCGTTGAGGCGCCGACTGGCTGTGGGAAAACCGAGGCGGCGTTGGCCTATGCCTGGAGGCTTGTGGCAGCGGGACTGGCCGATTCCGTTGTCTTCGCCTTGCCGACACAGGCCACCGCCAATGCCATGCTCGACCGGCTCGAACGGTTCGCCCCCCTCCTCTTCGGGAACCGGCCAAATGTTCTGTTGGCTCACGGCAGGTCACTTTTCAAAGACACTTTTGCCAACCTGAAAAAGGCGGCTACTACGGGACATAGCGAAGAGGACGGTTGGGCGCAGTGTAGTGCTTGGTTGGCGGAAAGCCGCAAGCGGGTATTCCTCGGTCAGGTCGGGGTTTGCACGGTCGATCAGGTGCTCATTTCCGTGCTGCCCGTTAAACATCGCTTCATCCGCGGGTTTGGTGTCGGGCGGAGCGTCCTCATTGTCGACGAGGTTCATGCCTACGATGCCTACATGTATGGCCTCTTGGAGGAGGTTGTTCGGCAGCAGAGGGCGGCGGGGGGTTCTGCGATCCTCCTGTCGGCAACTCTATCGGCTGCTCAGCGGACGCAACTTCTCAAGGCTTGGGGGGATAATCATAACCGGACGGATGAGACGGTCCCTTATCCGCTGGTCACATGGACCTCCGGTGTAAATCCGCTTGCCCTGTGCCTCGACAAGGACCAGCAACCTTCTGCTTTTCCCGTGCGTGTGGAACTGGTCGCGACATCCGACATGCTTCCGGACGATGTGCTGATGGGACGGATCGTCGCTGCTGCTGAAGCTGGCGCACAGGTGGCCGTGGTTTGCAACTTGGTCGATGATGCCCAGCGACTGACGCGTCGGCTGCGAATGCGGACCGAACTACCCGTGGACCTCTTCCACGCCCGGTTCTGTTTCATGCATCGCCAGGAAAAGGAGCAGGACGCGAAGGGGCGCTTCGGTCCCGCTGGCTCCCGCGACAAGGGTCGCATCCTGGTGGCAACACAGGTGATCGAGCAGTCGCTGGATCTTGATTTCGACTGGTTGATCACTCAAATCTGCCCCGTCGACCTTCTCTTCCAACGAATGGGGCGGATGCACCGGCACAATCGCCCGAACCGTCCGCAGGGGTTCGAGCAACCGTTCTGCACTGTTCTCGTCCCCGAAGGACACGCTTACGGTTTGCACGGGCGGATCTACGCCGACACCCGCGTTCTATGGAGGACCGCCCGAATGCTTCGCGATACTCCGGAAGGACAGGTAATTTTCCCGGGGGCATACCGCACCTGGATCGAATCGGTCTATCAGGAGGAATCTTGGGGAGACGAGCCGGCTGAGATTGAGGAAACACATGATGATTTTCTGAACAAGTTTGAGGCCAGTCGCTTCTCGGCCCTGCAAATGGTGCATAGTGCGATGAATCCCCTTCCAGATAGTGACCAGGCGGTCACGGCCGTCACGCGGGACGGAGATATGAATCTGACGCTCTTGCCGTACTGCCACACCCCAGAGGGGAAGAAATTGATGGATGCAACTATTCTTGATTCTTTGGACGATTCCCGGAAACCGGAGGTGTTGACGTTGAACAGTATAGGTGTTCCCCGCTCGTGGCGAGGAATGCTTGATCAGCCGGACAACGAGGGGCGGTACTGGCTCGAAATGAGGCGGGACGGTGAATCCTTTACGGCCAGTGCAAAGGGAGTGATCTTCCGCTATCACAAGGACATGGGAATGGAGAGATCAAAATGAACCTGTTGGCCGAGCGGTGGATTCCGGTACGCCCGCTTCCGTCGGGAGGAGCAGAGAAGATTTCGTTGAAGGAACTCCTTTGCGGAGACGGGAAGTGGGAACTTTGTCTGCCTCGTGACGACATGGAACTGGCCGCCTTGCAGCTGCTGATCTGTATCACTCAAGTGGTCCTGACGCCAAGGGATGCCGCAGAATTGAAGCAACAAATCGCCCAGCCGCTGTCGGAGGATGCGTATGACTCAGCCGCCAAACCGGTTGATGACTGGTTCCGGCTCGACCACCCCAAATATCCGTTCATGCAGACCAGGGGAATCAAAGCGGATAAAGTGATCCCGATGGACGGTCTTCTGGCAGGCCTGTCCGGGGCGACAAGCAGTTGTTTCGTCAATCAAGCTGGTCTTGGAGAAAGGATTTGCGGCGGATGTGCCGCGATTGCCCTGTTCAACCAGGCGTCATGTGCTCCCAGTTTCGGCGGCGGTTTCAAGGCAGGATTGCGGGGCCCCTCGCCGGTCACGACCTTGGTTCAAGGGCAGCATATGCGCCAGACCGTCTGGCTCAACGTGTTGTGCGAAGAGCGACTTGCCGGCTTCATCCCGTGGCATGAAAAGACACGAAGCCAGAAACCGACGTGGGTGGTTCCGATCGAGAAGGAGAAGACCATTCTGCCCGAGACAATCGGTGTGGTGCGCGGTCTTCTTTGGCAACCGGCCCACGTTGAACTTCTATCCCCGAAAGTTGCGGGACCCTGCTCCTGCTGCGGGTCTTCTTCCGAAGCCACCTATGATGGTTTTACCCGGGAAAAATTCAACTACACGCTTGACGGCACTTGGCCTCATCCACATTCACCCAGAGTGGCCGTCACCAAAGATGGAAAGGTCGAGGAAAAGTTCGTAGCATTCAGGACCAGCGCTCCTTCCTGGACTCAATTGAGCCGCTTTGTCGTTCAGCAGCAAATGGACGACGGAAGGGAAGGGCAGCAACCGGCTGCCGTGATCCTTCAGGTGCGGCAGCTCTTTGGCGAAAAAGCGGGGGTGCTTCACCTGTTGATCGGCGGGTATCGCAACAAGAAGGCTTCCATTCTGGAGCGTCGCCACGAGGTATATACCCTCAATCATGGGTGGGACCGCAATACCGACGTGATCGATCATTTGGTGGCACAGGGGGGCGGTTGCAGGGATGCGCTGTACAAGGCGCTAAATGTTTTCGCGAGCGGAATAAAGGACATCAAAAGAGCAGGAATCAAGGGTATCAAAGGAGCAGGAATCAAACTCCATCAGGCAGCAGAGCCCCGCTTCTACCGTCGATCTGAACCGACCATCCTACAAACTTTGGCGCGCATCGACTTCGACAACCCAGTTCCGGAACTGGTCCTGATGAAGGCGGAGCTGAAGCGGATCGTTGAGGATCTTTTCGAGGAGTCCGTCCGCCCGTACCTGCAAGACCCCGAACTCTTCCGGACATTGGCTGTTGCAAGGAAAACACTCAACAAACATCTGTGTCGTCTCGAACCCCAGCAGGACTCAGGAGGAAAGAATGGAACAGCGACTGCCTGATTTCATGGCGCTCTACGGAGCCTGGGAACAGTTGTCGCCCGGGCCGAAGGCCGAATTGAGACGCGTCGGCAGGCCGGACGAACTGATCGAGGTACCGGCATTCTACCGATTGTGTGCCGGGAAGGGCACGACGGAATGGGAAAAGAAGGCGTTTGAACGTCTGGTCTTCTGCCTCCCCTGCATAATGCACGTCGCCGGCAATGTCACCCTCGGAGCGGCACTCGCGTACATCGGGCAAGACGGCAAGGGCGTCAGTGAGAAGCGGCTGTTCCAGGTGATCCGCTCCGAGGCGCCCAACGACATGATCCAGTTGCGTCGGATACTGGGGATGGTCAAGCCGAGGCTGAACTGGCCCAAGGCCGCCAGCCAACTCTGGTACTGGAACCAACGAAGCAAGCGTGACCTCCTGGAAGACTTTTTCATGAATCGCTCGAAGTGATTCAAACCCTACACGAGGAAAGGATACCGCGATGGACAAGAACTTCATCAACTTTCACATCTTGATCTCCCACAGCCCTTCCTGCCTCAACCGGGATGATATGAACATGCAGAAGTCTGCTATCTTCGGCGGCAAACGGCGCGTACGCATCTCCAGCCAGAGCCTCAAGCGGACGCTGCGAAAAAGTGCATATTACAGGCAGCACATCGGAGAGCAGAGCATTCGTAGCAGGGACCTCCAGTTGCTCGAGAAGGAGTTCAAAAACCTGTACAAGGCGGAATTTGAGGAGCCCGTCATTCGGGAGGCGTTGAAGCGGTTTGTGGAGGCAAAAGCGGACGACGAGGCTGACGAGGACGTTGCGGAGGGGAATGAAAGAGGGTCCGAGAAGAAAATAGCAGTGGCTCCTTGGATCAAAGAGGAGTTCGCCATCCTGTGCCAGATCGTCAAGCAGGTTCGCGAGGCAGGCCTCACGGGTGAAGAGAAACAGAAGGCAACTCAGGCGTTCGAAAAGCAGAAAGGGAAGAAAAAGAAAGCTCTCGACGAGTTCATGTATGGAGCGTTTGGCAAGAAGATCGAAAAGCGGATGACGGACCATGTCGAGGCTTTGAAAAAATCCGTTTCCTCTGCAGTTGATGTAGCGCTTTCCGGGCGAATGGCAACCTCCGGACTCATGACGAGCATCGATGGCGCGCTTGCCGTTGCGCATGCCATCACCACCCACACGGTGGATGCGGACCTCGACTGGTTCACGGCGGTGGATGATCTTCAGGAACTGGGCTCCGGCCATTTGGACACGCAGGAGTTCTCGAGCGGTGTCTTCTATCGGTACGCCAGCCTGAACCTCAGTCAACTTCAGGAGAACTTAGGTAACGCCTCAAGGGAGAAAGCGCTGGAGATTGCGGCCCATGTGCTCCACATGCTGGCCACAGAGGTCCCGTCAGCCAAACAGCAAAGCTTTGCCGCGCACAATCTGGCCGACCTGGCGATGGTTTCTTTCGCCGACATTCCGGTGTCGCTAGCGAATGCTTTCGAGGAACCGGTCAGGCCCGGTTCCAGTGGCGGGTTGCTCAAGCCCTCGGTCGATGCGTTTCACAAGTATTGTCAGCTCATTCGTGAGGGCTATGGGCTCGAAGAGCGCTGTGGGGAGTTCGTCATCGGTGATTTCCAGTCTCCGAAAGGGGTGAAATCCGTGGCTGGTCTGGAAGCATTGAAGGCGTGGGTGCGGGACAACGGAGGGGAATAACCATGCGCGATTTCCTTATCCTCAAATTGCAGGGTCCCATGCAGGCGTGGGGCGAACATACCTTTGAAGGGCTGCGGCCGTCAGCCAATTTCCCAACCCGAAGCGGCATGCTGGGGCTTCTCGGGGCCTGTCTTGGCATCAGACGCACTGACCGGGAGCGGCTTCAGAAACTGGCGGACAGTATCGGCATGGCAGTGAGAGTGGACGGTCGAAGCGTTGCGCCGCGGGATGGCAAGCTCCGGCCCCTCAAAGTCGTCAAAATAACAGATTACCATACGGTTCAGGATGCCCGCGAGGATTATATGGGGTTGAAGAGCCATGAGACCATCCAGACGTGGCGCGAATATCTGCTTGATGGGGAGTTCACTGTTGCGGTCTGGAACCATGGGGGGGCAGAAGTTACGCTCGGTGCACTCGAAGCAGCGGTCAAAAAGCCCGTCTTCACTCCTTGCCTCGGTAGGCGTGCGTGTCCGCCGGCACGCCCTCTTTTCGAGGCGCGCCTTTCCGCAAACAGTCCTGCAATGGCGCTGAAGGAGGTGAGCCCCTTCGCCGGCACGATTTACAGCGAGGAGGGGCAAGGACGGATGATACGGGTTCGCGATGTTCCGCTGATTCATCAACCGCGTCAGTTCGCCGGCCGAAACCTCTTTGTATACGGAGGTGAACATGTTCCTGAGTAAAATGCGGATGGTCGGGGCCGCATGCCGCAACCCCTACGAAGTCCATCGGACCTTGTGGAAACTGTTCCCTGAAAATCCTGAGGCTGAACGCGATTTCCTCTTCCGGGTCGAACGGGCCGACAGCCATCGGGCCGATATTCTCATGCAGTCTTTCAGAAAGCCGGAAAATTCATCGCCTAACGTACAGTCGCTCGAGTCCAGGGCGTACCCACTTATCCTACGCGAGCGGCAACGGCTCCGCTTTCTCCTCGTTGCTAATCCCATCAAGACAATTATCGATGAAAGTGGGCGGAAGAGCGCCACGGGGGAGCCGAAAAAGTGCAGAGTTCCACTGATCCGGGACGAGGATCACCGGCGTTGGCTCCAGCGCAAGTTCGACGAGTGTGCGTCTCTCGAAACTCTTATAGTCGACCGGACGACGCCCTTCTATTTCCGAAAAGACAGGGAGGATCGCTTTGGCAAGATCCAGCCCGTGATTTTTCAGGGAATACTGGCTGTACGGGAGCCGGAAACATTTGTCTGTCTGATCCGGAAGGGAATCGGTCCGGCCAAGGCATTCGGCTGTGGACTTTTGTCCCTTGCGAGGGGTTGATCTCATGGAACCCATCTTGCCTCCCCTAAAGCCGATCGCCATGAAGGAACGGGTTTCGGTGCTGTTCGTGGAACGCGGCCAGCTCGACGTTCTCGACGGGGCGTTTGTGATGGTGGACAAGGCCGGGATACGGACCCATATACCGGTTGGGTCTGTCGCCTGCTTGATGCTCGAGCCTGGGACTCGTGTCTCTCATGCAGCGGTCACGCTCGCTTCGAGGGTTGGATGCCTGTTGGTCTGGGTGGGAGAAGCGGGCGTCCGTCTCTATGCCTCGGGCCAGCCGGGAGGGGCTAGAGCCGACCGCTTACTCTATCAGGCCAAGCTTGCCTTGGACGACGATGCCCGTCTTAAAGTCGTCCGGAAAATGTACGCAATGCGCTTCAAGGAAGAGGCGCCTGCCCGGCGAAGTGTCGATCAACTCCGAGGAGTTGAAGGAGCACGCGTGCGCAAGATGTACGAGTTGCTGGCGCGTCAGTATGGGGTGTCGTGG
>JACRDG010000113.1 GCA_016218715.1 Desulfomonile tiedjei | reverse complement strand
TTCTTTCCTGCGATTGCCTCGGAGTCGAGCGGGGACGGTTCCCGTGAGTGAATGACTCGCAGGACATCCAGCGGAGAGGGGCGCACGTTATCTTGGGAGCCGGGATCTCGGTACCTCCTCGCTACGAAAAACGCCATCAGGCTGACCAGCACGAGGGGAGCGAGAACAATTATCCACATTCCGATTCCGGGAGGAAAAAGCTCGACGATCCTTTGGATCATGCCGACCTCCGTATTCCGGCCGTTCTAATTCCAATGCGCTCCCGAGGGGGTAACATGAGCTGGACCGGCAGGGAGAAAGTGTCTCAGAATTATTTCAGCCGACAAATCGTGCTACTCCATGACCACAGGTGGTTGCCGGGCTCGGTTCAGGTCTTGAAATGAGCCGGCAGGGACGCCGGCTCCCAGTGCGCCTGCGAGCGTACTTTATCAGAGAGGTGAAAGTCCACTTCAGGTCCGCGCTACAGACCTGTAACCGACTGTAACTGCGTCGCCGCGAGGCGGGGTGGAGAGCAACAGGAGGTGAACGACCAGTCCGTAGGATGACGAACCCGTTTCGGCCGTATGGCTCCGGCGAGCCTGCTGGGAAATGGCGAAGCCTAGACCCTTGAGGGAAGTAAGCCCGGAAGGACAACCGAAAAGCTACAGGGAAATCGATCGCGCTGAGCGATAGCACGTAGCGTGAGAAAGCGACGACGAGGATCATGCGGTGGTTGGGGACGGAATGGTCTGAAGGTGGAGTACGTAAAGCAGGGAGACCTGTACGATTGAATGAGGCGGAATGTCCATTTAGTACGTCGTTCCGACATCGCACAGGAGTCAGAGCCTCCATAGTAGCGTTGAAACGTCGTAATGGGCGCAGAGCAAAGGGAGGCAGGGAGGTGGATGCGTGAAAGATGGACAGTCGGACCAAAACCCGACCACGATTGCCCATGGGGCTAAAACCGTCGGAGAGGTCCGGGGCCGATGGCCTTGGGTCGAACCGCATGTCTGGACGGAACGCATGTTGACGGCCCTCGAAGAGGGGGTGAAAGGCGGCAAATGGTACAGCCTGATGGATAAGGTCTACCTCACCTCGAACCTTCGGGCTTCCTTTGAAACTGTCCGAGCAAACAAAGGAAGTGCCGGGGTAGATCACCAGACCATCGAGATGTTCGAGAAACACCTGGACGACAATCTGGCCGACCTGACCGCATCGTTGCAGACCGGTACGTACCGGCCTGCTGGGATTAGGAGGGTCTGGATACCGAAGCCGGGAAGTTCCGAAAAACGGCCCCTGGGTATACCGACAGTTGGCGACCGGGTGGTGCAGGCAGCTGTGCGCAACGTAATCGAACCGATCTTCGAGCGGGACTTTGCTCCTCAGAGCTATGGGTTTCGTCCGGGACGCGGTTGCAAAGATGCGTTGCGCCGGGTAGATAAGTTGCTGCGTGCAGGGTATATTTTCGTTGTAGATGCGGACCTTAAATCCTACTTCGACACCATACCTCACGACCGATTGTTGAGGTTGATCGAACGGAAGATTGCGGATAGCCGGGTATTGGGCCTTTTGAAGGCATACCTGACGCAGCAGGTCTTGGATACAGTTAAGGACTGGACCCCCACCAAAGAGGGGACCCCTCAAGGTGCCGTCATCAGTCCGCTGCTGTCCAATATTTACCTGAACCCGTTGGACCATTTGATGGCGGAAGCCGGTATCGAAATGGTCCGCTATGCCGACGATTTCGTTCTTTTGTGTCGTAGTGAGGCAGAGGCCCATCGCGCGCTTGCGATGGTGCGGAGTTGGACGACATCGGTCGCCCTCGTGCTTCATCCGGACAAGACCCATATTGTGGACGCCTCGCAACGAGGTGGCTTTGACTTCCTGGGTTATCACTTCGAGCGCGGTTATCATTGGCCTCGTAAGAAAAGCCTGCGCAAGTTCAAAGACAAGATCCGGAGCCTCACCAAGCGCACCAACGGATTGAGCCTTGAGGCGATCATCTCTGATGTGAACCGGTCTGTGGTTGGTTGGTTTGGCTACTTCAAACACAGCTACAAAACTACCTTTGGCTCTCTCGACGGCTGGGTTCGCATGCGCTTGCGCAGCCTACTCCGCAAACGTCGCGGCGGTCAGGGTCGAGGCCGTGGCGCCGACCATCAGCGTTGGCCCAATGCTTTCTTTGCCGAACACGGGTTGTTCTCATTATCCACAGCCCATGCAGCGGCCTGTCAATCCGTTCGGCGGTGAACCACCGACCGGAGAGCCGTATGCGGGAAATCCGCACGTACGGTTCGGAGGGGGGAGCGCCGGGCAACCGGCCGTTCCTACCCCTATCCAGAGCCGAGGAATTCGTAACACGGATTCGGGGTGTTGAGCCAGTCTCTCCCTGCCGGTCGTTTATAAAGGGCGGCAGGGACGCCGCCCCCCACCGGAGCCGAAGAATTCGTGGCACGATGAGGCTCTGTTTTGGAATTTTGAGACAGTCTCGGAGGCCTGTCCCACCAAGGCCGTTTGAGCCGGCCGCACATCGAGACCGCCGGTCGCTAAGATAGATGAATACTCTCCAGCAGTTTCTTCGATTTCACCCTGTGGACGTCCAAGCCCAATTGCTTGGGAGTAAATCCCAACGCGAGCCCCACCACCTGTGTCAAATAGAATGCCGGAACCTTGAATTTTTCCTTGGCCTTGCGCGAGAGCACGATCTGGCCCATGTCGAACTGCTCGAAACATGACGGGCAAATGACCGAAAGGGCTTCGATTCCGCGTTCCTGCAGATGAACGAGCTTCTGGCGCGTTATTTCGTATCCCGCATCCTGGTCCATATTTGCGCCCAACGGCGAACCGCAGCACAAGAATTTCCGTGAATATTCCATGGGTTCGACGCCGATAATGGAC